>NZ_CP172960.1:700000-1787500 GCF_050548785.1 Enterococcus sp. AZ009 | reverse complement strand
TTTGGGCTTTTCCCGTTTCGCTCGCCGCTACTCAGGGAATCGAATTTTCTTTCTCTTCCTGCAGGTACTTAGATGTTTCAGTTCTCTGCGTCTACCTCGACTGCGCTATGTATTCACGCAGACGTAACATCCTATAAAAGATGCTGGGTTCCCCCATTCGGAAATCTCTGGATCATAGCTTACTTACAGCTCCCCAAAGCATATCGGTGTTAGTCCCGTCCTTCATCGGCTCCTAGTGCCAAGGCATCCACCGTGCGCCCTTATTCACTTAACCTTTGACCTTACGGTCGGTTTTGAGTACTTCTTCTAGCGATAGAAGGTTGCTCAAGAAAATAAGCGTTGAACTTATTAAAAAACTCTTTTAACATTTCAACTCGGTGTGTGTTACTTGTTTTGATTTTTTCTTCGATATCCAGTTTTCAATGAACAAATTTTGTTTGAGAGTAGACCTCTCAAAACTGAACAAAGGCAAACGATGTGTAGTCTTCCGAAATATTCCTTAGAAAGGAGGTGATCCAGCCGCACCTTCCGATACGGCTACCTTGTTACGACTTCACCCCAATCATCTATCCCACCTTAGGCGGCTGGCTCCAAAAAGGTTACCTCACCGACTTCGGGTGTTACAAACTCTCGTGGTGTGACGGGCGGTGTGTACAAGGCCCGGGAACGTATTCACCGCGGCGTGCTGATCCGCGATTACTAGCGATTCCGGCTTCATGTAGGCGAGTTGCAGCCTACAATCCGAACTGAGAGAAGCTTTAAGAGATTAGCTTAGCCTCGCGACTTCGCAACTCGTTGTACTTCCCATTGTAGCACGTGTGTAGCCCAGGTCATAAGGGGCATGATGATTTGACGTCATCCCCACCTTCCTCCGGTTTGTCACCGGCAGTCTCGCTAGAGTGCCCAACTAAATGATGGCAACTAACAATAAGGGTTGCGCTCGTTGCGGGACTTAACCCAACATCTCACGACACGAGCTGACGACAACCATGCACCACCTGTCACTTTGCCCCCGAAGGGGAAGCTCTATCTCTAGAGTGGTCAAAGGATGTCAAGACCTGGTAAGGTTCTTCGCGTTGCTTCGAATTAAACCACATGCTCCACCGCTTGTGCGGGCCCCCGTCAATTCCTTTGAGTTTCAACCTTGCGGTCGTACTCCCCAGGCGGAGTGCTTAATGCGTTTGCTGCAGCACTGAAGGGCGGAAACCCTCCAACACTTAGCACTCATCGTTTACGGCGTGGACTACCAGGGTATCTAATCCTGTTCGCTCCCCACGCTTTCGAGCCTCAGCGTCAGTTACAGACCAGAGAGCCGCCTTCGCCACTGGTGTTCCTCCATATATCTACGCATTTCACCGCTACACATGGAATTCCACTCTCCTCTTCTGCACTCAAGTCTCCCAGTTTCCAATGACCCTCCCCGGTTGAGCCGGGGGCTTTCACATCAGACTTAAGAAACCGCCTGCGCTCGCTTTACGCCCAATAAATCCGGACAACGCTTGCCACCTACGTATTACCGCGGCTGCTGGCACGTAGTTAGCCGTGGCTTTCTGGTTAGATACCGTCAAGGGATGAACGTTCTACTCTCATCCTTGTTCTTCTCTAACAACAGAGTTTTACGATCCGAAAACCTTCTTCACTCACGCGGCGTTGCTCGGTCAGACTTTCGTCCATTGCCGAAGATTCCCTACTGCTGCCTCCCGTAGGAGTCTGGGCCGTGTCTCAGTCCCAGTGTGGCCGATCACCCTCTCAGGTCGGCTATGCATCGTTGCCTTGGTGAGCCGTTACCTCACCAACTAGCTAATGCACCGCGGGTCCATCCATCAGTGACGCAAAAGCGCCTTTCAACTTTCTTCCATGCGGAAAATAGTGTTATACGGTATTAGCACCTGTTTCCAAGTGTTATCCCCTTCTGATGGGCAGGTTACCCACGTGTTACTCACCCGTTCGCCACTCTTTTTCTTTCGATGGAGCAAGCTCCGGTGAAAGAAAAAGCGTTCGACTTGCATGTATTAGGCACGCCGCCAGCGTTCGTCCTGAGCCAGGATCAAACTCTCATAATGATTTGTTTGAATGACCATACGGTCATTAAGCTCATAAAAATTAACTTTGCTAGCTATTGCTTGCATGTATTTGTTTCAATAAATTGAAACGTCCTACACATTGGTTCGTTTGCTTGCTTTGTTCAGTTTTCAAAGGTCTACAGTGCTGTGTTAGCAACTTTTATATCATATCAGAGCGACAATTGATTGTCAACTCTTTTTTAAAAGTTTTTTTCGCTCGTTGTTTTTCAACTTCGCAGCGGCTGTCTCAGCGACTTCATTAGAATAACAAATGATTTGTTATTTGTCAACAACTTTTTTTAATTAATTTTGTTGATGTATCAACATCGATTAACTATTTTATTGTTGCGACTTCGTTATAATATCATCTGTTTCATTTTTGGTCAAGTCTTTTTTGAAGTTTTTTCAAAAGCTTTTTTGACCTGCTGGCTCAATTGCCAACGTTGAATACTTTATCATTCTAAGAATGAAAGAGCAAGCTTTTTTCTGAAATATTTTCAACTAAGTCGAGATAAACAAAAAAACTACCCAAAATAGGTAGTTTAATCAATATCGATCGTACGAAAACGGATCTGGTTTTGATCGTCTCGTTTTAAGGTTGTTTCTTCTTTCAGATAAGAAAACTTCTTCTCATTGATCGCTGGATTCTCAAGCATTTCTTCATAACCCGCAAAAATATCATGGATATATTTTTTATACGCTTTTTTCTTTTTGACTCTTTTCTTCATTTGGCACCGTCCTTTACGTGCTTATCTTAGCAAGCCGAAAGGATTCTGACAACCATTATCCGCATTTTCATACCAAAAATTCACTTTGACACAACTATTCCATTAATTCAGCCAAGTGACACTCATGGAATAGAATGTTTAGCTTGCGGTCAAACGTTTTTGAAAAGCCAATCGCTCTCCGTTCGGAAAAGGGAATGTTACCTCTCCTTTGTATTGATAGCCAGCTGCTTGGATATTCTTTTGCATACCAATATTGGCTTTATACGTATCGATACGTAAATCAACGATTCCTTGCTCTAATGCAACCACTTCAAGAGCTTGCAGCAATTTGGCGCTTAACTTTTGCCCTTTAAAATGAGAACTGACAACGACGCGATGAATGGATAGATATGGACCGTTTCCATCCCACCCTGCGCCGGTAATTGCGTTGTAGACAGGATCTTCACCGGATACTAACGCTGCCGATGCCGCAATTTTTCCATCTATCACCAACACATAGCTCTCATCGTTTGCAATATCTGCTTTGATTTGATTTTCTTTAGGACCGTATCCATCTTGCCATTGCGGAGATCCTTGTGCTTTTAAGAAAGCAATGCCTTCTTCAAAAAGCGCCATCAACTCAACCAGATCATCCTCCGTTGTTTTACGAAACTTCTCCATTAAAAACCACCTTTCTTCTATAAAAAGAAGCGGATAGTAAAGCATTCAAAGTCGTTCTTAATCAATCGTTTTTAATTTCCCCTGGAACTCACTGATTGATTGATACCCTTTTTCTTTCATGATCGCTGCTAATTCTTTCGTCAATCGTTCAAAGATCACCGGTCCTTCTTTTTGCAGCTCTGTGCCGATCTGCAACATAGAAGCGCCACATAACAAATGTTCGTACGCATCTTGACCATTACGAATCCCACCAGTACCGATAATTTTGATTTCTGGCTTGAGACGTGTATAGAAAGCCCGCACATTGGCTAATGCCGTTGGTTTCACATATTCGCCTCCCAAACCGCCAAAACCATCTTTTGGTTTGATAACTACTGAGTCAGTAGCAGGATCAATGAATAAAGCATTCCCAATACTATTGATTGAATTGATATAAGTTAACGGATACTTGTTCAATATCTTAGCCATCTCATCAAAGTGCGCCAAATCAAAGTATGGCGGCAATTTGACACCTAAAGGTTTTGTGAAAAAACCAAAGACTGTTTCCAGAATTTGATCGGTCAAAGGAAAATCATAGGCAACTTGGGGTTTTCCTGGCACGTTTGGACAAGAAAGATTTAACTCTGTGATTCCTTCAAAATCACTTTCTTGGATTTTCTTCAATAACTCAATGTTTTCAGCCACGCTCATACCAGCGACAGAGAAAAAGAAGGGCGCTTGCTGGGTCATTTCCTGCTGTTTTTTGATAGCATAGTCTAAGTAGTAGTCCACCCCTAGATTTGGTAATCCCATCGAATTGATGCTTCCTAACGGTAAATCGGTATAACGTGGTTCTGGATTTCCCGCACGTGCTTCTAGCGTTGCACTCTTCGTGACAAATGCCCCAGCTGCTGATGCCGCTAATTCATCTAATTCCTCGATCGTCATACAATGGACTCCTGAGGCGTTCATAAACGGATTTTTGTATGTATATTTCCCAAAATTCGTAGCTAACATTGATTCATTCCTCCAATCTTTTCAACTAGTTTACCGTTTCATTTCTGAAAATGCAATGCAATCTTCGCAAACTTTCTGCAAGCACTGACTAAAAGCAAGATAGTTAAAGACACGCATCCAACTTAAATCCAAAAAGACTCTTCTATCAACTTTATTCAGCTGATAAAAGAGTCTAAGACATTTATTTTCTACGATAAAATCCTTAACGAATCCCCAAAGCAATCCGTGCATAACGACTCATTTTATCAGTCGTCCAAGCGGGATACCAGACTAGTTTTACTTCTGGATTTTTGACTTCTGGAATATCGCTTAATGCTTCGTGTATCGATTCAGTCAATACGTCGGCTAAGGGACAGCCCATTGTTGTTAAGGTCATTTTGATTACGGTATTGCCTGTTTCTGCATCAAATTCGACTTCATAAACTAAGCCTAGATTCACTATATCAATCCCCAACTCAGGGTCAATCACGGTTTCCAAGGCAGCCAAGACACGCTCTTTGATTGCTTCTGCTTCTACTTCAGTATATGCCACGGTTGAAGACCTCCTTTAATTCTTGTTTCAAATAATACCTTCTTTTGCAAGATTTGTAAATGGACGATCCTTGATTATGGACGGCTTTTCTTGTGTATTTTCAGTTCTGGGAAGACCCCCGTCGTTTTAAAGGTCCGTTGTTCATCATCTGTCGCAAAACGACCTGTGATCGATTGGGTCGGCACAAAGTTAATAAACGCATTGCCGTCTGCTTCTAAAACGGCTTGTTCTAAATCGTAGATCTCGTAGCGGGTCACGACCATCATGATCATATTGCCCGGTACGCCTGAATAGCCTCCGACTGAGGGGAACAAAGTCATGCCGCGAAACACATGCTTAGAAATATTTTTCCCAACAGCTTCCGCATTGGTCGTAATAATCATCGCCGTTACCTTTTGATGACTTGTGTGCAGCATGTCCACCACGTAGCTCATTGCGAAAATCGAAATGATCGTGTACAAGGCACTTTCCCAAGAAAAGACGAAACCTGAGACCATGACAATGATGCCGTTTAAAATAAACATATATTTACCGACCGTTTTTCCAGTCGTTTTTGATAATATCAACGAAAGGATATCCATTCCGCCGGTGGTAAAACCCATTTTCAGTGAAAACGCAACGCCGACGCCTAATAGTACGCCACCGAGCAAAGCGTTAACCAAAATATTGTCAGTGATTGCTCCTTGTGGAAGGATTATCGTTAAGACAGAAACGACAACGACATTGATAAAGCTCAATAGTGTCGATGATTTCCCGAGTTTGATGAACCCGAGAACAAAGATAGGCAAGTTTAATAGGAAAATAAACAGCCCTGTACTAAGGTGAACGCCAAAATGTTCCAAGGCAAGTGCCACGATCAATTGGGCGACCCCGTTCATCCCAGCAGAAAGAACGTTTGCGGGAATCAAAAAGAAATTTAAAGCAATGGCTGCGGTGATACCTGACAGCAAAATAACCCCTATTTTTTTCAATCGTTCTGATTGTTCGTGCTTCGTTAATAACTTACTCACAATGATCTAGCTCCTTCACTAAAAATCTCCTTCCAAAGAATAGCAGTTTGTGTGAAAAAATGAAACAATTATTTGCAAAAATTTACTTTTGATTCCCGCATCGTTCGCCTCCATGTTAAAATCATAGGTAAGAGATGAGAGGAGTGATTGATTTTGGCAAAAGAAGCAAGTTTTGATGTCGTATCTGAGATCAACACAGAAGAAGTGAAAAACGCCATTCAACAGGCGGAAAAAGAATTGAAAAACCGATTTGATTTTAAAGGCTCCACGGTAGAAATCAAGATGACTGAGGGCAAACTGACGATCGTTGGAGATGACGAATTTAAGTTGGAGCAAATCAAAGATGTGCTCTTTGCGAAGCTGATCAAACGGAATGTACCAACGAAAAATATTCAATTTGGCGAAACGGAGCATGCCTTGGGGGCAAAAGCTCGTCAAACGGCAGAATTGATCAATGGGATCGATAAAGAAAACGCCAAAAAAATAACGACAGCGATCAAAAACGCCAAGCTAAAAGTTAAAACTCAAATTCAAGACAATCAAATTCGGGTAACCGGCAAAAGTCGTGACGATCTGCAAGAAGTGATCCAATTGTTGCGTAAACTGCCCCTGACGATCGATTTACAGTTTACAAATTATCGCTAATCAAAAAACTAGAACAGAGTCTAACGTGATGGTTAGGCAAAATCGGCCTTACCCGCTGATTTTGCACAACCTCTCCTGAAAGCTCTGCTTCTAGTTTTTTTCTTGCCAAAAATGAGTCAATGCCTTTGATAACTCTTGCGGCCGACGAATGTTTAAGGCATGCTGCCAGTGCAGTGGGAAAAGTTCTTGGTAACGCGGTGTCCGAAAGCGTTGATCCAGCAATAACACCACGCCGCGATCGCTGACATCCCGGATCACTCGACCGGCTGCTTGCAGGACTTTATTCATCCCGGGCAGCTGATAGGCATACGCAAAGCCAGCTGCCTTTTTCTCATCGTAATATTCCCGAATCAATTCTTGCTCGTGATTGATTTGCGGCAGTCCGACTCCTACCACTGCCGCACCGATCAAGCGATCGCCTTTCAAGTCGATCCCTTCAGAAAAAATTCCACCAAGGACACAAAATGCCACTAATGTTTTTGGCTGGCTCTCTTGTCCGTCTTGACTTGTTTCTAGCAAGGATGACCGTTGCCGCTCAAGAGATTGAAACTGTGCAAGAAACGCCTCGCGCTCTACTTCGTTCATGGCTGTCCCCTGAATCAAGACCTCCACCTCTGGCGCCTGTTGGGAAAATGCTGCCGCCACATCATCCAAGTAACGATAAGAAGGGAAAAAGACCATATAGTTTCCCGCTTTCGCTGCGGTCATTTGCTGGATTGCATCAACGATTGCAGGAATGCTGGCTTCACGTTGGCGATACGTTGTTTGGATATAGTCTGCAATAAAAATCCCCTGATTTTTCGGATCAAAAGGACTTGGCAGGCGATAGCGCAAAGCTTCATTGCCGCCTCCTAACACCTCTTGATAATAGGACAAAGGAGTAAAGCTCGCAGAAAACAACAGGCTGGCCTTGCCCTTATCTAACACAGATTCCAAAAACGGCGCTGGTTCGATGCAAAATTGCCGTAGTTTGATATCATAGCGGTCGATCTCCACCGTCGTTTCGTAGTGATCATCATAAAATTCACTGATCTTCAAATAATGGTTAGCTTCAAAATACACTTGCAGCACTTCTTCTTGCAATTCATGCTCAGGATTTGCCGGCAACCATTCCTTCATCAATTCAGCTACTTTGTAGAGCTGATTGACCATCGTTTCATGGGGAGCTGCTTGATGGTGATATTCCCACTCTTCCTCTTTTGCTATTTGAGCAATAGCCGCAAATTCTTTGTCAACTTTGTTTAGGGCGCGTTTTAATTTTTGCTGGTCATTGGATAGTTTCTTCTTTAATTCCTTAAATGGCTGCCGGGTAATGGTTGCCGAATACATTTCTTTGGAACGGTTGACTAAGTTATGGGCCTCATCCACTAGAAAGAAATATTCTTCATCCGGCTCCTCAAAAAATCTTCGCAAATAAACGGTGGGATCAAACAAATAATTATAATCACCAATAATGACATCGCAAAAGACACTGACATCCAGTGAAAGCTCGAAGGGACAGACCGTATGTTTCTTTCCGTAGGTCTCGATCACTTCTCGGGTTATTTGGTTCTCGTGATGCAACAGATCCCATAATGCTTCGTTGATTCGATTGTAATAGCCTTGCGCATACGCACAGTGTTCTGGCGTACAGTTTCGTTCATCTAAAAAACAGATTTTGTCTTTGGCGGTAATCGTGACACTTTTGGTTTCACTACCGTTGTCTGCTAACTTGCTCAGTGCATCTTCGGCCACTTGTCTGGTGATCGTCTTCGCCGTCAGATAAAAGACCCGATCAGCCCCTTCTTCCCCTAGCACTTTTAATGCGGGAAACAGCGTTGACATGGTTTTTCCAGTTCCAGTTGGCGCTTCCGCAAAAAGTCGCTTGCCATTTTTTAGTGTTTTATACGCCGCTGCTGCTAACTCTCGCTGCCCTTTGCGAAAGGTTTCAAAGGGAAAAGACAGCAGCTGCAAAGACGTATTGCGGACACGGCGCCAATTCTCTTGAAAAACTAACCATTTATGATATTCCTGAAGTAATTCTTCATAAAAAACAGCTAATTCTGAAAACTGAAATGTTCTTCTCGTACGGGTGGTCAGCTTTTCAGTGGTTTGATAATAAGTCAATTGTACGGCGATTCGATCGATGGGTCTCTTCGGATCATTACCTTCAGCAATAGGTTCCGCTTCTGGTTTCTCTTGATTTTCACTGTCACTAAGCGCTGCTTGTTCATTTTCTTGTAGTAAAAACAAATAAGCATAAACCATTCCCTGGGCAAAAAACAAATCGATTTGATCTTCAGGGATATCTTCGAACGCTGGTTCTGAAGTTTTGATCTCATCGATCACCCAAGAATTAAGAGTTGCATCAAAAAAGAGACCATCGGCACGTCCTTCGACAGTGATCGAATCTTTCTCAATTTGGCTTTCTCGTTTGAAAAAGACTTCTTTTTGATACGCATCCCCAGCCTCTTTTTGTAGTTGGCGATGGATACGGGCGCCTTCTTGCGCGGTATGATTACTGACTTTGCGGCTATCAATATCGCCTCGGCGCAAAATAAATTCTACGATTTTTCTAACCGCAACTTTTCCTTTATACACGTGTTCACCTTCTCGTTTGCCATTATAGCGGATAGATTACTTTTGGAAAAGCGAACAGAAACAGCTTTTCATCCTCTGCGGAGAGTATCCTATCCAAACAGGTTTTATCACCATGAAAAAACCACTTGCAACAAAACACCTACTCATCAGATAATTGACTTCATTTTTTCTTCCAGAAAATGGGTTTGGCGAAGGATTTACAAAAAAGCCTACTCTACTCACCTAAGCAAGTAAAGCAGCGCTATTTTTTGAAAGATATTTATTGATCGACTTGAATATCATAACTGACACCATTTTGGTCAAAAGCTTGTTGATTATCTAGATCTAAGGTGAACTCAAAGGTCCGTCCATCTGCTTTGATCGTCAAATGCTTCCCTTCAACCGTGTATGATGCATCTTGATAGGTGATCTCATAAATTTGATAAGGGTCGTTGGACAACTGTACCTCTGAATGGGAAAAATGACGCTGAAAATCACTTTCGATTTGTCCTTCATACAAGGCAACATCGCTAGAGCTGGCTGAACTATCTTCTAAATCTGCCATCGGCAAATACTGCTTAACGATCGTCAACTCATTCTCATGAAAATCATAAACCCCTTGGCTTTGCGGAAAGATGACACTCTCATCTTGGATCAGCATCAAATCAAGGTCGCCATTTTCAACCGTTTTTGAGGCGGAAGTAACAGTTTCAGAAACTTCTTTCGAATCGTTGATGGTTAGCTCCTCTTGGCCACAGCTCACTAAAGCGAGCGCGGCGAAGCATAGAGTGAAAAAAAATTGCAGGGATTTTTTCATAAAAAACACCTTCTTACAAAAAGTTGAGGTATACCAATCAAAACTAACGCAAGATACAGATCACACACTTTCCTCGAAGTTGGTCACGAAGAATGTTCATGCTTTTGTCAAAAACTAGACCCGTTTCAAACGAATCAACGCTTTCTTATTTTAATTAGTATAACAGCAGTTTTTTGCTAATGCGGTTTCTTAGAAAAATTTTCGAATTCCCACAATAATTCTAAGCTTTTCTCTCATCAAACTATTGGTTAGCCTTATCACCTGCCTGCCAAAGGTTGATCACAGCATCTTCACGAAGTAAAGCCTATCCGTGCCAAGCACAGGTGTATCCGTAAGCACAGCAAACGGTTCGAAGCCGACTGCTTGGTAGAATTGCGGCGCTTGGTAGTCTTGGGTGGTAACCGTCACGGAACGACACCCCGCTTTTTTACCGTGATCAAAAAGTGCTTTTATCAATTGTTTCCCGATCCCCTGATTCTGATGGCTTGGATCAACTGCTAACAATTGAATATGGATCGTATTGCCTGTCCGTTTTCCAATCACCCCACCAAGTTGATCCTGATTGTCAAAAAAAGCAAATGAAAGCTGCTCTTGATCGGAAAAGGCACTCACTGCCTCTGTTTTTTTCGTTGAATGATTTAGCCATTGACAGACTGCCTGACGATTGTCTTCTGCGTTTATCGTTTTTATCATTAATTTTTCACTCCTAAAAACCTTTCTTTGTTTCCTCTTATACTTTAAGCTATACTTATAGTCAGACACAAGTATTTGTGATCCTAGGAGGTTTTAGCATGAAAATCATTGGTTTAGTGACAGGACCCGTTCAAGAAAATTGTTACCTAATTTGGAAAGAAGATGTTTTGTTGATTATTGATCCTGGAGCAGAAGCAGCGAGATTGATCGCTGAGATCGAAAAAACAGGCGCAAAACCAGCAGCGATTTTATTGACCCACACTCATTATGACCATATCGGCGCAGTTGACCATTTGCGGGATTATTATCAGATCCCCGTTTACGTGAGTCCGCTTGAGCAAGGATGGCTAAGTGATCCTATGAAAAACCTTTCTGGCCGTCATCCTGAATTAGGAACCATCACCGCACGTCCAGCTGAATTCGAGCTAGAGTTGAAAGAGTACGAGATAGCTGGCATGTCCTTTAAGGTTGTTGCAACCCCGGGTCATTCCATTGGCAGCGTCAGTTTTATTTTTGACAATTTTGTCGTTTCCGGAGACGCCTTATTTAAAGGTAGCATTGGTCGGACAGACCTGCCAACCGGAAATTTGGAACAATTGCTGACCAGCATCCAAACGCAACTCTTTGTTTTACCGAATCAAATGGCGGTCTATCCTGGCCACGGAGAACCAACAACGATCGAAATTGAGAAACGGACCAATCCGTTTTTTAACGCATAAACGTATGACGAATCAAAAGGAGGAATAACTAGTTATGGCAAAGACGGAATTGTATGTCGTGCGTCACGGAAAAACAATGTTTAACACATTGCAGCGGGTGCAAGGCTGGTGTGACACACCATTGACTCGAACCGGTGAACAAGGCATCCACTATTTAGGCCTTGGGTTACGCGATGTGGATTTTGTAGAAGCAGTATCCAGTGACAGCGGTCGCGCGATTGAAACCATGCGTCTGATACTGGGTGAACATGTCAGAGGACCGGAGATCCCTTATCACATCGACAAACGGATTCGTGAATGGTGCTTTGGCTCACTTGAAGGGGCCTATGATGCAGAAATGTGGGGCGTTCTGCCGCGGATTCTTGATTTTCCTGATTATGATGAGATGATTGCTAATCATGTCACGTTTGAGGCGATCGCCAATGCGATCTACCACGCCGATACAGCCAATTGGGCGGAAACCTTTGATGTTTTGACCGAACGTGTCAAAACAGGGTTTGAAGATATCGCCTATCGCGTTGAGAAAAAAGGCGGCGGCAATGCGTTAGTTGTGTCTCACGGCTTAACGATCGCTTTTCTTTTGCATCTGATCAATGATGAGAACAATGTTCGTATGGATATTGAAAATGGTTCGGTCACTCGACTGATCTACGAAGACGGCAGCTTTACCATCGCCGAAGTTGGTAACACAGAATACATCAAAAAAGGCTTAGCGCTCTCTCAAGAGCTTTTGTCCTAAGAGAAACCTCTGACGGCTAATCAATTTCTTCAAGAAAGGAGCAGTTTTTGTTTTAAAAACTGCCCTCTTTTTTTAGGAAAAAGATTGGTATTCGAATCAGGAAACGGTATACTAAGAGTTGTATTTTGTCATAGAAAGGACTGGACCAATGTTTTTTACAAATTTTATAAAGGCGATTTTATTTGGGATCATTGAAGGGATCACGGAATGGCTGCCAATTAGCAGCACTGGTCACTTGATTCTTGCCGACGAATTTATCGGTTTGAATGTTACCCCCGAATTTATGACGATGTTCAATGTTGTCATTCAATTGGGCGCGATACTAGCGGTCGTCTACTTATATTTCCATAAACTGAACCCTTTTTCCCCACAAAAAAATGAAATAGAGAAAAAAGATACGTGGACGTTATGGTTTAAAGTTATTGTTGCGGTCTTGCCATCGGTTATTATCGGATTGCCGTTAGATGATTGGTTAGATGCGCACTTCTACAACTTTTTCTCCGTTTCGATCGTCTTGATCGTTTATGGGATCGGCTTTATCGTAGTTGAAAAACGAAACAAGAATAAAGCACCGAAATGTACCGATTTGAACAAATTCACCTACAAAGCGGCCTTGATTGTCGGCATGTTCCAGGTATTGGCATTGATCCCAGGAACTTCTCGCTCTGGTGCTACTATCTTAGGTGCTATCATGATCGGCGCTTCTCGTTATGTTGCTGCTGAATTTTCATTTTTCTTAGGTATTCCAACCATGTTTGGTGCCAGTGCCTTGAAAATCTTCAAGTTTTTGAAAGATGGCAATGCCTTTGATTTCCAAGGAACCGTCATCTTATTAACAGGAACCATCGTCTCATTCATCGTTTCGATCATCGCGATCCGTTTCTTGATGAACTACATCAAGCGTAACGATTTTACCGTATTTGGATGGTATCGTATCGTATTAGGAATCATTTTGATCGGCTATTGGCTGATCCAATTATAAGCAAAAAGAGCAACTCTTGTGGCACTTACCTGCCCAAGAGTTGCTCTTTTTTTGTTTGAAAGGTCTCTAGTTCCTCACGTGTTTTTGATTACCATACCATCGATAATATCAACCGCACTTTCGGTGTCGTTGATAATTGATTCAAAACGATCAAAAACATCTTTCCATTTAATGATTTCAAGAACGTCCGTTTCGTCTGTGAATAACGCTTTTTTCATTTTTGAATACAAACGGTCTGCTTCTGATTCAATCGTATTCACATCATTGATCATTTGACGCAATGTTTTTGAATTTTTGAACTTAGGAAATTCTTTTAAGGCCGTTTCAACGCCTTGTGTCGCTTGAACGATCATTCCAGCAAATAAGTTGGTTTCAGGGCGGATCTTCGTAATGACCAAATTCTCAAATAAATAAGTCAGTCCCATAATGCCATCCAAAATATCATCTAGACGCTCTGAAATGACTAGGATGTCCTCGCGATCGATAGGGGTGATAAATGAATCATATAACTCATTGGTTAGCTCAGCGATCACTTTATCCCCTTCTTTTTCCAAAGCATGAATCTCAGCTGCTGCTTCGGTCAATGCTCGTTCAGAATAATCGTTGATCAAAAGCGAAAAACGTTTGGCAGCTAAATGGCCGTTCGTCGCCAACTGCTCCATTGCTGCAAAATAATCGAATCCTTTTTTTCGTGCCATTACTTTCTCTCCTCACAAAATTAGCAATAAAAATTTGACCATTAGAAACGCAATCAATCCACAGCCAGGAAAGGTTAAAATCCAAGCATAGATCATTTCTTTTACAATGCGCCAATCAACGCTAGAAAAACGCCGAGACGCTCCAACGCCCATGATAGCGGTCGTTTTCGTGTGCGTTGTTGAAACTGGGATACCAAATACGGAAGACAAGAACAAACAGATTGCTGCAGTAACATCTGCAGAAAAGCCTTGGTATTTTTCCAGTTGTACCATATCCATCCCTACTGATTTAATGATTTTCATCCCACCGACAGAAGTACCGATCCCCATGGTCAAGGAACAAAGAACCATCACCCAGAGTGGGATCGAAAAGCCATTGCCGGTCTTTTCAGCAAGATTGTTGTAGAAAAGGCCTAACATGAACACACCCATGAATTTTTGTCCATCTTGGGCACCATGCAAGAAGGCATTGGCACCAGCCGCAATGGCTTGACCAACTGTAAAAATTTTGTTGGCTTTTCGCCGTTGGGTATCGCGAAAGAGCCATACGATCAGTTTCGTGATCAGAAAGCCGCCAATGAAGCCCATCAACGTAGAAACGACAAGACCGATCAAAACTTTCAGCCACTCCTCGCCATTGACTGCATGTAACCCACCAAGGGCCATGGCTGCACCAGTCAGTCCTGCGATCAACGCGTGGGATTCACTGGTTGGGATCCCAAAATACCAAGCTGCGACCGTCCAAACAACAATTGAAAATAAGGCAGCGGCTAATGCGATCTGTGAGACCCGAAAACTCCCGCCTGAATCAAAAGTCACAATGTTGCTGATGGTTTCTGCAACTTGCGCATTAAAATACGTCATCACTAACACACCTAAGAAATTCATGACGACAGCCATGCCAATGGCGATATTCGGGCGTAAGACTCTCGTGGAGACAGCGGTTGCAATAGCATTCGGCGCATCCGTCCAGCCGTTGACGAAAATCACCCCTAATGACAACACAATCGTTAGAAACAAAGCGATATTCACATAGATTCCCCCATTTAAAAATTCCGAAGTAATCATAGCATAGAAAGCTCTTTCTGTGTAAACTTTTTATAACTATTCAGTAAAAAATGTGTAAAGAAGCATTTTTAAAATCCATAAAGCAAAAAATAGCACGGCCAAAAAACAAATTTTTGTGTTAAGTAAAATTTCTTTACAACTTTTATTGCAATCACTCTTGGCATTAGGTATAATGACTAGTGTTGATTTATACGTTTTCTAAACGTAATTGAACTTTTTTTTCGGAGGTGAAATACATGCCAAACATTGAATCTGCAATCAAACGTGTTCGCACAAGCGAAGCGGCTAATGCTAAGAATTCATCTCAAGTAAGCACAATGCGTACAGCAATCAAAAAATTTGATCAAGCTGTTGAAGCTGGTGCTGATAACGTAGATGCGTTATATAAAGATGCTGTTAAAGCAATCGATATGGCTGAGACTAAAGGATTGATCCACAAGAACAAAGCTAGTCGCGACAAATCTCGTTTAAGTAAAAAAATTGCAAAATAAGCAAATTAAGAAAGGCGCAGCAATCATCGATTGCTGCGCCTTTCTTTTTGACTTACTGTTTGCCATGTTTTAAAACAAATAGCTGGAACAAATACTCTTTGTCCATCTGGCCACTTTTTACTAAGTAATCATTTTCGATCAATTCGTTATAGAGCGCCGCTAATTGCTTTTCTCCAAAGCCTCGCGCTTGCTGCATCGCTAACTTCACTCGGTACGGATGAATCCCCAACGTTTCTGCGATATTGGCTTGCTGGTAGCCAATTTTCATCAAAATCGCTGCCTGTAACAGTAGACGGACTTGGCTGATCAAAATAGCATTGATCTTGATCGTCTCTTCCCCTTGCAATAATAGATCGTCATACAAGCGCAACGCATCCGATACGTTCCCTTTTAAGACATCACTGGTTAATTCAAAGACATTGTGTTCCAACGTCTTAGGGATCAACTGCAAGACGATCTCTTTCGTGATTTTATTGCCGTTTCCTGCATACAATCGTAGTTTCTGTAACTCCTGCATCGCTTTTGATAGTTGCAGATCCGTTAACCGTAAAAACAAATCAAACGCCTCTCGGCTCATCTCGATGCCATCATTGGCCAACGACTGTTGGAGATACTGACGCACGTCGGCTTCTTTCATAGGTGCGACATCAATCACAACTGCGGCTTTCTTCAGCTGCTTAGTAATTTTTTTCCGTTCATCTAATTTATCGACATCTGCAAAAATCACCATTACCGATGATTCCAATGGGTCTTTGATGTAATTCAAAAAATCATCTAGGTCATGCTCAGGTGCATTGCTCTTTTTTTCAGCCGTTAAGAAAAATGGCCGCTCAACGAAAAGTAATCGCTGATCGCCAAAAAAAGGCAACGATTGAGCTTCTTGGATCACCATATCAAGGGGATCTTTCTCCATGTCAAAGGAAGCAAAATTCAGATCATCTTTCCCAACGGAAAAACGCTCCAAAAAGGCCGTGCGAACTTGCTCTTGTAAAAACATTTCACTGCCGATGACTAGATAAATCGATTGCAACTCCTTGGTTCGAATTGCTTGCAACGCTTTTTGTAATTCCATCGTCCCCCCCGCTTTCATTCTTATCCTACCATTAGTCTATCGGATAGTCTAGCAGCGTTTTTATCAAAAATGTTTGTTGTTTTTCAGACCAAATAAATTGGATCATGCCCTGCTGATCCGTTCGCAAAACGGTCTGATTTGCCAATGTTTGAAGCACCTCTTCGTGAGGATGCCCGTACCGATTGTTCCGTCCACTTGAAACGATCCCGAATTGGGGATCTATTGCCGCAACAAACTCAGGTGCCGTCGAGGTTCGACTGCCATGATGCCCTAATTTCAATACATCGACTTTTAAATTCGGATAATCATGAATCAACTTTCTTTCCCCTGCTTGTTCGAGATCGCCAGTAAACAAAAATGTTTTATCCCCTACCTTGGTTTTAATCACCATCGAATCTTCGTTTTGTCCTGCACCTGAATCTGGTGCCAATACTTGCAACTGAAGGAAATCACCCACCACTTGGCCAACCGTCGTCCAAACAACACTTGTCTGCTTAGGCAGTTCGTTTAATAGCTTGGCGATGCGGTGATCTTGTTCACTTCCTGGCACGAGATATAACGTTTCAACGGGGATCACCTTCATCAAGGCTAGTGCGTCCCCCATATGGTCCGTGTCCCCATGAGTTAGAAACAAACCAGTAATCTTCCTGACTCCCTCCCCTTTCAAAAAAGGAATCAATGTAAATTCCGCGGCAGCTTGTCGATTGCGCTCTTGCCAGTTTTCTTTCGGAAAAGACAGTGAACCTCCAGTATCGATCACATAAACTTCGCGATTTTTTTCTGCCTGCAAAACGATACTATCGCCTTGACCAACATCGACATAACTAATGGTGGATAAAACGCGATTCTGCTGAAAGACGATTGGTACAACAAGCGAAAAACAGATCACCAGCAGCCACCTTTTCTTTTGGTAAAAGAGCATGCTGAATAAACAACAACTGCCAGCCAATCCTGCAGGAACGGCACCCACCGTTATCGATACGCCTCCTACAGCGCCCACGACAACTTCCACAAGCAGCAAAAGCCCTTCAAAAAGGGCAATCAGCCCACTGATGGTTGGAAACAGAGTCCCAGCAACGAACATTAAGAAACAGGCTGGCAGCAAAACCATTTGAAAAAATGGTAAAAAGACAAACGTCAAAAAGCCCCCAAATAATGGGAATTCATAAAAGAGCGAGGCAATGACAGGCGCAGCCAGCACCGTGAGGAACTGACTACGCCAAAACCACGTCAATTTGATCGGTCGCTGCATTACTATCAGGAAGGTCATCAAAAGACTTAGTTGCCCCGATGTTTGAAGCAATACTTTGGGATCAACGAATAAAAGAGCCGTTAAGACGATTCCATAATGATCACTTGCCGATAGCCGTTGTTGATAAAGAGTTGTTACTTGAGTAACCGATAATGCCAAGACAGCACGCCAGACACTAATGCCGCCGCCACAAAGACCAATTACGGCTAAGAAAAAGATCCCCATTGGCAACAGCATTTCTTTTTGCGTAAACCCCAATCGGCAGAAGCATCCGCGAAACCATTTGAAAAATAAGACGACATGCATTCCTGAGATCGTAAAGAAATGCAATAAGCCACTAGCATGATACATTTGACGTACTTCTTGAAAGCCATGGTCTTTAAAACCAAAGAGCAACGCATTGATATAGGCAGCAGAGCGTTCAGGAAAGATTCGTTGAACAGAAGAAATAACATCTGCTCGAACTTTTGCAAGTGAAAAGCCTGCATCTGCTTCTTCCATCCCTACCATTTGCTCGATATGGACTGTGCCAATAATTGATCGACTAGCCAGATAAGCAGAATAGTCAAATCCATGGCGGTTTCGTGGTTTTTCAGGAAGAGAAAAAAATCCTTTCACCAGCAGCTTTCTCCCCCAATCGGATCGATCCTGCCATTGCTGTTTTTCAGTCTCTGAAGAAATTGTGTAACGGCCAATCACTTTACCTGCAGAGGATTTTGCTTCAAATGTAAGTAGATCGCCATTGACTTTGATCGTGTCTGGCAGCACATTGACTACCCCTTGATACTCACCTTCTTGTATGTTCCCAGTCCGAGAAAGAGAAACGCGGACACTTAACAGCAACAGTCCGACAAAACAAATCATGCACAAAAATGCTTGTCGTTTTAAGACAAGCATCCCGAAATAATAAAGTGCAATGAGTCCCAGTAAGATGGACTGCCGATAGTAAGCAGTCACCGAACAAGCAAAAATAATACTAAGAAATAAAAATGAATCAGTTCTTTTTTGTTGGTTGTGCATCATTCAGCACACCAAACGAAAGTTTTTCAAAATACACCTGATCGAGTTCAACTTGGTGGACGGAAGCACCTACTTGTTGAATCAGTTCCATTGCATACTGATTGTTGCGATAGTCATTCAAATAATGGATCTTTTTGACCCCTGCTTGCAAAATTGCTTTCGTACAGGGAAGACAGGGAAAATGCGTCACATAGATTTCCGCATTGTCTGTTGAAACCCCTAATTTTGCACATTGCAATAAGGCATTCATTTCTGCATGAATCGTCCGAATACAATGGTCATCGACAACATAACAGCCATCGTCAATGCAGTGTACATCGCCACTGACGGACCCATTGTAGCCTCCAGCGATGATTCGGCGATCTTTGACTAATGTAGCGCCGACTTCAAGTCGGGAACACGTACTGCGTAAAGACAGTAATACAGCTTGTGCCATAAAATACTGGTCCCATGGGATTCTCGTATTGCTCATTCGTTTGCTCCTTTGTCATTGATTAGTTCTATTCTAATCGAATTTCTTGAATTTTCAACCGTCATTTCTTAGTATTTCTTACATTTATTTGGTTCAGTCCGCCACTGTAATCATCTCTTTCAAGGACTCAAAGGTCTTCTCTCCGATGCCTGTGATCTTTTTTAGGTCATCAATCTGTTTAAAAAAGCCATATTCTTCTCGGTAAGCGATGATTGCTTCTGCTTTTTTGGCACCCACACCTGGCAGTTCTTGCAGTTGCTGCGCATTGGCTTGATTCAGATTGATTTGTGTCACTGCTGTTTGGCTGCCACCTACTCCTGAAGCATTCATCTCCATAAACGCTTGATCCTCTTTATGAGGGACGATCACCATCTGTTGATCTTGCAGCACTTGTGCTAAGTTTATGGCTGTTTCTAACGCCTCTTCTGTCAGACCACCTGCTTGTTCGATCAATTCATACATCCGCGCACCTGATTTCAAGCGATAAATTCCCGGTTGGTGCACTTCCCCTTTGACATCTATAACGATCTCATACTCTTCATCGTGAAGACTATCTTCTTGAAGGGCTCCACCTTCCCCCATTTCAGACGATTGACCTGCTGCATCTGCCATTGAATGCCAGTTTGTTTCTTTTTTTTGCGAGAACGGTACAAACCAGATGATCAGCAACACCATCAAAACAGCACCACCAACTGCAAATCGCCAATAGTCTTTGAACAGCTTCCATCGATCCATTTTCACCACCTCATAGATGAAATACGCAAAAGATAGTAAACGACAGAAAAAAAGTCAACACTTTCCACGTGTCGACTTTTTCACTAGCTAAGTAGTAATCGTATATAAGCAGGAAACTTTTTTTCGCCCCCCCTCATCTTCTATTTTCTCACTGACTATTCTAAAACCTTTCATCTGACTGATTTCATAGCCACATGTTCGTGGCAACTCCACCGTTAAGCGAACGGTACGATCAGTCTTTTCCCAGCTTAAAGCTACTAATCCAAACGTACTTTGTAAGGAGCCTTTGACATGGGCTATAGGTACATCGAAGGCTGGTTGTATCAGTATCCCAGCGCTTGTCATCTGAATGCCTAATAAATGACGGACAAACCAATACCCATAAGAAGCAAACATGGCATGATTCAACGAACCCTCGTAAGTGGCTGAATGTTGCGGCGTTGGAAAATGTTCCATCAAAGTGCCGTTTCCGCTTGCCAGCATTGCTGCATAACTAGGCGCAGATTTCCTCGTTAACCAATCAAAAATAATATCATTATAGCCAGCTTCAGCCAGCAACTGATAACTCCATGCCATCCCGAAGATGCCGAAAGAGAAAATACCCTCTTGCTGCTTGATCCGTTGTACTAGTTTTGGCAATATTCGTTTTTTCTCACTGAGTCCTGTCTTCATTGCAAAGACCATACTAGACAAGGTGCCCGCACCGTATTGCTCATTTCCTTTAGAAAACTTCTGTTTGATTTGCAGTGTCGCGTACTGGATCGCTGCTGTCACTCGCTGACAATAGTCCTCGTTACCAATGATCCTCAAGTCGATCAATTCTTGGTAACGCTGTAGTAGAAGCAGATACATGCAGGCAGAGCAAAAGGACTGATCTGGCGAAGTAATAACCCCGTTTTGCTGAGTTTCATCAATTGCTCCCCAATCGCCGAGACAGCACTGGGCGATATAATCAAAATCAAAAGCGAGTAAATAGTTGAGATGCCTTTCCAACTGTGGACGCAGCTTGGCAACCGCTGCTTGTTTCCCATAGGTCTTCACCAAGGCCAAAGCAAGCTCTGGAACTACCAATTGCCACCCTAACGCACCACCACCATTTGATGGACCATTTGTCATGATTCCTACAAATGGCGCAGTTGCAGTCATTGCACCATCCGATCGTTGGTCGTTGGCAAAATCCCGCAACACTTTTTCCAACAACGGCTCAATCGCCAGATCTGCCATCTGCGTTGGTAGTAACGCAACGATGTCCCCACCATAACCAAAGCGCTCACGAGTGCAGTCCTCAAAATACGAGTGGATGTTGTTCAACCGCGTGGCTTGTCCAACCGCCCATAACTGATCCAAGAAAGGATCGGAGGTTTCAAGTGTCACCAACGATTTCACATCCGTATGCAAGCGATAGGCTTTGATTGCTCCTACAATCGCTTGAAGGTTGTCAGCAGGTTTCGTCTCGATCAACGCATAGCGAAAGGAATGATACGTGTAACGGTTTTCAAAAACGAACGTCTTCGCTGCCGTTTTCTCAATGATGTCTCGTTGAACGATAGGATCATCTGGCTGCTTCCCTTCATAGGGATTGTAGACGCCATAAGTTCCACTGATCGTAGACGTATAATCAGGGCTGCCTTGCTCGTCTAATGTTTCTGCATAGCTGATTCTGATCTGACCAATGAAATCTTCCTCAAGAGTACAAGTAAATTGACCGCTGATGATTTGACCGAAGTCAATGAGCAGTCCCGCTGCAGTTTCGGTCATTTTTTGGGGAACGATCGATTGTGTGCGCTTGATTTTTGGAATAAAGCTTGGCTTAAAACGTCCCGCGGGTCCAGCAATTTGTACCGTTTTTCCTTCTGGACGAGGATCAGGTACATCGGTAACGATTTCTCCTATATAAAGATTGTTTTGCAAATAAGGCCCAAAACTACTTTGCCACTGATTGTCTGAGTAAATGTAGCGATTCTCTCCTCCATCATTTAACTGAAGCTCCCCCCAGAAACAGGGTTTGCCGATCGCTAGTTGTTTGCGGATGTTATACCGACCTAAAATCTCAATCGGAGCAGGGTTGTACCAGCCATTCGCAAGTTCAACTTCGATCCGATTGTCTCCCTCCTGTAAAAAATCAGTTAACTCATAAGTATCATAGTAGACGACTCGATCATAGTTCGTTACATCACTGTTTAAATAAACATCTGATACCGTTTTTCCATTAACAGACAAGCGATAAAAACCAAGCCCGCAGCAATCAATCACTGCATAGGAAGGACACTTTTCCAGTGTGAAAGAGCGAGACAAGCAGCTATTTTTCTCTTCTGAAAAGTAAAAACGTTCTTTTTTAATAGGATCATCTAAGCGAGTGATCCACTTGCCCATAGTTTCTTTAGGTTTCTCACGCTTTGCTATCGTGAAAAACACACTACTGTAACTGGTGACATCGTTTCCTGCTCCGGCGGTCAATTTGACTTGATATTTTTTTCGCTGCGGATGCTGTGGCAAGTGGACCGCCATTTTATTCTCAGAAGCGGCTATGTTGGAAACGTCATACACTGCTTGCTGCTGTTCATTGAAAATTTGCAATCGGTAGCCTTGGTGATTGGTCATCGACCATTCAATAAGGATCGGATCATTTAAATCCACTGTTAATGGCTTTGTCATTCCGTTGATGGTTATCGTTTCTTTCATAAGCTGCTCCTTTCGTGGGTTATTGTGCTTCTTCAACACAGATCTGCTTATCAGCAACTTTGATAAATGGCAACCAAATCATCGTTGCGATCACGATCAAGACGATTTGTAACAATGCGCCCATGATACTACCAGTGACAAAATAGCCGCTAATGATCGGCGGAGTCGTCCACGGAATTTGCGCAAGCCCAGTTGGGATCGGGACTAGCCCGAAATAAAAAGCAAAGTAAGCGACGATCGTTGTGACGGCATTTGCAAAAACAAAAGGAATGATAAAACTGAAATTCAACATCAACGGTATCCCGAACAACGCTGGTTCACCGATATTGAAAATATAAGGAACACTAGCAATTTTTCCAACCTCTTTGTACTGTTTACTTTTTGCTACGATCAAAATAGCAATGATCGCACCAACGACGCCAATCGAAGCAAAATGATTCCGAAAACTCATACTGATAATATTCGTTGGAATCTCTCCCGCCACTGATGCCACACGATTTTGGTCTTCAAGGACTTGATGGATTGGGTCCATCACTGCTTGAATGATCGAGGTTCCATGAAGGCCAAAAAACCATAGGAATTGCTCGAAAATTTTCACAACGACCATTCCAACTAGGGAGCCACCTAACATAGTTAATGGAATACCAAGGGTCCCATTGATCAACGTCATGGCATCACTGTTAAATAAGGCTTCGATGATGAGTCGGATGACCCAAATCGTCGTGATGACAAGAAAAGATGGAATCACCGATTCGAATGGACCAGAAACAGCTGGTGGTACCGCTGCTGGCATTTTGATTTTGATTCCTTTACCCTCAATTTTTTTATAAAGAACTGTACTAAAAATACCGACAATAATCGCTAAAAACATCGATTGCGCGCTAACGCGGGTGATATCTAAAAAAGTCCCTGCTTCCATTGCATCAAACGGTGTTAATAGTAAAAAGGAAACAAAAGCAGTTAAGACACATTGCAAAACGTTTGTTTCAAGTTTTTCTGCGAGTGATTTTGCGAGGGAAATGACAACTAGCAAACCACCGATTGCGAGTGTGGCATTGTTGACATAGAGCAATTTCTCTTGCCAGACACTAGCATCTTCTGTTCGCAACACCATAGTAATAAAATCGGTCACTTGTTGGATCGGAAAAAAAGCAATAATTAAAAAGATCGACGCAATAAAGGTGAATGGCATGTAAGCTAACATTGCATCCCTAACTGAAGTAATATAAATATTCCCATTAACTTTACTTGCAAATGGACCAAGGGTACTTTGGATCTTATCCCCTAATGATGGTTTGTCGTGGTTCATGGTGATTCCCCATTTCTTTCGAATTTGCTGGTACTATTGACTATTATTATCATCCGGATTATGATAATTGATAACGCTATCATACAAGTATTATATACTATCTCTACCTGTCTTCAATGACGATACTCTACTATTTCATTGACTATTTTTTACCTAAGGAGAAAGCGATGGATAAACAGAACATTCTGCAGCAGTTACAACAATTGACGACTACCGAAGAAATAGCCCTTAAAAAGACGCAATCCCTTCCATACAATTATGAGGATTTTAAGAAAGTCTACACTGAAAAAAATGAGCCAATCTACCAATATACATTCGAAAAACACCTTTCTCGTCTCATACGAAAACGGCCGCAAGATAGCGGATTTCTTAAGACAAGCCAGCTCTTAATTTTAAAACATGCACGCTTTTCTTCTACGCCACTACATCAGCATGATTTTATCGAAATGAATTATGTTTTTTCTGGAACAGTCACGATTATGATCAATGAGAGAAAAGTGATCCTAAAGGCAGGTGACTTTTGCTTACTAGATACAGGGGTGATCCACCAAATTATCGAAACAAATCAAGACGACATTGTTATTAACTTTTTGATCAGCAAAGAGTACTTTTCCACCCAGATGCTCAGTCGGTTGGCATCCAATAGCATGATCGCCGATTTTGCCATCAATGCGTTATCTGAAAGCCAAAAGCACAATCAATACCTAGTGTTTGAAACGAGTAACAACGACTATTTGATTGATGCGATTTTTGGGGTCTTGGCCCAGTTCTTCAATCCCTCCTTCGGTTCTCATGAGGTCATCCATTCCTATATGATCATTATTTTTTCCGAACTCGTTCGTAACTTCCAAGAAAAACAACGGATCGAGTCGCAAAAAAGTGACCAACTGTACCTCGGAGAAGTGTTGGACTATCTGGAGAAACATTTCGCTACTTGCACACTAGCTTCGGTTGCGGAGGCATTTGGATACAACCCGAGCTATTTGAGTCGCCGTATCAGTCAGCAGCTTGGTCGATCCTTTGTGACGATCCTTCAAGAATTAAAACTCAATCAAGCCAGTTTATTGTTGAGAAGCTCTTCTCTTCCTGTGGAACAAATCGCACACCAAGTCGGTTATAAAAATGTCTCATTCTTCTATAAGCTATTTCAAAAGAAGTATCAGTGCTCTCCTCATGCCTACCGTCAAAACTAAACAATACTGCTGCACACCATTTTATCGACAAAAAAACACTACTCACTTGATGCTGCTAACGCAACAATCTCAAATGAGCAGTGTTTTTTAACTAATCAGTTTCAAGCAATTCAGGAATTCACGACGCCGATCCTCGGTGATACAACGTTGTATAATATGGCTGTTCGCTGGTATCGATCGCAATACCGATCCCGAGAAATTGATACTCATCGTTTAGAATCGTTGCCCGATGTCCCTCTGAATTCATTAAACCTTGATGGGCGTAAATACTGCTGGCTTGGCCAAATGCCAAATTCTCCCCTGCAGCAGTGAAGCTGATCCCGTCTTCTTGCATCCGATCAAATGGAGTCGATCCATCTAACCCAATATGGTCAAAATATCGATGTTCTGCCATGTCTTGGCTATGCTTCACGGCAGTCTCACTGGTTGCTTCACTGAATCCAAGGGGCGACAAACCAAATTTCACTCGGGTGGCATTCGTTAATTCAAATAACTGTGTTCGTAAGCCGCTTAAAATGGCGGCTTGATTTTGGCGAAAATCATTCGCATGGCGTGTTTCTAACGAGCGATTGATGATTTGAATCGCAGTCACTGTATCTTCGGCATGAACATCATAGAAAAAAGTAATCAATTGATCGTCTTGTAGGAACAGATCATAGTCGGCATCGGAATCGATGCGATACCGTCTTGATCCTCGTTGTAGACTTTCTTGGCTCGTACCCATCTGATTACGAACGCTGGCTTTTGAAGACCCGATACCTAGCGTGTCATCGATAAGAATCGTGTCTTGATTCGTATAGATCCCTTGCGCAATATCATGTTCATCGTACATCACCATCATGAAGTTACGAAAATCATCGTGATAGGAAGTCCAGTTCAGTCCATATCGATTCGCTGATTCATTGATCGCTTCTCCAAAGGTTTCTTCGATCACTTGTCGTGATTCATTATATAAATATGTCTGGGCAGGTGTTTCTGCCGATGGCCTGGCTGAAGTGTCTTGTGAAGGAGAAAATTGGGACGAGAGAGATTGAGTGATCTCGTTGAGTCGAGCATCCCAAAATGCCAAGCGCCCGTCTTGCCATGTAATCATCTGGCTTACAAAATAAAGAAGCCCGATGAGAAAAATGCTTTTGATTAAGAATTTTATTTTTTTCATATGACACCTCCGTCAATGAATCATTATGTGTTAGCTGTAGCGCGATCGTTTATCCACTCATTCATCCCTAGATTGGATCGCTGATAAACCGTCCTGCCTTTTCTAAAGACTATCATTCCTGTGGAAAATTGACCAGCTGCAGCATGAAACTTCTTAGATGGTCTATGTCTTTTTAAGCTCCTGTTAAGAAACTTTTTTACTCACGAAAACTTTGCAGCGCCATCGAACGCTCCATCAATGGATTGGCAATTTTAGCTAAGGTATGACGATCGTATTCCTCTGGTCGCTTGATAGTGAGGTAAAGAATAAACTGTGGATCATCCGTTGGATAGATCGAGACCGCCGAATAAATATAATCAAACTCTCCTGTCATGTAACCTTGACCATTCTCATTGGCGATCTGAGCAGTCCCAGTTTTGACAGAAATCTCATGGTTCGTCAGTTGGTATACATCATAAGCGGTGCCATAGCGTTCATCCGTCACTACATCGGTCATGTATTCCAATACAGCATCAGCCGCTGTTTGTGAAATAGGCTGAGAAACGACTTCTGGAAAAACTTGGGTCTCTTCTCCCACTTGCCGAATCAATTGCGGACGAATCATCTCGCCACCATTGGCAAATGCGCTAAATAACTGCATCATCTGCATCTGATTGACCCCAATCGCATGGCCATAAGAACTCATGGCATAATCCACCCGATTTCTTGAAGGTAAGATACCAGGCACCTCACCGGGAAGCTCACTTCCTGTAACTTTCCCTAGTCCAAAATCAGTTAAATACTGCGCCCATGCATCAAAACCGATCCGTTGCTGAAGTCGAACCATCCCAGTGTTGCTTGACCAAGCTAACGCTTGCCGCATCGTCAACTCACCATTTGCTCCTGAGTCGTGGTCGTTGATGACTCGATCTTCAATCTGCATACTCACAGGATTGTAGCGTTCCGTCGGATCAAAAACACCTTCATCAATCGCTGCCGCAACGGTTGCCAGCTTCAAGGTCGAACCTGGTTCATACATCTCTTCCGTAAAAAGATTACGCCAAATAAAGTGCTCATCCGCAATTCCTTCTTGGGTCTCTGGATGAAAACTAGGTCTTTGAGCCATCGTTAAAATCTCTCCAGTTTTCGCATCCATTAATAAAGCCGTCAGATTCTCTGGTCGTGTTTGTTCCATAACCTCATCCATCACTGATTCAGTGAATAACTGCAGATGAGCATCTAATGTCGTCCAAACATCGTTCCCATCTACGCCTTCTTCTACCATTTGATTGGTTGCAGGAACAGGATTCCCTGAAGCATTGACTTGAAAAGACTCTCGCCCATTTTGATTCTTCAAAAAGTCGTTCAGTACATATTCTAATCCAGAAACTCCGACTCGAATTTCATCATCATCTGACGTTGTCCCTATCAAATGTGAAGAAAAGATGCCATTCGGATAGCTGCGACTTGAACGAGCATCGAAATAGATACCATTGATTCCAGCTGCATCAAACGCCGCTTCGATTTGATTTCGAGTGGTCACACTTAGACCACTGCCAACATTGCCAAATTCCACTTGAAAGACAGGCGGGTCTATTTGATTCGCACCGTCTGTCAAGATAGACAAAACTTGCTCGTTAGAAATAGGTAAATACTCCGAAAGAATCGTTGCGGTCTCCTCAAAGCGCGCTCTGTCTAAATACATGGGTCGGCCATTATCAATGTAATCTTCAGAAAGAACCGCTCGAACAGTATAGGAAAGAATATCTTGTGCGATCACTGTCCCCTGCCGATCAAAAATCGCCCCTCGACTTGTTTCGATGGATCGTGAACTATAATACAAACTTTCTATTCTTTCAGACAAAGAGACGCCAGCAATCACGCCGACTTGAACAATGTAAATCAAACGTGCAGAAAACCCCATAAAAAGCGCAAGACTGATTATGTATAACCAATGACCGACTAGCTTACGATTTTTCTTCGCTTTTTTCTTTTTGACTATATGATAGTCATACATCGCCAAAGCGCCCCTTTCGATCGAATATACCTCTATAGTATTGGGTATTTGTGATGATCTTGTGAGGGAAAGAACAATTATTTTTCAAAGAGTCATTTTCTTATTAATTCAGCGATTATGCTGTGATATACTTTAAAAAATATAAATTATTTTTAAGGATGTGAATAAAATTGCAAAAAATATTGATTGTCGATGATGACACTCATATGCGTGCCCTAGTGAAAACTTATGCGGAGATCGAAGGGTATCTATGTTTTGAAGCATCAGATGGAAAAGAAACTTTGGAAAAATTAACCAATCATTCATTCGATTTGATTCTCCTAGATGTCATGATGCCGGGAAAAGATGGCTTTCAGACGCTTTCGGAAATCAGAGGTAGCTGTAACACGCCAGTCATCATGATTACCGCTCGAAAGGAAGAGTATGACAAACTCTTTGGCTTCAATCTTGGTGCCGATGATTACATCGCCAAGCCATTTAGCCCTAAAGAGCTGATGGCTCGCATCAAAGCTGTGTTGAAACGAAGTAGTCAATTTCAGTTCGAAAAGATCGTTTATGGCGATCTCGAAGTCAATGTTTTTTCTCATACTGTAACGATCAAAGGGAATCCTCTGCCGCTTACGCCAAAAGAATTCGATCTGCTGGTCTATTTGACAAAAAATAATCATATTGCTTTGAGCCGAGAATCAATTTTAGAAGGTGTCTGGGGCTTCGATTATTTCGGTGATACCAGAACAGTGGATACACACATCAAGTCCTTGCGAGAGCGTCTAGGGGATTACCGAGAGTTGATCCAAACGGTTTGGGGCGTTGGGTATAAATTTGATTATGAAGACTAGTCGGTTAGGTTTTACTTACATCAAAAGTAAATTACTCGTGCGGCTTTGGTCCGCCAATATGCTGCTGGTCGTCATTGGCATTGCTTTTTTATGGACTGTTCAAATTTTGCTCTTTGAACCAAATTATATCAATGTAACAAAAGAATCACTTTTAGAAACAGTTCAAGAAACAGCTGCCGCTGTTGAAGAAATGGCAGTAGATCCAGATGATTTACCAGAAGATCCATTGCTTTTCCTCAGTAAAACGATCGTTGGGACTCTTTTTTTAGTCGACGAGTATGGCGAAATTCTGGCGGCATTTAACAATGGACAACAATTAAACATAGATGGGTTGAGCAACGAATACAGCTGGTTGTTATCTCATGCACCCACTGTCCTTAACGGTGAGAGCCTTAGTGCTGTAGAAGACTTTGAAAAGTCTTCTGCCATTCTTATTGGCGTTCCTACGACTCTTTTCCAACGCCCAGCTGCCCTTTTGCTCTCCAATACGATCACTCAAATCGAAGCGCTTCAAAGCATGAATCGACAGCAACTCTTTCTATTCACCATCATATTAACAATTTTTGCATCAACGATCTCCTTTTTTTTAGCACAGCATTTTATTCGCCCGATCAAAACCATCAAAGAAGCCATCATCCGCTTAACCAACGGAGAGCTTTATTCCGTACCCAAACTAAACCGTGGCGATGAATTAGGTACACTTTCTGAATCTGTTGCGGACTTAAGCACAGAACTTCAGCGAGTAGACGTGTTGCGAAAAGAAGTGATTGCCAATGTTTCTCATGAACTACGATCCCCCCTCGCGTTGATCACGGGTTATGGGGAGATGGTACGTGATGTTTCTGGAAGTGACGAACGCCTTCGAAAAGAACATATGGAACTAATTATCAGCGAAGCCCACCGTATGAGTGCCATGGTTGATGACATCATGGATTTCTCTATCATGCAAGCAGGCTACACACAACTTAAAAATGAAATCTGGAATACATACGAGGTGGTTTCCTCCGTCGTTGCCTACGCAAGAGGGATCGCCAATCAATATGACATCACTGTCGATTTTGAAGCAGATAGTAAGAATGGAATTGCTCTTTTTGATCGCATCAAAATGGAACAGGTTTTGCGTAATTTAATAAACAATGGCATCAACCATACACCTAAAAACGAGCGTCTTTTGATCAAATTAACGAATACATCTACAAGAACAAAAGTTGCTGTCATCAATCCCGGAAAAGATATCCCTCCAGAACAACTCGAACTCATTTGGGAAAGATACCAACGCGTCCAACATCAAGCAGGACATAAAGAAGGAACCGGCATCGGCTTAGCGATCGTGAAAACCATTTTGACTTCTCACGCCTTCGATTATGGCGCTGAGTCGAAAAATGGCGTGACTTCTTTTTGGTTTGTTGTGCCGAGACTAGAAGACCAATGAGAACCACGTTTATACCGTTCATCATAAGTAATGAATGTCTTACTTTCTTTGCACAAAAAAAGCCTTGATTTCTCAAGACTTAATGATTTCTTGTATTTCAGCCATGGATTGGACGGTATGGTCGGCGGATACATCTTTTAAGAGACCTTCTATATCATAAAATATCGTCTTGACACCTGCTCCTTGTCCTGCAAAAACATCCATCGTACGATCGCCGATCATGACGGTCTGATCTTTGTCTAAATGATATTTTTCGACAAGATAAATCAATGAAGTTGGATCAGGTTTACGGGGAAAGTTGTTTTCCGGTCCTACGATCTCAACGATCAGGTCTGCCATCTGTTCTTTTTCTAACAGCTCTTTTGTTGAAACGACATCGCGGTGGGTCAAAATGTAGTTCTTGCCACCAGCAGCAACCACGGCTTCTAATGTTTCTTTGGTTCCTACAAAGGAAAGCGGCAAACGATCATCCAGCGCTTCATTTGCTTTGAATGCTTTAGTGAACTCTTGAAAATCTAAGTTGTATTTTTCAGCAACTTTTTTGGAAGATGAATCTTTCAATATATAATAAATCTCCGCTGGATCTGGATCGAAGCCATACTCCTTCAATGTCTTAATAAAAGCTTTTAACATGATTGGGTAGCTGTCGTAAAGTGTTCCGTCAAAATCCCATATGTAAGATTGGTACATGATATCCCTCGTTTTCTCCCTTTTTCAAATGAATGAAAGTTCCATTCATTTTCTGTAACTCTAAAAAGTTTACCACACTTTGTTTGGTTTGTCTTATTTATCAAGGGATTTCCTCCACAAGAAAAAACGCCATTGACTATACAATCCTTCCGCTTGCACAAACCTACATGCAAGCGAATGTATTGCAGAACAATGAACGTTCCTCCTTACGAAAAAATTACCAGCTACCAGAAACACCGCCACCGCTGCTACTTCCTCCGCTAAAACCGCCAAAATCATTCGAAGAACTTTGTGTATCGGCAATGACTTGTTCTTGATGGGACACGTGATTATTCATCATCACAAAGAACAACGCCATATTCATCCCATGCGGGTCATACTCTTGGCGAGCATTATTTAAAACTGCTGCTCGATCAGAAGCATCAAATGAGGATAATTTGTTTGCTAAATCTGGGTGATTTTGATAAACCTGTTTCAAGTCAACTTGGAACAAGGCATCTGTTTTCACTTCCGCTAGAACATTAGAAACTTCTTTCGGAATGGCTTGTACCATCTCAGGATAGGTCGCTTTTTCCGTCACAAGTTGAGCTAAGTATCGCCCTTGCTCATTGCGTCTTCTGATCTCTTCTTTAGCTTGCTTGGCTATTTCTGCTCGATAAGCATCTGCTAAAGGCAGATTTTCGGGTAACACCGCATCAGTCAAATCGTAGTCTGCCATCCGTTCAGTCACTTCCCTGCCTAATTGGGCTTCATAGGTTTTTAAGGTGTCATGTTGTGTAAGGATCACCTGACCGAAATGTTTGACCGTGGTTTTTTTCTTCATCAGCAAGTTTGAAAAATAAGAGCCAATTGCTGGATTCGTCAAGGCATGTTGGATAACTCGTTTATCCGCAGTCGACAATCCGGTGATCGAGCTCAATTTCGCTGGCACGTAAGTACTCGTCACATACTGCGTAAATGCTTGTTGACAATCTTTTGCTGTCTGATACTGATGGTAACGCTGATAGTTCTTTCTATTGCTAGCCCATTTCAAGAAATCTTTCTGTTGGAAGTGACTATCTTCTAACAGATGTTTCGGCAACGGCAGGTGCTCTTCAAATCGCCGTTTGGTTTTAAGATGGCGAAAACTGATGAACCCGACAAGGCTTGCAGCTGCTGCCGCTAAAACACCACTGACGATTTTTCCAATAGTGAACCACATTTGCTTAGTGGATTCTGCTTCTTGTGCCTGTTTTTCTGCTAACATTTGATTGCCATCTTGATAAATCGTCCCTAATCCAATCGTTTCATCCGCTTCTTTCATTCGCTGATAGACTTCATTAGAAGCTGCCAATATCGCTGTATCATAATCTTCATCTCGTAATGCGTCTTTGGCATCTTCATCCACTAAATCATCTTCCGATAGCTCACTGAAGACATAGGATAGTCCATCGCCATAACCCAGACGAAATTCACGATCATCAATGGCAAAGAGAAACAATAGTCCATTATTGTCCTCTGGATTTCCTAAACCATATTCATTGAACAGTTCCAAATTACGCTCTTCAATCGATTGCCCATCTAAGGAAGGGATCGTGATCACAGCATATTCTGGCGCGCCAGTCAATGATTGGAACCCCTCTTTATTCAAGGCATCGATCTGTTCGATCGTCTCTTGTGAAAGGACCCCGGCATCATCGCGAACAAATGTCTGTCCGAATGCAATTGATGGTTGAAGGACAAAAAATCCCATCAAACCAACAAAAACCAACATCCCAAGTTGGAAGATTTTCTTCATTTTACCACCCCTTTTTATCGTGTTATCTTTCATTGTATTCGATTCCAAACAAAAAAACATCCGCCTTAGGAATGAAAAAAATAGTAACAGGACCAAAAAACCTTTAAAAGACAGCATTCTGATTAGTCTTTTAAAGGTCACTTTATCATATTTTCTTACAAAATGAACACGAGCTAGTTTTTAAATGAATGGATCGGTGCGGGAATACGGCCGCCACGCAAAATGAAATCAGTAGACTTCGCAGGATTGGTTTTCATCACTGGCGCTGTCCCTAATAACCCACCAAACTCGATGCGATCGCCGATTTCTTTGCCTTTCGCTGGAATGATTCGGACAGCTGTCGTCTTGTGGTTGATGACACCGATCGCTGCTTCATCCGCGATCATTGCGGCAATCGTCTCAGCCGAAGTATCTCCCGGAATCGCAATCATATCTAAGCCGACAGAGCAGATCGCCGTCATGGCTTCAAGTTTTTCTAAATTCAATAAACCAGCTTCTACTGCTTTGATCATTCCTGCATCTTCAGAAACGGGGATAAAAGCACCCGACAGACCACCAACATGGTTGCAGGCCATTACGCCGCCTTTTTTGACTGCATCATTTAACAATGCCAAAGCAGCTGTCGTTCCGTGGGTACCGACAGATTCTAAGCCCATTTCTTCTAAAATCAATGCCACACTATCACCAACAGCAGGAGTTGGCGCCAGCGAAAGATCGACGATCCCGAATGGAACGCCCAAGCGCTCTGAAGCCACGCGCCCGACCAATTGCCCCATCCGCGTGATCTTGAAAGCTGTTTTTTTGACTGTTTCCGCCACGACATCAAAGGACTCGCCTTTGACTTTTTCCAAGGCACGTTTGACGACACCAGGTCCGCTGACACCGACGTTGATTTCCACATCAGCTTCACCGACCCCATGAAAAGCCCCCGCCATAAAGGGATTGTCTTCCACTGCATTCGCAAAGACGACGAGCTTCGCACAGCCCATATCTGATGCCTCAGCCGTCTTCTTGACTGTTTCTCCCATCAGACGTACTGCATCCATGTTGATCCCAGCTTTCGTTGATCCAATATTGACCGACGAACAGACAAAATTGGTTTGAGCCAAGGCTTCTGGAATCGATTCGATCAATGCAAGGTCGCCGCCTTGATAGCCTTTTTCTACTAGTGCGCTATAGCCGCCGATGAAATTTACTCCGACTTCTTGCGCCGCTCGATCCAAGGTCTTCGCAACTTTGATACAGTCTGCGGGTGTCGGCTGGCAAGCTGCCACTACGATCGCTACAGGGGTAACCGAAATCCGCTTGTTAATAATCGGAATGCCATATTCACTTTCGATCTCTTCGCCGACTTTGACAAGATCTTTCGCTTTTGTTGTAATTTTTTGAAAAATTTTCTCACAGGTACGATCAATATCGGCGTCGATACAATCCAATAATGAAATCCCCATCGTGATCGTACGAATATCTAAGTTTTCTTCTTCCACCATGCGAATGGTTTCAAGTATTTGATTTGTCTCCATAGTGCCTCCTATAATTTATGCATGGTATCAAAAATCTCTTGATTTTGAATGCTGATTTTCACACCTAATGCCTGACCTATTTGGTGAAGCTCCTCACGAACACCGTCAAAATCCTGATTGGCATCCATGTTTAAAAGCATCATCATCGTGAAGTAATCTTCCATGATCGTTTGGGACACATCTAAAATATTGATTTCTAATTCTGCTAATTTCTGGCTGACACCGGCGATGATCCCAACCTTGTCTTTTCCAATAACGGTTAATACGGCTTTCATATTCTCCCGCCTTTCATTAAATTTTTCTTATTATAGCACAACAAAACCACATTTTCGATGTAACATCAAACGAAAATGTGGTTTATTCTTTAAATGTTCGTTATTACGCCCGTTCAATCAAGTTTGCTTGGCTATCAAACTCATAAATGATCGGCTGTGCGTTAGGAATATCGATCGTATCCATGTCATCTTTGGGCACGTCCTCTAAGTATTTGACTAACGCCCGCAAACTGTTCCCATGACCAGTAATGAGAATATTCTTATGATCTTTAAGTAACGGAACCACCTGATCTTGCCAAAATGGAACCACTCGGGCCACGACCATTCCCAGATTTTCTCCCTTAGGAATCAAGCGAGGATCCAAAGAATCGTAGCGTCGATCGAAATCATTTTCCTCCACATATAAAGGCGGTTCATCATATCCACGACGCCATTTTTGCACCTGTTCTTTTCCATATTGTGCCACCATCACATCTTTATTGACCCCAACCAGTTGCCCATAATGACGCTCGTTTAAGCGCCATGTTTTGTGTACAGGGACCCAAAGCTGATTGCTAGCTTCCAAAACGGCATCACACGTGATGATCGTTCGTTGAAGCACAGATGCAAAGGCAAAATCAAAAGTAATCCCCATTGCTTTGATCTGTTCCCCTGCTACCCATGCTTGTTGCCGGCCTTTCTCGGTCAGCGAAACATCCAGCCATCCTGTCCAATAATTTTCGAAATTTGCTTCACTTTCTCCGTGTCGAATCAATACGACCTTCATCCTACCGCCTCCTCTTCACTTTTATTATCGCAAGAAATCAAAAAAATGTCTTATGTTTCGTTTTTTTTGGCTTCTTCTGAGACCATTTTCCATTTGTTCATTCAGTGTGGTCACATTTCTTTATTATCGGTTATTTTCAAAGTGAAAGATCGAATATATATGTTTAGAAAAAAGACGCTGTGCCTTCTTCACATTGCTCTTGGTTGGATTGCAAAAAAATTGAATAAATGGTTTTACGCTCTACAACATTTTTTGACTTTTTTTCTCTGACTTATTGACTTCAACTGATGTTATGCTATGATAGTTTCTATCACTTATATGTATTTTTATACATTTATTAGTTATTATTTGCATTTTTAATAGATGCGCAGAAAAAGTTAAAGGGGCGTTTACATGAAAAGGTTTAGTAAGGGTACTGTTTTATTAGGGATCATCACAGCATTGCTGCCGTTTTTCTTTGTCGGACAAGCACATGCAGAAGAAACTGATCCAATCTATGAAAAAGTCAAAGAAAATGGTGTATTAGTCGTGGGTTTATCTGCCGATTATGCACCTTATGAATTCCGTGCCAATGTTGACGGAAAAAATGAAATCGTGGGAATCGATATTTCCATTGCCCAAAAGATTGCAGATGACTTAGGGGTCGATCTGAAAATCGAGGAACTTGGGTTTGATGCGTTGTTAGGGGCGTTAAAAACGGGTAAAATCGATGTCGTCATCTCTGGGATGGCTGCTACGGATGAGCGCCGCAAAGAAGTCAATTTCACTGACACCTATATGGAAGTCCAACAAACTGTTCTGGTTCGAGCGGAAGACGCGGATCGTTTCCAATCGACGGCTGATTTTGATGGTGTGGCTGTCGGTGCACAACGACAAACCACCCAAGAAGAGCTGGCAAATACAGAATTGACTGGCGCGACTGTCACCTCTTTGCAAAGGGTGCCTGATTTGATAACCAATCTAAAATCACGCAAGATCGATGCGATCGTGATGGAAGGTCCCGTTGCCGAAGCATATGTGACGGCGAATGATACATTGGCATTAGCCGAAAATGTCACGTTTGAAAACGGTGTGAAGGAAACCGCCATCGCCATCTCGAAAGAAGCGCCGGTTTTACTGGAAAAACTCAATTCCTCCATTGAAACCATTATTAGTAATGATCTTTTAAGCCAATACAAAGAAGATGCCTATCGATTGATGTTTACCGAAGATGGCACGATCGATGAAGAGCAAAGCTTTTGGGAAAAATATCTGCCTTTTTACATCACCGGAACTGGCTATACCATCTTCCTAGCCTTGGTTGGGGTATTATTCGGCTCTATCGGTGGCAGTTTGTTAGCCTTTATGAAGCTTTCTAAATCAAAAGCACTGAAAGTCATTGCCGCTGTCTATATTGAATATGTTCGAGGAACACCTTTGTTAGTACAAATATTTATTGTATACTTTGGAACAGGCGTGTTAGGCTTAGAGCTTTCGAAATTAGCTGCCGGCTGTATTGCCTTAGCACTAAACAGTGCCGCCTATGTGGCAGAAATCATTCGTGCCGGGATCAATGCCGTCAACAAAGGACAGCTGGAAGCCGCTCGTTCATTAGGAATGAATCAGATCCAAGCGATGCGCTTCATCATTTTCCCGCAAGCCATCAAAAACATCTTGCCTGCTCTAGGAAATGAATTTGTCACGGTCATTAAAGAGTCTTCGGTCGTATCGGTGATCGGTGTGTCTGAACTGATTTTCCAAACAGGCGTCGTTCAAGGGGCCAGCTTCAAACCGTTTTTACCATACGTTATCGTATCATTGATCTACTTTGTATTGACCTTCGCCCTCTCACGTCTCTTGGGTGTTGCTGAAAGGAGAATGAAAACTAGTGATTAAAGTTGAAAAATTAGTGAAAATATTTGGCGAGAATACCGTCTTAAAAGAAATCGATCTTGAAGTGACACCTGGTGAAGTCGTTGTGATCATCGGACCATCAGGAAGTGGAAAAAGTACTTTCTTACGCTGCTTGAACCTTCTTGAACAGCCGACCGGTGGGAAAATCACCTTCGAAGGCAATGATTTATTGGCAAAAGGTGTGAAAATCGATCAGATTCGTCAAAAAATGGGAATGGTTTTTCAAAGCTTCAATCTATTCCCTCATAAAACGGTGTTAGAAAATCTGACTATCAGCCCGATCAAAGTCAAACAGCAAGGGCAAGCCGCTGCCGAAGAGACAGCGAAAGGATTGCTGGAGCAAGTTGGCTTAGCTGAAAAAGCGGATAGTTACCCCTCTAGCCTTTCTGGCGGGCAGCAGCAACGGGTCGCTATTGCTAGAGCGTTGGCAATGGATCCTGATGTAATGCTCTTTGACGAACCAACATCGGCTTTGGACCCAGAAATGGTCGGAGAAGTGTTGACGGTCATGCAAGCTTTAGCAGAAAAAGGCATGACGATGGTGGTCGTTACCCACGAAATGGGCTTCGCTAAAGAAGTTGCCGATCGTGTCATCTTTATGGCTGACGGTATCATTCAAGAACAAGGAACACCAGAACAAATCTTTGAGCATCCGCAAAATGCGCGGACGCAGGATTTTTTAAGCAAAGTTTTATAGAAATTGGAGATGACAAAATGAACCGTCCGTTGATTGCAGAACGTTTTTTACAACCAGAGGAAAATCTTTTAATGGAGATCGCCACTCTTGCGAAGAAAACCCCAAATTTGATTGATTTGTCGATTGGTGATCCTGATTTGATTACAGATGCGACGATCATTGAAGCAGCTTTTGCTGACGTCAAAGCGGGTCATACAAAATACACCGCTTCAGACGGCAGTGCTGATTTTATCCAAACTGTCGTTGATTTTTATCAAAAGCAATACCAGCTTACTTTTTCTCCTAGCCAAGTACGAGGAACTGTCGGTGCATTGCATGGCATGTACTTAGCTTTGGCTGCCATCATTGATCCTGGTGATGAAGTGATTATTCATGAACCATACTTTTCACCTTATAAACAACAAGTCGAACTAGTCGGTGGTGTGCCGGTCTTTATCCCGACCTTTGAAAAAGATGGCTTTCAAATCGATGTCGAGGTCTTAAAATCCGCCATCACTGAAAAAACTCGGGCGATCATCATCAATTCACCAAACAATCCTACTGGTGCTGTTTTTTCTCCAGAAACTTTTGAAAAAATCGCAGCAGTTGCCATTGAACATGACTTGCTGATCCTCTCGGATGAAGTCTATGAAGCCTTTTGCTTTGATGATACCTTTGTACCGATGGCAGCCTTCGCACCTGAGAACACCATCACATTCAGCAGTTTCTCAAAAGCCTTTGCCATGACTGGCTGGCGGATCGGCTACATGATCGCACCTGAATCGATCAATCTTACGGCAAAACTGATCAATGAGGCGATCGCCTATTCGGCACCAACCCCTTCACAACGGGCAGGTATTTACGCATTGAATCACTATGATACCCTCGTGCCGCAAGTGGTTGCTGTCTTTAAGGAACGACTGACTTACATTGAACAACGGGTTGCTGAGATCCCATTCCTTTCCTTATCCCCTGTCAAAGGAAGCATGTATGCCTTCATCAACATTGAACAAACAGGGTTGGACTCTGTCAGCTTTGTAGAGAAATTATTAAAGGAAACCAGTGTGCTGATGATCCCTGGGAAAGCCTTTGGAGAAACGACCGGCGATGGCTATGTTCGCTTAGCTGCCACCCAATCGTTGGACTTGTTAAAAGAAGCTTTCGACCGGATTGCCGCGTGCTCATTTGAATAAAGAAAATCCCACACACTAGTAGTGAGTGGGATTTTTATTGTTGATGGACACGACCAACATTTAGCAGCTGTTTCGCTAAATCACAAGTTTCATGTAGAAAAAGGGACAGAAGAATCCGATTTGATTCTTCCATCCCATGACTATCTACTCGTTTTTACTTTTTGCTTCTTCAAGCAGTTTTGCCATCGCTTCTTTTTGATAAGCTTCTGTCAATTCAGCGATTTTTGCTTTTTGGGCTGCCTCGTCCATAGTTGGATCAGCCATTAATGCAGCTTGCATTTTTTCTTGGACATACGCTTGTCCTTGTGTTTTCATGGTGTCCGCTTGTTCTTTCGCTAAAGAAGCCAGTTTTTTTGCTTGATCCACACTCAAGACTTCCCATGAATCTGGTAATGAGAACGTATTGGTACGGCTGACATATTGGCCATCGTTATCAGCGATTCCGAACAAGAAGCGTGATAGGTCACTTTTATAAACCCAGCGCGTCGTTTTTGTTTCTAATTGAGCTGACTCAGCCCCTGTTTCCACGACATTGGTCACTTTATCAGTACCGGTTTGTTTTGGTTCCTCTTGATCAGTATCCGTTTTATACAGGTAGATTTTTTCCGTACCATCTCCTAATGGCTGATACAATAGTAAATCAAAATTCTCATTATCGGCACTAGAAACCAGTGCTGTTGTTTTAGCAGTCGTTTCTTTTTCCATTCCAAAATGGTAAGTCAAATTGGCCATCAATGCGACGACACTTGCTACGAAGACTAGACCTAAGACCAATGATAAACCTGTTTGCCGCTTGTTTTTGGCAAAAACATTCAGTACCGCAAACCCTAACACGCTAAGAACGATCAAAAGCAAGATCATTTGTCCGCACCTCCTTCAAGAACCGTCAATCGTGGTTCTTTTTTCTTTAAGGAGAAGGCGATCAAGAAACCTAAGAAACTAAAGACCGCTGCCACATAAAAGGCGGCATGGTAGCCGGATAAAGTCGCTTCGATTGCTTGGTCTTTGTAGGCCAAAGGCGTTTTATCCAGCAAAGAATCACTTGGCAAGTTGCCTTTGGTGACGTTTGTCAAGACACTGATCAAGATAGCCGTACCAATTGAGCTGGCTACTTGACGGAAGGTATTGTTTACTGCGGTACCGTGACTGATCAGATTACCAGGCAAGGCATTCATTCCTGAAGTCGTTACTGGCATCATCACCATTGAGATCCCGAACATCCGAATCCCATAAAGAATGATGATATGCAAAATCGGTGTATCTTTTGTTAAGAAAGCAAATGGTAAGGTTGCGGCGGTCAAGATAAACATCCCGGTGATAGCTAAACGTTTTGCACCATACTTATCAAAGATCACACCAGTGATTGGCATCATGATCCCCATGATCAACGCACCTGGTAATAACATCAATCCTGAATGGAACGCTGATTCACCACGAATGTTTTGGATATACAATGGGAGTACCATTTCAGCACCGATCATCGCCATATTCGTGACCCCTGAAAGGATCGACGCCAAGGTAAAGGTCGTTGATTTGAACACGCGCAACTCTAAGAACGGATGCTCAATGTGCAATTGACGCCATGCAAAGAAAGCAATGAAAAAGACACCGGCTGCAAGAAAACCGATTACTTCAATACTGCCCCACCCTTTGTCACCGACGCTTGAAAAGCCATAGAGCAATGTACCAAAACCAAGCGTTGATAAAATCGCTGAGAACAGATCGATTTTCGGATGCGACAATTCAATCACACTCTTCATTAGAAAGAGCGCTAAGACTAAGACTAAAACGACGATCGGAATGACCATTCCGAATAAATAACGCCAGTCATAATGATCAATGATCCAACCAGATAACGTTGGGCCTAAGGCTGGTGCCAACCCAATAACGATTCCGGACATGCCCATAGCTGAACCGCGTTTTTCTGGTGGGAAGATCGACAACATGATATTTTGCAAAAGCGGCATGGAGATCCCTACACCAGCAGCTTGCACTAAGCGGCCAATCAATAATGTAGAAAAGTTCGGTGCTGCAAAACAAGCGATCGTTCCAGCCAGGAAGATGCTCATTGCCGTTAAGTAAAGATTTCTTGAGCTGAACTTGTTGATCAGCCATGCGGTGATCGGGATCATGATCCCATTGACCAGCAAGAAACCGGTGGTTAGCCATTGGACATCAGATGCAGAGATGTCAAAGGCATCCATCAAGGTTGGAAAAGCCGTTGTTAACAATGTTTGGTTCAAAACAGTACAAAACGTACCGATCAGCAAAACCATAACCAGTAAGGAACGATTGTAAGGTTTGCCGTAGATATCTAAAGGACGACTCGTTGACATATTTCACACTCTTTTCAGTATATTTTTCATAAAACCTTCTTTACTTTAAATCTTTCCCTAACATTTGTCAACCTACTTGACATAAAAGTAAAACAAGTTACAATGTTAACAAATACCTTTACAAGAATGGAGTCCGTATGTCTCATCTTTTTCGAAAACTCGTTGATAATGAAAACTTGTTGGTCGGCATCAGCGAACTTAGCCAAATGTGTGATATCTCCCCTCGCCAATTGCGTTATTGGGAACAAAAAGGATTTATTCAATCGGTCCCACAAGAAGAAAATGCCCCACGAAAATACCGACTGCCCACGGTCGTCAAAGTGGAAATGATCAAAACGTTTTTAGATGAAGGCTTTACGTTAGCCAAGGCTGTTGAAAAAGCAGACAAAAAAATCAAGACCGCCCATCATATTCGCAAAGTGTTTTCTGGGGTTTTACAGAATTTAGAAGTCATCAATGAACGGTTTACGATCATCAGTCTGGGACCAGTAGACGAAGACGGAAAAATCCTCCATATCATTCACGATGAAGAAACAGACCGATTGCAATACGAAGTGCTGCCGGCTAATCAAACGATCGATTTTGAGAAGTTCAAGCAATGCACGTCAAAACAAGCGGAATAAAGGATTCCCTATCCTCACCTCCTAATGAAGCAAGCACCCTTGATGACGGTGCTTGCTTCTTTTTTGGTGTTCGCTTTCCTTTTAAAGAAGGTGTCGTTTCATTTACATGGAAAAAGCCTCATGATATAGTCGAAGGGAGAAACGAACCTTTAAAAGAATGGGAAGTGTCATATACATGGAAAAAGAAGTTTTTATCCAACAAATCAAGGACGGAGTGATCGTTTCTTGTCAAGCATTGCCTGGAGAACCCCTATATACCGAAAACGGCGGTGTCATGCCCCTATTGGCAAAAGCAGCTCAAGAAGCTGGTGCTGTTGGCATCCGTGCCAATTCCGTTCGCGATATTCGCGAGATCCAAGCAGCTGTTGATTTGCCGATCATCGGAATCATCAAAAAAGACTATCCACCGGAAGAACCATTTATCACAGCAACCATCAAAGAGGTACACGAATTAGCAGCTTTACATATTGCGGTGATCGCCTTGGACTGCACCTTGCGCAAACGTCATGATGGCTTGACGATCAATGCCTTTATCAAGCAAATCAAAGCTCTTTACCCCCATCAACTACTCATGGCAGATATCGCCACCTATGAGGAAGGCATCAATGCCTTTGAAGCGGGTGTCGATTTTGTTGGTACAACTTTGTCCGGCTACACGGCGAATAGTCCTACCAATGAGGAACCGGATTATCAGTTGATCCAGCAATTGGTTGCGGCGAAGGTTCCAGTAATAGCCGAAGGCAAGATCCACACCCCGGAACAAGCAAAAAAAATTCAGGATATGGGTGTGACCGGTATCGTGGTTGGTGGTGCCATCACCCGACCAAAAGAGATCGCCAGTCGATTCGTGCAAGAGCTTCGCAACTGAGTCGTTCATTTCCTAAAATAAGTCTTTCTATGCGCCTTGTGACAGAAGGCGCATTCTTTGTTGTCTTTTTGAGAAACGTTTATACTTAAAAGAGAACGAATGACAACAGAGAAAGCGAGTGAAGAAAATGACAAAAATCAATGCTGGTACAGCAATGATCAAGATTTTTGAAGCGTGGGGCATCGACCATATCTATGGAATCCCCGGTGGATCTTTCAACTCAACGATGGATGCTTTGTACCATGAACGGCAATCGGTCAAATATGTTCAAGTACGTCATGAAGAAGCGGGTGCGCTGGCAGCGGCGGCTGATGCCAAACTAACGGGAAAAGTCGGTGCGGTTTTCGGTTCTGCTGGTCCAGGTGCCACCCACTTGATCAATGGCTTATATGATGCCCAAATGGATAATGTGCCTGTCGTTGCCTTATTAGGACAAGTGGCTTCAAGTTCGATGAACTACAATGATTTTCAAGAAATGAATGAAAATCCGATGTTTGCAGATGTCAGTATTTACAATCGCACGGTCATGTCCCCTGAAAGTTTGCCCCACGTGGTGGATGAAGCCATTAAAGCCGCCTATAAATTTAAAGGCGTTGCTGTAGTAACGATCCCGGTCGATTACGGGTTTGCAGAAATCGACGAACAGGAGATTGCAACCGCCAAAAATCATAAGACGGGTGTTCTCCAGCCGGATGAAGACGATTTACGAGCTGCCCTTTCTTATTTTGAACAAGCAAAAAAACCTGTCCTTTATATCGGACAAGGTCTCTTTGGTCATTTTGATGCCATCGATGCTTTCTCGAAGCATTTCTCAATGCCTGTAGCGGCTTCTGTCTTAGCCAAAGGCATCGTGCCTGATCTTTATGAAAACTTTCTTGGATTTGCCGGACGGGTTGCGACAAAACCAGCCAATGAAGCTTTGGCAGAAGCTGATCTCATCGTTTTTGTCGGCAGTGACTTCCCTTTTGGACGCCGCTTTTTCAATCCTGATGCCAACTTTGTCCAAGTTGATATCGACGCCTCGAAATTTGGTCGTCGTCATCAGACGGATGTCTCCGTTTTAGGAGATGGTGCGACCGCTCTTAGAAAATGGACAGAGATGGCAGCCCCTCGTCCTGCAGATGCCTGGATAAAAGCCAATCAAGAAAACGCTCGGAATTGGCATGCATGGCGCCATAGTTTTGACCATGATGCGCAAGAACCTTTGCGTCCTGAACCTGTCTATCGAGAAATCAACCGTATCGCAGCTCCTGATGCCCTGTTTGTCACAGATGTTGGTAATGTGACGATCCACAGTATCCGTCATTTAGAAATGACGGGTGAACAGCGTTTCACAACGTCTGGCTGGTTTGCGACAATGGGCAATGGTGTACCTGGTGGGATCGCCGCTCAATTGAGCTATCCGAATCGCCAAGTATTTACCTTTAGTGGGGATGGCGGTTTTGCGATGCAAATGCAAGACATCCTTACTCAAGTGAAATATGATTTGCCAATCATCAACGTGGTCTTTTCCAATGACTCATTCGGCTTCATCGAAGCGGAGCAAGAAGATACCGAGCAAACCAAGTTCGGTGTGCAACTAGCCGGTGCTGATTTTGGTAAAGTTGGGGAAGCATTAGGTGCGAAAGGCTTCACGGTAACGAAGGAAGAAGAATTAGCATCCGTCTTTACACAAGCTAAAGAAAGCCACGGCCCCGTCGTGATCGATGTCAAGATCGCTAACGAACGACCTCTTCCCGTCGAAGAATTGAAACTGGATCCTAAACGCTTCAGTGCTGAAGAAATCGCAACGTTTAAAGCAAAATACCAAGTCCATGATCTGCCAGCTTTGAGTGAGTTGTACGTGAATTCTGAGGAATAAAAAAAAGAGAGAAAGACAGCAACCCTGTCCTTTTCTCTTTTTTTAATCGCTCATTTCGTATTAATAATCCATCGCCTTACTTATTATAAATTTTCGGGCCTTTACGCATGTTTTTCCGATCATTTTTTGGGGATTCCATCTTTTTTGAACGTCCGCCGCCTTGTTTTTTCTTGATTAGTTCTAACATTTTTTCTTTTTGATCCATCGATTCCACCTCTATTTCTTAGCAATACGATCTGTCGGTTGAAAAGAAGTGTTCCTGACTTCTTTTATGTTTGCGAACAACTACTTTATTTCGATTGGGTTAGAAAACAAACGCTGCCTATTTTCGTGTCTAGAGTCAGCAGTTCCTTTTGACATTTTTACTACCCTGATTTAATCTACTTTGATTTTGATTGTTTGTCAATGGCTCTTGAAAAAACCATGTGCTTTTGTTGCCTTCTCCCAAATAACAAACCACCATTTATTATATTATTTTATCATTTTATCTAATTAAATCGAATATTTTTATTATTTATTGGTATAATTATAATAGAATCTCTGTTCCTTTCTTTTGTTTCCTTCGTTCTTCTTCCGATTGTCTCCTAACTTTCGTCGCTCTCACAAATCACGCTATTTGAAAGGAGGTGGATATGTGCTGCACACTTATGCACCTGAGCAAATTTATTTGTATGTTTTGATTGGCTGTGCTATTTTAGCCTTTTTGCTGCTTCTGTTTGGGGATATCTTCGATTTCGACGGACCAGTCGATCCGATGTTAATTATTCCATGGTTTGCCTTTACAAGTCTCTTCGGTTACTTAGGAGAAACTTTTCTGTCTAGCTATTCGCTCCTACTTTTCGTCATTAGCGGCTGCCTTGCTACAGGGCTCGTTTTTCTCTTGAATTTTTACGTGCTGATTCCCATGCGAAATGCGGAAGCGACACTGTCAAGTTCTGAGAAAGATTTTGAAGGTCGCATCGCAACGGTGCTGACGCCGATTCCTTGTGAAGGAATGGGCGAAATTCAACTCACAAGTGTCACTGGTTCAAGCAATCGACCAGCTACGGCTTTCCAACCAATCGATGAACTATTAGCAGCTGGATCGAAGGTTTTGATTATTGAAGTCAAAGAACGAGTTTGCTACGTCGTTCCTTACACAAAAAAATTTTTGGATAACTAAACTAAATCACTAAAGAGGTGTATCTATGGATATTCTATTATCACCAATCGTTTTCGCGATCGCCATCGTGGCATTCATTTTATTAATGCTTTTGATCGTCTTTGTCACGAAATATCAAACAGCCAAGCCCGATGAAGCATTGATCATCAGCGGAAGCTATCTAGGTAGCAAAAATGTACACGCCGATGAAAGCAACAACAAAATCAAAATCGTGCGTGGTGGCGGAGCCTTTGTTTTGCCAGTGTTTCAACGATCGAATCGAATCAGTTTGCTCTCCAGCAAGCTGGATGTCTCAACGCCGGAAGTCTACACTGAACAAGGGGTTCCCGTGATGTGTGACGGAACTTCCATTATTAAGATCGGCTCATCCGTGGAAGAAATTGCAACGGCAGCGGAACAATTTCTAGGAAAAACCCGTGAAGAATTAGAAAATGAAGCGCGGGAAGTGTTAGAAGGCCATTTGCGTTCGATCCTTGGTTCGATGACTGTGGAAGAAATTTATCAAAATCGCGACAAATTCAGCCAAAGTGTGCAAGAAGTAGCCTCTGTCGATCTAGCGAAAATGGGCTTGATCATTGTCTCCTTTACGATCAAAGAAGTACGAGACAAAAACGGCTATTTGGATTCTCTTGGAAAGCCTAGAATCGCCCAAGTCAAACGGGATGCTGAAATTGCGGAAGCTGAAGCACTGAAAGAAACCCGCATCAAAAAAGCCCAATCGGAACAAGAATCGCAAACAGCGGAATCAAAACGCATGACCGAAATCGCTGAAGCATTGAAGGAAAAAGAATTGAAGCTGGCGCTTTATAAGAAAGAACAAGACATCGCCAAAGCCGATGCCGATCAAGCCTATCATCTACAAAGTGCCATCATGAAACAAAAAGTCCGAGAACAAGAGATTGAAGTCGAAGTCGTTGAACGACAAAAACAAATCGAATTGGAAGAAAAAGAAATCTTGCGTCGTGAGAAGCAATTTGATTCAGAGATCAAGAAAAAAGCCGATGCGGATCGTTATGCGCTTGAACAAGAAGCGCTAGCCAAAAAAGCATCTGCCTTAGCTACCACTGAAGCCGAGCAATTTCGAACAGAGTCCTTGGCAAAAGCCGAAGCCGATAAGATTCGTTTGATCGGTTTGGCAGAAGCCGAAACCACTTTGGCGAAAGGAACGGCAGAAGCCGAAACGAAAGAAAAAGTCGCTGAAGCCTTCAAGAAATACGATGAAGCAGCCATTCTGAGCATGATCGTCGAGATCCTGCCACAATTAGTCAAAGAAGCAGCCGCACCATTAGGCAATATCGATAAAATTTCAGTCGTTGATACAGGATCAGGTGAAGGTGGCGGTGCCAATCGTGTCACCAATTACGCCACCAATCTCTTATCGACCACACAAGAAACGTTGAAAGAAACCCTCGGTCTTGATGTGAAATCGTTGATTGAAAACTTCGCCGGTTCCACTACGAGCGAGCCGCCTCAAGAATAAGAAAACTGCTGTTAGTCTTCATCGCTTTACAAGCGACAAGGCGAACAGCAGTTTTTTTCTTACTCATTGCTATTATGCTTACTCAGTAACCTCTTTGACATATTTTGCAGGTACACCAGCCACGATCGTGCGCTCAGCGACATCTTTGGTCACCACCGACCCAGCAGCAATGATCGCATGGTCACCGATGGTCACACCGGCAACGATCGTTGCATTTGAGCCAATCCAGACATTCTTCCCAATCGTAATGGGGGCTGGATAAAGCGTGCTACGATCTTCAGGGTGAAGGCCATGATTCAAGGTAGCTAGAACAACGTTATGCCCAATTAGGGTATCATCACCGATCGTGATCCCTCCTTGGTCTTGAAAATGACAACCCGCATTGATAAAGACATCTTTGCCAATGCTGATATTCTTACCATAATCTGTATAAAAGGGTGGAAACAGCGAAAAAGTCGGCTCAACTGGTTTTCCTGTTAATTGGGCAAAAAGTTCTTGTAACTCATCAGACTCATGGTAGACTGTATTGATTTTCATCGTGATTTTTCTCGCCTTAGCACTCAGAGCTACCATTTGTTTGGAAGCTTGCGAACCGGCAAGTAAGGGTTCGCCACTTGCCATGAGTTTGTTTAATTGATCGATCGTCATGTGTTTTTCTCCTATTCATTTGTTATTCACGAGGATTTCTTAACGAAAAAATAACCTCTACGTCTTCCGCCCCAAGTACTTCTTTTAACCCCGTCGGATCTTCAATGACACCGATACGATTATAACCACCATAAGAATTGGTAAAGGTCTGATAAAACAGCACCAACGTATGACTATTCCAGCTCATGATTTCTCCTTCGTGAATGATCTCCGGCCGTTCTGTAGTCATTTCTGGTAAATTCTCAGAAAAACGATAATATTTCTCGTTGTTGTTCAAATCACTCATTGTCACCGTAAAGGGCATTTGATTCATTAGGTGCTCAGACACCTCATTTTCATAAAACTTCGCTAGAAAATCCTGTTGACCAACCGTAATGACGACAGCTGTTGCTGCTGAAAACTGCTGGACATTCTCTTGGCTAGCTTCCGATGAAGTTTCGTTAGCGGATTGCATATTGGTTCTCTCTGTTTCGCTTGTCCCACAGGCACTTAATAAGAACAGCAAAATAGCGGATATCAATTTTATAAGCATCTCTTCGCTCCTTTCTGGTGATGATTCTATGTAGAAGCGGGCAACTGAATGCGTATTTTCAAAAAAACACGACTGCTCAGCAGAGGCAGAGTGACCGAACAGTCGTGAAGATCGTTGTGGCTATTTAGTTCAAATGTTCTTGGAAGAATTGGGTCATTTGATCAAAAGGAATTACGTCTGTTTGATCATATAGATCAACGTGCGAAGCATTAGGAATGACCGTCACCTCTTTGTTATCGCCTTGTAATTGCTCAAAGGCGTCTTGACTGAAGTAAAGAGAGTGGGCTTCTTCTCCATGGAGTAATAAAACGGCGCTTTGGATCTCATCGATATACGACAAGAGCGGCATATTTAAGAACGACAGCGATGATGTCACGTTCCAACCGTCATTGGAATTTAACGAACGTTCATGATAGCCGCGTTCCGTTTTGTAGTAATCGAAATAATCTTGCATAAAGACCGGTGCATCCTCCGGTAGTGTATCTGGCACTCCACCTGCTCTTTCGTAGCTACCGTTAGCAAAATCGACTGTCCGCTGGGCGTTCAGCTGTTGGCGCAATTCATGACGTCCTTCAGCCCCCATCTCATCAAAATACCCCTGAGCATTGACTCTCGACATGTCATACATCGTGGCGGAAACCGTCGCTCTCACACGGGTATCAATGGCTGCGGCATTCAATGCCATCCCGCCCCAACCGCAAATTCCGATCAAGCCGATTCTTTCTTCATCTACATTTTCTTGGACTGACAAAAAATCGACTGCTGCCTGAAAGTCTTCTGTATTGATATCTGGTGATGCCACATAGCGTGGTTCCCCACCGCTTTCGCCTGTGTATGAAGGATCAAAAGCGATCGTAACAAAACCTCGTTCAGCCATCGTTTGGGCATATAGACCAGATGTCTGTTCTTTGACTGCCCCAAAGGGTCCGCTAACCGCGATTGCTGGAAGTGGTCCTTGCGCATCAATTGGTTCATAAAGATCAGCAACTAAAGTGATGCCGTACCGATTTTCAAAAGTTACTTTTCGGTGATTCACCGTGTCACTTTCTGGGAAAACTTTGTCCCATTCATCTGTAAATGAAACATTTTCTGTCATCGTTTCTCCTCCTGAACTGGCTTGTGTTGCTTCGTTTGCCGCCTCGTTATTGCTGCTGCAAGCACCTAAAATAAGTGGTGCTAGCATCAATAGTGATACAAGTGCCTTTTTTTGCCAATTTTTCATTTCATTCGCCTTCTTTCATGGTCAATCATCCTGTACCTTAGGGCGACATATACAACTCCTTTTCTCTTTTGATCTTTTGTTTGTTACCAGCAACTCATAGATCAAAAGAGTGATTCTCGGATTAAATCTATTGTACTTCGCGGTCTTTTACATGTAAAATATCAATATCAAATACCTAACTATTCATTATACGAATAACAAGAGGAGCATTTTAAATGGAATTAAAAAATCTGACCACCTTTTTAGCAGTTGCAGAAAAAGAGACAATTTCGGCTGCCGCAAAACATCTGCATCTTTCTCAACCTTCCTTGTCCCGACAATTGATGGAGCTAGAAAAAGAATTAGGCGTGACGTTGTTCACCCGAGGCAATCGCAAAATCACACTAACAGAAGACGGACTGTTGTTTCGTAAACGGGCGGAAGAAATCGTAGAATTATTAGAAAAGACCCGCTCAGAATTTTTGTCGCCTCGAGATACGATCGCCGGCAATGTATCGATCGGAGCTGGAGAAACTTATGTGATTCAGTTGCTAGGAGCAATCATCAAAGAAATCCAAGCTGAATACCCTAACATCAAATTTCACTTTTATAGCGGCAACGCCGATGAGGTCAAAGAACGATTGGATAAAGGATTGTTGGATTTCGGTGTCGTAATCAGTCCAGCAGACGTCAAAAAGTACCATTCCTTACGCTTACCTGCCAAAGATACCTGGGGCGTGTTGATGCGAAAAGACAGTCCTCTAGCTGTCAACGAAGTCATTACCCCAAAAGATCTCTGGGACGTTCCCTTGATTACTTCGCGACAAAGTTTGGTCAGCAGTGAACTTTCTAAATGGTTGAAAAAAGACCTGAAAAAATTGACGGTCGTCGCCACATATAACCTAGTTTACAATGCATCAAAGCTGGTAGAAGAAGGTGTCGGTTACGGATTGACTCTAGATAAATTAGTCAACTTCGCCCCAGATAGCCAATTGTGTTTTAGAAAATTGAGCCCAGCACTGGAATCAAACCTTGACGTTATCTGGAAAAACACCCAAGTTTTTTCAAAAGCTTCTGGACTTTTCTTGGAGCGGATGAAGGAACAGTTTTCGGAGGATAGGTATTGAAAAACAAAAAACGAGGTGTTTCATCTTTCACATGAAACACCTCGTTTTTCTTTATTAAATGAGATGATTTATTGGCTAAAATCAGTTAAGGCATTCCCGTTCTTTAACTTGGACGTCTTTTTCCATCCACTGAAATAGATGAAAAAATAGCCTATCTCCTTTAAATCACGACTCTTTATTACGAGACTTCCTAAAAAGCCATTGCGCATTCCGATAGCTATGGGTAAAAATATACAAATTTCCTTAGCTTTTAAGAACGACAAATATAAGAATTTTATTTTTTCGAAAGAAAATTGCTTAAATAGAATGCTTTCGAAACTCAGCGATTTGGTAAATATCACTCAAAGGAACGTCACTCGCTACATCAAAAATCACAGAAAAAAACGTCATTTTCGTGCCATTGGTCGGCGCCTTATGAATCCTTTCTTTTGTGTCATCACTGATTGGTAGAGACAATAACTGTGTTCGGACTTTCTCGCTAAAGTGAAAGGAGACTTTGAAGAAGCCCTCCCACATCGAAAGCCAAAAAATTGGTTTCACTTTATTCGTCCCACGAGTCGTTGTCCATTTGTATTCACCTTTGGACAACCACGCTTTTCCATCTTGGTAATAGCGCCAATCCATAAGAGAGATGCCCTCGTTTTCAAGCGTTTCGACAAAACGTTGATAAATGGCATATCCCTCACCCAGTGATTCCGCAATCAGTTGCTCTGTTGGTTTCACGTTTTTGTCTCGAAACAATTGCTCTTTGCCTTCCATCCTTTCGCTCAACTCCTTGCGCTTTTTTTAGGTTTTTGCTACGTTACAATTTAATTTTGTTGATATCATCAGTGATGACCCAATCGTCCATATTTTTTTCACGATTGTACTGAAATGGCGTTATTTCTTCTAATTCAGCGATTTCATAGACAGCTAGATACTTTTTCCCTGCCCAACGATCGACTTGCTTTTTCGATAGATTCAACTCTTTTTCATAGCGTTCTACAAAATCTATGGATTCTTCTTTCGTCATCTTTTCAGATTCAGTCACATTGGCAATGATGCCCCGATGAGTGATGGTCAAATCGCCGCCGGTCTCCACAAAAAAAACAAGATCGTTGATTTTGGCTCTTCCTCCTAAGGGTGATTTTCTGCCAGCTGCCCCCCGAATGATCATTGTTTTGTCGCCATGAATCAGTTTCTCAAGCTCTTTGGCTTCCTTATTTAAATAGACCAAATGTTCTGCCCGCCCAGCTTTTCCTTGATACCATTCTGCTGTTTTTGTCATAAGAAGTTCCTCTTTTCATATGAATTGTTTTTTAGCGTTGTCCATTCCATGCTGAATGGTTATTGGAACATTTTTTCAATCGTGTATAGGTGAGAGCTGCAACTGTTTCGATTGATGAATGAATAAAAACATTTGTGCAAAGGCATCTGGGATACCGCATTGGTCAAATGTTTCCGCATCTTCTTTCGTTTCGAACTTGGTGATGTCAGCCCAAGTTTCTCAATCTACTAATCATTCAAAAGAAAGGTATCCTCTTTGTTTGAAAATGTATTCACGGTTGAATTGTTCAACGACTGGAACAAATTCTGCTGTTGAAGCACCTTTTATTAATTTGTATAAGTTATGAAATGCAACCTGTCCCATCGTGTGTTCCTCCTTTCCGATTCCCTCAAGAAACAGAGCATTTAAACAACTAATAGTCGTCGATTCAACATTCGAATGACTTTTTAACATCCCGTTGTATTTTTCCCTATAATTTCTAAACAGTTGCAACAAAAAGTCCGTTCATCTGAAGAGCATCCGATACTAAAACGATCGCTCAATCACTTCCCCTAAAAGCTTGTCGTGGGGAACGATCAAACATTTCTCGATTGCTTTCCAATAGCTTTCATACAGCCTTTTTTGGGCTTTGCCATAGTTTTCTTCGGTATCAAACTCCCAATAGTGGGCATATTTCACACATTTTATGACTCTTGTCAATGGATCAGGCAGGCGTCCTTCCTTGATGGTGCTCATTTCTTTAATGTAATGGGTTCGTCTCATTAATCGAAAGAACAAAGCCCCCTCCATGGCCTTCATTGCCTCTGTTGCTTCCTGCATGATTGCTTCAAAGGTATCGACTTCACTTGGTTTTACTTGATAAATACTGATTTCTGAAAACACTCCGACCGCTCCTTTCACTTGTGATTTTCTTCTCAATTATAGTATACCAAGTTTACGCCGTTGATAGTTTGGTCATTTTATTCATTTCTCATTTATCTTCCGTTTATTATTGATTTGGCCTCCTATACGCGGGATCAAATTGCTAGATTTTAAATTCATAAAAGACTAGCAGCCAAGCTTTATCCGTAGTCACCTACTTGCCATAGTCATTAAAAGGATCATAAAGCTTTCGCCTACAAAAAAAGCAATCAACTTTTGACAGTAGACTGCTTTTTCTTAACGCTCATTATTGCAAAAGGAACGGTTTTAGCTCTGTCTCGATAAAGTCGATTCGATCAAAGACAGTTGGCTTAAAATAAGCCGTAATAGCAATGACGCAATCTGATTCGGGATCAATATAAAGGACATTTCCGCTATTACCGATGGCGGCATAGGTGCTTTTCTCAGTATCCAAAATCCACCACAAATATCCATAACTCATGTTTTGAAATTTCTCTATGTTTGTCTCTAGCGGATTGACCATTTCAGTGAGCCATTGTGAGGAAATCACTTGTTTCCCTTGATGGATGCCTTGGTTCAAGCATAGCTCACCGATTTTGGCTAAATCTTTTGCTGAAAGGCATAGCCCGTAACCTGCCGCCCCAATATTTAAAGGATCGCAAAACCAAACTGGTTTTTTTGGTGCCTTGCTCATTGTAAAGTGCTTATGTTCTTGTGCCGTTTTCGCATAATAATTGGTTATTTCGGCTACACCAAGAGGGCGAAATAAATAATGGTTCGCATAATCAACGGTCGTCATTCCAGAAGCTTTCGCTAACAAACCAGTGAGGATCTGCAGACAAACGGTTTGATAATTGAATTCATTTGTCACTCCTTTTCTTCCTCCCAATAAATCAAGGGAGGCGCTGGTCCAGTCGTCACTCGAACAAACTTTTGTCCATGGATCACCTTTGCATTTATACGGGGCTCGCATCGTTAATAGGTGTTTGATGGTAATATCGTGAATCGTTTTTTCGCCCCGTTTTACGGAATAGTCTGGAAAATAATCGAGTACTTTGTCATTGACACTCCTGATGAGGCCTTGATCTATCGCTATTCCGACTAGTAGAGAAACGATACTTTTCGTAGCGGACATAAGGTGGCAAGTATCGTCTGGCTTATACTCATGCCATTCATCCGAGTAAACTTCCTTTCCATTTTGGTAGGCAGAAATTTGGCAAATATTGGGCTGGTTTTTACTGATACATGCATGCAGTTCTTGTCTGTTCATTTGTGAAGCCTCCCTTCAAAGATAAGCATAGTACCATTAAAAATTGTTTTCAATGTTATTTTTAAAATTGTTTTTGAAAGGACTTTTAAAAGACTACTTCAGAGGAACAAACAAAAAAGGCCCTCAATGATAGAGGTACCTTACATAAAACTTTCGAATATCGATTTTTGATTTCTATCCAGTTTTTTTGTGAGGATCGTTATCAGCAATTCTTCTAATGCTGAAATAGTGCCGATGACTCCCAAAATCAAGACAACAATTCTTTCATGGAATATTATGAGCAGCAATGGAAAAATACATAAAAGAAATCCGACTGCTTTGTTGAGCCATGTATGCAGACTGCTAAAAGACTGAAATTTTACATAGCCAATCAGATAACTGACGAAGCGGATGATAGCGATCACCAAGATCCAAACCATGATCGTTTGGGTTTCCAAAAGCTGCGGTAGAAAAGAAAGAAAGACAGCGAGAAAAAAGCTTACATCTGCGAAACTGTCTAGTAAGGCACCGACCTCACTCGTGAGGTTCATCCTTCTTGCTAGTAGCCCATCGACAAGGTCACTTAAAAAACAATAGGAATAAAGCAGCCAAAACCAGCCAGACATTGGCTGAAGGAATAGTAAAAGTGGTGCTAGAATCAGTCGAGAAGTAGTAATGATATTGGGTAATTGCTTCATTTGTTCCCCCTGAAATACATTTTCTGAATACCTAAGATTGCTGCAAGTTTTTTAAAGAAGCTCAGAAACGTTAAAATGTTCTTTCTTCTAAGCATTTCGGCGATGCCCCCTATCAAAGTCTCACAGCTAGTCCCTAATGCTCCTATAAAAATCGTATCCGTTCTGTACTATCTGGTATCTGATTCCGAACTTTTATCCATCGTCCTGCTCGGTAAACCTCGTATTCTTCAAAGCGACAAGGCAGCCCTTTTGCATAGGCGATATCGTTACTGTCCATCACTTGAAAATGCAAATGAGGTGAAGTCGAATTGCCGGAATGCCCGACATTGCCAATCACCATCCCTTTGGTGATTTTTTGTCCTACGGAAACTTTGATGGATCCTTTTTGCAAATGTACGAATGCCATATATACGCCCTCAGAAGCTTTTATCACAATGTAGTTGCCAGCTATTTGTTGATACTCATCTTTTTGTTCATTAAAAAACAAGCCATTTTTTAAAGCAATCGAAAAATCGACAACCCAATGAACGACTTTGCGTTCCCGATAGCCCTCTCTTACAACAATCACTTCACCATCACAGGGCGCATAGATTTCTTTGCCCCAACAATAACAGTTCTCAAGGGGAACTCCTAAGAAGAAATAGCGCAGAAAGCTTCGGTCGTGAAAAGCTTTTGTTTTCCCCTCAAAATCGACTTGTAAAAAATCAAACGCATAACGTAACCCCATTCGATCGGTGCCATGACTAGGAATCTTCTTGGCTGGTGTAGTCGGCGCAAGCCACTCACCTCTTAAGGGAAATTCAATGGTTATCGGCTGCTCTTTCATAGGACTTTCTCCTTTTTGGATCACATGATCTCTTTTATTTGGAAATGACTATCAGCCTCGCGGCAATCTATACCTGTGCTTTACTCCTTTTCACTATAGGTCACCTAAGCCTTTTTTTCAACTCTAAAAAAGTGGGCTAATAGGAGTAGCTAAAAAAAAAACACCTCAATCATATAGTGATTCCAAAAAGTTAGATCAAAAATTCTAACTTCTAGAAGTCGCTTCATGGATGAGGCGTTCTCACATTCTATTTTACTGTAGGTCCTGTAGGTGACGACTCGTTCGACTAACTTTTTTTAACGGCTATTGTTTTCGCTCCACAAGTCGGTAGTAGACTCTTGCAGTGATGAAATACACCATTAAATAGATCATTGTAAACAGCAGAACAGAGATAATCGATACCGTGATCAATAAGTTGCGATCTGTCAGACCAAAAAGAAGCAACAACTTCCGAATCATCGGCAAAGCAAATGCGAGATGGATGATCGCTGCCGCCAATGGAAATGAGAAAATCATCAAGACTTGCTGCTGGATCACTTGTTTGACTTCCTTATGGCTTAACCCAACTTTTTGCAAGATCTCGAAGCGTTCTTTGTCCTCCATCCCTTCGGAAACTTGTTTATAATAAATGATCAATGCGGCAGCTAAAATAAAGACCACACCAAAAATCAAGCCTAAGAAGAAGAAGCCGCCGGTAAAGGTTTTGGTCTCACCTTCAAAAAGATCTTTTGACTGAACACTCGCATGAGCATCTGCTGCCAGAAGTTCGCTGCGAATCTCTTTTGCGATCGCTTCGCGATCGCTTGCTTCTGCTGTTTGAAAATTAAAGACTGTTGTTGTCACTGGTTGCTGGTAAAGTTGAAAATCATTATTTTGATACCAAGAGCTTAGCTTTTCGGCAAGCCATTGATCATCCACCACGAGAACAAGATGCTGAACCGGGTTTTCTGTTTTCGTGAATGTTGGCAGTTCTTTCAATTCCCGCAAGCGAAATTGACGATCATCGATCGTCGTCTTTTCTGGTAATGCTTGTTGGGTCCAAGTTGCGGGAAAAACGAATAGTTCATCGTCAGCGGGTCCTGTTTTCCCGGTGATTTCATGGTATTCAGAACTGGTAAGAAAAATAAGATACACGGCTTTATCTAAACTACCGCTATTTTCTTCAAAAGTGGTTGAGGGAACAAAATTTGGTTCCTCAAAGGTAAAAAGCAACGGTCTTGTTGTAGTGACTTGCTGGCGCTCTTTGATCGTTAGCTTCTCTTCAAGTCCATCAATCACTGTGTTGATTTGCTGGGAATCAGCCGCTGACTCAATTTGAACATCGTAAGGAAAACGGGTTTCGATCACATTCTTTTGTCCAAAATAAAGACTGGCGGTCGTAGCAACTGTCACTAACACCATCGTTGATAAAATACAAATACTTGCTAAACCAGCCGCATTTTGTTTCATCCGATACAGCATGGTAGAGACATTGATAAAATGGGTCGTTTGATAATAATAGGTCGTTCGTTTTCTTAAAAACTGCAACGCTTTGATACTGCCAGAAATAAACAACAGATAGGTGGCTAAAATCACGAGGATCACTGCGACAAAGAACAGGCCTAAGGCACTGATGGGAGACTTGATCGTCACAGAGATCGTATAGCCGGCTACTAAACAAAGGACACCTAATAGTGCTAAAATGCCTTTCGCACGAGGCTCTTTTTCATTACGCTTGCTTCCCTGTAGCAGTTGAAGTGGGTTGGTTTTGCGTACTTGCAACAGGTCAATTAAAAATAGACAACCAAACACGCACATAAAATAGAGGATCACAAATCCAATGCTCTCAAATGAAAGTTTAAAAACAAAGAATTCGCCTACGGCTAAGATTTTCTTCAGGATCAAAAATCCTAATCGTGCAAACAATAAGCCACTGATCAGTCCGGCCGCAAGACTAATAAGAAAACTGTAAAAGAGTTCCCAAAAGACCACGAAGGCTATCTCGCGTTTTCCTAGTCCCAAAACATTGTAGAGCCCAAATTCTTTTTTTCGCTGCTTGATCAAAAAGTTATTGGTGTAAAAGGAAAAGATCGCCGCAAAGATCATCAGGATGATATTTCCTAAATGAAACATGAAAATGGCGCTTTGACTACTAGGAAGTTCCTTCATCCCCGGATTGTTCACGATGATTTGCGTCATCATCAAAACAGCTACCAAGAAACTCATGGATACTAAAAAGGGTGTGTAGGCTTTGGCATTTTTACGTAAATTGGAGAAGGCGATTTTTTGAAAGAACATTCGTTACTCCTCCTTCGCAAAAACAGCAGTCATTGTTTCGGCGATTGCTTCTAGAAAAGCGGTATCACTCCGTTCTCCTCGATACAACTGGTGAAATACATACCCGTCTTTGATAAACAAGACGCGTTGTGCGCGACTGGCTGCGATCGAACTGTGGGTGACCATCACGATCGTCTGTCCGTTTTGATTGATCTGCTGAAATAATGTCAGTAGTTGATCAGAGGTTTTCGAATCCAGCGCTCCGGTTGGCTCATCTGCTAATAGCAGTTCTGGTTTTGTGATGATCGCTCGTGCGACGGCAACACGTTGCTTTTGTCCGCCAGACAATTCATACGGGTAATGCTGCAATAAATCGGCGATCCCTAAAGTTTGTACAATAGGCTGAAGCTGCAATTCCATTTGTTTGACGCAAACTTTCGATAAAACTAATGGCAATAAAATATTGTCCTTTACCGTAAAAGTGTCCAATAAATTAAAGTCTTGAAAGACAAAGCCTAAGTGATCCCGTCGAAAACTTGCTGCATCTTTTTCTTTGATGGTGGTCAAATCGATGCCATTCAGCTGCATCTCACCCGCTGTCGGTTGGTCTAACGTCGCCATCAAGTTCAGTAGCGTACTCTTCCCCGAACCTGATTCCCCCATGATGGCTACATATTCCCCTTCTTCTACCTTAAAGGTGATATTCTTCAACGCTTCGACGGGTTGCCCATTCAGCTGGCTTTGATAGATTTTTTTTACTTGTTGAATGTTTAAAAGTGTCATCTTGTTCCCTCCTTCCTTTTTAGAATAAGCTGACTGGCAGAAAAAAGCGACTTACAATAAAAACCGCAAACTTACAGTGTTGAAAGTTTGCGGCTATCGGTTATTTGTGGTGGGAAAATGAAGTGTGACGATGGTTCCCTGTCCCACTTCAGAATCAATCGCTAAACGGCAGCCGATTTTTTCAGCCGCTTGTTGACTCATATATAAGCCTAGCCCGCTCGCTCGTTGCTGAAAGCGACCATTTTGTCCCGTATATCCTTTCTCAAACACCCTTGGCAAGTCTTCCTTACGAATACCAATGCCGCTATCTTGAATCACTAAGGCATTGTCTTTAGTGAAAACATTAATGCCACCGGTTTCAGTATACTTCAAGCTGTTGAAAAGAACCTGTTCAAAAATAAAAATGAGCCACTTTCGATCAGATGTCACCGTCAAATCCACTGCCATATCCAGTTGCAGATTCTTTTTCGAGAAAAACAAGGCATACTTTTTGATTGTTTGACGAACAAGGGGCTCTAAAGCAATCGACTCAAAGACAAAATCATCATTCGCTAAATTTTGTCGCAAATAATTCAACATCATTTGCAAGTAATCGTTCACCTTAAATAATTCCGCTTTGACCTCCGTCGGTGACAGGGTATCGCTTTGAACCAAAAGATCCAACGCCGCTAGAGGCGTTTTGATTTGATGAAGCCACAAGCCGAAATCTTCATAAATTTCTTCATTTTTCACGGTCGCTTTGTATTCAGACAGAGTTTTTTCTTTTGCCATCTGCCTAAGAAGCGTTTGATACTCGTCTTCTAGCCGATTTCGAGTGGTCGGCAAGAACGCCAACGCCGCTTCCGTCATACGTTCTTTTCTTAATAAATGCTGTAGCTGCTTTCTTTTTTGTGCGTAACGAAAATAATGAAAAAGGGAAAGACCTCCTAAAATCACCCCTGAAAAAACCGCATAGTCAATGAAGGGTTCTAATGGAAGGCTGTGAAGAAAGAATAACCCTAGTAGACCCGCACTAAATAGCAGGTAAACGAGATAAAACTTTCCATACAACACGAAATATTCTTTCACATTAGTCATAGGCGTGTTCCTTTTCTATCAAATAGCCTTTATTCTTTACCGTTTGGATCAAATCGGATAGTTCGATCTGGCTCAATTTTTTTCGCAAACGAGTCATATTGACTGCTAATGTATTGTTATCGATGAACTCTTCACTATTCCAGAGCATTTCAATGATGGTCTCTTTGGCTACGATCTTCCCTCGATGCTGCAAAAGCAAGGAAAGAATCCGAGCTTCATTTGGAGAAAGCGGCAACTGTTCCCCCTGATTTTTTAATACATTTTCTGTTGGATAAAAGGTTACTTGCCCTATGTCAAAGGTCAGCGCTTGTTGGTGGCTATACTGATAGCTGCGCCGTAGCAACGCTTGGATTTTTGCCAAAACGAAGGCTAAATCAAAGGGTTTTGTTAAATAATCATCCGCCCCCATGTTCATCGCCATGATTTGATTCATCTGCTGATCCATCGACGAAAGAAAAATGATCGGTACTTCTGACTCCTTGCGAATTTCTTGGCACCAATGATACCCATTGTAATAAGGCAAGGAGATATCTAAAAGAACGAGATCAGGTTTGATGTCGTGAAACTCTTGCAAGAGTTCAGCAAAATTCTTGGCCGAATGGCATTCGTATCCCCACTGCTGCAAATAATCGGCTAAAACAGAGACGATCGTCGCATCATCTTCAACCAGATAGATTTTTTGCATGTCTTTCTCCCCTCTGTTGATTATTCGGTCGGTTCTTTAGAGACAGTGTACCAGAAAAGAAAAAGAATCGTCTAGATGGAGGAACATTCCAAAGGACTGTTTTTTCCTTAATCTTCTGCCAAGTGAGCTAGGATTTCTTGGTACCGTCGGGTGGCGAAGGAACTAATTTGTCCTTTTTTACAAAAATTCAGTTTCCCCAGTTTTGGTACAACCCGTTCTACAATAACATTGCCATTTTTAACTTTCGATTCAAACTGCTGCAAAGCCTCCAGAAACCGTGCGTCTTTTCTGGCAGAAGGATAAAAAGACAAGACATACAGATAATAAAAAAGATTGTACCCTCTAAAGGGGTATTCTGTCTGCATAAACAATGTGCCCATTCCGTAATGACAGGGACTGATTGGCTGACGAATCTCCCAATGAGCAAGCAAGCATTCGATTGCTTGATTAAGTGTTTCCATCTGTTCACGATCATGAGTATATCGAAAGGCATCAAGGACCGTTAACGTCGTCATCGGGGTTGAATAGCGGGTCTCCGGGCCGCGACCAAAACTGTATTTATTGCACTTCCAGCCGCCATCTGTTTCCTGAGTAGCAAGAAAATAGTGAAAGGTCTGTTGTAGCCGCGGGTCCCTTGCGTAACCAAGAGCACACAGCGTTCGCAAAGCCAGCGCTGTATGACAGGGATAAATCCCCCCTGATGGCGAAATTTTAAATCTGCCATCTTCTCTCCATCCTTGAAAGATCAATGCAGCGGTCTCTTTTAATAAGTTCTTCTCAGGCGACATACCAAGTTCAAGCAAATAATGAGGACACTCTAAGGTTGTAAAGGGTGCTCCTTTCAGTAATTTATGGTCTGGCGTCGACCATAAATCGGCGCCATGATCATATTGACGGGAAATGATCGCTTCGATATCTTGCTGAACCGTCTGATCCATATTGTTCCTCCTCCATTTCTTAAGTGCCCTGCAATCAACGCAACAACCCCTTATTGACCCACAATGCAACAGCTTCTAGAATGATAAAATCGACGTTTTTCAACACATGAGTTAGATTTTTGTATTCGAATTGTCCAAATAAATTTTAGGAACCAACGAGTTTTTCAGGATGGACGTACTTAAAAAAAGAGTGTTCAGATTTTCCTGATGACAGGTTCTAAAAAAGTTTCTCTCTAAACTCGCCTGATTATGCTAGCCCCTTAATGAAAGATCACCTTAATAAGAACGCGCTCACGCAATAATTTAATGCCACACTCTTCTAGTTAAAGGAATCAGGCATAATGAAATAGTTCAAAACGAATGCCTTCTGGGCTTTCAAAGAATAAGGCATAGTAGTTAGGAGCGATGCGCTCTTTGTACTCCATTGGTCGATCGTGAAGGATCTTTACCCCTAAGGCTTTTATTTTGGGAAAGATCGCATCTACTACTTCGCGGCTTTCCGCCTTAAACGCCATGTGCTGAACCGAGCCAGGTTTTCTTGAATCGATTTTCTCCTTCTTCCATTCTTTTCGTGGGGAACAAATACCGAAATCAAATGAATCCCCTATATATTCTACTACTTCCATATCGGCATGTTCTAAATACCCAGAATATTTCTTCTGAAGGTCGAAACCTAATAGTGCAAATAATTGATCATAAAAACCTTCTGCTTTTTTTACATCATTGACTGTGATTTGGATATGGTGAAACTGAATGTTCATAATCGCTCCTTTCTGGCTAACAAAATAAGTGTTTCAGGAAGAAAAGCCGCTTGCGGAAGTTTGATTCAATGGGATTAGCCAGGAAGCTCATTTAATGTAGAAATCACATTTCCCATTGCCTTTGCTACCTCTTTAGGCAACTTATTATAGCCATCATTTTCTGTTTCTTGAGCCAAAATAAAGTCCAGCCGTCCTTGCATCCGCTCTCTTAAATGAGCAACATAGGAGGCATCTTGAAAATCGACTTCGAACCCTGTTACTGGCAGGTAACTCATTTCTGTGATTTCACCAAACCTCTTAAAATTGGCCTCGCCTTCCACAATTTTTTCAATCGATGTCAGCGTGACTTCAGGTGTGACCTTCTTGTCTTTGTAAAAGCCTGTATTTAGAATATAACAAGCCGTTTGGTTTTCTTTGAATAAGTTCATGAAATGGGCAAAATCTTCTTTTAAAGGATAGACTCTAAATGGATCGGCATAAGGCTCGATGACCAGTTTATCTATATCCGTGGTCTCGACAACATGTTCAGCTGTCGTGCGCTTCGTAGCTAAGGTCAAACCAAAAACAGCGGCTAAAATCGGATCGTCAATTTTTACTACAGGAGGTAGCGTGTCATCTTTCATGATCCAAAATACTGCATCGATCGGCGAATCTAAATGATCCACCCGGTTAGGTGTGACATACCGTGATTTGACGGTTCGACCATTCCCGTTACGAATATCTTGGGTGACGATGACCTTTTTTCCTTCCTCGTCTAAAGTAACCCCAACATTTTGACAGGTGATAAAGTAGCGGACATTTGGGTTGGTTAATGGATAGTCTTGCGTTTTATCAAAATAAGAAGGCTCCAGAGCAGTGGACGCACCATTTGTTTGATTGATCACAAACGCATCGTCATGCAGAACCTTGATATCATATTTGCCATCATGTTCTGCCAATGTAATGGTCGATTTTCCTGATCCTGAAAGACCAAAAGCAGCTATCGTAAATGTTCGATTCGGTAGCTGATATTGCTTCATTCCTCCATGACACGCCACAAAGCCATTGCGATGCGCGGTAGCCCAAGCCAAAGTTAATGTCGCTTTTTTCAATTCACCAAAATAGTTTAAGCCTAAGACTGCCGCAACATTGTGTTCAGGATCAAAGAGAGACAGCCCATAAGGAAAATCAGGATGTGTCCAGTCCGGATCAGCGTACAAGAAAATATCTGTCTCTGGATAGTTCTTGGAATGTTGATACCTTTCCTGCCATGATTTCGTCAGCATTTGAAAATTCAACAAATAAGAATAAAAATTGGTTTCATAGTACTCTGGTAGCAACAGGTGTGCTTTGACCATAAACGCTTCGTCTAACCCTACAACAACTTCACCGCCATAGAATTTTTTACGTGTCCCTTGAAATAAAGCATCTCTTAAAATCCCTTCATACAATTTTCGATCAATCCCGGGATGTCCGATGATGCGTCGAGCTGCCGCTGTCCGTCCAACAACTTTTCCGTCATTAAACACGATGACTTTAGCATCCTCCGGTAGTCCTAACTCCTTGGTGTGTGTGACCGGCATATCCGTAAGAATAGCGCCAGAAGATTCTTTTGCTAAGCGATAGGCCGTGGCTAGATCATGAATCCAAGTGACATTGTTCCCATAAAAAGCTGACTCTATCAACACTTTAAAACTCGACAAATGCGTATTCTGCGGTGTAATCTCTTTGTGTGAAAATGCACGAATCGTTGCCATGTGTAATCCCTCCTAACAAAAATTTTCTATTCACTACGTTTATTATAATACTTTCTAATCACCACACGCCATATTTTTATACACATTAACTATAAATTGCCGATAAACCATTTTGTTAAAGGATTGGGATGTCTGCATATTTGAAGCTTCACTGCTTTTTGCATTGATTTTTTCCCCGCTCATCAATAGTGAGAAAGAACAAAAAAACTGGTACAGAAAGAGTATCTTTCAGTTCCAGTTTCTGGTTTTATATTTCATCCATTCTAAACGTCACAATCGACATAATTAGATAGACAGATGGGTTTTAGTTGCTTATTTCTCAATTGACTTGCTTTCTCTAATAACTTTGCTATCGTAAGATTTTATGACAATTACCATAAAAAGAATTCAAGATCAAAATTGCTGAAAAAAACTTGTTGTTTCTTAACGACGTTCTAACAACACGACACACTCCACATGGGTCGTTTGTGGGAACAAATCAACAGGTTGGACTTCTTTTGTCACATACCCTTCTTCCGCAAATAACGCGAGGTCACGAGACAAGGTTGCTGGATTGCAGGAAATGTAGACGATGCGCTCTGGTTTAACCGCAGCAGTCGTTTCGATAAAGCTAGCATCTAAACCTTTGCGAGGTGGATCAACGAAGACGACTGTCGGTTGAATGCCTTCGCGTAGCCATTGCGGCATGATTTTTTCGGCTTTACCGATAAAGTAATGCACGTTTTCGACACCATTTCTTTTGGCATTGGCTTTGGCATCGTTCACTGCTTCAGGAATGACTTCCATCCCTAACACTTCTTTCACGCGATCAGCCAAACTAATCCCGATCGTTCCGATTCCTGCATAAGCATCCACAACGACATCATTTTCAGACAGTTGCGCCATCTCGAAGGCGGTTTGATACAAGACTTCTGTTTGCGCTGTGTTGACTTGGTAGAAAGATTTCGCTGAGATTTGGAAGGTTTTACCTAATAATTGATCATCGATCGATGACTTGCCATACAACACACGCTCGAATTCCCCCATGATCACATTGGTTTTTTCTTCATTGATGTTTTGAATGACAGAAACAACTTCTGGAATCTCTTCGTGGATCACTTCCGCGATTTCTTCTCCTTTGAAGAATTTCGGTTTACGTGTCACTAATACGACCATCATTTCACCTGAGTGATGCCCACGACGAACGACAATGTGGCGTAAGAACCCTTCATGGGCTTCTTCATTGTAGGCTTTGACATTGAACCGCTGCAAAATATCTCTGACTTTGATGATTGCTTGATCGATGTTTGGATCTTGAATATAAAAGTCTTCGATCGGTACCAGAGTATGGCTGTTTTTGCGGTAAAATCCAGTCGTTAATTCCCCATGGATTTTTTGCACAGGGATTTGCGCTTTGTTGCGGTAACCAAATGGTTTTTCCATTCCGATTGGCGCATTGACTGTGATTTCAGGCAATTTGGCGATTTTAGCCAAAACATTCTCTACTTGCTGCTGTTTGAAGGCTAATTGTTTGTCATAGCTCAAATGACTCAATGGGGCGATCCCGGTGCGCAACAATGCTTCATTCGGTAATTCTTGCCGATCAGGACTTGCTTGCAACAGTTTCATCACTTTGGCAAAACCAAATTTGTTGCCGACTTTCAATACTTTGACTAAGGCACGTTCATTTGGCAGGGTGTTTTCAATAAATAATAAGTACCCATCGACTTTGGCGATCCCATTTCCTTCATGGGAAAGATCCAAAATATCAACTTCAAGTTCCTGATTCTTTTTAACAGGATAATTTTTCATAGATTTCTCCTTTGTGCTTGCTTTCTTCATTTTAAAAAGGAATGGCCGAAATTGCAAGCGGTGCTTATTCTAACGGTTCAACTTGACTTCGAGCAAAAAAGAACCGAAGGAGGGAAATCGGATGATTGCTTTTTCTGGGTCCTGCGGCGAAGAGCCGCTGCAACACAGGAGCAATCCCTTTTCCATCCTTCGGAAAATCGAACAGATCAGAAGTGTTTAAAACTTTTGATCACTGTTTTAGTTATCAGTTATTTTTCTTTTTCTGTGATTTTTCCCGTTCGCTCTTGTTCAAGATTTGTTTTCTTAAACGAATGCTTTCTGGTGTTACTTCACAGTATTCATCATCATTCAAGAATTCCAGTGATTCTTCCAAAGAAAGAATACGAGGTTTCTTGATAACTGAGGTTTGGTCTTTGTTTGCAGAACGGACGTTGGTCATTTGTTTTGCTTTCGTGATATTGACCGTTAAGTCTTTGTCACGAGAGTTTTCACCAATGATCATTCCTTCGTACACTTCGGTACCTGGTTCAACGAAGACCGTTCCACGTTCTTCAATACTCATGATCGAGTAAGTCGTTGCTTTTCCTGTATCGATCGATACAAGTGCGCCTTGATGACGGCCACCAATTTGTCCTTGGATCATTGGCAAATATTGATCGAAGGTGTGGTGCATGATGCCGTAGCCGCGAGTCATTGATAGGAATTCTGTCGTGTAACCGATTAAGCCACGAGCTGGTGCCAAGAAAATGATCCGTACTTGTCCATTCCCTGTATTGATCATATCTTGCATTTCTGCTTTACGCATTCCCAATGATTCGATTACTGATCCCATGTATTCTTCTGGGGTATCGATTTGCACCCGTTCAAATGGTTCGCATTTCACGCCATCGATTTCGCGTTCGATAACTTCTGGACGAGAAACTTGCAATTCAAAGCCTTCACGACGCATATTTTCGATCAAAATTGACAAATGAAGTTCGCCACGTCCAGAAACGATCCATGAATCAGGTCCGATTGGATCCACACGCAATGAAACGTCTGTTTGCAATTGCGCCATTAAGCGTTCTTCAATTTTACGAGCGGTTACGAATTTTCCTTCGCGACCCGCAAATGGTGAATTGTTCACGATAAAGGTCATTTGCAAAGTTGGTTCATCAATGTGTAAAACAGGTAATGAATCTTGATGATCGATTGGTGTAACAGTTTCACCAACGAAGATATCTTCCATCCCAGAAACGGCAATCAAATCACCGGCTTTGGCTTCTTGGATTTCCAAACGTTTCAAACCGAAGAAACCGAAAAGTTTCGTCACACGGAATTTTTTAACTTCTCCGTTTAATTTCATCAATGCAACTTGGTCGCCGACTTTGATTGATCCGCGGAAGACACGGCCAATACCGATACGTCCAACGTAGTCATTGTAATCAAGCAATGATACTTGGAATTGCAATGGTTCGTCGCTGTTGTCGATTGGCGCTGGAATATGTTCGATGATCGTATCAAACAATGGTGCCATCGTTTTTTGTTGATCAGCAGGATCATCTGATTCACTTGAAGTTCCATTGATCGCAGAAGCGTAGATCACTGGGAAGTCCAATTGGTCATCGTCGGCACCTAATTCAATAAATAGTTCTAAGACTTCATCGACAACATGCTCAGGACGAGCAGATGGTTTGTCGATTTTGTTGACAACTACGATTGGCACTAAGTGTTGTTCCAACGCTTTTTTCAATACGAAACGTGTTTGAGGCATCGTTCCTTCATAAGCATCAACAACCAAAACAACACCATCGACCATTTTCATGATCCGCTCTACTTCACCACCAAAGTCCGCGTGTCCTGGGGTATCCATGATATTGATTTTTGTACCGTTGTATTCAACCGCTGTATTTTTCGCTAAGATCGTGATGCCACGTTCTTTTTCGATCGCATTTGAATCCATCGCCCGTTCTTGTAATTGGGTATGGCTATCTAACGTTTGGGATTGTTTCAATAATTCATCAACTAATGTAGTTTTTCCGTGGTCAACGTGGGCAATAATAGCGACGTTGCGGATATCATTTCTAATATTCAATTTATAAACTCCTTTTTTGGTGACATTGCACTCGACAAGCCATTATACCAGAATTTCTTTCTGAAATATAGTGCAAAGTTTTCATTTTTACAGAAAAAACCAGATATTAATAAAATATCTGGTTTTTTTCTTATTGATTAACGATCGCCAATAATTCTTCGAAAGCTTTCGGTGTACCGCCGACAAACAATTCCCGTCCATTCAAGGATAGCGGCTCTCCTTTGATGTTTGCCATTTTTAATCCAAGGGTTTCTAACAAAACGCCCCCTGGCGCATAATCCCATGGCGCAAGATGAGAAAGATAGCCTGCTCTTTGTCCTTTAGCGAGGGCGATCAACTCTACCCCAGCACATCCAGTCATACGAATGCCTAATGCTTTGTCACTGACTTCAGTTTCGTGGTGGCGGTTATGGATCAACATGGGTGAATTCAAGCCAACGAGACCCTCGGATAAGGCAATATCTTTCGGCGGTTCGATCTTCTTGCCATTGTTATAAACACCAATCTCTGGACCCCCCCATAAGAATTCATCTTTCATGACATTATAGACAAAACCAAAGCGCCCTTTGCCCTCTTCGTAGATCGCGATCATGATACAAAAGTTTTCTTTTTCCAACACGAAATTCATGGTTCCATCGATCGGATCAATGATGAAGACCCGTCCACTCATGTCGGCAAGTGTGTCCAGTCCGTTTTCTTCACCTAAAATTTTGGCATCCGGATCATAGGATTGGATCTTACCAATCAGAAAATCTTGCGTGGCTTTATCCAATTCTGTCACTAAGTCTTTCCGTCCTGATTTTGTCTCGACCACCAAGTCTTCTTTATTTAAATTGCCTTTGATCCTTTCGCCTGCAGCGATCATCCACTGGCGAACTTCATTAACGATTTCATGCATTCGTTGATCTACCCTTTCATTTTTAGTTTTCCCTCAGTCTTTTTCGCTGCCTGCACGGCATGGTATAACGAATAGCCTGATAGTTCTTCAAATTCTCTACCTAAACGGCGTTCCTCGCCAATGCTGGGAACGACTTTCTTAAAGGCTTGATACGCCTCAAGAAACGTGCTGCTAGGAAGGCCTTTTTCATAGGCTTGTTCTAACCGTTCCCACATCTTCATGACGACGACCATTTCATCCGTCGACCAATCTAAGTCCAGAGGATATTGATAATCCCGCATATTACCACTCCTATTCATCTTATTCAGTGTACCACAAAATTGAAAATAGGTCAGAGCCTCCGCTGCAAAAAAGGTACATTCTGGCAATGAATGTACCTCTGGTTTACAAACTATTTGGATTTCTAGAAGCTGAACTCCATGAATCTCAAATAAGAAGGAAATTCCTTTGTTCTTTCAACGAGATCGCTGATTAAAAGATGACCGATTTCAAAAAGGTTCGTCTAGAAAAGCCCGCAAAAACAAAAAATTTTTAATGATAGCAATTGATTTCCACCACTGTTTACTAATGAAAAACTCTGGGTAATCTGTTCCCCATTGCCATGGAATGACAAATGATCCGTCTGCTTGTTGGTGTTCTAAAATTTCTTCGGCTTCTTTTTTACATATTTCTTCACTAAAAATCCCAAGCAGCTGCTCTCTTGTAAAGAAAAAATTTGAAGGTTTGCTGACATAAGATGTGAACCACTCTTCTGGCTCGTTTGAGACTGCATGGCGAATTTGCCAGAATAAGATCTCGCGAAAGCGTTCATTTGCTAAAACAGGCTGATACTGGATTTCTTCACAGTCTTGTAATAATTCTAGATAGACGACTAATGTGTGCATTTCACTGGTTGGCTCCTTAAGAAAACTTGCAACTGCTGTTTCGGCGATTTCTTGTGCTTTTTGATAGAGGGTCGTTTCCCCTGTTCTTAAGATCGTACCAGCTAGACTGACCGTTGGGTTGTCTGCTGGCACGCCCACAGGACTCTCCCACCAAATCGCATGCGGATAGGATACCGTTGACGGCACTTGGTTGAGCCATTTCCCTTCAGAAAATTCTTTTCCACTAGCTAAATACCTTAGAATCCCTTGGACTTGTGGATTTGACGAATGAAGGCATTCAAGCTCTCGTAAAATTCGACATGCCTCCCACACTGCAATCGGTGTACTATTGGGATTCCAATAATCAGGTTCCAAACCATGCCCATAACCACCATCTTCATTTTGGTAGACTTGTAACGCCTGTAATACAGCCTCGCGAGATCCATTTTCAAAATGGTACTGCCAACGAGCAAGGTCTAAAGGGCGCGCGTTTTTGTAAATAAATTTTCGTGCTTTTTCGAATGCTTCCATATCTTCGCCTCCTTTGGCTTTCTTTTATTATCGCTTACTCCCCTAATGATTACAACGCTTACATCAATATCATTTCTCTGAACGACCATTCTCAGAATAGCTTCTTGGCATTTTTCAGGAAGCATACTTTTGGTGTTTCCCTTGGCATGATGTTACAGTAAGAATAACAAGAAAAAGGAGGAATTCTCTTGCGTTTAGAAAACAAAAAAATCATTGCCTTAGTCGACAATGATTTCGAAGATTTAGAACTTTGGTATCCGGTCCATCGGTTACGGGAAGAAGGCGCACAAGTCGATTTAGTCGGTGAAGAAGCGCATAAAACGTATATTGGCAAATATGGTGTACCCGCAGAATCAGCCTATGCTTTTTCTGATATTCACGCCGATGACTACGATGCCATCTTAGTTCCGGGTGGTTGGGCACCTGATAAATTACGGCGTTTCCCAGAGGTCATCTCTTTCGTGCGAACGATGGACAAAGACCAAAAAATCATTGGACAAATCTGTCATGCAGGCTGGGTCTTGATTTCTGCGAATATCCTGCAAGGCAAGACGGTTACCAGTACACCAGGCATCAAAGATGATATGACAAATGCTGGAGCCACATGGGTCGATACACCTGTGGTTACGGATGGACATATCGTTTCCAGCCGCCGTCCCCCAGATCTACCAGACTATATGCGGGAATTTATTGCTGTTTTAGAAAAGAAATAGTACCCATTGATCAGATTCAAAAGAGTTGCGACCGAAGGAAATACGGCCGCAACTCTTTTTTCTACCTATCGATCATTCGCTTATGATCGCTAATTTTTTGTTGCTTTTAGGGATTTTTTTCACACCGATAAAGGTCAATGCAGCACCCAAAACGGCAAACCCAGTCCCAATCAAAAGCATTTCCCAGACACCGAAGCTTTGGATCAGCATCCCCCCTAAAAGGTTGCCGATCACGCCACCGATCGTGGTAGCGATAATGATGATCGTTTGTCCAAAAACCCGGTCTTCATCTGCCAAACTATGGTTGAACAAATAAGCAGAAGCAGGAATAAACAAGGCAAAACTAACCCCTTGCATCAAATGGCTAATTTCCATCAGGATGATGGAGCTGATCAACAGCATCAGCACCCCACGAATGGCAAAGGCAACACTGGACAGCAACAGCCAAAAACGGCTAGACCGTATCCTCACTAACTGTTCAAAGAAAATCATACCCGGCAATTCGCATAACGCCGCAATCATCAGGGCGATGCCAACTTCCTTACTGCCACCGCCAATATCGGCAAAAATTTGTGCCAAAAAACTGTTGATCATCGTGTGGAAGCTAAAGAGAAAGCTAAACCCGACAAAGAGAAAGAGCAAAAAAGGATATTTTTTCAAAAAGGCACCTGAATGACTTTGTTCTGTAAGCATCACGGGCATTTCTGGCTTCTTGATCGCTGGCAGCAAAAGCAAAATAATGAGAAACAAAACGGCTTGCCCGATAGCGATCATTGGTAAAAGGGCTGCCGAAAACTCCTCTAAGAGCTGCCCCAGTAAAAAGGAGGTACCCGCAAATCCTAGTGACCCACCGGCACGGGAAAAGCCAAAATTGATTTTGTTGCCGCTATTTGTGTATTCAAACGCCAAGGCGTTGAGAAAGGACTGCATGGAAACGAGCAAAATCCCTCCTAAAACATAGGTCAGTATTGATAATCCAGGGACCATCACACCTGCTAAGAGCACCGCGACCACGCCGATTGTCATCGTTTTCAAGACAACGATCAGTGGTACTTTGCTTTTTTTGATAATGACTTGACTGATGAAGGGCTGCAAAATCGTAGACGCAATATTGACTAGGGCTAAAATACCGCCAATTTTTGCTGGATCGACCTTGAAATAAATCAAAAAGAGTGTCGCAAAGCCATAGATTGAGCAAAACATCATCCAATAAAGAAATTGCAAATTTGTGTAGTAAAACCGAATCCTCTTGTCACTTGCATGATTACGCATACATCCCCCACCTTATCCATATTCCTTAGCAACTAAATATAGCATAGAACCGATGGATTTACTATCCTTCTATCAACAGAAACCGCAGTTTTATTTGAAACACTAACTAGCAACAAAAAAGCGCAGCATAGTATCCTGCGCTTTTCCTACTGCTTCAACTATTTAGAGCTGTTGGAAGGCTTGCGTGAGATCTTCCAATAGATCGTTGATGTTTTCCAATCCAATGGATAGGCGAATCGTCTCTGGACGAATTTTGGCTGCTGCAAGTTCTTCTACGCTAAGCTGGGAATGGGTCGTCGAAGCTGGATGGATGATCAAGGACTTTGCATCCCCGACATTTGCCAGCAAAGAGAAGAGCTTGGTTGCGCCACAAAAGGTTTTGCTTGCTTCTGCCCCACCCTTTAATCCAAAGGAAAAGACGTAACTGGTCCCTTTGGAGAAATACTCCTGCGCCCGTTCAAAATAGGGGCTGTCCGGCAGGGTTGGGAAATGAACCCAAGAGACTTCCGAGTGCTCGGCTAAAAATTCAGCAACTTGTTGCGCATTTTCTACATGACGTTCCATCCGCAACGAGAGGGTCTCGATTCCTAACAGCAACACCCATGAATTGAAGGGAGAAATCGCAGCACCTGTATCCCGTAAAAGAATCGTTCGAGCCCGAGTGATATAGGCAGCGTTACCAGCGGCTTCTACCCATGAGATTCCATGGTAGCTATGATCGGGATCGACCAGCTTGGGAAATTTGCCATTTGTCCAATCAAAGTTGCCGCTGTCGATAATGGCCCCTCCCAAAGCAGCACCGTGACCACCGAGGTATTTTGTCGTGGAATAAACGACGATGTCCGCCCCATGCTCAAATCCTCGAAACAGATAGGGAGTCGCAAAGGTATTGTCAATGATGAGGGGAATCCCTGCTTCATGAGCGATCGCTGCAATCTTTTTAAAGTCGGCAATATCAATATCTGGATTGCCTAAAGACTCTAGAAAAACTGCTTTGGTATTTTCTTGGATGGCTGCTTTTAGTGCTGCCAGATCTTCACTATCAACAAAGCTTGTAGTGATGCCAAAATCTGGCAACGTATGAGCGAATAAATTATAGGTCCCCCCATAAATTGAAGCAGCAGAAACGATATGATCTCCTGCTTGTGCAAGATTTAAAATCGCATAGGTGATCGCTGCTGAGCCAGAAGCCGTTGCTAACGCACCGACACCGCCTTCTAAGAGGGCTAGTCGTTCTTCTAGAACAGCCGTTGTTGGATTGGTAATACGGGTATAGATATTGCCATTCTCACTAAGACTAAATCTCGCTGCCGCTTGATCTGCGTCCTCAAACACATACGATGTGGTTTGATAAATGGGTACGGCGCGACTCCCTGTGGTAGGATCTGGTGTTTGTCCTCCGTGTAATTGAATCGTCTCAAATCTTTCTGTCATACTATTCCTCCTTAATAATACAAATAAAAAAGCCCTCTGATATCGAAATATCAAAGGACGTGTTTACGTGTTACCACCTTTATTCAAGCAAACTTTCCAGCATGCTTCTCAGCAAGTACGCGACAAATAAACGTCGTTATACTCTGACGCGATAGCGGGCGCACCCGGATCTTCTTATCTTTCGTACAAGTTCAGAAGATCACCTCTGAGGCCATTTTCGATTGATTCTACAAGTTCTTCTTGCACCCTACGAAGACTCTCTAGGCTTGCCAAATCAATGTACTTTCCTCATCAACGGTTGAAATATTAAGAGCATCGTATCATTTCCAGAAGATTCTGTCAATAGCATAGGATCGCTTTATTTCTGGTGATAAAAAAACTCGTTCACCAAATGATGAACGAGTTTCATAAAGCTTAAATGTGGATTGGTAATCCTAGAGCTAACTCAGCAGCATCCATTGTGATCTCACCTAGAGATGGATGTGGATGGATCGTTAACGCGATATCTTCTGCGTTCATGCCAGATTCAATAGCAAGAGCAAGTTCTGAAACCATATCGCTTGCTCCTAGACCAGCAATTTGCGCACCGATGATCACATTGTCTTCAACCGTTGTTACTAAGCGGATGAATCCTTCAGTTTTTCCTAGAGATAACGCACGACCGTTACCTGAGAATGGGAATTTGAATGCTTTTGCTTCAATTCCAGCATCTTTGGCATCTTTGATCGTCATACCGACAGAAGCCAATTCTGGGTCAGTAAAGGCAACTGCTGGCATTGCTTTGTAATCAACGGCAACTTTTTTACCAGAGATTGCTTCAGCAGCGATTTTTGCTTCGTAGCTAGCTTTATGTGCTAATGCAGCACCAGGTACGATATCACCAATTGCGTAGATGTTTGATACGTTGGTACGGCCTTGTTTGTCAACCGTGATCAATCCGCGTTCGCCTACTTCAACACCTGCTTGTTCTAAGCCCATGTCATCAGTATTTGGACGACGACCAACAGTAACCATCACGTAATCAGCAGTAACTGATTCTTCTTTACCATCTACGGCATATTTGACAGTTACGCTATCGCCATTGTCAATTGCTTCTTTCGCCATTGCGTTGGTAACGACTGTTACACCTTTTTTCGCAAAGTCTTCTTCAACCAATTTGACCATGTCTTTTTCATAGGTTGGCAAGATTTGAGGAGAGCCTTCAAGGATCGTTACATCTGCCCCTAGGTTTGCATAAGCTGCACCTAGTTCAGAACCGATGACACCGCCACCGATAACAACGAATTTTTTAGGAACTTCTTTTAATGCCAATCCGCCAGTTGAATCAAGAACACGTCCGCCGAATTTGAAACCAGGGATTTCAATTGGGCGAGAACCTGTTGCGATGATTGCATTGTTGAAAGAGTATGTTTGTGCTGAATCTGGGTGGATGACACGCAATGTGTGATCATCAACGAAGAAAGCTTCTCCTTCAATCGTTTCTACTTTGTGTTTTTTCAATAGGAAACCAACACCTGAAGTTAACGTTTTAACGACTTTGTTGTCTTTCCATTCTTGTGTTTTGGTAAAATCAAGGGAAACATTTTCACTTGTTACACCAAACATTGTTGAATCCAAAGATTCTTGATAATGATGACCTGCAGCGATCAAGGCTTTTGAAGGGATACAACCAACGTTCAAACAAACGCCGCCGATGTATTCTCTTTCAATGATTGCTACTTTTTGTCCCATTTCAGCAGCGCGGATGGCAGCTACATAGCCGCCAGGTCCCGCACCGATTACAACTGTATCTAATTCAACAGCAAAATCTCCAACTACCATTTGTTAATCATCCTTCCATCATTAATAGCTCTGGATCAGCTAATAGACGTTTGATATTATTCATTGCTTGTTGCGCTGTTGCGCCATCAACGATACGGTGGTCGAAGCTTAATGAAAGTTTCATCACACGTCCGACAACGATTTCGCCTTCAGCGTTTACGATTGGTTGTTGCGCGATTGTACCTACACCCAAAATAGCTACTTCAGGGTAGTTGATTACTGGAGTGAACCAGCCGCCACCAACTGAACCAATGTTACTGATTGTGATGGTACCATTACGCATATCATCTGCAGCCAATTTGCCGTCATGAGCAAGTTTTGCTTTTTCGTTGATTTCATCAGCGATAGCAAACATGCCTTTACGATCTGCATCTTTTACGTTTGGTACATACAACCCATGGTCAGTATCTGTTGCGATACCGATGTTGTAATAGTTTTTGTATACGATCTCTTGTTTTGCATCATCGATCGACGCATTCAAGATAGGGAATTTTTTCACTGTTGCAGTCAATGCTTTTACAACATATGGTAAGAAAGTAAGTTTTGTGCCGTTTGCAGCAGCAACTTCTTTGAATTTCTTACGATTATCCCATAGGTTTGTTACTTCAACTTCATCATGCAAGGTTACATGAGGTGCTGTTTGTTTGCTGTTTACCATCGCTTTAGCGATTGCTTTACGTGTAGGTGTTAAGGCAACACGTTCTTCTAAATCACCTAAGTTTGATTTGAAGGCTTTTGCTGGAGCTGCTGGTTTGCTTTCAGTTGCTACAGCTTTTGTTTCTTCTTTCGCAGGAGCTTGAGTTTCAGCTTTTGCAGCTTGTCCGCCACCTGATAGGAAGTTTTCGATGTCTTCTTTTGTTACACGTCCGCCTTTACCTGTTGCAGATACTTGGGAAATATCCACATCTTTTTCGCGAGCGAATTGACGGACAGAAGGCATAGCCAAGACACGTTTGTTAGGATCTGCTGCTTCAACAACACTTGCTGAACCAGAAGTTTCCACTTTTTCTTTTGGTGCTTCTGCAGGTGCGCTTGATGAAGCAGGCGCACTGTTGTGACCAGGTGCGTCGATTTCAACTAAAACATCACCAACATTTGCAACTGTTCCTTCAGCAACAACGATGTTTTTCACTGTTCCTGTTACTGGAGATGGGATTTCTTCGACTGATTTGTCGTTTTGAACTTCAAGCAACGTATCGTCTTCATTGATGGTATCTCCTGCTTTAACGAACCATTTTACGATTTCGCCTTCTGCAATTCCTTCACCGATATCTGGTAATTTGAATTGGAAAACGCCTGCGCCTTCAGAAGAACCAGCTGATGCTTCAGCCGTTTCCGTTGTAGGTTCTGCTGCTGGTTTTGCTGGTGTTTGAGACTCTGCTGCTACACCTGCATCGCCTTCGTTGTCTTCATGTCCTGGTGCATCGATCTCAACAAGGACATCTCCAACGTTTGCGACTGTACCTTCAGGGACAACGATGTTTTTCACTGTTCCTGTTACTGGAGATGGAATTTCTTCCACTGATTTATCATTTTGAACTTCTAGTAAGGTATCATCTTCATTGATGGTATCCCCTGCTTTGACGAACCATTTTACGATTTCGCCTTCTGCAATTCCTTCACCGATATCCGGTAATTTAAATTGAAATGCCATTTTCTATTCTTCCCTTCTTCAACTATTAAAAGTTCACGATTTCTTTCACTTTGTCTTCGATGTCTTTTGCATTTGGCAACCAAATGTTTTCAGCTTGACCGAATGGGAAGATCGTATCTGGTGCAGACACGCGTCCGATTGGAGCTTCTAGTGATAGAACCGCACGTTCAGAAATTTCAGAAACGACTTGAGCGCCAACACCTGCTTGTTTTTGTGCTTCTTGAACGACAACCACACGACCAGTTTTTTCAACTGATTTGATGATCGTTTCAACATCAAGAGGAGCAACTGTACGCAAGTCGATAATTTCAGCGTTGATGTTTTCTTTCGCTAAGTTGTCAGCAGCTTTGATTGCTTCACGAACCATTGCACCATAAGTGATGATTGAAACATCAGAACCTTCACGAGTTACTGCTGCTTTGTCTAAAGGAACTTCGTATGCTTCTTCTGGCACTTCTTCACGGAATGAACGGTAAAGTTTCATGTGCTCTAAGAAAACAACTGGGTCATTGCTGCGGATAGAAGCAATCAATAATCCTTTTGCATCATATGGGTTTGATGGAATAACGACACGGATACCAGGTGATTGAGCGATCAATCCTTCCAAGTTATCTGAGTGCAATTCTGGTGTGTGCACACCGCCACCAAATGGTGAACGAATAGTGATTGGTAAATTACGTGTACCACCCATACGGTAACGAGTACGCGCCATTTGACCAACGATTTCGTCAAATGTTTCAAATACGAAACCAAAGAATTGGATTTCTGGAACTGGACGGAAACCTTCTAATGCTAAACCGAAAGCCAAGCCGCCGATACCAGATTCAGCAAGAGGGGTATCGAAGACACGATCTTCGCCGAATTTTTCTTGTAAACCTTCTGTTGCACGGAAAACCCCGCCGTTTTTACCGACATCTTCACCAAAGACTAAAATCTCTTTGTCATTTTCCATTTCAACAGCTAAGGCATCTGTAATTGCTTGAATCATTGTTTTTTGTGCCATGACTATTTCGACTCCTTCGCTTCGTAAGTTGCAATTTGTTCTTTAATGTTTTGTGGTTGTACTTCAAACATGTTTTTCAAGAAATCTGAAACTTTTTGTTTTGGCACGCGGTCCGCTTCAGCGATCGCTGCTTTGATTTCTTCTTTTGTTTGTTCAATGACTTGTTCTTCTTTTTCTTCAGACCAAAGTCCTTTTTCAGTTAGGTAAGTACGGAAACGTACCAATGGATCTTTTTGTTGCCATTCGCTGTCCATGTCTTTTGAACGGTAACGGGTTGGATCATCACCAGACAATGTATGTGGACCGTAACGGTAAGTCAAGGTTTCAATCAATACAGGACCGTTGCCGTTTGCTGCCCATTCACGAGCTGCTTTAGAAACATAGTACACTGCCAATGGATCCATACCGTCAACTTGGATACCAGGGATCCCAGCTGCTGCAGCTTTTTGTGCCAATGTTGGTGCCGCACTTTGTACTTCACGAGGTGTAGAGATCGCAAAACCATTGTTTTGGATATAGAATACAGCGTTTGCATGGTAAGCCCCTGCAAAGTTGATTGCTTCATAGAAGTCCCCTTGTGAAGAACCGCCATCACCTGTATAAGTGAATACAACATTTTTCTTGTTGCGTTTTTTCAATCCTAAAGCAACGCCGGCTGCTTGGACGTATTGTGCACCAATAATGATTTGTGGTGGCAATGCTTTTAAATCTTCTGGATAAAGGTTCCCAGCAACGTGGCCACGTGACCATAAGAAAGCTTCTTTCAATGGCAGACCGTGTTGGATCAATTGTGGTACATCACGGTAACCAGGTAATAAAACGTCTTCTTTTTCAAAAGCAAATTGACTTGCTAATTGGCTTGCTTCTTGTCCAGCAGTTGGCGCGAAGAAACCTAGACGACCTTGACGGTTTAACGCAGTTGAGCGTTGGTCTAATACACGAGACCATACCATACGAGTCATCAATTCAACTAATTCGTCGTCACTTAAATCTGGTACTAACTCTTGATTTACAATTTTCCCGTCTTTGTCCAAAGCTTGGTAAGTTGGAAAATCCGCATTGACTTGCTCCAAAATCGCTTGGAAATCAAGTGCTTTTTGTTTTTTTGCCATCTTGACACACTTTCCTCTCTGATATAAAAATTCACTTTCGTATGTAACAGGGTTTAAATCTGTACTATCGAAATTTCATTTACTCTTATAAATTATCATTTAACTTCGAAAATGACAAGTGAAAAGGGTATTTTTTTTAATAAAAGAATTCCCACTGTAGCAACTCTTAAGAAAACATTAGTGAAATTAATCACATTAAAGCAATCGCTTTCTTCAATTTTTTCTTTTCAGATTCTTTTTTTTATTTAAGAATAGTACAGCATCCACCATTCCGCTAAACAGATTTATCATTAACCTCCTTTTATCACTTGTGAAGGATTCGACTTGAATCAAAGAGAAATTTCTTAATATGAGAAAAAAATAATACAGAGAACGGATAAAAAGAAACAGATCGGCGATTCTCCCCCTGTTAGGAAGAACGCCGACCTGTTTTTTTAAATCCATTCTCTCGTGACATGAATGTAAATGCGTTTCGCAAACTCAACTGTTACTAAATAAGCTAGATTGATACCGACATACCATGGCCAGTAACTTGATGGCAGTGCTGCAAAATCAAAGACGGTATGCAATGGCGTCAAGATGACCAAGAAGCCAACTGCAATCGCTAGAACACTTGAAATCAAAACTGCAGGTGATGCGATACTTTTGATAAATGGTAATTTTCTCGTTCTGATCATGTGAACGACTAAGGTTTGTGTCGTCAAGCCAATCATAAACCATCCTGCTTGGAACAAGGCTTGCTCTTGGATGGTATTTGCACTAAAGACATGCCACATCATAAAGAAAGTCAAAATATCGAAGATGCTGCTGACAGGTCCAATGCCGACGGTAAACTTCAATAGTCCACCCACTTGCCATTTAACTGGTTTTTCTAACTCTTCTTTATCTACGTTGTCCCATGGGATCGTCAATTGGGCCATATCGTACACCAAGTTTTGAACCAACAGTTGAATGGACAACATTGGTAAGAAAGGTAAAAAGGCACTAGCAACTAAGATCGAGAACACATTCCCGAAATTCGAACTCAACGTCATTTTGATGTACTTCATCATATTGGTAAATACTTTGCGGCCTTCGATGACCCCTTTATCAAGGACATTCAAACTTTTTTCTAATAAAATGATCGAGCTGGCATCTTTGGTGATATCTGCTGCGGTATCAACCGAGATACCAACATCTGCCGTACGTAAAGCAGGCGCGTCGTTGATGCCATCTCCCATAAAGCCGACCGTATGGCCTGCCGCTTGAATGGTTTCAATGATTCGGGATTTTTGCATTGGATTTAATTTTGCAAACAGATTAGTTTTTGCAGCTTTCTCTGCTAACTCTTCATCTGACAGATGATCTATATCGGTTCCTAACAAATATTCATCTGCATCAATACCAACATCTCGACAAACTTTTTGTGCAACGATCGCATTATCTCCCGTTAACACTTTGACATTGATGCCATGACCGTGTAAAGAAGCAATCGCTGTTTTTGCTGTTTCTTTTGCTGGATCTAAGAAGCCCATAAAGCCAATCATGATCATATCTTGTTCATCTTCTACAGAATAAACGGCATCTGCGTGGGCATCTCGTTTTACAGCAACAGTCAATACGCGCATTCCTTGTTTGTTCAAGCGCAAATTCACTTGACGCAATTGTTTTCTCAATTGAGGAGTCAATTCCATCACTTTGCCATCAACTTCTACGTACTTGCAGACTTGTTCCATTTCCTCGGCGGCACCTTTAGTGACCATCAGTTGATGACCATCTGCATTGACAACAACCGTCAAGCGGCGACGTGAGAAGTCAAACGGAATCTCATCGATTTTTGTCACATCGTTAAATGGCGCTGCCAAGCCTTCTTCTTCATAGTAGTTTAAGACAGCAATATCCATCAGGTTTTTCCACCCTGTTTGATAGTAAGAATTTAAATACGTCATATCAAGGACTTGTTTATCTTCTACGCCAAATGGGTTTAAATGCTGTACCAGTACAACACGATCTTCGGTGATCGTACCCGTTTTATCGGTACATAGTACATCCATTGCACCTAAGTTTTGAATCGAAGGCAATTCTTTGACGATCACTTTTTCTTTTGATAAAGAGATCGCCCCTTTGGCTAAGTTACTGGTGACGATCATTGGTAGCATTTCTGGCGTCAAACCAACTGCTACTGCAATCGCGAAGAACAACGCTTCGCCCCAATCACCCTTGGTCAAACCATTGATCAGTAAAACGATTGGGAAAAGAACCATGACCATTCGCAACAATAGCTTGCTGACTTTTGTTAAGCCATCTTCAAAGGTTGTTTTACCCCGTTTCGTCGTCGCATTTTTGGCAATATCACCGAAGAAAGTACTTTGACCGGTTTTCAAAATAATGGCTTTTCCTTGACCACTTAAGACATCGGTACCCATGAAAACAAGATCTTGCATATCTAGTGCAGAAATTTGTTCATCGCTTTCTTTGATCCCAGCATCGACAAATTTTTCAACTGGCATTGATTCGCCTGTTAATGAAGATTGATTGATAAATAAATCTTTGGTCCAAATCAAGATCGCATCCGCAGGAATCATATCGCCGGTTGCTAAGGTGACGATGTCTCCTGGAACGACTTCATCCATTGGAATTTCTCTCGTGATTCCATCTCGAGTGACGGAACAAGTATTTTCAATAAGTTCTTTTAACGCTAAGCTTGCTTTTTGGGAACGGTATTCTTGGACGAAAGTAATCATGACACTGGCTAAAATCATGATTCCCATCACGATCACTGCTTCAATATCGCCTGTTACAAAAGAAATAACCATTAATAATGCCAAAACTAACACAAAAGGATCTTTGAAAGCACCTAGGATCATCAACCAAGCAGGTGTTGGTTTTTGCGCATCCACTTTGTTTGGACCGTACTCTGCCAAACGTTCTGCAGCATCTTCTTCCGATAGCCCTTGGAAGGATGTCCGCATTTCCATCAGCAGTTCTCTTTCGGTCAATTTTGCCAGTAATTTTAGTTCTTGATCTTTCGATAGTTTTTTTAACATCTTTTTTTCCTCCTAGCACTTAGGAGTTGCTTACGCCACCCCTAGCGATTCGATAATTACTCCGCTGTTTCATCTGGGGACTGGGGTATTCCATGTGAATCTTCCTTTCTTTTTATTAGGTAAGTCACTGTGGAACATGCGTAAAAGACACAAAAAAACGCACGCTCCCAATAAGCATGCGTAAAAAACTCATGATCATTGTAGAGCTTTAGCACTATAGGGCGTAGATAGCAAATCTGCTATCAGCTACTTTGGGTTTAACCTTCACGATTAGACCTGTCCTACCAACTAAGTATCTCTCGATACTTTTGCGGCAGCAGCTTGTGTCCATATAGGAGCCTCACCTAACAATTATTTGTATAAAATGTCAGTTCGCCGGAAGTCTATCTTCCAACTACCCACATAATAACTGCTATCCTAGCCAATGTCAACCGCAACAATGGAAAAAAGCACCCTTTTTTCATAGATTTTCGTTGGTTTTCAAATGAAAGGTCTTACAATAAAATAACAACGTTAAAGAACTGGTGTGATTTTATATGTGACAAAACTTTTTTTACACGAACAGATAGAGAGAAATCCTCTCAGGGCAAAACCCAGAATTCATCAAGTCACTTCGGCTATCCCATTGAAGGAGAGAATGTAATAAATTTCCGAACTCGAATAAAAAATAGACAGCCATTTAAATAAACAGCTGCCTATTTCTCTTTCACATCCGATTCTGAAAAATGATTTTTTCGGTATTCTTTCGATCTAGCTCTCACGAAAAATGATCTGCTAAAATTTTCAAGATTCGCCGACTAGCTTTCCCATCGCCATAGGGATTTTCTGCATGTGCCATGGCATTGTAAGCTTCTGGATCCTCTAGTAGTCGCTTCGTTTCTTGATAAACCGCAGCTTCAGACGTACCGATCAGTTTTAACGTACCTGCAGCAATTCCTTCTGGGCGCTCTGTTGTATCTCGCAAGACCAAAACAGGAACGCCTAACGACGGTGCTTCTTCTTGGACACCACCAGAATCCGTCAAAATCAATGTGCTTTGATTGGCAACATTGTGAAAATCAATGACATCTAAAGGCTCAATCAGCGTGACATTTTCTAGTTCCCCAAGTATCTCCATAGCAATCCCTCGGACTTGAGGATTTTTATGCATAGGAAAAACCACTTTGATGGTTGGTTTCTCCTTAGCGATCTTCGCTAAAGCGCGGAAGACTTGCTTCATCGGAACACCTAAGTTCTCGCGACGGTGCATTGTCAGAAGAATCATGGTTTTATCTGCTGCAGAAAGTTCTGGATGCTGATAGTCCTCCGAGATCGTATAACGCATCGCATCAATGGCGGTATTTCCCGTTACAAAAATTGCAGCTTTATTGCGATTTTCCGCTAATAAATTTTCTTTGCTTTGGACAGTTGGCGCAAAATAAAAATCCGCTAATACATCGATCAGCTGACGATTGGCTTCCTCCGGATAAGGAGATTTTTTGTTCCATGTACGCAAACCGGCTTCCACATGCCCCACAGGAATCTGCTGATAGAAAGCTGCCGTCGCGGCTGCATAAGCTGTGGTCGTATCCCCGTGAACGAGTACGATATCAGGGGTTTCCTTTTGCAAGATAGGTTCCAGATCCAGCAAAACTTTGGTAGTGATTCCTGTCAAAGTTTGCCCTAAAGTCATAATATCCAGATCATAATCTGGTATGATTTCAAAAACCGTTAAAACTTGATCCAACATTTCTCGATGCTGCGCCGTCACCACAACGATCGATTCAAAACGCGGGTCGTTTTCCAATTCCTTTACTAGTGGCGCCATTTTGATGGCTTCCGGTCTGGTACCGAACACAGACATCACTTTGATTGTCATTTGGTCACCCGCTCCTCTACTTCTCATTGCTTCTATTATAACGAAGAAAACAGAAAAACAAAATGGTTGTTCCAACAAAAAAAAGAAACGACCGCTAAAAGGCCGTTTCTTCAGTATCCAGCTTAAATAGTATCTCCATTGAAAATCGAATTTTTCACGATTACGTAATCCACTTTACGAATCGATTCTAAATCTTTTCCACCTGCATAAGAGATCGATGACTGCAAGTCTTGCTGCATTTCAACTAACGTATCTTTTAAAGAACCTTTGTATTGAATCCAAATTTTCTTTCCTTCTACGTTTTTCTTTTCACCTTTTTGAAATTCTGATGCAGAACCAAAGTATTCTTTCATTACAACGCCATTTTCTACCTTGGTTTCCCCTGGTGATTCTTCATGCCCAGCAAACAATGAACCGATCATGACCATGGTTGCACCAAAGCGGACAGATTTAGCGATATCGCCGTGTGTCCGAATGCCACCATCTGCAATGATTGGTTTGCGAGCAGCTTTGGCACACCAGCGTAATGCTGCCAATTGCCATCCGCCAGTCCCGAAACCAGTTTTGATTTTTGTGATACAAACTTTCCCTGGTCCAATACCGACTTTTGTTGCATCTGCGCCAGCGTTTTCCAATTCACGAACTGCTTCTGGCGTTCCAACATTTCCAGCGATCACAAACGTTGCTGGTAAATGCTTCTTGATGTGTTGAATCATATTGATCACGGCGTTTGAGTGACCATGGGCAATATCGATCGTGATAAAATCAGGAACAAGCTCTTTCTCAGCTAGTTCTTCTACAAAGGCATATTCATTTTCTTTGACACCCACGCTGATTGAACTAATCAAGCCGCGGCTTTTCATTTTTTTGATGAATGGAATCCGTGCTTCTTCATCAAAGCGGTGCATAATATAAAAATAGCCATTTTCAGCTAAAAATTCTGCGATTGAATCATCAATAATTGTTTGCATATTTGCAGGAACAACAGGCATTTTAAACGAGTGTCCGCCTAATGTCACCGTGGTATCACATTCTGAACGGCTGTTCACGATACACTTGTTAGGAATCAGTTGTATATCTTCGTAATCAAAAACTTTCATGTCAAACATAAAAATATCCTCCAAATCTTACTAAGAGTGAAGCAAGCATCAAATGGCATCAGCCTATTTTTAACGCCCACAACAATTTAAACCACCTGGAAATGAAATACAAGCTTTTTAGAAATACTTTTTGAAAAAAAAGGATGAATGTTCGTCTTTCGCGAACATTCATCCTTATAACAACTGAATAAAACGGAATTTACGTATAAATTAAGGCAATATGTTCCCTGCTGCTTTATACACTTCATACCATTCATGGCGGGTCAATACGATCGAAGAAGCTTGCGCAATTTCTTCAATTCGATGTGGGGTCATCGTTCCGGCAATCACTTGCATATTTGCTGGATGACGTAAGATCCACGCAGATGCGATGCCAGTCGGCGTTGTTTGATACTTGTTCGCTAGTTCGGTTAATTTTTCGTTTAACTCTGGGAATTTCTCGTTACCGATAAAGACCCCTTCAAAGAAACCATACTGATACGGAGACCAAGCTTGGATCGTCATCTCATGCAAACGAGAATATTCCAAAATTTCTCCATCATGGTCGACACTGCCAGCATCCGTCATATTGACATGAATCCCTTGATCGATCATCCCTGTATGCATGATCCCGAATTGCAGTTGATTCGCTACTAAAGGTTGCGAAACATATTTTTTCAATAGCTCGATTTGACCAGGTTTTTGATTGCTGACACCGAAGTATTTCACTTTACCGTCTTTTTCTAATTGGTCAAAGGCTGCTGCCACTTCTTCTGGTTCAAACAAAGTGTCAGGGCGATGCAATAATAACGCATCTAAATGATCAGTTTTCAATCGTTGCAAACTACCTTCCACAGAAGAGATAATATGCTCTTTCGAAAAATCAAACATTTCACCTGGAACGATGCCGCATTTTGATTGAATAAATAAATCTTCTCTTTTAGCTGCCGTTTTTGCTAACGCTTCTGCAAAAATCGTTTCACATTCACCGCGACCATAAATATCCGCATGGTCAAAGAAGGTAATGTCATTTTCAATCGCAGTCGTCAAGACCTTCACAGGATCTTTGGCATTGTTGATGCGCATCAATCCTAAAATCACGCTGGATACTTCTAAATCAGTGGGACCGAATTTAATTTTTTTCACGTAAAGTTCCTCCTTATTTAAACTACATTCCTATTTTATCACAACAAGATGAAAACGCTATACAAACGTCAAAAAAACCTCCCATAAAACGAAAACCACCAGCACAACCGATTGGTTCTACTGGCAGCCCTCCTTTTTTTCAGGTTGTGTTATGCACAGAAATATTCTTTACTTCATCGCCTTTGATGAGTTGCTATATTGCAAGGCTTTATCGCCGATATCGTTTCGGTAATATAAGCCAGATAAAGACAACCTGCTGATTGCTTCATAGACGTTCTTTTGTGCAGCAGCTAAATTCTCAGCTGATGCTTCCACAAGAAAAACGCGCCCACCAGCTGCCGTCAAACCACCTTGGTCGGCAGCTTCATCCACTCCTGCATAAAAGAATTGCGTTCCTTCTCCTTCTGGGCTTGGGACAGGCATTCCTTGCTGATACTTGCCTGGATATCCTTGAGAGGCAATCACGACACCGATCGAAGCCGATTGATTCCATTGGATCGTAGGTACTTGGTCCTGTAAGAGATCATCAATGATCTGGGCTAGACTGCTTTCTAAGCGACTTAGCACGACTTGTGTTTCTGGATCGCCAAAACGCGCATTGAATTCGATGACTTTCGGTCCATCATTGGTAGCAATCAGACCTGCATAGAGAATCCCCGTAAACGGTGTATTGTTGCGAATCATCCCTTTTGCTGCAGGAAGTAAAACTTCTGCTACCGCTTGATCGACCATTTCTTGCGGAATCTGCGGTACCGGCGTATAAGCCCCCATACCTCCTGTATTCGGACCTAAATCGCCATCGAAGGCACGTTTATGGTCTTGGGCAATGACCATTGGATAGACGGCTTCGCCCTTCACAAATGCCAATAGCGAAAACTCCTCGCCAGCCAAAAACTCTTCGATCACCACTTTTGCACCACTTTCACCGAAAGCATTTTGCTCCAGCATCGCTTCGACTGCTGCGTTTGCTTCTTCAATGGTTTCCGCGACAACCACGCCTTTGCCCGCCGCTAAACCATCTGCTTTGATGACGATTGGCGCACCTTTACGTTGGATATAGGCTTTTGCCTGGGCACTATCTGTAAAGCTTTGATAGTCTGCTGTTGGAATGTGATTGGTTCGCATCAATTCTTTGGCAAACTCTTTTGATCCTTCAATCATCGCTGCTTGGCGATTGGGGCCAAAAATTTCCAAGCCCGCCCCCTGAAAATCATCTACGATGCCATTTAGCAACGGAACTTCCGGACCAACGAAGGTCCAATCAACCTCCTGCTCTTGAGCAAAAGCAATTAGACTTTCATGATCGGACTCTTCAATTGCGACTGTCTTGATCCCGTCTTTTCGCATACCGGGATTGCCCTTCGCACAAAAGACTGTTTCCACTTGAGGATCCTGCAGAAACTTTTTTGCGACGGCATGCTCTCTACCGCCACTACCAATAACAAGTATTTTCATCGTCTTCTCCTATTTCTTAGTGTTTAAAATGACGAACACCAGTAAAGACCATCGCCACACCGTATTTATCTGCCATGTCGATCGACTCTTGATCTTTGATACTGCCACCAGGTTGAATAATCGCTTTGATTCCTTGTTGCGCTGCATATTCAACACTGTCATCCATTGGGAAAAAGGCGTCGCTTGCCAGCACTGAACCAGCCAGTTTATTGTTTTCACGGGCTTGTTCGACGGCGATTTTCACCGAACCCACGCGGTTCATTTGACCAGCGCCGATCCCGACGGTTTGCTGTTGATTGGCTAAAACGATGGCATTAGATTTCACGTGTTTCACCGCTTTCCAAGCAAAAACCAAAGCTGCGCTTTCTTCTGTTGTTGGCTTTCTCTTTGTCACCACGGTCCAATCTTCTGGTGTTTCCATTTGATCATCTGGTTCTTGCACCAATAAGCCCCCAAGGACAGAGACAACTTCTGGCTGTTTGGCTGCTTTTTCGAAATCAACAACCAGCAGGCGCAGATTTTTTTTCTTCGTTAAGATTTCTAGTGCTTCTTCTTCAAATGCAGGTGCAATGATGATCTCAAGAAAAATCCGCTGCAGTTGCTCCGCAGTTGCCACTTCAACTGGACGATTCAAAACAATGATCCCGCCAAAAATCGACACTGGGTCTGCTTCGTAAGCTTCTTGGAAAGCTTCAGCAATCGTTTCTCCACTTCCGATTCCACAGGGATTCATGTGCTTTAGGGCTACCGCAGTTGGCTCTGTAAATTCTTCTGCGATCCGCAAGGCAGCGTCAGCATCTTTAATGTTGTTGTAAGACAATTCTTTGCCGTGGATTTGTTTTGCGCTGGCAATCGAATAGGGCACGGGTAATGCATCTTGATAGAAGGAAGCTTTCTGATGACTATTTTCACCATAACGCAATGTTTGTTTCAAAACATAAGTTTTCGTCAAGGTCTCTGTTTCTGTTTCAGCCACCGCTTTGGTCAAGTATTCACCAATCAAGGCATCGTAAGCGGCGGTATGGCGGAAGACTTTGGCAGCTAATTTCTTTCTTGATGCCAACGTCGTATTGCCTTCCTTCAGCTCAGCTAAAACCCAGTCGTAATCGTTGGGATCAACGACAACAGTTACTGAGGCATGATTTTTCGCCGCAGAACGTAGCATGCTTGGTCCGCCGATGTCGATATTTTCGATTGCGTCGGCTTCTGTGACGTCAAGCTTACTGATGGTTTCTTTAAATGGATAAAGATTGACGACAACAAGGTCGATCGGTAAAATGCCATGCTCAGCCATTGCCTCCATATGAGAAGGCAGATCACGCCGTCCTAACAGACCACCATGCACCCTTGGATGTAGCGTCTTGACCCTACCATCCATCATTTCAGGAAATTCTGTGACCGCTTCGATGCCGATCGGTTGAAGCCCCGCTTGTTCCAAGGCCGTTTTTGTCCCGCCAGTTGAGATAATCTCAAATCCTAAATTGGTCAATTCTTGGACAAATGGTACGAGTCCTTCTTTGTCAGACACACTGATTAATGCACGTTTATTCACGATTCGATAGCCCCTTTTCCACGATTTCAGCTAAAACAGCTGGATAGATTTGATGTTCTACTTGATGAATTTTTTCTGTCACATTTGCTAATGTATCGTCGGTGTCGATCCGAACGATTTCTTGGGCAATGATTGGCCCTGTGTCAATGCCGGCATCGACATAATGAACCGTCACTCCCGTCACTTTCACGCCGTAAGCGAAGGCATCGGCGATCCCAGATTTACCTGGGAAACTCGGCAACAAGGAGGGATGGATATTGATGACTCTGCCTTCATAAGCGGATAATAGAGTGTTGCCGATGATTCGCATATACCCTGCTAAAACAATAAAATCGATGGCATGATCCTGCAATTCTTCGATCAATTTATTTTCAAAGGCTGCTTTTGATGCAAATGCCGCTGGCTCTATGACAAGCGTTTCATAGTCTCTCGCGCGGGCTTTTTCTATTACTGGCGCTGTAGGTTTATCGGAAAAGACCAACCCGATCTGCGCTCCTTTGATTTTATTTGCTTGGATCGCATCGGCGATTGCTGTAAAATTGCTGCCCGTTCCAGAAGCAAAGACGGCGATCCTCATCGGACTGCCTCTTTGAAGCAAACGGCTTCGTTGTTACGTTTGGTCACTTTACCGATCCGGTATGCTTGTTCTTCATTGGCGGATAGAAGTGCCATCACAGCCGCAACATTTTCTGGCGCAACGGCTAAGACCATACCGATACCCATATTGAAAATCTCGAACATTTCTTGATGAGGAATCGCGCCATGAGTAGCGATCATATCAAATATTGGCAACTGCGGCCAAGTGTCTAAGGCGATTTCTGCCGCCAGACCTTCAGGCAGCATCCGTGGGATATTTTCAACAAAGCCGCCACCAGTGATATGAGAAATTCCAGCTAACAATCCTTCTGTCAATAAAGGTTTCAGTGCATCAACGTAAATTCTCGTTGGCGTCAATAAACTTTCTGCAAGCGTTTGGTTACCAAGTTCCGCAAACGTTTCTGCTCCTGTATAGCCATGCTGTTCAAAAAAGATTTTTCTGACTAAAGAGTACCCATTGGAGTGAATGCCTGAAGAAGGCAAACCAATCAGCTCATCGCCTTCTTTAATGGTTTCTCCAGTGATCAAGCGACTTTTTTCGACGATCCCTACGGCGAAACCAGCAAGATCATATTCTTCTGGCTGATACATCCCCGGCATCTCAGCGGTTTCCCCACCAATCAGGGCAGCCCCCGCTTGCACACAGCCCTCTGCGACACCAGCAATGATTTGTTCGATCTTTGCCGGATCGTTTTTACCAACTGCAACATAGTCAAGGAAGTAGATAGGTTCTGCCCCTTGAGCGACGATATCATTCACGCACATCGCGACGCAATCAATGCCGATCGTTGTGTGCTGTTCTTGTTGGATCGCCAACAAAAGCTTGGTTCCTACACCATCTGTCCCAGAAACGAGTACCGGTTCTTTCAATTGGTACGATGATAAGTCAAAACAGCCACCAAAGCCCCCGATTGCCCCCATCACGCCTAGCCGTTCTGTTCGTTTCACATGCTTTTTGATCCGTTCGACTACTTCATAACCGGCTTCGACATCGACACCGGCTTTTGCATATGCATTTGCCACGTTCGTTCCTCCTCAATCATTCATCCGCTTTTCTTCATTCAGCTCATTCGTCGTTAACGCAAGTAAACCAGCGGTCCTTCACTGCTTCGTTTGAAAAACCATTTTTGCCTACTATTTATTCAGCTTATTCAGCTAAAGACGCGAGATAGTTTTCTTCATAATCATACAAAGGGGTTGGATAATCGCCATTGAAATAGGCCATACACAATCCTGAGTAAGGTGCGTCGAAATCTAAACCGATCGCTTCGATCAACCCGTCTTCACTTAAAAAGGCCAAAGAATCTGCTTCGATTTTTTCACAAATCTCAGCTTCCGTATATTTGGCTGCGATCAATTCTTTTCTCGTTTGAATGTCGATCCCGTAAAAACATGGATAGCGCAAAGGCGGCGAACCGATACGCACATGAACTTCTTTGGCACCTGCCTCTTTTAGCAGTTGCACGATACGGCGGCTGGTGGTTCCTCGGACGATCGAATCGTCGACTAGAATCACTCGTTTGCCTTCGACTACGCCACGAACAGCTGAGAGCTTCATTCGCACGCCTTGCTCTCTTAACTCCTGTGTCGGTTGAATAAACGTTCGTGCAATGTATTGATTTTTTACTAAGCCCAATTCATAAGGAATACCTGAAGCTTCTGCGTACCCGCTGGCAGCAGATAAGGATGAATTCGGTACACCAATGACCATATCCGCTTCGATCGGTGCCTCTTGTGCCAAGCGACGGCCCATATTTTTACGGGCACGATGGACGTTGACGCCAGCGATGTTGGAATCAGGACGGGCAAAATAAATAAACTCCATCGAACAAATCGCCGGCTGTACTTCTTGGGTATACTGCTCGATTTGAATGCCTGCATCATCAATGATCACGACTTCGCCCGGTCGTACATCACGAATAAATTCCGCACCGATGACTTCCAACGCACAGGTTTCTGAAGCCACCACATAGGCACCATTGACCATTTTCCCGATTGACAATGGCCGAAAGCCATTGGGATCTAGTGCTGCGATCATGGCATTTTCCGTCAGTAAAAGGTACGCAAATCCACCTTTAACTTGATTTAACGCCTCCTTGACCCGATCCATAAAAAGCGGTTCTTCGCTGCGACGGATCAAGTGCATGAGAATCTCTGTATCGGAATTCGAGTGGAAAATCGCACCAGCCTCTTCTAAGGATTTCCGTAGACTTTTCGCATTCGTCAAGTTGCCATTATGAGCTAAGCCAATCTGCTGATCAAAAAATTTGAATAAAAATGGTTGAATATTATCAACGCTACCATTACCAGCAGTTGCGTAACGAACGTGACCAATGGCAGCATCTCCTGTCAGACGCTGGAGGACACGTTCATCCGAAAACACTTCCGCTAGCAACCCTAAATCACGGTGACCATTGAGTTTTCCCGCATCATTCGTGACGATCCCAGCACCTTCTTGGCCGCGATGTTGCAAACTGTGTAGTCCGAAGTAGGTGACACGAGCGGCATCTGGATGACCCCAAACACCAAAAACCCCACATTCCTCGTTGAGGCTCTTTACTTCATTAAACATGGAATGGTTTCCTCCCATTTCAATTTCGCCTCAGTAAGGGGCATCTCGATCGTATCATCTTGTGCTTGCATGCGAATCTGGCCATCAGCAGTCACTTCCCCGATCGCTATTGCAGCAGCACCTACCAGTGCTTCAAAAGCTGTTTGCTTATCAGGTGCGACTGAAAGCACAAAACGGGATTGGGTTTCTGAAAACAATTGTGCTGCTGGCAATGACACGGTCACATTTAGACCAAAGCCCTTGTCAAAAGCGGATTCGGCTAAAGCGATCGCTAAACCACCTTCGGCACAGTCGTGGGCACTTTGAACAAGACCTGCTTGGATCGCTGCGGTAACCAAATGTTGGTTCGTTTTTTCTGTTTCAAGATCAAAGGACATTAAACGCCCAGCGATCTTTCCTGTCTGCAGTTTTTGCAATTCAGACCCATTGAAATCAGCATGGGTTTCCCCTAGGACATAGATCACATCCCCTGCTGCTTGGAAATGCTGCGTCGTGATATGCGCCAGCTCTTCGATCAATCCGACCATCCCAATTACAGGCGTTGGATAGACCGATTGTCCGTCCGTTTCGTTGTATAAGGAGACGTTCCCAGAGATTACTGGTGTCTCTAGTACACGACAAGCTTCTGAGATCCCGTCAGCAGCCGTAGATAACTCCCAGAATCCTTCTGGTTTATCTGGCGAGCCGAAGTTAAGGCAGTCAGTGATCGCCAATGGACGCCCACCGGAAGCGACGATATTTCGAGCAGCTTCTGCAACTGCGATCTGTCCGCCGACTTCAGGATCTAAGTAAAGGTAACGAGCATTACAGTCAGTCGTCATCGCCAAGGCTTTATTGGTTCCCTTGATTCGTAAAACGGCCGCATCACTGCCGGGTCCTACCACGGTATTGGTACGAACTTGCGAATCGTAGGTTTCAAAAATCGAGCGTTTCGAAGCGATCGTCGGCTGCTGCAGCAGATCCGCAAATACAGACGTTGCTGAATGAATCACTGGAACAAAGTCCGGTGTTTCCTTAAACACTTTGATCCGTGCTGGTTCTGCCATCTCTTTGTAGTAAGTCGGTGCATCTTCAGCTAAAGCATCCACTGGTAAATTAGCGACTTCCTGTCCATGATGGAACAAACGATAGTTGCCATCATCCGTCACTTCACCGATCACGACTGCTTCTAGATCGTATTTATTAAAGAGGGCTTCCACTTCAGCTTCATGCCCTTTTTTGACACAGATCAGCATCCGCTCTTGGGATTCTGACAACATCATTTCATAAGGCGTCATATTGGTTTCTCGTTGTGGAACATCATCTAATGTTAAGCGCAAACCTGATCCGGCTTTTGATGCCATCTCGGCACTAGAAGAAACTAATCCAGCAGCACCCATATCTTGAATTCCGACTAAAATGTCCGAATGATCCACGATCAATTCCAAACAAGCTTCCAACAAAAGTTTTTCCATAAAAGGATCACCGACTTGTACGGCGGAACGTTGTTGTTCTTCTCCTTCGACAAATTCTTCCGATGCAAAAGTCGCCCCATGTATCCCGTCGCGTCCTGTTTTTGCGCCGACATACATGATGGTGTTCCCAACACCTTTGGCCTGCCCTTTTTGAATATCCTTGTGGGCAATGATCCCTACACACATGGCATTGACTAACGGATTGCCTTCATAACAAGGATCAAATGCCACTTCACCACCAACGGTCGGGATCCCGATACAGTTGCCATAGCCACTGATCCCAGCAACGACTTCTTCCAAAAGATATTTCGTTCTTGGATTATCTAACTCACCAAATCGTAAGGAGTCTAAAACAGCAATCGGTCTTGCTCCCATACTAAAGATGTCGCGGATGATCCCACCAACACCAGTTGCTGCTCCTTCATAAGGTTCCACCGCAGAAGGATGATTATGGCTTTCCGCTTTAAATACGACAGCTAGATCATCGCCGATATCCACGATGCCCGCACCTTCTCCCGGACCTTGCAGTACTTGCGGCCCATCTGTCGGGAATTTCCGCAAAACAGGTTTGGAATTTTTGTAAGAACAATGTTCACTCCACATCACTGAAAAGAGTCCAGTTTCGGTATAGTTTGGTAAACGTCCCAAAATATCTTCTGAGATCATCCGATATTCTTCTTGGGTCAATCCCCATTGCTCGTATAATTTCGTGTCTTTGATTTCTTGTGGTGTAGGTTCTTTTACGATCATTTTATCCATTTACCGGCACCTTCCCAAAATTTTTCAATAATGAAGCAAAAAACTTCTTGCCATCTTCTGAGCCTAATAAACTTTCCATCGCTCGTTCTGGATGGGGCATCATGCCTAGGACATTGCCTGCTTTGTTGCAGATACCAGCGATATTGTGTAGACTGCCGTTGACGTTATCTTCATAACGGAAAACGATTTGGTTGTTGGCAACCAATTCCTGATAAGTCGTTTCATCACAATAATAATTGCCCTCACCATGAGCGACAGGAAGCGTAATGACTTGATCCGTTTCATATTCAGAAGTAAAAGCTGTTTGATTATTCACTTGCAGACGGACCGGCTTGCAAATAAAATGCAATGATTCATTTCTTTGTAAAACCCCTGGTAACAAGCCCGCTTCCGTTAAAATTTGAAACCCATTGCAGGTACCAAAGACAGGTTTGCCTTCATTTGCTAAACGAATGACCTCTGACATGATCGCTAAAAAACGAGCGATTGCACCGCATCTCAAATAGTCACCATAGGAAAATCCTCCTGGGAGCAAAACACCGTCAAAACCGGCTAAGCTTTCTGCATCATGGCGCACATATTCTGCTTCTGCACCCATGATATCTTTGATTGCCCACATCAAATCAACATCACAATTTGATCCAGGAAAGACGATCACTGCAAATTTCATAGGGCTGCTTCCTCCATTTGAACTATTTCATAACGGTAGGTTTCCATATTGACGTTTGCTAAAAGTTTGTCACAGATCGCTTCAATCTCCTCTGCTACTGCTGCTTGTGTTTGATTGTTGGAAGGTGTCACTTTGATTTCAAAGTATTTCCCGATGCGAATATCACTGACATCTTGATATCCTAAGCGATGAACAGCTCCTTTGACGGCTTCTCCTTGAGGGTCCAAAACAGATTCCTTATAAGTGACGTAAACTTTGACTAAATACATGTTGAATTCTCCTTTTCTAAACGATTTAAAACTTCTTCATAAACAGGAACGATGTCCCCTAAATCACGACGATAGACATCTTTATCAAGATGTTCATTTGTACCCATATCCCATAAGCGGCAAGTATCTGGTGAGATCTCATCAGCCAGGAGCAACTCGCCCTTCTTGGTTTTGCCGATCTCGATTTTAAAATCGATCAGTTGAATCTGGATACTTGCAAAGATTTCCAGTAACGCAGCGTTGACTTGTAGCGCCAGTTTTTTGATCTGGTCCAGTTCCTCTTTTGTGGCAAGACCCAGATAGAACACATGATCGTCATTGATAAACGGATCATCTAAGCGATCCTCTTTGTAGTAAAACTCCACGATCGGCTTTGGCAGTCTGGTTCCTTCTTCGATGCCCAAGCGCTTTGAAAAACTACCAGCAGCCGTATTGCGAACAACGACTTCTAAAGGAATCATGGTGACAGCTCGAATTAATTGTTCGTGTTTAGACACTAATTGAAGAAAGTGACTTGGGACATTTTTATCAGCTAAACGCTGAAAAAGATGCGCAGTGATCTGATTGTTTAGGGCACCCTTCCCTGCGACTGCATCTTTCTTTAAACCGTTCAGCGCAGTTGCTTGGTCCAGATAAAGGACTCTCAACACATCTTCTTCGTTGGTTTTAAACAATTTCTTGGCTTTTCCTTCATAAAGAAGCACTTCTGATTCCATATTCCACCTCAGTTAAGTATTATTTTTCACATAGCGATGACACACATCTTTATTTGTTTATTATTCTAACAACGCTGAAAAAGCGGGTCAACGATTATCTGTACATTTACACATTAATAAACACGAATGTTCGCCTTTTATCCCGTCGAGCAAGTTTACCTCTCCCGTTTGACTGGCGAAGGGTTTTATAAAGCGTTTACAACATTCTATTTTCATGCTATATTTAGGTCGTATTGTAGCTACATTCAAGGAGGAGTACTATATGTGGTCGCTAAAGAATCGTGCTGAACTTTTTTTAGCTCATTTAACAGACAAAGAAAAACAACAGCTCCATAACGAATTATTGGCCGTGCAGCAAATCCTTTCCATTAACCAACAAACGAGTTTCTATGTATTCAGTCCCTTCAAAAAAGGGGCACGTCCTCACTATGCAGAAGAACAAAAAAGAGTTCTACAATTTCAAAATGGCCGCAATGACGAATTGATCATTCACCAGATACATCGTCAAAGCTTATTTAAACATACGTATTCTTTCCGTATTTATTTTAATTTAGAAGAAATGGACTTTTCTTTTTTAGACGATCTTTTGCATCTTTTGAAGGAACAAAGTCAAGCCCCTACCTTTAACTTAAGTCATGCTACGCACTGACGGGTGATCACTAAATAAAAATAAGATAAAAAAAACAAAAGCCCGAAATTTTACGGGCTTTTTTTGTTATACTGTTTTCAGACAAAAGAAAGGACACGATTATGCTATTTACAAAACAGTCATTTGATGCTTTTGCTTTAGAAACATTAGAAGAAAGAATGGAACAAATCCGTTCAGAGATCCAGCCGGTTTTCCAAACCATCGGCGAGGCAGCGATCCCATTATTTGAAGAAAGCTGTCAAGAACCTTTTTATTTGCATATCGCACAGCATCGGCGTAGAACCGTCTACCCTCCTGCCGAAACGTGGGCGGGGATCGGCCCTAACAAGCGTGGTTATAAAATGGATGCCCACTTTCAAATTGGGATCAATCAAGCGTATGTCTTTGTTTGGCTCAGTGTGATCGATCAACCGAAAAATCAAGCAACGATCGCGGAATCTTGGCTGGCTCAAAAAGAATTATTTGATCAATTGCCAGCAGACTTTACGCTATCTCCTGATCATACCAAGTATGACCACTCTCCAATCGCTAAATGGCCAACCTACTTAGAACGATTACAGAAAGTCAAAAAAAGTGAACTTCAGATTGGCAAGATTTTTCCGAAAAAAATGATCGAAGACGTTGAGATGGCGGATATTTTAGCAGTTTATCAAACGCTGTTGCCGCTTTATCACGCCCGTTTGTCGGCACTAAAGGAGGAACAATAATATGTCAGAAAACCGGCGCTCTCGCAAAGAAAAACCAGCGAAAAAACCTAAGCGTTTCGTCTGGCTGGCACTCCCTGCCGCCTTATTAGTACTTGGTGGCGGTTATTATGGCTATACAGTCTATCAAAATCGACAAGAAGAAGCAGCAGCAAAAAAAGTCCTCAATTCCTTTATCGGTGCTATATCTGATCAGAAGTACAGCAATCTATCTGCTTTACTGACCGAAGAAAGTTTGGAATCAAACGGCTTTACCGCAGACGAAGTCTCAGCAAAATACGAAGCGATTTTCACTGGTATCGGTGCCGAATCATTTAAAGCTTCAGGAATTGAGGTAACGCCCGATGATAAGGATTCCGATCAATTCAATTTCCAATACAACGGTTCCTTAACCACCTCGTTAGGTGAATTAACAGAGCTGTCTTATAGTGGCACGATTACTCTGACTGATGACCAAGCCAAGATCGATTGGTCGCCTCAATTGATTTTTCCGGGAATGGAAGGACAAGACAAAATCAGTATCTCGGTAGATAATGCCACACGCGGAGAAATCCTCGACCGAAATAATGAACCGCTAGCAGAAAATGGCACGCTCTATCAACTAGGCGTCATTCCGGGGCAGCTGGGTACGGGAGACGAAAAAACCGCCAATATCAAAGCAATCGCGGAACGTTTTGACCTAACAGAAGATGCGATCGATCAAGCATTGGCGCAATCGTGGGTCCAAGATGAGTTGTTCGTTCCCTTAAAGATTATCGAACCAACCGATGAAATGCCAACTGGAACAAGTTTAAAAGAAACGACGGGACGGACTTATCCTCTTGGAGAAGCCGCTGCCCAGTTGATTGGTTATCTAGGGAACGTGACTGCAGAAGATATCGAAAAGGATGAAACGCTAGCAAGCAACGGACAAATTGGTCGTAGTGGTCTGGAAGCTGCCTTTGACAAAGAGTTGCGGGGCGAAAATGGCGGAAAAATCGCCATCACAGATGAAGACGGTGCTGAAAAATCGGTTCTTTTAGAAAAAGAACGGGCAGATGGTAAAGATATCCAACTGACCATTGACGCACAAGCCCAAAAGACAGCTTTTGACGCCTTACAAAATCAGGCGGGGTCCACGGTCGTCACAGAACCAAAAACCGGTGATCTGCTGGTATTAGCCAGCTCACCGAGTTATGATCCCAATAAAATGACCCAAGGAATCTCACAAGAAGACTATGATGCGTATGAACAAAATGAAGCCTTGCCTTTCATCAGCCGCTTTGCTACGGCCTATGCGCCAGGTTCGACCTTTAAGACCATCACGGCAGCGATTGGCTTAGAAAACGGTACGATCGACCCTACCCAAAGTATTGCGATCGATGGATTGAAGTGGCAAAAAGACAGCTCGTGGGGAGACTACTTTGTCACCAGAGTCAGCGATGTAGCTTCTGTCAATCTAAAAGATGCACTGGTTTACTCTGATAACATCTATATGGCACAACAAACCTTAGCTATGGGTGAAGATGCTTTTCGTAATGGCTTGTCGAAATTGATTTTTGGCGAAACGTTTGATTTACCGATTGCGATGAATCCTGCTCAAATTTCCAATGAAGAGTCCTTCAACTCAGAGATTTTACTGGCAGATACCGGCTATGGGCAAGGAGAACTGTTACTGAATCCCATTCAACAAGCTGCTGCTTACTCGGTCTTTGCCAATCAAGGGAAGCTGGTCTATCCCCGTTTAGTGAAAGAGGCAGAGCAAAAAGACAAAGAAGTCTTTAAACCAGAGACGATTGAGCAAATCAATCAAGATTTGACAGCTGTTGTCTCAGATGCCAACGGAACGGCACACTCTTTGGCAGCGCTGAACATTCCGCTAGCTGCCAAAACAGGAACTGCTGAAATCAAAGAAAAGCAAGATGAAAAAGGCCAAGAAAACAGCTTCTTATTCGCCTTCGATTCGCAAGATCAAGGATTTCTGATGGTTTCCATGTTAGAAGATCGCCAGGAAAACCAATCAGCAACTGGTTTAGCACCTGATCTATTGACCTACTTAGCTGAACATTATTAAAAAAAGCTGCAACCTTAAGACGGAGGTCTCAAGGTTGCAGCTTTTTTTATTCGGCTAAACCGACACGTTCAAAGATCGTGTCAACTTGTTTTAAATGATGGTTGTAATCAAAGGCATCGTCCAAATCAGCTTTGGTCAAAACATCCGTGATTGCTGGATCAGCTTCTAACAATGGGCGGAAATCCGTTTGTTCATCCCAAGCTTGCGCTGTTTTCGGCTGAACCAAGTCATAGGCTTGCTCTCTGGTCATTCCGTGATCGATCAATTTCAACATCACCCGTTGGCTGTAGATCAATCCAAAGGTCGCATTCATATTGCGCTTCATATTCTCTGGGAAAACGGTCAGATTTTTGACGATATTGCCAAAGCGATTCAGCATGTAATCGATCAAAATCGTCGTATCCGGAATAATGATCCGTTCTGCCGATGAATGTGAGATATCCCGTTCATGCCAAAGGGAGACATTTTCATAAGCCGTCACCATATGACCGCGAACGACTCTTGCAAGTCCGGCCATATTTTCAGAACCGATTGGGTTACGCTTATGGGGCATGGCAGAAGAACCTTTTTGTCCTTTGGCGAAGAATTCTTCAACTTCCCGCGTTTCTGATTTTTGTAGTCCACGGATCTCAGTGGCAAATTTCTCAATGCTCGTTGCGATCAACGCCATTGCTGAGAAATATTCAGCATGTAGGTCACGAGGCAATACTTGCGTGGAAATATCTTGCGCACGAATCCCTAGTTTTTCACAGACATACTCTTCGACAAATGGAGGGATATTTGCAAAGGTTCCAACAGCACCACTGATCTTTCCAGCTTCGACCCCTTTTGCTGCCCGCTCAAAACGTTCAACATTGCGTTTCATTTCTGAATACCACAAGGCTAATTTCAAGCCAAAGGTCGTTGGTTCCGCATGAACACCATGGGTACGTCCCATCATCACGGTATGCTTGTATTCTTTGGCTTTTTCGCCAATGATCGTCACGAAACGGTTCAAATCTTCACGAATCAAATCGTTGGCTTGTTTCATCAAGTAGCCATACGCCGTATCAACAACATCCGTTGACGTCAAGCCGTAGTGGACCCATTTACTTTCATCACCCAAAGATTCAGAGACTGCTCGGGTAAAAGCAACCACATCATGTCGCGTTTGCGCTTCGATCTCTAAGATACGGTCGATATCAAAGGATGCTTTTTCACGAATCAATGCAACATCCTCTTTCGGTATCTCTCCTAATTCCGCCCAAGCTTCGTCAGCTAAAATCTCGACTTCTAGCCACGCTTGGTAGCGATTTTGATCGGTCCAAATAGCACCCATTTCTGGTCTTGTATAACGCTCTAACATGTTTTTATCTCCTTTAATCCCAAATATTGGTTTGATAGATTTCTTCAGTGGTTTCTGCAATGTCTTCCGTCAAAATAGTGATATGTCCCATTTTGCGACCGGTTTTTGCTTCTTCTTTGCCATAGTAATGAAATTGCCAAGCAGGTTTTGTGGCAATCAGATCATAGGTTTCTGTCAATTCATCTCCTAAGACATTGACCATGACTGCTGGTGAAAGCAAAGAAACTTCCGGCAACGGCCAGCCACAGATGCCGCGGATATGAGCGTCAAACTGACTCATGGAGCAAGCTTCGATCGAATAGTGACCCGAATTATGCGGACGTGGCGCCAATTCATTGACATACAAGCCGCCGCTTTTGGTCAGGAACATTTCGATGGCTAAAACGCCTTGCAGATCCAAAGCTTTTGCAATAATGTGAGCGATCCGTTTGGCTTCTTCGGCAACTTCTGGATCAATGTGCGCAGGAGCGATCGTTTGATGCAAAATATTGTTACGGTGGATATTTTCTACCACTGGGAAAGTGGTAAAGGTTTCTCCATTACCGGCAACTAAAATCGATAATTCTTTTTCAAAAGGAATCCATGCTTCTAATTCGCAAGTTCCTTCGCGAAGTAAATTCATGGAAGGCGCCAAATCAGCCGTACTGTAAAGCACGTGCTGTCCTTTTCCGTCATAGCCGCCTCTGGTGGTTTTTAATACACAAGGGTAACCAATGCTATCGATGGCATCTTGGATGTCTGTCGGGCTGATGATCGTGGCATAAGGTGCAATCACGATATTGTTTGCCTCTAAAAATGACTTCTCTAACAAACGATCTTGAGTGATTGCTAACAGATCGGTGCCTTGAGGGATATGTGAGTAAGGCAAAATAGAGTTCAATGCTTCAACACTGACATTTTCAAATTCATAGGTGATTACATCGGCACGTCGAGCCATTTCTTCTAAAGCAAACACATCATCATAGGCAGCAACAATATGCCAATCAGCGACTTGGGCTGTTGGACAATTGGCAGTAGGGTCTAAAACGCCAACCCGAAAGCCCATTTCTTTGGCACTCATTGCCATCATACGACCTAGCTGTCCTCCGCCAACGATTCCGATCGTTGCGTTGGGCATTAAAGGTTTAATCAAGTTGATCACTACTTTCCAATACGATTTCTTTTAATGTATTTCTTCGTGCGTCTAATTTCTCCGCTATCTCTAAATCATACATGGAAAGCATCTGGGCTGCAAGTAGTCCTGCGTTAGTTGCGCCAGCTTTTCCGATCGCCGTTGTTGCTACTGGTACACCACCCGGCATTTGCACGATCGATAAAAGGGAATCCAAACCGTTTAATGCGCGTGATTGGACGGGAACACCAATGACCGGCAATGTTGTTTTAGCTGCCACCATTCCCGGCAAATGGGCAGCGCCACCCGCTCCTGCAACAATGACTTTAATCCCTTTTTCTCGGGCTGTTTCTGCAAATTCGAACATCAAATCTGGTGTACGATGTGCCGAAACGACTTTTTTCTGATAAGGTATCGCTAACTCATCTAAAATCAAGCAGCACTCCTTCATTGTTTCCCAATCTGATTGACTTCCCATAATCACTGCAACTGCTGGTTTCATTCAATTTTCCCTCCACTGATTTTTTACGATTTTCTTCTGAATGAACCTCAGAAGTATTTTTCTTACGAAAATCATTTTGTTAGCAACCTTTTGAAGCTACGTCTGAGATATCCCAAAGTCACATGGCTCTGCTAACATTCACTTTCACCTCTAAATAGTAACGAGTTGCCCGAGCAATGTCAAAATATTTTCGAACTATTAACAAATTTTACTTTCCATTGTTCGCTTTTATCTCAAAGATATGTATTCAACACGTCAGATATCCGATAATAAGACAAATAAAGGAACAATACAAAAAATCCAGACGAATCCTCGTCTGGATCAAATAAACTTACTGTTGCAAGCTCAATTCCGTCACTTCGTCTGTTTCTTTCGGCAGCCCATTAAAGAACAGATTCAAAACAATGGCAGTCAAACTACTCATGACGATCCCATTGCCTGTAAACATTTGAACGGTTTCAGGCATCTGACTAAATAAGGTTGGCATCATATTGAACCCTAAACCAAAACCGATCGATACTGCAATCACTAACAAGTTCTTGTCATTCATAAAATCAACTTTGCTCAGCATTCGCATCCCTTGAACAGCGACCATGCCAAACATCACTAACATGCCGCCGCCAAGCACTGCCTCTGGAATGATCTGTGCGATGGCACCGACTTTTGGAAACAATCCTAATACGATCAAAAAAATTGCTGAAAAGAAAATCGGACGGCGCGTCTTAATGCCTGAAAGTTGAACCAAACCTACGTTTTGTGAAAATCCAGTATAAGGAAACGTATTGAAGATCCCACCAAGGATCACCGCCAAGCCCTCCGCACGATAGCCGCGCTTTAAGTCATTGCCTGTAATCGGTTTTTCAGTAATGTCTCCCAGTGCAAAATAAACGCCTGTGGATTCTACCAAACTAACAATGGAAATAATGATCATCAAGACGATCGACCACAGATCAAAGGTTGGTAAACCGAAATAAAAAGGCTGAGGCAAATGAAACACAGGTGCATGGGCGATGGCAGAAAGATCAACCAAGCCTAATAATGCTGCTAGAATAGTCCCACCGATCAAACCGATCAGTACGGCAATCGAGCGAATAAAGCCTTTGCCAAACACTTGCACGCCAATGATCAGGGCAATCGTCACAAAGCCTAACAATAAATTCGTTGGATCACCAAAGTTAGCAGCTGCGGCATCCCCTCCACCGATTTTGGTGATGGCGACTGGAATCAAGGTCAAACCGATGACGGTAATCACCGTTCCCGTCACCAATGGGGGAAACAAAACTTTGATTTTCGAAAAAATGCCGGCGATCAAGACAATGAAAATCCCAGCGGCAATGATCGCTCCGTAAATCGCACTGATTCCTGATTTGGTGCCAATCAAAATCAATGGGGAGACAGCTTGGATGGCACAACCTAAAACGACTGGTAGGCCGATCCCAAAAAAGCGGGTGACGACTAATTGCAAAAGCGTAGCGATTCCGCACATGAAAATATCGATCGAGATCAAATACGTCATCTGCGCTTCATTAAAGCCGAGGCCTGTTCCAATCAACAAAGGGACGGCAACAGCTCCTGCATACATCGCTAGCAAATGCTGCAAGCCCAAAACTGCTGAACGGCTATTCGTCTCTTTCATTAGGCATCTCCTTCCAAAAAGCTAACTTGGCCTTCCGACAATGAGGCGATTCGTGCTAAGGAAACAACGGGGATTCCCATTTCTTCAAGCAATTGTCGACCAGTTTGGAATGATTTTTCAATGACGATCCCAATGCCAACGACTTTTGCGCCTGCTTGCTGACACAATTCGATCAATCCTTTTGCAGCTTGTCCGTTTGCTAAGAAATCATCAATTATTAATACCGTATCATCTGAAGATAAGAATTTCTTAGAAATCGATACTTGGCTGGTCACTTGCTTAGTAAAGGAATAGACCGATGCGGTCAACAACTCTTCATCCATCGTCAGACTCTTTGCTTTTCGAGCAAAGATCATTGGTACCTGCAACTTTTCTGCAGTATAAAGTGCTGGTGCGATCCCTGAAGCTTCGATGGTCACTACTTTGGTGATCCCACTTTCTTGAAATCGTTCTGCAAAAACTGTACCGATTTCTCTCATCAACTCATAATCCACTTGGTGGGTCAAAAACTGGTCCACTTTGAGAACCCCTTCACCCAAGACGTTCCCGTGTGTTTTGATACGCTCAACTAATTTATCCATCCTAGCTCTCCTCGTTCCTTTCTATTCCATCCTGAAAAAAAAGACACTCTTTTTGCCAAAGCAAAAAAAGTGTCTAACAGGCACGATTTTTACTTATAGTCCGATATTTACGGTATCGGGTAGAGACTGTCGACCATATTTCGACGATATACAAGTAATTTTTAAATGATAGATTCGATTATGCCTGTCTTTGATTAAAAACACAAGCATGGAATGCCCTTTATAAATAAAAATATTCTCATTTGTGGATCATTTGCTACTCTGGTTTCTCCATATCACGATAGTGCTCCATCTTTTTACTGAAAAGCTCCCCGTTGGAAGGCGGCGTGTAAGTGATCGCATTCGCACCTGCTTCAATCGTTTCTAAGATGCTCTCCTCAGTTGGACCACCCGTTGCAATGATCGGCAGCTTCGGATATTTTTTACGGAAGAAAGCCACGGTATCCGCTGTGTCCTTGCCGGCACTGATATTGATGACCTTCACACCAGCTTCAAGTTTGGAATCAATTTCAGTATACTTACTCGTTACGGTACTGATAACGGGAATATCCACGACTTTACAGACTTGCTCCACAGTTTTCAATGGCGTGGGTCCGTTTAAGACGACCCCGATCGATCCCTGAGCTTCAGCAAACATGCTCATATAAGAAGAGCGGAATCCTTGGGTCAAGCCGCCGCCGACACCAGAAAACACTGGAATATCTGCTGCTTCGATAATTGCTTTCGTAATTGCTGGGTGCGGTGTAAAAGGATAGACCGCTATCACAGCGTCCGCATTTGTATTACGGATGATCGCAATATCCGTAGTAAAAATAATGGAGCGGATTTGTTTCCCAAATATTTGAATGCCGCTAGCCTCTCGAATAACTTTAGGCACTTTGACGATATCTTTGCGTAAATCAGTGGTGATTTTTGGCATATATTTTTCTTCCATAAGCAGCCAACTCTCTTTTCTTATTGATCAAATCGATTCAATTGGTAGGTTTCAATGACTTGAATGATTTTGCTGGCATAATCTGGATCCGTTGCATACCCTGCATCTTGTAAGGCTTGTGCGGCACTGCGGTAGTCGTTTGCTGTCAAGACATCTACATAAAGCGCAGGATTCCAATCAACACCATTTACAAACAACATCGTATGATCATCCATTGATTCTTCCCAAGTATCATAGACACGAAAATCTCCTTGAATCGTGACCCATTCTCCATTATAAAACTCTTGGGTATCTAATGTCACCTTTTTTGAATGACCAAATGACTTGATGCCAAATAAATTATTGTATTTGCTGGCTAGAGAACTCTGGCCCCAATCTGATTCAAGAATCGCCTGACCTATAATGATACTTGGTAAAATCCCATAGCCTTTTTGCAGTTCTTGCGCGTAAGGAGCAATGCGATCGATAAATTCTTCATGAGAGATCGCTTCAGTATTTGTTTCTTCCTCTTTCGGAAGAGGATCCGCCAAACTATTTAAGGAAAAAATAAAAGCAATCCCAATTAAGAATAACCCTAGAAAGACTAATGGGAAACGAGTCTTCTGTTTTTTTCGTCTTGCACTCATTTTTTCACTTCCTTTGTCTGACTAAACACGTTCTTAGCGAACAAATCGCCTCCACTCATCAACAACTCTTCTTGTGCTCGTTGACTATTTTCTTGATTTCTAGTAAGAGAATCAGTAAAGATCCAGTCCTCCTGCAAAGGATCTGCCAATTCGTGATACGACAGTTCTGCTTCTTTACGAGTGATGTGTTCTTTTGCCTCATCAAGAAACTCTTCGAATGTTACCTCATGTTCTTCAATATATGTCGCCACTTCGACGCCTACATAGCGTAAATGCCATGGTTCATAATCGATTTGGGTAATGTCATGTTTCCCTTTCGGATAACGGATGATGAACCCATACTCTCTCGCATGGGCTTGTAGCCATTTTCCACCGTCTGTAACGCCGAACCCCTCATTGAGAAGTTCGCCTGTATGATTTTGATACCAGTCTTCATCGATTACGTCAATCGCAAGACCGGTATGGTGCTCACTATATCCCGGTTCAGTAAAGGTCAGTTTCGTGATACGAATTGCTTCTTCTTTTGTATTCCCTTGGCGGATCAAGCTATTGACATTGGCATCGAATATTTCCTGTTGATACTCTACCGAACGGTAAGCAGAGACCATGACTAAAGGATGTCCAGCCACCTTTGCTGCGTCAGCTAGTTCTTCGTATGCCGAAACGATTCGCTTGTCCACAAGGTAGCCATTTGATAATTTCCCCAAATCTTCTTGCGCGATTTCGCTGACGATTTTATTTTTTGGTCCTACCAGAGCCAATGACCAATCATTCAATGAGACAGTTGGGAAATCATCTTCGTTCACTTCATCACTAACAGCTGCTTGTTCTTGCGCATCCTCTGAGTATTCCGTCGAAGTTTGACTGCTGGATTCAGTTGTTGCGCTCGTCACTGTTTGAGTAGTAGAACGAGCGATACTTAGATTCTTTATTGGGGTGACTGCGGTCACTCGATTCACTTGTATGGTTAGGAGAACCAAAAACAAGAATCCTGCTGCCGCAGCCATTCCATAATACTTTTTCAAAAAATACCCTACCTTTAATTATAAGTTTCTTCCAGATTTTCTTTAACCCACTCTAACAACTCGATTTTTTCATTGCGGATCTGCTGCTGAACAACAGCGGGCAATCGGAAGTTTAATATATCATCATAACCCCACTCATCATACGTAATACTGACTCTCAAATCAAGGTATTGGGCTGTTTCTTCAGATTCTGTTAACAATTCGACTTTTGCTAAATCGCTACCTAGCCACGTTCTGGCGATTTGGGTTTTCATTTTTTTGAACTCGACGACCGCTTGATTGCGTTTTTCTGGATAAATGACGGTCTGGCGAATGATTTTTTGGATCAGCATCCATTCATAATCCGAAAACAGCAGTTTCACTTTCTGATTTTCAGCAGGCGATAAACTCATTGTGCCGTTTTTCCAAGCTTCCCATTGCTCCTCAGTGATTCCTAAATGTGTCTCATAAAAATGTTTTTCTGATGTGTATTGCTCGATAATCGTATTTAAAATAATGGCTATTGATACATTATGCATATGTTATCCCTCCTCTTCTATATTTTACTGAAAGTCAGCCGTAATGGAAACTTTTTGCGATTGTTTTTGATTATTTTAAAGAATTCATTTCTTTTGTTATACTAAATATGAAGGAGATGATCAATGATGAAAAAATACCGTTGGGGAATGATTGGACTTGGAGACATCGCGACACAATTTGCCGCTGGTTTTTCCAATGAAGCAAGTGAACTGTATGGAGTCAGCGCCCGCAGTTTGCCAAAAGTCCAGGCCTTTGCCGAAAAATACGCTATCCCCCATGCTTATGAAAGCACAGATGCTATGCTGGAAGATCCGCAAATTGATATTGTGTACATTGCAGTACCTAATGATCTTCATCACGAATTTATTATGAAAGCTCTAATGGCCGGAAAACATGTCCTCTGTGAAAAAGCCATTACGACCAGTGCCGATGAATTAGCTGAAGAATTGACCTTAGCCAAAGAAAAAAATCTGATATTAGAAGAAGCTATGACGATCTCAATATGCCGGTTTATGCACGTTTGAAAGAAGAGATCGATGCTGGGCGCTTAGGAAAATTAAAAATGATCCAAGCACCATTTGGCAGCTATAAAGATCCTGATCCCACCAATCGTTTCTTCAACCCAGATTTAGGTGGCGGTGCGTTACTGGATATTGGCACATATGCCGTTTCATTTGCTCGCTTTTTCATGACGGATACGCCAGAAGTGGCGTTTAGCAGCATGAAGCCCTTCTCTACTGGTGTAGACGAACAATCTGTAACGATCCTCCAAAATCCAGCTGATGAAATGGCTAGTGTCACGCTGACTTTCCAAGCGAAAATGCCTAAAACAGGTATCGTTGCTTTTGAAGAAGGGTACATTACGGTGGATGAGTATCCTCGTGCGGACAAAGCCATGATTCATTTCCGCGATGGGTCAAATGAGGTCATCGAAGCTGGTGACAGTAATCAAGCCCTTAATTATGAAATTGCCAATATGATCAAAGCCATCAATGGCGATATCGAAGGATCAATCCACTTGACCACCGATGTCATTGACGTTCTTGATCAAATGCAAGCTTTTTGGGAACAACAGTAAAAGTGAAAAGACTCCTTTGCAGGAGTCTTTTTTTTAGCGCTCCATCGTCTGAATCTGTTCAGAAAAGTCGGCTTTGATTTCAATAAAACTTTTAAAGGTTTGCAGAAACTGAAACAGCTGGGCCCGATTTTCAAATTCTGCTCTTGTTTGCGGCAATGGTTTTTGTCGATAATCTTCGTATAAAGCTGCAATTTTTGCCAAGATCTCTTTTCCATCGTTATTTTCATGAAAGGACTGGGCGGTAAAGGATAGCAGCTCTTGAAACGCATTTGTATAGGCTTCTTCTACCCAAAACAATTGTAATAGATCAACCATTTCCAAGAGTAAGCGCGCTTGACTTTGCCGCATGGTGAAATACTCTTCATAATAAGAGGCTTCTCCTCGCCACTGGTTTTCACTATGAACCATCGCTTGCTGTTTGCCTTGCTTGATTTCTCCTAACAATGCTTGGCAAACATGAGGGAGCGTCGCCTTTTCTTTTTCTGTTAACGCGATCGACATGTCTTTTAAAAGACTTTTAAACGTTTCTTCCACCAACTGCTGTTTTTCTTTCAATGCCCGTTCGCCGTCTGGCATATACAAGTTAAATAAAAGTGCAAAGCCGATGCCAATACTCATCAACAAAAAAGCATTTCCAATCAATGGCCAAGCAAAAGAACGTTCCATCATATAATGGGTCACCAAGACCGAATTGACCACGATCCCATCGGTTAATTTGAAATAGACTGCCGTCGGAATAAATAGGAAGAGAAAAAGAACAAAGCCCAGCGGACCAAAGCCTAAAAGATGAAAGCTGACAAAAGCTAGGAGCGTCGCGATCGCCAAGGAAACCAAGCGACCGATTCCTGTAAAGAGCGAGGTTTTCTTTGTATTCCCAACACTCAAAATTGCGATGATCCCTGCGGCTGGTGCATACAATAGACCGATCTGCTGAGCAAGAAACATGGACAAACCGGCAGCAACTGCTGTCTTCACTGTTCTCAATCCAATTTTCATTTTTGTCACCTCCTTTGAAAAGTATACTAAATTGTGAGGAATAAGACTAGAATTTCTCAACAGCATTGGGTATGATTAAGTAAAGGGGGCATTCTACCATGAAACTGGGGCGTTTTCGCTTAGGTATGCGAACGATAAAAACAGCCATCGCTGTCATGCTTTGTATTCTGCTCTTTCATTTCCTTGATCGCGGCCAGCCTTTGATTGCTGCCTTGTCTGCTGTCTTTTCATTGCGACAAGACCTGACAACAACAATCTCTTTTGGGAAATCACGGGTGTTAGGAAATACGATCGGCGGCGGTACAGCCATTTTTTATTTTTTGACGAAGCAATATTTTCAAAATGATTTTCTGATCGAATTGTTTGTCCTGCCCGCACTGGTCATCTTTGTCATCGTTTTTTCAGATGGCATCAATAACAATTCTGGCATCATCTCTGCCATTGCGACGATGCTGTTGATCACTTCCAGTGTCCCACAAGGGGAATCGATCATCTTTGCATTGGACCGTGTGCTTGATACCTTTATCGGTACCTTAGTTGCCCTGTCAATCAATTTTGTTATTCGACCACCTGAGGAAGAGAAAAAGGATGAGATTCAAGAAGATTTGGTCGTGCTAAGGCAAAAAGAGCTTGAACTAAAAGCCATGCTAGAAGAAGTCCAAGGGGAAATCTCTGAGCAAGAAAAACAAGAAAAATAAAAACAGCCTTTTTCCAGAATGCTTCTGAAAAAAGGCTGTTTTTGTTACTCATTGGCTTTCAAGGCATCGATCATATTGACATGTTTCAACTTGAAATACATCGCGATCCCTACCACGCCTGAAAACAAGCAGGTCAATCCCGCTGCATACACATAGCTCATTGGTTCGACTGTCGGTGAAAACATGGCGATATCAACTTCGATGGTCTGTAAGACAAATTGATGCTGAAGCACCCCTAATAACAAGCCAAAACCAATACCGAAAATCGTTAAAAAGATATTCTCACGAAAGACGTACATCGTCACTTCTCGATCATAAAAGCCTAATACTTTGATAGTCGACAACTCGCGGATCCGTTCCGCTATATTGATATTGTTCAAGTTGTACAACACGATAAAGGCTAATGCCCCTGCTGACGTGATCAAGATCCAAATGACGATGTTCAAGGTTGCTGTCGTGTCATCTAAGGCATCCGCTGAAGCTGAGAGGAAGGAAACATTGATGACATTATCTTGTGCCATCAGGTCAGCTGCGATCGCTTCTTCATCTGTTTTGCTTAAGCGCTGATTGAATTTCAATAACTCACTATTGTAAGCAGGCGTTTCCTGAAAGATCTTTTCGTACGTTTCAGGTGTCAAATAAGCAAAATGGCCCGTGTAGTTTTCTGCGATGGCAGCTACCTTCAGTTGAAATTCCTCGCCGCTTTCATTCGTCAACGTTATCGTATCACCCACCGATAATCCAAACAACTTAGCAAGCTTTTCATTGATGATGGCACCCTCTCCTTCTAGCTCGTAAGCTTCTCCTGAAACCCGATCATTCAAGTGGACAAATCTCGATAAAGCCGCAGGATCTTCTGGCACGGTGACGGTTACTTCTTGCTGCGTGACCCCCGATTGAGCCAACGTCAGACTTTCCGTATGCAAGAATAACCCTGCTTCAAAGCCTTCAATATCTTCTGCGGCGGCTTTTGTTTCACTCATTGCTTCCGAAATCTCATCATCAAAGGTGATCACCGCCTGATACTGCCAGATTTTCTCAAACTGTAAAGGAATGATATTGCTGATAGAATCTCTTAGACCAAATCCAGTCAAGATCATGGAGGTACATCCCGCGATCCCTAAGATGGTCATGAGCATTCTGGACTTGTAGCGAAACAGGTTTCGCATTGTAACTTTTTGAATAAAACTTAAGTGCCGCCATAAAAAAGTGATTCTTTCTAAGAGAATTCGTTTCCCTGTTTTTGGGGCCTTTGGTCTCAACAAGGAAGCCGATGACTGTCTTAAATCAAATCGTAAAACCAGCAGCGCAATTCCGATGGTGCAAAGCAAGCTAACACCCACAGCAATCAATGAAAGCCGCAAATACCATGGGGTGTCATACTCTGTGAGATTGTAAAGTGGTCCATAAGCTTGAATGATGATTGCTGGAAAAAAGGAAAAGCCTACTGCTAGGCCCAATACAGCACCTGTGATGCCTGCTGCAGAGGAATAAAGCAAAAATTTCTGTCCAATCTCCCAGTTGCGATAGCCTAGTGCTTTCAACGTTCCGATCTCACTGCGTTTTTCATCGATCATCCGCGTCATAGTGGTTAGACTCACTAAGGCTGCGATCAAAAAGAAAATGACTGGAAAAATCGTCGCTAACGAAGAAACGCGTTCCGCATTGTCTTGGTATTCTGAATAACCAGGATTCGCATCGCGGTTCGCGACACGATAAACTGCCGGTTTTAGCTCCAACAATTCCTGCTCTTTTTCCGCAACTTCTTTTTTGACATCTTCAAGCTTTTCGCGTTCTTTTGGTGCTCTTTCTTTAAATTCGGCTAGCTTTTCTTGAAGGGTTGCTTCGTTTTCTCGGTATTCCAGCCAGCCCTTGTCTAGCAAAGACTGACCATTAGCTTGCTCAGAAGCTAAAGTCTCACGAGCAACACTCAGCTGCGATTCTCCTTGAGTGATCTGGGTCTGAGCCTGTGCCAATTCTTGGCGTCCGGCACTGACCTGGCTCCAGCCAGCGTTGACTTGCTGTTGCGCCCGTTGAAGTTGCACTTCTTGTTCATTGATTGCAGCCAGTTGTCCGCTTAATTGGGCACGTTGTTGCTCACCTTCAGCAATGAGTGGATTCAATGTATCTTCAGCTGCCGTCAGCATAGTAGCAATCATCGTTTCATCGATTTCCTCCAGATCAGGAATCGGACCAAGAACATCTGTCGGTAGGTTCAACTGTGCCAGAGCGGCTGTTACTTGTGCATAGACGGTAGGCAGCTGGGCCATTTGCTCCTCTGCAGAAAGTTGACCCACACTTCTGATTTGATCCATGCCTTGGTATGCCAGCGCAAGTTGCTCCTCCACTTGTTGGATGCCACTTTGTAGTTCTGACTTTTGTGCCGAAATGGGCGCTAACTGGGCTTGGGCTGATTTTACTTGGGCTTCTTGCTGAAGCAACGCTTGTTCGCTTTGATCCAGCAGTCGTTGGTTTTCCGCCAACGCTTGCTTACCCTCAGCTATTTTTTGTGCTTCACTATTCAACTGCTCTTGGGCAGCTTGAATTTCTGTTTGGAATGCTGCTTCTTGTTCCGTCAGTTCCCGGTGCGCCTGCGCTAATTTTTCTTGTGCGTCGTCGAGTTCCCTTTGTGCTTCTTGCAGAGCCGTTTCTCCGTTGCGGATCTGTTCTTTGGCTTCGTCAATGGCTGGTTGTGCTTCATCGATCAGCTCTTGTCTGCGTCCTTGCGCCCGAGGAGCCAACTTTTTCTCAACTTCAGCACTTATTTGATCTCTTTTCGTCTGATACGCCACTGAATAGCTTTCCATTTGAGATAAGTCATCAAAGCGAACTAAAAATCGGGCGTACGCACTTTCTTTAAAATCCTCCTCAGGAATCACCGCAAAGTAATCCACAGTCCCATTACCAACGGTACTGTTCCCCCGATGAAAGTTCTCAATATATTCAGGACTATTGACAAAGCCCACGATCGTGAAGGTATGGGTTTTTAATTGATTTTCGCCACTTTCTGGCAACTCAAAGGATTCATCTAATTCGAAACCACCACTATTTTGTGCCGCTTGATCTAAGGCGATTTCCCCTGATTTTTGCGGCAATCGACCAGAAGTCACCTCATATTGATTGACAGATCGATCAGTTGAAAGAGAGAAGACACGAATCACAGCACGATGATTTTCGGCATTGATATCAGCGATCTGCTCCGTCTCAACCGCTGTGACACCAGGCATTTCCTCAATGATTTGCCGATCGGTATCCGACAACCCCAAAGTTGAAGCAATTGTAAGGTCGGCTAATTGTTGGCGAGAAAAGTAATCTTCAGCAGCTTGTTTCATATTAGGGCCGGTGGCGCTGATCCCGACAAAAAAAGCGACTCCTAAAAAGATAATGCCTAAAATGGACAAAAACCGCCCGGGTGCTTGCCTAATTTCACGTAAACTGGAACGTAATAATGTTTTTTTCATAGGCATTTACCAAGAAATAGAGGCAATTGGAATCGGATGAGTATTTTTTTCCATCTTGCGAACCTTTGCGTCATTGATATGGATCACGCGATCCGCCATGGGAGCCAAGGCACTGTTGTGTGTAATGATCAAAACGGTCGTCCCAGTCTCGCGAGCTGTTTTTTCTAAAATAGCCAAAATCTGTTTTCCCGTTTCATAGTCAAGTGCCCCAGTTGGTTCATCACAAAGCAGCAGTTTGGGCTTCTTGGCTATGGCACGAGCAATCGTGACCCTTTGCTGTTCACCGCCAGACAATTGTGCAGGAAAGTGATCCAAGCGATCACCTAATCCAACTTGGGTCAAAATCTCAGCTGCATCAAGTGCTTCGGGTACGATTTGTGCCGACAGTTCCACATTTTCTCTAGCCGTCAAGTTCGGCACCAAATTGTAAAATTGAAAGACAAATCCGACGTCTTTGCGACGATAGGTCGTTAGTTGTTTAGCATCAAAACCAGCAATATCCGTTCCATCGACAATCAGTTGGCCGCTGTCACATTGATCCATCCCGCCTAGTATGTTCAAAACGGTGGACTTACCGGCGCCACTAGGACCAAGGATCAGCGCGATCTCGCCTTTCTCTACGGAAAAAGAGACGCCATCATTGGCAGCAATCACCGTATCGCCCATTGTGTATTTCTTCACTTCTTTCACTACTTCAATATAACTCATTTTATTCCTCCAAGAATTCCAGCGCCGCATGCGCTTTCTCGCTTAACAGTGTATCACACTTTTTCCCTTGAAAGAAACCGCAAAAAAGCAGCACAAGGTCGTGCTGCTAAAAAACAAGTCATTTATTCAAAGTGATCCAGATTGGCAAAAGCAAAACAAATCATTTTGTGTGGTCCGCAATTCTTTGTTGCGTTTCTTGCCATAGTTTCTGTGCTTGTTGCTGCTCCTTCGGGATCTCGGTTAGGACTGCTTGACGATCAACAAAGTAGCGGCCACTGATACCCGCAACGTCTGGACTTAGCGCTAAGTAAATCGCTGTATCTGCCCCTTCTTCGGCTGTTTTAAAAAAAGGCGTCAACATTTTATAAATAGATTGACCAAATCCTGTTTGTCGACTGACCCCTAAGCTGGTCGCCACAGCTCCCGGATGCAAGGAATTAGCAGTAACGGTCGTATTGCGTAGCTGGAACGCAAGCGCATCCGTAAATAAAATCAGGGCTTTTTTTGAGCGGCCATATTCCCGCCAAGGGAAAAAATCCGGTACATCGAAAAAGCGCTGATCCTTTTTCTTTACAAATTTGTAGGCGCCGGATGACACATTAACGATCCTGCCGGCATCGGCACGTTTTATTAGCGGCAATAACTGACGGGTCAGTTCAAAATGCCCCACGTAGTTTACGCCCAGCATTTGTTCAAATCCATCGGCTGTTCGCTCTTTTTTTAAATTGACGATGCCCGCATTATTGATCAGTACATCCAATTTCTCAAAGCGGGCGTTGATTTCAGCGGCTGACTTGCGTACGCTAGCCAACGACCCCAAATCACCGATCACTAGATCGATGCTTGGATTGCCTGTCTCTTCCTTCAAACGTTGCTGTGCTGCCTGCCCTCGTTCGGCAGAACGGCAATACAAAATCACATGCATCCCCAATTCTGCCAATTGTTTGGCTGTTGCAAAGCCCATACCGGCATTGGCGCCGGTAACTAAAATCGTCTTCAAATCCCCATCATCTCCTTCATAGGATGTCGTTTTCTTTCATCATAACTGAAAACAAAAAAATCTGCTCAAAAAACAGATCAAGAGAAGCTCTCTTCTTGTTTCTTTAAGCAGATTGTTTTATTTTACGCCTGGTAGCGGCAGACGCCATCTAAATAGGTGGCTGTTACATTCATTTCTTGATCCAAAACAATAAAGTCAGCTGGGCGACCTTGTTTGATCATGCCGCAAGCATGGTCAATTTTACAGCTGATTGCTGGAATCAAGCTGGCCATCATGACCGCTTCTTGAGGGGTAGCGATTCCCCAGTCTACTACATTTTTCACAGCTTCTTTTAGTTTCAAAATACTACCAGCAAGATTGCCAGTTTCCATTCGAGCCGTTCCGTCTTTCACCACTACTGGAAATTCACCTAAAATATAATCACCATCTGGCATGCCGCCAGCCATCATACAGTCAGTGATCAAGGCAACATGGTCGTGACCAGCTTTTTCCATCAAAATCTCAGCTGCTTGAGGATGCACATGGTGGCCATCACAAATCAACTCTGAAAAAACTTCTTTTAATGAAAGTAGGGCACCAACCATTCCAGGCTCGCGATGGTTTAATCCGCGCATACCGTTGAATGCATGAACAAAAACGCTAGCACCAGCTTCAACTGCTGTTTGCGCTTCTTGTAATGTACCGTTACTATGGCCTAGAGCAACCACTACGCCTTCTTCCGTCACTTGCGAAACAAACTCACTCACACCTTCTCGCTCAGGAGCCAAGGCGATTTTTTTGATAATTCCACCAGAAGCTTCTTGCCATTCATGGAAGGTATCGATATCAGGATCACCAAAATAAATTGGATTTTGTGCACCTTTATGTTCTTCAGTAAAGAATGGGCCTTCAAAATAGATCCCTTGGATTTTTGCTCCTGTAACTTCGTCTTTGACTTTCCCAACGGTTTCAGCAACATCCCGCAACCGTTCTTTGCTGGATGTTAAGGTTGTTGGCAAGAAGGAAGTCACACCACATGATAAAAGGCCTTCCGACATGGTTTTAATGCCTTCTGCATCGTTGTCCATCACATCATGGTTCATAAATCCGTGGATATGAGTATCCACAAGACCCGGTGCTACCCATTTGCCTGAATAATCTTCTACGTCTGCACCAGAAGGGACTTCATCGACGATCGCTCCGAATTTCCCCTCTTTGACCTCCAGGTAACCAGGGCCATGAACCGCTGATTTTAGAAAGAATTTGTCTGCGTAAATATATTTATTCATCTTGATCGCTCCTCTATTTCTTTTCTTCCTTAAAAGTACTCTTATTTAGGGAAGAAGTCAAGAAAGGTCTACACCACTTTGTCAGATTGGCGAATATCCATGACAGCACGATACAGCTGAAAACTTTTTTCGGCTGCATTTTCTTCTTTCAGTCTATAAAGTAAGTGTCCCTTCAGTTCAAACAATTCTTCTAGAAAATACAAACTGTTTTTTTCTCTGGCTAAGGAAATGCCTTCGTTCGTTACCTTTAGCGCGAGGCAATCTTCTTGTTGCTCCTTTAAAAAGACCGCATAATTGTAGTAAATTTTGGTCAATGATGTGGAGAGACGTTCCGGCGGCAGTGCGTGCATGGCATCGTAAGCTTTTTCTAAGTAAAAACGAGCCTCACCCAGTTGCAGCAAATCACTATAGACGCGACCCATGCAGCTCAGGATACGAATTTCCATCACCGACACATTGGTCTTATCCTGTTGATAGGAGTAGGCCAATCCTTTTTTCAGCGCCTCAAGGGCGGCATCATAGTTTTGATCGAGGAAATAATCACAGCTGCCTAGATAGTAGTAATACATTTGCATATCTGAATCCAGATACAAATAATCCTTGATCGCCTTATCTTCCATTTTTTCCCGCATTTCTTGAAACTGCTTATGGACAAAATGTGATTCGATTTCGGCAAAGATTTGATTGGTTTTGTTGATCTCTTCCGAATGAAGCATCATTACTTGATCTAAGGTGACTCCTAAGCGTTGGCAGATTTGGTACATCACCCAGACATTCGGCAACTCTTCGTTGTTTTCAATACGGCTTAAAACACTTTGCGAACAAATATCTTCCGCTAACATCTTCTGTGTCATCTTTCGTTTCAACCGAATCGAACGGATATTTTGACCAAAAGATTCTTCTTTTTTCTTCATAATTGTCCTCCGGGGGGAATTCTTATAAAAACCGAACGTTTCTTGTCAAAAATGCGAATTCGCATTTTTAATTTTCTTTATTTTAGCACATAATGACAAAAAGGAAAGCAATTTCAAGAATGTCTTGTTATTTTTCCACAATTTCAAATGAGGTGTTAAGATGACGATCGACAGTACGATCTTTTTTACATGGGATGGCAAGAAGTATCAAGGGATCATCGAACGAGAATATGAGAACTCTGTTCTGGTTCAAGTCACCGATCCTAGTGCTGAAATGCTGGATAAATTTACCAATCGAATGATTGTGAGCAAAAAAATTTGTCAACCAGTTGCCGAATAAAAACATAAGCACCACTCCCTCACGGTTGTTGAAGGAGCGGTGCTTTTTTATATTCTTATTTCTGACGATAGGACGCCAAAAATTCTGTCATTTTTTCAGCAGTCGTTTTTAAGTCTTCCATATTAGGAAGATAAACGATTCGGAAATGATCTGGCTGTTGCCAGTTGAACCCACCGCCGTGAACCAGCAAAATGTGGTGCTCGTGTAAAAAGTCTAAAACAAATTGTTCATCATTGGTGATATTAAAGCGTTGAATATCAATTTTAGGGAAAATATAAAAGGCGGCTTTCGGTTTCACCGCTGACAATCCCGGAATGTCATTGATTGCCTTGTGGATAAACGCTCTTTGTTCATAAATACGACCACCTGGTAATAGTAACTCATCAGAACTTTGATAGCCTCCTAATGCGGTCTGAACGATTTGTTGCGATAAGACATTCGAACACAGTCGCATCGAAGATAGCATATTCAAGCCTTCGATATAGTCTTTCACATGGGACTTGTCGCCACTGAGGACCATCCAGCCCACACGGAAACCTGCCACTCGATGAGACTTAGACAAGCCACCTAGCGTCACAACGAATCGATCTGGCGCTAATGTAGCAATCGGCACATGGACATAATCATCCATGACTAACCGGTCATAGATCTCATCAGAGAAAATGATCAAGTCATGCTCACGAGCAACGTCGACGATTTGCTCCAAAATTTCTTTTGGATAAACGGCTCCTGTTGGATTGTTCGGATTAATAATGACGATCGCTTTGGTTTTGCTGGTGACCTTGGCTTTGATGTCCTCGATATCAGGATTCCAATCTGCTTGTTCATCACAAATATAATGGACGGGCTTTCCGCCAGCTAATGAGATCGAAGCAGTCCACAAAGGATAGTCAGGCATCGGCACTAACACTTCATCCCCATTGTTACACAAACCTTGCATGCACATCGTGATCAGCTCGGAAACACCATTACCTGTGTAAATATCATTGATGGTCACATCAGGAAATTTCTGTAATTGATAATATTGTTCGATCGCTTTACGGGCAGAAAAAATCCCTTTCGAATCAGAATATCCTTCCGATTCTCGCACGTTCATAATCAGGTCTCTAACGATCTCATTTGGGGCTTCGAACCCAAAAGGCGCGGGATTCCCCGTATTTAATTTCAAGATACTGATGCCTTCTTCTTGCATCCGATCGGCCTCTTCTAAAACTGGGCCGCGCACATCATAACTGACCCCTTCAAGTTTTGACGACTTCGAAAATTTCTTCATATTCCATTTCTCCTTTAACCATAGGTCAACGTCAGGTTATTGGTTCTCGTCGTTGATCTCTTTTCAGATTGAACCTATTATAGCAAAAAAATTTTAACTGTGGCGAAAATTTTTCGCCTCTCGGTCGAGAGCGCTTGCCCTGCGTTCATCCACTGAATTTGGTTCATTCAGGAATTTTCAGGAAAATACTTCAAGTACAATTCATTTAACGCCAAATGCCCCACCGAAAAATCAGTGATTCCTGCTGCGATAAAACGTTGCGGCAACTGCGGATCGCTGATTTCTACCAGATAGATCCGTCCTTGCAGATCGATGGTCACCGTCGTTAATTCTGGAAAAGCCACCAAAAAATCTGCCGAGTCCGTTTTTAAGTACAACGGTTGATTGACTAACGACTTGCGACCAAAGTATTCGTGAATGATCTTGCCGTCTTTTAAAAACAAGACCCGATCCGCGTAGGAATCCAAATTGGTCAAAATATGCGAAGCAATCACGATCGCTTTCTTTTGCGCTCGCAAGGCTTTTAATACGTTAGAGATCAATTCCACATTGGTCGGATCCAAGCCATTCATGACTTCATCCATCAGCATATAAGGCGTATCCGTCACGATCTGCATCGCAAAACAAAGACGTTGCCGCATGCCCAGCGAATAGGTACCCACAGGACGTTTGATATAGTCACTCATCCGCAAACGATCAATCGTTTCTTCCACTAAGTGTTCCTCTGAACGCCACATTCGCTGATACAGCTTGAGATGCTCGAAACCACTCAAATCATTGTACAAATCATTTTGGTCAGGAAAAAACGAAATTTGTTGATGCGCTGCCACTTCTGATTTTTTGGTCACATATACTTGACTGCCATTCAAAAATACTGCGCCTTCATTCGGCTGGATGAAATTCATCGCCACATTCAATAGCGTGGATTTCCCGGTGCCGTTAGGGGCGACTAACCCGACGATTTCCCCGGGAGAAAAGGCAATGGAAAGCTGATCCAATACTTTTCTCGTATACGTGACCGTCACATTTTTCAGTTCTAACATATCGTTCCTCCTATGCCAAATGAAATTTTTTGCGTTGGATCGTCACGAAGAAACACATTTCGATCAGAAGCCAAACGCCTCCTAATAAAAGCAACCCTTTTTCCATCGTAAACCCTGCAGAACCAAAATAAAAACGTGTCCAGCCTGAAAGGACTTGTCCCACATTTTGATACAGATAGACATACAGCGTTTTATCAAGGTAAGCACTGAACCAACGTCTTTGGAAAATATAGGGTGAAAGCAAGCAAAAACCAGCCAAAAGCAAATTAACCAGTTCTGAGCGAAACAGGGTACTGAACAACAAGATGCCGCGACAATAAATAAACTGCAAAAAAAGCGTCGCAAGAAAACATTGGCCTATAAAAAGACCGATGGCTTGTGTTTCAAAAGCGTTGAAATCTGTGATCGGGTAGCGAGCATCAAAGGTCGTTGATAAAATCGTGACCGGTATTTCCAGGGAACCAAAGCCGAATTGAATGCCAGAACCCAACCAGAGAAAGAACATGGTCCCAAGCGTTGCAATTGCAGAACCGACCATCAATACTGCCGTTTTGCTCCAAAGGATCTCTTCTGCCGATAATGGCAGTGAAAGAAATAGGGATTTATGTCTTCGTTCTTTTGGCAAACAATCGATCGCCAAAAATAAAGAAACAGCAAGCAATAGAATCGGTAAATATCCAGTAAAACTTCGCTGCAATGCCTGTATCCCCGTTTTTTGCTCCATGACTGCTTGCGAGAGTTTCTTATTCGGCAACTGGCTGAAGGCTTCCATAAGCTTAGCGGTTGAAGCATAACCAAAGCGACCGTCATAGGCAGCGTAGTAATTTTGAAACGTATAATAATCCGGTGTATAAAAAACATTTCGTTCATCGGTAAACTGCAACGCCAACTGGTACCACGTAGTTGTTCCTCGTGCATAAGCTTGCCAGTTTTCATCAGCTAGTGCATCTAATCGTTGTTTTTCCGCTTCGTTCCATGGGGTAAACATTTCAACTGCTAAGCTTGCCGACCAATGGTCAGAAGGATTGGCTGCTTGTTGATCAAGAAAATCTTGTCGCACAGTATAGCGTTGTTGCATTTCTGTTTTATCTACTCGTTCAATCGGGCGAAAATCTTTTTGCCAAAAACTGTAAACGCCGCTATAGATAAGAAGCAAGCAAAAAAGACCAATAGTTTTCTTGCTCTTTAAGAGTTGTCGTAATTCAAATAAAAAATAGTCTTTCATCCTTTGCCTCCTCTCAACAAGCGATTCTGTTTATCCGCAACGAGCATCAAAGCTATACAAAGGAAGATCCACACCACCGTCAGCAGCCAACTAGCATAGACTCCCCAAGAAGTACCAGAACCCAATGCAAAGGCGCCCGAATAAAATTTATCCATAGCAGCTATATGAACTGGTAACAGTGGGATCTTTTGCAGCATCGGAATCAAGCCGAGCCCATAAAAAAGCACCAGCAAAAAGAAAGAGACGTATCGATTGGCTGCGATCATGTTCATGACAAAACCTAAGCATTCGATCAAACCAATCAGCAAGCCAAAAGAAACCAGGCTATATAAAACGCTCTGCCAAAAAGGTAAGGCTACCCACTCCCCATTGAGATAGACGGCTACTGGATACTGCCAATCCCCGAACTCCCCCAGAAGGCTCATTGAAAGAAAGACGCCTAAGAAGAACACAATCAAAACGCCTAAATTTGTAATCCCTTTAACCACAATTTTACTTAACATCCGAATCGGAAAAATCTGCGGGTACGAGCGAATCAAAGAGAAGTGTTCTCTTTCTTCTATCAAATTGTCACTGGCAAAAAAAGCCCAAAAGAAGAAGCCAAAATTAAGCAAAAAGGTTATTGCCAAAGCGACAGCGGTCTGGGCATTGGCAGCAGTGAGGACCGGCTCTTTTTCTTGCTCGACTAAAGCTTGATAGACCTTCTGATCTTGTTCGATTGCCCATAAAGGTGGCAAAAATCCTTTGTCATCAACTTCTGACGCCCAAATCTGCTTTTTTAGTTCTGCAATTTGAATACTCGTTTGATTAAATCGTTCGTATTCTTCCATAATCAAGTTGGATAACTGTCGCGAAGTCAGTGTATTGTTTTCAAGCAAAAGTTGATACACCTCTTGTTCAGCAGGTGAACCCGACTGATTGGCTTGGTAGCGATCAACAAGCCGTGAGGCTTCCGCTTTTTCTGCAGTGATCGTGGCGGGTAAGTTGATGGGTTCCATCAGCTTCAAATAAATGGAAAAACAGCAACCTAAACTAAAGGCACCAATGAGCAGGAAGAGGAACGTTTTCTGTTTGACAGATTTAGCTAACTGGTTTTTAAAGTAGTTCATTTGCTCTCCTCTCAAAAAAATAATTATTCATTCTTTTAGCATACCTTTTATGGAAAAAAATGCAATCTAAAGTCTGAAAATTCTTTCAAATAGCATTAGGAAAAGTTATTGACAAACCTGTTGAAAATCAGGTAAGATATTTTCTAGACGCGGCGTGACAGAACTACCTCAGCCTGCGTTTCCTTCTATAGTATTTGCGGAAATGACGGAATGGCAGACGTGCAAGATTGAGGGTCTTGTGAGCAATCGCTCGTGTGGGTTCAAATCCCATTTTCCGCATCCTTACAGCTTCCCTATTATGGGAAGCTGTTTTTTTGTTTGCTCAAAAGATTCCCCATGGCGATCCTTCGATGAATTCTTTCGATCGCTTTGATCTTGAGCGTCTACTCCTAGAAAGTTGATACGAAGCTTCCTTTCCCAAATGTATAAATCGATAAAAACTCTTTTATCATTGCATTTCACACTATTTTTCATATAAAATGAATAATATAACAATTATTCTCGAAAGCTGGTTCGATGCTCCGCTTTTTCTTATTGGCGGATCAGAAACAGTTGCCTGAATTTACTGGTGATGAAAAATCTTTTCAGCATTTTTCCCATTCACCTTCTCTCCTCCTTCCCCCAGATAAACAAACCTCTTCCGACCGTTTTCTCAGTTACTTTCGATAGAAAGAAGGAGCCTAATGAAAAAAAGAGTACTGATCACCCTATTGTCATTCGTTATTTTGCTTATCGGTTGCGCAAAGGCAGATGAAGAACTGTCAGAGACCGTTGCACTTGGCATCGACGCACGACTGGAATATACAAACCAATCCGGAACGGGCTGGGCCTATTATCACCCAGCAACCTTAGAGTTGTTGATTGCCGGCAGTCAAGCCGAATTGGCTATTTTGGAAGAGCTTGATTCTTCCGACGAAGATCTTTATCAGTTAATCAGCCACACAATTGATTTGATGGCAACCGCTGAACGAGCGTTAGTGGAGCGTCGGATCGATGTCCCTGCTTGGTTTGCTGCCCGCATTGGTTATAGCCAGGCTCTGGCTGCGATTCATGAACGGAGCCCTATCATTCTCAGTAATCATGACAACCTCAACCGTCTACTGGAGGTAGCAAACGAAACGATTCCTGAAGCCGACCCGCGTCAAAAGCTGGGGCTTTTGGCAGACGATATTGCGCAGCTTCAGCAGCTCACCGAAGATGAGCTAACTCTTCATCGCAGGATCAAACTTGACGACGAACTCACCGCCACTGTTTACCACACAAGTGAAACGAATGTTGACGTCTTCGTTTTTTCGAAGCCCGAAGAGGAGTACGCATCTGGATTTACTGTTCTTAATCGGGAAACTGCCGACGAGCAAAAAGCTGCATTCTATGAAACGATTTTACGAGGGCTGGTCGTAAATATTCCTCGTGAATCGTTGATGTTTATGAATCGATTCGATCAATCTTCAGATGAATATCAGCTGGCGGTGATGACCTATGGCTTTGATCATGACATTGATCAAGACATGGTCACTACCGTGTATCAACAGCTTCAAGAAGCAAACGCAAAACAAGAAGCAGCTACGGCTTTGCAGCAAGAGCAAAACAATGACGAACAAACTCAGACCGAGAATGAAGGATCTTCAGAACAAAGACGAACGATCGCACGTGCCGAATCCTATACGAACCTCATGGCTTTCTCACGTGCACGATTGATCCAACAATTAGAATTTGAAGGGTTTACCCATAATGATGCGCAATGGGCAGTTGATCAGCTCACGATTGATTGGAACGAGCAGGCGTTGAAGAAAGCAAATAGTTACCATTCCTTGATGAGTCTTCCTCCAGACAACATTCGCCGGTTATTGGCTTCCGAAGACTTTTCAGAAGAACAAATCGACTACGCGATGACAAACATGGGTAACTAAAAACTAGCGAAGAAAAGGACATCGCGATGCCTTTATGATAGCCCTTATATTGTTGCTATTTTTTATACCCAAGAAAGTGCTCGATCTGATGCGTTCATTCGAACAAAATGGCGAAGTTTACCAGAATCCCCGAGGAGGAGAAAAATGAAAAAACAAGTTTTGTTGCCTTTATTACTAATACTATCCCTGATTTCAGGATGTGGGACGATAAATTTAGCAAGTCCTGAGGAACTTTCTGAACGCATCGGGGCAGCTTTAGATGCTGGTTGGGAACATACCTATCATGCAGAAAATCTGACTTATGAGTTAAGTATTGAAAATCTCGAACTGATGATTCGAGGCAAAGAAGCAGAATTGGCCTTTCTAGACCAGGTCAATAGCAACTCAAAACACAAGGCGGCATTCATTGAAAACACGGAAACAATGATCGCACTCGCTCAAGAAGCGATCGAAGCTCGCTATCTGGATATGCCCAGTTGGGTTGCCGCTCGCAATGGCCGTATCGAAGCCTTACTTGCCATCCATGAAGAGAGCCCGATCATCGTCAGTAGACGAGCAAAATTGCAAGAATTATTCAACGAATACGAAGAGGATTTGGCACTAGTGACCGCTGGAGCAAACAATCCTCTTGCCGATGAAGAAGGAATTAATGAAGATACACGAGAAAAGCTTGGTTTGACACCTGATACACTTGAACACTTACACCAACAAAGCGAAGACCAAGAAATCGAGTGGCAGAGTGCTATTGATTTGGCGAACGGTGTGACCATGAATGTCTTTTCAACAAAACATGAGCCAGTGGAGATTCTCACATTTACGAATGCTGGCGAAAAATACCCTGCCGCAATCACTTTGTTTAATGGGCAAATGACGGAAATCGTTCCCGAGATAATGACTCCTTACGAAGCCGTTTCCGCTTATTTTTACGAAATTGCCGATGCAGTTTATGAAACGATTCCAGTCGGTTATCGATTTCTGGTTGAATCCCTATGGCTTGAACTGGAAAACGACAATCGTTTTCAATTTAGAACCTACGTGTTTGATAACGAAGTGACCGAGGAAACGATTTTAGCAGGGTTTCATTTCGCCCCGACTGTAGCAGCACGCTATGAGCGCGAAAACAATGCGACAGAACGAGAACGTGAAGCCTTTTTCCTCGTTAGAGCGCAAGGAAATCGTCGCTTTTATTCAAAACAAGAGATGGCAGAACTGTTAGAAACAGAAGGTTTCACTGCGGAGGAAACACAATGGGCACTAGAGACCCTTGACGTAGATTGGTATCGCCATGCTTTAGGGCGCGCCAATCAATCCCGCCGGGTGTTAGGGATCCGTCAAAGAAATATGGCCGCTCATCTTGAAGGGAACGGCTTCTTACCTGATGAGATCGAATTTGCGATTGAAAACATGGAAAATTAGTATGTAGTGGACGAGACAGATCCCATTCCCCATTTTTTCTTAGCGTAAACAAAAAACCGACCAATCTTCCTGTTTAAGATTGGCCGGTTTCTTTATTTTTTGGTTTTGATTGGTACCATGGCTTTGCGCCGATGCTGTTTCATTATTGCTTGAAGACCATAGACACCAACTCCGATAATTCCTGCAAAAGCCGAAAAAGCAATAAAAATCACAGGAGACGCCCCACTTTCTATTAATTGTTTCCCTTGGACAAAGAAAAATAAGCCCATGCTGATCAATAATGCTAGAAATAGTGATTGTCCCGCCCCGTTTTTTTTCATGCTTGCTCTCCTTTTACTTGATTATAGGTTATTCTCTCATTTCATGAATGAAAAAACCTCCATCTTAAGGCTGATTCTTTCTTTCGATGATCAGATTGATCCCATTCGGATCAGTCAAATGCAAGCGGCTGTCTGTTTCTAACTCATAAGAAACGCCACTTGCCTTTAGATGACTTCGTAACGTAGAAAAAGCAAAAGCTGGCAAAACGATCGTAAAGTACGCTAAGCCTAGATCCTTTTCCTCCATAGCTGGAACATTTCTTCCCATCCAAATATTCGATCCGATATGGTGATGATACGAACCAGCAGCAAAAAACTTTGCTTGGCTACCAAAATCTGAAGTCAAACGCATGCCTAAAACTTCGGTGTAGAATTCTTCTGTTTTTGCCAGATCCGCCACTTTCAAATGGACATGCCCCACCGTGGTGCCAACTGGAAAAGTCGTTTGTGATCGGTCAGCGGCTCCCAGCACGCCTTGCGCGTCCATTTCGATAGTAACGCCCACGATCTCACCGTCTGCTCGAATATCCCATTCACTCTTCGGTTTGTCACGATACACTTCGATCCCGTTTCCTTCTGGATCGGTCAGGTATAACGCTTCACTATACCCATGATCGCTAGCACCATCCAGAGGGGCTTTGGCCTCCAAATAATGAATCAGCATATTTCCTAGGTCTTTACGGCTAGGCAAAAGAAACGCCGTATGGAAAAGGCCTGTTTTCCGTGTCAAAGGCAACGGATCACTTACCTTCTCTAGGACTAAAAGCTCTTGTGTCCCCACGCCCAATCGCGCGTGATCTACACTTTGCTCCAATAAAGTTAGGCCAATCACGTCCGAATAAAACCGGCTCATTTTTTCCATATTCGCTACTTTTAAAACGACTTTGCCAATTGCGGCTGTTGCATCGATTTGATAGGTTGATTGAATCATTGTCATCGCTATTTCCTCTTTTCTAAACAGTTAAGTTCACTTGTACCTTTAAGTATAACACTAACTTTTAGTAAGTAAATAAATCTGCTTGTTGAGGAAAGGATTCCTTGATCTCCCGTGACTCCTTGTAACAAAGCTTTTCCTCATCAGTCACAATCAAAGACAGCTCGCTCACTTTTGCAATGCTTCAATCAGTGAAATGGTCGGCTGCATCGCTTCTTCGGTCGTCCCTTCTAACACAACATAACAAAATGGCTTGTATTCAGCGGTGATGGCCAATAGTTGTTGATAATCAATCCTTCCTTCTCCCAATGGCACTACCTTGATTTTACCATCGATTACTTGATAGTCCTTCAAGTGCAAGCAAACGATGGCATCACCAAAGCGGGAAAAAGCTTCCCTTGTCAAAGCGACTTGCTCTTGATAGTTCTTCGCCGTAATCAGATTGGTTGGATCAAAGATGATCCCTAAATAGTCAGACGGTACTCGTTCCAGCAATTCTTCGATTCGATCGATCGATGATAGTGGATGATTCAAGCCCGCTTCAATCCCTAGCATCACTTGATGTCTCTTAGCCACTTGGACCAAACGCTTGATCACCTGAACCAAATCATCGAAAACGACGTCACTGAAATTTTCCTCGGTATACCCCATATTTGGCAAAACCGAACCAGTTTCACTTGCAACCATAGCTGCATCAAAGTATTTGGCATGTGCGAGATAGGTCTCGAATCTGGATAAAATCGCTTCCCGTTTTTCCAGATCAGGATGGATCAGATTACTATAACAACTCAATAAAGCGACCTGAACATAAGATTGACCAAAAACACGTTTGAAAAAGCGGCCTAAACCAGGGCTTAATTGCTCTGGCTCTGCCCATTGCGGGAAGGATTTATTTAATGCAAATTGAATGTTATGAATGTTTTTGGCGGCAATTTTTTGCGCTAATTCTTCTGGGGACCCATAATTCTTTAAATCATGCCCCCGAACAGTTAGTTGAAACATAGCTTCTCCTTTCTTCACTGCTTTTGAAGCAAAAAGAAGACCAAGCAGCGAATCACTTCAACTGGTCTTGGTCTTCCAATCATTCAGCAGTAGCGGCTCCTCACTTCATCCATTCCTTCTCAACAGATGATCAGAACCTTTTGTGACCTTTATTGTTGTGAACGATAATCTTCCGTGAACTCATCAATGATTTGCTGTCCACCATTTCTTAAGAAGGTTTCGATCGCTGTATCAAACCCATCGATCTCGATTTCCCCAGTCATATATTGGTAGTAAGCGTCTGAGATTCCTTCAATCAAGCTTGACCATGAACGATCATAGGTTTCAGAGGTCAGCGATTGTGCAGGATTGATCACCGCAAATTCTTCATTTTCCCGAATCTTTTCATTGGCTAAGTTGACATATGGGTTGCTTGAAGGGAAAACTGTTACTAATTCTGATGGACGAGACGAAGAAAATGGTTGTACTTCTTGTTGCCACTTCGTATCATCTAAACGGACATAGACACCCTCATCATCAATTTCATAATGGACCCCTTCGATCCCTTGCGTCATCAAGGTAAACGGCTCTTCGTCCATCAAATCGTTGATAAATTTCAAAACAACACGTAAGTCTTCTTCGGTTTCAACATTGTTTTTCGGAATGGCTAACCAACCGCCCATTCCACCATTGGTATCAGAAAGGATACGACGTTCCACATTTTCATGGACGATATCATTGATCAAGACCCATTCCATATGCTCTTCATCAGTACCAGCTGCATCATCAATGTAGTTACGTACTTCTTGCAAACCACTCAATACAATCCCACCACGACCTTGAACGATATAGTTCTTCTGATCATTTTTCGCCATTACCGCAAAATCAGAATTCATCCAGCCGTTATCATAGATATTACGGAACCATTCCATTGCTTCTTTGTATTCTGGTTGCATAAAGGATGGCATCACTTCATCATCATCCGTGATCGTAAACCAATTGTCTGCACCAAAGTAACCTGAAAGTGAACGGAACCCAACATTAAAGGACTCATCACGTTCAACGAATCCGACCGTGTCATCTACCCCATTGCCATCTGGGTCTCCTTCTGTAAAGGCTTGTGCCACAGCTGATAATTCTTCTAAAGTCGATGGCACGTCCAACCCTAAATTGTCTAACCAATCTTTTCTTACGAGGACACCATAACGAGCGATCGGTTTTAGAAACGGTACACCATAGATATGACCATCGATCCGAGAAGATTCTAAGCGATCCTCAGAAATTTCTGCCAGATTCGGAAACTCTTCTAAATAGGGTTCCACATCCCAGAACATTCCAGATGCTAGCGAACTACGGACGGTTGTGTTATTGATTTCTGTCAAACTTACGATATCTGCTAAAGAATTTGACGCTAATGCTGCATTCAAGCGTTCTGTTTTTGATGCGTCCGGCACCCATGTAAAGTCGATCTCGACCCCTGTATATTCTTCTAACTTTTGTGTTACATCCCCAGACGGAGGTGAAGCGGTATGCAGCATTGCCATCCAAGAAATACTTGTTTTTTCATCACTTTCTGGTCCATCAGATGAACCTCCGCCATCGCCGCAGCCTGCTAAAAACAGTCCTGCACATAATAATAAACTTGCTACTTTCAACTTTTTCATTCGTTACCCTTCTTTCTCTATTTTTAGGGAATCATCATCGAGCGGATCTTTCCCTTGATACTTAAAGTACGTAAAATCGGCATAGCTTCCAGCAAAGTGATCTAGATCATGGGCACTGATTCCAATGAAATTCCCTGTAAAACCACCAGACAAGAACTGGATGTTTTGCTTTTTAAAGGGATGCCACGTTTGTGATTGCCGATAGAACCATTCTGCTTCTAGATAAGAACCGACTACTTTCAATCCGATCGGCTCACTTGAAGCAGCGAGGGGCAATTTATCTGGGAACAAGTGAAATTCTCCTTCACAACACCGAATCAGACGAAGGATCTTGCCGTCTTTTTCATCATAAGTCCCATAGAAAAACAAATAGTTTTCTTCGTTTAAGAACAGCGACAATCCAGCCATCTGATTAAACGATTGGGGGTGGTATTCCATCACTGTTTCAGCTTCAAAACAAAAGTCTTGTTGACGAATCGCCAATAAGTGCTTATGAAAGTTCGATTGCATCGATTCTCCGCCGATCAATCGCAAAAACCCTGGTCGCTTAGTCAGATTGCACCACTCTTCATTGGGCAGCAATCGCCTACCGTTCCATGCTTTTTGCAATGATCCTTTAAAATCATCCATAAAAACAGCAGGTGATGCCCTTTGCTTCTGAGCGTCGCTAGCGAGTCTGATGGTTTGATCTGGGATCGTATCATCATTGCTAAGACGCAGCCATCCTTCGTGATCCCAATAGACGGTTTGGAGTGCCGTCTCTCGTCCAAGGATCGCTGCCTCTTCTACTGGCCAAGTCATCAAATAGCTCATGACCCATTCTCCTGATGGTGCAATCGTCAAACTGCCATGACCTGTACATTGAAAAGGGGAATCTTCGCGCTGATAGGCACGCATCATGGGAAAATGCGGATCTACTTCATAAGGCCCAGTGATGGTTTTACTACGACAAACCGTTACCGCATGACCTGCACCCGTTCCTCCTTCTGCCGTCAGTAAGTAATAACACTCATTGTGGTAATAAAGATGCGGTGCTTCAGTCTTCGCCAGCTGGCTTCCAGAAAAAATTGGCACTCTGTCACCGATCAAGCGGCCTTGTACTTCAGAGTATTCTTGGAGCACGATCCCCACCGATTTATTTGGTGTATCCTTACGATAATCCCAAAGCGCATTCAATAACCAGATACGCCCCTCTTGATCATGAAACAAGGACGGATCAAAGCCACTACCATTTAAGTAAATGGGCTCACTCCATGGCCCATGAATCGTAGGAGCCGTGATGAGATAGTTTCGACAGTCTTTGAAGGGGCGTGTCGTGTTGCGAACATTTGTATAGACACAATAGTATTGTCCGTTTGCGTAACTGATTTGCGGTGCCCAAATGCTGCAATTTGCTGTGTTACCTAATAAATCCACCTGATTGGTCAGAATATCTGTTTCATGGGACCAATTGACTAGATCTCGAGAACAGTAGACCCGAATTCCTGGCAACCACTCAAAGGAAGAAACCGCTAAATAATAAGTATCCTCGACTTTTAAAATACTCGGATCAGGATGAAACCCTCTTAAAATCGGATTATTGATCACTGCCTTCATGCAACCCCTCCTTGTTTGCTGACTGTGTCCGTTGTTTTTTTCTTGTGTCGATCATCGCGATGGAGAAAACAAAAACCCGCCGCTAAAAAGAAACAAAAGGCAATCGGAAAAGCGATCATTTGACTACCAATCAATGTCACGACACCAGTCAAAAAATAAATAGCACAAGATTGCTTTCGATAATTACGATAGCGAACAAGCATCGTCGCCACTGAAACCAATATCAGGAGTGCCAACAGCGTGAAGCCAAACCAAGCGCCGAGTGTTTGAAATTGCGCCAATGCTGCTTCTTCCGTCATTTGATTCAGTATAGTGGGAAACGCACGTTGAAAGATCTCTTCGAACTGCTGGACAGTCATTTGATTGATCGCCAAGGAAAAGCCGCCCATCAACACCAGAGCGAGAACCATCCCGATCCAGCCAGACCATTTTGCCTTGTTCATTTTTCTATCACTCCTTCAAGAGTCACCCATTCAGGACGTTGGGGACTTCTTTGGTAACAACACATTCGCTCCGTGAATGTGACCGTTTGGTGGCTTGCTGTTTTTCCCCAATCAGACCATCCGCAAGGGGCGAGCTGTTGATCAAAGCAGCAGGATAAAAAGGTGACTTTGGCTTCATTGCGCCAAGGGCGGCCTAGATAATAGGCTTTGTCCCCTGTCACTCGGCACCGATCGAAGGTTAACCCGCTTGCTTGTTTGCTAGTTGAGGCAGCAGTAACGTAGTTCGTTTGTGGTGTATTTTTACAATGCAAGCGACACTCTTCAAAGGTGGCGGAACCACCGCCAAAAATAAAATCGACTGTTCCACTGATTCTGCAATGCAAAAACAAACTCTGTTGTTGGTCAAAGATTGTTTTTCGCCAAGGACTGATCATTGGTTCGCCTTCTTTGGTATATTTTGGCAATGGACCCAGACACAAGGTATCTTGAAAAGCATCGAGATGACAGCGTTCGAAGCGAATGTCATCCCCTTCGATATAGACGGCAACTGCTTGCCCATACCCTGCGTCATTGATGATGGTCAGGTTTTTTACAAAGACTTCTCGGCTATTGATAAAGAGCGTCGCTGTTTGAAAGGTTCCTCTTTTTTGCCCATTTTCATCGGTTTGCTCGGCAGCCAAGTGGTAGCATAAGAACGTGTGGGGTTCCGCGATCAACGTAAGCTGGTTTTTATAGATTTTCACCTGTTCTTGATACACGCCAGAGGCGATCGTGATCTCACAAGGTGCGTTTAAGGCTTCAGCAGCCAACACGGCTGCTTGGATACTCGTAAAATCACCCTTTTGCGGCTCTTTACTAACCTTTAGCTTGATAGGAGGTGTTGTTTTAGAAATTCGATCCACTGCGCTCTCATCTCCTTGGTTTCTTCATGACCACCTGGCAAGCAACACGCCTGCCAATGCTCCTTGTAGCCTATTGCTTCATAATGCTGCCCGACCTGCTGATCCAAACGAGCGACGCCGCTTGAGGGGCAGCCACGATCCTCTTTGCCAACCAAACTCAAACGCGGGCGTGGTGCGATCTGTTTTTGGATCGCCGCAGTCGTAAAGTCTTTCAACACATTAGGAACATAATAGTAAAACCCATGTTTGCTTAGACGGTCCTCTTTGATCAATGCTTGATAGTCCACTTGTGCTGCCATGTCCACCACCACTGATATCCGTTCATCTAGCGCTGCCAACCACCAGCTCATCAAGCCCCCCATAGAAAGTCCCAATGTGGCGATAGCGGAATGTTTCACTTCTTTACGGGAAGCAAGATAGGTTAAAAACTGTTGATTGTCATAGATTCGTTGTCCCCATAATGTTTTGCCTTGCAACAGAAACCGCTTGTAGCTATCATTCTCACCGTTTTTTCGTTCGCCAAAACCCCACATGTCGATCACTCCAACGGCGACGCCCAGCTTCATAAATGCAGCGAATAGGCTTTCTTTTTGCATATACGGCGGACTTTGTCGCAGTTCTTCTTTCCCCATCGTGAAGTCGCCGCCATGAGAATGATTGAACAAAACGAGTGGAACCGGTTGCTGAGAGCTAGGATAAGCAAAGTATGCAGGGACATCCTCTTCTTGATTTAATCGTAGAAGTAAATGTTCCAAGGTATAATTTTGCACCTGCTCTTTTGTTTGCTGAACCACTTGTGGTGCAACTTTCATATCAGGACCTAGCAGCTGAAGTAACTGAGGATCCCTCACAAAAAATCTCCTTGAAATCCCAGAGGCTGACGATTCTCAAATGACTGTGTGACGGTGATTTCCCGGCTATTCTCGATATGGAACGCTTCAGTTACACCTTCCAAATTGATACGATCAAACTGAATATTCCGTCCACAGCCAATATAAAAACCTTGTTTTGTCATCTCTTCGATACCTGTCATCATCGCAGGCTTTCCTGGAATTGGGTGCTCAGCCATAGAGACGGCAATATCTTGGAAAGTGATATCTGAAATAAATTGTTCAGCCAAGCCATAAACAAACCCAGCGGCCGCATGGACATTCCGAGCCGAGATATTTGCAAAATGAATTCTCCGGAAATGAGGGGTTTCCTCGGTGATCGGGTACGGATTTTTATCCCAAACATACTTTTCTTTGCCTTTCGGTCCACAGAAATAGTAAAGATTTAAAGTGAATGGACAGATGACATTATCCATCACAATGTTATTCACTCGAATATCTTCGATCGTTCCGCCACGTCCACGACGTGATTTCAAACGAATCCCACGATCGGTATCTTGAAAAATACAATTACTAATAGTGACATTACGAATATCGCCGCTCATCTCACTCCCTAGAACGACGGCCCCATGCCCATGAAGCATATGGCAATTTACGATCGTGATATTCTCACAAGCGACCCGTTCTTTAGTGTCCTCCGTTCCTGATTTGATGGCGATACAATCATCGCCAACATCGATATGACAGTTACTGATGCGGACATTTTTACAAGATTCAGGATCGATCCCATCTGTATTTGGCGAATCCGCTGGATTTTTGATGCGAAGATTATCGATCGTTAGATCTTGGCAAAGAATCGGATTGACGGTCCAACTTGGTGAATCGACAAGACGGATATCTTTCAACGTAATTTGCTGGCAAGAGTCAAAACTAATTAATTTTGGTCGTGGATAAGCAAGCTGTTCACGATTTTCCCGAAAGGTATTCCACCATCTTTGCCCTTGTCCATCAAGCATTCCTAGTCCTGTGACAGCGATATTTTCCGCATTCTCGGCATATAAACAAGAGGCATAAACTTCCCGTTTGACCCCTTCCCAGCGAGACACGACGACGGGATAGTCTTTGGGATCATCAGAAAATACTAAGGTCGCCCCCAATAGTAGGTGCAGTTCAATGTTACTTTTTAAAAAGAGCGCACCCGTCGGATAGCGTCCTGCTGAAAAAGTGATTCTGCCTCCTCCTTGTTGATGCAATTCATCAATTTTTTCTTGAATCGCTTCTGTCAACAGACCTTCTTTTCCTTGTAAATCAGCTGTAGTCAATTGGATATTCATTTCTTGCTTCCTTCCTCCGTTAATGGTTGCAGCAGTAAACTCGCTTGTAAAAAGGCACCGTATCCTTTGAAATCATTCGTGATAACGGGTTCACTGATATAGTAAACAAACGTACCATCCCGATTATCTGGTCCACCAAGACCAGCAACTTCACAGTTTCTGATCAGATTCAACCAGCCTTCTTTTGTTAAAAAGACAAACTCATCAAGCAATCCTTGATAGGTCTCTTGGGCAAACACTTGCCATTTTTGATCGATGATCCCTGCTTTGACTGCTTTCGCTGTTGCGTAACAAATCATTGAAGAAGCAGATGCTTCTAAATAATTCCCACGCTCACTGCCTTTATCTAAGACTTGATACCACACTTTTTTCTGGGGATCTCTTACTTTAGCAAGAGCTTCTAGACAGGAGACAAACATGTTTTCTAATGGATTCTTCTGCTCTGATTCCTTTAATAGCACCATCGTATCTGCGAGAGCCATCATGAACCATCCCATTGACCGTCCCCAGAAATTTTTTGAACAACCGGTCTTGGGATCTGCCCACGGCTGGACTTTTTGTTCATCCCACGCGTGATACAAAAGACCCGTTTTTGGATCTAGGGTATGCGTAAAGCATAAGGTGAATTGCTTGATTACATCTGCCAATGCTTCTTCTTTATCAAATGTCAGTGCGTATTCTGTCAAAAATGGGGCCCCCATATATAAGCCATCTAACCACATTTGATACGGATAGATTTTTTTATGCCAGAACCCGCCTTCGCTCGTTCTTGGCATCTGCTGTAATTGTTGATACAGCGTGTCCAAGGCGATCTTGTATTTTGACGCTCCTGTTTCTTTGTATAGCAAGAATAAACATTTGCCATTATTGATGTAATCGATATTCATCGCATCCATCTGATAGTTTTTGATACGACCGTCTTCGTCAATATAAACATCCATCGTGTTTTGGATATAGTCGAAATAGCGTTTGTCACCAGTCTGTTCATAGGCTTCTTTCACGCCTTGCAAAACGACCCCGATGTCATAGGACCATTTTCCGTGATAAATTTTTTCTTTGCATAAGTAGTCATAGCGCTCAAATAATGTGTTCAAAGCAATTTCCGAATAGTTCTTCATGTACGATACTTCCTTTTATTGTAGTCTCCTCAATTCATAGAGCTGTTTCAATGAATCCGTTTTACTGGCTGTATTTCATGAGGGTTCAGCTTGTTCTGCTATTTTTCAGGTGTTTTCTAGTGACCGTTTTGTTCACGGACCAGTAAAAGTCTTTGAGCCGTTTTCTTTAGATAATGACCTCATCTCCTTTACTGGCAACGGTTTGCTCCGTAGTCGATGCCGTTTTTGAAACCACCTGATCTGTTTCAATTGGGTGGATATCTTGAAGAATTTTTTTACCAGCAAGGGCAAAAACACCACCAACTAAGCTGCTCCCCATCAAAATGAGGCCGATCAAGAAATAGCTGCCAAGAACTAAATAGCCAACGATCAAAATCGACCAACTAATGATCGAATAATGCAGATAGCCTAAACCTAACAACGCACTCCCTCGCAGGATCTCAAACACGGTCACAAAGTTAGTGGCTGCCATGACGGTATACACGTGCATGAATAGAAAGAGAAACGCAATCAAAAAGAGGACATTCGCTACTTGGATAAACCATGGAAATGGCGCAAATATATTGGTGATCACGATCGCTGCGATGATCAGAAACAACCAACTGATCAGCACCGATTGTCGGAACCGTTCTTTACTATAGTAGAAAAAACTTTTGATCAAAGGCGGTCGTTCGTGAAGACGAAGCCAGCGATCATAATATTTCATCATGGCATACGAGGCTGGTCCGATTCCCAAAAAGATTCCCCCCAGAAGTGTCACACTTAGCCAAAGAAAATGAAGGGCGATCAGGGTCAAAAACGCGGTTAGCCCATCGTTGATTTTCGTGATTTTCTCAATCGTCATATGATCCCCTCTTTCTTAATAGATACCATCTTCCCCAATTTTTTTCGCCAAACGATTCGCAAAAACAACGAGGATCAAACCTACAAGACCTTTAAACAGCCCAACAGCTGTCGAGTAACTCAATTGACCATTTTGAATCCCGGCGGTATAGACAAAGGTATCAAAGATTTGGGCAACCTCACGGTTCATTGAGTTCATTAATAGGAACATATGCTCAAAGCCCATATCTAAGATCGAACCGATTTTTAAAATCATTAAGGTCACAATCGTCGGACGAATACACGGCAACGTGATGTGCCACATTTTACGTAGTTTGCCAGCCCCATCCATATCCGCAGCTTCATAAAGCTGTTCATCAACATTGGTAATAGCGGCTAGATAGACGATCGTCCCCCAACCGGCACCTTTCCAAAGATCTTGGAAAATGTACATTGGACGTAGCCAAGTACGGCTAGTTAAGAATGGGATACGTTCCCCACCAAGACTTTCGATCATGTTATTGATCACACCGCCTTCAGTCGTCAACAGGACGTAGAAGATTGAAACTACGATCACCCACGACATAAAATGAGGCAAATAAATAATCGTCTGGATACTTTTTTTCAAGCGACGGTTATTTACTTCATTTAACATAAGCGCCAATAAAATAGGAAAAGGGAAGGAAATCGTGATATTTAAGAAAAACATGATCAGCGTGTTGCGCATCAACATCACAAAAGTATCTTCAGTAAAGAGCCGAATAAAATGAGTAAACCCAACAAAGGGACTGCCTAAGATCCCTAAGAATGGCTGGTAGTCTTGAAAAGCGATGACTAAACCGCCCATTGGAATGTAACGAAAGATAATAAAATATAAAATACCTGGCAATACCATAATATAGAGCGCACGATTTTTTCTGATTTGCGCCCATTTTTTCTTTTTCAACCGCAGTCGCTGTTCTTCTTCAGTAAGTGGTGAGAAGTAATTATCAACTTTTGTTTCCATACTTGTTCCTCCGAGTTTTTTTGATTTGATAGTCCCATGGTAGCGTGTAAGAAAGATAACGTATATAATCATTTTCTCAGCATTGGAAGGGCATACATTTTTTAGGATTATTTCTCGGTTGAATTGGAAAACCATTGATTTATCAACGTTTGTCATGATTGTGATTTTTTTAACATGTAAAAGTGATTATATACGTTGTCCCCGCCTCATGATACGTTGGAAATACCTATTTAAGTAAAAAAAGATGGAGGTTTTTCCTATGCAACAAACCCTAAAAAAAACGAATCGCCCGAAGAGTGAACGGGTTGTTCAAGGATTTATTATCGGTTTTCTACTACTCTTTACCTTAATGTGTCTCTTGCCTTTTCTGAACATTCTCGGAAGCTCCTTTGCTTCTTCTTCTGAGATTGCGACACGAACATTTATCATTATCCCACGTGAATTTAGCTTAAATGCTTACCGGTATATTCTCTCGACTCCCACGATTTTTACGAGTATTGGTGTTTCCCTTTTTGTGACCATCGTCGGAACGGTTCTTTCAATGATCTTGACCTCTTTTATGGCCTATGCTCTTTCAAGAAAATATTTGCATGGACGTGGCATCTTCAATTTTATTGTCGTATTTACGATGTTGTTTAGCGGAGGGATGATCCCAAGTTTTATTTTGGTACAAAGCCTTGGCTTGATCGATTCTCTCTGGGCACTGATCTTACCGAGCGCCATCAGTGCATATAATATGATCATTATGAGAAACTTTTTCCAAGGGATTCCTGATAGTTTAGAGGAATCAGCAAAAATGGATGGTTGCTCTGATTGGGGCGTCTTTTTCCGTATCATCTTACCTCTTTCCTTACCATCGATTGCGACGATCTCTTTGTTCTACGCTGTTAGTTATTGGAATACTTATCAATCAGCGATTTTGTACATCAATGATTCAGCGAAATGGCCGATCCAAGTGCTCCTTCGACAAATCGTGATTGTCTCCAGCGGGATGAACGCCGATGCCGCTAGTGTCGATGTTGTCCCCCCAGCACAATCCGTGAAAATGGCCGTGATCGTCGTTGCGACTTTGCCAATGTTGATCGCCTATCCATTTGTCCAGAAGTATTTCGTGAAAGGTGCCATGGTTGGTTCCGTCAAAGGGTAGCCAACAGGCAGCAAAGAAAAAAAGCGTTTTTTGATCGTTGATCAAAAAACGCTTTTTTTCTTTTAATCTTTGGATCGTTTGCGATACTCTCCGGGTGTCATCTGTTCTTTCTTTTTGAAAAAGCGGATGAAGTTTTGAGAGTTGGTATATTGTAGGTTGGCGGCGATTTCTTTGATGGTCAAATCGGTTTCTCTTAACCACTTTTTCGCGACTTGCAATCGATAGTTTTGTAAGTAATCGGCAAAATTGATGGATAATTCCTTTTTAAACACATTACTTAAGTAATTGGCATTATAATGCAACTGTTCAGCAATGCTATCTAAGGAGAGATCTTGGTCGTATTGTTGGTGTACGATCAAGACCATCTTTTCAGACAAGGAGCGAATTTCTCGATCTGTTTTGGCTTGTGTCGTTTCAACGATAGGTAAAACTAACTCTTGATAGATGATTTGCTCAACTTTGAACAAACTGGTTTGGTTGAGCACGGATTGATAGACTTTACGACTATTCTGCAAGCTAGTATGATCTGCTCCTAGGAGTTGCCCTAGCTGAACGATACTGTTGATCAACTTAAACAAGGCACTTTCAATCGTCAACGGATTTTTGTTTTCATGAATGATTTCGCGTACGACTTCTGTGTAACTCGTTTTGATGGTCGCTAGATCCCCACTACGCATTGCATCCAAAAAGGTGCTTTCTGCTTCTCTAGGGTACTGAACGATCGCGTTATTGTCTAATTGTGCCGCAATGTCGTCAAAAAAGATAATGACTTCTTCCCCTAAATTCATTCGATAGTGCAAGGCTTCTTTAGCGTTATCAACCGCTAATTTGGTTTCTACGAGGCGGTCGTAGGATTGTGAGACCCCACAACTTATTTTGATTTTCAAGTAATCTTTTGCCGCTTGATGGATCTTTTGACAATAGGTCAATACTTGTTTTTGGTCAACTGATTCAGGAAGCTTTAAAATTGTTCCTTGGGTTTCTTGACTGGAGATGATTGGCTGAAAACGCAAATTCGCCGGAATGATTTCAGAAACGAGATTCTCGATGGCAAGCAAGAAAATATCAATAGTCGCTGTTTCTCGTCCACACAAATCATCGATTTGAATCAGTAATACGGCATAGTGTTCCGTTTCGGATACTTCATACCCAAATTGTGACAGTTTTAAGTGACTATCTGCTTCTGAGATACAGCCGCGAAACAAGTTTAATAAAAACAAGGATTCTAACTCGGGCTTTTGGTGTTCAACTTTGACGGCGAGATCGTGGTTTTGATGTAAGACCTGGTCGATATCGGAAATCAACTGATTGACTTCTAATTTCTGACCTTGTTTTTTGGGCTTTAAAAGCTCACCGATCCGATTGATGGGTGAGGTAGCCACGATCGCAATGCGATAGGATACTAATAAAAAGAGGATGATCAAAAGACTGCCAATCACGATCAAACCGCTTCTTAATTCACGGATTGCTTGCGAAACACTGGCAGGTGCCAGACGGATCACATGATACCACTTATTGTAATCCGATTGTGTGACCACATACTTATTGTTTTCTTTGTCAGTGAAGATGCCATCGTCGTGGGCAGCTGCGATCATTGTTTCGTGTAAGTCAGAATCGATCACTTCACCATTATCGAAAAGCAGTTGTCCGTCCGCATGAAAAATATTCAAAAAGGAATCGTCATGATCTGCCACCAACTGCGCAATGGTATGGTCTTGGATTTCAGCGATCCCCAAAGCAGTGGTTTCCTGTCGAAAAACAGGCAGCGTCATCACCATTTTTAAATAGCCATCTTCTGGCAACCAATACAAGTAGCGTTGGTTGTCGATCAACGCTTGAAAAGCAGCGAATTCAGTATCATCGATCTGTTTTAAGGAGCCTTCTTCGATTTTCCAATGCTGATTCAAATTCACCAATTGGTAGCTGGCGTTTTCGATTCCCATCACACCAATGTAAGCCAGTTGCGAATTGATCTCGCGCACTTGTCGATAATTCGTCACGGAAAACGGCTGTTCCATCGTATCGGAAAAGCTTTGCGTGCTGCTATATGTAGAAAAGGCATACTCCACCATCTGAATTTTTTGATCCAGATTTTCTTTGACTTGGTTGACCAAATTATGTTGACTTTGCAAAAACGTTTCTTGAATGTTTTGATACGTTCGATGATAAATGACCCCACTAAACCCAATGATTAAAGCGCTACCAATTAGAAAAATCAAAATAAATATTTTATAAAACAAGTTGGATGTTTGATGATAGCTTAAAAAGAATTTCATAGACTCCCTCCCATTACCTAACTATCTTCTTTTATACTAGCACATCCCAGAAAAAGTTCCTATGTTATTTTGAAAAATGTTTCACGTGTGCATCCTTGGTGTATTGACATTCTCGTGGGAACAAGCTATGCTTGAATCAAGCAAAAAGGAAGAAGGTTTTCTATGGTCACGATCAAAGATATCGCCAAAGTCGCTGGTGTTTCACATACAACTGTTTCTCGTGCGTTAAACGATAGCCCATTAATCAAGCCAGAAACAAAAAAGAAGATCGCAGCCATCGCTGAATCTTTACACTATGTGCCCAATGTCAATGCCAAAAGTCTGGTGAATCAGAAATCTTATATCATTGGTCTTTATTTTTCTCATCTATCCATTGGTACTTCCGATAGCTTTTTAGTCGAAGTGATCAAAGGAATCAGTGATACCCTACCATCCGAATATACTTTGGCGGTTCATGAATTATTGCAATCCGATACATTTGATGAAGAGCCGAATCGCCTAGATGGAGCGATCGTGATGAGTCAAAGTGATCGTGATGACGGCTTTATCGCTGCTCTTTCAAAGAAAAACATTCCCATCGTCGTTTTGAATCGTCAATTGCAGGATGCAACCTTGATGAATGTCACTAGTAATGATGCCCAAGGGGTCTATCAAATGATCACCTATGTGCTTGAACAAGGCTTTCGAAAGATCGCCATGATCGAAGGGATCGCTTCCTTTGGTTCCGCTAGAGAGCGTCGCAAAGGATTTATGAAAGCGATTCAAGAAAAGCAGCTTGTCTGCCCGAAAGAATACTTCGTAGCTGGCGACTACTCGTTGGAAAGTGGTCAGCTGGGTGCCCAGCAACTACTCGCTTTACCTGAACCACCTGAAGTGATTTTTTGCGCCAATGATGATATGGCGATCGGGGCGATCAATGCCTGTCATCAAGCAGGACGAAAGATCCCAGAGGAGATCGGTATCATCGGTTTTGATGATAGTTCTTTTTCTCCCTATACGTATCCCCCTTTAACAACGATCCGCAAACCAGTCTATGAAATGAGTCAATTGGCAGCAACTCTGCTGTTGCAAGCATTTGCCAATCAAGTAGTTGAGAAACAACATTTCTTTGATACCTCGTTAATCATTCGTCAATCGCTGTAAGCCTCTTGTTTTCAAGAGCGCTTACGCAAAAATGTTAACGTGTGCATAACTATTTTTTAAGGAGGATTCTATGAAAAAAATTACCGAACAACCCCATCAAACCTATCCAGCCCGAGTGATTCAATTCGGGGAAGGCAATTTTATGCGGGGCTTTTTTAACTGGCAGCTGCAGCAAATGAACAAACAAGGGCTTTTTAATGGCAGTGCCGTTGTGGTACAGCCGATTGATCACGGCTTGAAAGAGCTGTTGGCACAACAAGAAAATCTCTACACCGTTATCTTAGAAGGACTTGTCGATGGCGCTTTATCTCAAACATTTGAAGTCGTCTCCACCATTGATCAAGTGCTGAATCCTTATCAGCAATGGGAAGACTATCTTGCTTTAGCCGAAGACGAGCAACTTGAGATCATCGTTTCTAATACGACGGAAGCAGGTATTGCGTTTCACCCAGAGGATACCTTACACGATACCCCTCCCAAAAGTTTTCCTGCAAAACTGACCGCTCTTTTGTATCGTCGTTTTCAACGACAAAAACCGGGATTTTTGATCATTCCTTGTGAATTAATCGATCGGAATGGGGAAAAACTAAAAGAGATCGTCTTACAATATGCCGCATTATGGTCTTTGGAGTCAGACTTCGTCAACTGGTTAGAAAAAGAAAACACCTTCTGCTGCAGCTTAGTCGATCGGATCGTTCCAGGATATCCTCGCGATAAAGTGGCACAATACCAAGAGATTCTTGGCTATGAGGATGCCGTAATGGTCACTGCGGAACCCTTTATGCTCTGGGTGATCGAAGGAAGCGGCGTAGCCGAAAAGCTTCCCTTGCAAGAAGCTGGGTTGAATGTGATCGTGACAGAAGATATGACCCCTTACCGTGAACAAAAAGTACATTTATTAAATGGTCCTCATACGGCGATGGTTCCTCTCGGTCTTTTAGCTGGTTTAGAAACCGTTGAAGAAGTAATGAACGACCGTGATTTTGCAGCCTTTTTGGATGGTCTTTTTCTGGAAGAGTTGATTCCAATGCTTGATTTGCCTAAAGCGCAGCTTGCAGCTTATGCGGAACAAATCAAAGAGCGCTTCAGAAATCCTTATGTGAAGCATCAGCTGCAATCGATCGCTTTAAACAGCGTCTCAAAATTCCGTGCGCGTCTTCAACCAGTCTTAACTCGTTATGTCCAACAAAACCAGCAGTTACCAAAACGAATCACTGCCGCACTGGCAGGGTTGCTGACTTTCTATCTCACTCGACCTTTTCAAGATGATGACCTAGTGACAACCATATTTCAGCAAGTGAAACAATTACCAGCAGAAGAACAGATCGCCACTCTATTAAAAAATGAGCAACTCTGGCATGCAGACCTGAGCTTTATGACAGCGACAATCAATGAAATGTGCGCATGTCTAAAACAAGACGGACCCCGCCAGTTACTTGCGTCGATTGACACCCCTGAGCCAAGTTTGAAATAAAGGAGAATCTTTATGTCCAGCACATTAACAGAAACACCCGCGCAACTATTGAAATTGCACCCTAATGATAATGTCGCAGTCGCATTAAAACCACTAGCTGCTAAAACGACCCTTTCATTTGAAGACCAAACGATCACCCTTTTTGAGGATATTCCGCAAGGACACAAAATCACCCTCAAAGACCTAGCTCAATCACAAGACGTGATCAAATATGGCTACCCCATTGGACATCTCTTAACTGATGTTAAAACTGGCCAATGGTTGCATACCCACAATGTCAAAACCAACCTTTCTGGTACCTTAGCATACACCTATGCCCCCGATTTGCATCCCGTCCGTTATCCAAAAAGGGCTGCGACGTTCCAAGGGTACCGGCGGGCAAATGGCAAAGTTGGGATTCGTAATGATTTACTGATCGTGCCAACAGTTGGTTGTATCAATGGCATCGCAGAGATCATTGTTGAAAACTTCAAGAAGAATCATCCAGATCTTGGCACTTTTGATCATATTACGATCCTTAAACATCCCTACGGCTGCTCCCAGTTAGGCCAAGATCATCAAAACACCCGTCAAATTTTAATTGATGCGGTGCATCATCCAAATGCCGGTGGCGTCTTGGTCTTTGGTTTAGGTTGTGAGAACAACACCGTTCCCGAGTTTAAGAAAAACCTGGGTGACTACGATCCAAAGCGCGTCAAATTTATGGTGGCACAGGAAAGCGACGATGAAATTGCGGTCGGCGAAAGCTTATTAGAAGAATTACTGGAAGCAGCAAAAGAGGATCAACGAGAAGCCGTTCCCTTGAGTGAGCTAAAGATCGGGTTAAAATGTGGGGGTTCTGACGGGTTTTCTGGGATCACCGCCAACCCTTTGTTAGGGGCATTTTCTGACTTTTTAGTTTCTCAAGGTGGCAGCACGGTCTTGACGGAAGTACCCGAAATGTTTGGCGCTGAACAAGTCTTGATGGCGCGTGCACAAGATGAAGCAACCTTTGAAAAAATCCTTCATCTAATCAACGACTTTAAAGATTATTTTCTTGCTTACGGTGAACCAGTCTATGAAAATCCTTCTCCTGGCAATAAGGCAGGCGGGATCACTACGCTAGAAGATAAGTCATTAGGCTGTACCCAAAAATCTGGGACTTCCGCTGTCGTCGATGTCTTAAAATATGGGGAGAAACTCCGTAAGCCAGGCTTGAGCCTGCTGGAAGGTCCAGGAAACGACCTTGTTGCCGCTTCTGCACTGGCTTCTGCCGATTGCCAACTCGTCTTATTTACCACTGGTCGGGGCACGCCATTTGGTGCCTATGTGCCGACCATGAAAGTTGCCACGAATCAAGAGATTTATCATAAGAAACCCCACTGGATGGATTTCAACGCTGGTCGCTTGTTGGAAGAGCCGATGGAGGTCGTGCTGGAAGACTTTATTCAAGCGATCATCGATACTGCCAGTGGAAAACCGACTCGTAATGAAGCCAACAACGTTCGTGAGATCGCCATCTTTAAAAATGGTGTGACACTATAACCAAAGAAAAGAGGTTCGACATGTTTTTAAATGAAAACTATTTACTGCCAAATGAAATTGCTCAAACCCTATACCATGAATATGCCAAAGATCTGCCGATCATTGATTACCACTGCCACTTAGACCCGAAAGAAATCTATGAGGATCGGCCCTTTAAAACTATCACCGAGGCATGGCTAAGTGGCGATCATTACAAGTGGCGATTGATGCGCGCTTGTGGCGTACCCGAAGAAGCGATTACGGGCAATGCCAGTGATTATGAAAAATTTTTGGCATGGTGTCAAACAGTGCCAAAATTGGTGGGAAATCCCCTTTACAGTTGGACCCATTTAGAGTTAAAGCGATTTTTTGCGATCGATCTTCCCGTTACTGAAGAAAATGCCGAAACTTTGTGGAGGCTATGCAACGAAAAATTGCAGCAAAAAGACTTTACCCGAAGAGCTTTGATTGCTCGCAGTAAAGTCGAGATCGTTTGCACCACAGATGATCCAGTCGATGATCTTCACTATCATCACCAATTAAGCCAAACAGAGCAACGTTTTCGGGTCTTGCCGACCTTTCGACCTGACAAAGCGTTACAAATCGACCATCCGAATTTTCTTACCTATGTTACCAAACTCGAAAAGAGTGTCGAAAACGCGATCACTACCTACGATGCTTTCTTGACAGCCTTGCGGGACCGTGTAAGCTATTTTCACCAGCATCACTGCCGCTTGTCTGACCATGCGCTGGATACTTTAGTGTATGCTACAGACGAACAGTTATCCCTTGAAGCAATTTTTGCCAAAGCATTAGCTGGAGAATCTTTGGAGGAAAAAGAAGTCTCGTTCTTCAAAACCAATGTTCTAGTTGAACTGATGCAGCTGTATCACGAACATGGTTGGACGATGCAACTGCATGTCCATGCGTACCGTAACTGCAACCAACGAATGTTTGAGCGCTTGGGACCAGATACTGGCTACGATGGCATCAATGATCAACCACTGACTCAAAACTTGCAGAAATTATTGAACGCTGCTGATGCGCAAGACCATTTGCCTCAAACGATTCTCTACTCCTTAAATCCCAATGACTATGATGCACTCGTCGCTTTGATGGGGTGCTTCCAGCAAGAAGGCAATAATAAATTGCAGTTAGGATCTGGCTGGTGGTATAACGACACCCGCGCAGGCATGCGTCACCAATTGACGAAATTCGCAGACGGCAGTGTGATCTTTAACTTTGTCGGCATGCTGACGGATTCAAGAAGCTTTTTGTCTTACACCCGTCATGAATATTTCCGACGCGTCTTTTGTGAATGGCTTGCTGAGATCGTTGTACGTGGTGAAGCCCCTGCTGATCTTCGTCAGTTAAAACCATTAGTAGAAAATGTCTGTTATCAAAACGCCAGCAACTACTTCAAATTTTAGGAGAAAGCAAATGGTAAAAATCGTCATCGTCGGTGATTCCACCGCATCGATCAAAGAGCCTAGCGCTCGTCCAGAAACGGGCTGGGGAGAAAAAATCTCACGCTATCTCCCCCAGCATCAAATCGTCAACTTGGCAAAAAATGGGCGTTCCTCCAAGAGCTTCATTGAAGAAGGACGCTTGTTGCAGGCAGAAAAAGAACTACATGCTGGTGATTATCTCTTGATTCAATTTGGACACAATGATCAAAAAACAGATAGTCGCGGCACGACACCTGTTGAATATCAGCATAATTTAGCAACCTACGTGCAAACGGCACGCCAGCAGCAAGCGACACCGATCCTATTGACCTCGATCACTCGTTTGCATTACGTGGACCAACAGCAACTTGATCCTTTGGCAGTCGGTCCTTACCCAGAAGCAATGCGTGCTTTGGCTACCTCCTTGGATGTGGTCTGTCTGGATCTTTTTGCCGCAACACAACGGTTCTTTTCAGCGCTGGAACCACAACAGGCGAAAACCTATTTTCTTCATTTAGAAAAAAACCAGCACCCCAATTATCCAGCCGGCATTACGGATAACACGCATTTGAATAACCAAGGTGCTACAGCCGTCGCCAAATTAGTTGCCAAATGTTTGACAAATGCTCCATTACCGCTTGCACAACAAGTTTTGTTAGATTGAAACTCATTGTTCGTGTTGAATCTTCCCCTAACATAAATACGCTACCTGATTTGAAAAAGAGCTACTCAAGCAAAACGCTGCGAAGAACAGTTTCCTTCACAGCGTTTTGCTTTTCCTTCTTTTTAAAAGATTTGTTTGCAATTGCTTTGCTTCAACCCATTTATCGCCAAGCTACCTTTTAAAGCCCTGCATTTCTTAGGTGTTGCACCATAAAAATGGGAACGATTGCAATCGTCCCCATCCTTACTACTGATTGTTTTATTCAGGTTGTTTCCCGATATACGCCAAGATACCGCCGTCTACATATAAGACATGGCCATTGACAAAGTTTGATGCCTCAGAAGCTAAGAAAACAGTTGGTCCTGCTAAATCTTCTGGCTCACCCCAACGGGCAGCAGGTGTTTTCGCTACGATAAATTGATCAAATGGGTGACGAGAACCGTCTGGTTGGATCTCTCGTAATGGTGCGGTTTGCGGTGTTGCAATATAACCAGGTCCGATCCCATTACATTGAATGTTAGCTGAACCAAATTCAGCACAAATGTTTTTCGTCAACATTTTCAAGCCGCCTTTAGCCGCTGCGTAACCAGCCACCGTTTCTCTTCCCAATTCACTCATCATTGAGCAAATGTTGATGATTTTTCCATGTCCTTTTTTGATCATTGACGGTAAGACTGCTTTTGAAACGATAAATGGAGCGTTCAAGTCCACGTCAACGACTTGGCGGAAGTCTTCAGCAGACATCTCCAACATCGGGATTCGTTTGATGATCCCAGCATTATTGACTAAGATATCGATCACGCCAACTTCTTCTTCAATCTGCTTGACCATTTCGTTGACTGCTTTTTCATCCGTTACATCGCAGACATAACCGTGGGCTTCGATCCCTGCTTCACGATAGTTTGCTAATCCTTTATCCACTGATTCTTGATCCAAGTTGTTAAAAACGATCGTTGCTCCTGCTGCTGCTAGTGACCGAGCGATCGTAAAACCGATCCCATAGACAGCGCCTGTCACTAATGCGATCTTACCATCTAAACGAAATTGATCCATTGAAAAATCCATAATTGATAAACCCTCTTTCTTTTTATTTTAAGTCGTCCATTGCCACCATATCCATGTCGGTATAGGTGATATTTTCGCCACACATTGCCCAGATAAAGGAGTAGTTACTTGTTCCAACACCCGAATGGATCGACCAGCTTGGAGAAATAACGGCTTGTTCTCCACTAACGACTAAATGCTTCGTTTCATCTGGTTTGCCCATCATATGGAACACTTTTGTGTCTTCGTTGGCAAAATCAAAATACACATATGCTTCCATCCGACGTTCATGGGTATGACTTGGCATCGTATTCCAAGCACTGCCTGGTTCTAAGATCGTATACCCCATTTGTAATTGACAGCTTTCGCAAACGTTTGGGTGAATATATTGATAAATTTTCCGTTCATTTAATGTCAAGCCTTCGCCAGTCTCCATTGGTGTGACTTGATCAATACTGATTTTTACATTTGGGTATTTCTTATGTGCTGGCACGCAAGATAGATAGAATTTCGCTGGATTTGCTGGATCATCTGAGTGGAACAAGACTTGTTTGGTTTCCTTGCCGATATAGTAGCCGTCTTGTTTTTTCATTGGTTCTTTTTGGCCATCGATCGTGATCGCACCAGGTCCTCCAATATTGATGACGCCTAATTCGCGACGTTCTAAGAAGTATTCCACCCCTAATTCGCTGCTTAATTTCACTTCTAACGCTTCTTCTGTCGGTGTCACTCCGCCAAAGATCATCCGATCATTGTGGGTATAGGTCAGCATGATTTGTCCTGGTGTGAAAATTTTTTCTACCAAAAATTCTCTGCGTAATTCCTCGGTACTATAGTGACGAATATCAAGTGGACTATGGGTATAGCGTGTTTCCATGTGTTGCATGTTTTATTCCTCCTATCGAATAATTTTTCCTGAACCTGTTGCAATAAATTCTTGTATCTCATTGGCGCTAAACTGATTACAGTCGCCATGGATCGTATGTTTCAAAGCAGATGCGGCTGTGGCAAAATCAACGATTTCTTGGTCTTGTTTCTTCGTGACAACACCATGTAGGATACCAGCTGAAAAGGCATCGCCGCCTCCGACGCGATCAACGATTGGATTGATCTCATGGGTAGCAGAAACGACATAATTGCCGTTATGCCATAGGCTTCCTGTCAATTGATTGTGACTTGCTGAGAGCACCTGACGACTAGTTGAATAAAAGAGCTGGATATTTGGGTATTTCCGATGCATTTCTTGATAATAGTAGTCATCTTCGACTTCCTCTGTTGGAGCTGATACATCCATAAAGACTTGGGCATCTAACTGTCCTGCCGAGCAATAATCGACATAGGGGAGCACTTCTTGCAAAAAGACGCGTGCTTCAGCGGTCGTCCACAGCTTTCCACGATAATTGATATCGAAACTGATTTTACAACCAGCTGCTTTCGCTTCTTTGATCAACGTCAGCAAAAGTGTCTGCCAAGTCGTTGAAAGAGCGGGCGTGATTCCTGAAAGGTGAACAATATCAACCCCATCAAAAAGGTCAGACTGCCACTCATTTTCCTTCATTTGAGCAAAGCTAGAGCCTGCGCGATCATAAACCACTCGCGCTGCTCGTTCCCCGATACCGGTTTCAATATAGTAAGTACCTAGTCGGGAACCGCCACGAAGCACGTGGCGACAATCGACGCCATAGCTTCGTAAATGATGAAAAACGGCATCTCCTAAAGCATTTTCCGGCACTTTACTAGCAAAAGAAACGTGATGACCAAAATTTGCCAAGGAAATCGCAACATTGGCTTCCCCGCCACCATAATGGGCAGCAAACGTCGAACTATGGGCGATTCGGTCGCCTAACGTTGTCGATAGACGCAACATGATTTCTCCTAGTGTCAGAATGTTTGCCATCTTACTTTCCTCGAATCTCTTTTAATTTTGCCGCATATTGTTTCGCTACTTCTGTTACTTTGTCAAAATCCCCACTTGCTGCTGGCGCTAACAAATTCCCCCCTACACCAACGGCTACAACACCCGCTGCAAACCATTCTTGCATGTTGTCTAAGCTGACACCACCGGTCGGCATAATGTTTAATTGTGGCAATGGCGCTTTGAAGGCCGAGATGATACTTGGTCCATACGCACTACCCGGGAATAGTTTAATGATATCTGCGCCTGCTTTTAAGGCGTCCTTCATTTCTGAAATGGTCATGCAACCAGGCAGATACGGGATTTGATATAAATTACATAATTCAGCCGTTTCTTGATCAAAGGTTGGGCTGACGACATATTCTGCTCCTGCCATGATCGCTAAGCGGGCGGTCACTGCATCAAGAACGGTCCCCGCACCAACAACTACCTCTGGATTCTCTTTGAAGGTTGCTACCAATTCAGCGATTACATCCGCCGCTTGAGGCACTGTAAAAGTCAACTCAATGCCGGTGATCCCCCCTGCAACGATCGCTTTACTTGCTTGTAGTGCTTCTTCTTTTGAAGCGCCACGTACAACAGCGATCACACCGCTTTCCTTTAGTTTCATTAAATTCGCTACTTTTTTCATTAAGACCCTCCACTTATTTCCTATTTGGAAAATGGTATTTATTATAAAGAAACTTACACGTTCATTATACCGTTCTCGTTTTTATTTGCAAGGGCTTTCCATTAAAAAGTTTATAACGCTTGTTCAATTTGTTGTTTTGTCGCAATAATCGCATCGATCAATGTCGTTTTGTATTCTGGGGTCAAGCGGTATTTCGGTAGGCTGATAGAAAACGCCCCAACGATCTCCTGATCTTTTATCAGTGAGGCGCCGATGCAATAGATTTCTTGTTCCATTTCTTCATCATCAAAGGCTACTTGGTTCGCTTTTGCCTGTTCCAATTCTTTCTTCAACTTCAACTGATTTGTAATGGTATTTTCGGTATAAGCGGTTAAAGGCGTTGCTGCCAAGTACTCCTCTACTTGAGGGGCATCAAACTCCGCTAAAACGGCTTTCCCCATGGCAGAGCTATACAACGGTCTTGTGATTCCTACTTTTGAAGACATGCGGATCGTTTGATTCTGAGGCTCCAATTTATTGACATAAAGAATCTCATTGGCGGTCAAGACCCCTAAGTGGATCGTTTCATCCGCCGTTTTCTGCAATGCTTCCAAGTATGGCAAGCTGATTTCCACTAAATCAAGCTCTTGAATGTTTTGATTCGCATACTTGATCAGCTTAGACCCTAAGCGATAATTCTTCTCTTTGTCGCGTTTGACATAGCCGATCATTTGTAGCGTTTCCAATATTTTCAAAGCTGTGGATGGGGTCAGTTTCGTTGCTTCTGAAATTTCTTGCAATGGTTTACTTGGCGCTTCTGCGAGGTAATCTAAAATGGTTGCTGCTTTTAGTAGTACGGTTCCATATGGTTTTTGTGTCATCATTTCTCCACCTTTATTTTCTATATAAGAAATTATAATATCTTTTTAGGAAATGCACAATCTTTTTTCCTATATATCAGCATGACGCGATTCCTATTTTACTTTCTGTCGTTATTCATTGTATGATGAAGACAAGACAAAGGAGTGCCGAACAATGGACTTAAATGTATTGATCAAAGGAAAAAAATTGACTGACAATGAGCTGCAAATTCTTGATTATTTGCTTGCAAATACCGCTGCGATCGATGGACTGCCCTTAAGAGAAATCGCTAAAACGATCTACACTTCCCCAGCAACCATCGTGCGGCTTGCGCAAAAACTAGGTTTTTCTGGCTATCTAGAGCTGCTTTACTTCTTAAAGAATCGCTTGAAAAATCAGACGATCACTGAAGCCGCCATCGATTACCAAATTGACGCTGCCAGTATTGCAGATACGATCGAAGCGATCAAAGAAATCTATGGACAAAACAAGAACAAGTTTATTACGATTTATGCCACAGGTTTTTCGGGGATCGTGGCAGAATACCTACACAAAAAAATGCTTGTCAACGGCATCAAAACCTTATTAGTCAGTGCTTCTGACTCAGGTGGGATCATTAGTAACAACATCGAGAACATAAGTATGTTGATTACTATCTCTAAATCTGGCGAAACACAAAAAGTGCTGGAAAAGATGGCATTAGCCAATGAACATCACATACCAACTGTTTTGTTTTGTGGGAACGGTGAGCATCGCGCCAATCAACTAGCGACCTTTTCCTTTGAAGTGACAGATGAACGTCCCTACGACACCCAAAACATCCAGTACACCAGTTTCTTTGGCAAACTGCTCTTATTGATGGAATATATCGTCGACGCTTTCACGTGTGTTGAAAAAGAAAACCAGCAACCCTAGTGGATTGCTGGTTTTTGCTTATGCATGAAAATACGTTTTTGCCAGTTCTTGATAAAGCGCGTGGTTCTGCGGATCAGGAACAAATTTTTCATCTGGCTGATCTTGCCGCACAACAGAGCTTTTGTACAAATCATACAAGCCGAATATCGGTTCATTTTCATCGGAAAGATAACAGGTTAGCCCCAACACATCCGCGGTCATTTGACCTAATAGTTTTGTTTGAAAGAAACCACCACTTACAGTGACTGCCCCTTCCAACTGCGCCATTTGCTTTAATAAATCGATGTTCATCAGCATGCCTTCGAGGACTGCCCGCAACATATCTGAGCGATTGTGTTTCAGGGTCAAGCCAGAAAAGCCACCTGTGATTTCATTCGTCCAAAAGGGTGCCCGCTCGCCATTTAAATAGGGGAAAAAACGTAAACCGTTGCTGCCGATCGGTGATTCCTCCATGACTTGCGGCAGATAATGATAAAACCCATCAGGATCTTCTGATAAGGTCTCTTTTGCCCAAGCAAGCACACAACCGCCATTATTCGAAGGTGCCCCTACGACATAGAGGTCTTCTTGCAGATAGTAGCAAAAATTTTGTTTTTGGTCATCAAAGACGGTGGTCTCACTTACTTTACGAACCGCCGCACTGGTTCCGATCGTCAAGCTGTTGCGGATCCCTGTAGAAATATAGCCAGCATATGCTGCCAAACACCCATCGCTAGCCCCACACATCACTTCTACCTCAGGCTTCAAGCCACACCGCTGCGCCATCTCCTCGGTAATCAAAAAACGATCAGTCGGTGCACATAAAGGCGCTAATTGGGCTTTTGAAAGGGATAAATAGGTGAGAATCTTTTGACTCCATTGCTTTTCTTTCAAAGAAAAAAGACCGGTTGCTGATGCGGTACTATAATCGATCCGTGCTTGTCCGGTAAACAACGCCATTGCTAGTTCTTTTAAGCCTAACCATTTCGTCTCTTTGGAATATGAACCACTTGTTTGAAAATAAGCCAGTTTCGCAAAGGGAGACATTGCATGGATCGGTGTCCCTGTCTCTTCATAAAACGTTGCCGCCAGATCCGTTTGACGAAAGGCCGTCATCGTTTGACTCGCTTGATTGTCTGACCAAATGTAAATCTCTTCTGCTGTCTCACCAGCCACTGGCATCAAACTGTGCATAGCGGTACTGAACCCGATCACTGTGATTGCCGCTTTTAATTGAGCGGGAATCGTTGTGACACCACTGATTAATTGGCTACTGATCTGGGTCGCTGATTGGGTCTGTTTTAACCCGTGGCTATGGGTTTTGATTGGTAATGACTGTGAGTAAATGATTTTCCGATCTTCAATAACCCCAAATTTTATGGCTGTTGTGCCGATATCAATCCCTAAAAACATCGCATTGCTCCCTCTCATCTGATTCAATTAGCTTTATTCTACCATAGTTAGTGGCATATTCTAGCATACCTGTCTGATCGTTTTGTTGAGAAGACGTTTAGTGATGATTTTCTTCAGAGAAGTATCCTTCCACAGCAAAAATCAAAAAAAAGAAAGATTCTTGGAGAATCTTCCTCTTTCGTTATCCAACTAGCGAATGTTTCGCAAATGTGAAACAAATCAAGACAATCCTGGCCAGTAATCACCATTTTCCGAGACCAAATCATCGAGTAACTCTTTGGCTACTTTTGCGCTAGGAATCGTTTTGGAAAGGCTTAACGCTTGCCACATTTTTTGATAGCTCTTTTCCACATATGCTTCGACCACTAATTTTTCCACAGTCACCTGTTGGAACATGAGCGCTTGTTGGAAGGCAGGAATTTTTCCTTGAGCGAGGGCTTCTGGTCCATCAGAACCGACGATACATGGCACTTCCACCATGGCATCATCCGGGAAGTTCGCAATCGCGCCGTTGTTTTCCACAATCATGACCATTCGCTCATGCGTATTAAAAGCGATGGCGCGTGCCAAATCAACGATAAAGGTTGCATGGGCATCAATCTCAAAAGCGATCCCTTCAGCAGATCCTTGTGCCGTGATCTTTTTGGCATGATCGAACACTCGTCTTTCCCGTCCTTCCATCACTTCATTGGAACGCGTATACTCTGGGTGTTCTTTCATGTGTTCGTAGACGTAATCTGGGTATAAATAATACTTCAAGTACGTATTTGGCAGATATTCTGGTGTGAGAGCCAAGAGGTCTTTGGCTTTTTTGTGGGTGTCTTGCCAACTTGGGTCTGTATGTTGGGTATCCACTTCGATTTGCGTCAAATAGCCATGTTCTGCAACATAGTCACGTATGGTTTGAATGTACTCCGTGCCTTCTTTGTCTTTGACACTAGTCCACCAGCCAAAATGATTCAAGCCAAAGTAGCGAACTTCTAGTTCTTCTGGCTGCTTGCCAATGATTTGCGACATGCGCCGCAACGTGCCCACAGGCATGTCACAGATATTCAGAACCTTTGACTCAGGACGCAAGACCCGACATGCTTCAGCTACGATTGCAGCCGGATTGGAATAATTCAGCATCCAACAATCGGGGGAATACTTTTCCATGTAATCAATGATCTCCAGCATACCAGTGATGCTGCGCATCCCATAAGCGATCCCTCCTGGACCACAGGTTTCTTGACCAAAGACGCCATGACGCAAGGGGACTTTTTCATCTTTTTCCCGCATATCATACTTTCCTACTCGGATATGCGCCATACAGAAATCGACATCGCTGAAGGCTTCCTCAGGATCCGTCGTAAATGAAAATTCGATTTGCGGTGCTTGTTCTTTTAATAAGATCGCTAGGGCTTCACCGAGGATCGCTTGGCGTGCTTCATCATTGTCGTATAGTTTCAGCTTTCTTAAAGGAAAGCGTTCTTGATTATCAAGCAGCATCATAACGATTCCCGGGGTAAAGGTACTGCCGCCCCCTGCGATCACTACTGAAAAATTTTTCATCATTCAATCTCTCCTTCTCTTCCAAGATAATTTTCTAATTCTTCCCGCACTTTCGGCACAGTCAACCCGTAAACGACATGGACATTTTCACCATTTTTGATCACGCCTTTGGCTTGTGTTTCGTCTTTTAGTAGCGCTTCATCCACGAGTTCAGGATCCTTTAGTTTTAAACGTAAGCGGGTATAGCAGTTGTCGATGGTTTTGATATTGTCATCGCCACCTAGCGCTTTAGTGATGATTGCTGAGATACTTGTTTCACCAGTCGGACTAGTGGCGGCTTGGTCACTCGCCATGACCCCGACACCTGCTCCAGCAAGTTGTTTTTCTTTGTACTCTTTCTTCGAATACAGTTTGGTCTCTGTCCCATCTTCTTCACGCCCGACCGTTTTCAAATTCAGTTTCGTGATCAAAAAGCGGAACAAGAAGTAATAAAGAAAGAAGAAGACGACTCCGACGATCAAGTACACTGGCCAGCGAGTTTTCTCGATCCCTAAGGGCAAGTTGTACAAAAGAAAGTCGATGAAGCCATTCGGTCCGATGGCGCGAGAACCAAAGAGATTTAACGCCACCATGCTCAAGCCGCTAAGTGCAGAATGAATGACGAACAAAACAGGTGCCACGAACATAAAAGAAAATTCGATTGGTTCAGTCACACCTGCAATAAAGGAAGTGACGACAGCTGGAATCAAAATGGCTTTGACTTTGACTTTATTTTCTGGTTTTGCCGTTTGATACATCGCCAAACAGGCACCGATCAGTCCAAACATTTTTGAGATCCCACGAGCGTCCCAAATGACACTTTGCGATAATACGCGGACTGCTGGGTCAGCAATTTCCACAAAATAAATGTTTCGTGCCCCTTCAAAGACTTGACCGCCAACTTCTGCGACACCGCCTAATGAGGTATACAAAAACGGCGTGTAGATCAAGTGATGCAAGCCAGTTGGAATCAATAAGCGTTCCAACATACCGTACAAGAAGATGCCAAAGTTGCCCGTTTGTTGAATGATGCCGCCTAAACCGTCGATGCCAGTTTGTATTACTGGCCATATAAACGTGGAAACGATGGCTAATAACACGACGACCGGAATCAAGACAATAAAGACGAAGCGCGCGCCGCCATAAACTTGAAAGGCGTTGTTAAAGGTCGTATCGATAAAACGATTATGGATCAATGCTACGACGATCCCTAAAATGATCCCCAGAAAGACCCCCATATCCAACACTTGGATTCCTAAAACGATCGCTTGTCCTGAACCTTGAAGGGCATCGGCTGGAACCAACATCCCCCGAAGTTCCATGAATTTATTCATGGCATTCAAGAAGACGAAATAACCTAACAACGCGGTAAATCCCGCTTCAGCTTTTTTCTTATTAGCTAACCCTAAAGCGATCCCGACACAAAAAATAATGCCCAAATTGGTTAAAATCGGTAATAAGGAAGCGGATAAGATACTACCAAAACCGGTGGTTATCGGATTATCCAAAAAGGGAAACTGCTCAAGCAAGCGGACATTTGTAAACACATTCCCAACGGCAATCAATATCCCTGCGATCGGCAAAATCAAAACGGGCACAAACATTGCCTTGGAGAATTTCTGCATCGCATCCATCACTTTTTCTTTCATTGAGGAAACTCCTTTGTAGTTGATTTGTAGGTTCATTATAGGAAACATTTGTTACTAATAGAATAGCAAACGTTTTCAATTCAATGCGTTTCAAAGATTGGAATGTGTTTCATCCTGTCTACTTCCTAGTTAGTGGCGATTACAAGCAACAAAAAAAGAGTGAATCAAGATTGATCCACTCTGTTTAGATGCAACACTTTTTGATAGAAATACAAGGGCCCAGACAGACAAAACAGATAGAAGATACCTGGCGCTAATTGCCATGTGAAGAAATAGCCGATCGCTGCTAGGACTAAGATTCCGATCCCTTTATGGTAGTGCATCATCGTAAAGAAAAAACTACTACGAAAAAGGATAAACAGGTTTTGCCGATCTTGCATTTTTGATTGCATCACATACAGGTTAATGTTGTAGGACAACAAAAAAGTAAGAAAAATGATGGTCAAAAAAGAGAAAAACAATGAATTCGTCAAAGTAGCAGAACGCCACAAGCTGAGTCCGCATAAAAATGAGAAGAGATTGAAGACCCCTAGTGGCAGAGTCTTCAATAACGCGCTTTTGCTATTTTTCAAAAAGGGTTTTAGCAGTTTTGCTTCAGGATGTTCGTAAGCATCGACCACTGCTCGCAAAGCGGCTGGAAACGTGATGATCGGAAACGATACCACTAAAAACAAGAGATTCAATACCAGCATACGAAAAACGATTTCGCAAAGACGATAAAAACGACTCTCTAAAGCAAACATCACACTCACACACCTTTAGTTTAATTTTTCAATATTTTCAGCGATTTTCTCATTTCGGTAATCAACGATTGCTGACCATCCATTGTTTTCTCGTTCTTTTAGGTAGTCTTCCCAAATCTGACGGCCCGCTTCTTCCGAGTCTGCTTGAATAAAGTTGACCAACGCTTGCACTCTTGCTGTGTTGATGGAAGTGAGGTTTCTTGCTTCAGAACCGGTGCGAGGATCAATGTCTTCGATCTCAAAACGCGGCGCCAATTTGTCTTGCGACCATTCCACCATCTGCCGAATCGATGTTGCTGGTTTTTGTCCCATTTGAATGGCGTAATTGTCATTGCCAACAAACCAATAAGAACCTAAACCAATTTCCTTATCAAAGCGAGCAATATCAGAATTTCGTAACGCTTCTGTTTCTTCTGAGTACTCAACCACGCCATCCACAAGATTGTATGTTTCCCCTTCGATACCAAAGGTAGTGACCATCGTGCCATACTCACTTGCTAAATACGTCAAAAGTTCCATGGCTTTTTGGGGTTCTTTTGTCGACGTCGTGATGAAGGTTTGTGTCCATCCACCAATATTTCCGCCAGTAAAAGTGGAATCATCGCCATTCGAATTTTTCGGACCATCGACGGCAATATAGGTTTGCTCAGGATTACGGGCATTATTATCGGACATAAACTCATTGAGTCCCTTCGTATTCGTATGCAGGTAAGCAAAATAACGCCCTTGTCCTAGTTTTTCCTTCATCGTGTTGTCATTGTCTGAAAACTGGTCATTGTTGATGTATCCCTCATTGTACGCTTTTCTAAATGTCTCGATCCAAGTGATGTACTCCTCATCAGCGTCACGATCATTGAATTGACCGTCTACACTTGGTGCGATACTGAGAAAGTCTTGCAAAGTACCACCATAGGCGCCATCCCCACCATTGGAAATATCTAGTGCAGTCGAAGCAAATGGGACTAGAGCTGCACCATCATCTGCTGTCGGAAATGCTTCTTTTGCCCGTTTTAACGCATCTAAAAATCCTTCTGGCGTCGACATATCGGGTTCACCTAACGCTTCGTAAATATCTTTGCGGACAATGAAAACTTGGTCTCCCACTACATTGCCGTCCTCATAATCTTGTGCAGTCGTGGAAAAGCTCGGGTATCCATAAATGTTGCCATCTTCTAAAGTAAACCATTGAACAGATTCCGGTTTCGCTGCATGTTCTAAGAAGTAAGGGTCATATTTTTCTGCCAAAAGATTCAATGGCAAGGCAAATTTTGTCGCTTCATTTGCAGCAGACAGGTTTTTATCGAAGGTCATGATATCTGGAAGATCGCCACCAGCTAGCATCGTATTAAGGTTCTCGTCATTTCCTGAAATAAATTCGACATTGATATTCATGTCTTCTTTGATTTTTCGCGTCACAGTGTCTTTGCCCCACCCCGGCTGAGCATACCAATCAAAATTGACATACCATTTTAAGGTAGCTTCATGGTCGGTGTCTTTTTGCCAGCTTGGTGTATCTTTGTCTGCTTCAAAGCGAGCTTCTGGCAGATCTTCTACCTCAGCAGCTCCTTTTGACTCACTGCTGGAATTACCACAGGCACCTAATACCATGACAGATGTACATACGAGACCGATCCCTAAAAATAATTTGCTTGCTTTCATTTTTTTCTCTCCTTTTGTCTATTCTTTTACTGATCCAAGAGTCATCCCTTGAATAAAGTACTTTTGTAAAAATGGGTAGATCACGACGACAGGAACCGTCGTTACCACCATGGTTGCTAATTGCAATGACTGTGAAGTTGTATTTCTGACAACATTGGTTCCGGTCGCCACTGCGGGCGATAGATTTTCCGAAACGATCCGAAATAGTAGCATTTGTAAAGGATATAAACTACGATCATCCACATAGATATTGGCGGTCATGTAGTCGTTCCACTGAAAGACGCCGTGGAATAATGCAATGGTTGCCAAAACTGGAAGGGATAATGGCAAAATGATTTTCACGAAAATAATAAAAGGATTGGCGCCATCCATCATGGCAGATTCTTCCAGCGAAAATGGAATGCTCCGGAAAAAATTCATCAAAATCACCATATCGTAAAAAGAAAATAAGACAGGAATGATGTAAACCCAAAAATTATTTAACAATCCTAATTCTTTGAATAAGAGAAAGGTTGGGATCATTCCTCCGGAAACGAACATCGTTAAAATCCCCATGTTCATGTAGATTTTCCGTCCCATTAAGTTTCTGCGACTCATCCCATAGGCGACCATCGCCGTTAATGCCGTATGCAAAACAACGCCAATCACTGTTTTTGCAACTGAGATAACAAAAGCTTTATAGATCGCAGAATCTTCAAAAACGGTGTAGTAACTTTCTAGTGAAAATTCCCGTGGCCAGAAATAGATCCCCCCTCTTGCGGCATCGGTTGCATCATTGAACGACAAAGCGACGATATTCCATAATGGCAACGCAATGATGGCTAAAAAGAATACCATGAAAATCACATTGGCGGTATTGAAGATCTTCTCATCTTTTGAAAATGTTTGTTTCATACTTTTCCTCCTCTAAAAGACTGATTCATCACTGATTTTTTTGGTCAAAAGATGACTTCCTACTACGAGGATCAAAGAAACAACCGACACAAACAGGCCAACGGCGGTCGCATAGGAGAAGTCTCCTTGTTGGATCCCCATTTTATAGACAAATGAATTAATGACTTCACTGGACTGATAATTGACAGGGTTTTGTAAGACGAGTGTCTGATCGAGGTTTGAACCCAATAACCCACCCACTGACAAAACAAATGTCAAGGCGATAATATGACGGATCGAAGGAATCGTGATCCGCGTGATCTGCTGGAACTTCGTGGCGCCATCCATTCTAGCTGCTTCATAAAGAGCTGGATTGATCCCCGTCATAGCAGCGATGTATAAAATCGTATTCCAGCCAACTTCTTTCCAAATATCGGAAATGACTGCAATCGCCCAATATTTTTCGGGATCGGTCAAGAAGCGGATCGGTTCATCGATCAACCCAAAACCTAACAGTAAATTATTGACCAGACCGGTATCAGACAACCACGTAATAAACATGCCACCTAAGATGACCCAAGAAAGAAAGTGCGGCAAATAAGACACCGTTTGAACGACCTTCTTCAAGCGCACATGAACGATTTCATTGATCAATACCGCTAAACCAATCGCCGCTGGAAAGCCAATCAGTAGTTTAAAAAAGCTGATGCCCAATGTATTACTCATCACCGTCCAAAACATTGAATCACTAAAAAATTCTTGAAAATATTGAGTACCGACCCACTCCGCATTTGCGATCGAATCAAGAACTGAGTAATCTTTAAACGCGATAACGATCCCATACAATGGGATAAAATTAAAAATAATCATCAAGATAATACCTGGCCAAACCATCGCTTGATAAAAGCTTTGGCTTTTTAGTTTTTGCAAAAATGACCTTTTCTGTGGGGTTGCTTTTAGCATGACACCTTTTGATTCCATTTTTCCACCCTTTCTAAAACGCTTACTTTTTCACCCAAAGGAAATACATGCTTTCCTTTATTGGTTCATCAATTGATAGACCGCACCAATCATACCAGCATCATTTTTTAATTTTGCTCGTTGAATCGGTGCAATCGTGCGACCTTCTAAATAACCAATACTTTCATGGCGAGCTTTTAGCTGGCTCATGGTCTCTTCAAGCCTTGTCATGAAACCATCATTTTCACTGACCCCACCACCAACCAAAATCAGCTCGGGATCAAATGTACTGATCAAATTCAGTAAGCCCACTGATAAATCTTGGAAAAATTGAGCAATCACTTGGTTCGCTACTACTTCTCCTTGTTCTCCTCTCTGGAAGATCTCGACTGCATCTTGAGGCAGATCACTTCGCCCTTGTTGCTGAAGTGCCAGTTGATACTGATGGCAAAGACCACCCACGATGGCTGCTCGTTGATTCAAGGAAACTGACTCTAGATTTCCCTGTTCAGGCAATGTGTCGATCAGCATCCACCCAAATTCACCTGCCATGCCATGACTGCCTCGATAGAGCTGATTGTTGACGATGATCCCGCCACCAATACCAGTTCCCACAACAAGACAAAGATAGTTCTCACAAGCCTGTGCATGCCCAAGCCATTTTTCAGCAATCGCTGCAGCATTGGCATCATTTTCAACAAGGACTGGCAGCTTGACACGTTTCTCTAATTCCAACTTTAGGTTGATTCCATAAAGCGGTTTGATTGATCCTGCCGTGATCATCGTGCCATCTTTTTGGATGATGCCCGGTGCGCTAATACCGACACCTTCGATCATTGCGTCTTGCTGCAGCGATTCGATCAATGCTGTGATGGATTGCAAAAATTTTTCTTTTTCATGAATGGTTGGCATCTGTCCTTTCTTCACAATTTCACCCGTTCTCAAAATCACACCATATTTGATAGCCGTTCCTCCAACATCAATTCCAATAAACATTGCTTCACCCTCATTATTCATTTACTTGTTTTGTCGATTGATTAATACTCAATTCTCCTGGTAAAACGTAGGAGACACCACATGCATTTTCCTCAATCATTTCGATCAAGTGGTTTACTGCCGTGACCCCTTGCAATTGGATTGGATTTTTCACAGTCGTCAACCGAGGCATGAAATAGTCCAAGAGATCGATGCCATCAAAGCCAATTACGCTGAAATCATCCGGCACCCGCCACTTGGTCTCATGGATCGCCTTGACCGTTCCGATCGCACTAAGATCATTTCCCGCCAGAAACGCTGTGGGTAAATCTTTCTGCTCTAGCAAAAACTGTTGCACGCGGACTCTCGTTCGTTCTTCTTCAAAGAACCCCTGCAATTGATAGTCCGACCGTTTAGAAACCCCTGCCTCGTTTAATGCTTCTAAATACCCTCTTAAACGCTCATCACTATCATAAACACCAGTAATACCACTGATAAAGGCAATTTTTTTGTGGCCAAGTGACAAAAGATACTCGGTGGCTGCTTTCCCTTTTTCGAAAGAATCAAAGACTACACTGCCGAAGTTCTTCTCTTGAATGTTTCGATCGATAAAGACGGCTTTGATTTGTTCTCGTTCCATCGCAGCCAAATCCTGCTTCGTTAAAAAATCTTCAAATCCAATAATGCCATCAACAACACCACCTAAAATACTATTGAGGACAACGCGCTTATCTGCAGATAAAAACACGTTGACTGCATACCCATGTTTTTCTGCCTCTCTGGCAATGGCTTCAACTAGTACGCTAAAGTAGGGGCCCTTAATGCTGGTGGTGTAAAAACCAAGCATCTTGGTTTTCGTGTTTTTTAATTGTTTGCCCATCAAATTTGGGACATAATGCAACCGCTGCGCGGCAGCCATCACACGTTCTTTCGTTGCGGGCCGAACAACATCGACACCGTTTAATGCTTTAGACACGGTCGCAATCGACACGTTTGCCTCCTTTGCCACTTCCCGAATCGTGATTCGATTTGTCAAATGATTCTCCCCTCCTGAAGGATTCTTCCCAAAAATAAAAACGTTTTTATTTTGCTGAAAAAATCAACGACCACTCTAAGGTTGGCCATCCGATAAACCAACTATATATAAAAACGTTTTCACCCACAATGGTTCTAGGACTAGTTGGCGCATGTACCAGCACCTTGAAACCTGTGCCACTTTGGTACAAGTTGTACCCGAAAAAAAAAGCCTCGAAAGGCTTTTAAATCGTGAGCGTACCAATCAACTTCGCTGAGGCAGCAGCAAAGCCAAGGTATAAGGAAATCGTACCAGGATCACTTTCTGTCGAGAAATCGGAATGAACATAAGCAAAATCCTCTGGTGTAACATAGAATGAATGCTGCCTTTCTTCGGCTGCAGCAAGATGGATTTTTTGCCATTGTTTCAATTCCCTCATCGGTCGTGCTACTTCCGTAACATCGTCTCTGCTATAGAGTTGCAATGTCGTTGTATGCGGCACATCGCCCTCATTTTTCAGTGTGCAACTGATCTCAAATGGCGCACCCTTTTCCTGAGGAATAATGATTTGGGTGTGGGTAATCGTGCATTTACTATAGCCTATCCCCGAGCCAAAAGAAAACAACGGCTCATTTTTTTCATCCATATAGCGCGAAATATATTTTTGATCACTATTCTCTTCTGTCAGTGGCCGACCTGTAGAGAGTTGAGCATAAGTCAACGGCAACTGTCCTTCTGCCCTTGGAAAACTCATAGCTAAACGTCCTTGCGGTTCAGATTCGCCCATCAACAAATCTGCCAATGCATTACCGCCTTCTGATCCAGGGAACCAGGCAATCATGATGGCTTGACAAAGAGGCTCGATGGCGGTCAAAACCAGTGGTCTGCCACAGAAAAGAATCGTTGCGATCCTAGGATTGACCTGACTTACTGCTTCAATCAATGCTTCTTGCTTTCTTGATAAAGAAAGTTTGGTCAGACTTGCCGCTTCTCCCGCTTCCTCGCTGGTTTCCCCCAGAGCCAATAAAACGACCTCAGCTCCTTTAGCGAATTTACACGCCTCATCAAGAAAGGCGCTCGTCAACATTTCCCCATCAGGGTACGGTAAGACAGTTAAGTCAATTTCTTTTTGAGAAAGACCTTCCGCTAAGGAGACCGCAGCCTCTGGTTTGCCGATCCACGACCAAGCCCCCAAAAGATCCTTTGAATCTGCTTTGGGACCGATCAGCGCGACCTTTTGCTTTTTCTGCAAAGGCAACAGTGCCTGGTTTTTCAGAAGAACCGTTGTTTGCTTTGCTGCTTCTCGTGAAAGAAGACGGGTTTCCTTTAGGAGTCTAGGCGTTAAGTTTTCCGGTGCTAACCCTCTATAAGGGTCTTCAAAAAGGCCTAGCTTGTTCTTTAAATGTAGCACATGAAAAACCGCCTTATTCAACTGCTCTTTCATAGCAGGATCTGCCTGAATGATTTGCTCTAGTGCGTTCAAATAGCAATCACTCATCATATCCATTTCGACACCTGCAGTAAAAGCTTTCTGTGCGGCTTCCTTTCGATCAGCAGCTACACGATGCGCCATCAATTCCGCCACCGCTGCCCAATCTGAGATGATCAAGCCATCAAACCCAAGCTTTTCTCGCAATACTTCCTGCAACAATGGTTGATTGGCTGTGGCCGGCACACCATGGATCGTATTAAAAGAAGTCATGACCAATTCTGCACCAGCTTCAATCGCCGCCTGAAACGCGGGCAGATAATTTTGGTAGAGCTCCAGATCAGACAAATCGACAGTATGGTAATCCCGGCCGCCTTCTGCAGCGCCATAGCCGATAAAGTGTTTGACACAAGCAGCAATTCGCTGTTTATTTTCTGCAAGGGAAGCAGTTCCTTGATACCCTCGTACATAAGCAGCCGTCAACACCGCAGATAAGGTCGGATCTTCCCCATTACTTTCCAAGACCCTTCCCCAGCGCGCGTCTTTAACATGATCCGCCATCGGTGAAAACGTGACATGGACACCAGCTTCTGCCGCTTCTTTTGCTGAAGCTTTAGCAACCTCTTCCACTAACTGCGCATCAAAGGAAGATGCTAAGGCCAGTGGAATTGGGAAAATCGTTTCATACCCATGGATAACATCTGCCATAAAAACAAGAGGAATCTTTAAGCGACTTTTCTCAAGATAAGACGTTTGGATGGCATACACTTGTTCCGCAGTATGAGTGCCCAACACAGAACCAATCGAAAATAATTGGTCTTCACTCATGTGCCATTGTTGCATCGGACCGGTGATTTCTCCTCCTTGCGCAAAAAAATCTGGCGTCAATTGGACCAACTGGCCCACTTTTTCAGCTACAGTCATTTGGTCAATCAGTTCTTTTAGTTTTACGGTTTCCACTATTATTCTCTCCAATCATTAGGCTCTCTTCTTTTGCTTATCGAACTTGCGGCATTTGCTCCTTCTTAGCAGAAGCAACATGTTGCCGATTCCTTTCATTCAGTATAATTAAAAACGTTTTCAAAAAAAGACGATCTTCATACTTTGGTGCAACTCATGGCAAAAAGGAAAAATCTTCATCATGGTACAAGGTGTACCATAAATAATGGATAACACCAAATCCCCTGATACATCCGACATTGTGTCTTCTCCGATGCTAACAAAAAGAAGCTGCAAATCGCTGCAGCTTCTTTTTGTTTATTGTTAAGGAACAAATGAAAGTTCCCAAAGAATGGTTGCTGAATATCTCGTGGCTTGAGGAGTCGCACTAATTGGCACCTCAAGTTTGACACTTTGATCCATTGTTTCTCGATCGCCAAAGCGCTGGACCCAAGTGCCTCTGCCTTGGTTGGCACCTGCTTGTGCGATTATCTCCGCATTTCCAACAGTCAGTGCTGCTTGCTGTTTGTGAGTAGGTGGCTCAGACACGTTTTCTCGAGTCGTTACTACATCGATATTGTCTAATAAAATTCTAGCACCAGTCAGTTGATGCCCTTCATCACTTTCAAAAGGCTCTCGTAAGGTTGCACGGAGGGTCCAACCGGAATTTTCCCGCCTCCGATCTGAAACCTGCACATAATTAGGGCGTAGATTATCATTTGGATCAGCCGGCTGAAGCAGTTTCTGCGGCAGGGCATCGTAGGTCGTCGTTTCTGACCGAATGCCAACTGTCCCAAACTGGAATTGGGAAACAAAATCCAAGCTGACAAACCCTTGTTCTGCATCAATCTCAGGCGGATTCTCAGGATTTACTTGCGTATCCGGATCAAGAGGGTCTACTGGTTGCGGAGTACTTTCCAAACCATAAACCAGCCAGTATTCTTGTTCATCTCGGGTGACTCTTGTTTCCAGCGGCTGACCGTCCCGCTCGTAAAGATATTGGTAATAAGGAATCTCCTCAGGAAGGATATCGACCGATTCATTTACGAATTCTCCTTGATAGGTTGGTTCCCTCAATGCTACCCCTTCTTCATCTATGTGATTGATCTTGATGTTCGATGGCACGCGATCAAATAAAAAAGTAACATTCTGATGGAAAGGCTGCGGCATAATAGCAAATGTACCTGGGTCAAAGTGTTCTGTGACATACTCAACCCCGTAATAGTCATACCCTAACTGATAGGGTTCATCGCTCTCTCGGTTCTTGGGGTCAAGGGTATGAAGGAAACGTAATGGTAGTTCTAATGTTTCAGTTGGTAGAATATCCTCCCCTGTCTCTCGATCCAGATAGTTTACATGGACGGTTCCAGTACCAATGTGATATTCCATCCAATCAAAAGTAAAGGTATGGCGATCACTCCTTGCACCTGTACTTCCAGTAATAAGAAAAGCCATCGCAGAAACATCCTCAGGTTGCCAATCACTAATATCTCTACGCCATGTCCGATTGTCATAATCGACTTGAAACCATCTCCCATTTTCATCCGGCTGATATTGAATAAGTACATCCAAATCATGTCCCAAGCGATTTCCAGCTCTTTGCGGTAATGCATCATTGCCGGTATAGGTCGCCATCGTTCGCGGACCTGTATGATAGATGAATCCAGCGAATGGCGCACCGCCAACAGACATTGGATCTCTAATCACCTCAAATCGATTCGTGAATTCTTCAAAAACACTAGGTGTAGTGTTATAATTATTGTCCAATTTAAACCCAAAGCCATCGATCAAACCGCCAATACCAAACGCATTTCCTGGATACCCGACTTCATCTGTAGCCGAATTGTGAAAGCCAAAAGCAATGCCATCGGCTCCGTCTAATCTCGTTCCGATATTTGCTTTGCCTTTTAGCGTAAATGGACGATCCAAACTGAGCCTTTCTTTTAAAGTAACATTACCAACGTGATCTGATAGATTGGGCGTTAACAGCACTTCTCCTGTTTGCTCGTTATAAGTAGCATCGATAGGGTGTCCTTGCAAATCAAAATGATCTAAGAAATCTGCTCGCTCAATTCGAATTTTAGCTGTAGTATCACTTCTATCATCTACTTCTGCCTCTCTTCCTACTTCATCCGCAGCCTCATCTGCTTGATCTACTTCCGCAGAGTCATTCTCTTCTTCCGTCGAATCAGTGTCTTCGGCATCCGTATGATCTAAGATCAGCAGGCGCTGCGTAGCAGTCTCGGCAACGATGATCTCATATTCTCCGATCGTATCCACAAGAATCGGTAAGACAAAAGTCGTTTGTGGGGTCTCGCTGTTCAGCTGCCACACACCTTCGTGGTCTGTTGCTACCACCGTTAGTTCATCGTTCAAAGCTTCCTGATCAATGATTATTTCCTGAGGCAACGCGATGTCCACCGTTTCGAGGGCAACTTCTGAGTAGAAAATAAAATCTATTACGTGCTCGACCTCTCCTTGGATCAGTTCCTCCGCAAAGGAGATTTCTCCACTCACTTCATCGTCGGCCTTCTCCTCGTGTTCTTCCTCTGGTGTCCACGAAAAAATCGTCTCGGCATTCATGATTGTTAATGTTGTAATCAGTGGGAGTAAGGCAAGTAGAACCAGCAACCACTTATTTTTTTTGCGAAAAAATGAGTTCATCGCATTCACTCCTAAATGTCATTTCTCTTATTTTCCCCATGGGATCTAGCCCCACTTAGGGAATGTTGATTTCCCTTTTTTGATAAGTTGTTTTACTACGTATATGTTAAGTGCGGTGATCAGCAAGAGACTTCCAAGAATCACCCAATCCAACCGTTGAATGAAGTTTGTCTGGGGCAGCTGCCCGCCGGGTTTACCCGTGTCTTGCGGTGGACGCGGAACAGGACCGGTTGGTGGAGATGGTTCTGGTTGATCCAAAGGCTCATAAATCCCGGTAAACCCCACTGTCCCCTCCGTTTCCGTTGAACGTCTCTCCTCGCCAAAACTCGTTCTTGTAAACCCGAAAGCGAACAATAAGACCAAACATACTTTCAAAGCCCTTCCTCTAATAGATGCACCGTTGATATCCATTCTCCCTCCTCCTTGTGAGTTGTTCATTTCGAAAACGATGGTTTTTGAGATATCAAGTACGACTACGATCAAGATAGAATGAATTCCATATAAACAGTACTATTTAGGCTTTTGTAAAGAGATTGGCTTTAATAAAATAACACGTCTCAAAAACGATGGTTTTCAAACATGTCATACTAATTATATCGATGTTCTACTTAGAATAAAATTCACGATATTCCTCGATCGATGAATATCCTGCATGAAGTTAAAAAAAACATACGTTTCATTCATATGTTATTGTTGCAACTATTTTAGAAACTTGCCATCTCCCTTTTATACAACAAAAAGCTCAATGATCTTAGATTACGTTATTCCTTTAATCCTCGACACCTTGAATCGACGCTTCATGTCAGGCGTCCCTCTCATTTTCTATCAACAAGACTGAACCGTAATTAGCTTGCTAAAATGCAAAAAAACAAACAGGTCCAAAAGTCATCAAAAGAAAAGTCTCTTGATCCATTAAACCTGTTTGTTTTTTTCATTTATTAAAGGAAAAATGTAGCTTATTCCCCTGCGGATAAAGAAAACTGACGAACCGTCTCCGACAACGCTTCGACTAAGAAAAGGCAAGGAATTTGCGTCGTCAAATCTTCATACTTGTTGATGCGTTTCACATCAACTGAATAGTCTAAGACATAATCGGACATTCGCCCCAGTGTGCTGTTGGCGTCACTGGTGATTGCTACAGTGGTGAAGTCAGGATTATTACGAAAGCCATTGACCACTTCAATGATCTCGGTGGTCGTTCCGGTGATTGAAAGGACCACGATCATATTGTCTGACGTATGTTTCAGCTTCGCAAAGATTGGATAGGTATTATCCACCAAAGCATAACTGTTAAATCCGATTGTGGCAAAACGGCGGGCAGCATATTCACACATTGAACCTGACGCACCGATGCCATAAAAAATAATATTCTCACATTCCAGCATTCGTTCAGCGATTCGCCGGATTTTTCCTTCGATGTCTCGCGGGAAGCGTTCCGGATCCAAAACGGTCATACTGCTAAAAAAACTGACAGCATCTAACTCAGGTGCTTTGAACTGGGTACGAAATTCTGTAAAGCTCTCATACCCTAATTTACGGATAAAGCGCATAACAGAAGAAGCTGAGGTGTGGGATTCAAGCGCGATCTCACGAACCCGCATATAGGGAATCTTATCACTTTGGCTCGACATATAATGATAAATCGCACGATCGGTCTCTGATAACTCATTGAAATCGATTTTTCCAAAAAAAGACATAGTAAACGCTCCTATTTTCTCATTCTCCTATCAATGTACCACAAGCTAGCAAAAACATCACAACTGTTTGATAAGAAATAATTCCATCGGCTGTTCAAATCCAGGACTTGTCAAAAGTAACCCACCGGCATCTTGGTAACCAAGGTTGCGATAGAAATGCTGTGCTTGCTCGTCGACTTGCGTGGAAGTCAAACAAAGAGCATGGCCGGCTGCTTTTTGCTGTTGTTCCCAATAAGTAACCAACCGTTTCCCAAGTCCCTTGCCTTGATGCGCTTCTGCGATCACTAACATGGTACAAAAAGGAATCGTGTCCCAGAAAAAATTGTAGCGCAGTAACCCTACTGGCTGTTCGTCTGCAACTATTACATAAGCAGTTTTTTCCATTATCTTTTTGGCGAAGACTTCCTTTGGTAAGTGAGTATCCAAAGAAAACCAAAACGCTTGATCTGCAGCTATTGCCGGTCGAATCGTAATCACTGATTTTTCGTCCCTTCCTGCTGTTTTTTGTCTTATCGTAGAGAAAATGGTCTATTTTAATCACTTTCCATCTTTTCGTATTCAGAAAGCAATGCTAAAAAGGCATCGCCATACTTATCCAATTTGTTTTGGCCAACCCCTTTGATCTGTAAAAAATCGATCGGCGTTTTTGGCTGAACTTCCGCCAATTCTCGCAGTGTTTTATCAGAAAAAACGACATACGGCGGCAAATTTTGTTCTTGTGCGAGATTCAATCGTAAGGTGCGCAGTTGATCGAACAGTTCATCATCAACCACTAACTGTTTGACTTTGGTTTGTTTTCTATAAACTTTTGCTTTTCCAAGCAACACATCAATCCCCGCATTGGTCACACTTAACAAAGGGTATTGCCCTTCTGACGGCAAAAGATACCCTGATGCTGTTAAATAATCGATCAGCTGATTGACTTCCTTTTGAGACCAATCTTTCATTAATCCATAAGTTGGTAACTTTTCAAAGCCCCACTGTTTGACTTTTTGGTCGCCAGAGCCCGTTAGCACTTTCCCCACCAAGGCTTTCCCGAAGCGTTCGCCCATTCGTTTCACACATGACAACACTTTTTGTGTATCCACTGTGATATCCACTTGTTCTCTTTCATCAAGGCAATTGCTGCAACGACCGCAATCGGGTCCATCTTCTCCAAAATAACGCAAAATATAGCGCTGTAAGCACAGTTGGGTATGTCCGTATTGGCTCATCTCCCGCAATTTCAAGTATTCGTTTTGGCGATAAAGAATATCTGATTCGGATTGATCGATAAAGAATTGCTGAATCTGCATGTCTTGTGGAGCATAAAGTAAGATCGCATCACTGGGTTCGCCGTCTCGTCCGGCACGCCCGGCTTCCTGATAATAAGACTCCAAATTTCCAGGTATCTGGGCATGGATCACGAAACGGACATTGCTTTTGTTGATTCCCATCCCGAATGCATTGGTCGCTACCATCACTTGCAGGCGGTCATAAAGAAATTCTTCTTGGAAAAATGAGCGCTCTTCTTCTGAAAGTCCGCCATGGTAATACCCGACGGACACGCGTTCATGTTTCAACAGGTGATAGATCCGTTCCACTTCCTTGCGGGTACTGGCGTAAATGATACCTGATTGTCCTTGGTTCATTTTCAAATACGTTGTGATGTAGGTATCTTTTTGATCCTTGACGACTTGAAAAGCCAAATTTTCCCGAGCAAACCCGGTTTTGACTTGATTTTCTGCCGGAATTGAAAGTAAGTTTTCGATGTCTTCAGCAACTTTGGGTGTAGCTGTCGCGGTAAGGGCAACGATCGTTGGCTTCTGCTCCCAGTTTTCGATCGTTTCGGCGAGTCGCAGATAGCTCGGGCGAAAATCATGTCCCCATTGGGAAATACAGTGGGCTTCATCAACGGCCAATAAAGCGATCGGCATCTGCCGCAATGAGTAGCGGAAAGATTCTGAGTCTAAGCGTTCTGGCGAAACATACAGCAGTTTGATTCGCCCTTGGCGTGCTTCTTGCAAGCGTTGATTGATCTGTGCTCCTGTCAAGGAAGAATTGATATACGCTGCTGGGATCCCCATATCAACGAGGCTATCTACTTGGTCTTTCATTAATGAAATCAAAGGGGAGATGACCAAGGTCACTCCATCCAGCAAGAGCGCTGGCAATTGATAACAAATGGATTTCCCTCCACCTGTGGGCATGATTCCCAAAACATTTTGTTGTGTTAAAATAGATTGAATAATCGTCTCTTGACCTTCACGAAACTGTGAATAGCCAAAATGTTCTTTTAAGACTGTTTGAATAGTTTGCATAATACCCTCTTTTCCATTTCCTTATTATACGCAATTAAGTACGCAAAGAAAACGGCATTAAGAGAACTTTCGCTTTTTATTCGCTTTTCAATGAAATCAACCAAAGGAGTCTTCTACTATGAAAAAAGTTATGATTATCGGCGGTGGGATCATCGGTTTGACCCTCGCCAATTATCTTGATAAAACCAAATTTGACGTGACTGTCATTGATTCCCTCATCGGTCAAGCAACATCTGCCAGCGCTGGCATCATTTCCCCTTGGTTATCCAAACGCCGCAATAAAAAATGGTACCAGTTAGCACAAGACGGAGCCGCTTTCTTCCCGAAATTGGTACGGGATTTTGCTTTAGATGAATCCATCTATGCCCCATGTGGCACTTTAGTAGTGCGACCAGAAAAGGCGCTTCAAGAACTGACAGAATTAGCTGAAAATCGACGTAAGGCGGCACCAGGAATCGGCGAAATCGACTTACTGACGGGCTCACAAACCAAAGAGGTATTGCCATTACTAAAAGAAATGCCCTCTTTACGAATCACAGGCGGTGGCCGCTTAGATGGTCAGGCTTATCTTGCCCACTTAAAAGCAAACGCTCAGCAGCAGCAAGTGACTTTTATTGAAGAAAAAGCTGAGATCGTCAGAACCGACAACCATTGGCAAATCAAAACCAAGGATCACTTTCTTGAAACCGAGATTCTTTGCCTGACAGCTGGACCGGGATTACTAGACTTGTTATCACCTTTAGGGTATCAGGTTGATATCCGTCCGCAAAAAGGCCAGTTGCTCTCTTTTGCCACCAACCTGCCGACAAACAGTTGGCCGGTCGCCATGCTAGAAGGCGAAGGCGACTTGATTCCCTTCTCTAATGGTCAAATTTTATTAGGCGCTACTCATGAAAATGATGCTGGTTGGGATTTGACACCTACTGAAGCAGCCCAACAGCAATTGATGACAGGAATCGGTGCTTTTCTTGAAGACCCCGAAGCACTCTTTGCTGCCCCAATGACTATGCGAGTCGGCACACGCGCTTACACCTCTGATTTTGCGCCTTTCTTTGGGGAAGTGCCTGATGAAACGAATTTGTTCGCCGCCAGCGGGCTAGGTTCTTCCGGTTTAACGACGGGACCTTACATCGGTTATCTTCTAGCAAATCGGATCAATGAGGTACATGCGCAACCAACAGACTTCTCGTGCTACACCAAACCGATGACAGAGTATATCAAGAAGCGCCTTTGATAGGAAACCACTAAAAAACCACCAGAACCGTTACGGTCTGGTGGTTGTGCTGTTTGATTCTTGTAAAATTACGGACAATTTCCTAACTACTAGTTAAACATATTCTCCTGTTTCCCAATAATCGAGTAAAACTTCATTGATGATCTCACGATCCAGTGGTTCACGGATATCATCATCAAAGGCATCTTCGATCGGGACATCGCCCACAGCTTTGATACAAACCGGGACGACCGGATTCGGATGATCCTCTGCTGTCAACACTTTTTCAATCTTGATCTTATGTGTCCAATCTGCCCCCATATCATAAATATAGGTCATGGACTTACAATACTGAAAATCTTGGTCAATAGCGGACGCATCCGTTGGAACGGAATTGCCTAAGCCGATCGATTTCGAGCCGGCAATAAACAAATACAAATGTTGATTCATCCACTCAAAGGCAATCTGGATCAAAATATGTAGCTGTTCATAGGTCAGCCCTGCAGGAATAATCAAACGACGCCAAATTGGCGGACGGTATCCTTCTAAATCAATACGGACCTGATAGGCGACCGGCGTATCTGCTGCGTCATCAAAGGCCGTATGTTTTGTTGGAAATGGGACGATTTTTGGCGAGATTGCAGCAATCCGTGGGTCATCAACGGGCAATAGATCATGTTCTTCGGGATCGGTGTCTTTAATCATTGCTAACATCGCTTCTTTCTTTTCAGCTGACCAAAACTGTGGTTTGGACATCCGAGCGAAAAAGATAGGTTGTTTTTCAGCCAATACAAAGGCAATTTCTAGGTATTGCGATTTGGTAATATGCTTTTCTTTATACATGCAGTAATAAAAGTCTTCAATGGCTGTTTTGGCAAACGGAAGAAAATTTAGACTGTACGGTACTTCTTGAGGCAGCATTTCAGTATATACCCATTCAACAAAGACTTTGTCTTTTAGTTTGGTCATGCCGCCATCTGTTTCCGCGCAAAAGATCAAGTAAAAAACAGGATCTAAGTAATGCTCAAGATCGTCGTCACTAACCACACTGGGTCCGCCATACAAATCAACGTGATCCATCATCCGGTCAATCACTTTCGCTAATTTCTTCAATGTTTTTTCCAAAAAAATCTCGCTCCTTCCTATCAAGTTTACTTTGACGAAAAGAGCGAGGATTGTCAATCTTTTTTTTAATGGGAGAGCATTTCCTGTGCAATTTCTAATCCGCTCATCCCCGTTGGGTAATAGGTCGGCCAATGCTCCATTTCCTCTAGTAACGCTTCATGACTCTCGTTGCCAAAGTAGATATGGAAATGATGTGAAGCACCTGGTGCGATCATATGGTCGCTAAATTGGATATATTTGAACGCCGCATCTTCATCGGTGCTTTCAAATAAGAAGCGTACGCCACGATTACCAGCTGAGTAGTTCAAAACCTCTTTGCCAGTATACACATACTTAGCTTCTTTCTCAGTACCATCATCAAAAATAAATGTCATTGTATTGTCTGTGATCTTGATCTGAGCAACATCCGTTTGATACCCTGTCGTATAATACTCTTTGTATTCGTCAGCTGTCATTTTCTTGTCCATTTTTGCTTTATAATCAAACACTTGATCCAATGTTCCGTCTTGTAAAAATGGGTAAACGGATTGCCAGTCTCCTGCCCAGTCAGATAAAGGACGGTCTTGTACATCGGCATCCTCAAAGTAGCCGTTATAAACTGTTTTTTCTTTTTCGGCTTCAGCCATTTCTTTGTCATTTGCTACATCGGTGGTTTTTCTCAAGGCATCGCGGTTTTGCTCCATAATTGAAATGTAGTCTTCCCCGTTATCCATCTGCTCTTGGGTCAAGCCTTCTAATGGGTTCAAAACAGCTAATTCGACTCCTGCTTCTGACGCTAACGTCCGGGCAATGCTGTCTTTGGCATTTTCTTCAAAATAGATCGTCTGAATGCCTGTTTCTTGAACGAACTCTTTTAGTTCTGCGATCCGTGAAGCGGAAGGCTCTTCACTTGGTGAAAGACCGGAGATCGGAACTTGGGTCAATCCGTATTCTAAAGCTAAATAACCAAAAGCGGCGTGCTGCGTTACAAAATGATTTTGCGCCGGATTGCTAAATGCTTCTTCATACGATTCATGAAGATCTTGTAATTGTGCTAAATAATTTGCCGCATTTTCAGCAAAGGCTGTCGCTTTCGCTGGATAAGCCTCACTCAGCTGGTCACGGATCGCCTCTACTTGTTTCATGGCTAAGCTTGGGGCTAACCAGACATGGGGATCTAATTCATGAGAATGACCATCATCGCCGTGGTCATGATCGTGATCGTGGTCGTGGTCATCGTCACCGGGTAACAGGACCATTCCTTCTGTGGCTTTAACCACTGTCACATCCCCGTCATTTAACGTGGCTTCAATCGAAGGAACCCACATTTCCATGTTCTCGTTGTTGTAAACAAAAACATCCGCATCTTGGATCTTTGCCATATCCTTTGCAGAAGGTTCATAATCGTGGGAATCAGTGCCTGCGGGCATCAATAATTCAACCTCCCCTTCATCCCCTACAACTTGACGAGCAAAATCATACATCGGATAAAACGTAGCCATGACCTGGATTTGTTCATTATCAGAAGCAGCGTTGCCTGATTGTTCAGTTGCATCAGAGCCTCCTTGTCCACAGGCCGCCAAAGCTAGGGCTACTGTTGATAACATCGTTATTTTAAAAAACTTCTTCATTTTCAAAATACACTCCTTTTTATTTTTCCATATTTCCTTTTCCTCGGCAAAACACTGATAAATCAATTACGATTTACAAAAACAAAACGTAACGTTTACGTTTTACCATCGGTTTTCTACTTTACACAACTATTTACTCCTTGTCAACAGCTTTTCAAGATGTTTTTTTATATGTAAAAACTTTCATATGTACCACTGCTGATATCATTATTAACTTACTGAATGGATCGGTTGATTCGGCAACAATCGGCAAATGACGAAAATCGCTATCTATTGTCCTTTGTCGCCTCCTGTGCTACACTCGAGGGGTAATTGAATACAAGATTATCCACTAGGGGCGCTTTATGCTGAGATAGACGTATGTCTGGTCCCTTAGAACCTGATTTGGTTAGTACCAACGTAGGGAAGTGGCAGCGCATGATTTTTCGCGTTCCCATTTTTTCTGTCTACGTGTGGATAGAAAAAGGAGGAACGCTTTTTTTGTAGACAGAAAAACCATCGAGAGGAGAAGAGAAAAATGACAAATGAACCAATCGCCTGTGCGGCAGATGGGATCGATATCACTGGGTGCCGAGTTAGCTTGTACCCAATGAAAGACCATTTCGCGCAACAAATTTTAACAAGTATCGAAAAAACGAATACGAGCGCTGTTTGGCAGCAGACCGATCTGTTCAGTACCCTTTTTCGAGGGGAAGCGCCTAGTGTCATAGACGCAGCAGAGGCGCTATTTATCAACGCCTACGAATCAAAGACACACCTCGTGGGTGAGTTTACTTTTTCCAAAGGCTGTCCCGGAGACACTGCGGGTGACACATTCTTGAATGGCGAACAGGCGCAACCCAATAAAGGAAAGAACCTTGCGAATGGTGACTTTTTGGTTGATTGCAAATATTCGTTTTACGTATTTGGCGAAAATCATTATATGGAAGAAATCGCCACGATCGTCCAACTGGCAGAGACTCATGGCTTGAGCCCTCGTTCCGCTCACTATGTGACGATGCTGACCGGATCAGCAAGCCAACTCTTTGCTTATTTTGAAGCCGCATTAGCTTATGCCCATGACCATCTCCCCCACTATGTTCTGGAAGCGACTGTTTCGGTCAATAGCCCTTCAAAAAAGGAGGCGATGCCACATGACTAAGTGGGCTTTGAAAGATGTCATCATGGTAGGAATTGCTTCGTTGATTTTTGGCGTGATCTATCTTGGGGCTGTCCATTTCGGATTGTTGTTAGGTACGCTTCTAACGCCCTTTGGATTATCTGTCTTAGCCAATGAGTTTATCTTTGGTGTTTGGTTCATGGCGGCAGCTTTTGCCGGATATGTGCTACGTAAGCCGGGAGCAGCTACGATCACTGAAATGATTGCGGCTCTTTTAGAAGTGTTTATGGGAAATTTTTATGGACCTATCATTTTTATTAGCGGTTTTGTACAGGGGATCGGAACAGAAGCCGGCTTTGCATTAGGCCGCTACCGACGCTACGGGTGGTTCCCTTTAGTTACTGGAGCCGTGGGCGCCACGATCACGAGTTTTCTTTGGGGAATCATTCGGTCAAATTTCATTAACCTACAATGGCAGTTGCTGTTGGCGATCTTTCTTATTCGCTTGCTTTCTTCGTTATTCTTTTCAGCCTTTTTAGTGAAGATCGTCTGTGACCACTTGACACGGATGGGGGTCCTCAACAGTTACCCCATTGCTGAAGATCAAACGGTCATCGTCAAACGGAAAACCGCATGAGCCTGTCGGTAAAAAACGGCAGTTTTTTGGTGGATCAAAAGCGACTTGAATTGACTCTGTCTTTGGCCCCTGGTGAAACAAAAGGGATTTATGGTGCTTCAGGAACAGGAAAAAGCACCCTTTTCCATCTCTTAGCGGGACTAAATGAGAAGGGGTTTGATGGAGGGACGTATACGATTGACGGCCAAACGATGAACCAGCTTTCCATCCGGGAAAGAAGCACGTCCGTCAGCTTATTGTTTCAAAATCCTGATATGCAATTTTGCATGGCAACACCTCGAGAAGAGTTGCTTTTCTGTTTAGAGAATCAATGTATTCCCCAAAAAGACATGCCAAACAAAGTGGCTGAAGCTTTGGCATTTTGCGAGATTACCCACCTTGCTGATCAACCTTTCACGACCTTGTCTGGTGGTGAAAAACAGCTAGCCGCATTGGCTTGTTGTCTGATATTAAAAAGTCGTTACTTGCTTTTGGACGAACCCTTTGCCAATTTGGATTCGGACACAAGTCAAAAAGTCATACGAAAACTGCAGCAAATCCAACACAAAAATGCTCTTGGTATTTTATTGATCGATCATCAAATCAAAGAGACCGCTAACTGGGTCGATGAGTGGCTGCTGATTGAAGAGGAATTCAGAACGATCAATCAAGCAGCGCTCCGCCAACTTGATCAGCACCTACGCAAGTCGCTGCCGCTTGTGAACATTAAATCGACTTCTAACGAAAAACGGCTTTCATTTCAAAATTTCCGATTACCCATCCGAAACCATGAAATTGTTTTCCCAGATCTTGCCTTTGATAAGGGCTCACTGATTGGAATCACTGGACGTAGCGGCAGCGGCAAGTCTTCGTTTTTAAAAGCTATTTTACAGCAGCAGGCCTATAAAGGGGATATTCTTTTGGCAGGTAAACCAATCAAGAAGTATCCGTCACCTTTTCGCTCCATCAGTTGGATCATGCAAAATCCGCAAGACCAATTTTTGGCAGCTACCGTTGCGCAAGAGCTTAGCCAAGGAAGCGCCCCGACCGAGAGCGACAAACTACTCGAAAAATTGCGTCTGCAAAACAAGAGTGCCCAGTCGCCTTTTCTACTGAGTCAAGGACAGCAACGGCGCTTGGCTGTTGCCTCCTTACTGCAGCGCCCGGTCGACCTACTGCTAGTAGACGAGCCGACATATGGTCAAGATGTCACACAAGCTTGGCAGATCATGGAGCTATTAGCTGCTAAAGCAACCACTGGCACGTTAGTTTTGATCGTTAGTCACGATGTCTTATTGTTGCAACAGTTTTGCTCGCAAATCATTGATTTCAATTGCTATCAAAAGGAGGTCGCAGATGCGTACACTCAATCCCACAGTCAAGTTATTCGCCATTTTAGGACTCGCCTTAGTGGTTTCTTTTCAAAATAATTTCAGATTGAATTTATTGCTCTCTGTCCTATTCTTCGTTATTACTGTAAAAGAGCGCTCCTTGAAAAAAAGTCTTTTGCTCTTTTCTGCATTAACACTGGCAGCTGTAGGGGTCTTTTTCACTGGTCTCCTTTACTATCAAGACCATCAAGGCGCTCCCTCCTCAACGGCAGCTATTCACTATGGGCTTGACATGGCGAGCCGAATCTACTGCTTCGGTATTCTGGGCAGTTCTTTCAGTGTGACGACCACGATCAATGAATTGATTTATTCGCTGCAGCAACAGCTGCACCTGCCTGCCGTTTTTGCGTACGGTCTGCTCGCTGCGTTTCAAATTGCTCCGATCATTCCAGCAGAGTATCAAAACATCCGCAATAGCATGCGTTCCAGAGGAATCTCAGTCAATTCGTTTTCTTTCAAAATGTTGATTCCTTTACTCGTCAAATCCATTCGCTGGTCCGAACTTTTGGCGACGGCAATGCTTTCAAGAGGTTTCGACGGTGAAGGAACGCGAACTTATGCCAAGACATTTCGAATCACTTTTATGGATACGCTGTTTTTATCCTTATGTTTGATGGTGGGACTTGGCGGAACACTCATCCTATAAAGGGGAAAGAGACAAAAAGACAAAGAAACGTAAGGGTTTCTTTGTCTTTTTTCATTGATTTATTAAGAAGTGATCGTCTTTTTTACTGAGCCAGATTTGATTTGGTAAAACGTAACAAACATCGTTGTTGCTAATATATACAAGGCGAAAAGAAGATACATGTTTTTAAACAGCTGGATCGTCGTTTGGTTCAACCAGGCCCCTACTTTGGGAATATAAAATATCGGCTGGCCAATCAATTGACTTTTTTGAATTTCGTTTGGTTCCATCTGATTTTGATTGTCGCCAATGGTGTAGAGCACCGATTGATTTTCCCCAACCGCAACGATTCGCCGCGTCCGCATCTGTCTACCTTGATCAACATAATACGTTACTTCGTTGCCAACCACTAAATTATCTTCAGAAGCTTTTTTTACAAAAAGGAGTGTCCCTTCAGAATATGTCGGTTCCATTGCATCACTAGCAACAATAGCCATTGTGAAACCAAACGCATGTGGGATCACCACAATTAGTACAGACAGCAGCATGAACATCAGTACAAAAAGTGAGAGCATGATACTTTGTTTTGGAAAAAGCTTCATTTTCTATTCTCCTTCTAAACCTCAGTTTCTTTTATGATTCTATAACATAACTCTATTTTTTTCAAATATTTAAAAACGTTTCATTGAATTTTTATACGAAGATTACTCGATTATTATTTGACTTTATTTAATTATTTATATTATGCTAAAGGCGATTAAAAAACAGAGGAGAAAAAGTATGCCTTTTTTAAATAACAAGTTTTTTTTAAAGCGTTGGATTCCCTTCATCCTTCTGGTCCTATTTTTACTGGGAAGTATTGTCTTTTTTCTCGTTCTTTTTTTATTCCCAACTTCTGATATCCATGCAGTGGAGAAAAAGGAAGACTGGATTTTCTATGCTGAGGACAATCCCGAATCTACTTTTATTAGCCGTTATGTGAAACATTTACCTAGTGTAAAAGCCAATGATCGTTTTGTGATGAAGCGAAAAATGACCAACGATTATAAATACCCTACAATGTTACTAATTGGCGATCATCAACACATGACTGTCTATCTCGATGATCAAGAAATTTACACCAACGATGAGCCCAATGATCCACTGACTCTCAATCATCCAGGCAAAACATTGTCTTTTATCACCTTGCCTGAGGATTATGTTGGTAAAACCTTGAAAATATACGTGACTAGTCCTTTTGACACCTATTCTGGCTTCCCAGCAGAAGTCTTTTTTGGCCCTGCAAATGCACTGATCGGCTATGTCTTCAGTCTGTCAATTTTAAATATTTACATTCTTTTATTTACTGGTTTTATTTGTATCATCAATTTATTTTATGTCTTAGTTTCTTTTATCAATCAACGAAGGCTGAAAATATCTTCTCTCTTATTCAGCGGCTTTGCCTTAACAGCAGGCTTGGAAGCGGGCTTCAGCGATATGCTTGGTGGACTACTGTTTCCCCCGATCGTCAACTCCGTAATGTTAAATATTCTTTCTATTATTACACCAATGTTCTTGATCGGCTTTTACTGCACGAATATGCATTTTATTCGCAAGTACTACCAGAAATGGTTATACTTCCACTATTCATTCGGTCTGTTAGCGATACTTTTCGCACTTTTCCAAGCACAAAGTTTGCCCGTCATCATGAATTATATGTTCTTGTTGAATATTACCAGTACCTTCATTACTTCTTTTGCAGCAATCTATGAAGCATTGAAAAAAAATCCTTTTTATGTCATTTGTGCGCCTTGGATCGTGATTGCGGCTATTGGTCATTGTTTCTTGTATATTCAGGATATTTTAGTTTTGCCACAATCTGATATTAATTGGCGTTCGATCATCTTTTTCTTATTAATTATCATTTTTACTTGTTATGGATTCCTCGAACTTTTTTTTGCCAGCGAGGGCAAAAACAAACAGATCGATACAGCAGACATCAAAGTGCGTTTATATGAGAACCAACAAGCAATCAGCCCTGAACAAACGTTAAAATGGCAGCAAGTTTTACGGACCATCAAACAAAGAACCCATACGGTCAAGGATATGTTAGAAGATCAGCAGTTGGCAGCGGCCTATGAAGGCCTTAGTGAGATTGAAGAACAGATCAAGCAGCAGTTAACGAGTCCTTCCGTTGAAAAAGAATCACTCACGACGATGCTGCTTGCTAATTATAAACACACAGCTGCTCAAAAAAGGATCACCTTTGCCTGTGATGGCATCATAGAACCACTGGAACAATTGGCGGAAAATGATCGTCTATCCTTGATCGCTCATTGCCTAGAGTACGCCATCCGATACACTTGTGCGGTCACTGATCCTCAAAAGCGAAGACTCGCGTTGAGGGTGAATGACACGAACGGCCAGTTGCATATCGACTGCCAAATGCCGCTTCTCTCAAATGAAGAAGCAGAAAAACTACAGAACAATGAAACCAAACGACAGGCGATGCAGGCTGACATGCAAATGCTAGAACAACTTTGTTTAGCCTACCAAGGAAGTATCCGGATTGAAGAAACTGACGGGCTTCACCTCTTGCATTTGACACTTAGGGCGAAAATAGATCCGCTGTCTTTCGACTGACCGTCTTGCTACATTAGTTTTAAAGGAGCGATTTTAAGAAAAAGCGAAAAAACTCTTGCTTTTTTCGCTTTTTCGCTTTAGCATGATAAAGAACAGCAACAAGCATTGGAATAGTAGTTTTATGATGGTCTTAGAGAGTCGATGGCAGCTGAAAAATCGACACCCACTGATAAAATGAACCTACCCAATGGCAATGACCGCAAAACGGTCGGTGGAAAGGCCTTATCCTTTACGAGTTGGATTATCCCGATAGATAATCAACAAAGGTGGTACCGCGAAATCCAAGCATTTCGTCCTTTTTTAGGACGAGATGCTTTTTTATTTTTTTAAGGAGGAAAAAGAATGACACAAAAAAATGATTTTACAGAATGGTATATCCAAACGATCCAAAAAGCCGAATTGATGGCTTACTCCCCAGTGAAAGGCTCCATTATTTTCCGTCCTGACGGCTTCGAACTTTGGGAGCATATCCAAGAAGAGTTCAATCGATTCTTGAAAAAAGAGGGCATTCGCAATGCGTACTTCCCAATGCTGATTCCGCAAAATTTCTTTATGAAAGAAGCCGATCATATTGAAGGTTTTGCGCCTGAATTGCCATGGGTCACAGAAGTCGGCAATGAAAAATTGGAAGAACCTTTGGCCTTGCGTCCAACCTCAGAAACCATGATTGGCTCTGCCTTTTCTGATTGGATCAACTCCTATCGTGACCTACCTTACGAAATCAATCAATGGGCAAACGTCTTTCGTTGGGAAAAGAAAACATTGCCTTTCTTGCGTACCTCAGAGTTTTTATGGCAAGAAGGTCATACCGCTCATGAAAACGAAGAAGATGCACGTCAACGCACCATGAAAATCTTGGATGAATATGCCCGCCTTTGCGAAGAATTCCTAGCGATCCCTGTTTATCGCGGACAAAAAACCCCTTCTGAGCGTTTTGCTGGAGCAGTTGATACTTATTCGATCGAAGCGATGATGAAAGACGGCAAAGCAGTCCAAGCAGGAACCAGCCACTACATGGGGACAAAATTTGCTGAAGCATTTGATATTACGTATTTAACGAAAGAAAACAAGCATGTCCATGCCCACACAACCTCTTGGGGTGTCTCTACCCGCTTGTTGGGGGCCTTGATCATGACCCATGGCGATGAAAATGGGTTAGTTTTCCCACCAACCATTGCACCAACCCAAGTTGTGTTGTTACCAGTCGGTCCATGGAAAAAGAATCCAGCCATCTTAGAAAAATTAGAAGAACTGTATGCCAACTTTAAAGCCAAGGGCATTCGTGTTCGATTGGATGATTCTGATAACTCACCTGGCTATAAGTTCAATGAATGGGAACTAAAAGGCGCTTGCTTGCGAATCGAATGTGGCCCAAGAGATTTAGAAGCTGGCAAAGTGATGGTCAAAGTCCGCGACTTGACTGACAAGCAAACAGTCGCTCTTGAGGACTTGGAAGCCTTCGTTGATCAAGAACTGCAAGCAATGACCCCACGCTTATTGGCAGCTGCGAAGGAACGTAACAAAGATAATGAGTACACCAACATCGATACATTGGATGAACTAAAAGCCCATATCGAAACGTGCAAACAAGAAGACAAAGTGACTGGCTTTGTTTTGATCGGTTGGGACGGCTCGGAAGAAACGGAAGCGAAAATCAAAGAAGAAACCGGCTTTACTACCCGGAACATTCCGTTTGAAGCACCAATGGAAAAAACAGTCGATATCGTCAGCGGCAAGCCTGCCAAGCATACCGTTTGGATCGCCCGCGCATACTAATAGAAAAAACGAAGCAGCCAGATTGAAAAGGCTGCTTCGTTTTTTGATTAATAAATCAATGAAAGAAAATCTTCAGGCGTGATGCTGCCAAAATATTTTTTAACATCAATGTTGGCGATGACTTGTGCCAAATCTTCCTTGGCATAACGAGTTCCGATCAGGGCTTGTTCGACATCTGCAATGTCCCCTAGTCCGAAAAAGTCGCCAAAGATTTTGGCATCCGTGATTTTTCCTTCTGCCACATTCAAACGAACTTCGATGGAGCCGATTGGGAAGCGATGACGGCGTTCAATATCAAAAGCTGGAGATTTACCGTAATTCCAATCCCAGTTGCGATAATACTTATCGGAAATCTCATTGATCTTGACCCAATCCTCTTCAGTCAGTTCATAGGTTTTGACTTCTTCCAAGGAATCGACACCAAAAATCTTCAATAAGATTTCTTGACGGAACTCTTCAGTCGTCATGTCTTGCTTCTCTTTTGGCAAGAATGGTTTGATGTTGGTCACTCTTGAGCGGATCGATTTGATGCCTTTTGATTCGATTTTGTCTTTGCGGACTTTCAAGGCGTTGACCACTTCATTGATGTCACTGTCAAACATGATCGTCCCATGAGCAAACATCCGGCCATTCGTTGCGTACATCGCATTCCCAGAAAACTTCATGTCATTGATCACAAGGTCGTTGCGCCCTTTTAGTTGCGCCCCTTCAACCCCCATCTCATGCAAGGCTTGGACGATTGGTTTGGTCAGTTTTTCAAAATCTCTGAAAGAATTGCCATCGTCAGGCATAATAAAGCTGAAATTCAAGTTTCCGAAATCATGATAGACTGCACCGCCGCCGCTGAAACGACGAACGACATGAATCCCATGTTCATCCACATATTCCTTATTGATCTCTTCGATCGTATTTTGATTGCGTCCAATGATAATCGATGGTTCATTAATGTAAAAAAGTAAGATTGGTTCATCCACTTTCATTTCTTGAAGAAGAAAAATCTCGATGGCTAAATTGATGCGTGGGTCGTTCAGTTCATTCGGTACAAAAAGCATACTATTCGTTCCTCCTAATTAGATGATTTCTACTATTTTTTGAACAGCCGCCAACTCAACAGGGATTCCATTGGCAGCTAGCGCAGCCTCTTCTCGTAACTGTTCTAAGTCACCGTGTTGCGGCAAATGCGTCAACATTAATTTTTTCACCTGCGCTGCATGGGCGATCTCCCCTGCTTCTTTTGAAGTAAAATGAGCCTTGTGCCGCTCATTTCCTGCAAAAAGATAGGTATCTGCCAAGAATAAGTCAGCCCCTTCAGCAAACGGAACGAAAGATTCTAAATAGCCAGAGTCTCCAGTAAAAACAAAGACCTTGCCCGTACTTTTCTCAACAAATCGCATGGCATAGCAAGTGACTGGATGGATCGTTTTCATAAAGGTAATGGTGAACGGGCCCAATTCCAACGACTTAGACTGAAGGTAATCAAATCCCTGAGTCACTCCCGGCATCGTCAGACTTTCAAAATGAACCCTGTCCTCCCCATGACCGTAGATCGGCAAAACCTGGCGTTCTTCGTTTTCGGGATATAATTGCCAATAGTATTGTAATACCCCCAGATCCGCAATATGATCGTGATGGTAATGTGTCAAAATCACTGCATCTAAGTCTAATGGATCAAGGATCTTTTCTAATTGGACCAAGGTGGTACTTCCCGCATCAAGCAGCAAATGAAAGCCATCTGACTCTAATAAATAGCCAGTAGTCCCTTCACCATTATACGGATAGGCACCTAAACAGCCTAAGACAGTTATTTTCACATGTGTTTCCTCCTCTTTGGCTCCAGCTGATTTTCTACTTCTTTTATGCTATCACATCTCAGCTGATTTGACTAAAATCCGACCATTTTTTTTGCGAAAAAGTATCAAGAAAATCAGAAAAAAACGACGTCTATTGATGAATCCCTTGAATGAGTGTTCAACTCTATCCTTAAGGAACCATTCCAATGGTACGTCGTCTTTTTTTGCTTATCTGATCAGCGCTCGTTGTTCATTGATCAATTCTTCATAGAATGCTGCGTTGACCGCATACGCATAGGCGTTTGCCCACAACATCCCGATCAAAAGCGCCAAGAAACCCAGAATAAACCAACCAATCAGTGATAACTGCAGCCAAATGTATTGCCCCAGATGCGGTCGCAAGAGAGCGAAAGCTGCTTTAATTGATTGAAGGACTCCTAATTCCGGTTGATCATAGCGCAGATAGATTGCTAATTGGATCACACCAGTAACGACTTGTGACAAAAAGAAGAACAAAATGATGGAGAGAAAGATCCCAATCACAAAAGCGACCGAACCATTAAACATAGCCACATCAACAGAGATTCCCCGATTAAAATTGAATACCAAGTCCAAATACTGATTGAGTCCTGATAAGACAAACTGCGGCAAGAAAATCGCAAAACTCAAAAGATAATTTAAAAGCGCGCTCACTAAATTTAATAGCAAAAACGGTACATACAGACGCTTATCAAAGACTAGAAAAATATCCGCCACCTGGATTCCTCTGCCACGAACCAGATAGAGTGCCATGATACTCAATGCTACCGAAAACGCAAAGAAGACAAAATTATCCAAGATCAGATCGATCCAGCTCCCTGCATTGTTTGCACCAAAAGAAGTCCCAATACTACTAAAAAGCGAGCTGACCACCGCTTGAACGGCAACCGTCGCTAAAATACTTAAGACGAACGTTCCCCAGAATCCTCGCAAGGAGTTTTTAGCCGTCTCACGAATCATTGTGTTTGATCTCATAGGCTCACCTTAATAACTGCGCAATGCTTTAACGGTTTTATCATCTAAGCGGCGGACCACTTCCGTTACAAGCTTGACTGTATTAAAGTAATCATCCTCATGAATGACGGAAGTATGCGAGTGCAAGTAACGAACGGGCACTGTAATAGCGATCGAAGGAACCCCATCACGAGTCAAATGCATTTGTCCGGCATCAGTTCCTCCACCAGTGATTACGGTATATTGGAAGGGAATCTCCATCTCTTCGGCGACATCGATCACAAAATTCAATAATTTCTTGTGAGGAATCATGGAAGCATCGAAAATCAAGACTTGTGGGCCTTTGCCTAACACAGAATCCGCTTCTTTTGGTGTCATTCCAGGTGTGTCCCCAGCGGTACCAGTATCTAGTGCGATAGCGATATCAGGATTCACTAAGTGAGTGCTTGTTCGCGCACCTCGTAGTCCAACTTCTTCCATCACGTCACTGCCGGCAAACAAGCAGTTTGGATGTCCTTCTGCTGCCAAGGTTTCTAATACCCGCAGTGATACCGCCGTACCGATTCGATTGTCCCAGGCTTTTGCTAGCAAAAATTTGCTGTCGTTCATCCGTTTGTATTGGATATAGGGGGTGATCATGTCTCCAGGACGGATGCCCCAGCCTTTGGCTTCTTCTTCGCTTGACGCGCCAATATCGATGAACATATCTTTGATATCGTAAGGTTTGTTTCGAGTTTCTGGACTCAACACATGGGGTGGTTTTGAGCCGACTACGCCGTGGATCACTTTGCCTTCATTGGTTTTGATCTCCACTTGCTGTGCCAGCATCACTTGCCCCCACCAGCCCCCAAGGGTTTGAAATTCAATAAAGCCTTTTTCTGTGATTTTTGTTACCATAAAGCCGACTTCATCCATATGTCCCGAAATAAAAATTTTCGGACCGCCGCCATCACCAACATGTTTGGCAATGACACTTCCTAAACCATCAAAAAAGATATCTTCAGCAAAGTCTTTGGCATATTCTTTAAAGACTTCACGCACTTCCTCCTCATTCCCAGGAACCCCACGTGCAGTCGTTAGGTCTATTAAAAGCTGTTCTTCTTTTTTCTCCATCTTGCTTCCTCCTTTGTCTCATTGATTATGATTATACCATTCTCTTAATCTGGTGCCAGAGGGAAATACAAAAAGATTGGTTAAACGAAAAAAAACGATCCTAGTTTCCTAGAATCGTTTTATCGTATAAATAGATCAAGTTTCAATAATCCGCAGACACAGCTTGACGGTAATCAAATAGGCAAATAGATAGACAACTGCTGCTACTCCTGCAAACAAATGAGCGACCCAGTACCCGGGACTGTCGATGATCTGTGTGAAAGTATTGATGGCAAATACCGCATGCAAAATCGCCAATAAGGTGCCAGGCATAAAAATCCAAATGTTTTGCCAGTACACCAACTTGCGCACTTCATTACGGGTGTAGCCTAATTTTGTCAATAGTCGGTAATTGTACTTTTCCCGCTCCGTGTTAGAAAATTGCCGAACGATCAAACTACTAGACGTGGTGATCAAAACGATCACCCCAACAAATAGCGATACGAACAAAATGATTCCTGCTTGTCGTCGCACCCCGCGCATTGTTGTAAAGCGATTGGCTAACGTTAGCCGATATGCGGTCGTCTGACCACTATCACTACTTGAATCCCGAGCGGTCTCTGGATAAAAGCGTACGTTTTTTTGGTCGTCGCTAAATTCATAGGTCAATGGATGCGCCCACTCGATTGGCAGCTCTTCATCCAACAACTGTGTCAGCGCGTCTGTTTGCACCTTTTCGGTCTGTAAATAAGCAATGGTATAGGTGAATCCTTTGATTTGTTGGTACGCCTCATCTTGAATGACAAGGACATTGGGTAAAGAATAGCGTAAAGCACTATCACCAAAATAATCTTGTTCGGCTTGAATGAGTTTAAAATTATGCTGACTGCCGACTTTGACTTCATCGCGATATGTGATAAACGAACGAGTCACATCGTATTGACTGTCAAAAAGCACCGCTTGTTTATCGGTACTCAGTTGAATCTCCGGGGCATCGGGAACCAGTTTTCGCAGACGCTGATAATCAGAAAAAGCGACCAGATTCACCATGATATTTTCAATATTTTCGTCTTGCAACTCTCCAAGGTAACGGGTTTGAACCGTCATATTGGTCATTTTATAGGGAATTGCTTGTTCCGCTGTAATTGGCACATCCGACTTTTCTAAAAGGGTACGCAAGGCCCCTGCCTGCTCTCCTGACACCTGAAAGGAAGTTGGATAGATACGGTTCGTTGCTTGGTAATTCAAAGAGATGACCCCCATTGTTCCCCCGATCAATGAAATCGCGATTGCAGTGATGATCGTCAAAAGGGCGTAGCTTTTCCACGTCCTTTGCAAGTAAGCACGCACGTTATTGTAAGCAATCAGTTTCGCCCCTTTGATAAGACGTTTTTTCGGCTTACTCAAAAAATATAACAATGCCGGCAACGAGCAATCAAAAAAAAGATAGGTTGCCGTCACACAGCAAAACAGAATCAATAAAGGAATCCATAAAATTGCTGAAAAATCTTGCGTATACGTGATATAGTTGGTCCATGTTTCCCTTAGGGTCAATGACAGATAATACCCTACCCCAAGTAAAATCAGACCTAGGACCCCCATCAATGTACGAAACGGAGTCATTTTCATTTTTTTGATCGGTAAGCGGTATTCGGTCTTGATCAATTCACTCATTGGGGTACGCCAAACAAAAAGGATCACTTGAATACTCAATATAATCATTGCGGCAATAAAGACAAAGACCGTCGAAAAAATCGATTGCGGTGAATTAAAGAAATGACTGGTCAAATTTAGGCCCATCGCCCGAATCAAAATCATTGAGAAGAATTTTGAAAAAATAATTCCCATAAAGATACCGGTCACTAGAGAGAAAAAATTTAGTAAAAACGTTTCCCGTAGCAACAGCCAAGCAAGACGACCTTGTCGCAACCCCAAAAGCTGGTAAACACTGATTTCTTTTTGTCGCTGACTAAGAAAAAAATGATTGGCACTCAGCATAAAAAACAAGACAACAAATGCGACCACACTGCTGCCAAATCCTAATACCCCTTCAATCCGGATGTCTTGCTGGACCCGTTGATTCAAGAGGCGATCGTTCATCAAGGCATTAAATGAATAGAAAATCATCACAGCGGTCATCATACAAATAAAATACACCATATAATTGCGAAACTGCCGCAAAAAACTCCGCCAGCCGATTTTAAACAACATGGCGCGGACCGCCTCCAATCGTAGCCTGCATATCGATGATTTTCTCGAAAAATTCCTGACGGCTGCCTTTTTTGACAACTTCCGCAAAGAAGACACCATCGCGAATGAACAGAATCCGATTGCAGTAGCTGGCGGTAAAAGGATCGTGGGTGACCATCAAGATCGTCGTTTTTTCTTGTTGATTGATTTGCGCTAAATACCGTAACAATTCTGTTGCCGCTTTTGAATCAAGGGCTCCCGTGGGTTCATCAGCAAAAAGGACCGCCGGACGACTGATGATCGCCCGAGCAGCAGCGACCCTTTGTTTTTGCCCTACAGACAATTCTTCTGGGTAGCGATCCAACAAGTGTTCGATCCCTAACAAATTGGCCGTCTCCTCGATACGTACTTGGGTTTCCTTCACGGGCAAACGATCAATCGCTAAAGGCAGCAAAATATTGTCTCTGGCTGTCAATGTCTCTAAAAGATTAAAATCTTGAAAGATGAAGCCAATCTGCTGACGGCGAAAATCGCTGAGGGCTTTTTCCGACATTCGGGTAATGTCTTTGCCATCGATATAGATCGAGCCTAAGCTAGGTCGCATGATTGAAGACAAAAGATTCATCAAGGTCGTTTTCCCAGCACCGCTTGGCCCCATGACCCCAACAAATTCTCCTTGATCCACTGCAAAAGAAAGGTTATCTAATACTTTGGTTTGATTGAAACGGGTGCCGTAACTTTTTGTCAGATGCTTCACATCGATCATATTTTTCACACAGAACCCTCCTTTAAAAAAATTCTCTCCTTATGGTAGCATACTTTATCATTGAATACTTCTGCTTCAAAACAGAGAAAAAATAAATTTAAAAAAGTTTTTATTCATTATGTGAAACATGGAACAACCAAATCCTTAATCTTATCAAGTTTTCTCGAAAACACCTCAATGAATATACACCATATATTGTGTATATCCAAAACACAAACCCTTTTCGACTACTATATATAGTTGCTCATTTCTACAATTTGTTTTATTATATTGTGGAAGATAAGGAGTGGTAGAAATGATGAACATTAAGAGAAATCCTGAGCAAGGGTTGGAAAGACAGTCCGCTTTGCGTCAGTTAAAAATCGTAAAACGTGATGGACGGCTTGTCGATTTTGATGATCAAAAAATTTATGATGCGTTAGTGAAAGCCCTGAGAAAAATCAACGGTGAGCTTTCTCCCATCGACCACGAAAAAATCACCGAGATCGTTGACAGTGTCGATCACGAGATCGCGGAACGTTTTCGTACAAATGTAAAAATCTATGAGATCCAAAATATCGTCGAGCATATCTTGTTAGCAAAGAACGAGTATGCCTTGGCTGAAGAATATATCAACTACCGGACCCATCGTGATTTCGAACGCAGCAAAGCAACAGACATCAACTTTACGATCAATAAATTGATGAATAAAGATCAATCGGTCGTCAATGAAAATGCCAATAAGGATAGTAACGTGTTCAACACACAACGTGATTTGACCGCTGGGATCGTAGGAAAATCGATTGGTTTGAAAATGCTGCCTCCTCACGTGGCAAATGCCCACCAAAAAGGCGACATTCATTACCATGACTTGGATTATCATCCATATACCCCAATGACTAACTGCTGCCTAATCGATTTTAAAGGCATGCTAAATAATGGATTTAAAATTGGGAACGCCGAAGTGGAATCGCCAAAATCGATCCAAACGGCCACCGCTCAAATCTCACAAATCATTGCAAATGTAGCATCGAGTCAATATGGTGGCTGTTCTGCTGATCGAACAGATGAATTATTGGCTCCTTTTGCTGAGTTGAATTACCAAAAACATTTAAAAGATGCCGAAGAATGGATTGAGACACCCGAACGTCGGGAAGCTTACGCGAAGAGCAAAACCCGCAAAGATATCTACGATGCAATGCAAAGTCTAGAATACGAAATCAATACGTTATTCACCTCTAACGGACAAACGCCGTTTACTTCCCTTGGCTTTGGTTTAGGAACCAACTGGTTCGAACGGGAAATTCAACGAGCGATTCTCCAAATTCGCATCAACGGGTTAGGTAGTGAAAAGCGTACTGCTATTTTCCCGAAATTGATTTTTAGTATTCGCCGTGGGGTCAACTTGGCACCTACCGATCCGAACTATGATATTAAAGAACTGGCTTTAGAATGTGCCACTAAACGGATGTACCCGGATATTTTGAATTATGATAAATTGGTTGAATTGACTGGCAGCTTTAAAGTGCCGATGGGCTGTCGTTCTTTCTTGCAAGGCTGGAAAAACGAACGTGGTGAAGAAATCAATGTCGGTCGGATGAATCTAGGTGTCGTGACATTGAATATTCCACGGATCGCCTTAGAAGCAAATGGCGATCAAGAAAAATTCTGGTCACTGCTGGAGGACCGTCTGCAAATCGTTAAAGATGCCCTTGTCTATCGAGTGGAACGCTGTAAAGAAGCGAGTCCCGCCAATGCACCGATCCTTTATATGTATGGGGCTTTCGGTGAACGTTTGGATCGCAAAGACAATGTCAACGAATTATTCAAAAACAAACGTGCCACTGTTTCGCTTGGTTACATTGGTTTATACGAAGCTGCTTCGGCTTTTTACGGTGGAACTTGGGAACAAGACCCAGAAGCAAAGGCCTTTACGATGGCGATCGTGAAAGAATTGAAAGCTCATGCCGATGCCTGGGGCGATGAATACGGCTATCATTTCAGTGTGTACTCGACCCCTAGTGAAAGCTTGACCGATCGTTTCTGTCGCTTAGATACCGAAAAATTCGGTGAAGTTGAAAATATTACCGACAAAGAATATTATACCAATAGCTTCCACTATGATGTGCGGAAAAATCCGACACCATTTGAGAAACTTGATTTTGAAAAGGACTATCCAAAATACTGTTCTGGTGGCTTTATTCATTACTGTGAATATCCAGTCTTGCAGCAAAATCCAAAAGCGTTAGAAGCGGTTTGGGATTACGCATATGATCGGGTCGCTTATCTTGGAACAAATACCCCTATCGATCACTGTTACGAGTGCGGATATGAAGGAGACTTTAATCCAACCGAACGAGGCTTTGAATGTCCACAATGTGGCAATCACGATCCAAAAAGTTGTGATGTTGTCAAAAGAACCTGCGGGTATCTTGGAAATCCTCAAGCTCGCCCGATGGTCAACGGTCGTCACAAAGAAATCTCTGCTCGGGTCAAACATTTGCAAGAATAATCATAAAAGGAGTGTTAGATTTCTTCTACACTCCTTTTATCGAACAACCCCTGTAATTCACAATAGAAAGAAGTTTTCTTATGAGAAATCCTAAGCCCCAAGAATGGAAAGCAAACGAGTACAGTCAAAATTATATCGCTGATTACAAAGCCTTCAACTTTGTGGACGGTGAAGGCATCCGAAATAGTTTATATGTGAGCGGCTGCCTGTTTGCTTGTGAAGGCTGTTTCAACAAAGCCGTCCAAAACTTTCGCTACGGCACACCTTTTACCCAAGAGCTAGAGGATCGAATCATTGAGGATCTGCGACATGACTATGTTCAAGGACTGACCCTCCTAGGCGGCGAACCTTTCTTGAACACGACGGTCTGTCTGAAAGTTGTTGATCGCGTTCGCGCCGAATTTGGTCATAGCAAGGACATTTGGAGCTGGTCAGGCTACACTTACGAAGAACTGCTCTTGGAAACCCCTGACAAACTAGAACTTTTATCCAAAATTGATATTTTGGTGGACGGCCGTTTTGAACTCAGCAAGCGAAACCTAAACTTGCAGTTTCGTGGTAGCAGCAATCAACGAATCATTGATCTTGCTGCATCTCGAGAACAAGGAAAAGCGGTTATCTGGGCAAAGTGCAAAGATGCTGAAGCAAGTTACGAACAAATCAAAAAACAAATTTAACGACTCAAAACACCGTGCATCTTGAGATGAACCCAAAAGTTAGACCAAAAAATCGAACTTTTGGGGTCACCACATCTTCCTTCAAAGATGATGCACGGTGTTTTTTTTGTTATATAAAAATCAGTGACCAAGCTTTTTAAAGGTACTTACTTGCTTCACGAACCGTCAAAGGCGCCAGACTTTTTTGATGGCGTAGAAGAAAATCTTGGACCCACAGAGGATTCGTCTTGGCATAGTCTCGCAAGCTCCAGCCAATGGCTTTGTTGATAAAGAATTCAGAACTCCCCAAATTGTTGACAAGGATCTCTTCAAGGAATGGTCGATCCATCTGTTCTTTTTGCAACAATTGGTGAAGAATCGCCACTCGCCGTAGCCAAAGATTATCCTCAAGACTCCAACGAAGCATCTCAGCCTTTAACGCTGGCAGTCGGCGAACAAGCTTTCTGACGACCTCACTTAGTGCGTCCACGCTATCCCACCAAGATTTCGTTATGACTAACTGTTCAATTTTTCCTAGATCAACGGCTGATAAAAAGGGCTCCAGCGCCACTAAATAATCAATCGCAAGGTACTGGTGTTCCCGATAGCTGCTTTGCCAACATTGATCGATAAATTCCCAATCGATTCGTTTCATTTGTTTTGCTACTTTAAAGGCTGCTTTTTCCTGCTGACGGCGCAACGGTGTAGGGATGCCTAAAAACTCAAACTGATGCCGCATATAGGCGGCCATTTTTTCCCTTCGTTCTTCATCAGCCAAAGCAATCATCGTTTCATATACTTGATAGATCGTCATATTGGTCCTCCTTTTTAGGTCTACTGATCGTCAGATGTTTGCCATAAAGGCAGTACGATATTTTCATAGGTCAGAGGATCGAGATTTGTGACGGTGATTCCCAAAAGACGAATGCCTTTTTCAAGACCTAAAATCTCTTCCCAAATGAGACTGGCTTCTGAAAATAACTGTTCTTTTTTATGAACGTAAATCGGCAAAGTCACTCGTTTAGTGATCGTAGAGTAATCACTGTAACGGACTTTCAACACGACTGTTTTGCCATGTTTCTGTGTGCGCTTTAGTGATCTCTCAACTTCTTCTGCGATGGCGCGTAATTGACTTAAGACTTGTTCTTCACTCGTTAATGGATTGCCGTATGTATGCTCCTTACCGACTGATTTTCGTTCTCTGGTCACACTGACTGGTGAATCATGGATTCCTCTAACTTTGCGATACAAAGAATACCCCATTTTGCCAAATTCGCGGATCAACGCCATCTCACTCCAAGCGTATAGATCTGCTCCTGTAAAAATGCCTAACTCATGCATCCTGGGGACAGTTTTCTTCCCGATCCCATGAAATTTATCGATGGGTAGTTGTTGTAAAAAGGCCACTGCCTCATCCGGCATCACCACTGTTAACCCTCGTGGTTTATGATAATCCGAGGACAATTTTGCCAAAAACTTGTTGTAACTGACGCCTGCCGAACAAGTCAAATGGGTCTCATGCCAGATGTCTCGCTGAATCAGACGAGCGATCTTAATTGCTGAAGGACAGTTGATTTTGTTCACTGTGACGTCCAGATACGCTTCATCAATTGAAACTGGTTCGATGATGTCGGTGTATCGGTGAAAAATTTCTCTGACTTGCTGGGACACTTCACGATACTTTTGATGATTCCCCGGTTTAAAAATCGCTTGCGGACAAAGCTCGTAGGCTTTTTGTGCGCTCATTGCCGAATGGATGCCATATTGTCGCGCCAGATAATTCGCTGTCGTGACCACTCCTCGGCCGCCGGTATCACTTGGGTGACGGGCAATGACAAGGGGATGCTTGGCCAGCTCAGGATCATCCCGTTCTTCCACCGAAGCAAAAAAAGCATCCATATCAATATGAATAATTTTGCGGCTCGTATCATTTTTTAAGGGAAATTGCAGTTCCGACATCGTTGCTCACCTCGCTTCTTATTATAAACGAACAGAAGTTCCCTATCAAGCAAGGAATCAAGACAAAGACGCAAAAAGGACCAATTTTCATTGGCCCTTCCCTATACGTTCGCTACTTTTGCTGCACGGTTCATGACCCAAGAAGTTCTGCTATAAGGCAGCTTCTCCTCGTTCATTGGTGCGAATCCGAATCGCTTCTTCCAAAGGGTAGACGAATATTTTGCCATCACCGACTTCATCTGTCCGACAGATCGATACAATCAGCTCAATCACGGCATCGACTTTTTCATCTGCCAAAACAAAGCGGACATTTACTTTCGGTAAAAGAGTCGTGATCACTTCTTGGCCACGAATAAACTCTTTTAACCCTTTTTGATTGCCACACCCGAGAACTTGACTGACCGTCATCCCACTGATCAGATCCGATTGATCCAAAGCGGCTTTTAGCTCCTCTAATTTTTCTTGGCGAATAATCGCTTCAACTTTTTTCATGACTGCTCCTCCACTCTTAAGAATCTAACCCCATAAAGGTAGGATAGGCCGTTTCATCATGTTCGATCCGATCCATCCCCACCGCTTCTTCTTGCTGAGATACGCGAATCGGCATCACCCATTTGATCAAGGTAATTATGACAAAGGATAGGATACCAGCGAACAAAATCGTAAATACGATACTTTCGGCTTGTGCGATAAAAAGATCAACACCGCCATAAAGCAATCCTGAATGTCCGCCAACAGCGGGATCGGCAAAGATCCCGGTCATCAAACCACCGAAGATTCCGCCTACCCCGTGACAACCAAAGGCATCCAATGCATCATCTAACCCTAATCGATGTTTGATGACGGAAATAAAGAAGTAACAAAACGGACTGACTAAAGCGCCAATGATAAAGGAAGACCAAAGGGAGACAAACCCCGCCCCTGGTGTGATGGCAACTAAGCCCACCACTGCACCTGTACAAGCACCGACGATTGTCGGTTTTCCCACGACGATTTTTTCGATCAGCATCCAAGAAAGCATCGCACTGGCTGCTGCTGTATTCGTGGTCATTAGGGCGTGGATCGCTAGACCATCAGCTGCTAACGCAGAGCCAGCATTAAAGCCAAACCAGCCAAACCATAAAAGACCGGCACCTAGTACAACAAAGGGAATATTATGAGGACGATATTCGGTTTGATGAAATTCTCGTCGCTTACCGACAACGATCGCTAAGACTAGCCCACTGATTCCCGAACTGATGTGAACGACATTGCCTCCTGCAAAGTCGATCGAGCCGATCGCATCTAAGAAGCCACCGCCCCACACCATATGCGCCATTGGAAAATACACAAAAACCAGCCAGAAGCCAATAAATAGAAAAATAGCAGAGAACCGCATTCTTCCAACGACTGATCCAGTGATAATCGCCGTTGTGATCAAAGCAAACATCATTTGAAAGGCAGCAAACAACCCTTCTGGAATTCCCTCTCCTTCTGACATCGAAACATGATTGAAAAAGACTTTGTCTAAATTGCCAATAAATGATCCTGTCCCGCTAAAGGATAATGTATACCCTAGAGCGACCCAGAGGACGGACGCCAAGCCCATCGTACAAATCACCATCATCATGGTATTGAGGATGTTTTTGCGTCGTTCCAATCCTCCATAAAAAAATGCCAATGCTGGAGTCATTAGAAAAACCATACCGCTACAAATTAAAATAAATGCAATATTCCCTGTATCCATTTTACACGCCTCCCTTTCTATATGTTAGCTATCCTAACACCATATTTTCGAATAATCTAGATTTTTCTGAGAAAAACATGAATTTTCTGAAAATAGCTGACTTTATATGTTAGGTAATATCACATAAGTAAGCGTGTGAACAAAAAAAATACCGAGAGAAGTCTCGGTATGATTACTCTTCTATTTGGTGATACGCTTGATAGACAAGCTGTTTCTTTACTTGATTACGTTTAGCCACTTCTTTGATTGCTTCTTTTGAGGACATTTCGGCCTCTTCCATCAAGGCAGCTACTTGTTCTGCGTAACTTCCTTCATAAACAATTTCATGTATTTCAGAAGAGCCTTCCACCAACAGACAGCATTCTCCTTTGATTGGCTGCTGCTCTAAATAGTCGATCAATTCAGAAAAGGTCCCTCGCAAGTATTCTTCATGGATTTTTGTCAATTCTCGGCAAATGACTGCCTGACGTTCACCAAATACCTCTAGCATTGTTTCAATCGTCGCGGCGATTCGATAGGGTGACTCATAAAAAATCATCGTTGCTTTCTGGGTCACTAATTCACTCAAGGCTTGTTTTTGTTCTTTTTTCTTACGAGGTAAAAAGCCATAAAAGAGATTTGGTTGCGGCGATAAACCTGAAGCAATCAACGCTGTCAAACCTGCCGTAGGTCCCGGAAGCGCAATCACCGCGATTCCTTCAGCTAGACAGGCCTTGACTAATTCATGCCCCGGATCACTGATGGAGGGCATACCAGCATCGCTGCATTGGGCAATGGTCTTGCCCATCTGCAGCTGTTCTACCAACTGCGGAACTCGCTCTTTATAATTGTGTTCATGTAAGCTTTTTTGCGGCGTCGAGATCTCAAAATGATTCAACAATTTCTGGGTATTGCGAGTATCTTCACTTGCGATCAGGTCCGCTTCTTTTAAAATTTTGACACAGCGGACCGTCATATCTTCCAAGTTCCCGATCGGTGTCGGAACAAGATACAGTTTTCCAGAGTCTTGTTTATAACTTTGTTGCTTTTGCATGTACTGCTCCTTTCGAAAAAAAGACCAGTGGAAACTGATCTTTTTTCTAACGAACCTATTAGACTGTCAGTCAGTTATTTGCCGCTTTCACGATAGATCACTTCTAGACAAAATGCACAAGGTTCATCATGTTCTCTGCGAGAACCGTATAAGTCATAACAAACATGAAATCCTTCTTCGTAAATCTTTTCTAAATTCATTCGTGATTTAGAAAGTTCTTGTTTGACCGATTCAGCGGGTGCATCTGCCACTTGGTTCAACTCACGAATGTGTTCACGTAAGCGTTGATTTTCCAATTCTAATGTCGTATTTTTTTCGACGATTTCTTGCAAAGACTGCTTCATTTCCGCTAGATTATTTAAGGAATTTTGCAACTCCGATTCTAACTGATTCAATCCGTCATATATTGATCGTTTGTCCATGCTCATTATGGTCACCTACTTATTTTGTCACTAGTTCTTCATAATCATATTCGATTGGTGTTTGCCGATCATGCAAACGGACTTTGATCACTCGGCTCAACAGATCCAGCCCAACCACACGTCCTTTGCCATCTGGCGTTTCAACTTCCTTGCCGCGATCCGGCAATTCTTTTTTCGCCCGCTCATATTCTTCACTTTCATACTTAAGACAGCACATCAAACGACCGCATAATCCTGAGATTTTCGCAGGATTCAAGGAAAGTCCTTGATCTTTAGCCATCTTGATGGATACAGGGATAAAATCCCCTAAAAACGTCGCACAGCATAGTTTGCGACCACATGGCCCAACTCCGCCTAGCGCCTTCGCTTCATCCCTGACACCGATTTGGCGCAGTTCAATCCGGGTATGAAATTCACTTGCCAAGTCTTTGACTAATTCGCGAAAGTCAACACGGCTTTCTGCAGTAAACGAAAAAATCAGTTTTGTCCGCTCAAAGGTATAGGCTACTCGAATCAATTTCATTGGCAACTGATGTGCGCGGATTTTTTCTTTTCCAATTTTTAACGCTTCATCTGCCGCCTTTTGATTGGCTGCTGCCTGTTCCAAATCTTTCTTCGTCGCCCGACGTAAGATAGGTTTGACTACCTGAGGCAAATCGCTCTCATTCATTTCTCTGCTTTTGGTGACGACTGTGGCAAGACATTTAGCATCTTGTGATTCCACGATGACTTGGTCATTTATAGTATAGGTCTGTTTTTTCGGTGTGTAAAAATAAATCTGGCCTACGTCATGATAACGCACTCCGACAACTTCGATCATCTCTGGTCTCCTTTTCCGGCTGCTGCGTTTTATCCATAGATGATTTTCACGGAAAATTGTTCTGCCACACCTTGGAAAGACACATTGGCTTGCAACTTTTTTTGTGCTTGCAATGCGGCTTCAATGGCACGATTGATCTCTTTTCCCCATAAACCTTGCCCCAACAATCGATCCCGCTCCTCTTGAAAGTAAAATAACAAGAGCAAAAAGATTTCTGATTGCTGATTTTTTTCTTTTGCTAGACCCAATAATTTTTTCTGAACAAAAATAAATGCTTGCGGGTCTTTCTTCAAAAGGTAATTCACCCAACGCTTAACAGCATCCTTAGTTTCATTAAACCATTCATCTTGCGAGATTTCAACTGCTTTATGATAACTATTGGTCAAGTGGCTTAGAAGTCGGCTTGTCTCTTTAGAAAGTCCCTCTTCTTGTAACTTTTCTTGCAGTTTTTCTTTTGACAAAGGAGAGAAATGAATGATCTGACAGCGAGACTGGATGGTTGGCAAAATACGACCAAGGCTCTCCGTTTCTAAGATCGCCAGAAAGTTTCCCACTGGTTCTTCTAAAAACTTTAGTAAACTGTTGGCAGCGCTGTTGTTCATTTTGTCAGCTTGAGACAAAATAAAGATTTTCAAACGGCTTTCAAAGCCGCTTTTTGAGAACTCCTCTTGCAGCTGTCGAATCTGGTCGACTTTGATCATCTGTCCATCAGGTTCAATTTGGATAACGTCAGGATGCTCTCCTTGGGCGATCCGTAGACAATTGCTGCATGCACCACATGGCGCTTCTTCTTGTACATTGGCACAAAAAAGGCGTTTTGCGAGCCATAGACTTAGTTCATGCTTGCCAGTCCCCTTGTCCCCTTCAAAAAGATAAGCATGAGCAATGCGCCCATGCTTGATACTTTTTTTTAGTTGGGCAAAAACAAGAGGCTGGTATTCTTGTAGAAATAACTCCTCCATGAAATGCTCCTTTTTTAATATTGATGGAATCCGTCAACTGGCAGCACGAATACGGTGGCGCCACCGACTTCGACTTCGACTGGATAAGGAACTTGACCATCTAAGGATATATCTAGTGACATCGGTGTCGAGACATATTGCTTTCTTGATTGACAGGTTTTTTTAATCAATTCTAACGCATCTTGCACACGGTCATCTTCAATACCAATGATAAACGTACTATTACCAGCCTTTAAAAAACCACCCGTTGATGACAATTTTGTAGCACGGATATTGGCATCAATAAACTCATTTGCCAAACGATTACTGTCTTTGTCTTGTACGATTGCCATAATTAATTTCATGGGACCATCTCCTTTGTGTTATCCAACCTACCCTAGATTGATTTGAAGTAAGCAGGATACGATTCAACGATTGCCGAATAGCTGGATTCAACAACTTCTTGTAACCCCATTCTAGCATCAATCTTATGAATGCGTACAGGATTTTCTTCCGCTAGCTTTAGATACGCATGACGAACCCGTTGATGAAACTCCAATCCTTCCGAATCTAGTCGGTCATATTGATGTGCACGATTTTCTTGGATGCGACGCAAGCCAGTATCAGAGTCAACATCTAGATACAAGGTAAAATCAGGGGTCGTTCCTTCCGTCGCAAACTCGTTGATCCGTGCGATCTCAGGAATCCCGATGCGACGTCCAGCTCCTTGATAGGCAAGCGAACTGTCAACAAAGCGGTCACAGATCACGATGTGTCCGGCGTTCAATGCCGGTAGGACAACCTCAATCAAGTGTTGGCGGCGTGCCGCTGCATAAAGTAAGGCTTCGGTCCGCTCATCCATTTCTTCATTTCGCGGATCTAAAATAATTTTACGAATTTTTTCAGCGATTTTAACTCCGCCAGGTTCTCTTGTTTTAACGATTTTTCTTGTTGCTTCAAGCTGTAACCGAGGATACAATTCTTCGATCACACTGGTTTTTCCAGCACCATCCGGTCCTTCGATGGTTATAAACAATCCATTCACCCTAATTGCCTCCAATATCTTTATAATTCTCGGCGACCTTCTACTGCTTTTAGCAAGGTCACTTCATCCGCGTATTCAATATCGCTGCCCACAGATAAGCCATGAGCCAAACGCGTGACTTTAATACCGGCAGGCTTGATCAAACGCGACATATACATCGCCGTCGCTTCGCCTTCCGTGGTCGCATTGGTCGCAATGATCACTTCTTTGACCTGATCATCATGCAGCCGCTGTATCAGGGATGCAATGTTGATATCTTCTGGACCTGTCCCTTCCATCGGGGATAACACGCCATGCAGTACATGATAAAGTCCATGATACTCGCGGACTTTTTCTAATGCCATGACATCTTTAGGTTCTTCAACTACTAAAATCGTTTCTTTGTCTCTTGTGGGATCACTGCAGATTTCACAAGGATCTTCTTCCGTTATATTTCCGCAAATACTGCAAAAGTGCAAATCTCGTTTAACACTAAGCAACGATTTAGCAAACTCATTGACGACTTCTTCTTTCATATCAATCGTATAAAATGCCAAACGTGTTGCGGTTTTTTGTCCAATTCCCGGCAGTTTCATGTAACTGTCGATCAATCGGGCGATCGGTTCAGGATATTGCACCGTCATTTCTCCTTTTATAGACCCGGAATGTTTCTTGTATATTTGCCCATTGTTTGTTCCGATTCTTTTTCAATTTTCTTTAATCCGTCATTGATGGCTAAAATGATCATATCTTGCAGCATTTCCACATCGTCAGCATCAACGATTGCTTCATTGATAGCAATGTCTTGTAACATCTTATCGCCAGTAAAGGTCGCTTTGACATAGCCATTTGTCGATTCGCCGATAAATTCTTTGCTGTTTAGTGCTTCTTGTTCTTTCATCATTTCTTTTTGCATTTTTTGCATTTGTTTCATCATGCCTTGCATATTTCCCATGCCTCGCATCATTATTCATCACTCCATATTCATTAATTTTCTTCAATGCTGGTTAATTCACCAAATAACTCTTGCGCTTTTGTTACTAAGTCGTCATTTTCTGGTTCGACAGGAGCGGCTTCGGTCTCTTCTTGCTCTACTTCAATTTCTGACTCTTCCGTTGCTTGACCGCCAGCCAAAAACTCTTGTCGTAGCGTCGGCCAACTTTCTTTTGTAATAAAGACAGCCTGTGGGGCGTAGTCTTTGATCATACGGGACAATTGATTATGGATCATCAATTGAAACTCTTGGTCGTTACTTGCTCGCTGACATAAGATCTCATAGTCAAAAGCGATCACGACGCCCGATTCGCTGGCAGCTTTTGCTTCACTGGAGTGCAGCATAGCTCTTTGCGTCACGGAAAGAGACATCAAAAGATCGTCCCAAACATTACGAACATTTGCCAAGTCTTTCTTCGTTGCACTTTTCAGTACTTGGAACACGCGTTCCTTTGGTAAACGGAACGTAGTGGTCGCCTTGGTTTTCTTCACTGGCGCGGTGGTTTCAGCAACGGCACCTGTCGGTCGATTCTCTTGCAGTCGTTGCACCTCTGCCTGAAGTTTTTGCAGTGCTTGACGTAACTGCGCCACTTCTTGACTATTGTCAGCTGAATTGCTGGCAACAGCAGCACTTTCTGGATCATTGGCTAATTTGACCACAGCCACTTCCAAATAGATCGTAGGATTGTTCGTAAATCGTACTTCATTTTGCGTATCGTTTAAGACCGTGATCCAGTGATAGATTTTTGATGGCGGGGTAATTTTTGCCAGTGTTTGAAACGCTTCAGTCAACTGCAGAGACTTTTCAGATAGCAGCTGCGGCGCTTGTTGATACATCAGCAAGTCTCGACAATAAACCAACAAGTTTTCCAATAAACGGCGGGCTTCTTTACCAGAGGCTAATAACTCCCGCAAGGTCGCTAACGCATCGGCAACTTCTTTTTCCCCACAAGCCTGCATCAGACGGTCCATCATTTCATAGGACAAGCTGCCCGTCACTTCTAAAGCATCTTGGGTCGTTACGGTTCCATCACTAAAAGCGATCGCCTGGTCGGTGATACTCAAGGCATCCCGCATACCGCCTTCTGCGGCTCGCGCAATGATCTGTAAAGCTTCTGCTTCGTAATTGATCTCGCTAGTAGTAAGGACCGTTTCCAAATGACCCACGATGTCTTGCGTATTGATCCGTTTGAAATCAAATCGTTGGGTTCGGGAAATAATCGTTGCTGGAATCTTATGGGGCTCTGTTGTTGCCAAAATAAAGACAACATTTTTCCGTGGTTCTTCCAATGTTTTTAGTAATGCATTAAATGCGCCTGTTGACAGCATGTGCACTTCATCAATGATATAAACTTTGTATTCTGCTTGGGTCGGTGCATAGTTCGCACGATCACGAATAAAGCGAATTTCTTCTACACCGTTGTTACTTGCCGCATCGATTTCGATCACGTCTTCTTGCGTTCCAGCTGTGATTGAGCGACACATGTCACACTCATTGCAAGGCTCGCCATTGACTTGGTTCGGACAATTGATGGCTTTGGCAAAAATTTTCGCTGCACTTGTTTTCCCGGTTCCTCGAGGGCCCGTAAACAAGTAAGCATGCGAGATTTGATTTTGATCGATTGCATTTTTTAAGGTTTGGGTAATTGCTTTTTGTCCGACAACATCATCAAAACGCTGAGAACGCCAAACACGATATAATGCTTGATAGGCCATAGTTTTCCACACTCATTTCAAAATTCGCTACCTTCTATTATACGTAATATCAGCTAAAAAAACCACCGTTTGCGTGGTGGAATCTCAAAAGAAATGGAAATTTAATTCGAAGAGCCATTCCGCGCGCTTTCACTCACTATATCCTTTTATTCCTCCCTATTTTCAAGAAAAAAGACCATTCCTCTTCTCCAACTTTAGACTGATAACGTATATCTCACCTCCTATGGTATAATGAATCTACGTTCATCTATTGTGATGAAAACAATTTAAAGGAGGACTGAAAATGGGTATTATCAAAGCGGCAACAAGCGCAATTGGCGGCGGATTAGCAGATCAATGGCTAGAGGTGATCGAGCCTGACAATATGAGCGATTCGACAGTAATGACAAAAGGTGTCAAAGTGCGGCGTAATGACAAACGCGGTTCTAACAGAAAAGGCACGGAAGATGTCATCACTGATGGGTCAGTGATCCATGTCTATCCGAATATGATGATGTTATTGGTTGATGGCGGGCGAATCATCGATTATACCGCTGAAGAAGGCTACTATACCGTCAAAAATGAATTAGCGCCTTCGATGTTGAACGGTTCACTGAAAGATGCGATTTCTGAAACCTTCGACCGCTTTAAGTTTGGCGGCGTTACACCACAAAAACAACAAGTTTTTTATATCAATCTTCAAGAAATCAAAGGAATTCGCTTCGGTACTTCATCGCCTTTGAACTATTTTGACAACTTTTATAACGCAGAACTATTCTTACGGGCGCACGGAAACTATTCCTTACGAATTACCGATCCAATTTTGTTCTATACGAATGCGATCCCAAAAAACAAAAGTCAAGTCGATATCAACGACATCAATGAGCAGTACTTAGCTGAATTTTTGACCGCCCTACAAACCGCGATCAACAAAATGTCCGCTGATGGCGAACGAATTTCTTACGTTCCATCTAAGAGCATGGAATTAAGCAAATATATGGGAACGGTTCTTGATGACAGCTGGCGAGAACTCCGCGGCATGGAAATCGTTTCTGTTGCCGTCGCAAGCATCTCTTATACGGATGATTCCGTAAAACTGATCAACATGCGGAACCAAGGGGCAATGTTAGGCGACCCTTCGATTCGTGAAGGCTATGTTCAAGGTTCGGTTGCTCGTGGTATGGAATCTGCCGGTAGCAATGCCGCTGGGGCTACGACTGGGTTTGTTGGCATGGGCATGGGGATGAACGCTGGTGGCGGTTATTTGAACCAAGCGTCACAAAACAACCAACAGCAAATGCAGCAACAGGCTTCTGCACAAAACAACGCAGATCATTGGGACTGTCCACAATGCGGCACCTCTAATACTGGTAAATTCTGCAGCAATTGCGGGACGCCAAAACCAACGAGCGATGGACCAAGCCTGAAAATGAAATGCAGCGATTGTGGTGAAGTGATCGATTTAGCCAACGGCATTCCAAAATTCTGTCCGAATTGTGGCAAACCTTTCAAAGGTGTCCCAGTAGACTAATTGAGGAGGATTGCTGATGGATGTTATCACACATAAGTGCCCCAATTGTGGGGGCGCTTTAACCTTTGAACCTGGTGATCAAAAATTTCATTGTCCATTTTGTCTGAGTATTTTTACTGAAGACGAAGTCACTGCCTTCGAAGAAAAGCAAAAAGAAGCGCAGATGGCCGATACTCCTGTCTCAGATCCTTCTGTAACGACCGAAGCCGAACCGTCCCTTCAAGAAGAAGTTAGAGAGCAAGCCGATGCACAAGCGGGGCAGATGGACCTTTTTACCTGCCCCAGCTGCGGTGCAGAAATCGTGACGGATGCAACGACGGCCGCAACCTACTGCTACTTTTGCCACAATCCTGTCGTCTTGTCAGGACGGCTTTCAGGAGAATTTTTACCTAACAAAGTCCTCCCTTTTGCCATCGAAAAGGAAGAAGCAACTGCGAAATTCTTAGAATGGGCGCAAAAGAAAAAATTTGTGCCACGGGATTTCTTCGATCAAGCACAAGTAGAGAAATTGACTGGTGTGTACTTCCCTTATTGGGTCGTCGATGCTGAGATGAATGGCTCGCTTTCAGGTATGGGTACCTCTTTGCGTATTTGGCGCGTTGGTGATATTGAATATACTGAGCACAAACAATACGATGTCTTGCGACGAGGAAAAATCAAGGTGAATGAATTGCTCAAGCATGCGCTGTCAAAAAACGTTCAGCAAAAAATGGTGACTGGCGTTCAGCCGTTTCCCCTTGAAAAAGCTGTTAATTTTCGCAGTCAGTATTTAGCCGGCTTCCAAGCAGAAAAAAGAGACATTGAATACATTGATCTTTCTGACGAAGTCAAAAACGAATTATCGGGTTATGCTGAAAATCTGCTAGCAGGTACCGTCAATGGCTATACTAGTTTTAAACGCAACAATCGTTCCATCAATCTAACAAAAGAAGAAAACAACTACGTTTTGCTTCCTGTATGGCTAGTGACCTATCGAGCCGATGATGAAAACAAGAGTGCCTTTTATTATGCGATGAATGGGCAAACCGGAAAAGTCAGCGGTGTTTTACCGATTAGTTACAAGCGCTTGGGAATCGTCAGTGGCGCAATTTTCGTGGCAACGACCATCCTCGCATTGATTGGAGCGTATTTCTTATGAAAAAACTATCTTATTTGTTGTTACTGCTGGTTGGCTTTTTCTTAACCGCCCTGCCCGCCTTCGCAGCCGAAGAGACAGTCGCAGACCACGCTGGACTCTTTACCGAACAAGAGATCCAGCAGTTGAACGAAGAAGCAGAAGCGCTGAATGCAAAGATCAAAGGCGAAGTTTTTATTCAAACAACGAACAGCAATACGGGAGATATCGAGTTGTACACTGATCGATATCTTTCAAGACGGATCGGCAACGACAACAACGGTTCGGCATTGGTGATCGATATGGCGCAACGGAAATTTCACGTTTCGACTTCCGGAAATATGATCGATTATCTTACCGATTCACGTCTAGATAAGCTACTTGATGCGGTATTTGACCAGATGGCAGAGGGAAATTATTATCAAGCTGCATTGGTCTATCTGCAAAAAGCAGAGGGTTTTGTGGAAGCAGGTGTTCCTGCCGATCATTATCGTATCGATCGTGATACCGGAAAAATTACTTATTACAAAGTGATAACGCCACTAGAAATTGCTATTTGCTTAGCGATCGCGGCAGTGATCAGTATCGCTTTTTTCATCATTGTTAAATCCCGTTACCAATTAAAAATGGGCGGCTACAAATTTAACTATCTAGAAAAATCAAGTATTGATCTGACCCAAAAAGAAGATCGCTTAGTCAATTCCTTTGTCACAACCAGACGCATCCCCCGTCCTTCGAATAATGGTGGAGGCGGTGGTGGCGGTTTTTCTGGCGGCGGCGGTGGCAGTACGACCCACTCTTCTGGTGGCGGAACATTCGGCGGCGGCGGACGCAGCTTTTGATTTTTCAAGAGTTCCTTTAATCAGGAACTCTTTTTTTGTTGACAATTTTCATAAAAACATCTACCATTTAGGAAAATATAGGAAATGAGTTGATTTTATGTTTGAAATTATTAGAAACAATAAACTTTTTATCAGTTTGAGTAGTTTGCTAGTTTTTTTGACTGTCCTGACAAACCTCGCTTTCCCTTTGCTTCTACAAGAAGATCACGCACTGCGCTTTGATCATCTCGTCGGCTTATTAGCGTTCATATTAAGTATCACTTATTGCGCGCAATTCTTATTGATTTTGATGAAAGAGCGCTATGCAGCTTCGATGAATGTTCGCCATCTCTTAGAATTGTTAAAAAAAATGAAAAGGAAGAGTTATGTAGAACTCTCTGAAAAGGAGCCCACTTATCTATTAAACCGCATCTTTGGCGTTGTTGATTCCTTATACTTGTTTATTTGCGGTAGTTTTAGCGAATCCATTCGCTGCTTTTTCTTATTGCTGATCCCACTTTTTTTGTGTTTCCAATTGCATTATTTACTGGGTTTCATTTTACTATCGCTATTTCCCATCAATGTTTTTGGGTTTCGATGGATCAATCAACAGTTGAGTATTAAGATGAAAAATATGCAAGAAGCATTTGCTCTTAGCAATAAGGAAATGTTAACAACATTGTCCCATATTGATACAATGAAGCAATGGAGTGACGCTGTTCTTGAGCAGCTGTTTTCCTCTCAATTGACATCGATGTATCAAACATTAGCAAACACCAATACTTTTGCCCAAACGACTAGTTTAGTCCTTAATGCGATCAATCAGATCGCCCAGATCGGCGTCTATTTGTTTATGATTCAAGGAATATTACAAGATGAACTGCCAACCTCTGCGTTGATTTTGATTGGCGTGCTATTACCCATTTACTTTTCTGCATTAAGTGGTTTAACGAAAATCAATCTTGATACAGCTACTCTGAGGACCAATCAACGTTTTGTTAACGAAGAATTGGCTGCTCCCGATGACCGCTGGAACCAAACGTGTGAAGCTACTCTGAGTCTTACTTTCGACCACCCTGTCGTATCCATTGGCAACCACAGCTTTTCCTTTCCCATTGAAGAAACCTTGAAACCTGGTGAACATATTTACTTGGCTGGCGCTTCAGGAAAAGGAAAATCAACGTTTTTAAAGGCAATTGCTGGCCTTTATCCATCAGAAGGAATTTCGCTTTCAACGAAGAGTAAACGCATCAAGCCAAGAAACCCTGAAACAGATAAAACCCTCTACCTTGCTCAAGACCCTACGATTCTCTCTCGGACAATTGAAGAAAATCTTGTATGGGGAAGAAAAATGACGAGAGAAGAAAAAATAATTATCGAAACCTCTGGTATTTTAGCGCCCATTTTTCAACAGCGCTCATGGACTAGCAGGCTTACGGAAAATGGTGCCGACTTGTCTGGAGGAGAAAAGCAAAGAATCGCTCTAGCTCGCATATTATTAAGTGATGCCGAAATCATTCTTTTAGACGAAGCTACCAGCAGCCTTGATGATGAAGCTGCCGAAAAGATTATGAAGTATTTAAAAAAACATGCAGAAAAACGCATTATCATCTATACTAGTCATAAGAAAGAGGAGCAACGCTTTTGTGATCGTACAATCGCTTTGTAGGAGGAACCGATGAAAGATTATTATACCGTTGAAGAAGTCGCTGAAAAACTGGGCGTAACGACTCGAACCATCCGAAATTATCAAAAGACCAACCAACTTAAAGGGACAAAAATTGGCGGGCAGTGGCGCTTTTCTTACAAAGATGTGGCTTCGTTGATGGGCGAACCATTTGAAGATCCCCTGCTTTCTTTTGCTTCAATACGTTCAGAAAAACAGATACCCGAAAGCTTACTTGCCATTGATTTCTTTATTGAATCAGAGGAATTGCTACAACAGCAAAAAAAAATCGTTATTGATGAGTTCAATGCACTTTACTCAGGGGAAAGTCGGCGTTTTTACTTTGAAAAAATCAACCCAACGATGGCACGATTTACATTGATCGGACCGTTGAAATATGTAACAACCTTTGGACAGTGGATCGAAACAATACTTTCTCTCCCAAAGTAATCATCTGAGCGCCTGCTTTTAATTTAAAAGAAGAGACCCAATTAGGAGAATGTCTAATCAGGTCTCTTCTTTCTTTTTTGGAAGGCTTGTTGCACTCAGATGATTTCCTTAAACACAGAGAAATCAATATTGCCGCCGGAGACCAATGCCACAGTTTTCTTTCCTCGAAGCAAATGATCGATCTGTCCGCTTAAAATCGCCGCCGTACTTAATGCACCAGCCCCTTCTGCGATGACTTTTTCCCTCAATGCTAAGTAATGGATCGCTTGTTCGATATCGGATTCTTCAACTAAGACCGTTTCATCGATACGGGTCTTTAAAACATCATAGGTCAGTTCCCCTGCCAAAGCAACATCACAGCCATCGGCGATCGTTCTACTGCGGCGATTGGCTACTAGCTTTTGCTGCCAAAGTGAGGCGATCATGCCATAAACGCCATAGGATTGAACGCCGATGATTTTGACTTCTGGACGAAGTTCTTTTAAGGCTAAAGCAATCCCAGCAATCAACCCACCACCGCCGATGGGAATAATGACATTATCAACATCTGGAAGATCCTCCAACAGTTCGATCGCAATCGTTCCTTGCCCCTCCATTACTGCACGATCATCAAAGGGAGAGACAAATACTTCGCCACTATCTTTCATGGCGTCTAGTGTCAGTTGTTTGGTTTCATCAAACGTCTCTCCTGCTAAAACGACTTGTGCGCCATAACTTCTTGTCGCCTCTATTTTTGTTTTGGCAGCCGTTAATGGCATAAAGATTCGGACATTGATCCCCAGTAACGATCCGGCGAGAGCAACACCTTGCGCATGATTTCCTGCAGAACAGGCAATGACACCGCGAAGTTTTTCTGCATCAGTCAATGACGCGAGTTTGTTATACGCCCCCCGCGCTTTAAAGGAGCCGGTACGCTGTAGATTTTCTAATTTCAAAAATATCGTGCCCTCTTTTTCTTTGCCTAAAATATTACTTGGTGCAAGTGGTGTATGGATCATGATTGGTTTCAATCGTCGATACGCAGCAGCGATCCCCAGACTGTCCGTCAACACTTCCTCAATCACAAACGTTCCCCCTTTTTTGTTTTTTTATACTCTCATTGAAGCACAGAACTTGTAGAAAAACAATCTGGGGAACTCGTACAAGCAAAGATCGGTTCCCCTTTCTTTACACGTCACTGTCACCAAATATTCTTACAGAAGAATTTTCAGAAAATAATGACATTTCTTTTCTGAAGTGCTATACTTAGAAAAATTAAAAAAGGGTGTGAACGAATGACAATCGATTGGTCAAATTTAGGGTTTTCTTATATCAAAACGCCATGGCGTTTTTTGGCAACATGGAAAGACGGTTCTTGGAATGAAGGCGAACTTACCGAGGATAATTATCTGCATATCCACGAGGGATCAACCGCTCTTCATTATGGACAGCAATGTTTTGAAGGACTAAAAGCCTACCGAAGAAAAGATGGCGGCATCAATTTGTTCCGTCCAGACGAAAATAGCAAACGGATGAACCGCAGTGCCTATCGCCTGCGTATGCCAGAGGTTCCTGAGGCCTTTTTCTTAGATGCGGTAAAACAAGTAGTAAAAGCAAATCAGGAATATGTTCCGCCTTATGGCAGCGGCGCCACCTTGTATATTCGTCCTCTATTGATTGGCGTCGGAGAAAATATCGGTGTCAGCCCAGCACCAGAGTATATTTTTACGGTTTTTTGTATGCCGGTCGGACCTTACTTTAAGGGCGGATTGACACCAACCAATTTCATTGTTTCTGATTATGATCGCGCGGCACCAAATGGTACTGGCGCAGCCAAAGTTGGTGGAAATTATGCGGCGAGTTTGTTACCTGGATACGAAGCCCATCAACGGAAATTTTCCGATTGCATCTACCTTGATCCAGAAACGCATACCAAAATCGAAGAAGTCGGTTCTGCCAACTTTTTCGGGATCACGGCTGCTAATGAATTTGTGACACCAAAATCTCCTTCTATTTTACCAAGTATCACAAAATATTCATTGCTGCATCTAGCGCAACATTCATTAGGATTGACCCCTGTGGAAGGTGATGTTTATCTCAATGAGCTGGATCGTTTTGTCGAAGCGGGTGCCTGCGGAACAGCTGCTGTTATTTCCCCGATCGGCGGGATCCAAAACGGCGAGGATTTCCATGTGTTCTATAGCGAAACGGAAGTTGGTCCACAAACAAAGGCATTGTATCACGAATTGACCGGCATTCAATTCGGCGATATTTCGGCACCAACCGGTTGGATCTTTGATGTTCCATTGGATTAAGCGAACCGGGCTACATCCTCTTCAACCGAACGATCACTACGGACCGTTCGGTTTTTCTCTTTCTATCGATCAATTTATCATCACTGCATCAGAATTGATTGCCACAACTCTTTTGACTTGTTACAATCATAGCAAAGGGAGGCGTAATGATGGGCAAACGATTCGGCTATTCTTTGCTAGCAACAGCCTTGTATTTGGTGGTTTCCAATATTGGTAATCTCGTTTTTGGTATTAACCGCAGCTTTAGTTGGACCACAACGTTGTGGGAAGCATTTTTCTTTTTTATTTTCGTGTTCTTATTCCAACAATTTCGAAAAAAATAAGCAGCGATCCTCGCTCATAAAAAAACGAGGATCGCTGCTTATTACTTTTTAGGAATCTCAGCCTCTAACAAAAAAAGCGCCAAACCCCTTCATACGAAAAGATTTGACACTAAGAAAAATTATTTAACTGTTACTGAAGCGCCAACTTCTTCTAAAGCTGCTTTCAATGCTTCAGCTTCGTCTTTAGAGATGCCTTCTTTAACTGCTGAAGGAGCTCCGTCAACGACTGCTTTCGCTTCTTTCAAGCCTAAGCCAGTTGCTTCACGAACTGCTTTGATAACTTTAACTTTTTGATCGCCAGCTGCAGTCAATTCTACAGTGAATTCAGTTTGTTCTTCAGCAGCACCAGCATCGCCAGCTCCACCAGCTACAGCTACAGGAGCTGCAGCAGATACGCCAAATTCTTCTTCGATAGCTTTAATTAAATCGTTTAATTCTAAGATTGTCGCGCCTTTTAGCTCTTCGACAATGTTTTCAATGTTCAATGCCATTTTGTTTTCCTCCATTTAAGTAAGTAGTTTAGTTTTTAATACTGAAAAATTATGCGGCAATTATGCTGCATCTTCTTCTTTTTCTGCCACTGCTTTGACAGCGTAAGCCACGTTGCGGATAGGTGCTTGTAGCACAGATAGCAACATAGAAAGAAGTCCTTCGCGGTTTGGCAATTTCGCCAATGCAGTAATTTCTTCCAATGAAGAAACTTTGCCTTCGATGATACCGCCTTTGATTTCTAAAGCTTTTGCGTCTTTTGCGAAATCGTTAATGATTTTTGCAGGTGCAACAACGTCTTCGTTACTGAATGCTACGGCAGTAGGGCCAGTGAATACTTCACCTAAACCTTCTAGACCAGCTTTTTCAGCAGCACGAGAAAGAATTGAGTTTTTGATAACTTTCATCTCAACGTTTGCATCACGCAATTGTTTACGTAAGCGAGTTACTTCATCAACAGTTAGTCCACGGTAGTCAACAACGACTACAGATGCGGCTGCAGAGAATTTTGCACTCACTTCATCAACGATCGCGGATTTTTTAGCGATAGCTGCTTCACTCATTTATATTTCACCTCCTGATTTTGATGGAAGAGTTTCTTCGAAACAAACTGTTCCTTTGTCCTATAAAGGACAATAAAAAAACTCTATGCCACCGTAGACATAGAGGGACTATTGAAGATTCTCAATAAACGTCCTCGGTAGGAAATTAAGGCAAATGCCACCTACTGTCTTCGGTACAGTTAAACTTTTAACCTTGACTACCTTACCACAGATAAGGTAGTCAAGTCAATAAAAGTTTTGAATTTTTGTATTAAATTAGAAAGAAGCTTGTTCTACATGGATCCCAGGACCAAATGTTGTTGTAACTGAGATATTTTTCATGTATTGCCCTTTTGCTGCTGAAGGCTTAGCTTTCAACAATGTTTCATGGATCGTTTTGAAGTTTTCAATCAATTTGTCATCTTCAAAAGAAACTTTTCCGATTGGTACGTGGATGTTCCCAGCTTTGTCAACACGGTAAGTAACTTTACCAGCTTTTACTTCGTTAACTGCTTTTGTTACGTCCATTGTTACTGTACCAGTTTTAGGGTTAGGCATCAAACCTTTAGGGCCTAATACACGACCTAATTTACCAACAGTAGCCATCATGTCAGGCGTTGCAACAACAACGTCAAAATCGAACCAGCCACCTTGGATTTTTTGAACCATATCGTCGTCACCAACGAAATCAGCACCAGCTGCTTCTGCTTCTTTGGCTTTATCGCCTTTAGCAAAAACTAAAACTGTTTGTGTTTTACCAGTACCGTTTGGTAATACAACCGCACCACGGATTTGTTGATCCGCTTTTTTAGGGTCTACGTTTAATTTGTAAGCAACTTCAACCGTTGCGTCGAATTTTGCAATATTTGTTTCTTTTGCCAAAGCTACTGCTTCTTCAACTGAATAAGCTTTTGTAGCATCAACTTTTTTCAATGCTTCTTGCATTTTTTTGCTTTTTTTAGCCATTTTGTTTCCTCCTTGATGTGGTTATAACGGTAGAACCTCCCACGTGTCCCATATTTTTCAATATGAAGCCGACTGAGAAGCTACTTCCTTAGGGCTGTAATTATTCTACAGTGATCCCCATGCTTCGTGCAGTTCCTTCAACCATGCGCATTGCTGCTTCAACGTCAGCTGCGTTTAGGTCTTCCATTTTCAATTCAGCGATTTCTTTTACTTGATCGCGTGAAACTTTTGCAACTTTTGTTTTGTTTGGTTCGCCTGAACCTTTTTCAACGTTTGCTGCTTTTTTCAACAATACTGCTGCTGGTGGTGTTTTTGTAACGAACGTAAATGAACGGTCTTCGTATACAGAGATCACTACTGGAATGATCAAACCTGCTTGATCAGCTGTACGAGCATTGAATTCTTTAGTGAATCCCATGATGTTGATACCCGCTTGACCTAGCGCAGGACCTACCGGCGGAGCTGGTGTTGCTTTACCTGCAGGAATTTGCAATTTAACGATTTTTTCTACTTTTTTTGCCACGAGACATACCTCCTTGAGTCCGTGATGTGGTTAATTGGAGATCCAAATTTCTCCTCCCACTTTGGTGATTCATGTGCACACACAAAAAACGTGTGACGAAAGCACACTGGAATATTATAGCATCTTTATGGAATAATTCAAGGTTTTTCAGCTGATTTTTTTGAAAAAATGCTCACCAGCGCTTTTCGTTAGTCCATCGCTAAAAAAAGAAATAAAAATCACTTGCTTTTGGTCTGCTTTTTTCATTCTCTCATTTTTTTATGCTACACTACTACTGGAATTCTTCCCTATTCGTTTACTACTATCGAGGTGAAAAAAATGGAACAATTAAAATACCGCAGTGTATTTGACATAATCGGACCCATCATGGTGGGTCCCAGCAGTTCTCATACCGCCGGTGCTGCCCGGATCGGAAAAATCGTTCGCAGTATTTTTGGCGAACAGCCAGACAGTGTAGATATCCTGTTGTATGAATCGTTTGCTAAAACCTATCGCGGTCATGGAACCGATATTGCGTTAGTTGGCGGTCTCTTAGGCATGGAGCCAGATGATGCTCGCCTAGCGGACTCTTTAAAAATCGCTTATGAGAAAGGGATCGAAGTCTTATTCGTCCCTAAAAAAGAAAAAGCGGAACATCCGAATATGGTCAAGATGATTTTGACAAAAGGTAGCCACAAACTATCTGTCACTGGCATCTCGATCGGTGGTGGCAACATTCAAATCTCAGAGCTTAACGGCTTCAAAATTTCTCTGACACTGGGTACCCCTACTTATGTGATCGTCCATCAAGATGTTCCGGGAATGATTGCGAAAGTAACCAATTTATTATCAGAGGCTCAAATCAATATCGGTACGATGACCGTTACGAGAGAAGCTGTCGGTGATAAAGCAATCATGATCATCGAAGTCGATCAGCGCAATGATCAGCTGGCGCAACAAATCAAAGTTTTGCCGCACGTTTACAGCGCTGCGTATTTTGATTAAAGGAGATAAGCACATGTTCTATACAATAGAAGAGTTAGTAATAGAAAGTAAAAATTATCCTTCCGTTGCAGAGATGATGATTGCGATCGAAGCAGAAAATACTGGTCGTAGTCGCGAACAAATCCTTGCAATCATGGAAAAGAATTTAGTTGTTATGGAACAATCAGTCGCTGAAGGTGTCGCTGGTGTAAAATCGGTGACGGGATTGACCGGCGGCGATGCGACTCGCATGAACGACTACCTTGCTGCCGGTGATTTTTTAAGCGGAGAAACCATTCTACAAGCGGTCCAAAATGCCATTGCAGTCAACGAAGTCAATGCGAAAATGGGCTTGATCTGTGCAACACCGACTGCCGGTAGTGCGGGTGTTGTTTCTGGTGTATTGATGGCCGTACGTGAGCGTTTGGCACTGACTCGAGCGCAACAAGTCGACTTTTTGTTTACAGCCGGCGCCTTTGGCCTGGTGATTGCCAACAATGCCTCGATTTCCGGTGCCGAAGGCGGTTGTCAAGCAGAGATCGGTTCTGCTAGCGCAATGGCAGCGGCGGCTTTGGTTTGTGCAAAAGGTGGCACCCCTCACCAAGCGGCTCAAGCGGTGGCGATCACCTTAAAAAATATGATGGGCTTGATTTGTGACCCTGTCGCGGGCTTAGTCGAGGTCCCCTGCGTGAAGCGCAATGCCCTGGGATCTTCCCAGGCCTTTATCTCTGCCGACATGGCATTAGCAGGAATCGAAAGTGTCATCCCACCTGATGAAGTGGTCTTAGCGATGTATCAAGTAGGACGACAAATGCCTAGCATTTTCAAGGAAACGGCTGAAGGTGGTCTAGCCATGACGCCGACTGCCCAACGCCTACAGGCAGAAATCTTAGAAGCCAATCGTTGATGTTTTTTTAGAAATGAACACGAATAAAAACCAACCAAGAACAACCAATCTTTGCTTGTTCTTGGTTGGTTTTCATTTTCCCATTATTTCCAACGACGAAAAGACAAGTACTCCCTGCTTGTTAAACAAGTAACAAATGACATTGGCGGTTTTTCTACTCCCACTCGCCTACCCTATAGTGTTTCTTTTGGGCAACGGGTTTTAATACCTTCACAGGCTCGGAAAATTTAGGTTTTCCTTCTGTTTGATCCAATGGGACCAATGGCTGCTCGCTTTCTTGTGCTTTCAAGTCCATTTGTGGTTTTTCATCCTTGGTAGCTTGCGCCTGATCGGCTGATTTTTGCCAAAGCTGTTTGCTGAGATCCAATAAGGGAATGATCATCATGGCGACTAGCCCGCCAGAAAAACCATTATTATACAGATTCAAACCTCCATGTAAGAAATCAATATTCAGTACCATTGAGGCGTGCACAAAACCGACCACCAAGCCGCCTTTCCAGCCATAGGCATTTGTTACTGCACAGAGCATCATCGCAAAAATCGCTGACGTGACTGTAACCGTCTCGTTGATGGTGTATACGCTCAATAGATTGGCAATCGTCACCCCTGCCAATAAAGGCAGCGAGTTAAAGACATGAGAGCCACAAGCAGAAAAGCCGATGACGCAAAAGATCGCACCGATAACTGGTCCATTTAAAACCGCACCAATACTGACGACATATGCCACAAGCAAAAACGTCATCAATCCCATGTTGATCATCGTATTATAAACGCCGGTATCACGTAAGATATCTCGTTCGATTTTGCCACTATGAGACCAAATCGCTCGCATATTCAATCGTTTTTTCTTGATTGCCATCAGCGACCCATAGCCTACGAACACACTTCCTAAAACCAGCATCATGAGAATCAAACGCGGCTGCTGTTCTTGCGACACCAATGTTCTTAGCTCAATCGTTAGGCCAAACATCCGACAGATAGCGGCGACTAATGTACACAACATTCCTGAAGTGAATCCAGCACTGTATAAACTGACGCTTTGAAATAGTCCTTGAAAATATAAGGCCATGGGAACCATCAAAAAACCGGTAAAAATTCCAATACCGTACCCCATCACCAAGCTAAAATAAGGCGGTAGTGAGTCATTGAATGCAAAATAGCTGACGATTGGAGAAACCGACGATCCATACAAGGCAATCAACAGAAATTTTTTCAATGGTTCATTCATAAAATACGAATACAGACGGACGCCTAAAAATATCGGGATAAAATTTAGTAGATTTTTCCCAAAAAAACCATACCCAGTCACCATAAAGATAGCAGACACCGCGCCTCCTGTGATCGGCACCCGATAATGATAGCAAATCGAGATCGCTACAAACGTCATCAAACTGCTGTTTAATAAAGCCGACCCTACAGAAGTCATAGCAATATAATCTGTCACAAGATGACTTTCCGAAAATAAAATCAACTTGAGCTCTTCGACTGCCACCCTTGGATCGAAAAACAACATGGCAAAGAAAAACAGCAGCAAATTAAAAAGAAACAACAAGCTATACCCATTATGTACAGAGATCATCCCTTTAGTATGGGGATGAAAATCATTGTGAAACTTTACTCTAAAAAAAGCAAATAATTTTGACATAAGACCCCTTCCTCTTATAAAGCGCTTACTCATTTTGAGAAAAAAAGTGGGCCAACGAATTGGTCCACTTTATTCTCATTACTGTTATTTTACCGTAAATGAGCCGTTCATGCTAGTCTATCCAGCAGTTAAATTTTATCTACTTGCTCAAAATCAAGTTCTGTACTGGTTTCACGACCGAACATATCGATGTTCACTTTTAGTTTTTGTTTTTCTTCATCGATTTCTGCTACTTGTCCTTCTAGACCAGAAAACGCACCTTCGATGATTTTGACGGTTTCGCCAATTTCGACTTCCAGTTCAACTGTCCGAGTACTCATACCGATCGAACGTAAAATTGAATTGATTTCTTCTTGTAATAAAGGCGCTGGCTTGCTTCCTGCACCATGAGAGCCAACGAAACCAGTCACTCCTGGTGTATTCCGAACCACGTACCAAGATTCATCCGTCATGACCATTTCAACTAATACATAGCCAGGAAATGTTTTATGAACGATTTCTTTGGTTTTGCCGTTTTTTTCTTCTGTTTCTACTTCTTCGGGAACGACGACACGGAAAATATAATCACCCATCCCCATGCTTTGTGCACGTGACTCTAGGTTCGCTTTTACTTTGTTTTCATAGCCAGAATACGTATGCAGTACATACCAATTTTTTTCAAAAGATTCCATTTTTTTCGGACTCCCCATCTTTTTTGTAAAATAAAAAAACCTCAGCTGCACCGAAGTTTTTCCTCAAAGCGATTATAGCACGATTTGTGATAAATGACTAGCGCTATCAGTAAGAAGTGTTACTTTAGGATCCAATTGAAGACCGTTTGAATCAGTGTGTCCATCACAAAGAACATCAATGCAAAAATAATGGTTGTTTGAATCACCACAAATGTATCTTTGCGTAATTGTTTTTTTGATGGCCAAGAAACGTTTTTCATTTCTTCAACAACATTTTTCAAAAATTTCATTCGATTCCCTCCTTACTTCGTTTCACGATGCAAAGTATATTGATTGCAATACTTGCAAAATTTGTTGATTTCAAGGCGTTCGCCTTTTTTACCTTCACTGACTGATTTTGAATAGTTGCGGGATCCGCAGACAGAACAAGCCAAAGCAGCTTTTTTCGTTGCCATCTTAGTGTCCTCCCCCTTTTTATAAAGTTTTCCAACACTAAAAATACCATTTATTTAAGATTGTGTCAATTTTTGATTTTCTGTCGTATAAATATAGTTTCTGCTGATTTTGTGGTATGATAATGGTGTTAAATGGGTATTTGGGAGGGAAAATTATGTTATTAAAAACAATGGTCTACAAAAAACGCGATTTAACAACGGTAAAGGAAACAGCTACCTTAGAAGAAGCGCTGGCAATTTTAGAAGAGTCTGGTTATCGTTGTGTGCCTATCCTAGATGAATCAGGAAAGATTTTTAGAGGAAATATTTATAAAATGCACATCTATCGCCATAAAGCAAATGGCGGTGACATGACTTTACCCGTCACCTATCTGCTAAAAAATGCGACGAAGTTCATTTATGTCAACTCTTCATTTTTTAAGGTTTTCTTTACAATCAAAGAATTGCCTTATATTGCGGTACTAGATGAAAACAATCAATTTTACGGTATCTTGACTCATAGTTCCTTATTGAATATGTTGTCACAATCATGGAGCGTCGAACAAGGAAGCTATGTGTTGACGATCGCATCGACAGGTCAACAAGGCGACTTAGCGGTTATCTCAAAAATAATCGCAAAATACAGCAGTATCGCTAGCTGTATCACTCTCGACATCGGTAAAGACGAATTTATTCGTCGTACGATGATCACTTTACCAGCAAACACATCAAAAGAATTATGCGACAAGATCGTGGCGCAACTAGAAGCGAAAAACTTCAAAGTTGTGGAGATCGAAGACTTAAAAGCAGAATAAAATAAAAGATCATTCCTTCATTTCTTAGGAATGATCTTTTTTCTTGTTTTTTGAGAACCATCAAAGCAAAAAACAAGCTTTTTTTACACGCGCTTATCGAAGCGAACGGCACGATTGATGATATACATCACCGGTGCCGTAATCGTCATTACAATAAATTCACTCAATGCCGTTGTTGCAAATGTTGGCCAGAAAGGCAATGCTAAGGTGATATTTAGCATAATCGCAATCAGGAACATACTTAATGAAAAAACAATGGTATTAAATGCCAGTCTTACGAAAACATTTGGAATCTTCTTATATACCAATGCAGTTGCTCCTAAAGCCAAGAAGCTTCCGAAACCGCCGAATACGACATCCAAGATCCCCATTCCGAAGAACATGTTATACACTACAACCCCGCCAACGACACCCCACATCAATTTTCTGTTGAAAACGACCAAGTGATTCAATCCTTCAGATATCCTAAATTGAATCGCTCCTGAGGCAACGGGTGAGACTAGAACCGTTACAGCAACATAAAGTGCCATAATGATCCCATTGGCTGCGACGACACGCAAACGTTGATTGGTTAGATTTGTTGATTTTTCCATTTGATCCCTACTTTCTCCGAGTTTTGATTACGCGGGATGGTTGATGAACCGCGGTGCGCTTCGCACAAGTACTTATTATACACATTAATAGCCATATATCAATGTTAAACCGGCCATTTAATCATCAAATCATCTCGAAATCACCTGACAAAACTTTATGCAGATGGAATTGCTCCCTCTGTTCCTTCATTCGTTGATTCAAAGAAACACTTCGCAGCTTTCATTTTCTATCCCTATTCGACTATCAATGAATCATCCATCGTCAGATTTCCTAATGGCTTGTGATTCAATCTTTACCCTTGAAAGAGATGGGAAAAATATTATTTTTACGCCTACCGAAGAAATGAACGATGAAGATAGTGGCTTTGTGTTGAAACCTCGCTAAATCAAGGCGCATCTCGTGATGAAAGGTTAAGTGCTGAATTACTTTAAGATTCGTCGGATCTACGCACAGAAATCATCTTGAATACGTAAAACATCCCTTTTCGCTAACGGAAAGGGATGTTTAGAATGAATCAGACGATTCAGTTACTTTTTGATCAAAAATAGCTTTCTTCTCGTTGCCTCGTTACCTTTTTGGTAAAGCAATTTCTCATAGATGTTTACTCAGCGAATGCCTGCCACACCTCTATTTAGCTGGTCGAAAGCCCGCTTTGTAGGCTTCCACCTCTGTCTTGAACATCCGAATTGGACTGGTCGTTTTATTATAATATTGACTCCCCGGTATATGATAAATCTTTTGTTTGGAGCCTTTGATCAGCCCTTTGCCCCGTTTGTCTACATATTTTTTCAGTCCATCTCTAAATGCATCATTCGTCGTTCCAGGTGCTTTCCCACCTTTTTTCACCAGTTTGACCTGGATTGCTTCCAGTTGAAAACCAAAGCCAGACGTTCCTGAAGACTGTCCGTTTTTCGCCCACCCCATCCAGCCAAATTGTTGTGCATTGACTCGATAATAGACATCGTAATACTTAGCGATCTCACCGGTGAGTTTGATTTGGATCGCCTCCAACCGTTGTCCTTTTTCACTTGTACCAGACAGAGTCCCATTTTTTCTAAACGATTTTTCCCAGCCTTGTTTCTGAATGGAGGTTTTATATTCAATATTCCCTTTGTATTTTTCGTTAGTAATTTTTATCTTGATTGCTTCAAGTCGCTTGGCTTTCCCTGTGGTCCCTGACGTCTGACCGTTTGTTTTCCATGATTGCCACCCTTGAGACTGGATATTTGTTTGATAGCTCACACTTGGTGAAGATGCAGCAAAAACTGTCATCGGAAAAACAACAAAGCCAAGTAAAAGAACAAATAGTATTGACACTTTTTTCATTTTAAACCCTCCTTATTTTGATTATCTCAATATAATATCTAAAAAACAAACTTTTTATGAACAATAAATATTTTTTTATCAAAACACTTATTTAAACGTTGAACACACTGAGAAATAAAAAAAGGAGTCTTAAGCGATGGCAACGAAAGTCAATTCATTTAGGGTTGGGGTCACTTATTGTATTCCTTTCAACACTCAAAGTTGAAAATTGCATGGTATCAAGCTAGCTTCTCGACGACTGATAAAATTTGCCTGTCAACGTACGATGAAAGAATCGTTGTTCATTTTTCTGAAAATCTAAGCAATTGACCGTCTGCAATGTGGTATAATCGACTTCGTTGAAATTTGTTTTGAGAGGATGGCATGATTGAACTTATTTGGATTGACCTTTGGCTTAAGAAATGTAAAAACTGGAATCAGTGTATTCCTCTGTATTTTGATTAGTGTTCTTTTGAATCGTGAAACCTACGTCGTATCAACGATCACAGCTGTTTTCACATTAAGAGAAGATCATGAGAATACCGTCAAATACGGGAAACATCGGATTGCCGGTAACAGCTTCGGCGCAATCGCTTCTGTATTTTGTATTGCGATATTTAACTTTTTCGGACATTCGTCCTTTATTCAAATGATTGCAATCCCTTTAGTGATCATGTTAATGATCGCTTTATTGGTCAAATTTGATTACTCCGAGGGAACAGTTGGTGCTTGTGCCACACTATTGACGATTTTATTTATGATTCCTCAAACTGAATCTTACTTGTATGCTTTTAATCGGATTGTTGATAGTTTTATCGGCATGACGATTGCAATATTGGTGAACCGCTTTTTTCCATTTCCGAATAAAAGTACCGCAGGGACGAAGACGACAACAAATGAGAGTGATTCATTTTAAAAATGAAAAAGAAAAAAACCATCTCAAAACAGCTTTGAGATGGTTTTTTAAGAATGGATCAGTTACTGAAAAGAACTTGTTGGTCTTCAATTAATGGATAAGAAATCGGTACATTACCTTCCAAATCTTCTTTATTCATATCAACTGCAACGATTTGACTATTTTCATACGTACGATAGTAATAGATTCCTTTATCTGTATTGCAGCAAGAAGAATAAATCGTGTACTCATAGCGCTCATTGCCTATGTCACAAAGTCCTTTTTGTTGCTCAACCGAACCTAAAATATGGAAGAACTGACTAATGCTTTCGGATTCAGATTCTCCAGAAACGGAATTCAATCGGGTAAAAGCTACTTTGACAAAGCGAGACATCGAAGAAAGATCTCCTGGCAGACCTAAGCCGCCCATTCCACGACTATATTCATCAAAATCCACCTTGTCAGAAAAATGAGTTTCCGGAGTTTTCGATGATAACACACGGTAATTATTCAAATTGAACAATTGATAGTCAAATGGTGGATTATTTGTCAAAACTCCCACCGGATTTTCATGAATATGAAGGCCATCACTCATACTTTCCACAACGATGGCACTTTTTTTATCAGCAATCATCCAATGCAAAGGCGATAGAGGCAAATCTTCACTAAAATTGATCCGAACGAGATTGACATTGGCTAATAGCCCTTTTACCTCTTCGACAGTAGCGCATTGTCCTAAGAGCCATGGGATGAACTCAAAAGGCGTAACATTCTCTTTTCCTTCTTGAAATTCATTGTAGACAGCATTTTCTGGAAAATTCAATCCAGCGATACCTAAACCTTTTTCATTGACCGCATCATAATACAGTGGATACTCAGCGACACCAGCAGCAATCCCAATCATTGCGTAATGGTGATCTATTTCACTTACTTTGCGAAATTTGAATGGATAATTTCTCGGAGTAATGGTCACTACTTCTTTATAAGAAACATCATAATCAAAATTTCTGCCAAAATAATGATCTTTCGTTACATAAGTTAACGCAGTACACATAATACTTCCTCCTAAAATAAGTTTTTTACACTTCTAATTTACTCCTATCGCTTTTTTTTAACAAGGAAAAAGCAATAAATAATAATAAAAAGATAATTAGATATATTATAGTTATTTTAATATCTTTTCTCAATAAAATGCAAACCTTTCGAATTTTTACACAAAATAGAAAAAACGCTTTTTTTATCACTTTTTATAACAATACACATAAATATAGTTAAATAATGGTTAAAACAACCAGATACTTCTTTATTTGTGAGGCTTTTCAAGGTAAAATAAATAAAGTATCTAAAAAAGAAAGGATATGTTCTTTTTTAGATACAAAAAAATATTTCTTCATAAATTATAATATAAGCAAAATATTACAATTTATTTTGAAAAAAAGGGGTTTAAAAATGAAAAAGATTTTATTTGGTTTTGTACTAGTATCCACTTTATTCCTGGCTGGTTGCTCTAGTGAAGATGTGGAAAGTGATACTGTCGAATCGTCACAACAAACAACTGAAACAACAATGGAAAGCTCCGAAGATTCTGAGGATGTCGCTGCTTCTGAAGAAGAAGAGATTGAAACTAATGAGAGCTCAGAAGAAGAAATTGACAGCCAAGCGAATGAGCAAGCTTCTGATGAATTGGAAGCACAACTTGAAAAATTATCTGATACGTACGCTGATCTGATCGCAGAAGTTGAAGGGTATATTGCCAATCCCGAAACTTATGATTTGTCCGCTTACACTTCTGTTATGCGTAGCTACACTGATTTGATGAGAGAATTTCAAACAACCACTGAGACAATTGAAGCGGCTGATCTAGGTGACGGCTGGGCTTACTACGATATCTATATGGATATTTTAGAAGAATCTGTGAAACTAACTGAAGCCTTCGCCAATCTACCAGAAATGCAGCAATAACTAAAGGAGCTCTCCTATGAAAAAAGTACTAATTAAGCTAGTACGGATTTTATGTGTGATCACAATAATCCTTAACATACTAGGCACCTCTGCTTTATTTTATCTTGCCCATACTCAAAATTTACTGGGATTTATGTTTCAAACATGGCAAAATAATCCGTTTAATTTTAGTAATTACGATGTGCTGATAATCAATAATGCGATTATATTTTTAGTGGTTCCAATTTTGATTTTAATTTTTGTGAAAAATCCAAAAAAAGAATGACTGCTACTTTCTAAAAGACATAAAAGCAAAATCGAATGAAAACTCGGTTTTGCTTTTCCTTTATCTTTTATTTAAACTATTTAAATTTATCTAAAAGACAACAACCAAATCATGTAAGCGATTGCTAAAAGAGAAAAATGTGCTATACTATAAGTGTAAGGAGCAAGGATTCCCAGTAAAGCAGACGAAGCAGGTTCTGCAAGAAAAGAATTGTTGTCAACTTAGAATAAAAGACAAAGGATGTGGGAATTTGAGTTACTCCTTACTAATTGAATAGGATTCGGCGATGGGCATCATTACCTGAGGATCAAAGTGGACATAAGAACCTTTGAAAACCCAGAAAGCACAATCGTCGAATCTATTTTTTTGCTCTTTTTTCAGGCATCGTCTCCCCGCCTTCTGTCGAAACATGCTATAATTAACCGCATTGAACGAAAAAACGATATGGAGCTATTCATAAAATGAACTATTATTATCACTTCCTCGTAAACCCTGCTTCAGGTAGTGGACGAGGAAAAAAAGCGGCGGAACGTGTGCAAAGAATCGTAAAAAAACATCGTTTCCCCCATCAAATCTACCTAACCAAATCACCCGGCGACGAACGGAACATCACCAGAAAACTCTTAAAAGAACGACTTTTGCCTTGGGATGATGTCTATTTAGAAAATGGCGAGATGCTTTATCCATTATTGGTGGTTATCGGCGGTGATGGAACGCTGCACCAAGTAGTATCAGAGTTACAACTTGAACAACAACAAATTCCCGTTGCTTACATCCCCGCTGGCTCGGGAAACGATTTTGCGCGAAGTATCGATCTGCCACGAGAGCCGGAAAAAGCGTTTTGGAAAATTGCCGGTACTACTAAGCCCCAAGAATTGGCCATTATCCGCTATGAAGAGCAGATCCAAGAGGAAAACGGCATCGCTCTTAATAATGTGGGTATTGGTCTTGATGCGGCAATCGTCTATACCACCAATCACTCTGTGGCAAAAAGCAGTCTTAATAAGTTCAACCTCGGCTCCTTTTCCTATATCGCTGCAATTATCCGCGTTTTGTTTCTTCAAAGAGGTTTTCCGATCTTAGTCGAGTGTAATGGGCAACAATTCAGTTATAAAAAAGCTTTTTTGTGCACCACGACCAATCATCCTTACTTTGGCGGCGGTGTTGCAATCGCCCCAACCGCTTCAGTCAGAGAGAAAAAGTTTGATTTCGTGCTCGTTGAGCGTGTGTCGATTTTCAAGATTTTCTGGCTGATCGGTTTACTGATGCGTAAGAAACACATGAATTCACGCTACTTTCATCATCTCTCCACGTCGAAGCTGAGAATTATCTCTACCGTGCCCCAACATGGACAAGAAGATGGCGAAGAAATGGGCCAACGTCCCTTTGATATTACCTTTACTACTGCCAATCAATTATTTTGGTGCCCATAAAGAAAACGATACAAATCAGCAACGATTTGTATCGTTTTTTTCTGTGTACCTGTTAGTTTTTCGCTGAGTTGTACTGCCAACGAGGACTTCCTTCTTTTCCCAAAACAAAATGAATCATTGAAAATACTGCTGCAAATGCAACCAAGACAAAGCCATTGAACCAAAACGATTCAGTAAACCCTTGATTGTACGTGAGGGTCTCGCTAATCAAGGTATTGTTTTGAACAAACCAATACGTTGGTGTAAACGCCGCGATTTTATTGACGATATCTGGCAGGAAATTAGCTGATACAAAGACACCACCGATAAAACAGCTGCCGGTTATAAAGATATTGCTGATCCCGCCGATTGCTTCTGAATTTTTCACCAGGGAAGTGACACACGCCGAGAAGCTGATGACTGGTAATAAAAACAAGAACGTGTTCAAAATGTGGTACCAAGCTGCTGTATCCCAAGACGTGCGGATCACTAATAACACCATCAGTAATAAAAAGCCGAAAGTTAAGAGCAGCGAATAACTGATCAAGCTTAACAGGATTTTCCGCTGTAAGACACGTTTAGCAAGAGGGGCGCTCTGGTTTCGCTTGCTGATTGCTTTGCGATTAAAGGCCATATTGATCACGCCAAACCCGCTAAATATTGATAGAAAGAGACCATATGACAATAAGTTAAAGGTCATGCTTGTTAACATTTTTTTCATTCGTTGACTATATTCTGTACTGAGTTCAACTTGCCCAGTGACGGCTAGCGCTGTTTGTGCTTGTTCTATCGCCTCACTAACTGTTTTACCTTCTTCTTTAAAAAGCAAAAGCGTCTGTAAGTACGTGTTCACTTGCTGGGTGACAATGGTTTTAGAGAAAGCATCTGGCCGGCTTTGAATCTCGATTGCTGGCATCTGGCCGGCCTCCACCTGTTCCGTGAAATCTACTGGTAAATGCAAGACGATGTTTATGCGATTAAAATAAAGGGCATCATCAATTTCTTTTTGTGAGGTACCCTCCAAAGTGACCAAGGTCTGCTTCTCCTTCAAGTAGTCCCGAAGACCGTCAACGACTGGCGACTCCTCTTCACTGATCAAAGCAATGTTGGCTTCTTGTAAAGAGGTGTTTTCGACGTCGATGCTTTGTGCATAAAAGAATGTAACTCCCACAGTGATCAGTACTCCAATTAGTAAATTCGACTTATTGGCCTTCAGTAAAGTCCAAATCGTTTTATAAAGCGTCATAGCGCACCCCTCTTTCGATCCAAGTATTTCCAATTGCGAAAAGGACGATAAAGCCAGTCAACCATAAAAGATTGGTATAAAAGCTAGCCAGATCTGTATAGTAGTATAATTGATAGAGACTTTCACTGATCAAATTGACGAGATTTATTTGCCCCAGTATCGGCACATGTAGATCAAGCCAATACTTGATTTGTTCCGAGCCCATCATCCCGGCAAAAAAGCTCATCGCCATCGTCACGGAAATCAAAATGCCATCCTTTTGCACCAGATTCATTTTTGGCGTCAGATTTCCAATCAATGTTCCTAGCAAAATCGCACACAATGATCCCAACGCGGCAACCAGTAGTAGCCACTGCCATCGTTCACCAAAGTCTACTTGATAGACAAAACGAAAAACCGCTAAAATAATGTAGACTTCTACTAACACAATCGTAAAACTCGCCGCTAAATTCGCACTTGAAACCAATGTGCGTTTTCTTGGTATCAAGGAAAGCCGAATCCCATTCGCGGATTGATTGGCTTGCTGATCCTGAACATTGCGAACACCCCACATCGTCCCATAGAGGATCGCCATCCCAATCAAAGTAAAGAAATAAAAACTTTTAACACTCATGTCACGATCAGCATTCACTTCTTGAAAAGTCGCTTCCTGTTCAAACGCGGCCATAATTGGTGCAAGATCAAGCGTTTCAAGTTCTGCTGCTTTACTAGAAATAATCGCTGTACGTTGTAAAAATTGATCCATTACATTTTTCATCAACGTCTGACTCATGCCCGCTTGCCCCACATGGAGTGAAATCGTTTCGTCAGCTATCAGATAAAACCCAGCTAAATCACCCGCATTCAGCTCTTCAACTGCCTCTGCTTCTGATAGTTCCTTAAGATCAAATAATGGTTTTTCATTGATTTCCACTTGTTCAAGGACCGCGGAAAAATTTTCCGAAAGCGCTGATTGATCCCCGTTTTTTACGATTCCCGTCGTGATTGTCTCTAAATTTCCTGCTTGATCGATCTCCCCAAAGGCCGCCATAAACATTAGGCCTAAGAGAATGGGAAACGCCAACGTCCAAAACAGCATGGATTTATTTCGCAACAGCACTTTTGTGCGATATTTGTAAAAATGCCAAAACATGTTTTCCCCTCCTTTAGTCTCTCAATTCCTTGCCCGTGATCTCTAAAAAGACATCATTTAAGGTCGCTTCTTTGGTTGCAATTTTTCCGTAACTGATTTTCTCTGCTTGTAAGAGCGTCAAAATGGGGAGCAAGACCGTATTGAGTTCCGTCGTTGTTACTTGGAGCTGTCCCTCTTTATAAACGATCCCGTCAGCAGTAATGGTGGTTTGAATTGTAGCCAATACATGGTCTGGCAGTAAGGGGATGTCGATGGTCAAACGATCTGCCGTGCGTACCATGTCTTTCAGAGATTCCTTGGTCCCTTTGGCAATCACCTGTCCCTGATCCATAATCACGATCTGGTCACAAAGAATTTCCACTTCTTCCATGTAATGGGTCGTATAAACGATCGTTGCTCCTTGGCGATTCAGCTCTTTGATGCTTTCCAAAATTTTATTACGACTTTGGGGATCGACGGCGACTGTTGGTTCATCTAAAAAAATCAAGCGTGGCTTATGAGCGATCCCACAGGCAATATTCAACCGTCGTTTCAAGCCACCACTCAGCTCACCTGGATGGAAAGTCACGAAATTTTCCAATCCCACTAATTGTATGACTTCTTCGATCAATGCTTGCCGTTTCTCTTTGTCAGCAACATATAAACCACAAAAATAATCGATATTTTCTTGTACACTTAGTTCTTCAAAGACGGCAACATCTTGAGGAACGACGCCGATCATTGCTTTAACGGCATAGTTTTCAGGGGTCATGGTTGATCCAAACAGTTTAATGGTGCCTTTGTCATAATTTAGCAAAGAGAGCATACAATTGATAGCAGTCGATTTCCCACTACCGTTTGGTCCCAATAATCCTAAAACTTCCCCTTCTTGTACTTGCAGATCAAAATGATTCAATGCCACAAAATCACCATAGCGTTTAACTAATTTATCAATTTCAATAATCATGATGAAAAACTCCTTCCAAATTTCTTGTTAATCTGACTATAATAAAGTTTAAGAAAAGAAACTAGTGACGATTGACCAAATCAACTATGACATTTGTCACAATGAAGGAGTCTGCCATGTCCAAATCTCGACTACTCAGCGAAGCTGGCTTTCTACTCGCAATCTCGTTGCTTCTATTGGTAAATCAAGGATTTGTTGCCGTACAAGTCATTTTTTTGCTGATCGCTATTTTCTTCACTGGTGTCAGTTATTTATTGCCTAGGAAAGCAAGCTGGTTTTTTCAAGTTATTCTATTGCTTCTATGTACTTTTTGGCCAGAGCTTGCCCTCTTTCTGCCTGCAATGATGCGGGTGATCGCTCCTGAAGAAAGAAAAGATGACATTCTATCTTTATTAGGATTTTTATTGATCGCGACAGTTGGCAATCAATCCCCCTCCAAGATCGCCTTTGTCATCCTTTTGTTGCTTTTTGCTTTTTACTTACGTAAAAAAGAACAGCGAATGTCTGCTCTTGAGAAAAAGTACATCGCTTCAAAAGATACTCATTGGGAAAAACAGCAGCAATTATCGCAGCAAAACAAAGTACTAGCCTTATCACAAGAAACAAAATTGGCCTTACAAATTGCCGAAGAACGAAATCGAATCGCGCGAGATATCCATGACAATGTTGGCCATCTGCTGTCGAGTGCCATTTTGCAGATTGGCGCACTTGAAATGATCAATCAAGAACCAAAACTGAATGAGCCCTTAGCAAATTTGAGTGCTACGGTTCACACTGGGATGGATCGTATCCGCCAAAGCGTTCATGATCTCCATGAGACATCGATTACTTTCCAACAGTCCTTAGAGTTTCTGATTGCTGATTTTCCATCTTCAGTCACGATTGAAGGAACCTTATTTGAAGGATTGAACGAAGCCCAGCAAAATTGTTTCTTAATGGTGATCAAAGAAGCCTTGACCAACAGCATCAAACACAGTCATGCCAAAACCGTTGTCTTGCATTTTCGGACACTGCCTGCTTTTTTCCGCTTGCAAATCACCAATGATGGGGTCCGCGGATCTCAAATTGCTAAAACTGGAATCGGTCTGAAAACGATGCGTCAACGGGTCCAAGAACAACAAGGACAAGTTCATATCTTACAAGAAAACCAACGCTTTCAGTTGACGATCATTTTACCAAAGGAGGAACACCAATGATTACTGTAGTTATTATTGACGATGATCCGTTTGTGACGACCTCGTTGCAAACCATTTTAGAAAGCACAGAAGAAATTCGTGTATTAGGCATCGGTCATTGTGCCAAAGACGCCATTGACCTCTATGAAACTCATCGTCCTGACGTTTTGCTGACGGACATCCGCATGCCGGAACAAACTGGGATCGATGCTGCCAAAGAAATACTGGCTAAATTTCCCCACGCGATCCTTTTGCTATTGACTACCTTCAAAGATGAAGAATACATTCGAGAAGCCTTTTCCATCGGTGTGAAAGGTTATTTGATCAAACAGAATTTACAGGCAATCATCCCTTCTGTCAAAGCCTCTTATAATGGCCAAGTTGTCTTTGGGAATGAAATCGTTGAGACCTTCACACAGCTAATGAAGAACGAACCATCAATTGACAATCAAGCTTCCTTTAGCGAACGTGAATTTGCGATCATCAAAGAAGTAGCAGCGGGTAAAAACAATAAAGAAATCGCCGATGCCTTGTATTTGAGTGATGGAACCGTTCGTAATTACATCAGCCAATTACTAGAAAAGCTGGGGTTACGGGATCGCACGCAATTAGCAATCTATTTTTATCAGCATTTACAGTGAGTCTCGTTAGACACAAAAAACCTGAAGAAATGCGCCTTTGCATTCTTCAGGTTTCTTTCTATTCGATTATTCAACAGTTGGTTTCTTCTTGGTATAAAATCATGGATTTCCAGGACTGCCAGGATTCGTTGGGTTATTTGGTGTGTTAGGCGGGAAAATCGGCGCCTTATCTAACGTTTTTTCTAATCCTGATTCTTCCCGTTCGCCTCGTTCTGCATCAGGGCTTTCATCTAATTTAAATTCTTTTTCCATCTCATCCAATTTCTTAAAGTCGTTGCCAGATTCTTTTGCGAGTTTTGCTAATTTGTCTTCGGTTTCTTTCGCCATAATGTAACGCCTCCTTTTGATTTCAGCTTAGCATAAGAAGCTGAAAAACCAAAAGAAAGCGCTCACTAACAACCCATTTTTAGCATTTTCTCATCGTTATAATCCCTCGTTTTTTACGGGCATAAAGTCGTACGGAGAACAGTCCTTCATCCCAATCATTGGATCTACTAAATGCTTTTTGACCATCGTTAAGGTCAGCACACCATCGTTTTGCGTTTCTTCGATGAGTGCTTCTTCCCCCGTAGTCCCTTCACTTAGGACCTTATCCCCTGACAGAGGCTTGGCCGTTTCTGTCTGATTTGGTGCCGACGGCTCAGGCTCGGCAAAAGCAAACAAGTCCAACCCACTATCTGGTGACTTTTCTGTCGCTTGCTGGTTAGCAGCAGCTTCAGTGCTGGGATTTTCCTTTGGCTTCGAAGCTACCATTTTTGCCTTCGTGTTCTCAGAGGAATCATTATAAAACGGATCATCGGCTTCCTCAAACTGAGCCAATTTCGCCCGTTGCAGCGGCGTCATTTCTTCCGTGCCATTGATACGTTCTTTTAATGTCGTTAAGCGAGTGGCAGATTCGTGACTGACACAGGTTTGGTAGGCTTGCGGTTCACCAAGTAAAATCAGCATCTCTTTGCTGCGAGTCACAGCGGTATATAGCAAATTGCGCTGCAGCATACGCTGGTATTGATGAACCATCGGCAAAATAACCATTTGAAATTCACTACCTTGGGATTTATGGATCGAACAACAGTAGGATAATGTGATCTTGTTCCATTCATTACGCTTATAGGTCACTTCATTGGCATCAAATTGAATGACCAGTTCGTCAACCTTGTCTTCCGACTGTTTGGCTAGAGTGATCCCAACGATTTGGCCCATATCGCCATTAAACACGTTATCTTCAGGAGAGTTTACCAACTGCAAGACCTTATCGCCGATACGATACACCGTATCATTGAAGGTGACCTCTTTTTTGGTTCCATCGTTGGGGTTAAAAATCTCTTGCATCATTTTATTCAGAGCATCGATCCCAGCTGCCCCACGATACATCGGCGCCAACACTTGAATATCTTGCGGCGTATAACCTTTGTCTTTCGCCCGTTTCACGATCTGAGCGATCAACGGTTCGATCTTGTACGCATCACAAGCAAAGAAAGAACGATCTTTTTGGTTTTGTGTAAAATCAGCAGGCAGCTGCCCGTTTTTGATGGCGTGGGCCAGTGGAATAATACTTGATCCATCTCCTTGACGATAGATTTCCGTCAATTCTTGTTTCGGGATCGCATCGATCGCTAGCAAATCATGAAGGACTTGTCCTGGTCCCACAGAAGGAAGCTGATCTTTATCCCCCACAAAAATCACTTGCATGTTTGTAGGGATCGACTTAAAGAGCGTATTCGCCAACCACGTATCGACCATTGACATCTCATCGACGATCAGTAAACCGCCTTCTAACTCTTTGGGACTAATCGATGGTGCTTTTTCACGGCCATTCAATCCTAACAAACGATGGATCGTACCACTTGGCAAACCAGTCGTTTCGTTCATCCGTTTGGCGGCTCGACCAGTCGGTGCTGCCAAGAGAATCGGAAAGGTTTCGTCGCTGTATTTTGATGGTTCTAAGTCCAAATCGTTCAACTCAGCAAATAATTGTACGATCCCATTGATCACTGTTGTTTTCCCAGTACCTGGGCCACCTGTCAAAATAAACAATGGCGATCGGATTGCTTCTTTGATCGCTTCTTCTTGCGAGGAACCATAGGTGATGCCTAAGTGCTTTTCTATTTTACGTAACGTTTTACTGATTTTTTTCTCAGGATAGACGATTTCTTTTTTGCGGGAAAGCAAGCGTTCGATGGAACTGGCAATTCCCCATTCAGAAAAGTACAAACTATTTTCATATAAACGGGTTTCTTCTTGTTGGATCTTTCCTTCTTCCACTAGATGAATGATCGTTGATGCCAAATCGTCAGGCGCAATCTCAATGGGGCGGCTCGTTTCTAATAGGCGCAGTGTCTGCTCTAACAAATCTTGGGCGTGGATAAAGGTATTGCCCGTCTGCAAGGACTGGGCGAAGATTTGATGCAAGACCGCCGCTCGAAACCGTTGCGGTGACGAAGCTTCGATCCCCAGCTGTTCAGCGATGCCATCTGCGCGTTTAAAGCCAATGCCTTCAATGTCTTCCACCAGCTGATATGGATTCTCCTCAATAATGGATAGCGCCTCATTTTTGTAGGCTTGATAGATAGCAAAAGATAGCTGGCTACCAAAGCCATAGCGACTCAAGCCAACGATTACTTGATCCATCCCATGGTTTTGCCGAACGGTATCTAAAATCATTTTTTGCTTACTTTCATTTAACCCTGGAATCTGCTCCAACAATGCCGGTTCTTCCAGCATCCGGTCGATCGCTTCTTCTCCTAAAAGATCAACGATTTTTTCAGCGGTCTTCTTGCCGATCCCAGGAAATTTTTCTCCAGAAAGGTAGGCGATCAACCCTTGTTCAGAGGTCGGTTGTTCTTGTTGGTAGCTTTCGGCCTTCAACTGGACGCCATACTTGGGATGATTGACCAGCTCACCAAAAAACCGATACTTTTCCTCTTCTTGGATTTCGCCGAAACTACCAGTAACGACGATCTCCGAGTCTTTGTAGTCGGCATTATTCTCAGTGACTTTAACTAATAGTACTTTATAAAAATTGCTGGGATTCTGGAAAAAGATGGCGGCAACATGGCCGACAAAAAACGTTCTTTCTGGAATCATGGTGCCGCTCCTTTCATGGTTTACAATAAAGCGTCTAATCCTGCCTGATTGCTTAAAAAGCTTGCTTCATTCCAAACTTTTAGTTCAAAAGGCAATACTTTTTGTTCATTCGTCTCTAATAAGCTAACGCTGTTATTGACTAATCCACCTTGCTCTCTTAATTCGGCTAATGGTTTGCCTGCAAGCCACTGGATAGCAGCCGTAAAGGATGCCCCATGACCGACGAACAATAATGGGCCTTCATGCTGCATCACCGCATCCATGACGACGGTCTCGATCCGGCTCAATGTTTCTTGGATCGGCTCTCCCTTAAAGGCACTGGGATCGTAGCGATCAAGATGATTACGCAGATCAGTCAATTGTTGAGGATACTTCTCATGCATTTCATCGATAGAACGTCCTTCTAATTCACCAAGTCCGATCTCACGCAGGTTCTCATTATAAATAATTTCAACAGGGTGATGGAGCCTTGTTTGGATCTCTTGGGCAGTTACTTTTGCTCGTAAAGACGTGCTTGAATAAATCTTCTCAAAAGGAATAGCAGCCAGATGATCACCGAGCAGTTTGATCTCTTCATGACTTTCCGGCAATAACGGTGAATCCCCTAGCATCCCTTGAAAGCGGCGCGCTTGGTTCCACTCTGTTTTTCCGTGACGGGTAAAGTATAATTGCATCGAACAAGCCTCGTTTCTTAATCTAGTTTGTCGTTCTCATAATGGTGTGTCAATTCCAGCTGTGGGAAGCCTTGCTGCCGCAAAACTTCATAAATGATCAAAGCAGCCGTATTTGATAGATTTAGGGAACGAACATGCTCATCATTCATCGGAATGCGTAGGCATTTTTCGGCATGCTCACGCATAAAGCTTTCCGGAAGCCCCGTCGTTTCTTTCCCAAAAATAAAGAACTGATCATCATCCGCGGTATAATCGACGTCAGAATACACGCGATTGGCAAATTTCGAGATCAGGTACAACGGACGCTCTCCTAAAAAGTCCATAAAAGTAGCCAAATCTTTGTGATAGGTGATATTGACATCATGCCAATAATCAAGTCCTGCCCGCTTCAATTGCTTGTCATCCGTTGAAAAGCCTAGTGGCTCTATTAAGTGTAAATGAGTATTTGTTGCTGCACAAGTACGTGCAATGTTCCCCGTATTGGCCGGGATCTGAGGTTCAAAAAGAACGATGTGATTCATAGATAAAAACTCCTTTCGATCGGATATTGCCGATCGGTTCTCGCATTGATTTGTGTCTCTGTATCTTGCGTTTTACAATTGATTCTCAATAGCTTCTTCAATAACTTCTATAGTACCATATTTTGGCACGCTTGTTTTTTGAAAAAGACATTTTTTAAGTTGAATTTTGGGCATAAAAAAAAACGTACCAACTCGGTGTCGATCACTGCGAGTCGTTACGTTAGTGAAGCTCTTTTCACTAACTTTTATCAGAACAGGAACCTGATAAAAACCAATGAAAAATGACTTGAGAACAATATATCACTCCCATGGCATGATTGCAAGAGTAAATAACAAAAAAGTTCAAAATATTTTCAGGAAATTTTCGCAATCAACACCTCAACATCAACAGTTATCTGTGCCAAAGGGGTTTGACGCAGCTTTTCTTTCCTTTCCTCCGAAGCCCCCCACTCTAACGGCGACATGGCAAGTAAATCTTGCCGATTTTCTTCAGGAATCGCAAAAACATGCGTTACTCTTTGACGGGATGCGGTGGGATAGTGTTCAAAAAATTTGCTAACGACCCGTTCATTCGAATACTGCTGTTTTGTTTCGTCATCAGGATAAAAAGCGGCTCGTAGTTCTTTTAAATAATCCGCTGCTGGGACGACTTTGATCAACTGGCCACCCTTTTTTAGAATGCGGTTGAACTCCCCGTAATTTGACGGTGAAAACAGATTGAAAATCGTATCAAAGCTCGCTTCAGCAAACGGTAACTTAGTCAGATCCGCCACACACCAAAAAGCGGGTACGTTTTGATTGGTAGCTAGATAGACCCCGTCTTTGGCTATATCAAAACCGACAGCCGCTTGGGTCTTTTCATTGACCATCTGTGCAAGGAAACTACCTTCACCGCAACCGACATCTAAAAGATACTCAGCATCCCCCAAAGCTGCTTTGATAGTCTCAAGGACTGGTGCATACATGCCGCTAGCGATCATACGTTGACGCGGCAAAAACAGTGCTTGATCATAATCTGCTTTAACTTGATGATCCAAAAAGAAAAGTGTGCCTTTCTTTGATAAGTCAAATCGATGACGATTTGGACAAACCAAGCCATTTTCGGTCGGGAAAAATGCTTGGCGGCACAACGGACATTCAAATAAGTGATAATGGGCGTTTAAAAAAAGGCGCCCGCGATCGATTTTTTTTAACATTCAACTTCCCTCATCTCTGCTCTACTTTAGCATATTCTTGTGGTAGAATGCTAGTGGATAGAATAACAAATCAATTGAACACCCATCTATTGGAGGTAAATCATGTTAAAAGAATTTTGTGCAGAAAATTATACCAATATTCCCTTAGCAATCGCCCGAGGTGCCCAACGCATCGAACTCTGTGATAATTTAGCAGTCGGCGGAACAACACCAAGTACCGGCGTGCAAGAAGAAGTCCTGCAATATGCTGGCGAAAAAGGAATACCCGTTATGACGATCATTCGACCTCGGGGCGGTGATTTTGTTTACAATGATACAGAATTGAAAATCATGCATACCGACTTGATCGAAGCAAAAAAATTAGGAACAGACGGCGTTGTTCTAGGTTGCTTAACACCTAGCGGTTGGTTGGACGAAGAAGCATTGGAGCTATTGTTAGAAACTGCAGAAGGCTTGCAAGTTACTTTTCACATGGCATTCGACGCGATTCCTGCAGCGCGTCAATTCAAGGCGATCGATTGGTTAGCTGAGCATGGCGTACAGCGGATTTTGACCCATGGTGGTACTGCAGGCACCCCTATCGAAGCAAATTTCGATCGTCTGAAAGAATTGATCGCCTATGCTGGTGAGCGTTTAAAGATCTTACCTGGCGGTGGCATTTCCTATGAAAATGCCCAACAAGTTGCTGATATACTAGGTGTAAAAGAAGTTCATGGAACCAGAATCGTTGACCTTAACGATTGAGATTGAGGGACACAAAAGAATCACGCAAAGAAACCCCCACAAACGATGGTAACGCATCATTTGTGGGGATTCTTTTTATATGGCTTGCAGTAAGTCGTATTGTGATTGATACAAATGGTGGTACAAGCCTTTTTGTGCCATTAGCTGATCATGGTTACCAGATTCAGCGATCGTTCCCCCCGCCACGTAAAAGATTCGATCAGAATTTTTGATCGTGGACAGCCGGTGAGCAATGATAAATGAGGTTCTGCCTTCTAACAGCTTCAACAATCCTTCTTGCAGCAATTCTTCTGTCTTCGTATCGATACTTGAGGTCGCTTCATCTAAGATCAAAATTTTTGGATCAGCCAACAACGCTCGGGCAAAGGAAATCAGTTGCCGTTGCCCTGCAGATAAAGTGCTTCCTCGTTCTTCGACGACGGTTTGATAGCCGTCTTTCAACTCCGTGATAAAGTCGTGAGCACGGACGATTTTCGCTGCTTCGATGATCTCTTCTTCTGTCGCATCTAATTTTCCATAGCGAATATTCTCTATGATCGTTCCTGAGAAAATAAAGGTATCTTGCAGCATGACCCCCATTTGTGAACGCAGCGATTCCAGCGTCACGTCACGAACATCCATCCCATCTACTTTAACACTGCCTTCATTGACATCATAAAAGCGGCTCAGCAAATTGATGATCGTGGTCTTTCCTGCACCAGTAGGGCCAACCAAGGCAATGCTTTCCCCGGGTTCGATGTGAAAATTGACATCAGAAAGAATGTTTTTGCCTTCTTCGTATCGGAAGGTCACGTGTTCAAAATCAACGGTCCCTTTCATCGTCGGCAATACTTTTGCATCTGGTTTGTCTTCGATATCTGGGACTTCATCCATCGTTTCAAAAATCCGTTCAAGATAGGCTGTTGCTGTAATCAAAGAATTATAAAAATTCCCGATATTGATGACTGGATTCCAAAAATTATTGATATAACTGATAAAAGCGATCAACGTACCTGTGCTGACATCGACACCGATTTGGCGAATGCCGACAAAATAAATCAAGCAAGTCGTAATGACTGAAATGTTTTGCACCCCAGGCCACATGAGAAACTGAATTTTGACAGCTTTCATCCAGGAAGTCCGATAATCATTGCTGACTTCTTGGAAAATCTCTGCATTTTCTTCTTCCCGTGCGAAGGATTGGGTAATCTTGATGCCGGCAATACTTTCATGAATGTAAGCATTTAAATTGGACTGTTTATTACTCAACTCCTGATAGGCTTTGCGCTGGTTATTTTTGATTACCATCACCATGATGAACAAAATTGGCAGCAACGCAAGGGAATATAGGGTCAATTTGAAGTCGATCGCAAACATAAAGATCAAGGTGATGATGACGTTGAAAACATCGGAAATCAAATTGATCAGGCCATTACTCAACAGGTCACTCAGTGTATTGATGTAGTTTACGATGCGGATCAAGATCTTGCCATGGGGCCTTGTATCAAAATAAGAAAACGGCAGCCGCTGCAGATGTTCAAAAATATCAAAGCGCATATCCTTCAAAACATCTTGCCCAATATTCGTGATATGGTAAATACGATAACGCATGCAGACGCCAATAACGATCAAGGTCACTAAAAAGGCAGCTCCTAAAAGCAGCAATTGATTGACATTTTTTTCAGGAATCGATGAGTCGATGGCGATCTTCGTGAAAACGGGCGCCAGCATTCCTGCTAAGTTTGCCAGGATGATCGTAAATAGTACTTTCCCAATGCTTTTTTTATACGGTACGACGTATTGGGACAAACGCTTGAAATCCTTCCAGCTAAATTCCTGGTCTAATTCCTCATCCACATCAAATTTATTTCTCGCCATCGTCTTCACCTCCTGACAAACCTAATTGTTTTTGATACACTTCATAGTATTTACCTCGCAGTTTGACAAGTTCTTCGTGGGTGCCTTGTTCAACGACCCGCCCTTTTTCCATCATCAAGATCTGATCGGCTTCTCGAACGGAGGAGATGCGATGCGCAATGATAAACGTTGTCTTCTCTCCAGTTAATTTCGTTAGTTCTTGTTGGATCTTCGATTCTGTTTCCATATCGACGGCAGATGTCGTATCATCCAAAATCAAGATCGATGGATCTTTCGCTAGAGCCCGTGCGAGGGAGATCCGTTGTTTTTGACCACCAGAAAGTCCGACGCCTCTTTCACCGACAATCGTCTCATAGCCTTGAGGCATTCGAGAAATAAAGGTATCTGCATCGGCGACTACCGCCATTTGCCGAATAAAGCCTTCATCTGCTAAAGGATTTCCAAAAGCAATATTGTCAGAGATGGTATTAGAAAACAAGAAGACATCTTGCATCACCATTGAAATGTTTTCCCGCATTTGTCGCACAGGATACTCTTTGGCATTTTTCCCATCAATGAATACTTCCCCTTCAGTCGGGTCATAAAAACGACCGACTAAATTCACTAAGGTCGTTTTCCCAGACCCAGTTTCGCCTAAAATCCCTAACGTTTGTCCTGGCCCGATGGTGAAGTTGATGTTTTCCAACACATTTTGATCCGGGTCATCTGAAAAGTGGAACGAGACATCTTTGAATTCCACAAACCCTTTGATCGGTTCTAATTTTTCTTGTTGGTGAACCGGTATTTTCGATTCTTGTGCTAGCATTTGTCGAATTTTGATACAAGCTGCAGAAAATCGCTGAACATCGTTGATCAACCAACCGCTCATACGCATAGGGTTATTCAACATCCATAGATAGCCATTAAATGCAACGAGATCACCTAATGTCATCTCCCCATTGATTACGAAAATTCCGCCTAAGACTAAGGCAATGACTGACAAACTTCCTGCTAAGCCATCAAGCCATGGCAGATAAGTGCGGGAAACTTTGGCAGATGCCATGTTGCGGGTCTTAAAATCTTCGTTGTAGGAGCGAAATTTTTCGATCTCAAAATTTTCACGAGCAAAAGCTTTCACCACCCGATTGCCACCAATATTTTCTTCTACCATTGAGTTCAAGCGCGAAAAGCTCTCACGAATATCAAAAAACAGTGGGTGTGCTTTTTTAGACATGCGATTCGTCAACAGAAAAATGATCGGTGTGACAGCCACCAATGCCAACATCAATTTCCAATCAATAAAGCTCATGACCACCACCGCAGAAAAGAACCACAAGATACATTCAGCGATATTATAGGTCACCCAAGAAACAAAGTGGCGTATGGCATCAGTATCCCCGGTCATTCGTGCCATAATATCTCCAACCCGTGTGTGATTAAAAAAGTCGAAATCCAATTCCTGCAGTTTCTGATACAAGTCTTCCCGTAAATCGTATAGCGTATTTTGTCCGACCCGTTCAAATAAAATTTGATAACTATAGCGGACAATGGTGCGAATGACGGTCGTTGCGATCATGATCAACAGTAATGGAATCAATAAGTGCGTTTTTTGCTGATTGATGACATCATCGATCACCATTCCTCCCAAGTACGGATTAACAATGATCAGCGCTGCATTGATCACTAAAAACAGGATCGCCAATATGATTTTTCCGCGGTTCTTTTTGGCATAGCGCCAGATCCATTGTGTATTACTCATCTAATTCCCCCTCTCGTTGTTAAGCTTAGCGTTTTGAAAAGCGATTTGAATGGTTTTTCTTACTCATTTTGATGTAAAATATTAGTAAGAAGCACCATTCCCTTTTTTTATCGGAGATGGGCACCCAATTGGAGTGAATCAGCCATGAATTTAGTTAACCCTCGAACCTTCAATCCCGAAATCATCTATCTCTTTGACCCATGGACGCAAGCAGAAAGTCATGGAGAAATGCACCATCATGACTTTTTAGAAATCAGCGTCTTGTTAGAAGGAGAAAGTACGTATTATTTTGAAAAAGAACCAGCGAAGAAAATTCGTGCTGGCAGTGTCATGCTTTTTAATCCTGGTGTCGACCACTGCGAGTTACAGCCTAAAGGCACTCGCTCCCACCAGTTGCATATTGGACTGAAGAATATTTCCTTGGAAGGATTCAAGCGAAATTTTTTCCCCAACAAGCACCCATTGTTAGAATTAGGCAAATACCATCATCAAGTTTTGGAAAAAGCGTGGCAGTTGGTGCGAGAAAGCAGTGAAGAGCGGGATGAGTTTCAGTTGATGCAAAAAGCTGTCTTGATGGAGATGCTCGTCTATATTTTACGCGGACTAAATGAAGACCACATCAATGTCGTTCCTTACCTTTCCAAAAGCCAAAGAAGACAACAACAAATCGTCAACTATACCGTCTATTATTTGGAAAATCATTATAAAGAAGAAATCACCTTGGAAAAACTGGCACAAGATCAATTTCTCAGCCCGACGTACCTTTCCAAGATTTTTAAAGAAGCGACAGGGGTCAGCCCCATTAACTATTTGATAGAAATCCGCCTAAAACGCGCCAAAGACATGCTAAAAAATGACAACCTCACGATCAAGGAAGTCGCCTCTGCAGTTGGCTATCAAGATGCCTATCACTTTAGCAAGTCTTTTAAAAAACTTTATGGCGTCTCTCCTTCTGGGGTGTTGCCAAAACAAAAAAATTAAAAAGCAAGCCAATGATTCTTCACTCGAAGAAAAATCATCGGCTTGCTTTTATTTTTTATTCATTGAATAAAATAGTTCATAAAAAGACTGGCAATATTGAAATAGATCAAAACACTGGTCAAATCACTGAGGGTCGTAATAAACGGACCGCTCGCCACTGCCGGATCAAACCCAAGCTTATCCATTAGCATCGGAATCAAACTTCCCGCTAAGTTGGCTACTGTGATGGCACACATCATAGCCATCCCGATCACAAACCCTAGAATCGGATTTTGTTTCCAGACAGCCACAATAGCAAAAATCGTCAATCCGGTAATAGCTCCTGTGAAAAGTCCTGTCAGCACCTCACCGACCACTGTTTTCATAAAGCTATTTTCTTTATCATCATTGATCGCCAAGCGGCGTACGGCTACCGCTAAAGATTGGGTACCGGCATTGCCGGCAGTTCCGGTGATCAGTGAGATAAAGACGGCGAGAATACTTGCTTCACTAACTAACTCTTCATAATGGCTGATTAAACTGGCGGTTGCCATTCCGAGAAAGAGTAAGGTGATGAGCCAAGGTAACCTTCTCGAAGAAGCTTTGATCGGGTTTTCACTGACTTCTTCTACATTGACCCCTGCCAAACCCGAGTAATCACTGGCTGCTTCATCATCGATAACGTCGATGATATCATCGACGGTCACGATCCCTAATAGGTGATCGTCATAATCGGTGACTGGCAATGCGAGAAAGTCATAATCCCGGAAGGTCTGAGCGACATCCTCTTGGTCATCTCCAACATGAACCGACATCACCCGCTCGTTCAAAATATCAGCAATCATGGTATCTTCATCATTGATGATCAAGTCTCTTAAAGAAATAACGCCCACAAGTTTGTTGTCGGTATCCACGACGTAAATATAATAAATCGTCTCAGCAACATCTGCGGCATTTTTTAAGACATACATCGCTGAACGAACCGTTTGGTTGGCAACAATGGAAACAAACTCGGTTGTCATCAATGATCCAGCTGTTTCATCTTCATAATGCAATAGTTCTTTGATCTCGCTAGCGGCTTCAGCAGTCATCAGACTCAAATATTTGGCCGTTTGTTTCTTGTCCAATGTATTCAGTAGATCGACAGCATTATCGGTATACATCTCTGCTAACATCGTTGCAGCATATGCCGGCCGCATTTCTGAAAGATAGTCCACCATGTTTTCATCGTCTTCTTCAATGACGTCAAACATGTCTGCCAATTCTTTCGGCGATAGATACGTATAGACGATTTGTCGATCGTCTGCTTCTAGAGATTGGTAGAATTGACCCTGCTCGTAGATATGCAGATCCAAGAATGCCTCACGAAATCCCTGGATATCATTGTCTTTTAGTGCTTGATTCAGTTGATCAAATCGTTCGGTTAATTCTTGATTTTCATCCAATCTCTTCACCTCATTTGTTATTGCTTATCGATAGCTGAACAAACAGCGGCCATGTCTGCAGGTAAAGGCAGTTCAAAAGCCAACGGTTCATTCGTAAAGGGATGCTGGAATTGCAGCTGACAGCAATGAAGTGCCTGTCGTCTGATCCCAAAAGCCATTGGTCCCCCATACATCTCGTCTCCTAGTAAGGGACAACCGATTGCAGAAAAATGGACCCTTATTTGATGTGTCCGGCCTGTGTGTAGTTGAATGTCGACTAATGCGCAATCTGAATTGCGCTGTTTTAGCCAATACTCCGTACGTGCCTCTTTTCCTTCTTCACTGACCTTGCGTTTCAAAAGCGAGGTCAGGTCCCTAGCGATAGGCAAATCGATCTCGCTATGGGCGGATAATGCGGAAAGATCTCCCGCAACGAGGGCTTGATATTTTTTAACAACTTGCTTCTTCCGTAACTGGCTATCCAGCTTCGCATGGGCAAAGCCGTGTTTTGCAAAAAGCATCAATCCTGATGTGTCACGGTCTAAGCGAGTCACTACATGGATCACTTGATCTTCATAGTGTTGCGCTTGATAGTAGGCCTTGACTCGATTGGCCATCGTGCCAGTCGGATGATATTGCGCAGGAATCGATGAGATGCCAGCCGGCTTATTCACGATTAACAGATGGGCATCTTCATACACAATCTCAATAGGTGTCGGATCAGCCAGCATCGTTTCATGTTCCCCTTCAGGAGGAATTACAATAGTTACCCTATCATTTTGCGCCAAAGAAAACAAGACGTTTTGCTCGTGGTCGTTCACAAATATCTTTCCGCCTTGAAATTTTATTTTCGCTAGCAGACCTTTGGATACTCCTTGTTCCTTCAAAAAATATTTGACTTGCTGCCCTTGTCCGGTATATTGATACGTAAATTCCATGAGTTTATTCTTCTCCAATAAAGGAATCTTTGACACGATTCCAAAAATGCATATGCCGATAAGACGCAAAATGAATCCGTTCATCGGCAATCCGGTAATAGATTGCGTCGATTTCTTCTTGCTCGATGGTAAATTGATCAATCGTCACTAAATAGTCGGTACTTTGTTGCAGTTGCACTTTGACCCACTCGTGATGACCCACAACGATCGGTGATCCAAGTGTCCGAAAGACGCGATTGTTCAAAGAAGCAATCTCTGCTAATTGAAACGCATTGATACTTGGGTGCAATACTGCCCCACCAACACTTTTGTTATAGGCAGTTGAGCCGGTTGGCGTTGAGATCGAGAGGCCATCCCCGCGAAACTTTTCAAAGAGGTCTTCTTTAATAGAAATATCGGCAACCATGGTGCGATTGCCGCGTTTGATCGTTGATTCGTTCAATGCCAGGAAATGCTTGTCTGGTTTGCCATTTGCATAAGTGATTCGGACATCCAATAAAGGATAACTGACACTCTTTTGATGGTCATTGCATAAAGACTCTACCAATTCATCCAATTCATAGTCACGCCAATCTGTATAAAAGCCGAGGTGTCCCGTATGGACCCCTAAAAATTGTACTTGGTCTAACTTATGGTTGAACAAGTGAAAAGCAGAAAGAAGCGTACCATCTCCACCAACAGAGATCACTAATTCAGGGTTCTCTTGATCGATCTTGTTTTCAGACTGCTCCAGGAGGACAGTTAAACGCTTCGTCACTTCTACTGACTTGCTTTCTTGATTATGGACGATTGCCACGCGGATGCCTTTCATTCTGATTCCTCCTTCGGCAACTTGGGCGTGTCATGTCCGCCGCGTTTGCCTTTCCCATGAGAAAACAACCGCTGTGCCTCTTGGATCTCTTCACGAATATTAGACATCTCTTCATCTAGCTGGTAGGCTGCTTCTGCCGAACGTCGTAGTCGCTCGCTAATTTCATCGGGAAATTCCCCTTGGTATTTGTAGTTCAATGAATGTTCAATCGTTGCCCAAAAGTTCATCGCCAGTGTACGAATTTGTACCTCTGCTAAGATAATTTTTTCTCCATCGATCAATTGAACTGGATACTCGATCACCAGATGATACGAGCGGTAACCACTGACTTTTTTATTGGTAATATAGTCACGTTCAATAATGACTTTCATGTCTTTACGTGTCCGCAACAGTTCAACGACTTGGTGAATGTCTTCCACAAACTGACACATGATTCGCAAACCGGCGATGTCAGACATTTCTTCTTCAAGACGATCCAGTGCGATTCCTCGTAATTTGCTTTTTGTTAAAATGCTATCTACTGGCTTGACACGCCCCGTGACAAATTCAATGGGAACATGTTTGTTTTGTTCCCGATATTGTTTTCTTATGCCTCTTAATTTTACTTTTAATTCTGAAACCGCCTGTTCATAAGGCGCTAAGAATTCTTCCCAATCTCGAATCATTCTTCTCCCTCGATTCTGTTCATAACATACCTCTTATTCTACCATACTCTTGGAATAAAACTGAATGGACAGAAGTGCAGAAACAAAAGATTTTTTTGTCTGCCCCAATCGTTTCCGCTTTTCTTTGTTTAGTTTCTTTGACGGAATAGCTGAAACAGCGTACACTATGTTTGCAATAGAAAGAGAGTGAAAATAAATGGTCGAACAAGTAGAGATTGAATATAAAACAATGTTGACGGAAAAAGAATACCACCAGTTGCTTGCTTATTACAAATTGTCAGAAAAAGCCTTCAAAACGCAAACCAATTATTACTTTGATACGCAAGACTTTAAACTGCGAGAAAAGCATTTTGGCTTACGCATTCGCACGACTCCTACCAATGCAGAATTAACGCTAAAGACCCCCATTGAACACGGTCTGTTAGAAACGACTGATCCTTTGACAATCGAAACCGCAGCGTCATTGATCGCGTCAGAAAAAATTTTAAAAACAGGTGTGGTTGCTCAACGCTTAAAAGCAGCGAATATCGAACCTGATTCATTACACATGATCGCAGCATTAAAAACGAAACGGGCGGAATTTCCGATCAATGAAGGATTACTTGCTTTGGATGAAAGCTGGTATGGTCAACAGCATGATTATGAGTTAGAGCTAGAAGTCAGTGAGCCAATTCAAGGAAAACTTGCCTTTCAATCGTTATTGCATTCTTTTGGTGTTCCTTACCGACCAGCAAAAAACAAGATCATTCGAGCCGTTGAAGAAAAATCATTGTAGGATGCCCTTTTGCTTACTTTTTTCGCGTTTTTTTGCTATATTTAATAAAACATACTTATTTTGTTTTTCAAGTTACTCAAGAATCTTAATTGGGGAGAGATTCAAATGATCGAACTTTTTTTATTTATTAATCCGATTGGGCCTATTTGTTATGATATCGAAAAAGAGATTCTCAACAAATTAAACACGAGCCGCAAAAAAATCCATTTGCAGATCCTGCCTTTCGTTAACTTGTTTTCCGTAGGTGTTTCAATGGACTATTTGTCCATGAATAAGGCGGATTTGGTCTTGCGAAATGAACAGACCAACCAAATCTATGCTGCGTCATTGGATTATAAAGCAGCCCAGTTGCAAGGAAAAAAAATTGCTCGGGATTTCTTATTGAAATTGCAACAACGGATAGGGATCGAAAACCAGGAATATTGTGACACCTTAGTGAAAGATCTATTTTCAGAAACGAATGGTGATTTAGAGATGTTCCTAGAAGATCGTACATCTGAGTTAGTGAAAAAGAACTTTGCCACCGATCAGAGGGTAGCGAAAGACATGGGCATCACGATCACACCTTCTGCTGTGGTGTATGATTTTTCAAGTGAAGAAGAATATGGGGTCCTTTTAGAAGGATCAGAGGAACTGAGAAGTCTTCCTCTCGTCTGTGGTACAGCAACAGAACTCGATACATTTATGCAAAAAGCTCAGTCTTTGAAAGCACCAAAACTTTCCACTATTCATGAAATTGATCGAGGGTTGATTCTTTTATGAAACCCTATTCAATAGCGACGCTGCGCAGCGAGCCAAACGATGATCTTGTGTTTGGCTCGCTGCGCAGCGTTTTTCATTGCGGGAGGAACAAAAAAAACAAACCAATCCTTTTCGGACTGGTTTGTACTCTTTTCAATTATGCTTCGATTTCTTTTACGAGTTCTTCCAATTCATTCAAGCGTTGCTCAAATACTTTCATTGCATCTTCAATATAATCTGCTTTCGTCATATCTACGCCTGCTTTTTTCATGACTTCGATTGGATAATCACTACGTCCGGCTTTCAAATAGTTCAAATAGTTAGTTAAGGCATCAGGTTCGCCAGCTAAGATTTTCTTCGCCAAAGCAGAAGCTGCCGAAAAACCAGTTGAATATTGGTAAACATAGTAATTGTAATAGAAATGCGGAATGCGTGACCACTCAAGACGAATCTCCGGATCTTTTTCAACTGATGGTCCGTAGTATTTTGCATTTAACTCGGCATAGTTCTCGCTTAAGAATTCACTGGTCAACGGCGTTCCTTTCGCATCTTCCACGTGCATGAAGTGTTCAAACTCGGCAAATTGCGTTTGACGGAAAATCGTTCCTTTGAAGCCATCAAGAAAATGATTCAAGACATAGGCTTTGACCCGCGGATCAGTCTCAGTCTGAAGCATGTATTCCGTTAAAATATTTTCATTCGTGGTTGAAGCGATTTCTGCTAAGAAGATCGAGTAATCCCCATAGGCATAAGGCTGGTTACTCCGTGTGAAGTAACTATGCACACTGTGTCCCATTTCATGAACGAGGGTAAAGAGTTGATCCAATCGATCATTCCAGTTCATTAAGATATAAGGCAGTGTGTCATAAGCACCTGAAGAATAGGCACCACTGCGTTTGCCTTTGTTTTCAACGACATCGATCCACCGATTGCTGAAGGCTTCTTCAACTACAGCTAGATACTCTTCCCCTAATGGTTTTAACGCTTCTTTCGCTTTTTCGACTGCTTCTTCATAGGTATAGCGAATCGGTGCTTCCCCTAAAATCGGCGTGTACACATCATACATATGAAGCGTGTCGACAGCCAACAGGCGTTTTCTTAATGCCATATATCGGTGTAATAATGGCAAATGCTGATTAACGACGTCCACTAAGGTATCATAGACACTTTCAGGAATATGATTGGCACTCAAAGCGGCTTGGCGTGCCGAGTCGTATTTACGGGCTTTGGCTTTAAAGTTGTGGGCTTTGATATTCGTACTTAAGGTTTGGGCAAAGGTATTGCGGAATTGCTCATAAACGCCATAGAGACCTTTAAAGGCCGCTTCCCGAACAGACCGATCCGTGCTTTCCATCAACTCACCGTATACACCATGAGATAGCTGTACTTTTTCCCCGTTTTCATCTTCAACTACTGGAAAATCCAAATCAGCATTGTTTAAAACAGAAAAAATGTTGCCGGATGCTCCAAAAATTTCGCCTGCTCCGGCCAATAGCGCTTCTTGATCGGCAGGCAAAACATGGGGCCGCTCGTTAATAGTTTTTTCGATCATATGACGATAAACAGCTAGTTTCGGTTCTTGATCGAAATAGCCCCAAATCGTTTCATCGGACATCGTCAATAACTCGGGATCAAACCAAGCAACGGCTTCACTTACTTGCGCAACTAAACTGCTGGCTTTCGCATATAAGCCTTGATAAGTCGTATTAGCGGTATCTTGATCATTTTTCAAATGACTGTAAACATACAGTTTCTCTAAACGGCGAGAAAGATCTAAGACAAATTCTAAAGCGGATAGGAAGGCTTGTGGCCCATCTGCTAAAGTGCCTTGGTAACTGCTAGCTTCTTTGAGCTGTGCTTGGATTTCTTGAAATTCTATGTCAAAAGCCGTATCATCGGCATAGATTTTCGTTAAGTCCCACGTTTTTTCGACTGGAATCGATTCACGTGCTGGTAATTGTTTTGTTTCTGACATTCCCTTCACTCCTTGTTCATTGGTTAAAAATATCTTATCACACTTTTCAACGAAACCAAATCATTGGCTTGAAAAAGAAACCGAATTTTCTAAATATTGGCATTCTTGAAAGATTTCTCTCAATATTTCTCTTTGATCAAGCAAAGGAAAGCACCATTGCCAATGCAGCTTCCTCAACTGAATCAACCACTGTTCAAAACTAATGGGACATTCACTTAAATAGAGAAAGCGAAAAATCAGTATGTGGTGTTCAAATAAAAAGCCAAACCGACTTTCACAATAGCACCAAAGAGGCAACTGTGAGACATTCCCATTCAACGGGTATACTATTTCTTGAATCTCTCTGATTTTAGGCAGTCTGTTTCGCAGTTTTCGAATCACCCACAAACGATAATCGACCGCTACCCATTCAATAGAATGGTGGGTATCTGATTCATCTGCTTCGTACAAAGGTCGAAGTGTCTCTTTCCTGTATGGCTCCCCTTTTTGTATAGCGCTTCGTCGACTGATTACCCCTTCTTGATAGTGCCATTTGATTTGGTGCAGCCGCACCAATGCCTGATTTCGCGTATCAATGAGCCACAAGCAAAAGCCAGTAGACTGATAAGTACAGCAGGCTTTTGCCAAAAGCGACCAATGGCGTTTCGGATACATTTTGGTCCCTAGGATCCACCAAGGCTGATAACCATTTGCTAAATAAGTGCTGGTTCGTTCCAGAAATCGTGAAAACTTGAGTGAAGAACACTGGACTTCAACGGCAATATTTTTGTAACAGAGATCAGGTCGCTGCTGAAGTTGCGGCAAGTAGGCTTCAAGTTCAATATCCATCTCTTGATACCATTCAAACAAAAGTTGTTTTGCTTCCAAGTGCTCCTTCGTCTCGCCTTCACTGTATGTCTGACAATCAGTGGTGGCTTGATGGGCAAAGTGGGATTGTCGCTTAAGTCCTTGCCTCAAAATCACTTCTTTCTGACAGCCTGGGCAATAAAAAGGGCCCGAGGATTTCTTTGCCCCTTTCGCTAGGATGACTTCTTTTCTTTGGTTCAACGCTTTCAACATCTGGCTCACCTCAATAAGAGGTACGCCAGATTCGTCAAACACAATTAAAAAAGCCAAAAACATTGTCAAAATGTCCTTGGCTGGAAATGATTTTCATTCATTAATCATTCTTGAAATAGAAACGAGTCAATTCAAGTGCATCGTTTTCCATGATCAACTCACCGTATTCTGATAAAACTTCGGGCGTCACTGAAGTCCTTTGGGCAAATTCCATCAAATAAGAAAGTGCATTTTCCACTTCAATATCAGTAATATCTACATCCATAAATCGAATTTCAATATAATAATGATTGCCCATTTGGTAAAGATTGGTTGCAACGGAATCCAAATATACTTCGGATGCCAATTGAATCATATCTTCGAATCGCAACAACTCGAATACAAAACGATTGCCGATTTCTTCTGCTTGCTCTGACTCTTGTAATTGAGCCGCTACATGTTTTTTCAACATATCGGTAATGTCTTCATTCGCTTCATCGTTCATCTCATCAAAATTTTCCATTCCTTCTGGTGGAAGATTTTTGCTAATAAACAATTCTAACCCATCGCCTTTAGGCAAGACTTGGAAAGTTACAGCTTCACTGCCTTTAAATTCTTCGTCAATATCAACTTCTTCAAGAATACTGTAAAAGAAGTTTTCAATTTCATTGTGATTTCCTAGAAGGTCAAGAAAAGTGATGCCTCTCGCAGCTAAGTCTTCACTTTTGATCAATACACGAATGGTGTTCTCATTGATATGTTCCATTTCCATATTAGCTACACCTCACTTTTGCTACTCACTATAGGTTCATTGTATCGAAACCTGATAAAAAGTAAAGAGAAAACGAATATCCTCTTAAGAAAAACGTAAAAACTCAAAAAAAGACTCACTTTCTACGAGAAAGCGAGTCGATGAAGTCAAATTTATAAGCCTGCCATTAATTGCGCTTGTCTTAGTTCCAGTTGGCGAACATCCCTAGGTAAGAACCGACGAATTTCATCTTCGTTAAACCCAACTTGCAATCGTTTTTCATCGATCATAATTGGCCGACGCAATAATCCTGGATTTTCTTGAACAAGTGTCAATAAATCTTTTAGGGGCAGGTCATCTAGATCCATATTCAACTTTTGGAATACTTTGGATCTGGTGGAAATAATTTCTTCTGTGCCATCTTCTGTCATTTGTAGAATTGCCTTAAGCTCAGAAATATTTAACGGTTCTGAAAAAATATTTCTTTCAACAAAAGGGATTTCGTGCTCTTGTAACCACGCACGAGCTTTGCGACAAGATGTGCAACTTGGGGAAGTGTATAGTGTCAACAACGTGCATCTCTCCTTTTTAATTTTCAATCAAGCAAGTCCTGTTCCCTCGCTTGATTTCAATTATACAGGTTTAACTAAAAAAAATCTAGTCTAAATCTCATATTTTTTAATAAAACTCGAAAGTTATATTAAAAGCGAAACCTTTTAGGCAAAAGGTTTCGCTCAAAAAGTTTATTTTTAAATGAGAAAAATCAAATTTTTTTTTAATATTACTTCTTTTATACAACAGTGTGTCAAAGGTGTATCAAAAAGATGTCAGAATATTAAAATACTCTTTTAGTTGAATCCCGCGTTTTTTAATTTCCCCTCTGTAATTACATGTGTAATCAAAAAAATGGAGAAAAAAACCAAGTCCATGGCTCAATCGTTTTCAAAGGAAAAATTTCACGATCCCTTGTTGCCTTGGAAACGACAGGGCTACAATAAAAATATATGTTATTTTTTCCAGAGAAGATTCTCAACCAATGTCTTCATTCTTGATTCCATTGTATCACATTCCTTTTTAATCAGAAAACCATACAAGCATTTCTGTCATAATCGACAATAAAACAGTAGGAGAAATGAATATCTGCTTATAAATGAAAAGGGTTTCTCACAAAAATTTAGTGAAAAACGATCAACCTAAGAAACCCGTCTTTTATGCTTTTTCCTGACAAAGTATAAAAAGACTAGTGTTTTCTTGGATTGATCGTTCATTTCTTTCTTCTAAGGGAGAGAAGGTTCTCCATCACGAGCGAATTGCGCATCATGCAATGCGCGATAATGTCCCTTTTTCGCCATCAAATCTTCATGGGTCCCCTCTTCTAAGATGCCTTTATCACTAACGACAATGATGCGTGTCGCATGTTTGATCGTTGCGAGGCGATGGGCAATGATCAAGGTTGTACGGCCATCTGCCAAAGAATTCAATGACTCTTGAATCACTTGCTCGGTTTCCGTATCCAACGCTGATGTTGCTTCATCTAATATCAAAATCGGCGGGTTTTTTAAGAACATCCGAGCAATCGCTACCCGCTGCTTTTGACCACCGGATAATTTGACTCCTCGTTCACCGATGACCGTATCTAACCCATCCGTCATTTGATCGATGACCTTTTCTAAGTGTGCTAATTTGACTGCCTTTAAAATCTCTTCTTCTGTTGCATCAAGTTTGCCATAAGCAATATTTTCTCGAATCGTTCCCGGGAAAAGAAAGACATCTTGCTGCACAGTCCCAATCTGCTGACGTAAAGAAGCCAGGGTCATCTCCTGAATATTGATGCCGTCAATCGTAATGGCGCCTTCAGTGACTTCATAAAAACGCGGCAACAAGTTGCATAACGTGGTTTTCCCTGAGCCACTTTGCCCGACGAAGGCGATCGTCTCGCCAGCTTTGATCGATAAATCGATGTGATTCAAGACTTTCGTCGCATCCGCATAGGAAAAAGAAACATCTTGGTAGACGATATCCCCTTTTAATGATTGAACAGCCCGTGCCCCTGGTTTGTCTTTGATCGTCGGTTCTTTATCCAATTCTTCGGTCAATCGTTTGAAGCCAGCGATGCCTTTCGGATAGCTTTCAATCATCGTATTGACCTTCTCAATTGGTCTAACAAAGACATTCGATAATAAAATAAACCCAACAAACTGGCCATTCGTCAGTTCACCACGAATCACGTAGTAAGCACCAAAAATCAGAGCAAACAAGTTGATCAAGCGAATCAGAAAGTAATTATACGCTGAACTGATCGCCATTACCTTATAAAAAAGGATCTTCGATTGCCGATAGATTTCGCTCAATCCATCAAAGCGCTTATGTTCGAACGTTTCATTAGCAAACGATTGGGTCACTCGAATGCCGCTAACAGATGCTTCCACTCCGGCGTTGAACTCACCGAGGTTGTCATAGATCTGTGTATTGACTTTGGTCATTTTCTTATTGAAAAAAACCAAGGCAATCGTAATCAATGGAATCAACGCAAATGTCGCTACCGCTAATTGAACGTGCATATTCAACATCAATAGGAATGCCCCCACCAAAGTCATAATGGTGATAAAAACATCTTCTGGCCCATGGTGAGCGACTTCAGAGATTTCAAAGAGATCCGTGGTCAAGCGACTGATCAGCTTGCCGGTCTTTTGATTGTCATAATATTCAAAAGATTGGGTCTGCAGATGTCGAAACAGTTCTTGACGCATATCTGTCTCAATATTGACCCCAAGTTTATGACCATAAAAAACCACGATATATTGCAACACAGTATTGATCACATAAAACAAGAACAAGCCTAAACAAGCCAATAGTATCAAGCGAAAGTTGTTCTGGGGCATGATCTTATCGATTACTTGGTTGACGGCAACGGGAAAGGCCAGTTCTAATAAACCAGCAAATACCGCACAAGTAAAATCTAGCATAAATAGTGACCGATACGGTCGATAATAACGAAAAAACCTTTTTAACACATTTCCCCCTCCTCAATAGCTTTCATTATAAGCAACTCTTTGAAGAAATGCAAAATGAGAAACATGTGAAAATGGGTAAAATTCACTATAATTTTGAAAACCTATCAAGACGCGGATTTCTAAAAACAGTAAATAAAACCTTTATTTCACAAGGTTTTCCCCCTTTTTTTTAGAGTCATAATGGCTTATGATTGATTCGAAAACAAACTGAAAATTTTCACTAACTCTGAAAGGCGTGTCTCTTTTGATCACTAGTATTCTTTTTGATGTCGATGATACCTTATATGACCAGCAACAACCATTTCGTAATGCCATAACCTCATGCTTTCCAGAAATTGCCCGCAAGGACCTAACCGCTCTTTATTTGCGTTTTCGCGTACATAGCGATGAACAGTTTGGAAGGGTATTGGCGAATGAATGGACGCTGGAGCATTTTCGTTATTACCGGCTGACTCATTCTCTAACGGACTTAGGTTATTTCCCTATTACTATGGAAGAAAGCTGCCAGTTTCAGCTGTGCTATGAACAAGAACTAGATGCTATCACGCTACATCCGGAAGTTGAGTCAACCTTGAGTTATTTGTCCAAATTGCCAATCAAATTAGGAATTATTACTAACGGTCCCACCGACCACCAACAAAAGAAGTTGAATCAGTTGCAACTGACTCGATGGATCAAACCAGAGCATATGATCATTTCACAAGCAACCGGTTATCAGAAACCAGAGCTAGAAATTTTCCAATTGGCAGAAACCGCCTTTGCTCTTGATCCAGAAACAACACTGTACGTAGGTGACAACTTTGATAATGATGTAGTGGGCTGCAAAAAAGCCGGTTGGCAAGCCTTGTGGTTCAATCATCGTCTTCGTCAGGCGCCTAATGGATTGGAAGATTTACCCGATGTGTCGATCACTGCTTTCTCGCAGCTCCAAGAAAGTATTGACGCCCTCTTGCAGCTTCCTGCATACGCCTATAACTAAAAAACATGGACCTTCGCTTCAAGCGGGTCCATGTTTTTTTGAATGCTTAATGTTCTTCGCCGATACTCAAAATTAAACGAATATCTTCTTCGGTCATTTGTTGAAGCTGGGTTTCATTGCCTTGAATCACTTTTTGGAAAAGCTCACGTTTTTCTTGTTGCAATGCATCCATTCGTTCTTCAATGGTTCCTTCGGCGATCATTCGCCAGACTTCGACTACATTTTTTTGACCAATCCGATGGGCTCGTCCAGCGGCTTGTTCTTCCACTGCTGGGTTCCACCATAAATCGTATAAAATCACTGTATCTGCACCAGTCAGATTTAGTCCAGTTCCTCCTGCTTTTAATGAGATCAAGAAGACATCTTTTTCGCCACTATTAAAAGCATTGACCATCGTCAAACGATCTTGCGGCGGTGTGCTGCCACGCAAATAGAAGGATTCAAACCCTTCCTGGGCTAATTCTTCTTCAATAATCGAAAGCATACTGGTGAACTGAGAAAATAGCAGGACACGACGGCCATTTTCTTTGGCTGCTAAGAGTAAATCTTTGACCTGCTCAAGTTTCCCAGAAGACCCTTCGTAGTCCTCCACGAATAATCGAGGGTCACAGCAGATTTGCCGTAGACGAGTCAAGCCAGCTAAAATACTGATCCGATTTTTGCGGAAAGACGTAGAATCCATTTGCGCGATTTCTTCTCGCATTTGTCGCAAATACGCCAAATAAATTTTCTTTTGTTCCTCTGTTAGGACACTGTAATAATTTGTTTCCAGCTTTTGCGGCAAATCATGTAACACAGATTTTTTATCTCTTCGCAAAATGAAGGGTTTGATCATTTTTGCAATTTCTTGTGTAGACAGTTCCTTAAATTTCTGCTTGTTGGGGAAAAAGCCTGGCATAATCATTTGGAACAAGGACCACAATTCTTCTAAATTGTTCTCGATCGGTGTGCCACTGAGGGCGAACCGCTGCGGAACTTCCAAGGATCGCAATGCCTGTGCCGTTTTGGTCGCGCTGTTTTTGACCATCTGTGCTTCATCTAAAATCAAACACGATAACTCTAGTGCTTGATAGGCATCAATGTCCTGACGCAAGCTTGCATACGAAGTAATTCGGACATCCGCTGATTGCGCCATCTGCGCTTCTCGCTCTTCTTTCGTTCCACTGATGACAGTCGCTGAAATTGAAGGTGCGAACCGTTTGATTTCTTGCTGCCAGTTGAATGTTAGACTGGCTGGTGCCACGATCAATGCATTCAATTTTTGATGCTCTTGTTTCTCAGAAAGCAAATAGCTAATGGTTTGGACGGTCTTCCCTAACCCCATTTCATCAGCAAGAATACCGCCAAATTGATAATGGCTCAACATTTTTAGCCAACGAAAGCCAACTTCTTGGTACTGCCGCAACTCAGCATGCAAGTTGTCTGGCAACTGTGCCTCAAAGTTTTCTGGATGGATCAAATCTTCCGTCATTTGCTGAAAACCTGTACTAAAACTCGCTTGATCGGCAAACTGTTCTTGCAGTAATAGCCCTTGATTCAATGGGACTTGGATTGCCCCGTTTTTCGTATCTAACGAGAGCCGTAATTTTTTGAGGGCAGCACTTGCTTCTTGAAACTCTTCCGACTCCAGCGAAAGAACTTGACCATTTTCTGTGGTATAAAATTGCGCAGATTGCAACAGACTCCGCAAAACATCGTTGATCTCTGATTCTTGAATGCCGCTAACATCAAACTTGATATCCAACCAAGAACCATTCTCTTCAATCACGATTTCTGGTCGATGATGCTGGGCATCAAGGTAGAGTTCCCGCAGCTTCTTGCCGATCCGCACTTCCCCTAATTGTCTCAAGACCGGGATCTCTCTCGTAAAAAAGGTATAGAGTTGCTCGCCTAGTGGTAGATTTTTTTGCCAATTTTTGCTGCTGGCTTGATAGCCAAAGGTTTCAATAATGGCTTCGATCCGTGCTTCTTGTTGGAAATCACGTAAAATCTCTGGATGATTTTCTGGCATGTATTGATGTTTTTCATCACTTGAAAAAACGACTTCTCCATAAGTAAAATCAACTTGTAGATCTACTTGACCTTTGATTTTCCGCAAGGAGAAAACTGCTTTCAATTCAGATTCTTCGATGTCATTTTGAACCTCAGGAGCCACTTGGACACGCCCAATTTTTCGCAAATAAGGCAAAACTTTCATAAAGAGATTCGCCAGCTCTTCTTTTGGATAATCAATGATTGGCTGTTCAAAACGTTTAAACAGCTGCTGCATCGTGACATAGATCTCCTTTTGCTCGACAGTCAATTCATAAAATGTTCCGTCCAACAGCCCCCAGTTATAATAACTAAGTAAGTGGTCGAAGTCTTTTACGAACTGCAGCGGAAAATGATCCGCTTCTTTTGTAACTGAAAACGTCAATGGTTCCCCCGATTGGAAGTCTACTTGGCTGACCTTGGTTTCACCAATGGTGATTTGCGTGTAGACATCATTGAATTGCAATAGCAGTTCCTTGCCGAATTCAACGGGCAGCAGCAAGTATTTTTTGTCAAGTTTGCCATTGATTTGAATGCCCGCTTGCCCCATTAATTGTTGGGTTTGCGCGATTCCTGTCAATCGATTCAATAAAGCTCGATTTTTCTCATCAAAAGCATCCGCAGAAAGCAAAAAGGTCTGTTGCTTATTGGTCGCATAGTGCTTGTTCTCTTGATACATCTGTAAAAATTTATAAATGTTTTTGACGACATAGGTCCTGGCCGTGCCGCGATGCCCGACCTTCAAAGAGACCCCTAAAATATCCATCTCTTGGTGATAAGGATTTGTCGCAATCGTATCTACCCGAAATTCAATCTGTAATGGTTTACTCGCTTCCTTTTCGCTGTCTAAGCGAGCAAAACCATTGGAAAACATCTCTGAAGCAGAAAAGGCTTTTTTGATGGGGGTTTGTTCATTGATTTTCCGTGTTTTTCCTTGTTGGCGTAAATAGAGTTCGACGGCCACCGTATGTTTGCAATAATGATGTTCTTCCCAATAGGGACATTGGCAATAATCCACTTCTTTGGCAGTAGCATCCAAAGTAACTAAATATAATTCTGTTCCGAGTACTTCTGCATGCCACACATTTTTTTCTTTATCCGGGGTCACAGACAGGACACGGCCTTCATTAAGATACGTTCTCCCCCGCTCGATTACTTTTTCTGGAATACTCCACTTCATAAGAGCCCTCCTCTCCTTATTCTTTTATTCGGATCCGGCTTTGCCCGCTGCCGTTGGTTTCTACGAACACTTGCTGCAGGATCCTTGCCCGCAGTTCTCGAACATGACTGATGATCCCAATCATGCGCCCTTCATTTTCGATCATTTCTAATGCTTCCATCGCCATTTCCAATGATTCTTCATCAAGCGAGCCAAACCCTTCATCGATGAAAAGTGCTTCGATCTCAATCCCGCCAGCTCGTTGCTGGATCACATCTGCTAAAGAGATTGCTAACGCTAAGGCTGCAATAAAGCTTTCACCGCCTGACAGTGTATGTGCTCTTCTGACTTGACCGGCATTATCGTCATAGATGTCAATTTCTAAGCCTGTTGAGCTTCGATAGCTCCCAACTTTATCCGCTAATTCAAATTGATAGCGGCCACGGGTCAAACGGGACAAGCGTTCATTGGCGACTTCTAAGATCTCCGTCAAAAATTGTTGCAACACATACCGTTCCAAGCTGGTTTTCTTCGTGTTTTCGCCATTGATGGTTTCTGCCAACTGTTGAAGTTGGCCTAATTGGGCAAGTTCTTCTACATTTTTCTGATAAATGACTTGCAACTCGTCAAATAACCGTTGATTGCTGTTGACCTTCTCCTGTTTGCGAACCGTTTCTTGCTGTAATTCCTCCATCACAGTCTGCAACTGAAGGTAGGTCGTTTCCAATTGGATTAAATCCATTGTCGCCTGCTCTTTTAATTGGGTATCTAGCAATATCAGACGCTGTTGAACAAACGCCGTTTCTTGCTCATAGGTTTTGATTTCTTCTGTCAGAAGGGTTGTTTGAGGAGCTTGGGCAATCAATTCCCGCATTGCTTCTTCAGTCATCGCTGCTTCTTGCAATCGTTGCATCAGCCGTTGTTCTGCTTTCGCCTTGGCGGCTTGCTTTTCTTCGAAAAATTGTTGTACATTCTTCAACTTCTCTGAAAGGATCGCTTGCTGCTCTTTGATCTGTGCTTCTTGCCGGGCATCCGCCTCGATTTGTTGCGTATATTCCCTTAGTAAAAGATGAATTGACGCTAAATCGGCTTGTAGTTGTTGGTAAGTAGCACCACCAAGTTGTTCTTGCAAAGAGGCCAATTTTCCTGCCGCAAGTTGGCGCGCTTCCTCGGCCTTTTTTGCTTGCTCACTGACTTGCTGATAGGATTCATCTAACTTTGTCAATTGCCCCTTTACTGCCTGATATGTTTTTTGCGCTGCTTCGTAAGAGGAGGCTTTTTGCTGATTGATAGATTGTCGTTTTTTTAATTCCTGTGCAATCGTTTCTTCAGTAAGCTTCTCTTGCGTTTCGAAAGGCTGTAACCTAGCGTATGCCTGCTGAACGTCGTTCCAAGCAGCAGCCGCTTGCTTTTCCGCCGAAACGCTTGTCGCTTGCCATTCATTGATCCGCAATAACGCTTGTTCTTGAAGCGTTTGATTTGCCGATACCTGCTGTTGGACTATCGTCAATTTTTCTTGCATTTGCTCAAGTCTTTGCTCACTCGCAAGAATGTCCTCAATGGGATAGGTCGTATGCTCCTGTGCATTCGGATGATCCAATGATCCACACACGGGACAAGGTTCATTTTCTTCCAATAAAAGACGAAGCCGCGCAATTTGCATCCGAGCATTTTGACTGGTTTCTTGTTTTAGCGTTTTTTGCAGCTCTAGCAAAGATGTTTCTAGTTGCTGTTTTTCAAGGACCAAATCCGAATGAATTTGTTGTTGTTCCCCGGTTTTTTGCTCTGCTTCACGAACCAGTGCCTTTGCTTGCTGCCATTTTTCAATTAGCAATTGTGTTTCAGCTAGTTTTAATGCTTCTGTTTGAAATGTTCTTAACGTTTCAATTTTTTCTACCAGTTGCTGCTCTTGTGTTTTGGTGTTAGCAAGCACTTGAGTAATTTGGGTCAATTTGCCCGTTTGCTGCTGTGCTGCTTTTTCCTGCTGTGCCACTTCTTCTCGCTGCTTTTCTGTGCGTTGCGCCAATGGAATCTGCTGCTGGATCTGTTGGCTTCTTTGATTGGCAGCTTCATGCTTTTTCTTAGTCTCTTCGATCAACGGTCTTTGTTCTTGCCAGCTTACTTGTTGCCGCTGAACATCTTGCAACAGCTGCTTCGTTTCGTCGATTTGCTGTGCTGCTTGCTGCGCTTCATTTACGCGTTCTTCTTTTTGCTGCATGATTTCTTGATGTTCAAGCGCCCACACAAGTTGGGTCAATCGTGCTTTTTTTTGATCGATCTCGTTTTTTTGGGCATTCAACAGTTGTGCTTTTTCTTGTAGTTCTTGCCATTCGATCCGAGCATTTTCGATTTCTTTTGCACGGTAAAAGGCATCTTGCGCAGCTTTCATTTCTTGCGTTGCCTGGTCTTTTCTCTGCAATAACTTTTGAAGTTGAATCTGTTGTTTCTCTAAATCTTGCGCCCATAAAGTCAGACATTCCGCAACCGTTAAAACTTCTTGCACTTCTTCCCATTCAAAACGCTCCATGATCTGCGAAGCGACTAGTTGCTGATGTTCAAGCTTTCTACTTTGTGCTTTGACTTGCTCTTTTAGCCATTCATTAAATTGCTGGTACATTTCTGTACCAAATAGATTTCGTAAAACCCGTTCTTTCTCGTTACTACTGGCAATCAGAAAATTACGAAATTCTCCTTGCGGCAACATCATGATTTGAAAAAACTGTTTTGCATCCAGCTGCAGCAGATCCTTGATAAACGCATCAACTTCTGTCCGTTTACTGATCTGCTTTTTCTCTTTGCCATCGGCGTCAAAAATCGTCAATTGAACTTTTGCCGTTTGGTTAGTGACACCGTCACCACGTTTTTTTGCTAACGTCTGTTCCGGTTTCCGTTGGATCTGGTAGGTAAAACGCTGATGTTCAAAAGTAAAGGTGACGCTGGTCTCTTCGGTTGGTGAAGCAAACATCGATCGCATTTCTTTGCCTGAGCGCAGATTCCCCGATGTTTCACCGAACAAGGCAAACGTCATTCCATCGAAAATAGTCGTTTTTCCTGCACCAGTTTTACCGCTGATCAAAAACAACCCGCCAGCTTGCAGCTGACTAAAATCCAATTTTTCATCAATGAATGGACCAAAATTTTTCATTTGTAAAGACTTCGGTTGCATGACTATTCCCTCTTTTCCACGACAAATGCTTCATTTAATCCTTGTTCGATCCATTTGGTTTGTGAATCGAGCAATGAATCTCCCGTCATTTCTTGAAAAAAATGACTGATCAAGGTCTGCGGGTCGGTTTCTCGTGTCGTTAGCTGTCTTTTTTTCGTCTGTTCTCGTCCATTCAACCGTTCGACAGACAAAATAAATGGATAGATTTTTCGCAACTGATTCATCATATTTGGAATCACAGCACGATCCGTCAGCAGAAAATGCCAAAACGCCTCACGATCCAGATCACGGTAAAAAACCGGATCGATCAACTCCTCAAAGGACGCCGTCAGCTGCTGGATATCCCTTTTTGGTGTCAGTGGAATAAATTCATTGGTATCTTTTACGGTATCAATAAGATAGATCCCTTTTTGGTTCGTCCGTTCAGAAAGGGAAAATTTCAGTGGTGAGCCGCTGTACCCGATCTTTGGGTGTTTGAGAGCCGTATTGGCATGTAAATGGCCTAAAACAACCCGATCAAAAGGCGCAAAAGCGGTGGTCGGTACGCTGTCCAATCCGCCAACTTGAATTTTTGTTTCTGAATCTGTTTGGCTAGAACCCGCCACAAAAAAATGGGTCACTAGCACTTGCTTTTTGGACGAGTCAAAGTTCTTGGTCATCTCCTCAATGACTCTTTGGACACTATCAGAAATCTTCATTAATGGTTCATCAAAAAACAAGCGGGCCTCGATGGGTTCGAAATACGGTAGTAAAAAGAATTGTGTATCGTCAAACTCAACCGGGTGCAAACTTTGTTCGATGCTGGTGGACAGGTAAAAGCGTGTTTGTTGAAACCACTGACTGCCGGTTTCTAAACGAGTTGGACTATCATGGTTTCCTGAGATAGCCAATAATGGCAGTTCATTCGTTAAATTGATTTCAGCGATTTTTTCATTTAGTAATTTGACTGCATCAACAGCAGGAACCGAACGATCATAAAGGTCCCCCGCAATGACGATGGCATCGACCTTTTCTGCTCTTGCTAGCGCTATGATTTGATCAATGATTGCTCGTTGGTCTTCCAGCAGATCATAGCCATGTAGTTTTTTTCCGATGTGCCAATCAGCTGTATGTATAAAGCGCATTTCTTCACCTTCTTAAAAAATATCCTTCCAATCATTATACCACTTTCCCTGATCGTTAGACATCTCTCTTCCAGCGAAATTTCATTTACCACCCATTTTTGATAAAAATAGCGAACACCTAACATCATTATGTTGAAATGTTTTTTCAATTATAAATTTATATCTTGAAATATAATTACACTTCATTTACAATGAGTGTGAAATCGAATTCAACAATCGCTTTCATCACTATTCTAAAAGAAAGGAGAAACGATATGCTTGCAATAGGACTCATGTCAGGAACCAGTTTGGATGGAATCGACGCTGCTTTAGTAAAAATCAACGGCTGCGGTACCGAAACTGACGTCCAGCTGATGGAAATGCTCACACTGCCCATTGGTGAAGAATTGAAGGAACGAATAAAAACCGCTTGTGATCCGGTGGAATCAAATGTTCCCCTCATCTGCCAATTAAATACTGAATTAGGGTATCAATTTTTGGAAGCGTGTCAAATCCTCTGCCAAAAAGCCGGTATTGAAGAAAAAAGCATTGATTTTGTTGCCAGCCACGGACAAACGATCTGGCACTCCCCCGATGCTGATCCAGCGAAAAACAGCACCTTGCAAATTGGTGAACCTTCGATTATCGCTTATGGCTTACAAACGAAAGTCGTCGCCGATTTCCGAGTGATGGATATGGCTGCTGGCGGGCAAGGAGCGCCCCTTGTACCTTATACGGACTATCTGCTCTATCAATCAGACGATAAAAATCGTTTGTTGCAAAATATTGGCGGCATCGGCAACGTTACTGTTCTGCCTAAAGATGGTGGCTTAAGCGAATTATATGCTTTTGATACAGGTCCAGGAAACATGGTCATCGATGAACTAATGGTTCAGCTATTCGGTCAGCCTTATGATGCGTTTGGTGAAACAGCCCGAGCGGGAGCAATTATACCCACCTTGCAAAAGGAATTAAGAACTCATTTTTATTTGTCCCAGCAACCGCCGAAAAGCACTGGACGTGAACAATTTGGTAAACATTTTGTGCAGCAGCTAATGACCGAATATCCCCAAGTAGCATCGGAAGACTTGGTGAGAACTTTAACCGATTTCACCGCATTTTCCATTGCTGACAGTTACCAACGGTTCATTTTCCCTCAGTTGGGAACAAATGATATTGAAGTGATTCTTTCAGGTGGCGGCGCCCATAACCATCTGCTGATTGAGATGATCAAAGGCTATTTACCCGAAACAGTAGCCGTTGTAACACAAGATGACATTGGCGGTTCGAACGATGCCAAAGAAGCGGTGGCTTTCGCCATCTTAGGAAATGAAACCCTTCACAGCCGTGTCAACAATGCCCCTGCAGCAACCGGGGCAGCCCAAGGCGTGATTTTAGGAAAAATCATTCCGAATCCATGGGAAACAAAAATGTAAAACATCTTAGGAGGATAAACCATGTTAGATAAATTCACTCAGTTCATCGAACGCCATCTGGCAGGACCGATGGAAAAACTTGGCAGCCAGCGTCATTTGCGAGCGGTTCGTGACGGGATCGTTTCAACATTGCCATTGATTATCGTCAGTTCGTTCTTTATGATTTTAGCCTTTCCACCGCTGCCTCAAAGTTGGGGCATCTATCAATTCTTGTCTAGCAATGCCACAACCATCTTATTGCCTTATCGAATGACGATGTACATTATGAGCTTGTATGCTGCATTCGGGATCGGATACAGTCTTTCTCGCTCTTATAAGCTTGATGGTCTTTCAGGTGGGATCTTAGCTACGACCGCCTTCTTACTGACCTTCACCCCGGTCAATATCCCAGCAGAAGCGTTGGATGCAGCTGGAACGGTCGGTTTTGTCTTGCCAATGGCCAATTTAGGGAGTGCTGGTATGTTCGTGGCGATCATCACCTCGATTCTTGCCGTTGAAATCTATCGGTTAACGGACAAATCGAAATTCAAAATCACGATGCCAGAACAAGTCCCACCTGCAGTCGCTCGCTCTTTTGAAGCCTTGACTCCCACTTTAGTGATCATTTTGGGAATGGGCGCGATCACTTACTATATCGGTTTTGACTGGCACACGATCGTGGCAAAAGTCGTCGATCCTTTAGTCAGTGCCGCAGATACCTTGCCAAGTGTGCTTTTGATCACCTTCTTGACGACCTTCTTCTGGTCATTCGGGATCCATGGTGCTTCTATCGTTGGTTCACTGGCTCGTCCATTATGGTTACAGTTGTTAGAAGGAAATACAACAGCGCTTGCATCGGGAGATATGATTCCCAATATTGCAGCCGAACCATTTTATCAATGGTTCATCTGGATTGGTGGGGCTGGTTCAACGATTGGTTTGGCTATTTTGTTAGCTTTTCGCACAAAATCGGAATTCGGTTCCAAACTAGGAAAAACAGCCTTAATTCCAGCTATTTTCAACATCAACGAACCACTGATTTTCGGTACACCGATCGTCTTGAATCCAATCTTGATCCCGCCATTCATCATTGCGCCTTTAATCAATGGTATCATTGCATGGGTCGCCACCTCAGCAGGTTTAGTCAATGCCGTCACGGTCAATGCCCCTTGGACATTGCCTGGACCAATTGGTGCTTTCTTAGCGACTGGCGGCGATTGGCGTGCGATCGTGCTGAATGTTCTTTTGATTCTTTTATCGATTCTGATCTATTACCCATTCGTAAAAATCTATGACAAAAACGAATTGGAAAAAGAAAATCAACCAGTCACACAATAATTTGTTGATAAAGGTCGGACGAAGCACCCATCAAGACAATCGGAAGAAGCGCTCCACAGCAGCATTTTTCGATACTAAGAGGTGCTTCGTACGATTTTTTTAGAAAGAGGGAAAACCATTGAAACGAGAAATTGGCCTTTCGATTTACCCCGACCATAGCGATCCTTTACTGGATCAAGACTATTTAAAAAAAGCTGCTGCCCTTGGTTACTCTCGCTTATTTATGAGTATGCTAGAAGTCAGTGAAGGCAAAGAGACCGTCAGAAAAAAATTCTCTTCGATTATCGGGTTTGCCAAGAACCTTGGGTTTGAAACGATTTTAGATATTTCCCCAGCTGTTTTTAGTGATCTGGCGATCTCTTATGACGATCTAAGCTTCTTTGCAGAATTAGGTGCGGACGGTATCCGCTTGGATCAAGGGTTTGATGGCAGCAAAGAAGCCCAACTGACCTTCAATCCATTCGGCTTGGCGATTGAATTAAACATGAGTAATGATGTGAACTATTTAGAAAATATCCTTTCTTATCAAGCCAATGAACCTTTTTTATATGGCTGCCACAATTTTTACCCCCAACGAGGCACAGGATTAACGGAGGCTTTTTTCCGCAACTGCAGTCAACGTTTTAAAAAATATGGGTTGAAAACAGCCGCCTTCATCACTAGTCAATCAGCCAAAATTGGCCCTTGGGAAGTCAATGATGGCCTGCCAACCTTAGAATCTTGTCGCGATTTACCTTTGGCGTTGCAAGGAAAGCTGCTTTTTGCTTCTGGGTTGATCGATACGGTGATTATTGGCAATGCCTATGCGTCGGATGCAGAACTGAAAGCTCTGGCGGCGATCGATCGCTACAAACTGACCTTTGGCGTTTCCGTAGAAGCAGAAGCCAGCGAAATCGAACGGAGGATATTAGCTGAAACCAATCATTTTCGTCGCGGTGACAGTAATGCGTTAGTCGCTCGTTCCACACAATCACGGGTGAAATACCGTCCCATCGAAAACCTCCCTCATACAAACCAAGAACCGTTTGCTTATGGGGACATCGTTATCGGCAATGATACCTTTGGTCAGTACAAAAACGAATTGCAGATCGTTTTGACCCCTCACCAAGACGCCCGAAAAAACAAAGTCAGTGCTATCCCAAAAGAGGAGTTGCCTTTGTTGGAATATTTGAAACCATGGACCAAATTTGCTTTCGAATTGTTGGATTAAATCATTAGAAAAAAGCCGCTGATCACAAAAGGATCAACGGCTTTTCTTAGGTATTAATCTTCTCTTTTGGACTCATCGATTTGATAAACAAATGACGGATCGATCGCTTGATCCAGTGTGTCAAATGCACCTTGGATGCGCCGTTCCACTTCCGCCAAGCCCTCTTTGTCCATCTTTTTGATGTCACTGATATCGATTGGCTCCCCAAAACGGACAGTCACTCGCTTGCGTTTAAATAAATCCTTTAATGTCAGCGGTCCTTGATAAACAGAGGGAACGATCTTGACTTTGGCCATTTTCGCGATCAACGCCATGCCACCTTTTAAGGCCGTTGCATGTCTCGTACCACTTGGGAACATGATCAAGCTAAGATCGGTTTCCTTCAAGATTTTGACTGGCGTCTTTACCGCGCTCGGTCCTGGTTTGTCCCGTTTGACTGGAAAAGCATTGGCATGAATCAAAATGAACCGTAAAATCGGGTTTTTGAACAGCTCTTCTTTCGCCATAAAACTGAATTTCTTTGGCCGAGCAGCCACTGCTAGGTACAATGGATCCCACCAGGTTCGGTGAGGAGCCACTAAAATATAGTTTTCATTTTTAGGTAAAACCTCTTTGTTTTGATAACGAGCATTGCCGTTGATCAAAAATAATACTACGCGAACCACACCGCGCATAAAGCGAAAAAACATACTCATTTTCCTTTCTATTTCTCTCCTATTCAAGTATGCAAAAAAACGGTTTAAATGACAAGCCTTTTTTAGCGTTTCCCATTATTCTTAATCGTAGTATAATACATTGAAATGAATTTAGAACAGGAGTATGCTTCATGTTGCAACCGAACGAACGCATTGACCAATTGTATGCCGATGACATCAAGATTATTCAGAGTTCCGAAGTTTTTTCTTTTTCATTAGATGCTGTCTTATTAGCCAATTACGCTAGAGTACCAAAAAGAGGTGTGATCGTTGACCTTTGTGCAGGGAATGGCGCAGTCGGTTTATTTATCAGCAGAAAAACGACTGCTCATATTTATCAGGTCGAATTGCAGGAACGCTTAGCGGATATGGCGCAGCGCAGTATCGAATTAAATGACTTGCAAGAACAGCTGACGGTCTATCCTATGGATTTGAAGAATCTCTTTCAAAAAATCAAACCTGATTCCGTCGATCTTTTGGTCTGCAATCCGCCTTATTTTAAAAATATACCGACGGCGATCAAAAACCCGAATCCCTATTTAGCGATCGCCCGGCACGAGATCACCACAAATTTAGATGAAGTGATCCAAACCGCCAGTAAAGCGTTAAAAATGAATGGAAGGTTTGCGATGGTTCATCGCCCGGATCGCTTTCTCGATATTTTGGACAATATGCGCACCCATCGAATCGCGCCAAAACGAGTCCGCTTCGTCTATCCGAAAGTAGGCAAAGAGGCCAATATTTTATTGATTGAAGGAATCAAGGATGGTAAGGCGGAAGGGTTTAAAATTGATTCTCCTCTCATTACCTATGATGAAACGGGCTCTTATAGTCCAGAAGTGAAGGCGATGCTCTATGGCTGCTGACAACCATTACTTTTATGTCTTACGTTGCAACGACCAATCCTTTTACGGCGGCTATACTACCGATTTGAGTCGCCGCTTATTAGAGCATAACAAAGGGATCGGGGCAAAATATACCCGTCCCGCTAGTCGCAGACCCTTGCAAATGATCCATGCGGAAAGCTTTTCCACTCGCAGTAAAGCCACTCAAGCAGAAGCCGCCTTCAAAAAATTGCCTCGCAAAAAGAAAGAGGACTACCTGATCAGTCATAGGAAAAGCAATGTTCTCTGACCAAGCATGCAAAAAACTACCTGCGCACGGAAGTTTCCTTCTTGAGGGAGCTTTCTTTCGTGACTTAGGTAGTTTTTTTATCGTTATTCATTCCTATTCGGTAACGCCCATTGGGTTTGACTTTTCCCAAATTCTTTCGGGATCACAGAATCAACGGATTGATATTCGAGGGTTTCTTGGGACTTTGGAATCGTAATTGCCGTTAAATAGTTGTTGGTTTCGGAATAGAAACCAATTGTTTCAAAGGAAGGATCAGTCAAATGGTATTGAACCCCCTGCAGTTTAGCAGTTGTTTCCTCATCCACAAAAGTCGGTTGATAGCGAGCATAGTAAACCTGGGCGCCCATTTTAAAATATACGGAGTTATGAGCAGAACCAAGAAATTCAATCTCCCGTTCCACCGGTATTGCTTGATAGATTCCTAAAGTTTCAATCGCTTCATTGCTTTGGATGCGCTGATAAATTGCTGTAGTATCAGATTCGTAATATTTATAGCCTAGAAACATCTTTTCGCGATCTCGGATATTCGGTGTGATCAGCGCATTATACGTTTTGAATTCACCATACACTTGATCCCCAATAAAAAAACCTAATAGACACGTAACGACTATGCCGCCAAGCAATAGCGTCACTTTTGGGTTGCGGTTTTCTCGATAAAGCAGAACCATCAGGAACCCTAATAACGCAATCAGACCAACTACCATGAGAATTGGTAGGATCACATAATAAAAACGCTCACTTTGCAGCCATTTTTCGCTCGTCATAAATGCAACCATTTTTTATTCCTCTTCGATTCCTCACTACTCACTGTCTTACCCTTGGTCAAACAGTAGAAGGATCGTCCTTTCATCCCTTTTCATGCCAATTATCCTCAAGGCGCTCAATTCCCATATAAGTTCTTATGAGATTAATTTTACCATAACTATGTAGAAAAGATAAGTGTTAGATGAATTGCTTTTCACAACAAACATCCATTGACAAAAGGAGGGTTTTATCAGATAATATTAATGCTAATCGGGAATGAATGTCTCCCTCAGTTCTTACTGAAACCGCAATTTTGCTAATGACTTCTACCACTTTTTTTAGTGTGTAGCAGTCATTTTTTTATTTTCACTAGGTCGTCGTATTTGCAGGAGCATTGTTCCTATATTCTTTTTAAAGGATCGTGATAGAAATGATGAAACAAAAAACAACTAATTGGGAACTGACTGCTTTAGGTGTGGTCAGTCTGGTTATTGGCGTATTCGCTGGAGCCGTCGACACCTTCTTTGGGAAGATCCTACTTTCCTTAAGCGCCTTTCGTGATAGTCATTTTTTGCCCTTGATTCTCTTTTTACCCATTATCGGCATTTGTTTTACTTACCTGTTCCAAAAGTACGGTGACCGAAGTCCTCAGGGAATGAATTTAGTGTTTTTAGTCGGACATGAAGAAGAAAAAGACATTCCGTTGCGCTTGATTCCTTTTGTAATGGTGGGAACCTGGCTGACGCATTTATTTGGAGGAAGCGCTGGCAGAGAAGGGGTTGCGGTTCAGTTAGGTGCCACCATCGCCAATCGCTTAGGAAAATGGCTGCGACTAGAAAAGTACGCCAGCACCCTGATCATGATTGGGATGGCTGCGGGATTTGCTGGTTTATTTGAAACCCCGATCGCTGCGACGTTCTTCGCACTGGAGGTACTTGTCATCGGTAAATTCAGTCATCATGCACTCTTACCAACTTTGCTGGCTGCTTTCACCGCTAGTACGACTTCTCAATTGTTAGGATTAGAAAAATTTAGTTTTGCTTTGTCACCGTCCCCCGATTTGACTTTGGCTGTTTTTCTGAAATTACTTTTGATTGGCTTAATATTTGGTATTGTTGGTGGCAGCTTTGCGGGATTATTAGAAACGATGAAACGGATCATGAAACGACGCTTTCCTCATCCTCTCTGGCGCATTGGCATCGGTTCACTCGTGCTAGTCTTACTTTTTGTCCTTTTGTATCATGGTCGTTATTCAGGTTTAGGAACGAATTTGATCAGCGCTAGTTTCACGAATCAACCAATCTATTCTTATGACTGGCTGCTTAAGATGGTGTTAACTGTACTGACTATCAGTATTGGTTTTTTGGGCGGAGAAGTCACCCCTTTGTTTGCGATCGGCGCCTCTTTGGGCGTCGTGCTGGCACCGCTCTTCGGACTGCCTATCGAACTGGTGGCAGCCCTAGGCTATGCCAGTGTCTTTGGCAGTGCTACTAGCACTTTATTTGCACCGATCTTTATCGGTGGGGAAGTCTTTGGCTTTGAAAATCTGCCCTTGTTTGTGATCGTCTGCTCCGTCGCCTACTTTATCAGTAAACCCTATAGTATTTATCCCTTACAAAAATCATTGGCAGACGGGAAATGATTCACTTTTGATCCCTCCTCCAGAGCAAAAGAAAAAACCGCGAACAAGTCGCGGTTTTTTTCTTATTTCGCACGTTTTAAGTAGGTACCTTCAGCTGTATTGATTTCTAGCATTTCGCCTTCTTCAACAAAGTCAGGAACATTGACAACTAAGCCAGTTTCCATCGTTGCTGGCTTGCCTGAACCAGTCACAGTCGCCCCTTTGATCGACGGCTGTGTTTCAACAACCTTTAAGATTACGCTTGATGGTAGTTGAACGCCGATTACTTCGCTGCCGAAGAATTGGATTTTTACTTCCATGTTTTCAAGAATAAATTTCATTTCTTCTTCTACCACTTCAACTGGAATTTCATATTGTTCATACGTTTCCAGATCCATGAAGAATGCTGTATCATCCATTGTGTATAGATATTGCACAGCTTTCGTATCAATATGCGCTTTTTCAAATTTTTCTTCTGGACGGAAGGTTGTATCATAAGTCGAACCAGTCCGAACGTCCCGTAATTTCATACGCATAACCGTATTTCCCTTACCTGGTTTGTGATGGCTAGCATCTAATACTTTGATAAGTTTGCCGTCTTGAACGAATGTCATTCCAGCTCTTAAGTCACTTGCATTGATCATAATTTTGAAATCTCCTTCACTATGTGATAATCCTTGTCTATTGTATCAAAAAAAGCTGCTTTATTCTAGCTAAATCAGTGGGAAGGTCGCACAAGTTTACGGCGTTTCTCCATATAGTGAGGGTCATACTCATCTGTCTCAATATAAATATAGACTTTTTTATCTGCCATCTGGTGTCGAATCTCGGCTTCAATCTCATTAATGATCTCATAGCCGACCTCTTCTTGTTTCGAGGCAATATCAACTTTTGCCGCAATCAAAATTTCTGATGGTCCTAAATGCACCGTTTTAACATCAATCAAGCGATCAACATCTGGCCGTTCAAATGCTCTTTTGATCACTGCTAGATCCCGTTTTGTGACACTTTCGCCAATCAGTAGACTGTAAAATTCTCGGGCTAAGAAAATGGCTGCTACCATCAATAAAAGACCAATCAATAAACCACTGAAGGCATCAAAAAATGCGTTACCCGTAATCATGGTTAAAATCGTACCAAATAGTGCGATCATTAGGCCGATCATTGCACAAAAGTCTTCTGTGAAAATGATCAGAATCTCACTATGCCGACTTTCTTTCAAAAAACGATAGATTGGTTGACGTTCCACATTCAGTTCGCGGATCTCCTTGATCGCGATCCACAACGAACTTCCTTCAACGATCATACCGAAAATCAAAATAGCGATCACCAACCAAGCGTTACCAACTTCATGGGCAGGATGCAGCAGCTTTTCTACCGCTTCCATCACACCGAGGGCGCCCCCACCAAAGAAGAGCATCATCGCAACGATCGTGCTAAAAAAATATTTCGCCCGACCTTCTCCAAACTGATGCAGTTCACTTTGGCCCTTTGTTGCCCGTTTATCCCCGATCAATAAAAAGATTTGATTGCTGCAATCCACGACACTATGAATGCTTTCATTCAACATGGCTGCACTGCCACTTAGTGCATAACCGACAAACTTACTAATAGCCACCAAAATATTTGAGATCAGGGCAGCGATGACTGCCATCATACCATTTGCTTTCTTTTCCACACCTTACGCTTCCTCTCATCAATAAATTCCCTGTCTTTTACTCTGCTATTCTTCTCAAATGAATCACGGCTGACTGAGTCTCTTCAATCAACAGGTGCTTGTTTTTTCAACTTTGCTTCTCGGCGGCTGATTTTTTTGGTCCAAAATCCACCTGAGATATACTTGGGTTCATAGCTGATGATAAACGCTCGTTCTTCCACCGCTTTGATGGTTTGATAGAGCTTTTTCTCACTTTTTCTTTGGGAAAGAATCTCTAAAATCAGTCGTGGCCCTTCTAAGCCTTCTCCATAACTTTGTGTAACTCCGTAGCCTTCTTGTCGTAAGATCTTAGGCAAACTTTTTTCCTCATCCGTATTACTAGGTAGGATCACTGTGACCATTGTATAGCCCAGAGCCAGCTTATCTTCGATTTTGATACCAATACTGACTCCTGCAGCATAACCTAATGCATAGAATAAGAGATTCAGCGGGTTATCCAAACGATCCAATACCATAGATAAGCCTAAAATATAGATCGTGATTTCGATCATACTCACTAATGGGGCAATCACGCGATACCCTTTCATTGTCAATAAAAATCGCAGTGTGTTCAATGTAACATAGGCGAGATTGATAAAGAAAATCATCGCCAGCATTTGTAGATCAACTTCCATCTTTGATTCCCCCTTGTTCTTAGCATATCAAAAGGCAAGAGAAAATTAAAATATTTGAGCAGGATTTAATTACTAAAATAGCTAAATAAAATTTATACTGAGGAAGATATAGTGCTTAAGTGATTTCATTGATCACTACCATGTCATGATTTCACTCATTGGTCCATTGCCTGTGGTTTCACTCTCTTCTATTGATCGAAAAGCATATCCACCAAAGTGGGAAAAGCAGTTTAAACCACCGCTCGTCTGTTTCAGACAAAAAAGAAGTCCAATGGCAACTGGACTTCTTTTTGTCTGAGCAACTTTTACAGTGTTCGATCATATTCACGATTGCAGAACATGCTTACTTGTTTTCCAAGGGGTTATTCGTCAGCACCAGGTACGAAACTCAGCTCCCAACGAAGGGTTCCTTGATAACTTGTTGCTTGCGGCCTCGCGCCAATAGGGATTTCCAGCTCGACACTTTTTTGCATGGTATGCTCGTTTCCATAGCGTTGAATCCAAGTACCCGTCCCTTGATTTTCATTGGCACGTGCAATCACTTGATTCTGCGGTCCTAGCTCAATTGCTTCAACGTAGTCTGGTGCTTCAGAGCGATTTTCTTTAGAGGTGACCATTTCAATATTATTCAAATGCACACTCGCTCCTTTTAAATAGTGCTTAAACGCATCCGTGCTTACGAACCCTTCCTCAGATAATCGGGCACTCAAGGTCCAGCCATTTGGGAGAAATCGACGATCGGAAACCTGAATATAGTTTGGTCGTTTGGTTGATTCATGATCATCCACTGAAGAAATTCGTTGCGGACGCGCCGGATAGCGGCTTGTCGACGAGCGAATCGGTACTGTACCAAAATCGAATTGTGAAACAAAGTCTATACTGATAAACCCGCGATTTTCTGGTATCAATGGTGGATTTTCAGGTAGAATCGGTTGATCAGGATCAAGGGGATCTTTTGGGTCAACGTCACCAATGGGTTCCACAGTGGTTGATGCTTCTGCCCATTTACCATCAAGAAATGCCTGAGCGGTGACCACCTCACCTTGTGTAAAATACTGGAAAGGTTCTAAATCAGATAGATCAAGTAAATAGTGCCCATTTTCACCCGCTTGTGTGTGAAAGTACTCGCTATTGCCGGCACTATCGACTGGCGTTTCAAGCGTCGGTTCTGGCATCAGCCCCTCTCTTTGAAATCGAAGGTAGCTACCAGGATTGGCGGTTCCCGAAATCGTATAGGCATTAGGTAAGGTTCTATCTTCTGTCAAAGGATCGATGGTCACCGTGATGTCTGGGGTTCTCTCAAATAATAGACGTTGTGAACGAGAAGCAAACTGCGCGGCAAACCCTCGACTTGTTTCCTCATTCAGTGAAGATACATTGGTCACATTGGTGTTGGTTCCGGAAATCGCCGCAGTCATGGACAGAATCGGTTGCCACTGAAAATCAGATGGATCTCCTGTATTTCCATGCCGCCACTGGCGAATCGCCTGATTCTTTGCAGTGATTCCTCCCCCTTCAATTAGACCATTTGTGGTGGTCGTTATCGGGCGGGTTCTTTGCAAATTGACACGCTTGGCATCGTCGATCGTCAATCTTGCGGGATTGTTGGCACCGCTAAAGAAAAGTAGGCGTTGGACAGGTTGTGGGCTGTCCGTAAGAATATCTAAGGTAGCATCTTTGCCTACGTTGAGATTGCCAGTCGTGCCAGAGAAGTGGAAGATATTTGCGGTTGTATTTTGATTTGTTGCTTCAACCTCTAAGGTGCTGCTGTCTTCTAAGGTTACATGAGTATTGGCACTCAACCAGAAAATATGACTATACAACGTTCGGTTTGTAGCAGTAACTGACAAGCGACTTTTTTCCATTAAGCGAATATCATGGGGCGTGCCTGATGTGATGACTGCCGGACTGTTGTTTTGTGTATTTAATGCCAATTCCGCACCTTTTCCTAACTCAATGCGTCCATTGCCAGCGACAAAGCGAATATTGGCACCGCCTGCTTCGCCAGCTGAACCGTTGGCATTTAATGATAGTCGGGCATTATTCCCTAGTATGAGACGCGCGTTCGTATTATAAAAATCAAGATTTCCTGAGCTGATCGTCGACATTTCGACGTTTGCTCCCTCACGAAGCTCTATTTGGTTGATTTCAAAATTCGCTTGGGTGTTCGAGTGAATCATCCAAGAAGCATTGAAGTCTGATGTATATCTAGGCGTTTGGTGTGAAACCGAATGTCCAGAAAAGCTGGCTCGAGAGTGCAAACCGTAAAACAACTGATTGCCAGTATGGTTGAGATTGTGGTACCGAATGATTGAACGCTGCTGATTTGACATGTTCAAATCATGATATTCAATTGCCCCCCAAAAGTTTCCATGGTAGAGTTCCAAATTTTGCAAGGTAATGTCCCATGGGGAATCAGGATTGACACTCGAATCGCGGAAACAGATCGCTACGGCTCTAAGATCCATCTGAAAGGTGTCGAGACCATCGATGATTAACGTTCTTGAAACTCTCGAGGCATTGATATAAACATAGGCTAATCCGCCATTAGGATTGGCGCTGCTGCTCCAGCCGTCAATTCCCGTAATGCCTAAACGAGGATTATCGTTCGTTTGAAAACTGGCTGTCAAATAAATATAATTGACCGTCGGATCGACCATTGCAGCCATAAATTCGACCCAGTTAGCAACCCCTCTCTTTTTTACGTCGTCGCCTAACAGATACAGATTACCAGGATCTGACTCTGATTCGTCAGGAATCTGGCTTTCTATTTCCTTCTCTTTTGGTAATTGATCCTCTTTGTCCTCTTGATCGAATTGATCAGTGGAGTCACTCGAATCGGTTAGCGCATCCTCTTGTGTATCCGTAGGGTTTGTCTCCCGTGCTTCCTTTATTTCAAGTATTATCATTGATTCTGCTACTTCAAATGGAAACGCCCCTGCTGTATCAACTACCAATGGAACCAAAAAATCACTTCTAGGGATATCAGTCGTTAGTTTCCAACCATTCTCTTCAGTGGTGGACGTAATTTTGACTCCCTTTGGCAACTCCTCTTCAACAAAAACCGCAGATTGCGGCAACCGGATCGCTATTTCACTAATGGGACGGCCCGTATGAAACGCAACTAGTAACATGTCTCCTACAGTCCCGGCTTTCGTTGATTCATCAAAATAAATGGCAACTTTTCCCTCAGCCTCTTTCTCTCGTATCGGTTCGAATGGGTCACTCGCAACCGTTTCTTCCTCCAGCTGTGCAGCAAAGAAAATGTTTGAAGAAAACACACTCATGGTTGAAAAAAAGTAGAGTCCTCCAAGTAAGCCAATAATGATGGTGAAATATACCTTTCTCTTTTTCTTGTTCATTTGTTGATGCCCCACCTTTCAGCGTATCTTTCCCTTGAAATCGATCATGGATCAGTCCTTCCCAAAGAGCAGCTATAACCATCAGGACGCTTGCTTCCTTTTTTCAATTACGGCTGATCAGAAAACCACAATCCTGCCATCGATTTTAAATGACAAAAGAAATCGCCAATTAAAATAACAAACATTATAAATAACGATGGTTTTGATCGTTTCACTTTATTCTATAGCCCACGCTATTGCTTAGTAAAATCAGAATATTCCTCAGTCGGTGAAAAATGTAATTCGACTAAGTATTTTGTGAAATCGGCAGTTTCAGCACACAAAAAAAACAGCTAGATGTTCGCCATCTAGCTGAAATCATTCATCGTTATGCTCAAAGGACTACTTCTATTAAGAGTAACTGTCTCTACTATTTAGAACGAAAATAGCCATTTGAAGATTCTTCTTGTTGATCGTCTTCAATCATTCCTTTTAATGATCGATCTAAAACGGACCGTTTTTTCTCACCATTTTTTTTATTGTTGGCTCGAAACTCGCTGCGTGTCATCCCAACAGAGGGGTGGCGATTGAATTTTTTGACGGTTGGATCGCTTTCTTCTTTGACTTGATAAGCTGCTGGTTCAGTGTCAAATAACAAATAACTTTCTTGTTTTTTTGCCATTGCATCCATCAAATCGTTCGGCGTAATTTCAGGTTTTTTCTCATCAGGAATAATTGATGCAGGAATATATTTAGGCACGAAGTAAGAGCGTCCCGAATATTCTTTTTTTGAAGAAACAGGAACCTCAGCTTTTTCCTTCTTACTAGTCACTTGATAAGAAGAATGGTTCGCTTCTTTGCCAAAAAAATTGGTTTTTCCTGTCGGCATCTGCTCTTTCACCGGACGTTTTCCGTACTGAGGCAAGTTGGCACGGTGATTGGCAAGCTCTTCTTTTTGACGAACATTGTGCCCTCGATCGCGTTGGCTGGAATGCACTTTACGCTGCAAAGATTGATTTTCTTCCTTGTGAGAATGACTCACGGGATCTTTGATTTCGGTTAAAATCCAATCATCTGCTTTACTGAATGCGGGGCGATGCTCGGATTGAAGCTTCACACCGTCTGTATCATCATAAGCAGGAAAACGGAAGTGTTTTCGTTTCACATCTAAATAATTTGCCACTGTACTCATCCTCTTACATGCATTTTTTTCATCATACCACAAATAAAAGAGAATTTCACGAAAGACTGCGCCATTTCAACCGAAGTCGCTTCAATTGTCTCCCCTTGGAGGCACTGACTCCGTCAAGCTTGCCGCATTTGGTTCTTTGATATGGGCAAATAATGGATCGATCTGCCAAATATCTGCTGCATAATTTCGCACCGTTTCATCCGCCGAAAACTTCCCAGCATTCGCAATATTCATTAGACTGATTTTTTGCCAGCGATGAGTATCTTGATAAGCAATATCCACCCGATGCTGTGCATCACAATAGGCGTGGAAATCTCTTAATAAAAAGTACTCATCATTGTATTTCAAAAGTGAATCAAAAATCTCGCGGCCTTCTACTTGAATATTGGGGATTGTCCCGTCAATAAAGGCATTGACTACACGTTGCAATAGTGGATCTGACTCATAATACGCATAGGCAGAATAATTACGCTGGGCGTAATACTGATACACTTCTTCTTCGGTTAGCCCAAAGATCGCGATGTTTTCATCACCGATTGCATCTCGAATCTCAATATTGGCACCATCTAAAGTGGCGATCGTTACTGCCCCATTTAGCATCAACTTCATATTGCTTGTCCCAGAAGCTTCTTTGGAGGCCAATGATATTTGTTCACTGACATCCGCTGCTGGGATAATTTTTTCTGCTAAAGAAACGTTGTAATTTTCTAAAAAAACAACCTTGATTTTATCATTGATGGTTTCATCATGATTGATCAGATTCGCCACTTCATTGATGACTTTAATGATCGATTTTGCGTAGTGATAGCTTGGTGCGGCTTTGGCACCAAAGAGAAAGACTCTTGGATGAAACGCAGCAGTTGGATCGTCTTTGACCTCAAAGTAGAGCTTTAGAATATGCATAAGATTTAGTAATTGTCGTTTGTATGCATGCAGACGCTTGATCTGCACATCAAATATTGCCGTCGGATCTACTGTGATGCCCGTTGCTTTTTGAATGTACTGTGCTAGTGCACGCTTGTTACTCATTTTTGCGTCGGCAATTTGTTGGAGAACAGTTTCGTCCTCATAATAGTTTTTGAGTAGTTGCAGGTCTAATGGATCATTGCGCCAGCTTGTACCGATGGACTGATCCAATACTTTGGCTAACGGTTGATTGGCTAGCTGAAGCCAACGCCGTTGCGCGATGCCGTTGGTCTTATTGTTGAAACGGGCAGGATAAATAAGATAAAAGTCATGGAGTACCACTGATTTTAGTAAATCAGAATGGAGCTTGGCTACGCCATTGACACTGTGGCTGCCGATGATCGCGAGATGTGCCATATGGACTTGATCATCAATAATGATTCGCGTCCGTTCCAGTAAGGCTTGCGGATGGACCCCTTGCATCGTTTCCACAAAACGGCGATCAATTTCTTTGATGATCTGATCCATTCTCGGCAAAACTTCTTCAATCATGCGCACGGGCCATTTTTCTAAGGCTTCCGCCATGATCGTATGGTTCGTATAACTCATGACTTTCACGGTGATCGACCACGCTTGTTCCCAAGCAAGACCTTCTTCATCAACTAAAATGCGCATCAGTTCTGGGACGCAAAGGGCTGGGTGCGTATCATTGATGTGGATCGCTACTCGTTCACTCATCATGGCCAAAGGTAAATTCAATTTTTTATAATAACGGACGATACTTTGGATCCCTGCAGACACAAAAAAGTATTCTTGCATCAGCCGGGTCCGTTTGCCTGTCTCATTGGAATCATCGGGATACAAGACCGCTGTCAGATTTTCCAATGCTTGCCGCGATTCTAGTGTCGCGTAGTGCGCCTCATCTTCGACAGGAACCTCAACACTCCATAAACGCAAGGTATTGAGATGGTGATTTTGGTAGCCAACCATTGCTGTATCATAAGGAACCGCCCGCCAGGTAAAGCCACCTTCATAAACTGGGGCTAATTTCCCGTCCTCTCCGGTAACGAGATAGACATGGCCCCCGAAACGAATAGGCACCGCCTTGCTTTCTTTGCGGACTTCCCAAACATTCCCCGAACGCAACCAGTCATCGGGCAACTCTACTTGATGACCGTCAATAAATTTTTGTTTAAATAATCCGTAGCGATAGCGGATCCCATTGCCATTTCCCGGCAAACCTAAAGAAGCCAATGAATCCATAAAACAAGACGCTAAGCGACCGAGTCCCCCGTTGCCTAAAGCCATGTCTTTTTCCGTCTCTGCAACATCGTCAAGTGAAACCCCTAACTCTTCAAAAACGGCTTCCGCTTGCTCCAACAGCTGCATATTTAACAGATTACTCTTTAACATTTTGCCGGGTAAAAATTCGATTGAAAAATAATACGCTTGTTTCTGATCCTCCAACAAGAGATTTTTTCTGGTCTGACGCCAGTCTTCTGAATACATTTGCTTCACGACATTGGCTAGCGCCTGAAACAATTCCTGCGGTGATGCTTCATCGATCTCTATCGCAAACAGTTCGTGCACGTTGGTTTCTAACAGATCACGCAATCGTTCTTTTGTCATAGGGTTACACTCCTTTATGCTAACCGTTTATAAAAAAGAAGAATTCTTGCCGCCAGAATGGCTAGTCATACAACTAGCCGTTCTGTTGCAGACAAGGATTCTTCTGTCTTAAAACAATCAAACTTTGATATTATTATACAACTCAACATAAAGATCTGAGCTTTGATTCCAGCTAAAATCTTTTTTCATTGCTTGCTTGACTAATGCCGTCCATGTTGTCGGATCCGATTCATATAATTCAATCCCCTGTTTTAAGGCATTCATCAAGTAAAAAGGTGAAAACTCTTGGAAGCCAAAGCCGGTTCCTTGTTTCGTGATCGGATTATAGGAATCCACCGTATCTTTCAAGCCACCGATTTCATGAACGATCGGTAATGTACCATAACGCATCGCGATCATCTGCGATAGTCCACATGGTTCAAAAGCCGAAGGCATCAAGAAGAGATCTGCTGCTGCGTATAACTTTTGCGCCAATGCAATATCAAAAGAAATCGCGGCAGCACATTTGTCAGGATATTTCTGCGCAAAGTAGCGAAAGCCTTCTTCAAAATCATGCTCACCGGTTCCCAATAGGATAAACTGGACATCAAACTGCAAGAGGTTTTCCATTTCTTCAAGAACTAAATGGAACCCCTTTTGAGTGGTCAAACGACTAACAACGGAAATCAGCGGAACCTCTTTACGAGTTGGCAAGCCAAACTGTTCTTGTAGCGCTCGCTTGTTTTTAGCTTTTCCTGATAAATCCTCGACACTGAAAGGATAGTCCAAATGAGGATCGGTTTCTGGATCATTCATTTCATAATCAATTCCATTCAAGATACCGCTTAGCTTGCCACTTTCCATGCGTAAAATGACTTCAAGACCACAACCAAACTCAGCTGTTTTGATTTCTTCACTATAGGAAGGACTGACGGTCGTGATGCGGTCCGCATACAAGATTCCTGCTTTCATAAAGTTCAAGCAATCGTTTAAACGCAAGGTTCCATCATCATATCTTTCCGTACCCATCCCAAAAAGATCCGGTAAAATATCGCGACTATACCACCCTTGAAACCCAATGTTATGGATCGTCAAAACGGTGCGTATGTTTTGATACGCTTGGATCCAATGATATTTTTCTTTGATCAAGAACGGAATCATCGCCGTATGGTAATCATTGACATGTACGATGTCTGGAATAAATTCAATGCGTTCCATCATTTCGATCACGGCTAATTGGAAGAAAGCAAAGCGTTCCCCATCATCATAAAAATCATAGAGCCGTTCGCGACCAAAATAGTAGAGATTGTCTATGAAATAATAGGTCACAGCGCCTAGAACTAATTTTTTGATTCCACAATATTGCTTGCGCCAGCCGACCGCCACTTCAAAGGAAAAACAATCTTCCATTTGGTCTTGGTATTCGGCAGGCATTTTCGTGAAATAAGGTAAGACGACAACTGTCTCGACGCCTTTTTTGACCAACTCTTTTGGCAATGCACCTGCAACATCCCCTAACCCGCCTGTTTTAAAAAACGGAGCGCATTCTGCTGCTGTAAACAAAACCTTCATGCGCTTGCTCCTCCGATTACATCTTCTGTCACATGAGAATTCTTCTTAATGACAATCGGCGTTTCTTTGGTTCCCTGCACTTTTACACCTTCTGCGATGGTTACATTTTTATCTAAGATCGCATAAGAGACTTCGGCACCTGCTTTGATTTCGTTATTCCCGAAAATGATCGCACCTTTGACTTTTGCCTCAGGATGGATTTTCGTACGGCGAGCAACCAGTGACTGTTCGACCATACCTTCCACGATGCAACCAGAAGCAAAGTGGCTATTTTTCACCTCAGACGTTTCCGAATAATAGGTTGGTACTTCATTCTTCAATTTGGTATAGATTTTTTGATTCGAATAAAGCAATGAGGTGAATTTATGCACATCTAGCATGTCCATATTTGTTTGATAATATGAAGAGATATCATAAATGTTACTTAAGTAACCAGTGTACTCATATAGGCCAGTGTTCTCCACAGAGATCATCTCTCGTAAAAATTGACCGAGATCTGCCGTTGCGCCAACTTTTTGCCCTTCTTTAAGAGCCGCGATCAGACGATCCGTTTGAATGATAAAAATATCCGTACACAAGTTGACTAGGGAGCCAACTTCCCCTTTTTTCGCTTGGATCGCTTCTTCTAAGTGTCCTTCACTGTCAACATTAAACAACAAGTCACTTTCAGAAACATTGTCACTGCCGATGCGTTTATACACCACAGTCATTTCATTGCCTTGTAGTTGATGAATTTTCAGCAAAGCACGCAAATCGATGTTGCATAAGATTTTGCTGCCCATAAATACAGTGTGATCTGATTTCGATTTTTCCAAATAGTCAATGACGTTATAGTAGTACTCTTGCCCTTCGGCTTGCTTTTTCAATGAGTCTTGAAATAAGTGGATAAAGAACCGGTTTTGAACACCGTCCAAGTTCCACTCTTTTCCACCACCGATATGATCAAAAACTGACTGAGTCTCTCCTTCATTGAAAATCATGTAGACTTGTTTGATGTTGGCATTTTCAATACTTGAAAGATTGAAATCCAGCAAGCGATATTTGCAGTCAAACAACAAGGTCGACAGCGGACGATTCTCCGTTAATGGCAACAAGTCTTGGTATCGCTGTAGGTTCCCTAAAATTGCACACATTTTATTAGTTCTCATCAATCGTCACCCCTAAAATTTCAGAATAGCCGACTACGGCAATTTCGTCTGTTCCATCGATCTCTGCGTCGTCACCAATCACTGCATTTTCCCCAACGATCACTCGATTTAATTTGACATTTCTGCCAATCACCGCTCCAGGCATGATTACGCTATCTTTGATAGTCGAGCCTTCTTTCACTTGCACGTTCTCTGATAAAATACTGTGCTCGATCTCCCCAGCAACATAGCAGCCGTCCATCACAAGCGAATTTTTAGCAGCACCGGTTTCAGTTACAAAGTGCGGCGGTGCGATTGGGTTTTTGGAGAACACTTGCCAGCTTTTATCCCGGATATTCAACTCCATGGCTGGATCAATAAATTCCATGTTGGCTTCCCACAATGAATCGATCGTTCCTACGTCTTTCCAATAGCCAGAGAAGCGATAGGCAAAAACGTTGTCGCCGCTTTCTAGATAAGAAGGAATGACATGTTTCCCAAAATCGACCATTTCGCCGTCTTTTGTGTAGTTACTCAAAAGCATACTGCGTAGACGACTCCAATCAAATATATAGATCCCCATCGAAGCAAGATTGCTTTTTGGTTCGGCTGGTTTTTCATCAAATTCGATGATGCGGTCATTTTTATCAGTATTCATGATCCCGAAACGAGAAGCATCTTTCATCGGAACTTCGAGAACTGCAACCGTCAATGAAGCATCATTTTCTTTGTGTTTTTCCAGCATTTCTTCGTAATCCATTTTGTAGATATGGTCGCCGGACAAAATCAAGACATATTGCGGGTCCATCTCATCGATATAGGCGATGTTTTGATAGATGGCATGGGCAGTTCCCTCAAACCATTTTTCGCCTTCTGAATTTGAATATGGCTGTAAAATCGTCACACCGGTACTGATTCCATCCAATCCCCAACTGGCACCATTGCCGATATGGTTGTTCAGTGCTAAAGGTTGGTACTGCGTGACTACACCCACATTTTTGATTCCAGAATTGACACAATTACTCAACGTGAAATCGATGATCCGATACCTGCCGCCAAACGGAACTGCTGGCTTGGCAATATTTTTTGTTAGTTTCCCTAAACGAGTCCCTTGTCCTCCTGCGAGGATCATTGCTAACATTTCTGTTTTCATTTTGTTTGGTGATCTACTCACCGTTCCCCCTCTACTCTTTTTTTATGCTTTCTTTACTGCTTTTTTACGAGTCATTTTGATTTTTTCTGGTTTGATAATCAAAGCCCCAAGTGCAGGCAAAATTGTTTTGATTTGATAGTCGTATTGTTTAAAAGGGGCATTACTGGTCTGGCAGTCTTGGTTATTAGCCACCCAAGTTCCACCAAATACATCCCGTTCAGTGTTTAAAATCTCTCGATACGTTCCTTCGTATGGCACGCCGATCGCAAAATCGTGACGCTCCACTGGTGTCAGATTGACAACAACAATCAAGAAATCTTTTTTCGTTTTTCCTTGTCGTAAGAAAGTCAATGTCGTTTCATCTAAGTTGTCTGCATCGATCACCATCAATGAATCTTCTTGATCATCCAATTCCCAAAGGGCTCGTTCTTCTTTGTATAGTTCATTCAAGGTCTGGGTGAAGAACTGCATTTTTGCATTTAATGTGTCGTTTAAATCGACCCATTCAAGCCCATGATCATATTTCCATTCTAAAAACTGTCCCCATTCACTACCCATGAATAACAGTTTTTTCCCTGGATGCATCATCATGTACGTATAGAGATTTCGTAGTTGTGAAAACTGTTTGTAGCGGTCCCCCCACATTTTATGCATCAAACTTTTTTTACCATGAACGACTTCATCATGAGAAAGTGGCAAGATATAATTTTCTTGCATCCGATACATGAAAGAGAAAGAAAGCAGATTTAAATGATCTTTACGGAAAATCGGGTCCATTTCATAAAAACGCAGGACATCGTTCATCCAGCCCATATTCCATTTATAATCAAATCCTAACGCGCCTTCTTCGACCATTCCTGTTATTTTGGTTTCAGACGTACTTTCTTCTGCAATCATGACCACTGCTGGATGGGCTAACTTGATAACAGAATTAAGCTTCTGTAAAAAGTAATAGCCTTCAAAGTTGCGATTGCCCCCTTCGTGATTTGGTTCCCATGGACCTTCATCATAATCGCGATAGATCATGTTGGAAACGGCATCTACCCGAATACCATCAATATGATAAAATTCGATCCAGAACAAGGCACTTGAGATCAGAAAGCTTTGGACTTGTGGTTTGCCGAGATCAAAGTTGATCGCACCCCAGCGAACATTTTTGGCACGGTTTTCATCCATGTATTCAAATGTCGGCGTGCCGTCATAATAAGCTAGGCTGTCATCATTGACACAAAAATGTCCTGGTACCCAATCAACAAAGACACCAATATTTTCTAAATGGCATGCCTCTACAAAGTCTTGAAATTCTTCTGGTGTCCCATAATAGGAACTGAGCGCAAAATAACCTGTCAGCTGATAGCCCCACGAGGTACCTAATGGATGTTCCATCAAAGGCATAAATTCAATATGGGTATAACCCATTTTTTTCACATAAGGAATAAGTTCATCTTTTAATTCAGAGAAGCGATAAGGGGTGCCGTCTTCGTGATGCTTCCACGAGCTGGCATGAACTTCATAAATATTTAGAGGTCGATTAAATGTTTTCTGTCTTTTTTTGCGGCCTTGCCATAGTCCATCCCGCCATTTTTTTTGTGGGATCGAATGCAACACGGCAGCAGTTCCTGGTCGAGCTTCGAAATGGACAGCAAAAGGATCAATCTTCAATACTTCTCGTCCATTTGCTTGTTTGACTTTGTATTTGTAAAGCTGTCCTTCTTTTACTTGGTTGGTCTCAATCTCCCAGACCCCAGATTCTGCCCTTTTATTCATTGGCAAAGTGTCTGTCCATTGGTTGAAATCACCAACCAGCCAAACTTGTTGAGCGTTTGGTGCCCAAACACGAAACACATAGCCGTCATCCGCTTGATGGGCTCCTAAGAAATGTTGGACATAAAAATTTTCACCGCTCAGAAAGTCCTTTTCTGCAGTCAGTACCTGTTGTTTGGTAACCACTCTCTCATCAGTCCTCCTTCGACTCATCTTGATCGCTTATTCTTTAACGATCGATCATTGTCCCATTTTTTAATAGAGAAGCATTTGCAATCAAACGATCTCTACTGTTAGCATAGCATAAAATAAAATTCTAGTAACCTAATAACCCTATGATACGAACGAATTATTCAGGACAGAAAAAAACAGCTTGAACGTATCTGTTCAACCTGTTTCAGCTCTACTTTTTAGCTTTTGGAAAATGAAGTATGTGACTACACTTAACTGAAACAAACTTGCCAAAACCAGGATGAAAACAACCATCACCGGAAATGTCTCAGTTAATTCAACATATGCCAGCAGTGTCCCAAATGCAGAAGAGGCGGAGCAAAAACACCAGAATCGAAACCCGTAAAAACTCGTCACTACGGTATAAAGACTAATAATCCCCAATAAGAAAAGCTGAGTAAATCGGTCAAATACCGTATCGGTATAATAAATTTCACCTAACATGACTTGGATCGTACCAAAACTAGTTGGTACTTTATAAAGCGTCAGCAATGCACCGATCAAACTGAATGCACCAATCAAAAGATGACTGCCAGCTAAGCTGATTCGAATGTTTAGTTTCACGCGTCCTTCACAACCTTCAATCTTCGATCCTTTTACGAAAACAACTGCTTCTACAGCCGTTTCCCTTCTTCGCTAGAGCCGAAATCACCTTCAATTATTTTGCTTGCCAAAGCTCTTTTACTTGCCCATCGGTGTAAACTTTATAGGCTTTATTTACTGCCAAGGACTTGTCTGCGTGACCAATTAAGTAATAATTGCCATCACAGTCAAACTCTCCCTCACTCAATAATTTATAACTCGTTAATGGACCATCTGCCATTTTTTTTGCCAAATAACGAAGGGCATTCGCGGGATTCACTAAATAGTTTTGATTCACTAGCCAATCAATAACCACTGAAACGATCGTATTTGCCCCAAATCGTTCCTTTTGCTTTAATGCGAGAATGAGATCTCCATCAGAAAAACGCGTTTCATCGATCCCCGCATTTGTAATTGCTTGCCGTGCCGCTTCTATCTCTGACATTGATACGAATGTAATCATTTCTGCTTTCGTTTTATTCCGTTCCAACTGTTCAAAATCAACCGTTTTATATCCTTCCATTTTTATATCCCCTTTCAACGTTCTAAAATCATCATATCATCAAGAAATCAAATCTCCAAACAAAACGATCGTTATATTTTAATTTTTATTCATCAAATTATCATTTTAGTGAACAAGAAAAAAAGCTATTAGAATAACATCTAACAGCTTTGTAATATTCAGAAAATTTAAAACAAATAACATAATTATTAGAAATCTCAATTATCATTGAAAAAAAACGTGTTGTATGAACCTGCTTTTTTCACTAAGTGAGCGAGCACTGATCGTTGCAAGAAAATATCCTTTTCAGCAGATGGATAACGGCCGTTTTTTAGATTATCACAATTTATTTCTTCCAGCAAGAAATCTAGCTCGGAACTAACGATTTTCAACTGTTGAAGCGATTCTAGAAAAATACTCGGACGCACTTTTTTGTTTTTACGGATACGTTCAAAGATGACACTTACTTGATCTAAGTAATAGACCGGATCGACATCGCCGATCAAATCCATTAGTTCGTCATAAACCGATAGATTTTGCAGCTGGCGATTTGCTTCAAAAAAAGCCGGCAGCGTTGGTGGCCATGGCGCTTCTGCGTATGAGATCATCTGAAAACTTTCATGGGCCAAGGAATAAACAATCCCCTGCTCCACCTCCAGCAAACAACCATAGAAGTATTTATTTTCATTACTTAATGTCGCAAAGTTTTTGAGAAAACCAGCGATTTCTTGTGTTGACCAATCAAGGGCATCTTGATAAAAACCGTCACTTTCTTTCAGCTGCTTTTGATCTTCTTCAGTATAAACAGGAAAACCTAAAAAATAGCGTCGATTTTGGCGGATGATCAAAGCTGATGCGATCAGACGGTCAAGGGTTTTATCAAATGACACCTCTGGAAACTTCGCTTTTAGCTCTCGTAGTGTCGGCGGTTCTTGACAGCTTAAAAGCACATGAACCAAATCATGGAATTCAGAAGATGCCACTATCGGTTGCAACGAACGATAATGGGGACTATAAAAAAATTTCACTGTGTGTACTCCTTATTAAAAAAATCATGAAAAATGCTGGCTTGATCTACCAAAACAGATCTCACCAGCACTCTGACATTTATCCTAATTATCCTTCGAAAACCGCTGTTAATTGAGGAACGATTTGTTTTTTACGAGAAACAACGCCAGGTAAAAAGGCACGATGGTTCGTTAATGTCGTTTCAAACGCTGCTTCTACTGGGGCAATTGGTTCACCAACAACTAATAGCTCAGAATTACTGTCTAAGATATCAGTAGCAACAAGCAAGAACAAATCATAGCCATTTGCTGACATTGATTCTTTCATGGCAGCTTCCAATTCTGCTTGACGGTCAAAGACCTCTTTTAGGTCGACTGTATTGACTTGTCCGATACGGATGTTTTTCCCGCCCATTGGGAAGCTTTTTGCATCAAGATCCAGCAATTCTGCGGCTGATTTCGTCCCAAGATTTGTGCCGGCTTTCAACATATCCAATCCGTATGCTTCCAGTTCAACACCTGCTAAAACCGCTAATTCTTTTGCTGCCGCTACATCTTCATCGGTACATGTTGGCGATTTGAACAACAATGTATCGGAGATGATCGCTGAAAGCATGATTCCTGCGATCGCTTTTGGAATTTCCACTTGATTTTCTTTGTATAACTTCAATACGATCGTACTGGTACAACCAACAGGTTCTGCACGATAATACAACGGATTGGCTGTCTCAAAGTTAGCAATACGGTGATGATCAACCACTGCTAATACAGTAACATCCGCAATATCTGCTGCACTTTGTTGAAATTCGTTATGATCCACTAACATTACTTCTTGGGTTTCCTTTGCCACTGAATCGATCACACGAGGAGCAGCCAGGCTAAAGGTGTCTAGTGCAAATTGTGTTTCTTCATTTGGTGTACCTAGCGCTACTGCTTCACAGTCTTTCCCAAGTTGATTTTGTAAGTTCGCAAAGGCAATCGCTGCACCAATGGCATCGGTATCAGGATTTTGATGACCAAATACTAATATTTTCGACATTTCTTCATCGCTCCTATTTCAATTGATATTCACTTTCTAATCATAGTAAAAAAACAGGAAAGAAGCAATAGCAATCTCTTCTTTCCTGTTTTGATCAACGGGTTAAGTAGCCTTTATAGTCATCTACATGGAGCAAACGTTTGGCATTTTTCACCCGATCTTCGGTTGGTGGTTCGATCCCTTCAAGGGGATATTTCAAGCCTAGCTCATCCCACTTGTATTTCCCCATCGTGTGATAAGGTAAGATCTCAACTTTATCGACATTCTTCAACGTCTTGATAAATTCATCCAAACGGATCAAGAAGTCATCATAATCGCTTCTAAAAGGAACCAGGACGTGACGAATCCAGACAGGTTGATTGATCTCTGAAAGATAATTCGCCATATCCAAAATATTATCATTGGATTGCGTGGTTAGCTCTTTATGGGCTTTGTTATCGATATGTTTGATATCAAACAACAGCAAATCGGTCACAGTCATCAACTCTTGAAACTTACTGAAAAAAGGCTCTTCTCGTGTAAATGGTTTTCCGCAAGTATCCAATGTTGTGCTGACCCCTTCTGCTTTGGCTTTACGAAACAGATCGATCAGAAAGTCCATTTGAAGTAACGGTTCCCCGCCACTAACGGTGATCCCACCTTTTTGTCCCCAGAATTCGCGATATTTCAACGCCTCTTCTAAGACGTCATCGGTCGTTCGTTCGACACCCGTGCCAATCTTCCAAGTATCTGGATTATGACAAAACTGGCAACGCATGCGGCATCCTTGCATGAATACAATAAAACGGATACCTGGTCCATCTACTGATCCAAAACTTTCTGTTGAATGTACTTGTCCTGTTACTGCCATAATGCTCTTCCTTTCTTCGAAACGACGGATAACCATGCTCCGTCTGATACTCTCAAAACAAGAGGCGGCGGATTTTCCCGTCCGCCGCCTGAAGTTGTTGCTTATTACATTGCTTCGTGCATTGTACGAGCAATGACATCATCTTGTTGTTCTTTGGTTAATTTAATGAAATTAACCGCATAACCAGAAACCCGAATCGTTAATTGTGGGTATTTTTCTGGGTGAGCTTGCGCATCAAGTAATGTATCACGGTTAAATACGTTGATATTTAAGTGGTGACCACCTTTTGCTGCATAGCCATCTAGCATTGTTGCTAGGTTTTCTTGTTGTGTCTCATCGTCACGACCTAATGCTTTAGGTACGATTGAGAAGGTGTTTGAAATACCATCTAATGAGTAATCATATGGTAATTTCGCAACTGACGAAAGACTTGCTAATGCACCATGCGTATCGCGGCCATGCATTGGGTTTGCACCTGGAGCAAATGGTGCACCTGCACGACGTCCATCAGGCGTGTTCCCTGTTTTCTTCCCATAAACCACATTAGAAGTGATTGTAAGGATCGAAGTTGTATGTTTTGCATCACGATATGTTTTTGTGCGTTTTACTTTCTTCATGAAAGCTTTCAACAAGTTGACTGCGATATCATCTACACGGTCATCATTGTTTCCGTATTTAGGATAATCGCCTTCGATTTCGTAATCTTCAACAATGCCGTTTTCATCACGAATCGTACGAACTTTGGCATATTTAATCGCTGATAATGAATCAACTGCAACAGAGAAACCAGCGATACCAGTAGCCATCGTACGTAGAATATCTGTATCTTGGAGCGCCATTTCAATGCGTTCATATGAATATTTGTCATGCATGTAATGAATGATGTTCAATGTGTTCACATACAGATCACAAATCCAGTCCATCATTGTGTCATATTTTTCCATTACTTCGTTGTAATCCAAGTATTCAGAAGTAATTGGTTGGAATTTTGGTCCAACTTGTGCTTTTGATTTTTCATCGACCCCACCGTTGATTGCATACAACAATGTTTTCGCTAAGTTGGCACGAGCACCAAAGAATTGCATTTGTTTCCCGATGCGCATTGCGGATACACAACAAGCGATTCCGTAATCATCGCCCCAATGTCCACGCATCACATCATCGTTTTCATATTGAATCGCTGATGTTTGGATCGACATTTTCGCACAGAATGTTTTGAAGTTATGAGGCAAACGTGTTGACCATAAAACAGTCAAGTTTGGTTCTGGTGCTGGACCTAAGTTTGCTAGCGTGTGTAAGAAACGGAAGCTGTTTTTTGTTACCATGTGGCGTCCATCTTCACCCATACCAGCGATTGACTCAGTTACCCAAGTTGGGTCTCCAGAGAACAATGCGTTGTAATCAGGCGTCCGAGCAAATTTCACAAGACGTAGTTTCATGACAAAATGGTCAACGATTTCTTGTGCTTCTTCTTCAGTGATCACGCCATTTTTCAAATCGCGTTCAACATAAATATCAAGGAAAGTTGACGTACGTCCCAATGACATTGCCGCACCATTTTGCTCTTTGATGGCTGCTAAGTAACCAAGATATAACCATTGGAATGCTTCTTTCGCCGTTTGAGCTGGTTTAGAAATATCAAATCCGTAAATGTTTCCTAATTCTTTCAATTCGCTTAAAGCGCGAATTTGTTCACTTAATTCTTCACGTTGGCGGATAATGTCTTCAGACATGGTTCCGTTTCCGCAATACAATAGGTCTTGTTGTTTTTCTTTGATCAAGAAATCCACTCCGTATAATGCAACACGACGGTAGTCACCAATGATCCGGCCACGGCCGTATGCATCAGGAAGACCTGTGATTACACCAGAACGACGAGCTGCTCTGATTTCAGGTGTATAGGCATCAAATACCCCTTGGTTATGTGTTTTACGGTAGTCGCGGAAAATGTGAGAAACTTCCGCATCGATTTCATAGCCGTAAGATTCTGCTGCTTGTTCTGACATGCGGATGCCGCCAAATGGTTGCAAGCTGCGTTTAAATGGTTTTTCCGTTTGGAAACCAACAACTGTTTCTAAGTTTTTGTCTAAGTAGCCAGGTCCATGAGAAGTAATCGTTGAAACGACTTTTGTATCCATATCCAATACGCCGCCAGCTTCACGCTCTTGCTTGTTCAGTTCCATGACTTGATCCCATAGCTTCGTCGTTGCTTCAGTAGCATCTGCTAGGAATTCATCTGTTCCGTCATAAGGTGTGTAGTTTTCTTGGATGAAGTCGCGTACGTTTACTTCTTCTTTCCAAGTTTTTCCTTTAAATCCATTCCATTGTTCCATCTGATGGACCTCCTTAAATTTTCTGTTCACTAATGTAACAGCTTTACGTGAACAGTATAACACACACCCTAATGATTGCAAGTGTTTTCAAGAATTATTTTGAACAATTTAGTTTTTTTTAAGATTTTTATTATTAAAAACGTTGATTTATAAGCATTTATCAAATGTGAATCTTTTATTAAAGTGCGTTTTTTATTAATGTGAAAGATTAATTAAGAGGCAAAAAAGCAACCATTCTGTACTGGTACAGAATGGTTGCTTTGTTATAATTTATAGTACAGAATCCTCTGCGATTGCAGGACTGATTTGTGTTTTCACTTCGTAGATTTGCCCCCCTGTTTTCTCATCCATGATAAATGAGCCGTTGGAGGTCCGATCATTGATCGGGATTTGATTCGTGATGACTTCAAAGGCTTGTCCTTTTTGGTTGGTTACCAGTAGCTGCTGGTTCTCACCATTCCCCATATAGACTACGCGATGAGGGTTTTTCTTCAATTCCCGTAAGACCATCAATCCACGCTTCGCCCGTCCTAATTGGGTGATCTCTTGGGCTAGCATGCGTTTTGCTGCGCCACGTTGGGTAATCAGAACGATCGGTGTATCCCCTTCTGAATAAACTAACAACCCATTGATAAGATAATCATCCGCTTTAAGGTTCATCGCTTTGACCCCAGCTGCTTTTGGTCCCACAACGGGCACTTCATTAAGCGAATACCGTAAGCCAAAGGCAAGATGACTGACTAAAAAGACATCCATTTCTTCTGTTTGATCAGTCAAAAAGACATTGACTAATTCATCTGATTCATCTTTCAGCTTCATGATCGTCATTGGCCGTGTCTTATAGGTGCGCCAAGGTTCAAATTCCGTCATTCGTGTTTGTTTAATCATGCCGTTTTTACTGATCAGCACAAAGTTTTTCAACGGATCGATCTCTTTGTAGGCAAAGACCCCAATGATCATTTCATCTTGCGCCAGTGTCATAACCGTTTGCGAAATATGTTCGCCTAGATCTTTCCATTTTAAATCAGGCAATTCATGAACCGGACGATAGATCGTGTTTCCTTTATTGGTTACCAATAACAGATGATCCAACGTATTCATTTGGTTGCTGTAAAGTAAAGAGTCGCCTTCTTTCATGCCGATCTCTTCTGGTTTTGAGGCACCGTAAGAACGCAAACTGCTGCGTTTGACATAACCGTCTCTTGTGACTGTCACGACGACTTCTTCTTGCGCGACTAAAACTTGTGTTTCGATCTTGATTTCTTGAATTTCGGCTTCGATCTCAGTCAATCGCGGTGTCGAATATTTTTTCTTGATCTCCCGCAATTCCTTTTTGATCACTTTCAGTAATTCACTTTCCTCATTTAAAATCGTTGTCAATTCAGCGATCGTTTCAGCAAGTTCTTTCGCCTCTGCTTGCAATTGTGTGATATCCGTATTGGTCAAGCGGTACAACTGTAAGTTCACAATGGCTTCTGCTTGCTCTTCCGTAAAACCGTGCTGAACAACCAGATTGTTTTTGGCATCTTTTTTGTCTTTACTGCCGCGAATGGTGGCGATCACTTCATCAAGAATCGATAAAGCTTTGATTAACCCATCGACGATATGCTGTCTCTTTTGGGCTTTTTGCAGTTCAAAACGACTGCGTTTTTCGATCACTTCACGCCGATGCTTGATGTAGCTTTCTAAAATCCGTTTCAAACCGACTTGTTGGGGGCGCATATTGTCGATAGCCACCATGTTGAAGTTGTAGTTGATCTGCAATTCGGTATTTTTAAATAAATAATTTAAAATTCCTTGTGCATTTGCTTCTTTTTTCAGCTCGACAACGATCTGCAAACCAGTACGGTCAGTTTCATCACGCACTTCAGCAATCCCGTCGATCCGTTTATTCAAACGAATCTCATCCATTTTTTTGACTAGATTGGCTTTATTGACCTCATAGGGAATCTCATTGATAACGATTTGCTGCTTGCCACCTTTGATGTCTTCGATCTTGGTTTTCGAACGCAGGATCACTTTGCCTTTGCCTGTTTCATAGGCTTTTTTGATTTCTTCTTTCCCTTGTAAAATCCCTCCTGTTGGAAAATCAGGGCCGGGAATATACTTCATCAGCTGATCCAAAGAAGCTTGCGGATGGTCGATCAAATAGACCGTTCCATCAATGATTTCCCCTAAATTATGGGTGGGAATTTCCGTTGCATACCCAGCTGAGATCCCAGTTGAGCCATTGACTAACAGATTTGGGTATTTTGCTGGTAAGACCGTTGGTTCTTTTTCGGTATCATCAAAATTCCACACCAATTCGACGGTGTTTTTTTCTATATCTTTTAACAGCTCACCACTTAATTCTGAAAGTCGTGCTTCGGTATAACGCATGGCAGCTGGCGGATCACCATCCATACTCCCGTTGTTTCCGTGCATTTCAATCAAAATCTGACGCAATTTCCAGTCTTGGCTCATGCGGACCATTGCTTCATAAATACTCGAGTCACCATGGGGATGAAAGTTCCCCATGATATTCCCGACTGATTTCGCTGATTTGCGGAAGCCTTTGTCATACGTATTGCCGTCTTGGTTCATGGCGAACAAGATGCGCCGCTGAACCGGTTTTAACCCATCACGAATATCTGGCAATGCCCGTTCTTGAATAATGTATTTGGAATATCGACCGAAGCGATCTCCCATCACTTCTTCCAATGTCAATTCTTGTATATTGCTTCTGTGTTCCAAGAGACCACCTCCTATTCCTTAACTAAATGTTTGCTTTCTGCTTGTTCGGTATCCATTAACTTTTCATCAACTAATTCCGGTACCGTATCTTCTTTTTTATCCAAAATACTGCCATCTTCTTCTAAACTGAATTGAACATGGCTTTCGATCCACTTCCGACGAGGTTCTACCTTGTCCCCCATCAAAGTGGTGACGCGACGTTCTGCTTGAGCCGCATCATCGATTCTTACCCGAATCAGCGTCCGCGTTTCTGGGTCCATCGTCGTTTCCCACAATTGATCGGCATTCATTTCCCCCAACCCTTTGTAGCGCTGAAGCATATAGCCTTTACCGATTTTTTGGGTCAGTTTGCTTAGTTCATCATCCGTCCAAGCATATTCGACTACTGCCTTTTTCCCTAACCCTTTAGACACTTTATACAAAGGTGGCAAAGCAATGTATACTTTTCCCGCTTCGATCAAAGGTTTCATATACCGGTAGAAAAACGTTAAAAGCAGCACTTGGATGTGCGCCCCATCGGTATCCGCATCGGTCATGATAATGACTTTGTCATAATTGCAGTCTTCAATCGAAAACTCTGGGCCAACACCGGCACCGATAGTATAGATCATGGTATTGATCTCTTCATTTTTCAAAATATCCTGCATCTTGGCTTTTTCTGTATTGATAACTTTGCCTCGTAACGGTAAAATCGCTTGGAACTTGCGGTCACGGCCTTGCTTCGCTGACCCGCCGGCTGAGTCCCCCTCCACCAAATACAATTCATTTTTCTTAGGATTACGAGACTGAGCAGGCGTTAATTTTCCAGAAAGCAGTGACTCACCTTTTTTGCGTTTCTTTCCTGTGCGGCTTTCTTCTCTCGCCTTTCTGGCAGCTTCACGGGCCTCTCTTGCTTTGATCGCTTTACGAACCAGCATTTGACTCATTTCACTGTTTTCTTGCAGGTAATAGCCTAGTTGCTCGCCAATCACATTGTCTACAGCATTTCTTGCTAAGGGTGTTCCTAATTTCCCTTTGGTCTGCCCTTCAAATTGCAAAAGATTTTCTGGAACACGGATCGACAACACGGCCGCTAAGCCTTCACGAAAATCACTACCTTCAAGGTTCTTATCTTTTTCCTTCAACAAATTGACCTTGCGGGCATATTCATTGAAAGCTTTCGTCATTGACGTTTTCATCCCCACTTCATGGGTACCACCATCTTTGGTACGTACATTGTTGACAAAGGACAAGACATTTTCCGAATAGCCATCATTGTATTGAAAGGCAAGTTCTACCTCGATTGCTTCTTTGGTACCGGAAAAATACACCACCTGGGTCAAGGTATCTTTTTCTTCATTTAAATAATCAACGAATTCTTTGATGCCTTCTTCATATAAAAAAACTTCATGAATTGGTTCTTCCCCACGTTCATCCGTCAGGGAGATTTTGACCCCTTTTAGCAAGAAAGCCGATTCTCTTAAACGTTCTGCGAGAATTTCATAGGAGAATTTGGTTGTTGAAAAGATCGTGTCGTCAGGTTTAAAGGTGACTGTGGTTCCAGTTGGTTTACGAGTTTTGCCGATTTTTTTCAAAGTACCCGCTGGTTTCCCACCGTCTTTGAAGCTCTGTTTGTATTCGATGCCATCACGAACGATGACTACTTCCAGCCAGCTGGATAGAGCATTTACAACACTGGCACCAACCCCATGAAGGCCGCCAGAAGTTTTGTAGCCTCCTTGGCCAAACTTCCCGCCGGCATGTAGCACTGTGAAGATCACTTCAACAGTAGGGATTCCCGATGCATGTGTCCCGACCGGCATTCCTCGCCCATTGTCTCGAACACTGATACTATTGTCTTTGTGGATCGTAACATCGATTTCATTGCCGTATCCTGAGAGTGCCTCATCAACCGCATTATCGACGATTTCATACACTAAGTGATGTAAGCCGCGGCTATCGGTCGAGCCGATATACATTCCTGGCCGTTTTCTTACTGCTTCTAGGCCCTCTAAGACCTGAATGGAAGCATCATTATATTCTGTGGTTTTCTTTGCCAAACCCACCGCTCCTTTAATCTTGATCAGTCCTTTTTTACTGCTGAAAGGACTGCAAAAAAAATCTTAACACAAAATACGCTTTTTTCAAGCGAACATTTTTCTAAACTATCTTATCCTTTTTCCTTTGTTTGCACAAGCTAGAGTCACAAAATGGCTTGTTTGTGTTTCACAGCTCCGAGGAAAGCTGTTTTTCTTCTTTCCCTGACTAGCGAAAGATTTTCTTATTGTTGGAAAGGCGTTTTCATGCTAAAATTGCCCTAGCCTTGCAAAGAAAGTTGGTTATTATGAATACGATTCTTTTATTTATTGTTGCTTACCTTTTAGGTTCGATCCCCTCGGGTGTTTGGATTGGCCAATTGTTTTTCAAAAAAGATATTCGCCAATTCGGCAGCGGCAATACGGGAACGACCAATACATTTCGCGTTTTAGGAAAGAAAGCCGGGATCGTTGTTTTATTGATGGATATCTTAAAAGGAACTTTGGCAACCAGTTTGCCTGTCCTCTTTGGTCTCCATACCGTCAATCCGCTCTGGTTTGGGGTCTGCGCGATCTTAGGTCATACCTTTCCGATCTTTGCCAAGTTTAAAGGCGGCAAAGCGGTGGCGACAAGTGCTGGGATGCTCTTAGGATACAATCCGCTCTTTTTCATTTATTCTTCATTGATTTTTGTTATCTGTCTTTATGTGACAAGTATGGTAAGCCTGACCAGTATGATCGCGGCGTGTTTGATCACCTTATCGACGGTCGTTTTGCCTTTTATCGCCCCTACGATATTGCCTGAGCAAAACTGGTTGCTGACCTTCATCGCGATCGGCGTAACGATTTTTATCTTTATTCGCCATCGCGAAAATATTTCACGTATTAAAGACGGGACTGAAAGTCGGGTACCGTTTGGTCTGAATAAGCGTCAAGCGAACAAATAAGCAGAAGCTGAGAAAAGTGCAATGACTTTTCTCAGCTTCTTTTTGCCTGCTTTTATTTGACTGTGATCGAGTACTTTGTTTCAAATAACTCCTCAGGCGAAAGTGCTTGAATACCCAATTTTTCTGAAAGCTCACCGGAAGCTTCCAGTGTATCTGCGATACCGCACCATGGTTCTATACATAGAAACGGCGATTTTACGGGATACGTGGACCAAAAACCGACATACGGCATATTATTGTAGCTTAACGTAACACTATGAGGCGATTTCTCACTGCGAATCGAGTAGGAATGCAATCCTTTCGTTTCATAAACCAGCGCATCATTTGCAAACATATCGTGGGTCAAGCGCAAATCCGTATTCGTTTGACCGAGTGTGCGTTGTTCATAATCAATATAATTGCCTTTTAATGGCAATTTCACTCGTGATTTCTTTGGAGAAAAAGAAAGGTAGTAGTCTTCAAATGTCAGCCCTTTTTCAAGTGGGACGTTGAATGCAGGGTGTCCTCCAATGGAGAAGAATAGTTCTTTTTGACCGCTATTCTTTACTTGATATTTGACGACTAAGCCATCACCGCCTAATTCGTAACTGACATACAGCTGAAAATCAAACGGATACTTCGCTTTGGTTTCAGTTGAACTTTCTAATAGAAACAAGGCATAGTCTGTACGTTTTTCAACGACAGTAAACAACATGTCTCTGGCAAACCCATGACGGGGCAAATGATAACTTTTGCCCTCATGCTGATAGGTGTCCTCTTTTAAGGCGCCAACAATCGGAAATAAGATTGGCGCATGCTTTCCCCAGTGGTTTGGATCAGCTTGCCAAATATATTCAAGGTCATTGCTTGTATCAACTAAGCTTTGTAGCTCAGCCCCTTTTTCTGCAATTTTTGCTTGCAGATGACCCGCCGTGATGGTAACTGTCATGGTCTCATCTCCTAATATTGATGTTTCGTCAATTCCTCTTTAAAGCGGCTGTTAAGCACTTTTAAATAGGTGCCTTTCATCCCCAAAGAGCGGGATTCTATAATGCCGGCAGACTCTAGTTTACGCAAAGCATTTACGATCACCGACCGTGTAATTCCAATGCGATCAGCGATACTTGACGCGGTCAGACGACCTTCGTCGCCTTCTAATGCCTCAAAGATCGCTTGAACAGCTTTCAACTCACTATAAGAAAGGGTGTTGATTGCCATTTGAACAGCTGTGGTACTGCGAACATCTTCTTCGATACTGCGGGATTTTTGGTACAAGAATTGCATACCAACAACTGTCGCACTGTATTCCGCTAATACCAAATCGTCGTCATCAAAGGACTTATCGATTCTGGAAAGAATGATCGTACCTAAACGTTCCCCTGCACCGTAAATCGGTACGATGGTCGTTAGTCCGTTGGGATACAACTCACGGCCTTCTACAGGAAAAGCGGTCATATCATCACTGATTGGCACATTAGCTTCTGTGGAAGTCAGGTGATCGACTAAATCTGTATAATTTTTAGGAAACTGTTTTTCAACAAACATTTTTTTGATGCGTTCATTATTGACATCATGGTTCTCAACAAAACCTAACACGCTACCGTCAATGCTAATAATATACGCATTGCTGTCTAGGATGTTTCCTAAAATGACAGCCATCTTGTCGTAAGGCAAATCAGAAGCTAAATTAAAGGTGTTTTTTTGCTGCAATAATTCGTTGATTTGTCTTGTCTTTTCTAATAATGTTTTCATTGGTCCGCTCCCTTTATAAAATATACCGGCTTAAGTCTTCATCTTTTGCGATGGACGCAAGTTTTTCTTCCACATACGCTTCTGTGATGGTAATTTCACCCATTTGCATCTCAGATGCTTCAAACAATAAGTCTTCAAGTAGTTTCTCTAGAATCGTATGCAAACGACGAGCACCGATATTGTCGGTATCGCGATTGACTTGATACGCGATTTCGGCAATTTTTTCGATGGCTTCCATCGTAAAGACCACTTTGACATTCTCGGTTCCTAACAAGGCGATGTATTGTTTGACTAAAGCATTGTTTGGCTCCGTTAAAATTTTAACAAAGTCTTCTTTTGTCAAGTCATCTAGTTCCACGCGAATCGGGAAACGCCCTTGCAACTCAGGGATCAGATCGCTTGGTTTTGATAGATGGAACGCGCCTGAGGCGATAAAGAGAATATGATCTGTTTGTAACGTGCCATATTTCGTATTGACTTGCGATCCTTCAACGATCGGTAAGATATCTCTTTGCACCCCTTCACGAGAAACTTCTCCTGACTGCTGTGATTTCGAAGATACTTTGTCGATTTCATCTAGAAAAATGATGCCACTAGATTCTGCTAAACGTAATGCTTCACTGTGAATATCCGCGTCGTTGACCAGTTTTGAAGATTCTTCTTGAATCAGCAATTCTCGTGCTTCTTTTACGGTTACTGTGCGTTCAATTTTCTTTTGCGGTTTCAATGCTCCTAAGGTTTCATTCAAATCGATCCCCATTTGTTCTAAGCCATTGTTCATCATCGGTGCTTGATTTTTCGGCTCATCGACTTGGATCGTCACTTCCCGGTTGTCTAAAAGGCCCTTTTCTAATTGCTCAAAAATGGCTTGACGGTTGCTGCGAATCTCATCCGTCAATTCTTCTTTTGGCTCTTCTGGTTGTTGTGCGGCGTTGAACATATTCATCATTTGTTCATAAGGATTGGTATTCTTTTTCTGTTCCTTTTTAATACCAGGAACTAAGACTTTTACTAAACGACGGTTGGCTTTTTTCTCTGCTTGGATCCGCACGTTTTTATATTGTTCTTTTTTCACGATTTGGATCGCATTCTCAACGAGGTCACGTACCATCGATTCTACGTCTCGACCGACATAGCCGACTTCCGTGAATTTCGTCGCTTCTAACTTAACGAAAGGTGCATCAACGATCTTTGCTAAGCGTCGCGCAATTTCCGTTTTACCAACCCCTGTTGGTCCGATCATCAAAATATTTTTTGGTGTGACATCTTGTTGCATCTTTTCATCTAATTGCAGCCGGCGGTAGCGATTTCTCAAAGCAACAGCCACTGATTTTTTGGCGTTGGTTTGTCCAACGATGTATTCATCTAACTCTTTCACGATTTCTCGTGGTGATTTGTTTTGGTTTGTCATATCGTCATCCCTCTTTAAAACTCTTCTACAATGATATTGTGATTCGTAAAGACACAAATGTCTGCGGCAATATTCAAGGCACCTTCAGCAATTTCTTTGGCAGATAGTTCACCGCCATAACGTTTCATCGCACGGGCTGCTGCCAAGGCATAGTTTCCACCTGAACCGATGGCTAAGATCCCTTCATCTGGCGAAATGACTTCGCCTGTCCCAGAGACCAAAAGCATCTCCTTATCATTCATGACGATCAGCATCGCCTCTAATTTTTGCATCGATTGCTGAGTCCGCCATTCTTGTGCCAATTCTACTGCAGCTCGCTGCAAATTTCCGTTGTATTCATTTAGTTTTCCTTCAAATTTTTCTTCCAAGGTAAAGGCATCTGCCACACTGCCGGCAAAACCAACGATCACTTCACCATTGTAAATTCGACGGACTTTCCGAGCGGTTCCTTTCATAACGACCTGTTCTCCCATCGTTACTTGTCCGTCACCGGCCATGGCAAATTTTCCATCTTTTTCAACCGCACAGATGGTGGTTGAATGAAATTCTGACTTCATTTATGTTCCTCCTGTACCAATTTTACGCGCGTGGATGAAATTGGCGATAATTTTTTTGTAAACTGTCTTTGGTGACATGCGCATAAATCTGTGTCGTCGATAGATTGGCATGCCCCAACAGTTCTTGAACGGTCCGCATATCGGCGCCATTGTTTAATAAATGGGTTGCAAACGTATGCCGAAGCATATGAGGATGGATTTTACTGTCTAAACTGCTTTTTCGAATGATTTGATTCAAAACATATTCGATCCCAGTTGCAGTGATCCCGTCACCAAGATGATTCACGAAAAGGATCTCGTGTTCCTTGTTCTGCTTTTCCATCAGCTGTTTGCGTCCTGAGGAAAGATAGCGTTTGACTGCTGCTTGTGCGTAACTACCGAAAGGAACATAACGATCCTTATTCCCCTTCCCATGGATCAGTAATACGCCGCTTTCCCAATCGATTGCCCCCAGTGTGAGACTGCTGCACTCACTGACCCGCAAACCTGAACCATAAAGGACTTCTAACAATGCTTGATTGCGCTGTTGTAGTGGCTCATCGCCAGCAACACTTTGAAAGAGAGCATCTATTTCCTTCTCATAAAAAAAACGCGGCAATTTGGCGTTTTTCTTTTTTAAATGAATGTAGGCGAAAGGATTCTCTTTGACGATCTCATGCTTGGTTAGAAACTGATAAAAAGATCGCAAACTAGCCATTTTACGACTGATGGAATTACGGCTGTACTCTCGTTCCGTCAAATAGCTTAAATAGACGCGAACATCGCGGTATTCCACTGCTAATGGGTCTTCATTGCCAGACTCTTTTAAGAAGTGAAAAAAATCGCCCATATCTTCTTGATACGCTTTTTTTGTCTTTTCCGAATACCCTCTTTCAACAATAAGATAACGAAAAAACTCTTCTTGAAACTGATCTGTTTGCAAATTAACCCCCCTTTTCATGATTCGAAATAACTTTAGCATAGACCACAAAAAAAAACAAATGAATTGTCAGAATTTAATCAATATTTCAAAGTTTAGACATAATTGTGAAAACTTTCTAAGAATCTACGTAAGATTCTTATCTTTGTTCAGAAAGATCCGTTAAATGCGCCAGAAAAACGTACCAGTCCCTCTTATCAAAAGAAAGAGGGACTGATACGTTTCCACTTATTTGCTTTTATTCGATTGGATCAGTTGTTGGCTGATGCGAACCAGTGCTTTCAGATACAGCCTGAACTAGCTCTTTGTTTCCTTGCTTTGTGGACATCGTGTCATTGATTAACCCAACTAAGTCTAATCCGGTTGTCTCTTTGATCGTATCAAAGGTTCGCGCTAAACCAGCTTCCCCCATTGATTGAAGACCATCATTGCCGCCAAAGCTAACCACTTTATCAATATTGCTCAGTGGCGCATTGACCTCTTTCGCGATTTCAGGCAGCACTTTGATGAACTCCATCAAAATACCAGCTTCGTTCAGTTTGGTCAAAGCAATCGCCATCTTTTCACGGCTTTCCGCTTCGGCTTGACCGACTTTTGCGATCCGTTCCGCGTCGGCACTACCTAGTTTTTCAATTCGTTCGGCTTCTGCTTGGGCAGCTAATTTGACTTTTTCCGCTTCCGCTTGTGCTCGTGCGATTTCTCTTGCTTTGTCTGCTAAAGCGTTTTGTTCAACCACATATTTATCCGCTTCGGCTTTTTTACGGACAGTTGCATTCAATTCTTTTTCCGTCAATTCCGCTTGTTTTTCTTGAATCTCGATATTTTTTTCTTGTTCGATCAATTGAACTTTCATTTGTTCGCCGACCGCGATCTGTTCCGCTTTCGCATCCGCAACTTCGCGTTCTTGTTTGTATTGTGCTTGTTTCAATGCCATATCTTTTGTCGCTTCTGCGATTTCTGTTTGGCGACGGATCTCTTCATGCTGTGCCAATTGCTCATTCTCAGCTTGCTTGATTCGAGTTTCTCTTAAGGCATTGGATTCCGCTACTTCGGCATTTTTTTTCACTTCAGCAATCTGAGGGCGTCCTAACGCATCCAAGTAGCCATTGCTGTCGCTGACATCTTTGATCGTAAACGAAACGATCTCCAACCCCATTTTCTTCAAGTCCGTAGAGGCAACTTCTTGCACTTGTTCCGCAAAATCATCGCGGTTTTTATAGATGGCTTCTACCGTCATCGTTCCTAGAATCGCCCGTAAGTGACCTTCTAAGACTTCTTGGGCTTCATCTTCCAATTCACCTGTGGATTTGCCTAAGTATTGCTCAGCAGCTGTCTTGATCGACTCGGTACTGTTGCCGACCTTTACAAGCACCGTCGCACTGGCTTTGATCGGTACGCCTTGTTCCGTATAAACTTCTGGTGTCCCAATCTCTAACTTGTGGGTCAATAAACTTAATTTATGGGCTTTTTGAACAATAGGAATCACAAACGTCCCACTGTTTTTTAAGATTTTGATGCCTTCTTTTCCTAAAAACGACCCCGTAACGATCAATGCTTCATCGGGTTTCCCAATGCGATAGCGTATCATCAAAAAAGCGATCAATAAAACAACGAGGACAACACCCCATAAAATCGGATTACTTAAAAAATCTACTGCTGATCCTGTATCCACCATAACGTAACACTTCCTATTCTATAAAATTTTTACTTTCCACCACCAACGCGATCCCTTTTTTATCAAAATCGACAATGATGACTTTGGTTCCGACTGGCAATCGAACATTGTTTTCACGATCTTCTTCCCGAAAAAAACGTGCAGGATAAACAGAACGTGCACCTTGACTCCCTATCTCCATGACTTCGCCGATTGTATCTCCGACAATCTTTTCCGTCAGTTCACCGATCACAAAATCATTGCGACTAATGACATTGCTGCGGTTTTTGTCTGTGATGCGATTGTAAAGCCACATAATGGGACCTAACAGCAAACTAAATAAAACAAAGACAACGAAAATGACCCCGACCAAAAGGATCAGCCATCCTAAAAATTGAATTACTGTAGGAAAACGCTGTAAATAGTTTTGAATCAAATGAATCCATTCTCCAATCACCATCTTCACCACCTTCTGTCATTGTTACTGTCTATCATAAGTCACCTTGATTAAAGTTTCAAGACAAATTAAAAAAAAACCTTCTTACCATTTATTAGTAAGAAGGTGATGACTCATCGCTCTTATAGTTGTTCTTTGGCTTCTTCTAAGGCAGCTAATGCCCGGTTTGCCAATGCTTCATAACGAGATTTTTTATCTCTGATTCGTTCTGGAAGTTCTGGCAGCAAACCAAAGTTGGCATTCATCGGTTGGAAGTGTTTGCCTTCTGCATGAGTGATATAATACGCCATACTGCCAATTGTCGTCTCTTGTGGCATAATGATCGGCGCTTCCCCTTTTGCAAGTTTGGCAGCGTTGATCCCGGCCATCAATCCACTGGCTGCACTTTCAACATACCCTTCAACGCCTGTCATCTGACCAGCAAAAAAGAGGTCTTCACGTTTTTTCGATTGGTACGTTTGTTGTAACAACTCTGGTGAATTCATAAAACTATTCCGATGCATCACGCCGTAGCGCACAAATTCTGCCTCTTCCAAACCAGGGATCATCCGGAATACCCGCTTTTGCTCGCCCCATTTCAAATGTGTTTGAAAACCAACGATGTTGTACAGAGAAGCAGCTGCATTGTCTTGCCGCAGCTGAATCACTGCATAAGGACGCTTGCCGGTTTTCGGATCTTCCAAACCAACGGGTTTCATCGGACCAAACAACATAGTTTTCGGTCCACGGCCAGCCATAACTTCGATTGGCATACATCCTTCAAAGAATTTTTCTTTTTCGAATTCTTTCAAAGGGGCCACTTCCGCATTGACTAAAGCTTCACGAAACGCATAAAACTCCTCTTCGTTCATTGGACAGTTCAGATAGGCTGCTTCGCCTTTGTCGTAGCGTGATTTCAAATAAACTTTATCCATATTGATGGTGGATTTATCGACGATCGGTGCTGCTGCGTCATAGAAATAAAATCCTTCTGATCCGTTAAAAGCTTGGATCGCTTTTGATAAAGGTTCAGAAGTCAAAGGTCCAGTTGCAATCACGGTAATCCCTTCTGGAATTTCAGTGATCTCCTCTTCGATGACAGTGACTAAAGGATGTTCTTTGACACGTTTGGTTACTAACTCTGAGAAATCATCACGATCCACAGCTAAAGCACCCCCTGCTGGAACAGCTGTTTTGTCTGCAGAGGTAATAATGACTGAATCTAAGCGGCGCATTTCTTCTTTCAAAACACCGACCGCATTCGTTAAATTGTTGCCCCGAAGTGAATTCGTACAAACAAGTTCAGCAAAATTATTTGTGTGATGGGCTTCTGTCGATTTCTTAGGACGCATTTCATAAAGCTTTACTGCGACACCTGCTTGCGCTGCTTGCCAAGCAGCTTCGCTTCCGGCTAAACCGGCACCAATAACATTGATTTCTTTCATAGTGCTCTCCTTTTATTTCAAAAGCTCGCCTCTTCTCATAAGAAACTGCTTGTATTAATCAAAAGGACCGGCACTTTCTTTTGTCAGCCAACATCGAGGCTGACCGTTCAAAAGAATGCGCCGATTCTTTTTTTAACAGGGAATCCTGCTAGTTATTTTTGCACATTTTCTTCATAGTCCCCATTGATACACACGACTTGCTTGCCGCCTTTGACTTTCTTCTCGACTAAGTAATTATCACATTTCGGACAATTACGGCCTACAGGTTTGTCCCAAGAAGTAAAGTCACAGTCCGGATAACGGGTACATCCATAAAACAACCGATTTTTTTTCGATTTGCGTTCAACAACTTGGCCTTGGTGACAGACCGGGCACTCAACGCCGATTTCTTTGACGATTGGTTTCGTGTTGCGACAGTCAGGGAAATTACTACAGGCATAAAATTTTCCGTAGCGACCTAATTTGATCACCATTGGATGGCCACAAAGATCACAGTCAAAGCCTGCAGGTTCGTCTTTGATTTGGATTTTTTCGATACTTTCTTCTGCGGTCGTCAATTCTTTTTCAAAGGGACGGTAGAATTGATCGACGACTTTGACCCATTCTTCTTTCCCAGCTTCAATGCTATCCAAGCTATTTTCCATTTCAGCAGTAAAATGCATATCAACGATTTGCGGGAAGAATTCCTCGATCAATGAATTGACGATCTCACCAAGTTCAGTTGGCTCAAAACGTTTTTGTGTCAATTTCACATAATAACGTCGTTGGATTGTTTCCAACGTTGGTGCATAAGTTGAAGGACGACCCACACCGTTCTCTTCAAGGGTTTTGATCAAGGTGGCCTCACTGTAGCGGGCAGGTGGTTGAGTGAAATGCTGTTTTGGTTCGATCGATACGGATTGGACCACATCTCCTTCAACTAACTCTGGCAAAATGTTCTCTTTGTCTTCTTTGCCATCATCGCGCCCTTCCACATAGACCTGCATAAACCCTTTAAATTTGATCTTTGAACCATTGGCAATAAAGATGACACCATTTTGATCCAAGGTAACTTTCATTGTATCCAAAATCGCCGGCGTCATTTGACTAGCCACAAAGCGAGACCAGATCAAGCGATACAGTTTCAGTTGGTCTTTGTCTAAGAATTTCTCCATGGCTTCTGGCGTACGCATCACACTTGTTGGTCTTACCGCTTCATGGGCATCTTGTGCCCCTTGTGCATTCGCGCGTTTTTTGCCACCGTGCGCCGAGAACTCTGAACCATAAGTACTTTCAATAAATTCGGCCGCTTCGCCTTTGGCTGTGTCTGCGATTCGGGTCGAATCGGTACGCATATAGGTGATCAAACCAACGGTTCCTTGTTTACCAAGAGCGATCCCTTCATAGAGCTGCTGTGCGACCATCATGGTTTTCCGCGTTCGAAAGTTCAGTTTACGGGCTGCTTCTTGTTGCAAGCTACTGGTGGTAAACGGTGCCGCCGGGTTGCGTTTGCGTTCTTTCTTTTCAACCTTCGTCACTTGAAACTCTTTACTAGAAAGACGATCGGTGATTTCTTTTATGCTTTCAGCATTCGGTAATTTTTTCTTTTTGCCATCTAGGCCCCAAAAATTGGCTTTGAATTTTTTCGTGGCTTTTTTAAAGTTCCCATCGATGCTCCAATATTCTTCAGGAACAAACTCACGGATCTCTTTTTCACGATCTATAATAATCTTAAGCGCCACCGATTGAACACGGCCAGCACTCAAGCCTTTTTTCACTTTACGCCAAAGGATCGGGCTCAATGAATACCCCACCAATCGATCTAAAATCCGGCGCGCTTGTTGAGCGTCAACGAGATCTACATCGATCGTTCTTGGTTCTTTGAAAGCTGCCTTGACCGCATCCTTAGTGATCTCATTAAAGACGACTCGGTTTTTATCTTTTAAATCTAACCCTAGTAGAAAAGCTAAATGCCACGCAATAGCTTCTCCTTCTCTATCCGGGTCACTTGCGAGGTAGACTTTTTCGGCTTTTTTCGCAGCTGAGCGGAGACTTTTGATCACATCGCCCTTGCCACGGATCGAAATGTAATGCGGTTCGTAGTCATTTTCGACATCAATTCCCATTTTACTTTTAGGAAGATCACGAATATGACCGACACTTGCGACGACTTTGTAATTTCGTCCAAGGTATTTTTCAATGGTTTTCGCCTTTGCCGGCGATTCCACGATTACTAAATATTTATATGCCATATAAAGAATGGCTCCTTCCTGAATTTTTCCTACTATTATATTCTATCAATCAGTGAACCTATCGTATGCAGATGAAACATACAAATCGTAGCTTATCATAGCTTTCAAGAAAAGGTTTGTCAAGGAAGGTTGATTGGAAAAATCAAAAAAAGGCTAACTCCTGTAAAATATCTGACACACTAATCGTACATTTTGCGCCATCTTGAATCAAGTGGTGACAACCTTTTGACTGATCGGAAATCATTTCACCAGGCACTGCAAAAACTTCTCGGCCATTTTCCATTGCTAATTGTGCCGTAATCAAAGAACCGCTTCTTTCTTTAGCTTCAATCACACAGATTGCTTTTGAAATACCGGCAATGATGCGATTGCGTAAGGGGAAGTGATGTCTTTGCGGTTTGGTGTCGTGAGAATATTCACTCAGTACTAGATGTTCTTGACGAATCTGCTGGAACAACGGATACGCAGAAGTAGGATAACAATGTTCCAAACCAGAAGCAATCACGGCAATGGTTTGTCCCCGATTTCTGATGGCTGATTCATGGGCAAAACTGTCGACGCCATTTGCTAATCCACTGACGATCGTATAGTTTTCTGTCACTAAAGGCGGGATCAGCTTTTCGCAAACTTTACGCGCGTAGCGAGAAGCTGTTCTTGCGCCGACAAATCCAATCATGGGCGTTTGCAACAATTGCAGATTTCCTTCGTAAAATAGTAATAATGGTGGGTCCGCAATTTGTCTTAAAAGCATCGGATACTCCGCTGAAAAGAAGGTGAGGTAGTTTTGTCCCCCCATCTTTTGTGTGATATGCTCTTCTGTCATTTGCTCCCACGATCGGCGAAAGACCGTCCTATGCTGTGGAAGGACGCCGATGGCAATCATCTCTTCCAACGAACAACGCATTTCTTTTGTTTCCAGCCAATGCCAAATAATCTTCCAGCAACCTTGCAGACCGATTCCCTGACAGTAGTACAGTTTTATCAACTGTTTTTCAAAATCTGTTGCTTGTTGATACTTCATAAACAAAGCCCTCTTTTCTTAGTGATCTTACTTATAAGATTCGCTAAAAAAAGAGGGATGGATGAAATTTATAGGTATTGTTTAACTGGGGCAAAGGTTTTTCGATGAATAGGGCAAATTCCATGGGCAGCTAACCCTTCTAAATGAACTTTGGTCCCATACCCAGCATTTTGATCAAACCCATAAAAAGGATACACATCATGAAAATCTTTCATTAAATTGTCACGATAGACTTTGGCAATGATACTTGCTGCGGCAATCGAAATGGAGCGGGCATCGCCTTTGATCAAGCTTTGTTGAGGGATGTCGGTCTCGATGGTCATCGCATCAATGAGCAAATGTTCCGGCTTGACCGCTAAGTCGATCAAAGCTTCTTTCATCGCCAGGCGGCTCGCTTGATAGATATTTATCCGATCGATTTCTTCAGGACTAACCACACCGATACCGACAGCAACGGCTTTATTTTGAATTTCGATAAACAGTTCTTCTCTTTTCTTCGCAGAAAGCTGTTTTGAATCATTTAACCCCAAAATCTGGCATTCTTTAGGCAGAATCACCGCAGCTGACACCACGGGTCCTGCTAAAGGTCCGCGCCCCACTTCATCTAAACCGGCGATAAAACGGGCGCCTTGTTGAAATGCTTCGTTTTCAAAACGCATCATTTCTTCGTATTTTTCCTGCAATAGCTGCTGTTTGACTAATTGTTTCTCATATCGTTGCAACAGCTTTTGGACCCCCGCGCGTTCATCTGCTAGCAATTCCTGCAAAAATGCCGGGTCATTAAAGGTTGGATCAAATAATCGCTCTTTGATTGTCTTAATCGGTTGTTTCATCTTGGCTTTCCATTTCCTCCACTCGATCTAGTGTATAACGGCCTAATTTTCCTTGCCGAATGTCAAAGACAACAAGCTCGCTTCCTCGATCATAGTTATCTTTATAACCACGTTTTTCAGTGATTTTCATCAACAGGTCTGGCGCTAACAACGCCTCTTCCTCCGCCTTTAGTTGGTAACGATTGGCGATTCTTTCAGGATAATAGCGGGCAAAAAAATCAAGTCCATACAATGCGATATCATCCAAATGGATCAGCTGATCTTTAATAGCCCCCGTCAATGCCAATTTTTTACCAATCTCAGGATCTTCAAATTTTGGCCATAAGATCCCAGGCGTATCTAGCAGCTCTAGATCAGTCCCAAAACGCAGCCATTGCTGTCCTTTGGTCACGCCGGGTTTATTACCCGTCTGAGCAATTTTCTTCCCTACTAAACGGTTCATCAAGGTTGATTTTCCGACATTCGGAATGCCAATCACCATCGCTCGAATCGCACGGGGCTTCAATCCTCTGGCTTTGTCACGAGCGATTTTTTCCTTCAAGACTTGCTTAGCCGTCGGGACAATGGCTTTGACGCCTTGATTGTCTTGGGCGTTGATCGCCAAGGCTAAATAGCCTTGTGCTTGGAAATAATGCTCCCATTTTTTGGTTTGAACGGGATCTGCTAAATCCGCTTTATTGATCAAGATCAATCGTGGTTTTTGCTGTAATAATTGGTCCAGCATGGGGTTGCGGGATGAGATCGGCAAGCGTGCGTCCACGAGTTCAAAAACGATATCCACGAATTTTAATTTTTCACTTACTTCACGTCTGGCTTTCGCCATATGGCCTGGAAACCATTGAATGGTCATTTGAACGTTTTCCTCCTTGGTACTTCTTCGAATTGGTAAAAAGACAGTAGTGTCTAAATCCATGCAGTATATACCTGACAAGAACGAGGACTATTTGCTCTAAAACCATCAGAGAAACTAGTCACACTGGGCATTTTGCTAAAATTGCTTTAGGACAATGTTCTTGTTCCAACCTCGTGCATAGGTAAAGCTTTCAGCGCGATTCTCATGCGTCATACGCGCTTTCTCGCTTTTTAATTTTGGGGAAGTGGTTGGAAAAAGCTTGTCTACCCACTCATTCTTCCTTTTTTCTGACACCTTTACCATTAGACCGACTGCTTTTTACTACCTTTTATCTTCGTTATTGTACCATATTTCACACGACATGTTTCGTTCTGAGTAAGGTTAACAAGTCATTTTCTAGTGGATCTAGAGGAAAACCTGCTATCTTTGCTTCTTATCACTGGGAGTGATCAAATCATGCTGTTTTTTTCTTTTGATTTTGCTAATCACCAGCAGGAGTAGTAATAGTGTGGTGCTTACAACTAGCAGCACCCACAAATCCTGCTGGTTTGCTTTTTTTGCGGCATTTGTTTCATTTTCTTCATTGTAAGGAACCCTTTTGCCGCGAACCAATAAACGATGGCTATTGACCATATAGGGTGTGCAGGTTAGTAAGGTGACATAATCACTGCCTTTGACAATTTTTAGTGCTTCGGTATCATCAGGGGCGACCGTTTTAATCTGATCTATTTGATACGCCAACGTATCATCAAACGTTTCGATATAAAACTCATCGCCGATCTGCAGCTTAGGCAGATCCGTAAAGAGGGTTGCACTCGTTAACCCACGGTGTCCGCACAAAACTGCATGGGTATCTTCACCACCTATTGGATACGAAGCGCCCTCCAATAATGTTGCTCCTCTTTTTAACAACGTATCGGTGGTTTGATCAAAAATCGGGAGAGCGACACCAATCACGGGGATCTTTAAAACGCCGATCGTATGTCGTTCATAGTAATCAGGTGTATCGCCTGATTCTGAGTCCCTTGTTTCTGATAAATCTTGCGTTTCTTTGATTCCAGGATTGCTGGGATGCTGTGCCAGCTCTTGATTTACTCGTTCCAACTGGTTCCTTTTTTGTTGTTTTTCTATTTCACTCATTTTTTTAGCTTGGCTTTGGTAGTAGCTGATCAACTGTTGATCCAAAAAGGTGTTGAGCTGATTACTTACAAAAGGATAACTGATGATCAGAACACCTAGCAGCAGCAGAATACCCATTAGAACATCCAACAAAGTCACTTTTTGAGTAGGTACTTTCGTGCCATTTCTTTTCCTTTTGATTGTCATCGTGCATTTTCATCTCATTTACTTACCCTTTTTTCCGTTTAACAAAATAACACCCAGCTAAACCAACGATCACCACTCCGATGGCGCCCATTAAATACGTGCCGGCACCACCAGTTGCCGGTAAGGTTCCTTTGCGGCGGTTAGGGACTTTTTCTGGATCTCCCAATTGCTCTTTCGTTCCATAAGACGTTTCATGTACTTCAAAAGCGATGCGATTTGTTAGCAGTACATAATTTTTTGGTGCTTTTACTTCTTCCAAATAGTAGGTGCCAAATTTTAACCCGATGATATCAACTAATCCATCTGTCCCTGTGGTAAATTTCGTCGCTTCATCCGCTGTTTGCACCCAAGATACCTGTTTGGTTCCTTCTTCGATTTTCAGGTAGTTGGCATCATCACGGTCTTGATCCCGTACAACAAAAACTGCATCTGCCAATGCTTCGGTAGCGGTCACAGCCCCATCGACTTTTAAGAACCGTTTGCCCCCTGTCAAAACTTCCACGCTTGGAGGCGTTTGATCCGTCATGAAATCCGTTTCTACATTTGCTTCATTCGTAAAGCCATTGATAGGAATAGCCTGTTCATTTAAATACATATAATACACAAAGCGCAATTGATTTCCCGGCGTTAATTGCGGCACGAATTCTGGATTGATAGTTACCGTAAAGCCATGCTCTTTTTCCGTTACTTGGTAATTCGTCGCATCGATTTTCTGCTCTCCATCATACAACGCATAGCCCGTTTCTCCTTCAGCTGTATTTTCAAAAGTTAATGCTGGATCATGGGCATCGATCAATTGAAAATGTTTGTATTTGTTTTCTGATCCTACTTTATCTTGAATACCTGATGGGATATTGACCGTTAGGTGATATTGGATTCTTTCGCCGATCTCTACGTCTTTGCCGTCTAATTGTGGTGTTGTTTTTGTAACATTTGTTGTGTCATTCTTGATTGTTAGCTCAACAGTAACGTTACTTCCTGAATCAATCGAGAAATCCTTGATTCTTTCTTCCTCGATTAAGGCGGCTTGACTTGGGGCTTTCGTTTCCTCTAATTGATAGGCGCCTGTTTCTAGTTGCGCAATCTTTAGCTGTCCTTTTTGGTTCTCACTCACATCGATACCAGCGTCTCCAGCAGCATATTTTTTGCCTGTCAAAAAACGGTACGCTGCCTGTTTGTCAGTTGTCCATGTATAAAGTCCATCGGCTGCACTTAAGATGTATTTCTTGGTATTTTCGCGTCCTTCTTGCTTTGAAACAACAAATTCTGCATCATTCAGTGGTTCGTTTTCCCCCGTTCCTCGCTTATTCACAAGGAGCGTTCCTTCATTTGTGACGATATTTTTCGGATAAAGATGGATCGTGTCTAGCTCTTCTTCTCCATAAACATATGAGCCATCAGCTTGTTGGATCATTTCATATACGGGAAAGGCGATCACCATATTCTCAGCAGTTGTAACGCCGTCTTTAGGGGCTTCTACAATGGTGTAAACTGCATCCCGATCGGCTTGTTTTTTCGGCAATTCAAAAACCAAATCACCGGCTGCATCTGTTTTCCCGCTAGCTATAGGGGAACCAGACGTCAAGGTTTGAACTTGACGCTTGGCTTCTTCAACGGATGCCCCTGCAGATCGTTTTTCATAAAATGCTGCTGTCACATCATAGACAGAAAAAGTGACATCGGCTAAGCCTTGGTATTGATCAAACTCTTCCATATCAGTCCCACTATTTTGAATCAATGAACCTGGCAGATTGACCATTTTCTTTTTATGGAGATGGATCTGTGCCAAATTGCTCTCTGCAGACACTTGCTGATTTTTTGTTCCAAAAAAGACAAATGGCAAAAGTAAAAATAGGAGACAAACCATTTTCGTATGATTAAAAATCTTTTTCATTGTTCTTTCCTCTCTTCTAAATTTTTTTTCGTTTTTCATTCGCTAATGGAAAAATTACTTTAATGAAGGCTTATCTTTGCGCTTAACGTGCAAATAGCTACCAGCTAAAAGGACTAGCAGACTTGCTGAAAGAATGACCATCCATCCATGCCAATTCCCTCCGGTTTCAGGAAGAGACACTTTCACTTGATTGGTTACGATCAATTCTATTTGATTGTTCTTTTCTCCAGAAACAAGAAGATTCGGTAGTCGTTCTTCATCGATAAAGACCTGACCATCCTCTTCAATCTTGATTTGGACAGGTGCTGTTAAACCTGCATAGCCTGCGGGTGTACCAGTTTCTTCCAAGGTATAGCTGCCGGGTGTGAGATCTTGGAAGTGAAATACCGCTAGTGCTTCTCCGTTTTCAGGCAGTTCGACAGTCCGTCCGTTTCCACTTAGCCGGAATTTTGCCCCCTCAAGTGCTTGTCCCAGTTCATCCTGTTTATTGACCACCAAATCAAAAGGTTTTAACTGATTGCCATGGGTAAGGGTCCAACAGTTGGCATCCCCGTCGACATTTTCCCCTTGATACTGGATTTTTCCGTCTGTACCAACGACAAATTCATAGTCACCGGCAACCGTATCATATCCGAGCGGACCGGCTGTTTCTGAGATACGATAAGCGCCAGGCTCAAGGATCGTAAATTCAGCCATCCCAACATCATCCGACGTTTCTGAGGCGATTTCTTGATAATCCCCTCCTGCTGTTTTTTGTTGAAGAGAAAAGACAGCGCCTGCTAACAATACTTGCTGCTCATTTTGCAACGAATATTTTCGAATAGCGACTGGAATTTCTGTAAACGGATTGGTAATCTCCAGGATAATCGTATGCTCGACCAGTGTGACAGGTTGTCCATCAATCGTCGCATGCCCTTGCTCATCAATATGGATCAGCCACTCTGTTTGCTTAGCCAAATGATGTCCCGCCGGTGCAGTGACTTCCTTTAAACGATACGTCTGACTTTTTTGCAACGTAGTATCTGCTGGCATCCCGTACGTTCCATCCCCTTGATCCACAAGGGTTACTGTCTTTCCAGCGCCCGTCAATTCAAAAACAGCACCTGTCAGCTTCACCTCTCCTACAGCGGATTTTTTGATCAGATTTAATGCGAGGGGCACAAACGTCTTTGTGTTTTTCCATGTAGAAACGTCCACTCTTGTCGACTCGTAGCCTGATACTGCCAGTTCATTTGTGACTTGATAATTAAACGTTTCTCCTTGATTGTTATAAAGCGGCAGTAGACGGGTTTCTTCGTAATCCGTTCCATCCTTTTCAGAAACCGCGGAAACCTTGCTTCGTTCCCAACTTGTCTGATCTTGTGCATCGGTCTCAGTAAGTTTGAGATATCCTGTTTGCCAGCTCTCCTTGCTAGTAACTGGGCTTCTGCTTATTTCAAAATAGACAGATTCTGGGCGACTTGACGTATCGCCATCGTATTCCTCCCAGACTTTTTTGATCGTCAACTCCTTCCCAGCTGCTTTGGCAGATGGCACACCAAACAATGCCTTTTGATCGGACTGATGATTCGGATAAAACACCGTTTCTCCATTCATTTGATACCAAGTATCTGGTTTAAAATCCGCTGCTTCCGTTTGAATCCGCACTTGATAATGAATTTGCAGTTCCTGTCCTTCGCCTAAATAAAGACCAGAAGCATTGAGTGTATTGTCAGATATCGTGACCTCAGGCTGCACCGTTAGAACAGCAGAACCGACACTTTTGATGGACAAGCTATTTTCTTCGTATAAAAATGGCTGCGAAATGGGGTCAGTAATCTCTCCATCAGTGACTGTCGCCGAAATATGAAGGGCTTTTTTCTCGAGATAGTCGGCAATATCCGCTGCTTCATTGGCTGACTCATAATAAAGATGCCCCTCTTCATCAGCAGAAACCATCTGTCTCATTTTGTTCTCAACATCGTCCTTTGTATACCCAGCTGTTTGATCCCCTTGCAGTTGAATCCCCAATCCGTGAATCTCAATCCCGCGCTCTTTTAACGCCATCGCCTCACCGATCGTGGCGACAAACGTATTGTTGATCCATTTAGAGTTACCGTACTGATCAGATGCAAAATACCCGTTGTAGAGATGTGAAGTATTCATCGGCTGGTCTTGAGAAAGAGAAAAGGCGGTTCCATAATAACTACCATCTGCTTGTGTATGCACTTTGGACACATGATAACTGTAGGTCGGCACGCCATCTGTTAGCAAAACGATGACTTTCTTATGTCCATTTTGCGTTGATAGCATCTCCCCAGCTTGGCGTAGCCCTCTTTGGGTAAAGGTCCCCCCAGCTGCTGTTTCTGGCGTCATCGTTCGGATCGTCTCTTTGACTTCAGAAAATTTTCCTAACTGGCAGGTTTTGTTTTGGTAATTGTTACCATCACTGGAATAACCGACATAGCCCATGTAGACACTGTCTTGAATGCCGCTTCCTTCAATTTGATTCAAAAAGCGATCCACACCTTTTTTTACTTCAGTGATGCGTCCCATCTCATTCATACTCCCTGACCAATCCACTACCAACACAACATCGATCGGATCAATTTGGCGTTGAACATTCCCTCGTACATTTAGGTAGACATCAAACAGTCCTGGAGTATTCGTCTCTTTTGCAAATTTCCGTAAAGCAAAATCCGCTTCATCTCCCACACCACCATACTCAATATACGAGTTGGTCAAATTTTCTGGATCACCATTCCATGTAGCTACGCCATCCCAGGTTTCGCCTGCATCTTTGTTCCCCTGATGATTTAAGACATTGCTCTTTTCATCGATTTTCCAACTAGCTGTGGGATAGGTTCCATTCTGGTCTGTCGTATAATCTGGTTCAATCGAAGCAAAAGCCTGTGAAACGGTCGTTTTTTGATAAAGACGTTCTTGTTTAAACGGTTCAATGAGTGTTTCGTCTTCAGAAGAACTTGTCGTTGTTCCTGTTTCCTTTGTCTCTTCCTGCGTTTCTTCATTCGAAACACCTTTTGAGTCTTCATTCGACACTTGTTCCGAAGTTGACTCAGTGCCGGTTTCTGCAGCTTGTGAATCAGTTGAGCTGACTTCCACCCTATCTGAGGAAGCAGATTCTGTCGCAAGCGGAATGTCAACTATCAATTCATCCAAAGACGCCAATTTGTGCGATTCTTGATTTTCGTGATCATATTCTTCAATCTGAATCGCCAACTTCAGTTTTTTTGTTTCACTAGGTAGTTGAAACGTTACTTCTTGTTCACAGGGTGTTTGCAAGAAGTCTTGTGTTGTTAGCCAAGACTGCGCGGATTCATCCTCAATAAAAACCACCTCTTTGTTGTTCGTTTTCGTTAGCGGTTGTTCTTTTGTTTCATCAAGTGCATATAATTGCAGCCAGATGCGTTGCTGTTTGTTTTTTTGTGATAGCTGATATCGTAAAGTAAATTGATTGCCCTCCCGTTGACCTGTCAGCTTGATCTGCTCCGTTTCGGTAATAGCGATCGTATTTTCTTCTTGTGCACTTGCTGTCCCATTTGTTTGCAAACTCGAATAAATGAAAAATAATATCCCCCCTAACATACAGAAAATGAAAGAGAACCAGTGGTGTCTCTTTGTCAAAAACATAAAAAGACCTCCTTTCAAAGAATCAAAAATTACAAGCTGATGATACAAGAAAGAAGCGAAAGACACCTCTTTTTTTTATTTTCTGAAAAACAGGAAAAATTTACGCATCTGTAGTTATTCATAAATAAAAAAAGTTTTTTATTTCAAAGCGGAACCAATTAACCAACGTTATTTAATAACTAAAAAAAACTAGCGTTTTTCACATGCGATTTCTATTTTTGTTCTTTATGAGACAGCTCTGGCAAAAATTTGTCTCAGTTTTTCTAAAAAAAAGCAAAAGTTTTGAGACGTGTCTTTACACAGTAATATAAATAAGTTATTAATAAAATAAGAAGGTGATCATTTGATTGAAAAAATACTCTTAGATACCCGAGCATTAGACAAAATCGGACTCTACGGAAAACTACTATCAATTGCTCCGGGTGAATACAACATAGAGTTCGTGAAAAATCTGACCCATTTAAGTGCAACGAGATTGAAAAGTTTACTTTCCTCGATCCAAGAGGACCTGCAAAACCTCTCCCCAGTAAATCTTTCATTACATAAAAACACCCTTAGTCTCCCTAAAAATTTGATTGAATACAATCAATATCAGCAGTTTTTAGCCCAAGAAAGTATTTCTTATAAAATGTTGTTAAGTATCTTGACCAATCAAGATGAAAGTTTGCTGGCATTTTGCCAAAGAAACTATATCAGTCGTTCGACTTGTTTCCGACAAACTAAAAAGCTTCAGGATCATTTAAAGGAATTCAACGTAACCTTAAATCAATCCGCCATGACGCTTATCGGTTCAGAGATGGTGATTCGCATCTTATTGTTTAATTTTATCTGGCACATTTCTTTAGGGGATAGTTTGGTGAAGGCCTTTGACCAAGAGATCGAAGAGCTTTTTGTTACCTATGAAGGAACGAAATACAAAAGCAAGTATGAAATTGGCAAAAAAGAAGCCTTACTTCATTGCAAGATTTGTCTGTTTCGTTTAAAGGATGGTCACAAGACAAATCTTTATCAGTTAACGAACCGATCATTTATCCCCAGTGGTGAAAAGCTTGATTTCTTCTCTGCTTTCTTTATGATCATTGATTCAGCAATAGACATTCTTGAGATCAATTCTTTGTTCTTTCTTTTTTATTACTGGCCGATGCTGACTTCTGCCAAAGATGTGCGTCTTCCGATTGTAACGGATTGTTACAATCACGAAAAGCTAGAATTAAAAGAGCTGATGACTGAGTTTGAAGAACATTGCCAAAAATTTCTCTGTGATTTTGACTTCGACCATCAGTCGTTCCTTTATATGAATACATATCTTACGTTGTTGAAGTTCTGTATATTTAAGCAAAAAGTCCCCCTTTCGAATTTTTTCGAAGCAAATGTCATTAAGGATAAATACCCATTACATACGATTTTGACAAATACCATTCAAAGTTTTTGGCGTAAAATAGCAAATCGTAAAGGTTATGAGTGGTTAAAAACCTGTTATACCGATCTTGCTTTTTATCAAGCCTGTTTGCTTTATCCCATTTACATTGAAAAGGAACAAAAATATAAACTTAAAGTTGCTTTTGTCTATGTATCTAACTACTTGGTTTCCATGGAAGTTTTTAATATATGTGAACGGTTGCCCTACGTTGAAATTGAACGGATCACGCTGCCAACTGAAGAACCTTTTGACTTTTATATTTTGAGCTCACCACAGCTTTTACCCCCTTTTACAACCGAAGAAAACTCGGCGATCATTGATTTTTGTCGCTATCGTGATTTTGAAACGAATTTATGTCAGAAACTATCGAATGCTTTTAATGAAAAAATAAAAAAATTAACAGCAATTAGTGACTAAACAAACGCTTTTTTCGATGCTAACCATTTCCCTTTGGAAAAAGAATAAAAAGCTAGACAAAATCCCCCCTTGGAATCAACGGATGATTCCAAGGGGGGATTCATTATTTAATTATTTATTGATTTTACACAGACTAAATCAATCGAATATGAGTCAATGGATAATAAACAAAACGAGCATTGCCTAAAATGGCCTCTCCTGATATTGGTCCAAAGGAACGGCTATCTTTGGAGGCACGTCGATTGTCTCCAATGACAAAGTAACTATCTTTCCCTAATTTCTCAACACCTAATAAAGATTCCAAATCAAAGTCATTGGTGTAAGAGACAGACTCGTGATCATTGCTGCGGTTCTTCACTAGAAAATCTTCATCTACCGGTTCATCATCAATGTAAAGCTGATCATTGACATATTTCACTGACTCACCCGGTAAGCCAATCACCCGCTTGATATAGGTCGAACCATCCGGCAACTGGAAAACAACGACATCAAAACGTTGGATGGGCGAAATCTTCTCAATGACCACCATGTCTCCTTGTTTTAAGGTTCCTTCCATCGAATTTCCTTCAACAGGAACTGGGATCAACAAGAATGCCCGAATCAAGAATGCTGTTGCAAAAGCGATTAACGCATATTTCACTACTAGCCAAAAACGATCAACCCAGAATTTTTTCGCCTCCACACGTCTGCCTCCTCTCCAATTTTTCACTTAGTTTATTCTTCAGAAAGCAAGGACAGTGCTTTTAAATATGCTGGGTCCTCTGCTTTGAGTTTCTCCGTTACTTCTTTTTCGATCGCTTGGGCAGTGTCTGCATCGACTTCCCCAGTCACTTTTAAATCATGAGCCTCTTGAAAAGTCTTCACTGCTGCGGTCGTCTCATCATTGAAGGTATCACCACTAGTGGCATACCCTAACGCTTTAAGAAATTGATTTAGGTTATTGACTGCCGTTGATGATTGTCCAGCTTTTAAGGCATTGTCCCGTGGTAATGGCGGGAAATACGCATACTCTGGATAGTCCTCTTCATAATCCGGCATCACACCTTGATCATTGACCCAATTTTCATCCGGTGTCAGCCATTTCATGACCGTCATTTTTAATTCACTATTATCCCCCAGATCTTTCACGTTCTGAACGGTTCCCTTGCCGAAGGTTTCTGTACCAACAACTGGGATATCCGCTGATTCTTGCAAGGCTGCGGCAAAAATCTCCGATGCAGAGGCACTGCCTCCGTCGACTAAAACAACGACCGGCTCTGTGACTTTGAATCCTTCATCCAATGCTTCGCTCGCTTTGGTCTCACTGACCACCCCTTGATTGTTGGCAAACTTCACGATCGTTTGGCCGTTTTCTAAAAACATACTTGCCATGATCTGTACTTGGTCCAGCAATCCGCCAGGATTTTGTCTTAAATCCAAAACAAACGACTTTGCGCCGGCTTCTCGCAGTTCGGTGATGGTTTCTTTCAACTCAGCTGCTGTGTTTTCACCAAAGGAAGTAATATCGATACGACCGATTGTGTCATTATTTTCAGCAATTTCTCCATGGACTGTTTCGATTGGGATCACATCACGAATGATCTCCACATCAAAGGTGTCCTGATCACGTTGAATCGTTAAGGTGACTTTCGTCCCTTTTTCACCACGAATCTTTCCCACAACTTCAGATAATTCCTGTCCTTGCGTATCTTCACCGTCTACCTTGACGATTCGGTCATTGATCCGCAGACCACTTTTTTCAGCAGGCGTATTTTTTATCGGCGCTTGTGCGACTTCTGGATAGTCTTCAACGATTGACAAGGTAGCACCAATCCCTTCAAAACTTCCAGAAAGTGATTGTTCTAAGTTATCCGCATCTGATTGGTTCAAATACGTCGTATAAGGATCATCTAGCGCATCAGTCATCCCTTGAAGGGCACCTTCTATCAAGGCATCCTCATCAACTTCTTGGTAATAATTCGCAAGGATTTGGTCATATAGCGACTGGATTTTCTCCATTCCGCTGGCTTCTGTGGTCGTTTCTGTCACCGGTTGCGTCGTCTGCTGATTTTGCTGAGCCGTTTGCCATAAATAGACACCACCTCCTGACAAAATTGCGACACAAACGAGAGAAACGATATATCGGCTCGTCGTTAAACCTTTCATTCACAACACCTCTCTGAGAAAAAACAGCTCCGTTCTGCGGATTTTATGCAACCATACAAAACGAAGAATAGTTTTTTTATTTGTTATTTTCGAGATACTCTGCCCAAATACGATCAAAAATATCCATGGATGGCAAATAATCAACATTTAGTTCCAGATAAGAAGAGACTTCATCATAGTCATCGCTGTGCTTCGGAAACTGGATATCATGACTTGCATGAGTAGCAAAGATCTGGGCCTCATCTGTATGACTCGGTCCTTTGACTGCCATTAAATAGGTATAAAAACTTTTACGCATGTTCTTGCTCCCAATGATTTTCTAAAAAGGCTGCTCTACGGGCGTGATTGCGAGCAAAATTCTCAGGATTCTTTTTGTAATACTCTTGGTGCTCTTCTTCCGCTAAATAAAAAGGTTGGGCTGGTTCGATCGTGGTCACGATCGGATCGGTAAATCGACCGGAAGTCTGAAGCGCCTCTTTGCTGGCTTCGGCTTTTTTCCGCTGCTCTTCATTAAAATAGAAGATAGCCGGACGATAATTGTCGCCGCGATCTTCAAATTGACCAAAAGCATCTGTCGGATCCGTTTGCTGCCAATAGATCGTCAAAAGGTCTTCATAACTGATTTTTTCAGGATCAAAAATGATTTCCACTGCTTCTGTATGCCCGGTTTGATGGCTTTTGACCTCTTCATAAGTCGGATTTTCGGTATGTCCTGCGGTATAGCCGGAAAAAATTGAATGCACCCCTTCTAATTCATCAAAGGGTTGGATCATACACCAAAAGCACCCACCGGCAAAAATTGCTCGTTCCATTATTCATCCTCCGTTTCAGCTGGTAAATATAAACTCATTTGAATTTCATCATCCACAAGATTGATTTTGTTGGCTTTGATAAACAAGCCATTTTGCATACGGAATTGATCCAAACGTATCAAAATGATTTGTTCATCGGCATTGACATCGATCCAATCAGGAAATTTAAAACTACGTTTGATCATTTTCATTACTTCACTGGTGGGCAGATCCAAGGTGCCGATTGATAAGCTTTTGGCTTTCAATTGAACGTTACCTTCTTCGGTCACGTAAGGATCAAAATAGAGATAGAAGGTGATAGGAAATCCTAATACTTGAAACTCTCCCGTCAACAATGCCTCATTTCTTAGCTCAAAATTATACTTGACCTCTTGATCTTTTTGAAAATCAGACAGATAAAAATCAATCAATTGGTTGACCTGGCTCTTGTTGCTGTTAACGGTCAAAACAGGACTGCCCTCCCGTTGAACAAGTTCAGCACTTTCATTTAAGCCGGTTTCTCGCTGTTGAAAAATTCTTGAAGCAAAGAAAACCGTCGTGCCTAAAAGGATACCGACCAACACTAGAAAAGCAATTTTCCAGTAGTTAATCGATTTTTTTTTCGTTGCAGCTGTTTTTTCCGGCTGCTTCGTTGATTCGCTTGGTTTCATTTTGCTTCCTCCTCTAGCAACCAATAATTTTGCGTTTTGATCACTTCATCGCGAACGGCATTCGCCATCAGTTGATACCCAAGATTATTGGGATGGAAGCGATCGCCTTCATACAAAACATTGTTTGTGATATTATTCCCGACAGTTTGCGATGAATCAGTTGTCGTTGAAGTACTGCTTTGTGATTCGTCCGAAGCTGTCGTCGATGAATCAGATAAGCGTTCTGTGTCCGATGATTCGGCAGTTTTCTCTGATTCCCCTTCTTCTGTATCAGCAATACCGACCTCATCACTTAACCCTTTATAGAGCAAATCGTTGATAGGAATAAAAAAGGCATTGTCTTGCTGATTGACGAACGTTTCCGTTTGTTTATTCCAGTTATCAATGATCGTCTGCATATCCGTGATTTCTGGGAAATTCAGATAAAATGGATTGTAGATGCCCAAGACATAGATTGGTGCATCACTATTCAAATCGCGGATTTGAGCAAACAAGTCTTTTAAACGTTCCTGGTAATCTTCCATCGGTTCCGTAAACGTCTCAATGCTCAAGCCGAAGAAATTGCTCTGAATCACTTTTAGTACGTCGTTACCGCCGACAGTCAAGGTAATCAAATCCGCTTGACTAAGATCTTGGCGTAAGTCTTCATCGTTTTTCACTCGCTTTAAAATCTGATCGCTTCTTTCACCAGCGACCCCATAATTTTTAGTTACCAAATTGCTCAAATCATAGCGATCCTCTAGATCCCCAGCCAAAATTGGCACAAAGCCACCACGAGCTGTTTCATCACCAACCCCTTCTGTCAAGGAATCCCCAAGAGCGAGATATTCAATGGCGGATTTTTTCGAATCATTGGCTGCTAGCTTGTCCACAGGGGTCAGCAATGGTTGGGCTTTGGGAACAGTAAAATGAAACAGTAAGCCAGTTCCAATAGCTATCAATCCCACAACGAGTAGATAAGTTACTAATTTCTTCCATTTCACAGGTATTCAAACTCCTTTGTAATCTTTGCTATTTTAACAAAATTCTCATAAAATTCCTAGTCGCAATCCTTCAAACTTAAGAAAGAAAACAGCTACCTGCCAAAGAGTCGACAAGCAAAGGCAGCTTCTTTTTTTGTTTTTTCTTCCTGACAGCTTGTCATACGCCAAAAAGCGATTCGTCATTAAACGAATCGCTGAAAGAAAACATGCTTTTTTATTCCGTACTATAAGTAATCGCAAAGGCACCTTTACCTGTGTGAGTGGCGATGATCGGTGTCGTGTGCAACAAGGGGATATCCAACTCGGGGAATAGTTCCGCTAATTCCTTTTGGAAACGTTCTGTGATTTCTAACCCTTCAGCATGAGAAATACCAATTTTCGTCACTTTAGGCATACTCTTCAGTTCAGCTTTTAACTCTTCAAACCATTTATTGAAGGTCTTGACACCACGTCCTTTGACGACTGGAATCAGTTCTGAATGATCAAAATCCATAATCACTTTCATGTTCAGCAAACTCGATAAAAGACCTTTGGCACGACTGATACGACCGCCTTTTACTAAGTTTTCTAACGTTGAAACGCCGATAAATAATTTCGTATGCTCACGCACCAAATCCACCTCTGGTAAAACTTCTTCTAGTGTCTTACCGGCTTTAGCCAATTCTGCTGCCCGAATCACTTGAAAAGCCAACGCTTGGTCTGTCGTGTCACTATCGATCACGGTGACTTTAGCTTTTGATAAATGACTGGCTTGACGAGCCGCTTCCACGGTTCCGCTAAGCCCTTTGGTCATATGAATCGATAGTATTTCACTGCCATCTTTGCCTAATTCATCATATAGTTCTACAAAATGACCGATCGGCGGCTGGCTAGTTTTAGGTAATTCTTTGGCTTGCGCCATCATTTGCATAAATTTTTCTCCCGGCAGCGTTTCATCATCTGGATAAACGACACCATCGATCATTACAGATAAAGGCACGACATGGATAGCCAAAGCATCACGGACACTTGGTTCCATCGTACTGGAAGAATCTGTCACAATTTTAAGATTTGCCATCATATATTCACTCTCTCTTTAAATCAAGTCTTTTTTCGTGGTAAAATAACCACAGACCATTTATACTAAGTATAACAGAGAGAAAATTTTTTTTCATCTAATTTCGATTCGAAAGGACGGTGCCGAATGCAGCACATGAAGTTTAGTCGCAGATATTTGATCGTCAATGAAGTATTAAATGCAGTAACCCACGGGATCGGATTAGGACTGAGTATCGCAGGACTGGTCATCCTCTTAATCAAGGGGGCAAATCTAGGGTCACCTATCCACATCGTTTCCTATGCCATTTATGGGTCGATGATGATTTTGCTCTTCCTCTTTTCTACCTTATTTCACAGTTTGATTTTTACCAAAGCAAAAAAGGTCTTCCAAGTCTTTGATCATGCCTCCATTTTCTTGCTGATCGCCGGAAGCTATACACCTTTTTGCTTGCTTAGTATCCAAGGCTGGCTTGGCTGGTCACTCTTTGTCTTGATTTGGCTACTAGCAATTAGCGGCATCGTTTATAAGTCACTGACTCTTCATAAAAAAGAGACTGTCTCAAAAATCTCCACCCTGATCTACATCATCATGGGCTGGCTATGTGTCGTCGCCTTCAAACCTCTGATCGAACATTTAGGCTACTGGGGAACATTTTTACTAGCAAGCGGTGGTGTTTCTTATACTGTAGGTGCGCTATTCTATAGTTTAAAATCCGTTCGATTCATGCATGTGGTTTGGCACTTATTCGTTATGTTAGGTGCTGGACTGATGTACTTCTCCGTCTTGTTGTATACCTAAAAATGAAGCATTGCTTACAAACAAAGAACAGGAAACTTTCGCTGCAGAAAGCTTCCTGTTCTTTTATTTTCTATGATAAAATTCAAATTGATGGGGGTAACGGTTCTTTTCATCGACGATCCCATCGATCACATGATCAAGTTTCCATTGCGTCCAATCAATCTCTGGGAAATACACATCTCCGTTAAATTCCGCATCGATCACTGTACGGTACAATTGATCGCAATCGTCAATCATCGCTTCAAAAACACCCGCTCCACCAGTTAAAAAAACGGGATGCTCTTGTTGCTTCACATACGCTAAGATTTCCTCTCGGTCATGCATCACTAACGCGCCGTTGGCTTGATATTCTCGATCACTTGTCAAAACGATCGTCGTACGCTGCGGCAGTAATCTTTTTCCCATTCCTTCAAAGGTTTTGCGCCCCATTATAATCGTATTATTGATGGTTTGCTCTTTAAAAAATTTCAAATCATTTGGCAAATGCCACGGCAACGTGCCATCTGCTCCGATCAAACCCTTTTGATCTTGTGCCCAAAGTGCGATCAACATAAAAATTACATCCCTTCTGTATAAAATGATTCAGAAATAGTAGCAGCAACCTGCAGCCGCTGCATCAGCTGAACAGCTGATTCATGCTCAAATGGATCTTTGTTGCGTTCATCAAAGCGCAAGCCATCACAGGCTTGGTAAACAATTGTGCCGCCGCTTCTTTGGACATTTCTCGGCCATTCCCCATCGTTTAAACGCGCGTTGTTGTTTTTCAGCAAGGTCGGTATCAGGGAGATAGGAAAGAGAGCACTACCAGCTGCGACATCAATTTCTTGTATTTGAAAAAAGTCAGCTGCGATCTCGTTGATCAAGCGCTCCGTTCTTTGCCACGTTTGCGGATGACTCGCAAACGCCCTTGCAGTTCGCCCTAGGATACAATACGTATTCTCTGGTAACGGCTGTTTGCTTATTGCCACAAGTTCTTCTGGATACGTCTCGATCCAAGTCACTACGCGATCAAAATCACAAATATGCAATGAATCCAGCATCGGTAAAGTATGCTGTGCCGCAAAAATAAGCCTTCTGCGGGCATCCGCCGCCCCTTTTGCTGGTATAAAAATGGCAGTGCACTGCTGATTTGATCGAATGGCTTCTTTTAGCTCCGGCACTGTTTCCTCGGATACGGATAGCCAAACTGCATCATAGTGCTGATGCAAAAAATCAATGCATTGATCAATGAGCAATGCATGAATCGATCCAGCATGTCTCTGATGAAAGGTCGCCGCAAAGCCTCGTTTGTGGGTATTTTCCATTACGCCTCATTCCTTTCTTTATGAAATGAAACCAAACAACCACTTAAACTGCGATCGGTGCTTTGATTGTTGGATGCGGATCATACCCTGCCAGGGTAATATCTTCCATTTCAAAATCAAAGATTGACTGTTTTTCAGGATTTAACTGTAAGCTTGGCGCCGGACGTACCGAACGAGTCAACTGTTCCTTCATCTGTTCTGTATGATTACTGTACAGATGAGCATCACCTAATGTATGGACAAAATCTCCGACTTCTAGTCCAGTTTCATGAGCAATCAGGTGCGTTAATAGCGCATAACTAGCAATATTGAAGGGAACGCCTAAAAAGACATCGGCACTGCGTTGATATAACTGACAGCTTAAGCGACCATCATGAACATAAAATTGAAACATCGTGTGACAAGGTGGCAACGCCATCGTCGGTACATCTTCTGGATTCCAAGCAGAGACGATCAAACGACGAGAATCTGGCGTCGTCTTGATCATGTCGATCACTTCTGTGATTTGATCGATAAACCCGCCCGTACTTTTTTCCCAATGGCGCCATTGGTACCCATAAACGTGTCCCAAATCGCCGAAGGCTTCAGCGAAAGTATCATCAGATAAGATTTTTTCACAAAACTGTTTCAACTCGTGTTGGTACTGTTCATTGAAAGCTTCATCCACTAGGGAACGACGGCCAAAGTCCGTCATGTCAGGACCTGTGTAAGCATCACTTTTAATATAGCGCTCAAACGCCCATTCATCCCAAATGTGGTTATTATGTTCTAGGAGATAACGAATGTTGGTATCTCCTTTTAGAAACCACAATAATTCGCTTTTGATCAAGCCAAAAGGAACTCTCTTGGTTGTCAACAATGGAAAGCCTTGGGACAGATCAAAACGCATTTGGTGACCAAAGACACTGCGTGTTCCCGTTCCTGTACGATCACTTTTATCATTGCCTTCTGCTAATATTTTTCTTCCTAGATCTAAATATGCTTGTTCCATCGTTCTCTCCTTTACTCTACACAAACTCGCTCAAATATTCCCAACGATCCATTTTTTCTGCAAGTTGCGTTTCAACCTCGCTGATTTCTTGCTGTAATTTTTGGAGCTTGGTAAAGTCAGCTCCTTGATGATTCATCTCTTCAGTCAAAGCGGCAGCTTTTTCTTCTAACGCCGCGATATCATCTTCAATTGTCGCCCACTCTTTTTGTTCCATATAACTCAGTTTCTTTTTGACAGGCGCTGCAGCAGACTCCTCACTATCAGCAGAAAGTGAATCGTTTTTTGATTCTTTTGGCTCTAGTACACTTGAACTAGCTTTATTGGTATTGGCTGCTAGGTACTCATTAATGGAACCAAAGTAGGACTTAATCCTGCCGTCTCCTTCGAAGATCAGCAATTTTTGGGCAACTTTATCTAAAAAGTAGCGGTCATGGGAAACAGTGATTACTGCACCTGGGAATGTTTCCAAATAATTTTCCAAAATCGTCAGGGTATCAATATCCAAATCGTTGGTCGGTTCATCTAACAAGAGAACATTTGGCTGCCCAATCAATAGCTTGAGCAAAAATAGGCGTCGTTTTTCCCCGCCAGACAGCTTGCCGATCTTAGTGCCGTGCATGGATCGCGGAAACAAAAACTGTTCCAGCATTTCTGCGACACTGACTTGTGAGCCATCCACTTTTTGCACTTCCTCGGCTGCTTCTTGCAAATAAGCAATCATTCGCTGATCAGGGTTCATCGCTTCAATCGTTTGCGTATAATAAGCCATTTTCACAGTCACGCCAATCGTCCGCTCCCCTTCTTCTAAAGGCAGGCGACCAGCTAAAATATTGAGCAACGTAGATTTGCCCGCACCGTTTTCTCCTGTGATCCCTAAGCGTTCTCTTGATTGAATCAACAGATCAAAGTGAGACAAAATCGTTTTGTTTTCAATCTGGAAACTCGCATCTTTTAGCGCTAAGACTTGTTTGCCTAAGCGTGTCGTAGCAACATCAATGGCCACTTCGCCGTTCCGTTTTACTTGATGTAGGTTTTCTTTTAAATCATCGAAACGATCGATCCGTGCCTGTTGTTTCGTTGTACGGGCCTTCGCTCCGGTGCGAATCCAAGCCAACTCATGTTTGTATAACTGCTTGCGCTTGTCTTCTTGCGTCTCCTCCACTCGTTCTCGTTCTGCTCGAGCATGAAGATACGTCTCGTAATTGCCTTGATATTCATGCAGCTTGCCAAAGGACAATTCAAAGATCCGGTTAACGACTCGATCCAAAAAGTAGCGATCGTGGGTCACCATCAATAACGCACCCCGATAATTTTTTAGATAGCCTTCCAACCATTGGATCGCATCATAATCTAAGTGGTTAGTCGGTTCATCCAATAACAACAGGTCTGGTTCATCGATCAATACTTGAGCCATAGCCACTCGTTTCTTTTGACCTCCAGATAACTCACTGACCTTTTTCTTTAAATCACTGATCCCAAGTTTTTGGAGGATAATTTTGGCTGTTGTATCTGTGTTCCAAGCATCCGCTTTATTCATCGCTTCTTCTGCCAATTGATAATTGCGCTGCGTTTGTTGATCCATACCATTATTTTCTAAAGCAATCAGCGCTTTTTCATAGTCGCGAACAACGCGGATCAGCGGACTGGTCCCTTGAAAAACAGCATCTACAACGGATAATTCTTCTTGTAGCTGATTGTCTTGCGCTAAAAAGCCAATTCGATAATCTTGACTAGCAAAAACAGTTTGGCGATCACCATCTCCACGATCCAAACCTGCTAAGATTCGCAGCAAACTTGATTTCCCCGTGCCATTGACACCGATCAAACCGATCCGATCTTTTTCATGTATCAGAAAAGAAAGCTGATCAAACAGTGTTTTTTCACCGTAAGTTTTGGTTAAATCACTTACTTTTAATTCTTTCACAGAATCCCTCCTGAGTTTTTTCTTCGCTCATTGTACCACATTTCATCCGAGGAAACGATGAGAGAAAGGAGCAGTTTTTGCAATAAAAAAGAATGCCTTCGTCAGTTTATTCCCTCTGATCATCGATGTTGATCATCTTTTAGGAATAACCTGACGGAGACACTCCATAAAACGTGCATCAAGTTGCGCGCCTTTTGAGACATATTATCGGCGGAACATCCGCTGTTTCGGTTGTTCTTCCGCTCGAGACATCGCATACGATTCTAACAGATTGACATTGCGTCGGTACTCATTTGCAGAAATCGTTGAAATTTTCTCAGCCACTTCATATTCATCGATCGTCTTGCGCTCAAGATAATAGCCCCAAAGGACTTTCTTAACAAAAATCGGGTCTTGCTCAATCATGATCGTTTCAATGAAATTGCTATGTTCAAACCGTTTGATGCTCATTTCTCGTTGACGAATAAAGAAATTGATCAGCGAGGAATCATAAACATCTTCTAAATTGCTCAAACTGTGAAAAATGTATTCGCTGTTTTTTAAGTAGATTTTTTGTACTTCAGAAATGTCTCGTTGTTTCAAGGCATCTTTCAGTTGCTGCTGCCGCTGTAAAAACAAACGTGGATGGATCAGTACACGAATAAAACGCTGAATAAAGAAGAGCCAAAAACTAAAGAATGAGAGAATTTGTTTTGCGAGGGAATGCTGCTGCTGAGAAATAAAGCGTGAATAAAAACGATAGCCATTTAGGCTGACTTTCCCATTTCGATAAGCTTCATCCAAGCCGTCTTGTTCGATCGATAAAATCAATCCTTGAATTTCTTGGATTTCTTGTTTTTCTGAATCAGTCAAACTATTGCGATACAATTCCCAACGACGATTTTCATAGGAATTGATGACAGCATCGATCGCTAAGCGACCTTTATCAGAAAGCTCTTGTTTTTCTTCTGCTTCCAATTGTTCGATGACGTCTTCTAAGATCAGCAAGTGATTGAAGTCGACACTTTCGGCAGCTTCACCATCTGCCAAATAAGGTAAGACCATCACGCTGATGATCAATGTCAGCAAAATTACACAGGCGGTCAAAAACAGGAGCAAGCTCCGTTCCTGAAACGGTGTATCATGCACCATCACCGGTAAAATGAAGATGGCTGCCAAACTGACTGTTCCCTTGACGCCACCAAAGGTCAACAAGGCGACTTGATTCATGGATACTTGTTTTTTTGACTGTAAGAACCAATAATAAAATAGTAAAAAGATAAAACGTACGAGGAAAATCACCGCTGTGACGACTAAAATCGTGATGACTAGATGCCAGTTTGCATAGTTTTTGCTTTCCCAGATCGGTGAAAAGACTTGTGACAACTCGATCCCTAGAAAGAGAAACACTAATGCGTTCAATGTAAAGACAATGGTCGACCATGTGCTTTCCGAAATGTTCGCTAATTCTGCATCAAACAACGAGATCCGGCGTTTTCTTTGGGCTTGGGCTACACCTGCCACAACTGCTGCGATAATCCCTGAGACGCCAATCATTTCTGCCAGCAAATAGGCAGCAAATGGCAAGAGCAGTTCAATCAATAAGTATACTGTGACATCTTGTGCCGAGATTTTTTCAATAAAACGTAAAATCCGGCGTTTCAGCCATACTATCAAGTAACCGACAAGCCCGCCACCGATACTAGAGAAAAGAAGTTGGAAGCCTGCGTTGGCTGCTGAAAAACTCCCGGTAGTCAAAGCCACGATAGCAAACTGTAATGCGGTAACCCCCGAAGCATCGTTCAGTAAGCCCTCGCCTTCAAGAATATGCATAATGTTTTTGGAAATTTTCAAACGCTTTGCTAATGAGGAGACTGCCACCGCATCAGTTGGTCCTAACGCAGCCCCGAAAGCGAAGCAAGCAGCCAGAGGTATCGTCGGCATCAACCAATGGAGGGTTCCGCCGACCGCAAACAGCGTCATTAACACGCCACCAAAAGCCAAAAACAGCACGATCTTGCTGTTTTTTAGGATCTCAGGTACATCTGCTCGTTCCCCTTCTCGAAATAGCAATGGACCAATGATCATTACTAAAAACATTTCCGGTTCAAAGGCGATCTCTTGACCCATTTCTGTAAGACCTAATAAAATTCCTAAGATGATTTGAATAAAAAAGATCGGTACTGAGGGCAATATTTTGCTCGCCACATTTGATAATGTGACAAGAATTGCAATGATAATGACGAGTTCAATAAATTCCATCCATTACCCTCTTTTCTTTCGAATGGCTAATAACAGCTCAAGAAAATCTTCTTTTTTTAAAAGGATCTTGTCGTTTAGAAGACCTAACTCCTTTTCGTTATTTTCAATCTCGCATTGGACACGCCGTGATTCCAAGCGATATAAATCGTGTTTCATTCGTTCAAATTTTCGGAAAAGCAATGGATTTTTCCGTTGCAAATAATCCCGAATCTCCTTTTTTTCAGCTGGTGTAAATTGTCCCAACTGCTTCATTAGTTCTTGCTTACTTAAACATTCCTTGTTCATAATTACGTTTTTTACCCCTTTTATCATCAGTTTATCTTTTTATTTAACGTGCAAATCAAAATTATCTCTTGACCGCTAGTATTCTAAGCCAATCATTCAAAAATAGCAAGTCTTTCTCACTAAATGTTGGTTTTCTATCAGTTTTCTTATAAAACAAAAAAACCGCAGTCTTCACTGCGATTTTTTATGCTTATTTCATATATAAGTCGTAGTAAGCATCCATGATCTCTTTGGCGATTTGAATATTTGGATGGGTATCTGTGTCGCCTTTTAATTGAGGCATTACGATCGCAATCGCAATATCCGCATCACTGCTTGGCCCGTAGGCAACGATGTTTAGGTTAACTAAGCTGATGGTATTGCCATTACTATCCACAATTGGTGTTTCGGCAGTACCTGTTTTGGCAGAGACCTCCATTTTCGCAGAAGCCAAGCCTTTGGCAGTTGCCCAAGCATCCGTTCCATGAACTGCATCATAAAATCCATTTTGAACAATTTGCATTTGAGCATCTGTTAAACCAACTTCATTCAATACCGTTGGTTCGATCTCTTCAATCAGTGAGCCAAGACCGCCAGTTTCATCATTGCCGTAAATACCGTCGACGATATGAGGCTGCAATCTTTTGCCACCATTAGCAACGGTTGCTGCATATTGTGCCAGCTGCAACGTGGTATAGGTATCAAACTGACCAAAAGCCAAGTCAAGGATCTTCCCACCATCACTGACGGGGTCCATATTATCGATCGATGTGCTGATACCAGTCGCTTCTCCCGGTAAATCGATCCCAGTTTCAGTTCCCATACCAAAAGAGGCAAAAGATGAACGTAGTTTTTCATAGACATCCCCTTGACGATCCACTGTTGGAATCGAGATACCTGACTGATAATTGATGCCCATCAAACGTAAAGCGACTTGCATCATATAGGAGTTAGAAGAAACTTCCAACGCCTGCTCCGCAGAAAGGTTACGATTATTTGCCCCAGTTGGATTGAAAATCGAGGCTTTTACATCGGAGCCAATTCTGATTGGTTGATCCAATAACACTTCATTGCCATTTAAGACCCCATTTTCCCAGCCAGCAGCCAAAGTCCCTGCTTTGACAACGGACCCTGGTACAAAGGAATTAATGAAGGTACCAATGGCATTTTCCTGCAATTCATTTGAACCTGTGTCATGATGATAGCCGGACATTGACAAAACGCCGCCGGTTTTTGGATTTAACGCCACTGCGTAAACCCCTGGAGAATATTCTGCTGCCCCAGAATCAATCAGTTTTTGGAAATTGTCTTGCAAGATTTTATCAACTCTCGCTTGAAACTCAGCATCTAATGTTAATACAAGGTTATCTCCTTTTGCCCCAGCAAAGGTTTCTTTTTGACTTTCAATATTATTATTGTTATCAAGGGAAATCTCAGAAATGGATTTTGTGCCTTGTAAGACTTCTTCATACTGCTGCTCTAAATAACTACGTCCAACTCGATCATTACGAGCATAGCCTTTTTCTAAAAATTCATCCAAAACTTCTTCCGGAATCCCTTGTTCTTCACTGGTCACCGTTCCGATCAAACTAGCCAGAGAACTTCCTTCAACGATGTTTCTCGTCCAATCGGTACCGGTGGAGATTCCCGGTAAATCGACCATGTTTTCAGCAACAATAGCTAATTCACGGTCAGACACATCCGACGTCTTAATAAAGACCGTACTCAAAGATTGGGCGCTATTCATCCGCTTAAAAATCGTGGCTGCTTCTAATTCTGCATCAGAGAAATTGATTTCATCTTCTGTCACTTTATCAACGGTTGCCGCATATTGTTCAGAAGTACCTAAAGAACGCTCTTCATCACTCAATCGGTCAGTTGCTGCTTCAAGATTTTCTTCATCGGCCAACCAAAAGTCCTTAAGATCACGATCAGACAAGTTTTTGTCCACAGGTACTTCGATCAACTCGCTCAATTTTTTGGCCGTTTCTAACAAATCTTGAGCGGTCATTTTGTTTCCGCGGGTAAATGTGATTGCTGCATTGGCTTGATTTTCCACCAGCGCTTTTCCAGAAGCGTCATAGATCATTCCCCGAGGGGCGCTTCCTTTGACTTCCACTACAGATGAAGCTTTCAACTGCTGCTCAATATTGTCGCCATTGACGATCTGTAGATAGCCTAATTGAACGATCAAGGACACAAACAAAGCAAAAATAATAAAAAACAAAAAGTTCAATCGAAATGGAACATGAGATTTGCGATACGATTTAGCCTTTGGTTCTTCTGGCCCCTTGCGTATCCCTTGGACAACTTTATCTTTCAAATTCTTCATCTCATCTATCCTTCCAATCTATAATGACTACTGTCCTATTTTACCAAAAAATTCGATTCGAAACAGAAAAAACAAAAAATATCCATTAATCCTTAGAAAAAACTATAAAAATTAGCGTGAATCCGAGTAAATGTTTCACAGTTTGAATGTTTCATTTTCATTCTTTCATGAAAAAATTGTTTTTTTATGCTTTCTTATGTTTTTTCATTTGATGGTTTCGTGAAACAAGATTTCCGTTGGTGCTTTTGTGGAAAACTAAAAAGCAGGAGGACTTTCGGTCATCCTGCTTTTTAGGCTTCTAAAGAAACTAGCTACTCTCCAGTTGTTGAGTTTTCTTCTGAAAAGGTCAGACTGTCGTCGTATAACTGATAATTAGGCGATCCGTTAGTAAATTCGTCGCCTTGGGTCAAACCCTCGTTCGTCGGAAGTTGCAACTGCTCCTTTAATAAATTTTGCGTATGTAACAACTGATTCGTCCCCAATAACTGATAATACACTCCACCAATCAGTTGCCCTTCTCCTTGGAGTTGCTCTTGTTTGATGGTCGTAAAAGCAGGGATATAATTGGTAGCGATGTCCATCATATCATTCCACGTAAGATCCGTCTTCGAATTCTTTTCAACCGCCTTAAGAATCTTTTTGTAATTACTGATACCATCCAGGCTCATAACTTTTTGAAGAATTTTCGTAACCACTTCTCTTTGCCGTCTTTGGCGACCGATATCCCCTTCAGGATCTTGTTTTCGCATTCTTGCATAAGCCAAACCTGTCTTACCATCTAAAGTAATTCGCCCTTCAGGGACATGAACACCTTCTAAAGTAAAATCGATAGCATTTGTCACCTCGATGCCCCCAACTGCATCAATCAGATCCCGCATACCCTGCATATTGATCGTCACATAATGGTCGATAGGAATGTCCAAAAGATTTTCAACAGAATCCATGGCCATGGCCTCCCCACCAAAAGCATAAGCATGATTCAGCTTATCGATCGTATTGTACCCAACGATTTGTGTGTAAATATCACGGTCAAGGCTAATGATCGTTGACTGTTTTTTTTCTGGATTGACCGTCACCACCATCATACTATCCGAACGACCTTGTTCGGTTCGCCCTAAAGCCCCAGTGTCGATTCCCATTAGCAAAATGGAAAACGGATCTCGATCTTCAATGCTGATCGCTTCCTCTCGTTTGTCTGTTTTCCGATCAACAGCGTGAGAGATTTGATTAAAAGTGGCATTCGTCTCTTGATAAACCTGCATCCCGTAGATCGTTACTCCAATGATTCCAACCACTAACACGACTAAAATACCTAAAATTACCTTTTGATATCTCCGCATCTTACACCTCGCTAATAAAAATTCACTCATCAAATAAATTTTCCCACAAAACGCATCTTTCAGCAATCGCTATCATGCATCAACTTCATATTTAATCCTTCCGTAACTTCTTTGAAATAAACAAAAATAAAGTGTCCCCTCTAAGTTAGAGGGGACACCGCAAATAGTCTTTTTTAAATATAATCCACAAAACGAGCGCGGAACTTCATATGCAAATGACTTCCTAGAATAAGAAGCATCAAAGTTAAACACCAGAAGATAAGTGTATAAGTTGTTTTTTCCCAAACCCATGCACGAGAAAGGAAAGCATCACGAAATCCTTCGATTAAATAGTAAAATGGATTCAAGCGAAGAATCTTGATTAACCAAACAGGCATATTTCGGTTATTAATATCCCAAATCGGACCAGAAACATAAAATAATAATCTCAAAACAGACTGTAGAAAAATATGATAGTCACGTATCAGTACTGTTATGGTCGCATTCAATAGACCAAAAGCAAATAGGAATATGACCATCGCAAGAAAGTAATAAATAAATTGTAACCAATAGATGCTTGGTGTCACACCTGCTATGAATAACGAACCTACGACGATTGCCACCATAGGAATGTAGGATGACAAATTACTTATAATATTGATCGATGGTAAAATGCTTACTGGGAACTTCATTTTTGCTACCATTCCAACTTGTCGGTGAATACTATTAGAAGCGCCTAGTACAGATGCATTAATATAAAACCAAGCAGTGATCCCAATCAGCATCCAGATAATAAAAGGAACGCCATCAATTTTTCTATTCCCGTTCACTCCTAACCCGAAAACCAAATAATAAATACCGATTTGAATCGCAGGATTTAATATTTGCCAAGCTAATCCCAAATAATGGCTCTGATAAGTAGCCTTATCCTCATATCGAGACATCCGGAATATAATTCCCGCATGCTTAAATTGTTCTTTTATAACTGCAGCAATCTCTTTCACAAACTTCTTCCTTTTCTATATGAACTAAACAAAGAAACATCTTCTTTATTTGAAAACTTGACTGATCGTTTCAACGGGATTCTTAATTGCGTAAGTAATCGAACGCCCACTAAAAGAAACCAGCGAACAAAATATCGTTGCGGCTACTACCAAACCTAGGATTCCTTTGGTTGGCCAGCTCATTTTTTCCCCTAAAGGTGTACGTTTCAAGTTTTTTTGGATCATTTGGTCCGAAAGATTTTGTTGTTGCAAGAAGTGATCTTCACGGCTTTTTTCTGCTAATTTCTCCAAATTAAAGGCTTTCTGGTCTTCTTTATAATTGTCTTGATACGCTTTTTGCTCTTTCTTTGGCTGCTTTTTGAACCAATCAATGAATTTGCGATATTCAGCCATTACTTCTTCAGTAGGACCAAACATCCGTAAATCACCATAGTGCATCCAAATCGTTCGGTCGCAAAGTTTTTCTACCTGTCCTAAAGCATGACTGACAAAAAAGATGGTTTTTCCGGCTGCTTTAAATTCCATGATTTTATCCACACATTTTTGATAAAAAGTTTCATCACCGACAGACAAAGCTTCATCAATAACTAAAATATCTGGATCATTATGAACAGCAATAGCAAAGCCTAACCGTGATTTCATCCCACTGGAATAGCTTTTAACCGGTTGATTGATAAAGTCACCCAAATCAGCAAAGGCCACGATCTCAGGCATTTTTTCATCAATTTCTTTATTAGTCATTCCAGACATCAATGCTTTGAGTCGAATATTTTCTAACCCAGTCAGCTGATATTTTAACCCCGCACCGATTGCGATAATCGAGGTGTCACCATTTACTTCCATCGTACCAGATGTCGGTGGGATAATCCCACTGATCACGTTGGATAAAGTTGATTTCCCAGAACCATTGATTCCAATGATCCCTACTGATTCGCCGGCTTTCACATCGAAGCTGACCCCTTTTAAGGCCCAAAATCGAGGAACATTGCGATGATAGAACTTGAATAGTGCTTTTACTTTATCCGCTTTCTTTTTATATAAGTCGTATTCTTTCGTCACTAAAGTTGCACGGACTTTGATTTCTTTTTCCACTTTCTTCATCCATTCTCATAGAATTTCTAATTGATCGAGTCAACTCACAAAACATCATACCATATTTTGTGTTCTGAACAAATAATCAATGAAAAACTAGTAATAAAATCTTAATTTCTTGAAGTTGGGCTCAATAAAAAAAACATCTGTAAAAGATGCTTTTTTATAATAGTCTTTTAATTGTTAAGTTTCAAATCTTTTTTGATTTGAGTAGTTGATATTTCCGGAGTCCGTGCTAGATAGATCACTTCAGCATCTGTCTCTTCTTGAATAAAATCAAATTTGCCAGCCCAATCGTCTCCCATAACAAAGGTATCCACATGATATTCTTTGACATCGGAAACTTTTTGGCCCCAGCCTTCTTCAGGAATCACTAGATCCACATACCGAATCGCTTCTAATAACTGCTTTCTTTTCTCATAAGAAAAGTAGCATTTTTTTTGTTTTTCGTTCCAATTAAATTCATCCGTTGATAGTGCTACGATCAAATAATCGCCTTGCTCTTTTGCACGACGCAAAAGATTGATATGTCCATAATGCAATAAATCAAATGTTCCGTAAGTAATTACTCGTTTCATGCTTATCCCTCTTCGCTTCCTAGTCTTACTAATGTATTGAAGATACCAAATATGGCGAGAAATAGCAAATTAAAAAAGCTGAGGGCTTACTCAGCTTTTCCGTTCTGATTTAGACTTTGGTCACTTCTGCTGCTTGAGGTCCGCGGGCACCTTCAACGATCGTAAATTCAACTTCTTGACCTTCTTCTAGTGACTTAAAACCGTCTCCTTGAATGGCAGAAAAGTGAACAAATACATCATCGCCACCGTCAACTGTGATAAAACCAAACCCTTTTTCGTTGTTGAACCATTTTACTTTCCCATGTTCCATAGTGTGTAAAGCCTCCAATAATTATAATCCGACGATTCCGTCGCCTTTATTATAGCGGATTATGTAAGCGTTAGCAATATCAAAACGATTCTTTCTATCCACAAAAAAAGAAGCCTTTTAGCAGGCTTCTTTCTAGTAAATTGTTTAAGCTTTTGCGAAATATTCGTTTACTTTGTCCCAGTTAACAACACTCCAGAAAGCATTGATGTAATCTGGACGAACATTTTTGTATTTCAAGTAATACGCATGTTCCCAAACATCTAAACCTAAGACAGGTGTTTGGCCATCCATCAATGGTGAATCTTGATTCGCTGTTGAGGTGATTGCTAATTTGCCATCTTTCACGACTAACCATGCCCAACCTGAACCAAAACGTCCGGTTGCAGCCGTTTTGAATTCTTCTTTGAAGTCTTCAAAGCTGCCGAAAGCTTCGTCAATTGCCTCTTTGATGGCTCCAGTAGGTTCGCCACCAGCATTTGGGCCTAAGATTTCCCAGAAGAACGTATGGTTGGCATGGCCGCCACCATTGTTACGAACTGCTGTTTGAATATCTTCTGGTACAGAAGAAAAGTCAGCTAATAATTCTTCAACTGTTTTTTCACCTAATTCAGGATGTTTTTCAATCGCTGCGTTTAAGTTTGTTACATAAGTGTTATGGTGTTTATCATGATGCAAATGCATCGTTTCTTCATCAATGTATGGTTCTAATGCATCGTATGCGTAAGGTAAATCTGGTAATGTGTAAGTCATAAAAAAATTCCTCCTCAATGATAATGTTTACATAAGTAACATTATCAGACTATCAGACTTTGTTCAAAAAATATGCTTACTTTTTCTCACTTTTTTTCGTATTGAAAATCAAAAATTTACTAAACACATAGTTTGCCAAAACAACAACAACTTGGGTGACCAGCTTGGCAACTAGATCGCCGGTTGCCAAAATTGAAATAAATAGATACATACAAAGCATATCTAAGCCTAATGATAAGACACGAAAGAAAATGAACTTCCCAAATGCCGCCCATGACTCTTGCTTTGTCTCGGTTTTTGCTTCAAAAACCCATAACTTATTTGTAAAGTAGGCGAACAAAACAGAAGCAATCCATGAAATCACATTCGCTGTCTGGTAATAAAGACCAAATCCTTCACGAAAAATGAGATAGACGACAATGTTGACTACAGTCGTTAATCCACCAAAAAATAAATACGTAATCGGCTCCCACAACTTTTTTTGCTGCAAGAACTGCTTGTATTCGTTGTACTTTTGCATTCTTTTGCCTACTTTCATTTCTTTATTTATTCATTCATTCGATTATTGGTTCTTTTTTTGTGAATTCCTTGTAATTCAAAGAACCCTTCGTTACAATTACTCTAGTTATACCACAAAGGAGTTCATCAGCAAATGACTATCGTCCAACTATTTAAACTTGCTTTTTTCCGAATACCTGATTTAAAATTTGTCAAAAAAGCAGAATTTTCCAAAGTAATCGTTTTTCTATTAAGCGCCTCCGTGCTTATCGCGGTACCGATGACCATCAATGTATTAGGTGTCTTTCGCGATGTGCAAGCAGACGGACAAAAAATTGGAGAATCGATTCCAGATTTTACGATCGAAAATGGGCAGCTTGCTACAGCGCCGGATACGCAAGGTTTCATTTATCAAACCGATTCGATCATCTTTACTTTCGATCCAGATGGCAACCGTACGCCAGCAGATATTGCATCTGATGTTACTGGCTCTGTCATCGCTGTTGGCTTGTTAAAAGATCAGCTGGTCATCCGTATCCCCTCTTCTGGCTTATCGACGTCAATGTTAGATTCTAATCAATTAGAATTTGATTACAGTGAGCCTGCGCTGCGCAATCTTAACGGTCAGGCGATTCGAGAAGCGCTATCAAACCAAGCAATTCCATGGCTAATCAAACTCATTGTCTTTTTTGTTGCATTGTATCCATCATTTGTCAGCTTGCTGATCACCTTAGTGATGGGGACCTTTATTGCAACAATCTATACAAGATTAAAACGATTCTCCTATACTTTCTTTGAAAATTTAAAGATTCTGATCGTAAGTGCTGCATTGCCTACGCTTATTAGTGTAATCGTACAACTACTATTGCCTTCCTTCGATGCAACCACCTTTATTTTGTTTGGTTCTTTATTCTTATTCACACAAGGGGTCAAACATTCTCCAAAAATTCAGTTTAAAACCTAATCTAGGCCATGTTCAATTCCTTGAACATGGTTTTTTTCTCATTCTTTGCTACACTTAAGTTAAAAGGAGGCTTGGCAATGAAAAAAATAATCTTAGCCACTCGAGAGTTTCGCGACACATATGTGAAACAAATCGAAAAAGACTATCAATTTCTTGTGTACACAAAGGACCAAGCAATTGATTGGTCACAAGTAGAAATCACCATTGGTTGGAAGTCGGAATGGAAGGACTACCTGCTAACGGAGAAAACAAATTTGAAATGGGTCCAAGCGATTTCAGCTGGCGTAGACACCTTACCATTAAAAGAGTTTGCGAAATACAATATTCGCTTATCTAATGGCAGCGGCATCCATGCCGAATCGATCACAGACCATTTGTTGGCTCTACTATTTATGGAAAACCGCGGGATTTTCCAAGCAATTCAGCAACAGAGAAAACAGCAATGGTCACCGAATACAATTCACTATACAAAATTGTCGGACCAAGAGATTTTGATCGTTGGTACAGGACAAATTGGCCAAAAGTTAGCTCAAGCATTGACCTTTTTTGGTGTAAGTCCCATTGGTATCAATACTAGCGGGCATGACGTGACAGGTTTTGAAAAAACGTTTGCGTTATCTGACTTACACGCTTGCGCAAAAACCGCCGATTGCGTCATCAACATCCTTCCTCTGACGGAAGAAACCAATCACTTGTATGATGCAGCTTTTTTTGCCCAAATGAAACCTAGTGCTTCCTTTTATAATGTCGGCCGCGGGCCAAGTGTGGATACCACTGCATTAGCAAAAGCCCTAGAAAAAAAGCAGATAGCATTTGCCGCACTGGATGTTTTTGAAGAAGAGCCCTTGCCCGAGAATGATCCGTTATGGCTCATCGAGAACCTTTTGATAACCCCCCATATCTCAGGGCATACGCCCCATTTTCAAAAGGCATTTATGGCCATTTTCTTAGCGAATCTCCAACAATTTTTGGCGAAACAAGAACTTGAAAAAAATGAGATAAACTTGGATAAAGGCTACTAACAAATTCTTTCCGCAAAAAAAGTGTACAGTTGGAGGCGAAACCTTCAGATTGTACACTTTTAATTTATCGTTGTTTTTCTTGGTCTTTTTCAGTTTCTTTCAAGAAATATAAGGGTCTATTTTTGGTTTCTAAGAAAATTTTCCCAATATATTTCCCGATGATTCCCAAACAAAGCAATTGCAAGCCGCCCACAAATAAGAAAATGCTAACCATCGATGGCCAACCAGTTGTTGGATCACCAAAGATAAAGGTTCTGATCACAATAAAGATCAATGCGATCAGAGAGCCAAAACAGGAAAGCGCACCAATAAAAGAAGCAATGTTCAGAGGGGTATCCGAAAAGTTGACGATACCGTCGATCGAATATTGAAATAGTTTCCAAAATGACCACGATGTCTCACCAGCGACTCGTTCCCGGTTCTCATAGGCGATGTATTCTGTATCAAAGCCGACCCAACTGAAGATCCCTTTGGAAAAGCGATTATATTCAGACAGTTGTAAAACGGCATCTACCATATTACGGCGCATCAAGCGAAAATCTCGAGCACCATTTACCATTTCGGTATCGGCAATCTTGTTGATAATATTATAAAAAGCATCTGAGAAAAAACTACGGATCTTCGGTTCTCCTTTGCGATCCGCCCGTCTAGTCCCCACACAATCAAGCTCTGGTTTTGCTTCCAGCATCGCAAACATTTCTGGCAGTAATGTCGGCGGGTCTTGTAGATCTGCGTCCATCACAGTGACAAAATCGCCTTTCGCCGCTTGTAAGCCTGCATAAAGTGCCGCTTCTTTGCCAAAGTTTCTCGAAAAAGATAAATAGCGAACACTGTCGGGGTGGGCACGATATAACTCTCTTAAAACAGGTAGTGTTTGATCTGAAGAGCCATCATTGACAAAAATATATTCAAAGGGCATATTTAATTGTCTCTTCACTTTTTCTGTTTCCTCAAAGAATATCGGCAAGCTCGCCTCTTCATTAAAACAAGGTACAACAATTGATAACATCGGTTTCATCTCCTAGAGCCAATCGTGGGAAGCCGGTCAGCTATGACCGAATCCACATTATTTTTTATCTTCACTAAAATCGTACTTCGGTTCATCCAACGTTTGATCATAATCAACTGTCAGATTATAGCCTTTGAAAAACCACTCATCCGCTTCATCAATAAAAAAAAGCAATCCGTCAATGGTTTGTTCAACGATCGGACGTTCTGGTTTGTCTACTGACATCCCCACGGAAAATCCGTCATGCACTTGTGTCTTTCCATAAATTTTTCCAAAAAAACGAATCCCGCTTCCTTGGTCTACCACCAACTCTTTTTTGAACCATTGCATTGCTTCAGGACTTATTGTTAAGTTCATTTTCTTCACTCCTAATCATTCATATGTTCATCGAGTATATCTACATCATCTGTATTGCCGATCACGAGTAAATTGTCATTTTCACGCACGATTGCCTCTGCATCAGGCGAAACGATCACTTGTCCTGGTCCACGACGAATCGCAACGACTGTCAGACCATACTTTTGTCGAAAATTCAGCTCAATCAGGGATTTATTGAAAAAGCGTGGATTGGACACGCGAATCTCTGCTAAAGAAAATTCGTCAGATAGTTCAATATAATCTAAGATATTTTTGGAAACTAGATTATGGGCGATGCGAATCCCCATATCACGTTCAGGATGGACGACACGGTCTGCGCCGAGTTTTTCCAGTACACGGGCATGGTATTCGTTTTGGGCTTTGGCTAAGATATTAGGAACACCCATTTCTTTAACCATCAGTGTGACCAATATACTGGCTTGAATATCTTCACCTATCGCAACAATGACATGGTCAAAGTTACGGATACCCAATGAACGCAACGTCATCTCATCTTGTGCGTTCCCGACCACCGCATGGGTGGCGATATTCATGTATTCATTGACACGATCTTCGTTGCTATCGATTGCCAACACTTCTTGACCTGATTCAATCAACGTACGACAAATACTTCCACCGAAACGACCTAATCCAATAATTGCATAATTTTGCTTCACCACAAACGCTCCTTTGTTTGCCAGATCATTATTTAGTATAACAAAAACCTCCCCTGCTTGCCATGAGGAGGTATGATTATTAAGATTTTATTTTATCAAGCCATGTTTAAAAGCATATATCGTAGCTTGTGTACGATCTTCTACTTCTAATTTTGATAAGATGTTTGACACATGTGTCTTCACTGTTTTCAGCGTAATGAAGAGTGAATCCGCAATCTCTTGGTTGCTCTTTCCTTCAGCGATCAACAGTAACACTTCTTGTTCCCGATTGGTCAAATCTTCATGTAGGATTGGTGTCCGATTCGTCAAACGATCCATCATTTTCGTGGTGACTTCGGGTTCTAAGACCCGCTCTCCTCGCTGGGTTGCACGAATGGCTTCCGCAATCTCATGAGCAGTAGACGTCTTTAACAGGTAACCGGCCGCACCCGCTTCAATTGCAGGATAGACTTTCTCGTCATCAATAAAACTAGTGACAATGATGATTTTTGCTTCTGGCCAATCATTTAAAATCAATTTCGTAGATTCGATCCCATCCATTTCATCCATAACCAAATCCATCAAAATCACATCTGGACGTAATTCCAATGCCTTTTCATACCCGACTCGACCATTTTCCGCTTCCCCAATTACTTCTATATCGTCTTGAATTGATAGATAAGAAGAGACCCCTAGACGAACCATTTCATGGTCATCAACTAACAACACTTTAATCATACGTTATGCCTCCTTCAACAGTGGAACTTTGATTTCAATACTGGTTCCTTGATTTTTAAAACTAATAATTTTCAACGTTCCGCCAACAGCACTTACACGTTCTCGGATATTCATCAAGCCATAGCTGCCGGCCTTTTGATCTTGGGGATCAAAGCCAACTCCGTCATCGATCACCCGCAATAACACGTTATTATCGATGCGATGCAAGTATACTTCTAACTCATCAGCTTTCGCGTGACGCAGTGTATTAGACAAGAGTTCTTGGATCACACGAAAGAGTTGATCTTCAATCGAACTAGGCATCGTAAAGTCTTCAATATCCCAAGTCAATAGAATTTTGATTTTGGTCTCTAATTCCTTTAACAATTGCTCGATTCCTTGCTTTAGACTCTTCCCTTCCAAAGTTACAGGTCGTAGATGAAGCAAGAGCGCCCGCATTTCAGATTGCGAAGCATTGATAATGTCTGTGACCATCGCTAACTGTTTCTTTTGGCTTTCTGGAGCATCTGTTCGAATCGCTTGCTCATTCAGTGCAGACATCATCATCATGGCGGCAAACAGCTGTTGAGAAACAGAGTCGTGCAGTTCACGAGCCAGACGCTGCCTTTCTGCTTCTAAAATCTCTTCTTTCGTCTGACCATCAACAAACTGAGGTTTCGCATTCAATTGCTGTAATTCCATCGACATCTGTTTCATCTTCGATTGGATACTGGCAATATCACGATCCACATTCGCAATCAAATGGTTTTCAGACGCATGTGGGATCTTTGTTTCCAATAAAGGGCTATCGATATAGCCGCTGGCTAACAGTCTTAGCTTTTCTTCCACCGGACCGTATTGACGGTTGCGAAAAAAAGAAATCAGTAAAAAGACAGCTAAAGCAATCAATGCAGATATTACAAGTAAGTGAAAGATAATTGGGATAAAAAAGAGTTTGATTTGAAAGACTTCTATCAGCCAATTATTTTTCCCACTGGCATACAAATAGGAAAACAGCATCAATATCATGGTGAAAAAACTTGCTAATCCTGCGTAAAAAGCGATCATGCCTCTTGAAAATTTCCCAATCATACCCGAATCACCTCAACATCACCAACAAGGGTATTCGTTAAGATTTTCAAACGCCGACTATTTTCGCCATAATCCGGGCTGTAAATCGTCACTTTTTCATTTTTCAAGCTCGTTTCTTCGCCTTCAAAGATAACAGAGCCAATAAAAGTACTGTGCTCTAATTTGATCGCTATGCCAGCAGGCACTAAAATACGAGTTCTACCAAAGCCTTTTCGTACGATCACGACGTTTTCTTTCTTAGGCAATAAAGTGTTGCCTAGATCGATGAAAGTGTCTCCCGTCAAGATATCTAAATTGATATCGTCCCATTCATAGACTTGACTGCCGATCCGTTCATTGCCTAACCATTGCTGCTTTTGTTTCAGCGGATGATCAGCTTTGGGTTCTTCAGTTTCAACGATAATCATTTGTTTTTTGCGCCAGAATGAATTTTTAGTTAAGTCGATTCCGGTAATCTCGACTCCTTTTAAACCAATAAATAAAATCGCAAAAATCAGCATCAGCCACAGTGCTGGACTATTTAACAAACTGATCAAAATAGCAATGGAACTTGAGACCATCAAGAAATTTTTAAAATTGCTCTTGCGCTCACTTCGGTTCACAAGGACCAAGCACGTCACACCAAGTATTAATAAAAATAATAATGGCGGATTAGATAAAATTTGCCATACCGCAAAAAGCAGTAAGAGCGCTTCAACAATAAAGAAAAAACGCCAAGGACTTTTCATTCAAGCTCCTCCTCCTAGTAATTCTACTTTATCATACCCGAAAAAAATGGTTTGTCCATCCGTCGCTGGTCCGAAAAAAGACCCTGTTTGATCAAATTCCCTTAAGGAGAATGAACAACAGGGTCAACTAGTTTGATCGAGTGATCAAGCAATTAGCTTTTCTTTACTTCTGTGATTCTTACTTGCATATCTCCGCCTGGCGTTGAGATCGTCACTTCATCATTGACTTTTTTCCCAATCAAGGCACGAGCGATTGGTGAATCATTGGAAATTTTACCAGAAAACGGATCTGCTTCAGCACTACCAACGATCATGTACTCTTCTTCGTCACCATCAGGCAACTCAACAAAAATCACAGTTTTTCCGATGGAAACTTCATCAGAGTCTACACCCTCATTATCAATGATCTCTGCAAAACGAATCATATTTTCTAAAGTAGTGATTCGGCCTTCGACAAACGCTTGTTCATCTTTTGCAGACTCATACTCGGAGTTTTCGGATAAATCGCCAAAACTGCGGGCTACCTTGATACGTTCAATGATTTCCCCGCGTTTTACCGTTTTCAATTCTTCTAATTCTTGTTCTAGCTTTTCTTTTCCTTCAAGTGTCATTGGGTAAACTTTTTCTACCATAGTTCTTTTCTCCTTTTAGTAACTTCTAATAAATCGCAAAAGGTAATCTTTTGCGATGAGTCCACAAAAGATTACCATGCTTTTTTTTAAATGTAAACTATAAACCTATGAAAATTTAATTTGAGGTATTGTTTACATATTGTTCCACTAATTGCATATGCTGTTCATAGGTTTCCGCAAAGTAAACTTCTTGGGTTTGAATGTCAGCAATGAAATAATAGTAGTTATTCGGTGTTGGATCTAAGACCGCTTGGATCGCTGCTTCGCTTGGATTGTTGAATGGTCCAGGTCCGTAGCCAGTTTGCACATAGAGATTATAAGGAGAGTCAACTTGAGTGTCCTCATAAGTGACTAGCTCTTTGTGCTCACCTAACGCATATAGAATCGAAATATCCGATTGTAGCGGCATATCAATCGCTAAACGATTGAAGAATACCTGTGCGATATTTTTACGATCTTCTAGCTTACTACCCTCTTTTTCAACAAGTGAAGCCAATGTAAGGACTTCTTGGACCGTCATTTCTTTTTGAGCAATTTGATCGAAATATTTGGACAAGACTGAATTTGATTTATCCACCATTTGGGTAACGACTTCTTCTAGGGTATTCCCTGTATAGTAGTCATACGTCGCTGGGAACAAGTATCCTTCTAGTCGGTAACGCACGCCTTGCGCATCGCCGGCACTTGCTAAAAGCTCAGGATAGGTTTCTTTCATTTTTTCAAAGAACTCATCGCTTTCCATCAAAGCTAAGAAATCGTCTTTCGAGATATTTGTTGCTTCCGCTAGAGCATCACCGATTTGGTCCACATCAAATCCTTCTGGAATCGTCACTTTTGCATCAGAGGTGACCGAACCTTCGCCATTTTGCAGCATCTTTGAGATTTGATCCAAAGTCATACTAGGAGAAAAATGATAATTTCCTGCTTGAAATCCAGTTAAATTATTGAATTTCGTATAATAGTTAAAGATCATACCACTTTTAATGATATTGTCTTCTTCCAATATTTCTCCAATTGCTTTGTTGGACGATCCACTAGGAATCTCAACTGCCACCGTTTCTGTATCTTCTGGATTCAACGGCTGCAATCCTGATGTTACATAACGATACATTGAAAATCCTAAAACACCACCGATGACGAGCAGAGCAAGGACTACGATCAAAACGATCCGATTGACAATCCGATCTTCTTTTTTGCGTTGCTGCTTGCGCAATTGCGTTTCCCCACCTTCAGCTATGGGCACTTCTTCCGCTGCTGCCCTACGACTTGTAGCAGCTTGCTTTGCTTGTTTATTTTTGGTCTTTCCACTTGCAGTTCGCGAACCCACCTCTTCTTGAGGTTGTTGAATAGGACGCTCGTTCAAACCTTGGTCTTCATGGGTTTGATCTGATTGAGGTTGCTTTAAAGCTCCTAATACTTCGTCTTTAAAGGATCTATCCTCTGGATGTTGTTTACTCAAAACAACTCCTCCTAACTTTCGTAATACTGGCTTGTACCATTATACACGAAAGTTAGGAGGAGTTAAATAAAATAATTCTTCCATTAAAAAGATTATAAACTAAAAAGTCTCATCTTGCCCTCTCCTCAAGATAATACGATTTACAATAGCAACAAATTGTACATTACATAGTGATATTGAAAATAATAAAGCTAATTCAATAATTTATAAATTTTTGAAAAACATATATAACACAAAGATATGATGAAAACTATTGATGATATAAATATTGAAAAAATCACATAACTAGGTGTATCATACGATACCTCTAATCTATTTTGACCTTGGTTAGCTTCGACCTGAATCGTACCAATCTCAGTTAGTTCAGGTTTAATTTCATTTTTATTCAATACATCCTCAATTATTGTATCATTATACTTCACGATAGGAATATTCGTTTTTTCTTCTTTATCATTATTCCATGTGACTATTATTTTGCCATTCTTTACTTCCTTATTAAAATCGCTATTCGGATATATAATATATGTCCAATATTTTGTATATGGATTAAAATCCTCGAACTCATTATTTGGAATTTTGTGTTGTAAAGGAAGATAATCAGAAGTTCCCTTTCTTACTATGTTAAGTACTTCCTCTAAATTCTTACTCTTAATAGCATTTCGCATATCCTCACTTGAAATACTATCAGGCTTTTTATTTGGAAATGCTAAAACATTTTCAGACTTCCAACTATCCATTCTTTCATAAACTCTATTTTGAGCTATCGACACAGAAAACAAAGTGATTACACCTAGCATTATAATTAATTGTTTTTCTTTGTGTTTGTTTATATTCATCCCCAGTGAAAGCAATAATAATATAGTTGGTATTATAATTAGTCTAGATGGAAATTGAAGAAGAGTCTCTAATGCTGAGACTTTTTGACCTAAAACATTCCATGGGAAGAAGCGACTTGATATAAACAAGAAAATAACACCTATTGCTGTCATTAACTTGTTATTAATATTTATGGTATTCCAAAAGGTAACTGAATAACAAATTTGTATAAAAAATACAAGAGAAAAAATAATTCCTATATTAGCATGACCAGTACCTGCATTAGGGAGAAAATAAACTGCATTTGCCATTAAATCACTGGGAAATGTCTGTAACAATTCATTACTGCTCATTAAATGTAGCATTCCTGTCCAAACATTTAAACTTAGCAGTATTGCTAGAATAATCGCTAAGAGTAGTTTGATTGCGAATTTTTTTTTATTATCACACTTATAAAAAGAGTAAACAATAAATGGGGCTAAAGTAATTGTCGCAAGTAAAGAAGAAAAAACATGTGTTTGAAGCAGCATCCCCATACTTAGTCCTAATCCAAAAGCAGAAAAATCATGGTCCTCGTTAATTAGCATTTCAATACCATAATAGATTACAAATGGAATAAGCATATTTCCCACGCTCGTAAAAGAGCCTGCAAGATTCCATGACGAAACAAAATAGCTTGACATATAAAGGATACCAGACATCAGTGCAATTGAATCTCTCAACGAAAGCTTCTTCGCAATTCTATAAATTCCAATTGCACCTATTATATTAACAAGAAACGATGTTACTAATTGAAACTTCACCCAGCTCTCCGTAAATAGTAAAATAGCACCTAACAAATAAGCCATTGCGGGTCCGTAAAATGCATTTACGATTCTTGCGGATTGTTGAAAAGAAAATAGAGAAAGAAAATAATTGAATTCTCCCGATTGCATTTGCATCATGGTTTCATAAATACGATTCATATGAAATATAGAATCCACACCCAATATAAATCCTCTTTCATACATCTGAGCACTTTGAATAGCTATGGAAGCAATTGAAAATATTAAGATGACTCCTAAATACTTAAAGCTATTTTCTTTTTTTGCTCGATTTATCATTATTAAAAAACTCCCTACATTATCAGACAAGATTTGCCTCTATTAATTTGCACCAAATTATTTATTGAAATAAAAAGGTTTCTCACTAAAATATCTTAACAGATATTTTAGTGAGAAACCAACCCAACAATAAAAAAAATAACTCTAAAGAACAGAAAAACTTATTTCATTTCATTTGTTAAATATTTAGCTATCCCTTTATTCAAATTGTATTTAGGTGAAAATCCAAGACTTTTGAGTTCAGAAACCTCTGCATATGAGTCTTGAATATCTCCTTTTCTTACATTTTCATATTTAATGATTGGCTCTATACCTGTCTCTGATTTAAAAATATCCAGTACATCATTAATTGAACTTGGAGTACCAGTACCAACATTATAAACATTACCTTGTGCCTCTTCTTTTTCTGACACAATTTTTAATGCTTGAACGACATCGTCAACATAGACGAAGTCTCTTGTCTGACTTCCATCACCATAAAGGGTAAACACATTTTTTTCATGGTTTTTCAGTTTCTTGAAATGGTTCGTTATTATAGAAAGTACACCTGAATAGGGCGATGATGGGTTTTGATTAGGTCCATATACATTGAAAAATCGTACAGCACTAGTAGGTAGATCATAAAGTGAATTATAAAGTAAAACATATTGTTCCGAAGAATATTTATCAATAGCATACGGTGATAAAGGCTTTATCTTTGAATTTTCGGTTTTAGGTAAAGAAGGTTCATCTCCATATACAGCGGCAGATGAAGCAAAGACAAATCTCTTTAGTTTTTTCTGAGTTTGTTTTGAGAGCTCTAATAAATTTAGAGTCGCCTCCATGTTAACTTGATGTGTTAATAATGGTCTGCCAATTGAATCTGCGACACTGGCGATTGCTGCTAAATGAAAGATAAACGAAAACGTATTTTTTTCAAATATTTCCTTAATCATTTCTTTGTCTCGTATATCACCTTTAACAAATGTTAAATTTTTCGATTGCTTCAGATTTTGAAGATCTCCCATTGATAAATCATCTAAAACAATGACTTCATTTCCTTCTTTAATTAGCGTGTTGACAATGGTAGACCCTATAAAACCAGCGCCTCCAGATACAAAATACTTCATAATTGATACTCCTTAAAATATATTTATTTAATACGTCACTTACAGTATGCTAATTTTATCATAAAACATCTCTACAGCTTTTTTATTGTACTCATTTGCATCAAATCTCTTAAATTCGTCTTGACTATGATAAGACTCCAATAACATGTTTTCTATCCCATTGATATCATTAGAGGATGCCAGTATACCATAATCTCCATTTGAAAGAACATAATTACTCGCTGGAATATTAGTTGAGCAAACCGGAATACCTAAAGATAAAGCTTCAAGAAGAACCATAGGTTGACCTTCATAGGCCGAGGTTAAAGTAAAAAGTTGACACTTTTTCAGTATTGCAAAAGGATTAGAAACATGTCCCATTAGAAAAACAGAATCTTCTAAGTTATTATCCTTAACAATTGATATTAATTCTTCTCTTAAATTGCCGTCCCCCAAGATGTACAATTTGCTTTTAGGAACCTTTTTTTGGAAGTTTTGAAAAGCAGTAATAAGCTTATCTTGCTGCTTTTCAACAGATAATCTTCCAATAGAAATAATATTATAATTACTTTCATCTGGAAGTAAAATGAAGTTCCCAAGTAGATCATATTTTCCAAACTCTTTTACTATCTCAACATCTTTTGTTTCAAAATAGAAAGTTCCATCATAAAAGAAAGACCCTTTAGTGGATTCAATTAAAGTATCAACAATAATAGTTTCTTTTTTATCAATTGTAATAGGATTCTTTAAGAAACAATCAGTATACTTATTGTTTCCTGGATTCAATAATATCTCCACTCTTACTTTTCTTTCTGAAACAATTTGATCATCTGATATAAAACGCAGATTATTCTTATTTACCCAACCAATTTTTTTGCTGCCATCAAATAAAAGATAGTAAGTTCCATAAAAATTATTAATAATCTTAGTATATTTAACTATTTTGTTTATTAAGTTAACAGAATTGAAATTTGAATTATTGTTCGCCGCTTTATCGAAGGGATCTTTTCCATCTATACTATTTATAGATACATAACCTTCTTCGTTAATTGTTAATAAAGGATTTTTTTTCTTATCAGCTAGCCTCTTTAAATTAGATATAATATTCTTGACTCTTCTAATTTTACTGAATCTTGGTACTTCGTTAATAACGTTGTAATAGACCCATCCATTAACATAATTATCAACAATAATATGAAAATAGATATCTCCATTACTTAAAGTGGCTTTCTCAATAATTCTTACATACAAATATTTGTAAAAATCGGTCGTTCCATATCTTTTACTAAGATCACTTGTAGGAAGATCGATCCAAAAGACCTTGTTTTTTTGCCTTTTTATATAACCATACGACGAATATGGTTCCTTTGAAAGTAAATAAGGATACTTTTTAGTATAGTTCTGTGCATCAACCCATCCCACATAAACATCGTCTATTAAGATTTTATAAAACTCTTTACTTTTATATTTTACAGATGCTATAGCTTTTATTTTTAAATCATCCTTATAAGGATACATTTTACTAGATTTCTCACGAAATGTGTCCCATACGAGAATATCCATTTTATTTGTTAACTCTAATTCTATATTTACTTTTTTTATAATAGGTTTTTTTTCTTCCTTAGTACTATCATCATTACTAAATAGTTTTTCTAAATCTAATGAATTTAATACATAGCTAATTTTTTCTTCTGGAATAAACTTTTTCAGAGAGTTTTTATTCACATCGGCCATGACTGGAGATACAGCTAATAACATATCAAAACGATTATATACACTAAATAATTGCCCTAGGGTTTTAAAATGAACTTGTCTTCCATTTACTATTTTTTGTCTATCAGCATCCATATCACTATGCATGTAACAAATTTTCTTTTTTGAATCTGATGATAAAATATATTTTGCCCAATAGAAACTATAACCAGAGAAATCAATAGAAACATCAAATTTACTATTTGAAAAAATACGATTTGCTTCTCTTCGAAAACCTTCCCAAGGAAGCATTGAACTATCAATATGATCTACATTATTTTGTGAAGTTAACTTTCTAAGATTCTTACTTTCTTCCGGGGTAAGGATGGCATATCCTGGTTTGAAAATAAGATGACATTGCTTCGGAATTCTATTCACATTCTCCAGTTTTTCTTTTGTATTAGGATTGCCCATAAAACAAGTAATTTCGTATCTATCGTAGTCTATATTTTTCAAGAGATTCAATAAACTAGAAGTAATACCATTGTTTTGCATTCCACCTGTATATATTAGAACTTTTTCTTTTGTATTTGTTAACTTTACGACTTTACCAGAACCAGCTGCTTGATCCTTGAATATATAATTTATTACTCGTTTAGTTGCACAGCCATCTTCATATTTAACAAAATTTTCTTTTGCTCTATTATAATTTTCTTTGTATTCAGCTTTCACTGATTCAATTGCGTTAATCGATTCAATCACTTCATCTATCGTACTTAGAATCGGTCCTGGTAATTCTTTCTCATCAAAGTACAATCCCCTGGTCGAATCGTAAATATCATTATCCCAAGAATAGAAAATTATCGGTTTGTCTGTAATTAAAAAATCAAAAAAAATACTTGAATAGTCTGTCAACAATATATCTGTAGCTAATAATATACAATTTGGATCAAAATCGTCTGGAACTAAGTAATTATTCAACTCTTCAACTTCTTGTGCTCGCTTAAAAATATAAGGATGTACTTTGACTAAAACATTGTATTTATCCCCGACTTGTTTTCTTAATAAGGATGTTTCCGCTAGTATCTGATGTATTGAATCTGTCGGATTCAATGTTGAGGTACCTTTCCAAGTAGGACAATACAAGATAACATCTTTTGTAGAATCAATAACCATTCCACGTTCAATCAACTGTTCCAAGACAGATTTATCTTTCTTCTGCAATATATCATTTCTTGGGTAACCAAACTCTAGTATCTCACCTGAAAAAATACCGTCCAATCGGAAACTATTCTTAAACACTTCCGTAGTATGTGCATTAGGACTAAGAATAAACTTACTAAATAAAAAGTTTCTAACAACATTCTGAGATCCTGCTGGATTTGCATTTTCAATGTCATATCCCATTTTTTTTAAAGGTGTTCCATGCCAAGTATTAATCACAATTTGCTCTTCTTTAGGTATAAAGAAAGATTGAAATGTTGAATTAGTTATAAGATATTTACTTTTTGAAAGATAATATACATATTCGCGAGTGTTTCTTTCTATAAAAGAAACATTTGGCATATTAGAAAATTTTTCGATTATTCTACCCCATCCAATTTCAGTGGGAACATAACTCCACACATGATGATATTTTTCAAACATAGGATCCCCAATTAGATAATCAAATATTGCTTTGGGAGAATCAATCATATTTTTTCCATCTCGAGATTCGTAAAAAATTGTTGATGAATCAACATCATTTTTTTTATATTCTTCAGAAAACCATAATGATAATTGCTCAGAATTTCTCAATTTAATTTTCTTGAACTTTTTTGCTATCATAATAAGCACCTTTCTCTACAATACAAATTGTAAATTATTCTATAATATAGCCACTTTTTCTTACAGTTTAAATTCATTTTTAATTTACTTCTGTATAAAAGTTTTTTAACGCCTTATCATTATATTCTTCGGGATTAAAAATTAAATTCATTTCTAAATTATTAATTTTTTTAAACAGAGCGCTAGAAATATCTTCAGAAGAAAATCCTTCAATATATTCCGAAGCATAATTTTTGAGGACCGATAGATTTGCCGGAATATTAGTGGCTAAAACAGGAAGTTTTAAAGTTAATGCTTCAAGTAAGACCATTGGTTGTCCTTCGTAAATTGAGGGGAAAACAAAAAGATCACACTGCTTCATAATTGTAAATGGATTTTCTTGATGTCCCAAAAGAAAAACATTTTTTTCTAAGTCTAAGCTCAAGATCAACTGACGCATTTCGTTCTTTAAAGGGCCATCTCCTATAATAAATAGGCGAATATTTGGCTGTTTACCTAGTACGGTCTTAACTGCTTTAATTAAACTGATCTGATTTTTTTCAGGTGATAATCTTCCCATATTGACTAAATTAAAATAATTATCTAATGTTTGTGGTAATTCAGTTTCTGTTCGTTGGTTGTTATCAGTAAATTCATTCCGATAATTTTTATTGAAAATATATTCATTACTTTGTATATCAGAAATTCCTATTAAATCATCCTCTTCAACCCAAAGAGACTGATTGTTAAAATCATTAGTGCAGTAGTAAATCTTATCAGCAATTCTTGCTTGCTTAGAAAAACTTATAACCCTACCCTTTTGTTTTTCCAAAACTAAATGTTCACTTTCAGAATCTATTTCAGGAGCAAGAGATGCTACAATGGGATTCTTAGCAACTGTTCCAATTACAAACTCCATTGCAAATGAATCATACAGATTTATGTTTTTTGATTTATTTTTTCTAAGAAAATAATTTTTTAAAAACTTAAGTCCTTTAGTGTCATGAAAATTAGAAAGACTACTTTGATTCACCCAGCCAACTTCGCCAGTATTATTCTCAATAAAGCAAAATCTTTGATCATTGAATATGATTCGCTTACTTATATAAACATAAGTTTTGTCAAGCATCTTTAGTGGTGAGCGAAATTCAGTTAAATTGTTTAATGACTTAAAAATCATTGCATCATTGTCACAATTGACGGTAGCAATTGATGAGTATTTATCTACAACAGTATCTAATTCAATCATGTGATTAATTGGATCAACATCTTTACCGTCTATCCATCCTGTATATAGTCCATTCAACGTAATCTTTACATATTCCTTAACATTAACTCTCGTTGAAGCAATTACGAAGATAGTGTCTTTTTCAGAAATCAATATATTGAAAAAGGAATTGTCTTTTAATGAAACTAAGTTTTTTGCTACTTTATAAAAACCCTCTTTTTTGATTCTTGCATTATATCGAAATTCCACTACTTCATTACTTACTATATTATGATCTTTAGAAACAAAATCATCATTTAGGATTTTTCTAGTATCGATAGTATTTATAGTGAAACCAAGTTGATCATCTTTAATAAATCTTCTTAAGTTTCGTCTATTAACTTCCATAGTCTCTTTCGATACGCTTAAGATGCGGTCATAAAGATAATATATTGAAAAAACAGCTGGTAAATTTTTCTTGTGTGGGGCTTTTCCATTGATTATTTTTTTTGAATCACTTAATAAATCATTGTGTTGGAAAATAATTTTCTTATCGCTGTTCATAAACGCTATAGTTTTTGCCCAGAAAAAACTATAGCCACTAAAATCAATCGCAGCATCAAAATGAACATTCCCAACTATTCTAGTTGCTTCCCTCTTGTACGCTTGTTTCGGAAGGACAAAACGCCATACTTTTTTCGAAGTGAACGCCTGAATAAATAAGTCTCTCAATATTTCACTTCTCGAATAAAGGGTCCTTCCAGGACGAAAAAGCATTCGAACATTTTCATTGATTTTATTTAAATTACTGATTTCTTCGTCGGAAACTGGTTTGTTGAGGATAATGGAAACATCATACTTATTGAAGTCTAGATTATTGGTAAGATTGATAAAACTAGTTGAGATACCATTATTTTTCATTCCGCCAGGATAAATAATAAGCTTATTTAAATCGTTTCTTAGAATAACTTCTTCAATTCTTTTCGTTCTTTTATTATTAAATATTCTTTCGATGTATCTTTTTGTAACTTTACCATCTTGATATTTGGAAAATTTCTCTTTCATCAATTGGTAACATTCCCGATGTTGCTCAGTAGAATACGCTTTTGTTTCTATTAACCGAATAAGATCATCTATTGTTTCAGCAACTGGTCCTGGTAAATCACTTTCTTTTAAATACATTCCTCTATCCACTTCATATAAGTCTCGATCCCAAACATAAAAAATAATTGGTTTATCAGTTACTAAAAAGTCGAAAAATATACTAGAGTAATCTGTTATTAATAAGTCAACAATAGACAAAACTTCATTAGGATCTAGGTAGTCCGGAATAAGTATTGAGCGAATCTCTTCATCTCTACTTAATTCACGATAAATATATGGATGTACTTTAACCAATACATTGTACTGATTTTTAAAATGTTCTTTCAAAAAAATGGTTTCTTTAACGATCTGCTCTTTATCATTCGAGGGATTTAAGATGGATGATCCTTTCCAAGTCGGTGTATATAAAATTGTAGGTAAACGATCATTATAAGTTAAGTTTAGCTTCTTTAACTCTTTCTTTATACTTTCTCGATTGATAGTATTCGTCCTATCGATCCTTGGATATCCGCCTTCTAAAATCGTTCCAGGAAATAAGCCATCTAAACGATAACTTTTTGAGAAAATCTCTGTTGTATGTGAGTTAGGTGACAAGATGTAATCAGCCATTAAAAAATTTCGTACAACATTTTGAGAATGGGCTGGATTTCCAGGAATGTCAAATCCCATATATTTCAAAGGCGTTCCGTGCCAAGTATTTATGTATGTTTGACCTTCTCTCTTTAAGAAAATTGACTGGAAAGTAGCATTGTTAATTAGATACTCTGCTGTTGCCAGCCAAAGCAAATATCTTTTTGAGTTTCTTTCTACAAATTCAACATTGTCGAATTCTGCCTTAATACGTTTTACTGTGGGATAATTTAAGTCGTTGATAACCCAGATATGATGAAAATGAGCATATTCGGGATCTTTTACTAAATGCATAAACATTGCGTAGGGAGAATCTACGATTGATTGCCCATCTCGAACTTCATAAAGGATCGTGTTCTTTTGTATTTTCTTTTTACTCGCTTTTATATAGTATGAGGCAATTTTGCCATTTTCTGAAACAAAACTAGTCACTACTTTACTTAATATCGTTTTCACATTACTTAAAGCACTCATGTGTTATCCCCTTATATTGCATTCTTTGATCAGTTCAGCTACCTTATTAGCAGCATCACCATTTTCCCAAGAACAAAATTTATTATAGAATTCTAGATATTTCGTATCCGAACATTCTGAATCAATAGTTTGACGACAAAATTTTTCTATAACCTGGTAGAATGATTGTTCATCTAAACAGATAGATCCTGGTACTTCACTATAATCGAAGTAAAATCCTCGGATTCCATTTTCATAATGATTTAAATCATATGGATAGAAAATCAACGGTTTTTTTAATATCAAATAATCGAACATTACAGAAGAATAATCCGTTATGAGACAGTCACTAATTAAATATAACTCATTAATATCCTCATCCGAACATATTTTGATTTGGTCTTCATAGCCATCTATTACAATAGATTCTTTGACTAAATAGTGCGGTCGAATTATCAATGTATCGTCTTTATTCATTCTAGAAGTAAGTTGACTCAATTCAAATGGCATAAAGAACTTGTAGTTTCCTTTTGAAATAAAATAATCGTCCCGCCAGGTCGGTGCATATAATAGAACATGCCCTTTTCTATCTCCAATAATTTTTTTCTTAAGCTGACTAATTGTATTATCATCATCTTTGAAACGTACTAAAACATCATTTCTTGGATAACCAATATCTAAGAAAGTATTTTCAAAACCAAACGCCGTCTTGAAGATATTTTTTGAATACTCATTTGGGGCAATCAAGTAATCCCACCGATTACTTTCTTTGTAGAAGCCAGCTTTGTATTTTTGCGTATCAGTATTTGGCATAACCACGTTATCAATATCTGCTCCTAATTTTTTAAGGGGCGTACCATGCCACGTTTGCAAATAAATTGTCTGCTTATTTTTTTTAAGCCATTCAGATAAACGGGAGTTAAAGATCCAAAAACTAGCCCTTGGCATTAACAAAAGCCATTTAAAGGAAAAACGTGAGATAAAAAACATTTCAGGATATTTTTCTTTCGCTTCTGACAAACTTTCTTTTTTTATACTCCAGTAGAAAGTCCAATCTGCAAAATCAATCGATTGTATCATCTCTTGATAGATCGCTAAAGGATTATCAGAAGGAATTTTCCCGTTAAAACTTTCGAATATAACCATTTGTTTTTTTACTGGAAAAATAGATGCTATAAAATTAAATAGTATTCGATAAAAAAAACTAATTATTCTTTTGATCACTTCTATTCACCAGCTTCCAATAGATACTTTTAACTAAAAAAACAGGCAATTGCGCAATTCTTCCTAATCTGGTCGGATTACTTAACGAGCGATACAACCATTCTAAGTGAAGGTTTATAAAAAAATTAGGGGCTCTTTTTACATGACCACTCAAAACATCAAAGCTCCCACCAACATCTTGAAAAACAGAAGCGTGTATCGCATTCATATTTTGGGCAAGCCACCGTTCTTGTCTGGGGAACCCTAGCGCCACAAAAACAAAATCGGGCTTCACAGCGTTTATTTGATTGACAATTGCCTCATCACCCAGAGTCGTATAACCGTCTATCGCTCCTGCAATTGTTAGGTCGGGATACTGATTATTAATATTTTTTAGTGCATCAGTCAACACTTCAGGTTTTGCGCCATAAAAAAAAGCACTCATTTTATTTTCATTTGCGTAACCTAGCAATCTTACCATTAAATCGTAACCAGTAACTCTTTCTTTTATCTTTCCGCCAGTTAATCTTGAAACAAGTACCACTCCGACGCCATCAGGTATCCGATGGGTACTCTGATTGATAAACGTTACAATATCTGGGTATTTTCTGCTTTCAGTAATAATCTGCGGATTTACACTAATGATAGTCATTTTCTTATCACTATCGATGTAGCGTGCCAAATCATCCACCACTTCTCCATAAGTGATTGGATCAACTAAAACGCCCATTATATTTTCAGATTTCATATTGCTTATCAATCCATTCTAAAAAAGAGTCAATGGCGCGCCCGGAAACATACGTATTCCAAGTTTGGTTAAAATCTGACAAATCCTCATTTCCCATCGTCTCTATACTGGAAAAAAGTTCCTCGGAGGATTTCACAATGGAAGAACCTATATCTTTCTTAAACTCTTCTTGAATTCCGACAATTTCATCGTACAGTTCAAAATCATAACAGAAATAAATGATCTTCCCACGAGGGTTTACTAAAGAATATTCAAAAGGTACTGAAGAATAGTCTGTAATCAAGCAATCCGCCATTGCTATTAAATTTTTTAAATCGTAGTCCTTATCATCTTTAATAAAATATTCTGGGTATTGGTTTGCTAATTCTATCATCTTTTTATCATGTGGATGTGGATGAATGAATAATGCCCAATCTTCATTCAATTGATTTGATATAGAATCAAAATCTAAGGGATTATTATCATCGGTATTCTCTCTGTAGGTAGGTAAATAAAGAGCGATTTTCTTGTTCATATCCTCTAGCAAAGCGTTTTTTTGATAAGTTATTGTTTCATCATCTAATTGATAGTAATAATCAGTTAATGGATAGCCGAACTTTAGAAAGATCGGATCAATATTATAACTATCCTTGAAAATCGTTGCCATTGTGGGTGAACTTACTACAAAATGAGTAAATTTATTATAAACTTTCTGATAGCGCCGACGATCCGCAGGAGCAGCATTTTTTGCATACTGTGCTTGAAGACCAAACTTTTTAATTGCTCCATTGGCATGCCAAATTTGAACAACATTCGTTTGTTTATCTAATATCATACCACCCAAAAAAGCAAAGTAATTATCACAAATGATCAATTTTGACTTCTTTAGTATCGGTATGACTTTTAAACAAAGGATTGCAAAGGAATCCACAAGATAGCTCTTAAATCCTTGTTTCTCAAATACTGAAACCATTTGTCGCGCATTTCTGGTGTAACAAATTATCAGTCGATCACCATAGGCTTCAGCCAGAGCTTCCAAAACGTAGTTGCTTGTTGAAGGAAAACTGACAAGAAAAATGATTTTATCATTTTTACGCCTTTTCCCTAAGGAACAAAGACGAACTAAAAATAAATATACTTCTTTTGATAATGAAACAAAAAAATTTTTTTTCATAATTACCCTCTATTTTCACATTAGTTCTTATTTTACATGATTATTAGTGAAAAGAAAATAATTGTAACAAAACCGTTATATTACTCTAACTGTTTTTGAGCTTTTCTTTCATTAGCATCAGTCAATGAGCAGTAATCTTATTCATCACATTTAAGAAATCAAAAAAAGTCAGCTTCAAATCAAGCTGACTTTTTATCTTTTTTACGGATAAATCCGATTCAACAACCGTGGAAACGGAATGGATTCTCTTACGTGCTCGATTCCTGATAACCAGGTAACGGTCCGTTCTAGTCCAAGTCCAAAGCCGGTGTGAGGAACTGAGCCGTACTTGCGTAGGTCTAAATACCATGAGTATTCGTTTTCGTCCAAGCCATGGGCGCGGATTTGCTCTAGGAGGTATTCATGATCGATGGCACGTTCAGAACCACCTATGATCTCGCCATAGCCTTCTGGTGCGATCATATCGGCACAGATCACGACATCTTCTCTCGTTGGATGTGGCTTCATATAGAAAGGTTTGATGGCTTTTGGATAGTTTAAGATAAAGACGGGCTGATCGAATGAATTGGCAATAAAGGTCTCATGTGGTGAGCCAAAGTCATCGCCCCATTGAATATCATCAAAGCCGTTCTTTTGTAATAATTCCACTGCATCATCGTAAGAGATTCGTGGGAATGGTAATTTGGTGTATTTTTTCAAGACTTCACGGTCACGACCTAAGACGTCTAACGCATAGTCACAGTTATCGAGCACATTTTGCACTAAGAATGCCACGTACTGCTCTTGGACTTCTAAACTTTCTTCTTGGTGCATAAAGGCCATTTCTGGTTCAATCATCCAAAATTCAATCAAGTGACGACGTGTCTTTGATTTTTCGGCACGGAAGGTTGGTCCAAAAGAAAAGACTTTGCCAAACGCCATAGCGGCAGCTTCCATGTACAATTGACCGGACTGAGATAGATATGCTTTTTGATCGAAATAGTTGGTTTCAAATAAATCGGTCGTTCCTTCTGGTGCTGATCCGGTTAGGATCGGTGGATCGATTTTGATGAAGCCATTCTTGTTGAAGAATTCATACGTTGCCCGGATGATTTCGTTTCTGATTTGCATGATGGCGTGTTGTTTTGAGGAACGCAACCATAAATGACGATGGTCCATCAAGAAATCTGTTCCGTGTTCTTTTGGTGTGATTGGGTAATCATGGCTTTCCCCAACAACTTCTAAACCAGAAATGCCAATTTCATAGCCAAATTTTGAGCGGCTGTCTTCCCTGATTTCCCCAGTGACCAGTACGGCAGTTTCCTGATTTAAATTTTTCGCTAATTGGAAAACTTCCTCACCTACTTCACTTTTTACAACGATTCCTTGGAAATACGCTGTTCCGTCGCGAAGTTGTAAGAAGGCGATCTTGCCGCTAGAACGTTTGTTAGCAACCCATGCTCCGATTTGAACGGTTTCGCCAACGTGTTTTTTTGCATCTAAAATTTGAATAGATTCCACTTGATTCTCTCCTATCTAATTAATAAAGGCACCATAGAGCATTTTAAGCTTTTTGGCGCTTCTTTTCAACAAAATCATGGATTCGTTTGGTAGCTTCCGCTAACGTGTCCCAATCAGTTGCATAGCTGATCCGTAAATAATCCGGTGTGCCAAAACCAGCACCAGTCACTACTGCCACGTGGGCTTCCATTAGTAAAGCTTCTACGAAGGCATCAATGGTTTGATAGCCGCACATTGTCATGGCTTCTTTGACATTTGGGAACAAGTAAAAAGCGCCTTGGGGTTTCGTCACCTGAAAACCAGGAATAGCGGCAATTAGCGGATATAGTTTGTTCAAGCGTTCTTCGAAGGCCTGACGCATCACTTCGATCGATTCTTGATTACCAGTCAGTGCCTCAACTGCAGCGTATTGGCTAGCAGCCGGCGGGTTGCTGGTAGCTTGGGAAGCGATATCGACCATCGCTTTGATGATTTTTGCATCGCCGACAGCAAATCCGATCCGCCACCCAGTCATAGAATAGGTTTTAGAAACGCCGTTGATCACGATGGTTTGTTTGCGGATCTCTTCTGATAGACTAGCGATTGATGTAAAGGTATTGCCGTTATAAACCAAACGACCATAGATATCATCCGCTATGATCCAAATATTATTTTCCACTGCCCAGTTGCCGATTGCCGTTAATTCTTCTTTTGAGTATATCGCCCCTGTTGGGTTGGCAGGCGAGTTTAAAATGATGGCTTTCGTTTGCTCTGTACGAGCGGCTTCTAATTGAGCAACAGAAACTTTAAAATCTGCTGATTGCTTAGCTTCAACAAACACAGGTGTCCCTTCTGCTAAACGGACTTGTTCCGCATAACTGACCCAGTAAGGAACTGGAATAAGTACTTCATCCTCTTCATCAAGAAGCGCTTGAAACAACGTATACAAAGCAAATTTCGCGCCATCTGTCACGATCACTTGGTTTGAATCATAGTCAGCACCATAAAACTCTTTCATATAAGCAAGAATCGCCTGTTTTAGCTCTGGAATCCCAGCAGTTGCTGTATAAAAACTAGCTTTGCCGCTCTCAATCGCTGCAATCGCTGCTTGGCGAATGTTCTTCGGGGTAATAAAGTCGGGCTCACCGACGGTTAGACTTAATACGTCTACACCTTGGTCTGCTAATGCTTTTGCCTTAGCAGATGCCGCTAACGTAGCGGAGGGTTCTAATTTTTCTGCTCTTTTTGAAAGTACCATGTTTATCATCCTTCCTACGATCCAAATTTCTGTCTATCAAAAGCGCCTTTTTATAGTTCAGTGACCGCTTTGATTTCTTCTCCATCTTTGAAACCAATCAAATAATAGTTCAAGCGGCCTTGGTCGTCTTTAGTCATGACTTCCCAAGCGGGCTCGCCTTTAAAAATACCCAATGCTGCTTTTTGGATTTCCTGCCCTTGATGGTTGTCGCGAACGAAGGCCTTGGCCTGTGCTTCCGTCAATCCATCCCCTTGATTAAAAACGGAAACCTTTTCGCCGCTTTTAGGAATGATCACGACGATCTCATTGTTATTCGTATCTTTTCCAACAATGCTAAAAGATGTTTCCTCACGGGTGAACCAATAAAATTGTTCGACCTCTGCTAAATCGGTGTATCTTTCTGCTATTTCGATCGCTTCGTTTCTTGCTTGCCGCATTGGACGAGAAGAACGGAGATAGAAAATAGAAGCGAAGAGAATAACGACCAGTAAAACCGTGATCGCACTCAGCAAAATAATCACTCGCCGATGTTCTTTGTCTTTTGTTTTCACACTTCGTACTCCAATCTTAAATAAAACTCATTATATCAGATGTTCGACTCATTTTTCAAAATCAACCGCCGCTTTTTCCTCTTGCGCAAAAAAATGTTGAATATCTTCGGCAATTTCGGTTGGACTAGCTTCAATCAGAGGTAAGTTTTTAGGTAGACCTTTGACCATCCGTTTGCCATACTTCGTTGATAACAAGCGTCGATCAAGGACGACCATCACGCCTGTATCCTCTTCAGAACGGATCAAGCGCCCCAACGCTTGGCGTAGCCGTAGAATCGCTTTAGGTAAGGCATCTTCTTTGAAAGAATCGATGCCTTCTGCTTCCAAGAAGGCATGCCGTGCTTGGACCATAGGTTGCTTAGGATTCTCAAAAGGTAAGCGAGTCACCACAGCGATCTTCAAGGCCTGACCTGGTAGGTCGACCCCTTCCCAAAAACTGCTAGTCCCTAATAAGATGCCATTTTCCGCTAATAAAAATTTCTTTAAGATTTTCTCACGGGTTCCGCCAGTTCCTTGAGCAACGATTTCTCTGCCGTAATGCAGGGCTTTTTTATTCAATCGATCATAGACATTTTTCAAAGTTTCGTGCGCCGTAAACAACACAAGCGCTGGTTGCGGATTGTCAAACAAAATTGGGACTAACGCTTCGACTAAATAATCCGCGTATTCGGCAGCTGATGCTTGTTGGATCGAGAGTCCTTTTTTAACTACATAGAGTCGAGTTTGTTTGCTGTAGTCATAAAAAGCGGGAATCGTTTTGACTGGCACATCGGTCAAGCCAATCTGATGGGCAAAATATTCTTTATTTCCTGGAATCTTCAATGTCCCCCCAAGATAAATGATGTGCTGATAGCGTTGATACCACGTGCTTTCCACGATCGAATGCCCTTCTAGATCAGCTAATTCAATCACAGCATTTCCTGACTGGGGATGCTTTTTCAACCAATGAACGTAACGAGGATGCCACCAAGTCAACCATGCGGTCACCGTTTGTTCCTGGGTTTCCATTTGACCAAAGAAATCAAACAAACGAGCAATCACGATTCGTTGTCTTGCATACCACCGATCATTGGTCAACTCGAATCGCTGACGCAACTGTTGTTGGATCTCATTGATTTCTTGATAGTAAAGGCTCAATTTCTGATGCAGCTTGTCTTGTTCTAACGTGCCATCATAGAGGTCGTCATGGTGCACGACTTGTAGCTCTGGCGCATCGATCGACAAACTGCGAAAATACTGTTCTTGTGTTTCGACCAAGATCGACAACGCGTTTCGATACAACGAGAACATCCGTTGCAGAAAGTCATCCTCGGTAATGATTTGGGCAATTTCTTCAAATAGCCCTTCTTCATTTAGCTGTAAAAACTGCCGCTTGAAGTGAGCAGAGTCAAAGACATGTTGACTAAAGCCTTCTGCTTGCTGCGGCAACTGTTGGGCTTCATCAATCAATAAGTAATCACTCGTTGGCAACAGTGGCTGCGCTCGCCGGTTTTCCTGCATCAAAAAGGCATGGTTGACGATCAAAACATTGCTTTGCGCCATCCGCTTATATAAATGTCGAACAAAATCTTGTTCATAGAAGGGTTGATCTTTGGCTAAAAAAGCAACGCCGCGATGGCGGATGTCGGTAAATAAAGGATGATCAAGTCGAACCAAGTTCAATTCATCGAAATCCCCCGTTTCTGTTTTAGTCAGCCAAACTAAGATCCCCATTTGGTATTGCGCATATTGCTTTTGCTCTATCGGTTGATCAAGGGTCGCTTTAAAACGCTGCAAATCAATGTAATGACGATGACTTTTGACCAAAACTGCTTGCAAAGGTTGCTGCAGTACTTGGTTTACCAAAGGAATGTCTTTGTTGATGATTTGATTTTGCAATAGAATTGAAGAGGTACTAACGATCAACGGATTTTCTGGTGTCACTAAATAGGCGGCTGGAAACAAGTAACCAATGGTTTTCCCCATGCCTGTTTCTGCTTCAATGATCAGATTTTTCTCTGGCTGGGTGTAATGCGTATACACTGCATTCATCAAGCGTGCTTGTTGTTTCCGATAGACTAAGTGCTGGCCAAAGCGCTGTTCTTTTTCCGTTTTTACTTTCGGATACGTTTCTTGAAAATGCGTGGCTTCAAAAAGCGGAACAGTTTTTTTTCGCAGGACGACGCCGTCGATCACTTCGAAATCTTCCGCCAACTCTGGTCCTTTTTCTTTTAAGATCCCATGGATATAGTCACTCGTTTGCATACCCATTTGACCGCTTAAAAGCGCAATTTGTTTAAGGGTCGTCCGTGGCAGTTCTCGCATGATCGCTTCGATATACAAAAATAAAGCTGCGGTCACTTCTGCATCACTATCTGCTTGATGCGGGTTATCATGACGAAAGCCAATGCTGTCTGCTAGGTCACCTAAACGAAAGCTGCTTTCTGTTGGTAAAAACACTTGTGCCAATTCCACCGTATCGATTCCGGGAAGTGATAAAGGTGGCAGCCCGCAACGCACAAATTCATTGCTTAAAAAATGATAATCAAAATAAATATTATGCGCCACAAAAATCGTGTTACTGAGTAAGTTATAGATCGTATCAGCTACGTCTTCGAAATATGGCGCTTTGCTTACTTGTTGGTTTGTGATGTGTGTCAATCGTTGAATTTGCTTAGAAATTCTGCGGTCAGGGTTGATATCTGCGGCAAAACGATTGATGATCTTGCCATCTTGGACTAAGACACAGCCAAATTGAATAATTCGATCAACCGTCGAATCGGTTCCTGTTGTTTCAAGATCCACCACAGCGTATATGGGTTTCATTGTATTCCTCCTTGCACACTGTCTGCATTATACTACAAAATCAATGGCGATTACATCTGTTTTCCCACTAGATACAAGGGTTCTCAGGAGGTAAAACTAGAAAGCTAACCGTTCGCGTGTCCCATCTGAAAGAGTTTTTTGCTGGTCACTGATCGCTTTTTTCGACAAAAAAAGGGATCTTTTTTATAATTTACTATAAGGAGGCGAAAAAAATGAATGATTTCAAAAACAAACGAGTGATTGTAACGGGGGCTGCTTCAGGAATTGGAAAAGCAGTGGCAGAACAATTTCTAGCCCAGGGCGCACTTGTTGGGTTGATTGATCGCAATGAGAAAGAGCTGCAGGAGTTTCTTGCTGACTATGACGCACAAGCCCATTATCGAGCGGTTGACGTCACCGAAGCGGATAAGCTGCAAGAAGCAATGAGTGGTCTTGTGGAAGAACTAGGTGGACTTGATGTACTCCATGTCAATGCCGGCATCAACGGTACCTGGACACCGATCGAAGAGCTGACGGTGGCAGAATGGGATCAGACGATCAACACAAATTTACGCAGTACCTTTATTACCGTCAAAGCGGCCATTCCCTTTATGAAAACAAACGGTGGCAGCATTGTCATTACGAGTTCAGTCAATGGAAACCGCATCTTTAGCAATTTTGGTGCGACAGCTTATAGTACATCTAAGGCAGGACAAGTTGCCTTTACAAAAATGGCTGCGCTGGAACTTTCCGGTTATAATATTCGGGTCAATGCTATCTGTCCTGGGGCGATCGCAACGAATATCGATGCCAACACAGAAATTGAAGAAGAAGTTGCTCGCGTTGAGATCCCCGTCAAATATCCAGAACGTTCTCGACCATTAAAGCAAGAAACAGGCGTGCCAGAACAAGTCGCCAACCTTGTGCTTTTTCTTTCTTCAGAGGCTGCGGGCAATATTTCTGGAACGGAAGTCTATATTGATGGAGCGGAATCTTTACTTTAATCCAACAAAAAAACGAAAAATCAAACCTGATCCCCTCACTTGTTTCATTGAAGCCCTTGAGATGAATCATTTCTTGATTTTTCGTTTTTTCGTTTTGGTTATTTTTCCACCAAAGCCGCGATTTCTTCTAGAAAGGCAGTCTTGCCATAAAAATCTGCATTTAGTAACTCTGGAAAAATGGCTTCAAAGAAATAAGTGACACACGGACGATGCTGAAACTCTTTGACAGTTAAAACGGCCTCTCGAAACATTTCTTTGTATACTTTATCTGGGTTGCTCTTTGAGATCTCTTCAAAAGATTCATACAAAAGATCGATCTTATCCGCAATTGCTAATAGCTGCCCTTCAAGGCTGTTGTCTTTGCCATCCGCTAGGCGTCTGCGATAAGTTGCTTGAAAGCTTCCTGGAATTTCTTCTTCGATGAAGGCATCGGTCATTTTTTCTTCAACGGTTGATAACATTGCCCGCAATTCTTTGTTCGCATATTTGACCGGCGTTTTGATATCACCGATGAAACGTTCGGTGTAATCATGATTCAAGGCTTTTTCGTAGAGAATTTGCCAGTTGACTTGATTCCCCGCCTTTTCTTCGATATCAGCTAAGGTCTGGGCAATCATAGTTACTCGAAATGAATGAGCAGCTACACTGTGCTCAGTAAACTTAAAAAAACCCGGCGCTCGTTGGATCTTTTCTAAATTAGCCAATCCGAGAATAAATTCATTCAATCCCATAAATGTGCCTCCTTTTTTTAAGAGTATAACAACTCCATTGTCTGCAAGCAAATATCTCGCGCACAAAAAAAGAGCAGCTAAGCTGCTCTTAAAAGGCATTCACTAATTATGCTTTGTTAACGTTAGTCGCTTGAGGGCCACGTTGTCCGTCTTCGATATCGAAAGTCACTGCTTGACCTTCTTCTAAAGTTTTGAAGCCTTCGCCTTGGATAGCTGAGAAATGAACGAATACATCGTTACCGTTTTCTGCAGTGATGAATCCAAAACCTTTGTCTGAGTTAAACCATTTAACTGTACCTGTTTCCATAATAAAAATCCTCCTTGTGTTTATACACATATTTTGCAATTACTTGTATAAGGTGAAAATGTGGAAGATGTTTAAGATGAAACAAGCTACCATAATTTACCGTAACAAAAACTACACTTTGTATTATAGCACATTATCTTCATTATGACTAATAGAAAATCAAAAAAAATGAAAACGCCTTTATTTTTTTATAATTCACAAAAAGACTGCTGCATTAAAGATCTGCAACAGCCTTCTCTTTTATGGAAACGATTTATTTATGAACGACGCAACTGTGTTTAGTAACGCAAAATCGCCGTCAAACTTTTTTCTCCAGGGGCATCTTTTTGTTCCAAGATAGATACCTCACCGCCGTTTTCTAAAACATCGATTGCCAGCGTATTTAACACTTGGCGACGATCGTACTCTGTATCAGGATCTTCTCCAAACCCATCGGCGAGATTTGAGGTAGCCACAAACAGATTGGCGATGCGGCCTTCTTTGGCTGCAGGCACGATATCAACCAATTGGTCAATAAATTTTCGATCCAACAGCTTGCCGTATTCCCCAACTTCTTTTTGTGTCAACTCCGCAATCAGCTTTTGCGTACACGTTTGGATCTCTTTCAAAGATAACGACGCTGGTGAAGAAGAAATACTTGGTTCTGCTTTGAAAAAGTTGGTTTTTGCCACTTTTTTAAACAGCGTTTGATTTTCTGGCAACGCAAAAAGATACATTGGTAAATGCTCTTCGTTTGAAAAATCATTCTTGAAAAATGCATCAACTGCTTGGTAGTAGTTGACGTGATCGATCTCGACCTCTTCGTCTTTGGCACTAAAGCCATGATAAGCGACGCCTTCTCCTCCTGAGTTAGGGCCACCTTGGGCACTGTAATTAAAGTTGCCGCCGCCAGTGATTTCTTCCCCCAGCGCTTTTTCGATCGTTGTCGGTGCCTCTTCTGGCAACTCGACTTCACGCACTTGATTGTTTTCAACTTGATAGACTTGCATTGAATCGCGATTCAACGCTAAGAGATAAAATGGGTAATTAAATTGTGCGTTTTTGATGACAGCTAATACATAAGGAGTTTCCCCTACGTAATATTGATCATCCACACGAATACTTAACCGATGGACCAGTACCTCTTCTGGGGTGGTAATCACCGCCACACTTGTTGTACTGTTACGCCAAAATGATTGATCTGCAAGCAGTTCATCAATTTTCGTTTGAAAAAGATCCCAAGCATGTTCTGGGTATTTTTTTTCAAAACGGCGCTTCGCATCTTTGGCAAAGTTCTTAAATTTGATTTGATCCTTTTCGACATTCTGGTGGCCGACATGCGTATTGAGCATGATCGTGACAAATGGTCCTTTGATTCCGTCAGATATTACCTGCGATAAAAAACTTTTTCCAAATTTTCCCATTCCACATTACCTCCTGCTTAATCAAATACAAATAAAGTGTACCATGCTTATTTTCTTCCATAAAGTAAAACGATTGCACGCATTTATTTCCTCATTCGTTTTTCTGATTAATCACTATACTGGCTATTTTTCAGCGGATCTGTCAATGTATTTCTGGTGGCCCATAGAAAGCCTCGTTTGGTCCAAGTTTGAATGGTCGGCTCTTTCAGCTCTTTTAGACTGTGTCCAACGGATTGGAAAAAGACTCTGCCCTTGCCCCATTTTTTGATCCACATCATTGGCAGTATGACTTCTTGGTTAGCTGCATTCGGATGATCTTTAGCGGCAAATGTTGAGGTAGCTAACACAGTGACGGCTGGATCAACCAGGCAATAGTATTGCTCCGTCGTCAACTGAGGGATCGATTGCGTATTTGCCGTAATATAGTGATCTGTCGTAAGATCGATGCTATAGGTCGTTTTCAAGCCGCCAGGATGTGCCAAAAAACAGCCACCAGTCATAAACAACCAGCCTTTACTGGCTTGAAAAGCCGAGGCAAAACCGCCATGAACCCCTGCTAATCCCAATCCTTCTGCTACAGCCTGAGTGACATTTTGCAGCGGCTCATCAGGCAATTCTCCTCGCGTCCAATTCATGATCAACAGATCCAGCCTTTTTAATTCTTCTTTATGATAGAGAGGTTCAAAATCTGAGGCGAGTGTCACCTGATATCCTTCTGACTCCAGCAACGTTTGGTAAAACTGACTGGTCTCTTTTGGGGCGTGTCCTTCCCAACCTCCATAAATGATCAATGCTTGTTTCATTTTGTGTTCCCTCCTTTCTTTCTAACTTAGCGAAAAAAATGCAAAAAGCGAAGCAGAACGATTCTTCGCTTTCCTTCGCTAGTATTTTTTTCTGATTTAACGGTTGATTGAACGCCCGACACGATTGATCGTATGGCGCATGCCTCTAATCGCAACCGATGTTTCAAAAATATTTTCGGTCGGTGCCATGCCGCCATAGCCGGCATCACCGATATGCTGCAGATCGACCCCACAGGTTTTGTTGATAATGGCTAATTGCCGCAACGTTTCTGGACGTGCGCTTTCTTGACTCGTTCCGATCGCTGACATCGTCAATAAGTCATATTGTTTGGCAATTTGAACAGCTTCAATCAGATCCTTTTCTAGAAAGCCTTGAATCGAGCCAACGGAAGGCAGTAACAAAATATCTGCCCCAGCTTCAGCGTAAGAAATGATGGCTTCTCGATCAACCACAGGCTCATCTGAGCCGGCACTGTGCATTTTTCCAGCGATGATCAACCCAGAGAAATGTTCTTTTGCCAATTTTACTGCTTTAGCGATTTCTCGGTTGGTCACACCTGTTCCAGGATTGCCTGTAAAGCAGAGAAAGTCCACCCCGAGTTCTTGGGCTTTTTTGATGGTGTCAACCGAACTTGTTCGGCCTTGACTGATGCTGATCTTTTCACTCATCATCTCCGTCGTAGCTGGGATCGGCTCAAGATTGATGCCGACAGGTCGTCCAATCAGTTGTTTTAGTTGAGGAATCGGGTTTTCAATCGGTTGTTTAGGATCAAGCAGCTGCTCCAATGTGATACCAGGCATCCCAAAAATAGCTGGGCGATAACAATCAAACCCATTCAACAAAATTAAGTCAGCCCCAAAAGCTGCCGCGACTTCTGCGTTGGTAATATCGCCAGCTTGCGGCATGGTTTGAACCACCGTTTCACAGACGATTACTCGTCCTTCGCTCGCTTTAATGGATTGTTTCAATTCTTGCGCCGACATTTCTTTGATTTCACTATAGTTTGCACTTATCAATCGTTTGACCATGTTTTTCTTCCTTTCTTTTCCTTCTCATCTTGCGAGAAACACGAATAACAGGTAAAATATAGCTATTGTGTTCCCTTAGTTAAATGGATATAACAAGTCCCTCCTAAGGATTAGTTGCTGGTTCGATTCCGGCAGGGAACGTTTTTTGAAGAAAAAGATTCCTTATTTTTAAGGAATCTTTTTTTGTTGGAAAGTAAATACCTCTGCCTCGATTTGCTTAGAAATAATCTTCCAGAATCGGCTTTCCGTCTGGTAAGTTTTCCTGAATCATCACTGCAGCTTCCTTCTCCGTTTCCATTTGCTGGAAAAAGACCAGAGAATCGAGGGATTGTGCCTGCAAGAACAGCTGCACAAAACGCTGAATCGACAAGGTTGCTTTTGGCAGCTTGGTAGCCGTCGTTTTCGTGACCTGATGCTGAGCGGTTTCGATTGTCACTTCATAACAGCCATTATTCCATGGGGCATATTCATCCCCTTGAATTTCTATGGCAAAACCGCCGGCTTTTTTCAATGTGAATGGATAACTTTTTAGAAACCCTTCCACATCGATGACGCGCGCCATCATGTCCGGGCGCACTTGGTAGTGAGCCAATGGTTTGGCCGCGTTTGCTTGTAGGACTTCCCCATCAAACCCTGGTCGATAGTTAATCTGTGCTACTGAATCTGCATGGGAGACGATAAACCGATTAAATCCTTGGTAAGCATTCGCAGTCAAATAGCCCCACTCTTGAATATCGAAACGTCCTCCCTCGATAAAGTAAATCAAGTAGCCTTCAGGGACCCCTGCTTCATTGCGATAAATCGCAAACGTATACGGTCGTCGCAAAACAAACTTGATTTCTTCCCACCAGGGTTGGCGAATCAGTCCGCCCTTTTGATGGCGCGGCAATTGATGATAAATCTCGTGAATGATCGGCTGTGCTTCCTCCCAATTCATGCGTTGAATCGTTCCATTCACTTTCTTGCCATCGGGCCATTGATGCGCATCGACTTCATAAACCGTCCGTTCAAAAGTATACTCATACCCATATCTGCGATAAAAAGCAAAGGAGAAAGGTGCCAGATAGGAAAGAACGATTTTTTGTTCATAGCAGTCCTTAATGATTTGTTTCATGATCCGATCGATCCGACCTTGGCTGCGATACTCTGGATACGAAGCCACAAAACCGATCCCTGCCATCGGATAACTCGTTCCATGAAAGTTCACATCAAAAATCGTTGCCATGATTTGGCTCGCCAATTTTCCATTCCCATCGTAGGAACCATAATTCCAAGAATTTTCCGCAAGCTTGCGATAGCGCTTGATATTTGGTTCATTCAATTCCCACTGAAAGGCATAAGAAACCAAGTCCAGTACTTCTTGCGAACCAAATTCGGTCATTTTTTTGACATCTGTCATTCCTTCATCTCCTCTACTTGAAAACACGCAAGAAACGCAAAAAAGGCGTCAGTCGACCCCTTAATATGCTTCTTCCATCATACTCAACATTTTTTTAAATTGCTTGCGTTTGAAATATCCTAGAATCGTACCTAAGAGCATGTCATTTAATTGCTGCATGAAGCCATGTGATTTCATGGTTTCCGTATAAATGACTTTGCTACTCTTTCCATCAAGTGGCGTTACTTCATAGCGAGCGACAAATTCATTTTTTGTTGTTTCTGTTTTGAATTGATAAACTTGATTTTCAATGATTTCTTCGATTTCGATCTTCGCACGACTCGTAGTAGAAAATTCCTTTACATATTGAAATCCTGCCAGTTGCTTTCTAGAAAGTGTTTTTCCAGTTGCTTTTCGTATGTCAAAGATAACAGAATCCATAATTTGATCGTAAAAGACATTTGCTGGAATCGATAAATCTTTTTCAATTCTCATTAAGACTTCCTCCTATCTGACTCTTCGGCTTTCTTCTTTCCTTTCATGAACAGAAGACTGCCAGAAATAAGCAAGAAAATACCTGTTGTAAAACTGAATATATCTAACTGCTGATTACTTGGATTCATACTGTATAGGACTACGAGTAGACCGATACTACATATAAACAAGCCGTTTTTTATCATTTTCAATCATCCTATCTATTCGTTGATCCACAGAGAACCTACTCAAACACTAACTGCTTGAAAGTATAAAACAGAACCCCAAGGCTGTGCTTTGATCAATTCTTTTGCTTTTTTTGCCGCCGCTTCTGAATCGGAAGCTGTCGTAGTAAAAATAAGTTTAATTCCTTGTTTTTCTTTGAATGTAAAAGACATTCCATCTTCGTTATATCCTTCAAGTAATTCTTTGATGGCATCTTGCTGCATTGCACTTGCTATTGAAATCATATTCTTTTCCTCCTAAATAATCAATAATAAAAGGAGGAACTGCTTTACTTCAAGCGAAGCCATAGCAGTTCCTCACAATCTACAGGTCTATTCGCCTAGTTTTGGATCAATTTTATTTGCTGAAATAACGAATGGCGCCCAAATGAAGAATGTAACGACCATACATACCAACGTTACGATTGGGGCACGCCAGTCAGCTCCTGTTGCCAAGAATGATAGCAACATTGGTGGAACGACCCACGTTACTTGTTGTGAAACAGGTGCTACTAAACCAAAGTACGTTGCTAACCAACCGATTGAAGTGGCTACTAGCGGAGCAATAATGAACGGAATAAACATGATCGCATTCAATACGATTGGCAGACCGAACATTACCGGCTCATTAATATTAAACACACCAGGTCCGATTGACAATTTTGCAACAGTTAGATAATCCGCACGTTTTGATAGGATCAAAATAGCAATCAGCAATACAATTGTACCGCCTGAACCGCCAAACCAAGCAAATGAGTCAAAGGATCCGCGTACCCACATATATGCCTTGCCATCTTCGATTGCGGCAAGAACCGCGTTAGTACCGGTTTGTCCTTCATATCCTTTTTGGAAAATATCGATATTGATCAACTGCGCTTGTCCCCAAATACCTTCTAAAACTGGAGCTAGTACGTTTGGACCATGGATTCCGAAGAACCAGAAAATTTGAACAAAAACAGTTACGATCAGTACTGCACCAAGCCCTTGAGACAAGCCTAGGAATGGTTCTGCAATATATTTTTGGACAAGATCAATAATTAATTGTCCATCAGTCAGTTTACCGACAATAAAGTTAATAATAGCAATGACATATAAGGCAATTGTTGCCGGCAAAATCGCAGCGAACGCTTTCGATACTGCTGGCGGTACTGAATCAGGCATTTTGATAGTGATATCAGCTAACATCAATTTACAGAAAATAATAACTGAAATAGCCCCCATGATCATTACGGTAAAATAAGCGTTTCCGTTTAGATGATCGAGTTTCAACCAACCCCATCCACCTGCTGTAATTGCATCTGCTGTTGCAGACCATCCGGAAGTTGCTGACCCAGCATTGATTTCATCCATCAAAGCTGTTGGAACAGCTGTCGCCACAGAAGTGCTGTATGAAAAAGCAATTCCTTGAATCAGTGTCGCTACTCCAACGATCCCACCTGCGAGATCATTCACTCGATAAGCACGAGCCAGATTATATCCCCAAGAAAAGGCAAATACTAAACCAGCAACAGCCAATGTACCATTCCATACGAAGCCATTGATACTAATAATTTCACGAATAACTGGAATGGTACTGGCATCATAACTCGGCCAAAATTGCGGTGGTAAGTCACGAATGATCGCGTTGATCATTACTGCGATCGAACCAGCCATAGTAGCAGGCATTGTTCCAATAAAGGCATCACGTAATGCAACTAAGTGCTTCTGGGCTCCAATTTTTGCAGCTACAGGGAGAATGTACTTCTCCATCCAACTTGTTAATCCATCCATTCTTAATTCCTCCTATAAGTTCTATTCGTCAAAGAAGATTTTTTGAATCATCGACAATAACTACTTCTATCCGTTCAAAGATTATTCGTTATTTAGACGTCGATAGACATCAATGATTTCTTTCGCTAAATCGGTAAATGCGATTGACGTCATTAGGTGATCTTGTGAATGCACGGTCAACAATGTCACGGTCATATGATTGCCTTGCGCTTCTTGTGTCAACAATCCTGTTTGCGAATGATGCGCTTCCACAAGAGATGCTTCAGCATCTTTGATTTTTTGGTCAGCTAATTCGAAGTTCCCTTCTTTTGCTGCCGCGATTGCTTCCATTGCGTCACTTTTTGCATTACCACCATACATGATCAATCCCATAATGGCTTCCAAATTTTGCTCATCCATCTTTAAAAATCCTCCTTACACTTCGATCCTAAAAAATCTTAGTTCATTAATGTTTCTGCTTGTTGCAATACTTTTTCGCCGTTCATCATGCCATAGTCTGCCATGTTGATCACGTCCAAAGGAATGCCTTTTGGTGCTAATTTTTGTTCAAATTGTGATTTCATGAAACGTACTTGTGGTCCTAACAATAGAACATCGACTGGTTTTGACTCCAAATGTTGGTCGGCTTCTGAAGCTGAAACAGCAAAGATATCTGCTTCCATTCCTTTAGCTTCGGCTGCTTTTTGCATTTTTGTCACCAATAGACTGGTACTCATTCCTGCTGAACAAACCAGCATAATCGTTTTTTTCGCCATCGCGCATCTGCTCCTTTCTGTTGTAAGTTACACTTTACTATAAAGCAAAAAGCGTGCCAAAAAAAAATAAGTTCAGACCTTTATTTATCAATGGTCTGAACCAATTTCTCGTTTACACACTCGCAGTTTTTTCATTACACACTAAAATTGTGTGCGGATTCATCATAATTTTTGATTTTGTTTTCTAAAAACATTTGGGTTAAATAGGCGATCTCATCTTCAGAAAATTTGATTTGATAATTTTTTTCAATTTGTAATAAATGGGTTCGTAAAACATCCATTTCAATTCGGTACCGTTTTTGGAAAGTAGCTAAGTTGACGAAAGTACGGGAAGGCTCCTTCTTCAATAAACTTTCTACCAAAAAGGCTAAATGAATGACTAATCCTGCATCGACGGTTGGTTCTACAATCACATGCAATTGATTTTGAATCTGATGAACGATTCGTTGCAGGCTTTCGATCAGATGATAGACGGACCCAACATGAGTTATCGTATTTTCCAATGAACGCACGATCTTTTCGATCGGCACTTCATCTGAAGCGATTCGTTTTAGCACATTCAAGCGATTGTCATCAAAAACATCATAGGCGGAGAAAAACGGAATGTTTTGATAATCGATCTCGACGGTGCCGGCAATAGCTTTGATCTCATATTCTTCTAGCAAGCCGTCAATATGTTTTTTGAAGGTTTCTTTTTCAATAAATTGCATTTGGATGATCTCGACTTTTGATTGATCGACGACGGGATAAATTCGTTGATAAAGTTTGGCAGCGACACCTTCCCCAGTAAAGCAAGTAACGATGACTGCCTTTTTATTTCCTTTTGCTTCACGAACCGTACGGAACTGTTCTTGTACGATGGTTTCAAAAGAACGCTGAATGTTTTGGTAGATATCTTCTAAACTGCGCCCACTCTCTGCCATCCGCAAAGCTTCTAAAACAATCATCGTGCTGACCATCGAAATAGCTTTCGTACGAATCCCCGTCTCTTCGGAAATCAAATTCGCAAATGAATTGAGGGAGCCCATATCGGTTAAAAGCAATAAGCCATTGCTCATCTTCTCTTTGTTTTCATTGATATAATTCAACAGCTGGTCATACATTTGCCCGACTTCCATATCCAAAGACATATTCATTGCCTTGCCATGGTCGGTCTCCAGCAGCTCTTGGGCTGTCTCCAGCATACTACTGGCAGTTGCCTTACCATGCATCAAGACAATGATCTCGATTTTTTCAAGGGGCAATGGCGAAGGCTGTTTGACTTGAATCGCTAAAAACATACTGATAAAGCCGATTTCATCAAATGGGATCTCGACATGACGTTCCTCTTCAATGATCGTCGATAAATCCATTGCCACTTGAAATTCGGATTTTAAGTTTTTTCTAATTGTGTTCAAATCCGGATGAACGATCATATGTCCCTCTTTAACACGTTCCAGCGTACTTTGCAAATGCAACGCAAAGGCAAAACGGGCTTTTTCACTATAAGTTCGATCTAACCTCTGACCTGCCAAGTCATAAAGAACATTGGTCAGTTTCCAAATGTCTTCTGGAATCAACTCTTTATGAACAGGGTTTTGGATCAATTCTTCGACATATTTTTCAAAGTAGGCATCCACATCCTTAGAGATCAAGTTTTCTAAATCTACATTGGCTACACCGGTTTCAATCAGTGTGCTGACTTTTTCTTCGATCTCATTGTACACCTGCATATTCCGTTGCGGATCACGAGACCAGACAACATCTGGGTCGCCGGGTTCGAAACTCAGAAAGTCGCCTTTGCCATCTAAAAACCGATCCAAGCGTTCTGACATTTCTTTGATCTTCAACAGCCCTTTTTGAACTTGCAGTGAGCAATCGCCTTTTCGAATCAGGAGGTGTTTTTTCCCATAGGTCCGATAATGTAAGAATGCCTTCGCACAGACGAGTTTCAGGTCTCGCTTGATTTGACCGATGTTGCCTTCTGCATCATAGAGCATAAAGGCCAATATCGCATCTCGCTCGACATCGATCCGCTGATTTAGACGGGTCGCCTCTTGCTTGATAAACAAGGAAATGATTTCATACCGTTCATCTAGCGAACGACTTTCCACATTTGGCAAAGTAATAGCCATGGGAATTCGCCGATTGAAGGTCGTCAAAAAGGTTTCTGATGATTCAGTGGTGGCACCAATGATCTGCACGGCGGCTTCATGAACTTGGTTGCTTTCCCCTAATGGGCGGTAGATCCCTTTGTCAATGAAGGTAAAGAGCATTTCTTGGCCTTCTGGCGGCAGTCGATGGATCTCATCCAAGAACAATATGCCGCCATCGGCTTTTGCCATAAGTCCTGGACTATCTTCTGCAGCACCTGTGTAGGCCCCTTTTTTGATGCCAAAGATGTGACCAAACAACAACTGCGGATTTTGTGCATAATCCGCACAATTAAACGATACGAAAGGAGCATCTTTTTCTAACATATTTGATTCAACCGCAAAGTGATACATACATTCGGCAAATAGGGATTTACCGGTACCTGTCTCTCCAAAAATAATGGTATGGAGTCCTCTAGGCGGATATAAAATTGCTGCTTTGGCTTGCTGGATACTTACTTTTAAAGAAGCTTGAACCCCAACAAGACTTTCAAAACTCACTTCAGAGGAAACATCCACATGCACCGTTTCTTCTAATGGCTCATAAACGACCGGACGGCCGGAACGTTTGCCGATTTTCTTTTCTTTATAAAGCTCACTGAGATAACGGCTTGCATTGCTGCGATCGATTTGTAAGATTTTAGCGACGTCAACTGCGGTCAACCCTTGCTTATGCAGTTCGATCGTTTGAAAAATCTCTTCTTTTCGCGAATTCATTCGATAGCCTCCTCATTTTTTTACACACTAATAATAAACAACGTTAATGGTAACACAAAAAGACGCTCAATGGCGTCTTTTTCCTTTGTCTTTTTGCTTTTTCGTCTTTTTCTTGGTCTTTTTAACAGGAGTGTGTAATTTTTCAGATGTTTTCTTGGAAATTTTCTGCACACTTACTATTTTCGTTTCTTTCTTGCTTTCCTTTTCGATAACAGGTGCTTCTGTGTGTAATTGTCCCCCATGCAGATAGACTTCCTTGAGTTCTATGGACAATTGATTCGCGATTTTTTTCAAATCCTTCAACGAATGGTCTTGAACGATCGTGACGACGGTTCCTTCTTTGCCCATTCGTCCAACACGTCCTGCCCGGTGCAGATAGGATTCTTTTTCTAACGGGACTTCCGTATTGATGACATAAGGCAAATCCACCACATCTAAGCCGCGAGAGGCGACATCGGTCGTCAATAATTCTACTAGTTTTCCTTGACGGAAGCTCTCCAGTGCGCCTTTTCGGGCAAGTTTGTTTTGGTCAGATGCTAATGATGCCACCGGCAAGCCGTGAAACAGCAGTTTTTCTTCTGCATTTCCCATTGCGCTTAATTCATTGAAGAAAACCAAGGCTTGAAAGCTTGGTAAATGAGCAAAGCGCCTTAAAGCATCCACGATTCGTCGTTGCGGATAATTCAAATAGTAGTGATGGATCACGCCTTTGCTCTGATCTTCTTGGGTAACATCAATGATCAGCGGCTCTTTTGTCACCAATGGTCGAATCTCATCAATCACTTCGTTAGCGGTTGCTGAAAAGAAACTACGCTGGATTTGTTTTGGCAATGTTTGATTGATCTTGGCAGCCAGTGTGAAGGCCCCTTCTTTCAATAATTGGTCAACCTCATCTAATACCAACGATTGCAACTGCTGGGTCTTGATTTTTTTTGCTTTGATCAATTCTAACACTCGGCCTGGGGTGCCAATCAAGACCTCGGGCTTGTCTTTCAGTTTTTCCACTTGGCGTTTTGTACTTGCGCCACCAATTAGCGGCAGAACGGTCAAACCAATGGCTTGGGCCCATTCTCGGGCCACTTCTGTGACTTGCATCGCTAATTCTTGTGAAGAAGTCAAAATCAGCAACTGATTGCCTTGCTTTACCTCGACTTTTGTTAACAGTGGCAAGAGGTACGCCAATGTTTTACCAGAACCGGTCGGTGAGACTCCAATGACAGACTCACCATCTTTTAAAGGGCCAAAGGTTTTCTCTTGGATCAAGGACGGTGCGTGATACCCTGCCGCTTGCCATTTTTCCTGCCAGATGTCTGGCAATTGTGTCAATTCAAATACTGTCATAAATGTTCCATTCCTTATTTTTTATCTGCATCAAAAATGATGCCTGCTTGTTTACGCATAAGAGCGATGGTTTCGTTGACACTGCGAGCAAGTTCCACCCATTCCTCATACCGTTGTCCTTGTTGGGGATCATTTTTGTTTTCGATGATGTCTGCAAAGTCTTGTGCTTCTTCGATCATCGGGTTTTCTAAAGCACTTACTGCTAATGCCTGGGTTTGTTTTGTTTTTCGCTCATAAAATGCGGCTTCTTCGATGGCATTGACGGCATTTAGGTCTAATGTACCGTCTTCAAAATAGATTTCTGAACGCAACTCTGAATCAGCGATTTTTCCTGTTTGGATTGTGACATCAAAGTCAGCATAGCGCAACACTGCAGTCCCGATACCATCTACACCAGTCGGTAATTTACGGGCAAAATAATGAACATCTTGCGGTTTGCCAAACCAAGCGACCGCCGCATAAATCGGATAGACGCCCAAATCCGCTAAGGCACCGCCAGAAAAATGTGGAGAAAAAATATTTGGTTCCTCCCCAGCTAGTACAGCGTCATAACGAGACGAATATTTCATATAAGAAAAGTTCGCCCCAAGAATGGCACCGCGTGTCGGTAAGAATTCGGCTACAGTAGAAAAACTTGCTTCATGGATGTTGCGAGCTGCTTCAAAGAATAATACCTGTTGCTGATTTGCCAATTCGATGATCTCCGCCATTTCCTCAGGCGTTGAAAAGGCTGGCTTCTCCACAATGACATTTTTTCCTGCTAAAATACCTTGCTTGGCTTGTTCAAAGTGCAAACTATTCGGAGACGCGATGTAGACCGTGTCCATATGAGCTAAGCCAAAAAAAGTGTCCAGATCGGTCGCATACTCGATATCCCCATATTTTTCTCCAAAACGTTGTGCCGTTGCTAACTTTCTTGAGTATACGGCAACCAATTGATAGCGTTTGGTTTCGTGGGCTGCTTGTACAAATTGATCGGTGATCCAATTTGTGCCGATAATCCCTAAATGAATCATGTTTTTTCCTTCTTTCTTCTATAGATTAGGGTCGTCAAAGACGACATTCAAATCAAAAGGGATTGGTTCTTTGACCGTGATCATCCCTTGGTTTACTTGGCAATTATAGGCAAACACTTCGACACCCTTGCTTTGCGCTTCAGCGATTTTAGTGGCCAGATCCGGTTGCATCTGTCGATGGATCGTGGCGATTTGCACCGCTTCAAATTGGATCATAAACAAAACCGCCGCATAATAGCCAGCTTCTTTGGCATGGATCAATTCATTGACGTGTTTCAAGCCACGAATGGTGGGTGCATCTGGAAAAGCACCGACTTGCTTGTTTTCAAGGGTCATTCCCTTGATTTCTAAAAAGCCTTTTTCTTGTTCATCTGTTTCAAAATAAAGGTCGAATTTTGATGTCCTATAGACAACTTCCCTTCGCAAAAGCGCGATTCTCCCTTTGATATTTGGCAACTGGATCGTGCCATCCAAGAGGCCTTCATAGCCTAAACGATTCGGTACTTGACTATCGATGTTGATCCATTGGTCTTGTTTCTTGACTGAGATCAAGTCGTAATTGGTTTTGCGTTTCGGATTGTCCCAATATTGCAGGGTAACAAGCGCACCTTTGTGCAAGAGCTCTTTTCCTCGTCCGGTATTTTTTACATGGACGATTACTTCTTGACCGTCAACGAGACATCGGGCAATGAACCGGTTGTCTCGCACGAGAAACGTGGCTAAAAGGGTATTCGGATAATTCATTTTCTCACCTGCTCTTTTGAATCATAGCATATTTTGATAAAAACTTCTAAACTTCAAACTAAAGTACCATGCTTTTTTACCTTCTCATGGTATACTTATGGCAATTATTTTCTAGTGCGAAAAAGTGGACACCTGTCCACAAGGCACAACTTGATGAATCGTAAATGATAGGACGTGTATAAATGAAGAAAAGGTCTATTTTGATTGGTTTATCTCTTGCAACGGGCGTGGTCAGCTCCTTGCTGTTGCGAAAAGAAAAACAAAAAAATGAGAATCGCCAGAATTTCATTGGTAATTGGCGTTTTACTTCCAAGACAAAAGAAGATGTCACGATAGAAATAGCCAATGATTATTCGTTGACCATCGAAGGCAAGCCTTTGACTGCTTCCATCGTTGAATTGACTCCGATGCGGTTAGTTTTACTGGACACATTTGGCTATCATTTAGTTCTTGAACAAAAAGGCTCCGTCATTACTTTATATGATGAAGCAGAAGATTGCCACTATTCTTTGACAAAAATCATCTAAAATCGCTGAGAAAGACAAGTTCATGTTTTCTTCACATTTTCTTCGGTCAATTCTCAGACTTTTTATCAGCATTTCTTGGCAATCCATGCTATCATTAACTTAACAAGTGGTTGAACAAGGTGTTCCGTTGAGTGATGTTTGATCGTTCATAGATTAAGGTGTAGGTTCGATTCCTACCTTCCACATTTATTTTAAATAGAAAGAAGGGATTTTTATGTTAACGACCTTTATTTCACTCTTTTCCATCTTTGCTTTAGCTGCATTGTTAGCTGGGACATTCTTTTTAGCAAAATTGGCTATGCAACAAGAAACGAAGGCGGTGAAAGTTCCCGTCAGAGTCCAAAACCAAAACCCGAGAATCCATTCCAATCGTCGCTAAGTGAATCAGTTTGACCCTATGTCAATTCACAAAAACTTGCCTTCTATTTTATAGGAAGGTAAGTTTTTTTGTTAGCTATTATTTACAGTAAACAACCTTAGTCACGTAACGTCTCAGTTTGTCTACTGAGGGATCGGTCTTACGCAATTAAATGCTAAGTTTTCTCTTAGAGTATTGCAACGGTGGATACTCTTTGTTAAAATTTTTGCTTAGATACAACTTTAAAGGAGCTACTACATATATGCAGAAAATAACCAAGTTCGGGTATTCCATCGTTGCTGCTTTGGCAATCCTCTTTGCTGCTGCCGGCTTACCCGTCGTTTCGTATGCTGATGATACAGCTATGAGCGCCGAAGAGATCCAAGATTTTTCAGTCGATGCAAAAGCCGCTTACTCCATTGATTTTGACACAGGCAAAGTGTTGTATGATCAAGATGGTGAGACCGCCATGGGCATCGCCTCCATCACCAAGATCATCAGTCTCTACCTTGTAGCTGAGCAAGTAGAGCAAGGAACCATCGCTTGGGATGATCCTGTCCCTATTTCAGATTATGCCGCGAATCTCAGCGTGTCGCCAAACTTATCGAATGTCCCTTTGCATCAAGACGTTACCTATACAGTAAAAGATTTGTATGATGCCAGTTATATCCAATCTGCAAATGCTGCAATCGTAGCGCTCGCGGAGCTGATTGCTGGGTCTGAAAGTGCCTTTGTTGATCAAATGCAAGAAAAAGTGCAATCATGGGGCATTACCGATGCAAAGATCGTCAATGCTTCTGGCTTGAACAATACTTATTTAGGGGACAATATCTATCCCGGGTCAACTTCTACTGACGAAAACGAACTATCCGCAAAAGATGTCGCCCTGATTGCTCGCCATTTGCTGCAAGACTTTCCAGACGTTTTAGAAGTAACAAGTCTTTCCACCAAACAATTTGGCGAAGGTTCCTATTCGCCTGTCGAGATGGTCAATTGGAACTGGATGCTTCCAGGTTTTACGAATACTAAAGATGGTGTTGACGGTCTTAAGACTGGTACGACAGATATGGCAGGCGCCTGCTTTGTCGGAACCGCCGTCAAGGATGGTCAACGAATTATCACCGTCGTGCTAAACGTTAATGGTCATGCGGAAAATCCAAGCGTACGTTTTATCGAAACAGGTCGGTTGATGGACTACTCCTTCGATGCTTGGGAACAAGTAGAAATTCTACCAGAAAATGCACAGTTAGAAGATACACAGACGGTGGCAGTCAAAGATGGGAAAGAATTGAGTGTTCCCGTTGCCTTAAATCAAGGTTTGACCTTATGGGTACGTGGAGATATGGATGCAACAGCCTTTGAAACAACCATTGACTTTAATGAGCATTATCGTGATTCTGCCCTGCAAGCGCCATTGACTGAGGGCACAGAAGTCGGTACTGTAAGTGCTTCGATTCCAGCTGATACGCTTGGTTATATTGATGCTTCTGATCATGACGAAACTGCAGGATTGGTCACAACACAAACGGTAGAAAAAGCCAACATCTTTGTTCGTGCTTGGCGCGGTGTGTCTACCTTTTTCGAGAATCTTTTTTAATCCAAACCAAAGAAAAAATCTGTCCTGAGCAAAGATTGCTTCTCGGACAGATTTTTTTTATTCTACCGTTTCCACCGTTGCTGCTGCCAAAGGCTCAACAGGGAAAAACAATTCAACTTCCCCTTCTTTAAAATGAGGAAGATATCTTTCTTGGATCGCTGCTGACAAGTGGACGTTATTTTCTGGTAAAACTTCCATCAACATTTTTTCAGTCATCATGGTCAAGTTTTTTTCATCCGTTTTTACAACGAGATAGGTCATTGCGGGCATTTCCCAACGGACCCAACCGACGGGAGGAAAATTTTCTGTATGGACTTGAACGCCTGCCAAATAACGGCCGGTTTCTTGCCAAGGCTCTAACCAATTAGTGCCATCACTCATTAAGCCCCAAAATTCCAGTTCTTCTGCCTTTTGATCGCTCACTAGAAATTCGATCTCTTCAAAATCCTTTGTTGCAAGTTCCCATAGCGCTGGTACCCAAGAAGCTCCTTCTTCCGCTAATCCCTTGCCTTCTTTTCCGATCACATAAAAAGCGGGCCGTTCAACGCGAATCACTTCACCTAATTGCATGTTCCTTCCTCCTTCTTTTCTTCATTTTAGCGAATTGCAAGAATTTCAGCAACTTTGACCTTAGCAACAAGCAATTTTTGTCATTTTTCGGTATACTAGGTGTATCGTTAAAGGAGTGAAAAACATGGATTTTACGCAATTGCTGATTTTTGCCATCAGCTATTTGACGGGTGTGATCGTCGTTCAAAAGTGGCGCAAGAATAAAGATGAGCCAGATATTTTCTTTTTTGAGTGCTGTTGGACGATTTTAGCCCTGCTGATTTATTTAGCCGTCTCAGAATTACGGACAGGCAGTTTCTTTATTCTAATACCAGTTGCCTTCGCCGGCCTTTTTTTATTTTCTTATCGGCGCAACAAGCACCGACTCGTAAATGGCTTGCTCTTTAATTTGTTTGTCTTAGCATTTGGTGGCTACCTAGTCATTAATCTATACCGAACACAAGATATTCTTGTAGGTGGTCTATTGGCTGTTTTGCTAGCGATCTTCTTTGCTGTATTATTATTCGGCTTAGCCATTCTCGTGGTCTTTCTTTACTGGAATTCCATTATTGTTTTACGAAGAGAGTCGCGATCAATCGCCAATCTATTGACCCTGATCTTAGCAGTGGTTTTGACCGTTTTATTATTTTCAGATACCCTTTTGCACTTTTTCCCGGATTGGATCCGAACCTTATTCGGCGTTGTTCCCCTAAGTCTGATGTATCTATTTGTGGTCTTTTTGAACTTTTTATCGATTTCAGTCATTTATCAGTTCAATCATCCTCGTTACAATCAAGATTTTATCATCGTCTTAGGAGCAGGTCTTTTGAATGGCACCACGGTCTCCCCTTTATTGGCCAAGCGTATCAATAAAGCAATCTCGTTCTACGAAGCGCAATTTAAAGCGAAAAAAACCGCTCCTCGGTTACTGATGTCAGGCGGCCAAGGAAGCGATGAAAAGTTGCCAGAAGCTGTCGCGATGAAAGAATATGCAGTTGCGCAAGGAGTGCCCGAAGGAGAGATTTTAGTAGAAACAAATTCCACGACTACTTATGAAAACATGAAGTTTTCGAAGGAAATCATGGATTCCTTAAAGCCAAATGGCTACAAAGTAATTTTTTCCTCCAACAATTACCATATTTTTCGTGCCGGTCTCTATGCAGATCAAGCACAACTTAAAGCAGATGGTATCGGAGCACCTACCGCCTTTTACTATTTACCAAATGCCTTCTTACGAGAATTCGTAGCGATTCTTTTTATGCACAAAAGACGACACTTAACGGTATTGATCACCTTACTGATCCTTTATGTAGGTGCAGCGATCCTCCAACTTATTTTTGGCTAAGCAAACAAAAAAAGTTCTTTGAACCGGCTGGTTCGAAGAACTTTTTTCTTATTGAATCGTACGATGTTTCTTCCAGAAACGTTGTTGCCATTTTTCTTTCATACTTTCTGTAAGTGGTTCTGATGCTTCTTTGATCGCACAATATTTGTCAACCATTGTGACAATATAGCTTTCTTTATAACGTGGCGGCGCAATCGTTGCTCCCCACATATGTTTCAAGATGATATCTTTTTCTAGATCACTTAGTTCAGTGATTTTTTCAGCATTTTTTACTGCAATTCGTGGATGCATATACGCATGGGTACCTTCATCAAACTTTGTGGTACGCCAGTCATAGTAGAATAAATCATGAAGGAGTCCTGCACGAGCTGTTGCACGAGCATCGCCGCCCCATTTCTTGGCCAATTTGTAACTATAATAAGAGACGCTGATCGAATGTTCCAAACGTGTGGAGTTCATATGCTGCACAAAGTTGGCTAATTTTTTTACAGCTTCTGTTTCTAACAGGTCAGCCACGTAAGACATATATTCGCTATCTTCTTGCCATTTTTCTGTCATAAATTTTTGTCTGCCACCTTTTTTTGATCTGCTTGATTGTTACAAGACAAAGTATAGCACCTATTCATCGAAGATTCTAGGTGAGGTGCAATAGATTCAAATAGTTTAACAGTTCCTTAAAAATCTATCTGACAGAAAAATACATCAAAATTCCGGCTGCAATGGCGACGTTCAATGATTCCGCCTGACCATAGAGGGGAATATACACATTTTTGTCAGTCAAAGCCAACAGTTCTGGGTGAACCCCTTGTCCCTCGTTACCTAAAATGAAGGCAGTTGTTTGTTCTTTAGGAAGCTCGGTATAAGGAACGGCTTCTTTATTTAATTCGGTGCCATAAATCGTCACGCCAGCTGAGCGTAGCTGCTTTAGAAATGGCGGGATCGCTCCTTCTAAAATCGGCAAATGATAGTTGCTTCCTTGCATGCTGCGCAAGACTTTTGTGCTGTAAAGATCTGCTGTTCCTTCGCCGAGAAACACCCCGCTAAATCCAGCAGCATCCGCTGTTCGAATCATGGTACCAACGTTCCCGGGATCTTGCACATTATCTAAAATCAACCAATTACCCGTCAGTGTCTGTAAGTTTTGCTCTTGCTTTTCCACCACGGCAAAAATTCCTTGTGGTGTTGGTAAATCAGAAAGCATCGCTGCGATCTCCTCTGTGATTAAATAGCTTTCTTCCTGATAATCATCGAGCTGCCCGTTGGCTTCGCTTAACCCTCGCGGTGTCACCAACAACGCTTTGATAGGTACTTTGGCCTGCAGCGCTTCTTGCACTAAATGCCAGCCATCGATCAAATACGTATTGGTCTGTGTACGGTGTTTTTTTTGTGTTAGTTTTTTGATTTCCTTGATAAAGGTATTTTTTTTCGATTGAATTTCTTTCATGTGGTCACCTCGATTTATTATAGCATGAGTCAATCGATCTAACTTGTTCTTTTACTGAAAAAACGCTATCATTATAAGCAGAGGAGGGATTGTCCATGAAGAAACTACGAATCCATGTTCAAGGGCGTGTCCAAGGTGTCGGCTTTCGTTATACCACGAAAATGCTTGCCGATCAGTTAGGGGTCACAGGATCTGTAAAAAATGAGGCAGATGGTTCTGTTTCGATTGAAGCAATGGGAGATGAAAAAATCATCGATGCCTTTGTTGCCGGAGTGAAAGATTCTCCTTCTCCCGCTGGAAAAGTGAACCAAATCGACATCCAACCAGACGATACCATTAAAGAACGTACTAGCTTTGATGTAGTCTATTATTGATAATTGAATGTTTTCTAAGTCGAAAGATTGATTTTTCAATGAATTTCTCTTTGTACATTGAAATAGTCGGTCTTTTTTAGTATAGTTATTTTTGTCTAAATTTATTGTGAAGAGGAAGAATAGAATGTCTAAAATGAATAAATGGCTGCTTTCATCAGGATTATTTGGCCTGTTATTAGCATTATCAGGCTGTGTCAGTACCAATGCTGATGGTACGCCGAAAGAAACAGGAATGATTTATCGCTTTTTGGTGAAACCTTTAGGTGATATGATCACGATGCTCGTTGAAAACTTCAACTGGTCTTACGGCTGGGCGATCATCGCCGTAACGATCGTTGTCCGCGTCATTATCTTACCATTAGGGATCCATCAGTCTCGAAAAACGATGATTCAAAGTGAAAAAATGCAGTTTCTGAAACCTCAAGTGGATATTGCGCAAGCCAATTTGAAGAAAGCAACCACTCGGGAAGAACAAATGCAAGCGCAAGCGGAGATGCAAAAAATCTATTCTGAAAACAACGTCAGTATGTTTGGCGGTATCGGTTGTTTGCCTTTACTGATTCAGATGCCGATCTTCTCTGCCCTCTACTTCACCGCCCGTTACACACAAGGAATCCAAAACTCTGAGTTCTTTGGCGTATCATTAGGTGACCCCAGCATCCTCTTTGTGGCGATTGCTGGTATTTCCTACCTGGCACAAGGATACATCTCAACCATTGGGATTCCGGAAGAACAGAAAAAAACGATGAAAACCATGTTGATCGTTTCTCCATTGATGATCGTTTTCATGTCAATGAGTGCACCAGCTGGTGTGACGCTTTATTGGGTAGTCGGTGGGGTCTTCAGTTGTATCCAAACATTTATCACGAATGTCATCATGAAACCAAAAATTCGTGCCCAAGTCGAAGCAGAAATGAAAGCCAATCCGCCAAAAACGGTGGTTACGCCTCGCAAAGATGTAACTCCTGAAAAAACAGAAGCTGTCAAAAAAGCGTTGAACACGACAAAGCCTAGTGGAAAAGGTCGTAACGCAGGCAAGCAGCAACGTTAGTAATTCTTGACCAAATCGCTCAATGAGTGGTTTGGTTTTTTGTTGTTTTCAAATGGGAATCAGTTGCTTCTTCTTCTGCCTTTCGCTATAGTAAATGAGAGGTGAGCACATGTTTCAAGCATATATCAATATTTTTGTCATTTTCAGTCTCATGTTTATCGGTTATTGGTTGTCTTACAAACAATGGTTTTCTAATCGAACCGCCGATACGTTTTCAAAATTGGTATTAAATGTCTCATTACCAGCCAATATGTTTTTAACGATTATTAAAAACTTTACGAAAGATGAATTTCTTTCATTGGTTTCGGGGATGATCATCCCATTACTTTCCATGATGATCACTTACTTCGCTGGTTATTTATGGCGACGTTTCGCGCAAGTTGAAGCCAAACACCAAGGCGCATTTTCCGCCATGTTTACCTTTTCCAATACGATCTTCATCGGCTTACCGATCAATTTAGCTATTTTTGGTGAAAAAGCTGTTCCTTATGTGTTGTTGTACTATATTGTAAATACGACATTATTTTGGACCATCGGTATTTTTGAGTTAGCAAAAGACAATCCTGATTTTGGTGAAGCCCGGATTTCCTTTCATCCATTGGTCATGCTAAAAAAGATTTTTTCACCAGCCTTGATTGGTTTCATCATCGGTTTGATCTGGATGCTATTCACCTTACCGCTGCCCTCATTTGTTGATGGCCTTGGAAGCTATCTAGCAGATTTGACGACACCCTTATCAATGTTTATTATCGGAATCATCGTCTACTTTGGGGGACTCAAAAATTTGCGAATGACGAAAGACATTGTCGGTGTCTTGTTTGGTCGTTTCGTTCTTTCGCCCCTCGTTGTGTGGCTGTTAAGCAGAATCATCCCTGTTCCTGAATTGATGCTTTCTGTGTTTATTATTCAAGCCTCTATGCCCGTCCAAAACTCTGTCCCGATCCTTGTACGAAACTACCAAGGGGATGAAGAGTTTGCAACTTCATGTTTAGGCTATTCCGTCTTACTGTACATGGTGTATTTGCCTGTTTTGCTTTTTTTCTTTTTTTAGCTATTTAACGAACTTTGTCGAAAAATACTCGTTACCAAAGGCATTCGCTTCTTTCGGTAACGAGTATTTTTCTCCTCTTTGTATGGTAAAGGTTCGATTGATTCGCTACCAAGGCTGGCCCCTATGATTTCCCACAATAGACCACGATCTTTCTGATTTTCGTCAGATTGTGGCTGCTTAGATCGATTTCACAAACAAGACAAAAAAGCACATCATGCAGAAACTAGCTATACTAGCCATTATGATGATGTGCTTTTTTTTATCTTAAGTGAACAGCCGGTGGTTTACAACATATCAAACAACGACAACTGATTTTCATCAGGTAAATCTTTTAGAACACCGTTATCCGTCATGTATTCAATCAAAGTCTTAGAAACTTTCCCGCGATTGGCGAGATCTTCTTTCGATAAGAAAGGACCATTTTTCCGTGCTTCCACGATTTGTTTCGCTACGTTTAGTCCCAAACTCGGTACTGCTCGAAATGGTGCGATCAATTTTTTTCCGTCGATCACGAAGTTTTCCGCATCCGATTTATACAGATCGATCATCCCAAATTCATAACCGCGCTCTAACATTTCATTGGCTAACTCCAGAACGGTTAACAGATTCTTTTCTTTCGTTGACGCACCCAATCCTTTGTCAGTGATTTCTTGCATCCGTTCTTTTACGGCGTCTTTTCCTTTTGACATGGCAATCAAATCAAAATCATCCGCCCGGACAGAGAAATAAGCACAGTAATAGAGAATTGGGAAGTACACTTTAAAGTAAGCCACCCGCAACGCCATCAAAACATACGCCGCCGCATGGGCTTTCGGGAACATGTACTTGATCTTCGAACAAGAATCGATATACCATTCAGGGACATTGTTCTCCCGCATCGCTTGCAAGTAAGTGTCCCGCAAGTCGTCAGGGATCTTGTTCCATTGCCCTTTACGAACCGTCTCCATGATTTTAAAGGCCATCCCGTCATCTAAGCCAGCATGGATCAAGTACACCATGATATCATCCCGACAGCCGATTACTTCTGCTAGACTGGCATCTCCGCGACGAATCAGTTCTTCGGCATTGCCCAACCATACATCGGTACCATGGGAAAGACCAGAGATCTGCAAAAGCTCTGCAAACGTCGATGGATGGGTTTGATCCAACATCCCCCGCACAAATCGGGTCCCAAATTCTGGGATGCCTAATGTACCTGTTTTGGAGTAGATCTGCTCTTCAGTCACACCTAGCACGTCCGTACCACCAAAAATACGCATCACTTCCGGATCATCCGTGGGGATCGTTTTAGGATCGATTCCTGATAAATCCTGCAGCATCCGAATCACCGTTGGGTCATCGTGTCCCAGGATATCCAGTTTTAAAATATTGTCATGAATGGAATGGAAATCAAAGTGGGTCGTTTTCCATTCTGAATTTTGATCATCTGCTGGGTATTGAATCGGCGTGAAATCATAGACATCCATATAGTCTGGAATAACGATGATTCCCCCCGGATGCTGACCAGTTGTCCGTTTGACGCCAGTTGCACCCTTAGCCAATCGATCGACTTCAGCTGCTCGATAATGGAGATTATGATCGCGCTCAAAGCCTTTTACGAAACCGAAGGCTGTTTTATCGGCTACTGTACCGATCGTTCCGGCACGATAGACATATTCTTCGCCGAAGAGCACTTTCGTATAGTTATGGGCCTCTGGCTGATATTCCCCAGAGAAGTTCAAATCGATATCGGGGACTTTATCGCCATGGAAACCAAGGAAGGTTTCAAAAGGAATATCATGGCCATCTTTGTTCAGACGTGTGCCGCATTTTGGACATTTTTTCTCTGGCATATCATAACCAGAACCATACGAGCCGTCTTCGTAAAACTCAGAATACTGGCAATCGGGACAATAATAATGAGGGGCTAATGGATTGACCTCAGTGATCCCAGTCATCGTTGCTACGAAACTAGAACCGACTGAGCCCCGTGACCCTACTAAGTAGCCGTCTTCATTGCTTTTATGAACCAGTTTTTGTGAGATCAAATAGATCACGGAAAACCCATTCCCAATGATCGAATCAAGCTCTTTTTTCAAACGTTTTTCCACAATTTCTGGTAATGGATCACCGTATAGCTCTTTGGCACGGTTGTAACTCAAGTCGGTGATCTCTTGTTCAGATCCGGGAATCTTTGGTGTATACAGATCATCTTTTACCGGAATGACTTTTTCACAGAGATCAGCGATTTTATTTGGGTTCGTCACCACAATTTCTTTCGCTACTTCTGGACCTAAAAACTGAAAAGCGGTCAGCATCTCATCGGTTGTTCGGAAGTGTACATCCGGTAAACTATGTCGATTCAAGGGATTGGCGCCCCCCATTGAATTGATCAAGACCTTACGATAAATGGCATCTTCTTCGTTCAGGTAGTGGGCATTCCCAGTAGCAACAACGATTTTCCCTAACTCTTCACCCATTTGGATCAAATTCCGAATAATGTCTTCTAGGTCTTTTTCGCTTTTCACGAGCTCCGTTTCTAGGAGATGGGCATAAACTGCTTTGGGCATGACTTCGATATAGTCATAAAACTTAGCAAGTTCCCGCGCTGCATCGACCCCTTTTTGCATCATTGCGACAAAGACTTCCCCTTTATCACAAGCGGTTCCGACTAACAATCCTTCCCGCAATTTCACCAATTCTGAGCGCGGGATCCGCGGGACTTTATCATGGAAGTACTTCACATTCGACATCGAGATCAGCTTGAATAAATTCTTCAATCCCGCCTGTGTTCGGGCTAAGATCGTGGCATGGAAAGGCCGAGCTGCTTTATAGGAGTTCTCGCCCCCAACGTGTCGGTTCAAATCTTCGTGCAGCAGCATGTCATGTTTTTCCATCGCTTCTTTGACAAAGATCCACGCTAAATGACCGGTTGCCTCGGCATCGTAGATCGCTCGGTGATGTTGCTCCAAACTAACGCCGAATTTTTTGGAAAGGACACCTAAACCGAATCGCTTAAACTCTGGATACAAATAACGAGCGAGTTCCAATGTATCAATGACGGGATTTTCTGCTTCTGGAATACCGTATTTTCGATAACTTGTATTTAAGAAGCCCATATCAAATGACGCATTGTGGGCAACTAGAATGGCTCCTTCAGAAAACTCACGGAACAAACGTAAGACTTCTTCTTCCGATTTTGACCCCCGAACCATTTCATCGGTGATCCCCGTCAATTCTACAGTCGTTCGTGATAAAGGATGGCCAGGATCGATGAATTCATCAAAGGAGCCTTCCACGTTGCCTTTATGCATCCGCACAGCGGCCAATTCAATGATGGTGTCGTACACTGCAGACAATCCGGTGGTCTCCACGTCAAACACGATATAAGTGGCATCAGTCAGTGGGACAGGCTTCGGATTATAGGCAACCGCTACCCCGTCATCCACGATATTGGCTTCCACACCGTAAAGAATTTTTACCCCGGCTTTTTCTCCGGCGTGATGGGCATCAGGAAACCCTTGTGCGCCACCATGATCGGTGATCGCAATCGCCTTATGGCCCCACTTGCCAGCTTGAGCGACAAAGTCTGCCACATTGTTGGTTGCATCCATCGTACTCATATTAGAATGCAGGTGAAGTTCGACCCGTTTTTCGCCTTCAGGTGCATAATCTTTGCGGGCCTCGTGTTTGACTTCCAGCAAATCTTGCGCATTCATAACGAGATCTCGCATAAAAGTATCTTCTTGAACACTACCACGCACTTTGACCCAACTACCTTTAGCAATGGCATCAAAGACTTGTTCATCTTTTTCATTATTGGAGAATTTTTTCACACTAAACGACGACGTATAGTCGGTGATTTTCAAAATCAAAATCTTCCGTTTTGAACGCAATTCTCGAACTTCTTTATCAAAGACATACCCTTGGATCGTAACTCTGCGTTCTTCCTCAATGATATTGATCATCGGTGTCACAGGTTCATCGGCAGGAATATTACGTCCCAAGGCAATTGGTCCGTCAAATTCGACTGTTTTGACTTCTTTTTTGCGTTGCTCGTGGGCCATTAAGTTCTCAGCGGCTTGCAATTGGAAGGCTGCCGTTTGTTCTTCTTTTCGTGCTTCAAGTTCTTTCAAGGCTGCCTCAGCCTGTTCTTTGTCTAGCTGCGGCAAGATCCGAAATTTTTGAAACCCGAAAGTCCCATAATTTTCCTCAATGATCGGTAAGTACTGTTGCTGCAAAATCGTGATGACCGCATCATTGTTGACGGGTAAAATCACTTTGTTCTCTTGAATCATAGGCATTTGATTTTTAATCACTTGATGAACTAACGGCCGATCACAATTTTGATTGGCTAACGCTAATGGCCAGTATTCTTGAATGAACTGCTCATCGAAGGAACCATCTTGAGCTTCAATGACAATGCGAACTTCCGCGATCTCTTTAAACGCTAGTTCAATGTGTTGTTTAAAGGATTGATACACCATCACCGGTAATAAACGTTCAAATTGGAAATAAAACGTCCACGCTTTTGATTGTCGATGCACGGTTACTTGTCTGATTTGGGCAGTCTGCATCAACGGATGCTGCCGAAGATTTGGGGCAGCTGCAATTTGGTCTAATAATATCTCAAAGGTCTCTCTTTCTTTTGACAATTGAAGATCCTCCTTTTCTCAGTACTCACTAGTATACCTCTTTTTGTCTTCACTTTCATTAAAAAATCGAGAAAGGATTTCCTCTCTCGATCTACCATTTGTTCCGATTTATTCTTGGCTGGCTAATAAAATCGTCAAGGTCGAAGCGACTTCTTCTTTCCTCACTTCAACGGTTGCGCCAGTATGCTTGATTTTGATCTCCACGATGCCTTCTACGGCTTTTTTACCGATGGTCAAGCGAATCGGACAACCAATCAAATCGGCATCTGCAAATTTGACCCCTGCACGTTCATTGCGGTCATCCACCAATACTTGATAGCCGACTTGGTTCATCATTTCTTCTACTTCTTCACTTAAGGCATTTTGATAGCTATCTTCAATCGACGTTTGGATGATATGCACATCAAATGGGGCAATTTCTTGGGGCCAATCGATCCCAAACTCATTTCCGTATTGTTCGACGATTGTTGAAAGCAGCCGAGAAACGCCCAGACCATAACAGCCCATGATGATTGGTTGTTCATCGCCATTTTCATCGACAACCGTCGCTTCTTGGGCCTCGCTGTACTTGGTTCCTAACTTGAAGATATGCCCAACTTCGATTCCTCGCGTAAAGGTTAAGGTTCCTTTTCCATCTGGGGAAGGATCGCCTTCTTGAACCAAGCGAAAATCGGCAAAGGCTAGTGGTTGAAAATCACGGCCTACATTTGCATTGAGAAAATAGCTCTGTTTTTCTGCCGCTGGGACGATCAGATTCGCCATATCTTGGACATGCTGATCCGCATACAATTGGATCGAATCAGCAAGCTCAATGGGGCTGCGAAGTTGTGTGTCACTGGTCAGATAGGACTCGGCTTCTTCAGCAGTCAGGACCTTCACTTGATCAGCCGCTAAAAAATGCTTGATTTTTGTTTCATTGAGACTGTGATCACCTCGAAGCAATACCATAATGACTTGCTCGTCAACGAGCAGCAAAAATACTTGAACGATTTTTTGCAAATCCGTATCGTGTGTTTTCGCCAGTTCCTCTAACGATAATGATTCTTTATGAACGACTTTTTGTAACTCTAAGTAGGTCTCATGAGATTTTTTAGCGATATACTGACTAGTTGCTAGTTTCCAATTGGCGACATAGTCGCTTTCAGTCGAATAACAGATCAGCTCTTCGCCGATTCCAGACAATGCCAAAAACTCTTTTGAATCTCGGCCACCCATCAAGCCATTATCCCCGACCACTGCCCGATACTCGATCCCACAGCGTTTCAATATGGCATGGTAAGCCATTTCGTAGCGATTATAGGTTTGATCTAAGCTGGCTTCATCGGCGTGAAAAGAATAGCCATCTTGCATGATAAATTCACGGCTGCGAATCAATCCAAAACGCGGCCGCTGTTCGTCCCGATATTTCGTTTGGATCTGATATAAACTCAAAGGCAGCCGCTTATAAGACGTGATCTCGTTTTTGATCAATGTCGTGAACGGCTCTTCGTGAGTGGGCCCTAAAACGATCTCTCGTTCGTTTCGATCTGTCAACCGATACAAAGACTCACCATACAATGAGGCCCGTCCAGACTCCTTCCATGGTTCATACGGAAGCAAAGAAGGCATCGCCATCTCCACAGCATCGATTTCTGCCAGCTCCTCACGAATGACCCGTTTGATCTTTTCTAACACCCTTTGAGCTAATGGCAAGTAGACATAGATGCCTGCCGCCACTTGTCGAATATACCCTGCCCTAACTAACAGTTGATGACTTAACGTCTCCGCATCGCTGGGGGTTTCCCTCAATGTCGGAATCAAACATTTTGACTGTTTCATTTTTTTCTCCTTTGCTACAAAAAATCATGTTCACCCGATCAACAATTGATTTGCTTGTGCGTCTTATTTTTAAAAGAAGAAACGTTGGATATCATTCCAGGTAACGAGAACCATCAGCAGCATCAAAAACCCAAACCCAATCAGGGTAATGATGCCTTCTTTTTCTTGACTGATTGGCTTGCCTCGCACACCTTCTAAAATATTTAAAACCAGTTTCCCACCATCTAATCCAGGAATCGGCAATAAATTAAAGATCCCCAAATTGATGGAAATCATCGCCATCATGGCGATCACCGTTGTGACACCTTGCGATGCGGCTTGAGAAGACAGTTGGAAAATCGCTACCGGTCCGCCCAATTTATTGATATCTGGTTGGGCGATCAAGTTGCCGACTGCTCTAAAAATAACCAGCGAATTGTCAATGGTCGTTTGTAAGCCACCCAGTAAGATGTCTCCGATCCCAGTTTTTAACGAAGCCGTGATCCCTAAGAAACCGATCGTGGTCTCCCCTGATTCTTGACTCGCAGGAGTTGCTGTCAAATCAAGTGTTTCCGCTCCTCGTTTGACTTCTAGAGTAATCTTAGTAGCTGGGTACTTTTGGATCTCTGTCGTCAATTCTGACCAGTTGGAAACATCGACGCCTTCAACTGCTAGGATTTCGTCGCCATTTTTCAGCCCGGCTTCAGCTGCCGGGGTTCCTGCTTCGATTCCTGTCACGACGGTTGCATCTTGATTCGCGACACCACCTTGCGCAAACACCAACCCAGTGAATAAAACCAAGGATAAAATAAAGTTATTCATCGGTCCTGCAAAATTCGTCAGCATTCGTTGCCACAGCTTTGCAGACTGGAATTGAACGTCTTTTGGTGCGATCCGAACTTCAACGCCATCTTCATGAATGATCGTTGCGTCATGATCCACAGCGTACGTAACCGCTTCTTGTTCATTGCCGTTGATGAAGCCAGTGATCGTCAACTTCTCCTCCAAGTCAAAGTCGGTCACTTCCATGGGGATCGCTTGCGGCAATTGGATCTTTTTGCTTGTATTGATTTTGATGACTTTGCCAGTTGCATCTTGAACCAAGGAGACTGGCATGCCAGGCGTTAATTCAGTCTCATCTTCGCCCCAGCCTGCCATTTGGACATACCCGCCTAATGGCAGCATCCGAATCGTGTAGGTCGTCCCATCTTTCGCTTGATGCGCGAACAATTTAGGCCCCATACCGATGGCAAACTCTCTTACTAAAATACCTGCCCGTTTTGCAAAGAAGTAGTGTCCAAATTCGTGAATCACTACCACCACGGAAAAGATAATGATAAATACAAGTATCGTTTTCATGCTCGTTCCTCTCTTTCACAGCATCCCTCTCATTCAGGGCAGCCTTTCCTTATTTTATCACACCGGTTCCCGTTGAGGAACTCACATTCCCGTTGTAACAAGAATTTAAAAAAAGAAGCGCAAGCCAAGCCTGCACTTCTTAAAAATTTTCTAAAAGACACCGAATAAATACATGATTGGAAACACAAACAACATGCTGTCGAAGCGATCTAAGATTCCTCCGTGACCTGGCAGGATATTCCCTGAATCCTTCACGCCATAGTGACGTTTGATCGCGGATTCCACTAAATCACCAAATTGCCCAGCGATCGAAAAGAGGACCGTCAATAAAATCATGATGGCACTACCGTGTCCAAAATAATCTTTCCCAGGAAATGCTAATAGATACAAACCAGCTACGACCACCGCAGCAGCAATCCCGCCTAGGGCCCCTTCGATGGTTTTATTAGGAGAAATCTCCGGCCATAATTTTCGTTGGCCGTAACGCCGTCCCACCATGTAAGCCCCAATATCCGTTGCCCACACGATAAACAGCCCGAAAACTAAAACAACTAATCCATCCGTTGCTGACCGTGCCGTCAAGAAACGTTCAAACCCGACACCGGTATATAAGCTAACGATCACCGGAAACCCAGCTTCATCGATGGTATACGTATTTTTCGAAATAACTGCGATCCCTAGTAACAAAAGAACGATCAGATAGTACAAGGCACTTTTATCTGTCCCCTCTGGCAAAAAGAAAAACCAGCGTTCTTGAGGCAAAACTAAGATCACCGCTCCGAGGATTGAAAGAATTCCTTCAAAACTGAAAATAGCTAGTCCTTTCATCCGAAATAATTCATAAACACCAATTCCTGCCATTGCTGCTGCCAGCAATTCGACGGCAATACCGCCAACATAAATAATTGGCAGGAAAAAGGCTAATGCGACGACCGCAGTGATTACACGTTGTCTCACTCTTCTTCCTCCTCTGTTTTCAAACCGCCAAAACGCCGGTTTCGTTGTTGAAAGCTCCCAATCGCGTCCTCTAATAACGCAGCATCGAAATCAGGCCAGAGCGCCTTCGTAAAGAATAACTCGCTGTATGCAATCTGCCATAACAAGAAATTACTGACACGTTCCTCACCACTCGTTCGAATCACCAATTCAGGATCCCGCAAAGGGCTTGGTAAAAAACCAGTCATCAAATGCGTCCCCAGCATGTCTTCCGTGAGCTCTGGTAGGGCTTCGCCGGAAGCCGAGAGTTCTTCATAAAGCGCTTGGACAGCTGTCAAAATTTCTGCGCGGCTGCCATAATTCAAAGCAAAATTCAAGATCATTCCCGTATTGTCTTTGGTTTGGTCGATCGCTCGCTTGACCGCTTCTTGCGTGTGTAGGGGTAAAGAATCCGTGAACCCCATCACTTTGACTTGAACATTTTCTTTGATTAGCTCAGGAACAAAGGTGTCGAAAAAGTCGACTGGTAGTTGCATCAAAAAGTCTACTTCCTCGTTCGGCCGTTTCCAATTCTCTGTCGAAAATGCATAAAGCGTCAATACCTTCACACCTAAGTGTGAAGCGTGTTTCGTGATTTTCTTTACCGTCTCCATGCCTTCTTTGTGGCCAGCTACTCTTGGCAAGCGCCGATTTTGCGCCCATCTGCCGTTACCATCCATAATGATCGCGATGTGTTGGGGAATCGGCAGTGATGGATCAAATTCATGTTCAGCCGCTTCTTTGATATATTTGTCTTTTTGTGGAAAAAAACGCAGCATCGTATTCGCTCCTCTTCCAATTCTTGAAATTCATCTTTTACATTATAACAATAATCAGATTTCTTGCCTATGAAAACCAAGAAAAGATTTCCATATTAAGAAAAAACAAAAAAACAGCTGTCATATTCAAGTACATGAGATAGTTTCGCCCATAAAAAAAGAGCCGCTGAAGCGACTCTTCGTCATTCCTTTTAAACTTCAAGTAATTCTTGTTCTTTTTCAGCTGCGATGGCATCGATTTCTTTGATGCTGTTATCTGTAGCAGTCTGCACTTCTTTTTCAGATTCCCGCAAATCATCTTCTGTGATGTCGCCAGCTTTTTCTTGTTTCTTGTAAGCTTCCATGGCATCCCGACGAATGTTACGGACGGCGATTTTCGCATTTTCAGCTTCTTTTTTCACGTCTTTTGCTAATTCTTTACGGCGTTCTTCCGTTAATTGAGGAATCACCAAACGAATCACTGTTCCGTCATTGGCAGGCGTGATACCAATATCACTTTGCATGATGGCTTTTTCAACTTCTTGGATCATTGTTTTGTCAAAAGGTGTGATCATCAAAATTCTTGCTTCTGGAATCGTAATTGAAGCCATTTGGTTCAAGGGTGTTGGTACACCATAGTAAGTAACCATTACGCGGTCTAAGATGCTCGCGTTCGCGCGGCCAGCACGGATTTGTCCTAGTTCCCGCTGCAAGTTTTCTGCTGCTTTTTTCATTTTGTCTTTTGCTTCTGTTAAAATTTTGTCAGCCATGTTATTTCCCCCTTACTGTCGTTCCAATATGTTCACCTAAAATGGCGCGGCGAATGTTTCCATGCTCATTCAAGTTGAATACGACTAATGGAATATCGTTGTCCATACTTAATGAACTTGCGGTTGAATCCATTACTTGCAATCCTTTAGAAATGACTTCTAAATGGGTCAATTCTTCAAATTTCACAGCACTTTGGTCCGTTTTAGGATCTGCTGAGTAGACGCCATCAACATTGTTTTTCGCCATCAAAATGACATCAGCGTTGATTTCAGCTGCCCGTAAGGCTGCGGTCGTATCAGTTGAGAAATAAGGGTTTCCGGTTCCGCCTGCAAAAATGACGACCCGCCCTTTTTCTAAGTGACGTTCTGCTCTGCGACGAATATAAGGCTCTGCGATTTGACGCATTTCGATCGAAGTTTGGACACGCGTTGGTACACCAGCATTTTCTAGCGTGTCTTGTAATGCTAAAGCATTCATCACAGTCGCTAACATGCCCATGTAATCAGCTTGTGCTCTTTCCATCCCCATTTGCGCGCCGATTTGTCCACGCCAAATGTTTCCGCCGCCGACCACGATCGCCATCTGTACGCCTAATTCGTGGACTTCCTTGATCTCTTTAACGATCTCTTGGATCGTCGGTGGTTTGATCCCAAAGCCTTCGTCACCCGCTAATGCTTCACCACTTAATTTTAATACAACACGTTGATATTTTGGTTTGCCCATCATGATTCCTCCGTACATTCTCCAATACTATTGTAGCATATTGGTGCTCTTTCGTTGAAAATTATCTACACTATTTCTTCAAAAACCGTTTTTGCTTAAAAAAAGGGAGCGCACTTCCATGCGTTCCCATCTGTTCGAGGAACAGAATTATTTTTTCACTTGGCTCATTACTTCTTCAACGAAGTTGTCTTCGCGTTTTTCGATACCTTCGCCGACTTCAAAGCGGACAAAAGATTTCACAGTTGCGCCTTTTGATGCAACATATTTTTCAACTGTCATATCTGGGTCTTTAACGAATGGTTGGTCAACCAAAGCGATTTCTGCTTTAAATTTCTTCAAGCGTCCTTCAACCATTTTTTCAACGATGTTCGCTGGTTTGCCTTCGTTCAATGCTTGTTCTGTCAAGACTTGTTTTTCATGATCCAATTCTTCTTGAGAGATTTGTGCTTCGTTCACGTAGCGAGGGTTGATCGCTGCAACGTGCATTGCAACATCTTTCGCAACTGATTCGTCAGTTGTTCCTTCAATAACAGTCAATACAGCAATACGTCCGCCCATGTGTAGGTAACCGCCGAAAGCAGCATTGTCATCTTTTTCAACAACTTCAAAACGACGGAAGCTGATTTTTTCTCCGATTACTTGTGTTGCTTCGATCAACGCAGCATCCATTGTGCCTTTAGAAGTTTCTAATTTTAAAGCAGCATCCATATCAGCTGGTTTGTTTGCTGCGATTACTTCAGCGATTTCTTTTACTAAGTCTTGGAACATTTCGTTTTTAGAAACGAAGTCAGTTTCTGAGTTCACTTCAACGATTGCTGCTGTGTTGCCGTTGATTGCTACAGATGCTAAACCTTCAGCAGCAATACGGTCGTTTTTCTTCGCAGCTTTTGCCATACCTTTTTCACGTAATAAGTCAACGGCTTTTTCGATGTCGCCTTCTACTTCAACTAATGCACGTTTTGCGTCCATCATTCCTACACCAGTCATATCGCGTAATTCTTTTACTAATTTAGCTGTTACTTCTGCCATTTTTTGTTTCCTCCTAAATGTTTTTAAACAAGATTGCTTGTCTTTAAAAAAAGCTGTTTCAAAGGAGAGTGAGGCTTGGCGCCTAGCCTTTGAAACAGCTCCATCATTTATTATTCAGCTGATGCGTTGTCGCCTTCGACAACATCAACGATTTCTTCGATTGAAGTTGCGTTTTCTGTTGATTCAGCAGCAAAATCTTCTTCTGCTACTTGGTCTTCGCCTTGGTTACCTTCGATGAAAGCATCTGCCATTTTCGCAGTGATCAATTTAACGGCACGAATAGCGTCATCATTTGATGGGATAACAACATCGATTTCGTCTGGATCACAGTTTGTATCGACCATCGCTACGATCGGGATATTTAATTTGCGTGCTTCTTGGATCGCGATACGTTCTTTACGTGGGTCAACAACGTACATTACATCTGGAATTCTTGGCATATCAGCAATACCGCCTAAGAATTTTTCAAGACGTTCGCGCTCTTTGTTCAAGCCAACGACTTCTTTTTTAGGAAGAACAGCAAATGTACCATCTTCTTCCATTTTGTTGATTTGTTTCAAACGAGCAACACGTTTTTGGATTGTTTCCCAGTTTGTCAAAGTTCCACCTAACCAACGATGGTTAACATAGTATTGACCTGAACGGATTGCTTCTTCTTTGATTGCTTCTTGTGCTTGTTTTTTAGTACCTACGAACAATGCAACGCCGCCTTCTTCAGCAACATTTTTCATATAGTCGTAAGCTGCGTCTACTAATTTCACTGTTTTTTGCAAATCAATGATGTAGATGCCGTTTCTTTCTGTGAAGATATATTTCTTCATTTTTGGGTTCCAGCGACGAGTTTGGTGACCAAAGTGTACGCCGGCTTCTAGTAATTGTTTCATTGAGATTACTGCCATGTTGTGTTTCCTCCAATTTGGTTTTTTGTTTTCCTCTCTTGCTCTTTTACTCTTTGAAGAACTGAATCGATCAGCACCGCTTCGCAGATGGAACAAGATGTGGGATTGACGTGAAAAACTCACGCCTTAAACAGTATACAGTAGCTAAAAAAGAAATGCAACTGATTCAAATGAAAAACTACGATTCGTGGTTCAGCTTTTTTTTAACGTTCTAATTCTTTTCTTATTATATCTAGGTTTTTTCGGTGTTATCTGCTATGATAAGGCTGACTTAATCAATCATGCTTAAAGGAGTTTACCTATGCGAAAAGCTGATCGCCATTTACTTATTAGACAAATCATTACTGAACATACTGTACGCACGCAAGAAGAATTATTGCAGCAATTGGAAGTCCAAGGCGTCTCCGCCACGCAAGCGACTATCTCTCGGGATATTCGTGATTTGAAAATCGTGAAAGTACCTGATGAGTCAGGTCAGACAAAGTTTGTCATTTTTCAAGGAATGCAAGCTTCTGAGGATGAAAAAGAAGAAGAGCAGCGTTTGATACAGATGATTGAAGACGTTGTCACTAAAGTAGATCGTGTGCAATTCATGACGTTGATCCATACCGTTGCGGACAATGCGCCTTTGCTTTCGGCAGCGATCGATGAAGTGACCATGCCAGAAAAAGTTTGCTCGTTGGCGGGCTTTGATACAGTAGCGGTGATTTCCCGCAGCGACGAAGACGCTGAAACTTTTTATCAATTTATCAGAAACCACGCGGTCTTATAAAACACCGAACAAATGTGACCTATCTGTATTTTCACTACAAAAAAGCTGTGCCCTTGTCGAAACAAGTGACACAGCTTTTTTTGTTACATTTTGTCAGGTGCATGTAAACCAAGCAACCGTAAATCTTCTTTTAATAAGGTCGTTACGGCATATACCAGAGACAGACGTGCGTCTTTTTCCGCATCCTCAGCCAAGATTTTCACATTGGCATAATACTTGTTAAAGGCCTGTGCCAATTTGATGGCATGTTTGGCAATGACGGATGGTTCATATTTTTCCGCCGCTTGCATGACCGTTTCTGGGTAGCGCTGAATCAGCTTGATGACTTCCCAGCTCTCAGTATCTGCCAACGCCAGACTGCTGACAGCAGCAGGATCAAAGTCGGCTTTTTCAAGAATGCTCATGGCACGGGCATGAGAGTATTGCACGTAAGGACCGGTCTCTCCTTCGAAACGGACAACTTCTTCTAGCGTAAAGTCGAAATTATTCAAACGGTCATTTTTCAAATCGTGGAAAACGACTGCCCCGACACCGACTTGTTTTGCTACTTCTTCTTTGTTTTCAAGTGTTGGGTTCTTTTCAGTGATTTGTTCTTTCGCTGAATCGATCGCTTCATTCAATACTTCTTCTAAAAGAACGATCTTGCCTTTTCTTGTAGACAGTTTTTTCCCATCTTTGGTGATCAAGCCAAATGGTACGTGGGTCATATCATCTGCCCACTCAAAGCCCATTTCCTTCAAAACAGCTTTTAATTGTTTGAAGTGATAACTTTGTTCATTCCCTACCACGTACAATGATTTGGCAAAATTGTAGGTCCGTTTGCGGTACAGTGCGGCAGCCATATCCCGCGTGATGTAAAGGGTCGCACCATCGGATTTGCGGATCAAGGCCGGATTTAAGTCATAGGCAGCCAAATCAACGATCTCTGCCCCTTGGTCTTCTTTTAGCAAGTGTTTTTCTTCTAATAATTCCACGACTTCTGTCATTTTATCATTATAGAAAGCTTCGCCATTCAATGAATCAAAGGAAACTTCCAACATATCATAGATTTTATTGAATTCTTTTAATGATTCATCACGGAACCATTGCCACAAATCCATTGCTTCTTGGTCACCATCTTCTAGTTTCTTGAACCAAGCTCTCGCATCATCTTCTAATTGCTTATCTGTCTCGGCTGCTTCATGAAAATCAACATACAAACGTAATAGTTCGTTGATTGGTTCCGCTTTGACCGCTTCTTCTGACCCCCACTTCTTATAGGCAACGATCAATTTCCCAAATTGTGTGCCCCAGTCGCCTAAATGGTTGATGCGAATTGGCTGATAACCGATTTTTTCTAAAATAAAGCCGATCGAGTTACCAATCACAGTGGAACGCAAATGCCCCATTGAGATGGGTTTGGCAATATTTGGTGAAGACATATCGATCGGTACTGCTTGCTGATTGCCGATGGTTTGATCGCCAAAATGATTTTTTTCTTTGAGAACCAGCTCTAAGACATGGGCAGAGATTGCTTTTTTATCCATAAAGAAGTTTAAATACGGACCGACCACTTCAATTTTTTCAAAAGACGCTTGATCGATTTTTTCTGCTAAGTCTGCGGCAATTTGCTGCGGCGCTTTCCGATAGACTTTTGCTAGCGAGAAGGCTGGGAATGCCACATCCCCATGGTCGGCTGACTTTGGATTTTCCAGTAATTGCTGAACTTGTTCGATCGATAGATCTTCTTTTACTACTTGATGGATCGCTTGTGCGACGATTTCTTTGTTATTCATAGTATCCCTCCTATAATGACTGAACCCATTTTTTGATGAAACGTTGTTTGAAGCAAGCAAACAGTTGTATGTTTTTCATGCAAGAAATGATTGATAAAAACAAAAAAGCCTCTAGCGCATAACTTGCACTAGAGACGAGATTTCCCGCGGTACCACTCTGATTGTCCTTTTCGGACCCACTTTTTTCTGATAACGGCAGAATTCCGTTTGCTTAGCAAATTCTCACAAGTGCGTTTCACAATCTGATCAATTCGGCTTCCACCACCCCGAACTCGCTAACTGATACTCGAATCGCTACTTCTCTTGTTTCATCAAATCAAGGCTATTTACTTCCCAGAAAGTATAGCAAAGAAATGTTTGTTTGGCTAGCGAGATTCTGGCATTTTTCAAAAATTTTATTTTTATACTTTAGGAATAAATAGATCCCCGGCAGTCACTGCCATGATCGCTTTGATTGAGTGCAAACGATTTTCGGCTTGATCAAATTGACGAGCATACTTGCTACGAAAGACCTCGTCAGTGACTTCCATCTCAGAAATCCCATACGCCTGCGCTGCTTTTTTGCCATAAATAGTTTGTTCATCATGAAAAGCCGGTAAACAGTGCATAAAAATCACTTGGTCATTTTGCGTTTTTTCCATCAACGATTGGTTTACTTGATAAGGCAGCAGCTGTTCGATCCGCTCTTCAAATTTTTCTTCTTCGCCCATTGAAACCCAAACATCGGTATACACGACATCAGCGCCTAAAACACCTTGATCCACGTCATCCGTCACCAGGATCTTTGTGCCAGAGTGCTGAGCATAGGCTTGTGCTTGTTCGATAATGTTTGCTTCTGGCTGCAAGGCCTTCGGGGTGACGACATGAATATTGACCCCTAAAATCGCACTCGTCACTAACAAAGAATTGGCGACATTGTTGCGCCCATCCCCGCAGTATGCGATGGTCAAGCCAGTCAGTTCACCGAAGTTTTCTTGAATGGTTAAAAAGTCAGCGATCATTTGTGTTGGATGCCAGTCATCCGTTAAGCCATTCCAAACAGGCACGCCTGAATAGTTGGCCAGATCTTCGACGACCTGTTGGCTAAAGCCGCGAAACTCGATCCCGTCAAACATGCGGCCGAATACTTTGGCGGTATCTTCAATGGATTCTTTAGACCCCAACTGAATATCATTGGCCCCTAAAAATTCCGGATGTGCCCCCAGATCCACCGCTGCAACCGTAAAGGCTGCTCGTGTCCGTGTCGAATTCTTTTCAAACAAAAGTGCAATATTTTTTCCTTCTAAGTAGCGATGTGGTTGATTGTTGGCTTTCATCCCTTTTAAGTGCTGGGAAAAATCAATTAAATATTGCAGTTCTTCTTTTGTGAAATCTTTCTCTGCTAAAAAACTGCGTCCTTTAAAAACTGATGTCATTGCATACCCGCCTCTCAAATAATTAATAAATATACATCAGAATATCAAATAATGAAATATAATACAACTATATCTTCTGTTTGCTCATAAATGAAACAAAAAAAACACCTAAGAACGGATCTTAGGTGCAATCATCTTAAGAAATCCTATGGGCAAAGCTGACACTTGGATCAGCATTCAATGAAAGGTCTGCTAGGTGCTGCTTTTTCAACGCAACATGGGCATAGGCACCAATCATGGCCGCATTATCTCCGCAAAGGCGCAACGGTGGAATCAACAGTTCTACCTCCGGCAATTCCTGCATTGCTTTTTGTAAAGCGTCACGCAAGCCTTGATTCGCGGCGACCCCGCCAGCGACGATCAGTTGTTTTACCGGATAGGCTTGGCATGCCCGCACTGTTTTGTGAACCAATACTTCGACTACGCTGGCTTGAAAACTGGCTGCTAGATTTTCTACTGACAATGCTTCCTCTCTTTGCTGTGCATTATGCACAAAGTTGATAAAGGAACTCTTCAAGCCACTGAAACTAAAATCAAAATTATCTTCTTGCATCATTGCTCGAGGAAAGTGATACGTATCACTACCTAGATGTGCAAGGCGATCAATTTCTTTCCCACTAGGATAAGGCAAACCGAGAACTCGACCGACTTTGTCATAGGCTTCACCAGCGGCATCATCTCTCGTTTCTCCGATGATCTCAAAAGAGCCATCTTCTGCCATATACACCAATTCGGTGTGGCCGCCGCTGACCAATAATGCCATTAAAGGAAAAACCAATGGCTTCACTAGGCGAGCTGCATAAATATGTCCTGCCATGTGATTGACCGGAATCAGCGGTAAGCCGTGGGCCCACGCAAAGGCTTTCGCTGCAGAAAGCCCAATCAACAGTGCCCCAACCAACCCTGGACCATAGGTGACGGCCACGGCTGATAATTCTTCTGGTTGTGTGTTGGCTTGGGTCAATGCTTCGTCGATGCACAAAGTAATCTGTTCGACATGGTGACGACTAGCGACTTCTGGTACGACACCGCCGAAGCGCTGGTGGCTCTTGATCTGCGAAGCAACAATGTTACTTAAAATGGTGTCGCCGTTTTTAATCACTGCCACACTGGTTTCATCACAACTGCTTTCAATGGCTAAAATCAATTCATTCATTTGATTTTTTTCCGCCTACTTTCTTTTCCATAATCAACGCATCCTCTTCAGGATGACTGTAATATTTTTTTCTACGACCGATGACCGTATAGCCCATGCGCAAATAAAGGGCCTGTGCTTGTAAATTCGACACACGTACTTCAAGATAGATCCGCCGACCATCGGTTTGTTCCACGAGCGATTCCATTTGTTTCAACAATTCTTTCGCCAAACCATGCCCTTGATATGCTGGTAAAACCGCTACATTAAACAGCTCTGCTTCATCCAGCACTTGCTGAAAACAGAGAAACCCAATCAGCTCTTGCTTGGTTTTTCCATAACGAAACAAATAGCGACTGTTGCTGTTTTGCAAATCTTGCTGAAATTGCTGCAAATTCCAAGGCGAGCCAAAGGGATAGCTCTGTTCCGCCAATGACCAGAGCATTTGCGGTGTCGGGATCGTTTGATCTGCTTGTTCATTAGTCATTTAAAAATTTCACCATATCCAATGCGTCTTCATTGCCTTCAGTGTAATACGCCGTTTTGATCGCCTGTGAAACAAACCCGAGGGTCCGATACAAACGTTGTGCATCACGATTGCCCAGGCGAACTTCTAATGTCAAACGGTCGCATTTGTTTTTCCTCGCATAACGTTCGATTTCTCCTAGCAAGAAAGAACCGATCCCTTTTCCTTGATAATCAGGAATGATCGCGATATTGGTGATATGGGCATCAGCGCCTAAAATCCGCACCCCGATAAACCCAATCATCCGTTCATTATGCAAGATGCCCAAATAAAGATGTTTGACCCGTGAATAAAGTTCTGACAAAAAGGCGCTCTTGGTCCAAGGCAGTTCCCCAGCATACACGAGACGCTCCACCTGCAGCAGCTCTTTAATGTCATCACCGACTAATTCACGAACAACATACGTTTCCCCTCGTATCTCTTTTTTACGCTCTGGGTATTGAATCTGACGGAAAAGAGCCAGCTTTCCCGTCATCGTTTTAAATTTTTTCAACATAGGCATCCACTCCCGGTTCATGCGAGGCTAACCATTTTTCTTCGGCTTCAACTAATTTTAAATAGTCTGGTACAAAACCATGGATCGAAGCGACCGGCGCTTCTTCTTTCGCAAGAGCAGCTAAAACAACGCCATTCGGGTAATTCCATAACGACACTTGATTGATATGGGCTGTCGGCAGTTCCGCCTCGATCATGTCTTTAAATTTGACGGTATCGGCGCCGACAAATAGCACTTCTTGACCATCAACTGCTTTTAGCTGGGTCAATAACTCAGACAGTGAGATATGCTGGTCTTTGATCCTTGTTTCTAAGGTACCATTATGCCATTGGTAGGCACCTGCGTAGACATTTTGACGGCGAGCGTCAAACAACGGGACGATCACTTGCGATACGCCCACGCAATTGGCAGCGACTGCTTTCAAACTAGAAACACCAATCAGCGGGATGTTCAATGTTTGTGCCAGCGTTTTTGCTGTTGTGACACCGATGCGCAAACCCGTATACGAGCCAGGACCTTTCGCAACAACGATTTGCTCCAGCTCTTTAGGGGCCATCCCCACCGCCTGCATCAATCCATCAATGGCAGGCATCAATGCTGTGCTGTGGTTTTTGATCGCCATCGTCTGGCTTTGTCCCAACACTTCTTGACCATCGACCACCGCAACCGCCAGTGTCTGGTTTGAGGTATCAATCGCTAATGTTTTCATCTATCTTCTCCCCATTCAAAAAACTCTCTCATATTCTACCATATTCTAATCAAATGCCCAACCAAGTCTCCAAAAAGATGCCTGCGTTTAGAAAAAAAGCAATAGGACAACAATACCCGAACCTTTGAAAAAAGCAAGCACGGCTGCAGTTGCAAACCAGCGGGGCTGTTTAAAGGTTCGGGTAAGGCGATATTCATTTTTTTGTTATTTCATTAAAACTCAGTTGACGTGTGTAACGGTATCCTCCGATGATTCAACTGGTTGCTAAGAAGATTGGCGCGTAATCAGCTCCGTTGCGATCGTAACTTTTCGAGGAACGGGTGCTGCATTCGTAATGATATCCAGCAAGGTCGTCACTGCCAGCTCCCCCAGCCATTCCGTATGAACTTTGATGGTTGACAGAGTCGGAAAGACGTACTTTGCGACACTGACATCATTGAAGCCGATAATTGCGATCTTATCTGGAATCTTGATGTTTTTTTCTTGCAAAGCACGCATAGCGCCAATCGCTAAGGCATCACTGGAAGCAAATAAGGCACTTGGCAACTCTTTGTTTTGCTGCAAATACTCTTTCATCGCCTCATAACCGCCCTCTACTGTAAACGGTGCGCTGAGATGATATTGCGGGTGGTGCAACTTCAACCGACGAAGCCGTTCCTCAAAAATCCGGCGCCGAGGGTCTTCGATTTCTTGGTGATGGTCCTTGGTAAACTCAACGCCTGATAACAAGCCGATCCTTTGGTGGCCTTTTGCAATAAAGTCATCGATCACTAAATCGACCGCTTGTTGAAAGTCCACCACCAGAGAATTGACGCCCTGGGCCAATGCGTCAAAATCGACCATCAACAAATTGGATTGGCTTTTTTTCAATTGACGAATCTGGTGATCATCGAATTTCCCTAGCGCGATCGTTCCATCGACGGCGGTATCAGACAATCCTTCATAGGGTTCTTTCAGCAAACGGATCCCTAATTCTTCGGTTTTGTTTTCAATCCCGATACGGATCGCTAAATAGTAAAGATCCGCTAATTCTTCCTCGGTATCAAACCATTGGATCAAGCGCATACTACTGGTTTCTGGCTGACTCTTTTTTTTATGTTTTGTGTAATTGAGTGCTTCTGCGGCTTTAAAAATTTTCTCTTTGGTTTCAGAACTGACCGATAATTCTGAATCGTAATTCAGCACCCGTGATACAGTGGCTGGCGAGACGCCAGCCTGTTGTGCAATATCTTTAATCGTTGCCATCTTCCAGCCTCCTTTTTTTGCGGGGAACTTTTTTATAAAGTAGCTATAAAGCGAGCAAAGGCCGCTTGCCCTGTCTGGTCTCGTTTAAAGACGCCTGCATGCGTCAATACTTGTGTAAAGACTTCTCCTAATGCATTGCGCAAAATCTGCGACACGTTTTCGGCATTGCATTCTGGGTGCTGGGCTTTGATCGCATCTGCCCACGGTATATGGTAAGCCGCGATCTGATTGGGCTGATCCAATAGATAAGCAGTCACTTCTTCTAGTTCCGGAGCTAAACGCGGTGGGAGAACTGCCAAACCCATGACTTCAATCAATCCGATATTTTCTTTTTTGATATGCTGCACTTCTTGATGTGGATGAAAAATGCCGTCAGGATGTTCTTTGGAAACATTATTATCCCGCAAGACTAAGTCCATTTCAAACAGCTCTCCTTGCTTGCGGGCGATCGGTGTCACTGTATGATGAGCCGTCCCATCTTCTGAAAAAGCAAGGATCGAAACACTTGGATCTGAGTACTGTTGCCATTGGGCTAACACATATTGGCAAGCGGCGGCTAATTTTTGTTTGTTTTTCGCTTGTAATCGTATCACCGACATTGGCCACTTCACGATCCCCGCAGCTACATCAGGAAACCCAGTCAAAGAAAAGTGTTGTTCGATTGGCGCTTTTGCCATGGCAAACGTATGCCGCCCTCCTTGGTAATGGTCATGGGACAAGATCGAACCCCCAACGATCGGCAGATCGGCATTGGACCCGACAAAATAATGCGGCATCACTTCAATGATCTGCAACAAGCGAGCGAAGGTTTGCAAATTGATTTTCATAGGCCGATGGTCTAAAGAAAGAAAAATCGAATGCTCATTGTAATAGGCGTAAGGAGAATATTGGAAGCCCCACGCTTCATTATCCAAATTCATACGAATGATCCGATGATTGGTCCGCGCTGGGTAATTGACCCTTCCTTGGTAGCCTTCATTTTCCAAACACAACATACATTTCGGATAATCTACAGAAGCAGCGGTACCTTCTTGGGCAATTTGCTTCGGATCTTTTTCAGGTTTTGATAAATTGATCGTGATCTCGATCTCCCCATACTCCGTATCAACAGGAAAGACGATATTTTTAGCGATGGCCCGAGTCTTGATGTAATCATTTTGACGGCACAGCTCAAAGAAATAATCCGTCGCTTCTTTAGGATCATTGGCATAATGTTGCGCAAAAAAAGCATTGACTACTGAAGGTGGTGGCGTCAAAAAGTCCATCAACTGGGCTTCAAAGATTTCTCTTTCTGCGTGAGAATCGCCAATTTGCTGATTGCTCAATGCACATGCCACCAGTTCGTCCATCAATTCAATCGAGGAACGATCAACAGAACGAATTTCGCTGGGCTCAAAAACAGCTTCCCCGATCATAGCTAGTACTCGGTTTTGCAAATAAATACGATCCATTTCCATCCAGCCGCCAGCCTTGATTGCTAAAGTGACGAAATCGCTGATTGTTTGGCTGATCGTCATTGGTTATTCCTCCTGCCCTTGATACCCATTTGGATGGCTGACATGCCAATTCCAAGCAGTCTCGATGATTGCTTCGACGTCGGTATAGACTGGTTTCCAGCCTAAAACCTTTCGTGCTTTTTCACTCGATGCCACTAAGGTACTTGGATCACCGGCACGGCGAGGCGCCACTCTGGCTGGGATCTCTTTTTTCGTTACATTGCGGGCCGCTTCCACCATTTCTTTCACAGAGTACCCATGATTGCTGCCTAAATTGAAGACATTGCTCTCATTGCCTTTTTGTAAATATTCTAATGCCAACAGGTGAGCAGCGATCAGATCTTCGACATGGACATAATCACGAACACAAGTCCCATCTGGAGTATCGTAATCCTCCCCAAAAATCGCGACTTCTTTTCGTTGTCCTAAAGCAGCTTGTAAGATGATCGGTACTAAGTGTGTTTCTGGATCATGGTCTTCACCGATCGAAGCATCCGACTTCGCGCCAGCCACATTGAAATAACGCAATGCGACATACTTCATACCATAGGCTTCATCGCACCAACGCATCATTTTTTCCATGATCAACTTGCTTTCGCCATAAGGATTTTTAGGATTTGTTGGGGTTTCTTCCGTGATTGGACTATGATCAGGTTCCCCATAGGTTGCTGCTGTAGAAGAAAAGACAATATGTTTCACTTGATGTTCCTTCATCACTTCTAAGAGGACCTGCATCCCATACACATTATTGTTGAAATATTTCAATGGTTTTTCTACGGATTCACCCACCAAAGAGCTAGCAGCAAAGTGAATCACGCCATCGATCGTTTCTTTTTCAAAAACCGATTGTAAAAATGCTTTGTCGCGAATATCCCCTTCATAAAAGGTTGCTGCTGGATGGATCGCTTGGCGATGTCCTGTCAGCAAATTGTCAATGACAACTACTTGTTTTCCTTGTTCGATCAATTGATCGACTGCATGAGAACCGATATAGCCGGCTCCTCCTAATACTAAAATCGCCATATTTTCAGCCTTCTTTCTAAATTCCTTCATCATTTCTTATTCTACAGTTTTCGTGCACCATCATCAATACTTGCTTGATAAATGTCGGTTGCGTAGCCGATTTCTGCTAAATAGGTTGCTTTGACGGACGCTTCAAAATCAGCCCATTCACTTGCTTTGACCAATGCGATCCCGCAGCCGCCAAAGCCCGCACCAGTCATCCGCGCACCTAAAACAGCAGGATGCGCTTGAGCAGCTGCGACCAATGTATCTAGTTCACGCCCTGTCACTTCATAATCATCCCGCAATGAAGCATGCGAAGCATTTAACAACTGGCCGAATTCTTCAAGATCACCAGCAGTCAAAGCGGCTTTTGCTTTTAATGTCCGTTGGTTTTCCGTCACTGCATGTTTCGCCCGTTTGATCAAGCGTGGATCATCGATCAATGCTGTATTTGCAAAAAAGGTTGCTTCGTCCAATGCGCCCAATGAATCAACGGCTAATGATTTTTGCAAACGAGCTAATGCTTCTTCACATTCTGCACGTCGTTCATTGTATTTAGAATCAGCCAATTCGCGGCGCTTATTGGTATTCATGATCGCTACGACATAATCACCAAATGCCGCTGGTACGACTTCATAATTTAAAGTGTTCGTATCTAAAAGCAATGCATGGTCTTTTTGACCCATTCCGATCGCAAATTGATCCATGATCCCTGAGTTAACGCCAATAAACTCATTTTCGACTTTTTTGCCGATTTTAACTAAGTCCAAGGTCTTCAGGGTTAAATCAAAGAGATCTTTTAGACAAACCCCCGTCAGCAATTCAATCGATGCAGAAGAAGAAAGACCTGCGCCATTCGGAATGTTGCCATAAAAAGCGATGTCAAAGCCACGATCGATCCCTTGCCCCGCTTCTTTTATGAAACGAACGACCCCTTTCGGATAGTTTGTCCAATCATCTTCTTTTCGGTAATCTAGCTCATCTAACTGAAAGGAGATCACGCCTTTTTCTGGAAAATTCTCTGAATAGAGTTGGATCAACTGGTCTTCACGTTTTCGTGCTACTGCATACGTCCCTAATGTGATTGCCGCCGGGAAAACATAACCGCCATTGTAATCTGTGTGTTCACCGATCAAGTTGATTCTCCCTGGCGCAAAATACATGCCTGTGCCTGCTGTTCCAAATTTATCAATAAATATCTGTTGCAATTGCTCCATTTTTCTCACTCCCGCTTTCTTTTTAGTAAACTTATTGTAAATTATTTACTAAATTATTTCAAGCGTTTTCAATCCCAAAAGTGATTTTTTTTGATATTTTTTCCGTTTTCATTCATAATGAACCTATAACTAAAGGCGAGGTGTTTAATGATGAAACGATTTCTTTCAGGATTTTTAGTAGGAACAGTCGCAACGGTTGCTGCAGCTGCAAGTGTTGTTATGACGGTCAAGAAACAAGTGATTGATCCAATTGACGAACAACAAGCAGATCATGATGAAAAACGGAAACGCGCGATGCGTAAAAGCGTTGCCCGCTAATCATTTGCTAAAAAAGAGCCGTCAGCCTTCAATAGGCTGGCGGCTCTTTTAGGTAATCATTCTGCCTTCTCCAGTAAGTCCTGCAAAATCACGGCTTGATTTTGTTCTTCATTTTCCGCTCCGTAAAGTAAGGTCACGGTCTGTTGTTCAGCAACCAACGCTTTTAACCGTGCCAAGGCATCTTTAGCTGGCGCTTTCTCTAATTCTTGTAGATAGCGGTCTTTAAAGGCGTCAAAACGTTCAGGATCATGCCCAAACCATTTGCGCAATTCAGAACTTGGTGCGACTGCTTTGAGCCATAGATCAATCTGGGCTGCCTCCTTTTTCATTCCTCTAGGCCAGATGCGATCCACCAATACCCGGTAGCCATCTGTCGTTTCCGCCACTTCATAAATTCTTTTTCGCTTGATCAACGCACACTCTCCTTATCGATAGACCTAAGTTCAAATAAAGGCAAAAGCCCACAATGTAAATTGAACAATGACTTACTTGAAACACTCCATTTGGTGTTTCGTCACTCATTCAAATTTGCTTGTGTTCTTTTGCCTTGAGTTCTCTGTTTTATAAACTATTTTTCTTTTTCGTCTTGCCGCTCCAACCTTCATACCCTTCTTTTAGGATATAGACATTGGTAAAGCCTTCTTTACGTAATTTATTTGCTGCCCGAATACTCAACGATTTACGCGTGTCATATAAGTAGATTGGTTGATCTCTACGAAATGCGCTGAAGGAATTGGTTAAAACCGTAAAGGGAATATTACGCGCCCCTAAAATATGCCCACTGTCAAATTCATTTTTTTCCCGAACGTCGATCACTTGGGCTTTCTTCATTCCTGCTTTAAATTCATCTTCTGAGATGATCGTTGCTGAACGGCGTCCCATAATTTGAAAATACGCCCAGTTCAAAGCGATTGCTAAGATTATTAATGCCAAAACCAAGTTTAGCCACATAATTGGTGTCATTTCTTCTATTCCTCTCTATTGTAACAAACATTCTTTTTTGATTTATGCTGCTTTAATCTATCATTGCCTAGCAGCTTGTCATCTACGCTTTTGCTGCAAACTGCAAAGCTAATGATGCTGCCCCAATCACACCGGCATCATTCCCAAGTTCGGCCAATTTGATTTCAGTACTTTCCGTTACCTGTGGGAAGGTAAATTGAGCAAAGTAGGCAGCAACCCGTTCACGTAAAAATTCACCGGCTGCTGATACGCCTCCACCTAAAACGATACTTGATGGATTTAATGTGTTTCCTAGGTTTCCGCATGCCAACCCAAGGTAGAAGCACACTTTATCAACGACCATCAAGCCAAATGGATCGTTTGCTTGAGCCGCTTCAAAAATATCTTTACTTGAAACATCTTCCCCATTGTCCAGCTGTTGTTTCAATGCCGAGTCGCCAGCATATTCTTCTGCCAACTGTCGAGCAACTCGCACAACACCCGTCGCACTAGAAACCGTTTCTAAACAACCACGTTTGCCGCAAGTACATTCGAACCCTTCAGGATCAACAGTGATATGACCGATTTCTCCGGCACAACCAGCAACCCCATGAAGCAATTGCCCTTCCATGATGATACCGCCGCCAACACCTGTACCTAGTGTGATAAAGATGACATCAGGATTGTTATCCCCTGCCCCTTTCCAACGCTCACCTAAAGCTGCTACATTGGCATCGTTATCGATGGCAAATGGGATTTTTGTGCCTTTTTCAATCAGTTCTTTGACTGGCTGAAGTGTTTTCCAGTTCAGATTGTAGGCACCTATGACGGTTCCTTTGTCACGGTCGACACTTCCTGGTGTCCCCATACCAATACCGATAAATGCTTCCGGCTGTAAGCCATATAATTCTAGGCGATGATTGATCGATGCCACGATTTCTGGCACGATATGTGAGCCTTCATCAAGAATATTGGTGTCAATACTCCATTTTTGCTGAATCTCGCCTTCGCTCGTTAAAATAGCGAATTTCACAGTTGTTCCGCCTAAATCAATTCCGATGATTTTTTTGTCCATCACTTGTTTTCCTCCCGGCTTTCTTCAATTCGATGCTCCCGCGTAAGAATTCGCCGGGCAGTCAGATATACATCCCGATCTATCAAGCGACTGTCATAAAAGTTTTTCAACTCGATTTGCATCAGTTCTATATCGTAGATCCGCTTGCCGACATATACGTAAACACCAAATTGTTTCAGTAATTGTTGTACGTCATATAACGTTTCCATTTAACCACTTCCTGCTTATTATACAAGTAATTAATATTTTTTAAAACCATATATCACAAAAATAGCCAATAAGAAAACAAAGAGTCCGCCAGAGAGGATTCTGGTGTGGATCGAATATTTTCCATAGTTCTTTGGCAATGCCAAAAGATTCCCTAACAATAACCCACCGAGGATCCCGCCAATGTGTCCCCACATATCAATCGTTTGATCAAACACCCCAAAAACCAGGTTCAATCCAACGAATAGGGCAAATTGCCGTACCATTGCTTGGATGCGGTAATCATTTCTAAAATGCCAACCTAAAATCAAAAATGCCCCGAAAAGCCCGAATAATGAAGTACTAGCGCCTGCTGATTGAACCCCTATTTGGTTGAAAGCAAAACTCATGGTATTGCCCATGATGCCGCTTAGTAAATACAAGGCAAAAAAACGGCTATGACCATAGATGGCTTCTACTTGTTGCCCCATATAATAGAGAATCACAGAGTTGATTGCAAAATGTGCCAACCCGAAATGCAGAAAGATTGGGGTAACGAAACGCCAATATTCATTTAAATAGACGACAAACGGACCAAACATCACCCCGCCTGATTGAATAGAGGGACTAAAATAACCCAAGATAAACACAATAGTTTGGATAGCTAAAAATAGATACGTGAAGATCGGCTGATTCAGCCATCTTTTCATTTGAGAATTCATTGACGTGCTCCTTTACGTGCGAATAAGCGAATCCGTATAGATTTTATCGATTGGAATGTCGAATACATCTGGTGTCCATTGATCGTTGAATTGTTCTCCGAAGACCAAAGAAACGGTCTTGCCATCAAAAGCTGACAAGAAACGATCATAATAGCCGCCGCCAAAGCCGATGCGATAGCCTTTTTTCGAAAAAGCCAAGCCGGGAACAATGAGTAAATCCAAGTGATGGGCTTCTTGCTCACTGATCGGCTCTTCAACCCCAAATGCCGACGTTTCATAACGCGTTGCCGGCTCCACATGATAAAACTGCAATTTTTTTTGTTGTGCTTTCGGCACTGCGATTCGTTTGTTTTGTTCAAATCCTTTAGCAAAAATAGCCGCTGTATCAAATTCAAATGGCAACGAACGGATCACTCCTACTGACTTAGCCGTTTGCCAAAGCTGAGAAGAAAACAGCAACTGCAAAATCACCGTTTCTTTCTGCGGCTTTTGTTTGCTCGGCATTTTTTTTAATGTTTGGATCATGTGCTCTCTAATGACTGGTTTTTCCATTGGATCACTCCTCTCAGAAATAGTACCAAAAACTGTGTCCAAATAGCAAACTAGAATCGCAGATTTCTTGGCAAGATCATGACTATCTGCTCATCCTTCTTTACGCCGGATCAGTAAAAAGACAAAGTACGGTGCCCCCACGATAGAAATGATGATACCAGCTGGGATCTCACCGCTTGTCAATAGTAAACGACCGATCGTATCACTTACTAAGACCAGCAGACTGCCGATCATTCCCGCTAAGAAAAAGGCACTGCGAGATTCTCTGCCGATGAGTCCCTTGGCGATATGAGGCGCCAATAAGCCCACAAAGGCTAAATTACCGGTATAGCCAACCGTACTGGCAGCCAAACCAACCGCAATCACTAAAAACCACGTCCGCAACCGTGTCAAAGAAACCCCTAAGCTAATTGCCTGTTCCTCACCAAAACCAAGCAGATTAAGTTTAGGTACGGTCCAGAAAGCTGCGACAGACAATACGATGACCCAAGGAAGCAGACTGGTAATTTGCTGCCACGAGGTTCCCCAGATAGATCCAGAAAGCCATGCTGTTACAAAGCGATAGCGGTCTTTTGATAATTCCACCGTAAAAAGTAAAGTAGCCGCGGCCAACCCTGCATTGACGGCGATTCCCGCCAGCAACACTCGCTCCATCGACAACAATTGGCGGTGTTTATAGGCAATCAAATAGACCAGTACAGCAGCCAACAAGCCACCGAAGATCCCAACGACAGGTAAAAGCTGCGATCCTTGGGTATAAACCCCTAAGTAGATCATTACAAAGAGACCCGCGCCATTGTTGATTCCTACGATACTTGCATCAGCCAGCTCGTTTCTCGTCACCCCCTGCAAGACAAAACCAGAAAAACCAAAGGCACCGCCGGCGATCAGCGCCAGACAAGCCCGTGGTAGTCGAAACTCAGTAAACGTCAGTACCTGACTCGAAGAAGCCGTACCTTGAAAGATTGCCCCTAATGTCTGAAAGGTTAAGATTGTTTTTCCCACCATGACACTTCCTAAAAAAGCGGCCATCACCAGTAGAAAAAAAACAAAGAGTGTTTTTTTCATCAGTCTTCCCTCCGTATCTTGACCAATAGAAAAGGCACACCGATCAATGCCATCAGTATCCCAAAGGGTGTCTCAAAAGGGGGATTGATCAAGCGACCTGCCAGATCAGCGGCCATCACTAGGGTCCCACCTCCAATGATCGTCAAAGGCAAAATTAATTGGTAGTTTTTGCCCACCATCCCCCGCACGACATGAGGAACCATTAAGCCGACAAAGCTGACCGGTCCTACAAGCGAAACCGCCATTCCCGCCAAAACTACGACTAACAGTAAGGCAGATGCCCGAATCAGATGCGGGTGCTTGCCTAATGAAATGACGGTGTCATCTCCTAGTGCTAACAGATTGAGGGCTTTTCCTAGCCGTAGCACAAAAACGATGGCGATCAGATAGATGGGGCCCACAAAACGCAGTTGCTGCCAAGTCACATTCGCCGCACCACCGATAAACCAAAAGGCTATCTCTTGGTTTAAATCAAATTGCAATGACAGAGTTTGACTAATGGCTGAGAAAAAAGAACTTAATGCCACACCAGCCAAAATCAGTCCCGTGGGCGACATGCCTAGTTTGGCGTATCTGGTCAGTAAAAAAAGCAGCCCAGTTGCCGCAAACGCACCAAAAAAGGAAAACAGCGCCGCTTGACTCGGTTGCACACTAGGAAAGAGGATAAATGCGATCGCTAGTCCCAAGGCAGCCCCACTATTGACACCTAAAAGACCACCATCTGCCAAGGGATTTCTCGTAATCCCCTGCATGATGGCTCCTGTAACAGCAAAACAACTTCCTACTAGAAAAGCAGCCAAAACACGCGGCAACCGAATATTGCGCAAGACTTGATGCAGCTGATTCTCATAATCAAAAGCAAAGACGGCATCCCAGATCGTTTCAAAAGAAAGGTCCGCTGCTCCTTGAGTGATCGCTAAAAAGAAACAGATAATAAAGCAGCCACTAAAAAGCAGCAGCAGCCAAGGAAACTTTTTCATATCTGCGCTCCTAACTCATAGGTCAAGACCAGCGGCTTTGTACTATTAGGAAAGGTACCTAACACGGCATCGATCTCAAACAAACGCTGCAGCCATTCTTTGGTCAGTACCGTTTCCGGTGTACCGGAAACCAAAAGCTCTCCACCTTTTAATGCGTAAATATAATCAGAAAAACGTGACGCATGATTCAGGTCATGAATCGACATAATGATCGTTTTCCCATAGGTTTTATTGATTTGCTGTAATAAGAGCAAAATTTCTAATTGATGTGCAGGATCTAAAAAGGTTGTTGGTTCATCTAAAATCACGATATCCGTATCTTGCGCCAGTGCCATGGCGATCCATACGCGCTGCTTTTGCCCCCCTGACAGCGTACTGATCACTTCTTCTGCTAGTGCCGTCAAACCAGTTGCTTGCAAAGACCAGTCGATCGCTGCAAGATCTTGTTCCGATAGACTATTCAGTCCTTTTTGATAGGGGAAACGACCGTAAGAAACAATTTCGCGAATCGTCAAGCCAATCGATGAATCGCTAACTTGTGAAAGCAGCGCAATCTTTTTAGCCACTTCTTTGGTTTTGATGTTCTGGAGGTTTTGTGTATCTAATAGGACCTCACCAGACAAAGGCTGTAAAATTCGGGCGAGTGCCTTTAAAAATGTCGATTTTCCACTGCCGTTCGGGCCAATCAAGCCGATGATTTTCCCTTCTGGAATCTCAATTGTTAGATCTTGCACAATTTTTTGTTTTTGATAGCCGACACTCAAGTCAACTGTTCGTAATTTCGCCATATTCGTCCCCAAAATAATTGATTGATAATGCTTATCAATTATGAATGTAATCCTACTATTCGTCAATAGTTCTAAAAAAAGGAAATAAAAAAATAAGATTGACAAATCAGCGTTTCTCCGTAATAATAGCAATCAGCAAATGAGAATTATTCTCAATTAAAATGATAAGTGCTCATCTTTTAACAAAGGAGGAAGTTTTTCTATGAAACAATGGTCAAAAAGAAGTACTTGGCTTACCCTGCTAGCAGCCTGCTCCCTTATCCTACTGGGTGCTTGCGGTACGAATAATGACTCAACGGATAGCAGTGGAAAAGCCACTACTTCTTCAGAAATAGCAACAACCTTTACCGATGCGATGGGAAATGAAGTCACTGTTCCCGAAAACCCACAACGGGTGATCGGTAGTTACTTGGAAGATTATTTGGTCGCTTTAGGGGTAACCCCGGTTGCTCAATGGACAGTCGGCAATGACAGTGATCAAGCATACTTGCAAGATAAACTAGCAGATGTGCCAAGAATCAACTATGATCTGCCCTATGAAGATGTCTTGAGCTTTGAGCCAGACCTACTGCTGATGGATAGCAATTCCATGGTGGAAGGCGACAAATATGATCAGTACAGTAAGATCGCGCCGACCTATGTGGTCACAAATGGCGAGGAAGTAACCTGGCGTGAACGTCTGACAGATATCGCAAAGGTCTTACACAAAGAAGAGGAAGCTGCCCAAGTAGAAGCTGATTATGATGACTTAGTCGCTACTACCAAGGAAACGTACGCTGATCAAATCCAAGGCAAGTCGATTGCTGTTTTATGGGTGGTCAATAATTCTGTCTTCATGGTTTCAGAAACAAAATCAAGTGGTCAACTGCTGTATCACGAACTCGGTTTTGAAGTTCCCTCGCTTGTTTCAGAAATCAGTGAAAGTGCCACTGCTGACTGGTCTGCCGTTTCTCTGGAAAAATTGGCAGAATTGGATGCCGATTACTTGATTTTAGTGAATAGTGATAAAGGCGCTGATTTTTTCAGCGAACAAGTCTGGCAAAATCTTGATGCAGTCAAAAACAATCATTTATGGGAATTCGGTCCTGAATCAAGCTGGCTCTACAACGGTCCTATCGCCTATACCAAAATGATCGAAGATATCCAGAGCAAATTGGACTAATGCGTTTCAAGTAATTCGTCAAGTAAAACTACTTAACAAATTTCAGGAAAAAGCTAGCATTCCCGCACAAAACATGCTATTATATTTTAGTCTGAGAGATTTCTTAGAGGATTCTTGTATCGTTAGGGGGGAAAATCATGCGCGTAAACATCACATTAGAGTGCACTTCTTGTAAAGAACGCAACTACTTATCAAACAAAAACAAACGTAACAATCCTGATCGTTTGGAAAAGAAAAAATATTGCCCACGTGAAAGAAAAGTTACTTTACACCGCGAAACAAAATAATGCTATTTAAGAAGTTCGCAAACGCTGATAACCAAGGCGTTTGCGAACTTCTTTTTTTTCAGACATTTTGCAATGATAGCTGCTGCATTTTTATTTCCCTCTTTACACAACCACTCCCCTATTTTCACTTATTTGCTTTGAACTTTTGAGCCAACTTTTTCTTTGAAGCGACGTATAAATAAATTTTAATGTATAATGTAAAAAAGAAACTAATGTTCAACAAAGGCGGCACATAGAACATGAACTAGCTTTTTCTTCTAGCTGTCCTTTCAATATACTTTGAGTGCCAGTCGATCCTTTCAAGCTATACTGCCTACAGGAGGTGAACCCATGCTTGGCAATTTTATGTATCTACCTAGTAACTATCGTCTGTTTTATGGCGCTTTTCTTTTTGCTCTTATTGGAAATATGCTTTTCATTTTCATTAAACACCCTGCTTGGACCTTTAGCCTACCGACGGTGATTGTCCTCTTCTTAATAAATGTCTTCTTTTGGACAAAATACAAGAAGAAAGTTATTCCTTGCACAACAGATGCACTGTTTTATGTTCTGCTCTTCCTATTGGTATTTTACAATCACTAACATAATGCTTCTTTTGATACTAATTGTTTCTCTTTCCCCTATTTCGTCATAACGAAGGAGTGTTGATGCGATGGAGATTTCCCATATCACGTTGATCGTACAGAATTTAGCAAAGACGACAACGATGCTGGAAACATTGTTTGAAGCAGAGGAAATTTATGATAGCCGAGGCCAGTCCCATTCTTACTTCCCAGAAAAATTCTTTTTGATCGATGGCTTATGGCTTGCTGTTATGGAGGATGCCTCCCAGAAGCTGCCGAAAACGTATAACCATATTGCCTTTAAAATCGATCAAACTCAAATCGATTCCTTGATTACGCGCATCCAAGGACTAGGATTGAAGATCGAAAAAGATCGTTCTCGTATCAAAGGCGAAGGTGCTTCCATTTATTTTTACGATGATGACAATCATTTGTTTGAACTACACACTGGTACGTTGGCTGAACGGTTGCACCATTACCGTCTGACAGAAACGAGGTAATCTTCATTGCTAGCAACTGCATTGACTGTTATGGAAAGAATTCCCACAAGAAAGGAAGAAAACAATGAAACTAGATATGGTTGGTATTATCACAAAAAACATGGAACAGGCACTGGCTTTTTATCAAGTACTTGGCTTCACACCATTAGGTCAGCACTCAGAAGATTATATGGAATTAGCAAACGACGGGGTTCGCATCTCTTTGAATAGCCGCCAGATGGTTGCCGGGATCTACGGACATGCACCAATGACTGTTGGTGACACAATTGAATTAGCCTTTTTATGTGATTCCCCTGAAGAGGTTGATGCCCTTCATGCAAAAGTCGTAGCTGCCGGGTATCAGTCTTTCAAAGAACCTTGGTGTGCCTTTTGGGGGCAACGCTATGCCATCGTCAAAGATATAGACGGCAATCTCTTAAGTTTGTTTGCAATGCTACCTGCCGAAAATTGATTTAAGCTACGACAGTCGGTCCAATGGATCGGCTGTTTTTTTAATCACACCTTCGGGTAAAAAGACAAAATCACGTTTTTATGTCCAATCGGATTCTGATAACCTGAAATGAATGTATCCCTTATAAAACAACGTTTCCCATCATTATAAGCCAAAAATAATCTCTCTATAAAAAAACAAATCCACCCATCCGCTCCTGTTCGCTTGACAAAAAAGAACAAACGTTCGTATAATCTCGGTAAGGAGTGATAAAAATGGGTGGTTTTAATTATGCGCTCGAGCCAAAACGCGATATCTTATTTATCGATGTCAAAAGTTTTTATGCTTCTGTCGAATGCATCTCGCGCGGCTTAGACCCTATCCAAGCGATGCTGGTCGTCATGTCTCATTCTGACAATACTGGAAACGGCTTAATCTTAGCGGCTTCCCCAAAGGCAAAATCGGCTTTAGGAATTTCAAATGTGACCCGCAATGACAATCTGCCGACGCATCCCGATTTGTACAAAGCATCGCCACGTATGAGTTTTTATATCAAAGAAAACACCAAAGTCAATGATGTCTTTCGCAAATATGTTGGACAAGATGATTTGCTGCTCTATTCAATCGACGAAACGATGATGGATCTGACTCGTACACTGGATCTTTTCATTCCTGATAACACGATTTCTCGCGAAGAAAAACGTTGGCTGATTGCCCAGCAAATTCAAAAAGACATTTACGAAACAACGAAATTGTATGTCACCATCGGTATTGGTGACAATCCTTTGTTAGCAAAACTAGCTTTAGATAACGAATCCAAACACAACCGTTCCTTGATTGCCGAATGGACCTACGAAGATGTCCCGACAAAAGTTTGGCAAATCAGCCCCATGACTGAGTTTTGGGGAATCGGTCGACGCACAGAAAAACGACTTCACTTGATGGGGATTGAATCTATTGAACAATTGGCTCATGCCAGTCCTGATCTTTTGCGCAGTCGCATGGGAATCATTGGTGAGCAGCTCTACCATCACGCTCACGGCATTGACCGCACCATTTTAGCCGAACCGACACCGCAGGTCATGGAAAAAAGCTACGGCAATAGTCAGGTCCTACATCGCAATTATTATTTACAAGAAGAAATCGAGATCGTCATCAAGGAAATGGCAGAGCAAGTTGCCGCTCGAATTCGCCGCCATCATTGTCAGACCGCTTGTATCAATGTTTACATCGGCGTAGCCTTTGGTGAAACTGCCTCTGGCTTTTCCCGACAAATGAAAATCCCGCCAACTGACAATACACGTAAGCTTGTTGCTCATTGCCTATTTCTCTTTCGAAAATTTTATACCGGGCAAGTCGTTCGCCACATCGGTATCACCTATTCAAAATTGGTTTATACAGAAAATGTCCAGCTGGATCTTTTTGAGCAAGCAGAAACGCAATTACGCCAGCGTAAATTAGATTTGATCATCGATAAGATTCGTGAGAAATACGGCTTCACTTCGATCGTTCATGCCACAAGCCGAATGGAAGGCGCTCGTGCCATTGCACGCAGCAAATTAGTCGGTGGTCACGCTGGTGGTCTAGATGGGATCGCCAACATAGGACCTGTCCATCAGCAAAAAGAAAAAGAACCGTTTGCTGATGGTTCAAAAAATACCGGCACTTGACTCGTTTTTCTTTCCTTTTCGATGACAAATCTTAAGATAACATTAACAAACGATCCATTTTTTAAAGATTTATGTAATTTCGAGGCCCCCATCTCCCCCTTTACTTCTTTCTAAGGTACTTTAATAGCAAGGAGTGTGAGCAGATGAAAATTGACAAAATCGAATACAAACGAGTCATCAATGGTGCGGGACACCTTGAGTACGATTTGCTGCAATATTTAGAAAAGAATCGGGCGACTGCTGCACAAAACCTGAAACAGTCTGAGATCGATTACCTTCTGGAAAAAGATATTCAGCATCGGATCATTCAACATGCTCGTAAGAGTTTCTTTGGCGATACAATCGTTTTAAAGGATGAATATGCCGAAGATTATCTTTTATTAAAAAAGTATACGGATATGTTCCAAGAAACATTCTAAAAAAAACGCAGAACCAACTGGTTCTGCGTTTTTCTTATTCTTCGAAATGTTCTTGATAAACATCATCAACCGTTTGATTTGGGTCGATCACGATATACAGACTCTTCGTTTTTTCACTGATTTTTGTTGATTGGTATACATTATCCAATCCTTCCGTATCTTTGTCCTTGTATGGGAAATAAACAAGATCCGGTGTACCGTTACGGTAAAGAATTTCCATCCGTTCAATATCTTCATATTTCAACGCACGAGCAAACATCCCTAATTCAAGTCCGCCTAAGTTGATGTCATGTGTTGCCACATGATCGCCTTCTTGGAAGATTTCAATTTTGAACCCAGCACATGGATGAATCTCAACGAATTCGCTTCCGTGGATACGGCCAAAACTGGTCGTGATTTGTTTGATCCATAAGTCACCGATGTAACGGCGCTCGATCGTCCATGTTTCTCCATTACGGAAATAAAATTTTAAAGCTTTCATTTCTCTAGCCATGACAAAACGCTCCTTTTTATTAATAATACATTTTAATTCTAACACATAGTCGCTACTGGGACACAAATTAACTTTGGTTTTCGTTGACTTTTTTCATAAACCGAGAGATTTCCACCGCCGCTCGTTGATGAGTCCCTTTGGCAATGAGTTGTTGCGCCCCATCGGTCACCTGATAATCAAACTGGAATCCTTGTTCTTTTTCCCATTGTATAAGAACTGTGATTGTCGCTCCGACTGGCGAAGGTTTCAAATGATCGATCGAAAACTTTGTACCAACGGTGGTAAACCCTTTATCTAAAGTAGGCTCAAGGGCTTCCCAACAGGTGTTTTCCACCATTGCGACCAGTCGAGGGGTTGCTAAAACCGCTAAACCGCCAGAACCCAAAACAGCCGCAGTGTCTTGAAGGTCAACGAGAAAGTCTTTTTTGCTTTCCATTCTTCAGTTATCCCTCCTTCGCTAAATATGCTTGAGCAAACGCCAATAGTGCTTCTTTTTCATTAGGGATTTTTCGTGTGATGACTGCAGCTTCGGCAGCGGCCAAGACTTCTTTGAGCCACGGACCAGAAGAACGATCAACTGTCTGCAGTAAATCACGTCCATTGATCGCCAGCTCCTTCAGTGAATGGATCGGTAGCTGCTGATAGCGCTGACTGATTTTTGCAGGATCATTGGGCAGCTTGTCATAACGCAATAATCCTTCAGCTAAACAGGTTGCTTCTAAACCGAACTGATACAACAGCAGATCGTTCCATTCGCCGTTCCGACGCATTAGCAGTGCTTGATAGACCGTTTGTACTTGGCGGATGCAGTCATTCGAACATTTCCAAGCTTTTAAAAAGCTGCGGACTGCCTCAGGAGCTAAACCGATTTGGTCAATGAGCAATACCCAAGCCGTCGTTTCGTTTTCTAATGGGATCGCTGGCAGGTCTGCCATCCGCAGTAACGCCTCACCGTATTCCCGTAAGCCTGGGCAATAGATATAGCATTCGGTTTCTACTAGCGCCCGCAGTGCTTGGTTCCGATGATTGCCTAACAGCAATTTCACGAATTCAATCATGATCCGTTCAACAGAGATTTTCCCCAGCAAGGCATGATTCGCATGGATAGCAGCCAATGTTTCTGTTTCTAAAACAAAGCCCAATTGACTGACAAAACGCAGCCCCCGCATCATTCGTAGGGCATCCTCATGGAAACGTTCCTGCGGGTGACCCACTGCTCGTAAAATCTGATTGTCGATATCTGCAAGACCATCGAAAAGATCAATGATGACCCCATCTTCTTGAAGTGCCAATGCATTGATGGTAAAATCCCGCCGCTTTAGATCTTCTTTCAAGGAACGGACAAAATCAACTTTGTCAGGTCTGCGATAATCCTGATAGGCGGCTTCAGTTCGAAAGGTGGTAATCTCATATTGCGCCTGTTCCCACAAGACCAGTACCGTCCCATGCTCAATACCAATGTCAATGGTTCGAGGAAAAAGCGCCTTGATTTCGGCTGGAAATGCACTGGTAGCAATATCGACATCATGGATCGGCTGGCCTAAAATCGTATCCCGCACGCTGCCGCCAACGAAGTATGCTTCATAGCCCGCGGCTTCGATTTTTTTTAGGAGTGGCGCAGCTTCTGCAAATTCTTTTGGTAGTTTAGTCAGCTTCATGTACTTTCCCATCTTTTCTTTCAAAACGATACGCATCCCGCTGATTGAATTTTGCCATATTTTCCTCAAACACTTCAGTCAGGTCGATGTCTAGTGAATTGGCCATGATCATCGTCACAAAGAGTACATCGCCCAGTTCTTCTGCCACGGTCTTTTCAACTTCATCGCTTTTTTTATTTTTTTCCCCGTAATAGTGATTTACTTCTCGCGCCAATTCGCCAACTTCTTCAGTCAAACGAGCCATTTGGGCGAGGGGGCTGAAATAGCCAGTTTTAAATTGTTGAATATAGGCGTCGACTTCTTCTTGCATCGATGCCAAGGAACGTTTATCTGTCATCTTCTTCACCCTTTCTCGTTTATCTTACCAAAAGAATGGCTGCCTGCCTAGATAGAGCCCCCTCAGGATTTGTTGTACATTCAATGATTTCGTGCTACATTGATACTTGTGGAAGTTGAATAACGGAGGAAACAGGATGCGGGCATTTTTTTCATGGCGAACGATTCGCGACATTGTTTTGATTATTTTCGGTACGAGTATTTATGGCTTCGGTCTAGTCTATTTAAATATCCCAAATGACTTAGCAGAAGGCGGTGTGACAGGGATCACCTTGATCCTGCGAGCCTTATGGGGAATCAATCCTGCCATTAGTACATTGATCTTAAATATTCCGATCATTTTGATCGGTGGCAAAATTCTTGGTCGACGCTCATTAGTGTATACGATTTTAGGAACCTTTGGTTTGTCTTTTTGGTTGGCATTTTGGCAGAGTGTTCCCCTGTTGATCGATCTACAGCATGATCTACTGATCGTCGCACTCTTGGCTGGTTTGATTGCAGGGATCGGTAGTGGGATCGTCTACAAAGTCGGTGGAACAACAGGTGGCGTCGATGTACTGGCGCGCATTTTAGAGAAAAACTTTGGGGTGACGATCGGGCGGTCGCTTTTGATCTTTGATGTGTTCGTCCTGTTGCTTTCTTTGACCTATATAGATTTGAACCGCATGATGTATACCTTGATTTTTTCTTATGTCTTCACTCGTGTGATCGATTCGATCTTAGACGGCGGCTATTCAGCCAAAGGGATTTTAGTGATCAGCAATCATAGCGAAGAGATAGCTCCTGTTTTAATGGATGAATTGGAACGCGGTGTCACGTTTTTACAGGGCGAAGGGGCTTACTCAAGAGTATCGAAACAAATCATTTATATGGTGGTCAGCGGACGGGAGATTTCTGAAGTCAAGCGCATTGTTCATGACTTTGATCCGCAAGCGTTTGTTTCTGTCATCAATGTCCATGAAGTCGAAGGCGAAGGCTTTACCTACTTAAGACCTAAGTCACGGTTCTTACAGCGCAAAGCAGCGGTCTCTAAAACAAAATAAAGACTAAAAAAGCAGTCCCGGTTAAAGGACTGCTTTTTTATTTGTCAGCGGCTTTCTTCTTTTTGTTGGAGCAAGTGCCGATTTACTTCATCGGAAAGTTCTAAGAAGGCATCACGATCCCCATTTTCCAATGCTAGATCGATCTGCCGATACAAGGTATCAATTTTGGTTTTTGCTTCTTCTTTTTCAAGGTACTGGGTAACATGTTGGGTCATTTCTTGATCCAAGTGGTCGTTCCAACGTTCATAAGGATTGTCTTCTAAAACTGCTAAATAAAAGGATTGCGACCAAGAATCTGGAAAGAGACATTCAAGATACAAGGGTTGTTTCCAATTCATGCGAATCTCGTGAAAAATCTGATCAATGTCATAAAAGGTCTGTCCTTCGATACTCAAGACAAAGGGTTCGCCTCCAACTTCCGTACTGCGGACACTTAAGCCCCGTTTGGCTGCGGCTGCCCCTTCTACAAAATGAACATTGGCCAAGATCGCTTCATGGTTCGCCAGATAGTTTAACACCCAAGAGACTTCTCGGCGGCTGAAGGAAACGGTCGAAACTAACCAATTAAGAAACTTTTTCTTTTCTTGTACATTGATGTTCATTTCTCTCACCTATCTTTCTAATAAGTCCTCCACGATCGACTGTACTTCTAAATCACCTGGTTCGTGTGCCAAATAATGTTGTAGCAAATGAAGAGCTTCAGGTAAACGCCCTTCTTCACGTAAGAAAATGCCGTATTCCTTCATAAACGCCGGTTCATGGTGCAAATCAGCATTGGCTTCTTCGTAATATTTTGCTGCTTTGTCAAAATCTTCTAACGCATTGAAGGCTTGCGCTAGATTCCATAAAGCGTGAGGCTGTTCATTGTCTTCCATTCGCTCGATCGCCAAGATCGCTTCTTGCCAACGCGCTTCATTCAAGTATAAATTACTTAAAGTCAGTAATGTATCCTCTTCTTTTTCACCAGTTTCCAGTGCTTTAAGTAAAAATGACTCGGCTGCTTCACTGTCATGAAGTCGGTAAGCATTCTCGGCAGCAAAATGATAGAAATCCACTTGATATGGATCTTCATGAATCCCTTCTTCGATCACACGTTGCGCTTCTTCCAGCTGTTCTTCTTCTTGCAATGCTTCAGCCAAATAAAGATACAAGGCCCGGTATTGGGGATTCATGACCCGCAACTGCTGCAAGTAGCGAATCGCTTGTTCATTTTCCTTCAGCTGCAAATAGACTAAAGCCGTTTGGAAGAGACGCTCGTCCGTCTGTTCGTCTTCTAAGCTTGCTTCAAAATATTCCAACGCCTCTTCAAACTTACCTGCCATACTCAATGAAGTTCCGGTCCGTTCAACGATCGAAATCCCCGAAATATCCGTAATATCTTCTTCCAGCAATCCTTGATAAAGGTCAACAGCTTCTTGATAGCGATCCGTTGAAAAAGCTAACTCAGCTAAGGCAAAACGAATCAAGGGTTCCTCTGGCACAAGGCTTTGCGCTTCTTTTAATTTGGCTTCGCTGACTTCCGGAATACCGATCAGTTGATAGAGATCCGCACTCAATAACAAGGCTTGCAGATAAGCTTCACTCGTTGGTGGTATTTGATCGATATAGGTGAAGGCTGTTTCAATCTGGTCTTCTTCCATCGCAATTTCCGCTAAAGGAAGCAGCAAAGCTTCATTATCAGGATGTCGTTGCTGCAAGGTTTCAAATAACGTTTTCGCCTCTTCCAAAAAGCCGATCTGCAATAGTTCATCACCTAAAGCGCCTAATGTCTCATCATCATCTTTTTGCAGAGCTTCGGTAAAATTTAATTGTGCTTCAGCCAGTTCTTCCGCGGCTAATGCTTTTAACATTTTTTCACTATATGTTTCCATTTAAACCCCTCGAATCTCATTGATTAATCGCTGATAAGTCTCCATCGTCTGGACGAGATCTTTTTCCTCGATTTTCGTTCTGCCCCCTATTGTACCAACTTTTGCCAAAAATAACAGTTTTTTTTCTTTTTGCTGCAATTCTAGTACATGACTGAAATATTCGCTTAATGAAAAAGACTCGGGCAATTCGATGGGAAAGCCTGATCGGGCAAGCCATTGGCAGAACACGGGCAGATCGACAGTCAATTGCTGCTGCTGGACGGTCCACATAAAATGAAACAAAAAGCCAAAGAACAATTTCATCGCATCAGACAGCAAGTGCCCATTTTCCGTTCGATAAGCAGCATCAGCAAAGAGTTGGCCAAACTCCTCCAATTCGCTGCCTGATTGCTGGTATAGTTGGATCAACCGATCGGTATACGCAGCCAACGAATGTCTCATCAACGCCTGATGACTGGGATAGGTTCGATAAAGCTCTTTTAAAAACTCACTATCGGCAAGCACGCCACAACGAATCAGAGTCAAAAAATCGACCAATTTCCCATCGATCTGTTTTTCTGCGATCGTCTGATCGTAAATAACAAATTCGGGTGTATTAGGATTTTCCAGCATCGGGATATCTGGCTTTTTCACAACGATCGCTGTTTCTTTCACACTTTTAGCTAAGGCCCGCAAGGAAACGGGAATCAGCCAAAGCTGTGTCGTCAGAACCGACGTCGCGTGGATAAAGCTGCTCAATGCCAACACGCCTTCATTCCCAAAACCGACGATCAGCAGCGGCTCTTGCTTTGAAAAGCGACCGAAGAAATCCATTGCGGCCTTAAATTCACTAAAGTTGTTGCAATACATTTGGTTGGTACAAATATACCAATTGACCTCGCGCGGCAAAAACAGGCGGGTTACTTTTTCTGAAAAGCGGTCATAATAACGCTGATTCGTCAAAATGATCACCTGCTGCGGCTCGATCGACTGTCCTTTCATGACCGATGCCAATGTTTCCCCGTAAGAAATCTGGGTTTCTTGCTCATTTCTGTAAAAAACAGCTTCCATCGGCTCACTCCTTTGTTGCTACTACTTACTATTATAGCAAGAAGCCGTTGAAACACCTACTAAATCGCTAACCATTAGGAAGTATTTTCGCCGATTTGTCCCATGATTCTATGCCAAAAAGCAAAAAACATGGTTTCCTGTATTACAAAGGAAACCATGTTTTTTTCTAAACCAAAAGCGAGTAAAGTGATTGATTTTGCTGAAGGTTGATGTAGCCTTGATCAAACTGTTCAATTCGTGACAGTAATGCGGGTAGATCGTTTTTTTGTTTCAACAAGATTCCCAGCATTACTGGTCCTGTTCCACGATTGATTTTTTTCGTATATTCAAACCTCGTGATATCATCATCAGGCCCTAATACATGGCTAACAAATTCCTTCAACGCACCGGGACGTTGTGGGAAATTGACGATAAAATAATGTTTCAATCCTTGATAAATCAGTGATTTCTCTTCGATCTCTGCCATGCGGGAACTATCATTGTTACCACCACTCACAATACAGACGACCGTCTTGCCTTTGATTTGCTCTTTGATCTCATCCAGAGCTGCCACGCTCAAGGCACCAGCTGGTTCAGCGACGATCGCTTGTTTGCTGTATAATTCTAGAATCGTTTGGCAGATTGCACCTTCTTCCACCGTTACCAATTGATCCACATAGCGTTTGGCATGGGCATAGGTCTGAGCTCCGACTTGTTTGACTGCCGCACCATCGACAAAGGTTTCAATATGCTCTAAAGCCACCGGTCCTTGGTGATCAAAGGCTGCTTGCATCGAGGCGGCCCCTACAGGTTCTGCTCCAACAACTTTTATATTTGGCTGCTTTTCTTTCAAATAGGCTGCGGTCCCGCTGATCAAACCACCGCCACCAATGGCTGCCACCACCAAATCGATCGATACTTGTTTTTTTTCAGCATCCGCCAACATTTCCACGGCTACTGTTCCTTGTCCTGCGATAATATTGGGATCATCAAAAGGAGCAATGAAAGCCATTTGCTTTTCTTTTGCAAATTGTTTGGCAGCCTGCGCCGCCGCATCAAAGGTATCTCCCACCAATTCGATTTTGACGTAGTCGCCGCCGAAAAAGAGAACTTGCGCGACTTTTTGTTGCGGCGTCGTTGTTGGCATGAAAATGACCGCATGGATCTGCTGTTCTTGGCAGGTATAAGCAACGCCTTGGGCATGATTTCCGGCACTGGCACAGACGACGCCACGACTGGTCTGCACAGGATCTGCTTGGGTGATCGCATAGTAGGCACCTCGTAATTTGAAGGAGCGGACTTTTTGCAAGTCCTCTCGCTTCAACAAAACCGTCGCTTGGTATTTTTCAGATAAAAAGCGATCATACTGCAGCGGTGTATGACTAACTGCTCCCCGCAGTCGTTCATATGCTTGTTCGATTGCAGAAACTGTCACCAACAAACGCGCCACCTCTAATCTTTCGCAACAAACGGCATCATTTTCCGTAACTCGCTGCCGACTTTTTCAATTTGATGGTTGCCGTTTTCTTCACGCATTTTATAGAATTCAGGGAAGCCATTTTGATTGTCTTCAATGAATCCTTTCGCGAATTGACCATTTTGGATATCTGTCAATACGGCTTTCATGTTTTCTTTGGCTTGTGCGGTGATCACCCGAGCACCGGAAACGTAGTCGCCATACTCTGCCGTATTCGAGATCGAATGGCGCATTTTTTTGAATCCTCCTTCATAAATCAAGTCAACGATCAGTTTCAATTCATGACAGACTTCAAAATACGCCAATTCCGGTTGGTACCCGGCTTCTACCAATGTTTCAAAGCCAGCTTCGATCATGCTGGTCAAACCGCCACAAAGTACGGCTTGTTCCCCGAAAAGATCGGTCTCGGTCTCTTCTTTAAAGGTCGTTTCCAAAACGCCGACCCGTGTGGCACCAATGCCTTTTGCATAAGATAAAGCTGTCGCTTGTGCGTTGCCAGTCGCATCTTGATAGACTGCAAATAAGGCTGGCACCGCAAACCCTTCGGTAAAGGTTCGACGCACCAAGTGGCCCGGTCCTTTAGGCGCAACTAGGAACACATCCACCTCTTCTGGCGGCGCGATCACATCAAAATGAATATTAAAACCATGCGCAAATGCTAATGCATTGCCGGCAGAAAGATTCGGTTCGATCTCATTTTTATACAACGATCCTTGGATCTCATCGGGTGCCAAGATCATGACTACGTCCGCTTTTTGAGTGGCTTCGGCTACTGGAAAGACTTCAAATCCGTCGTTTCTTGCAGCTTCTGCTGACTTTCCTTCACGAATGCCGATAAAGACTTCATGACCTGTGTCCCGTAAATTTTGCGCATGAGCGTGCCCTTGAGAGCCGTAGCCGACGATCGCAATCTTCTTGTCTCCTAGATTATCTGTAACTTCCTCGTTGTAATATACTTTTACCATACTTGTTTCCTCCGAATTCTTTCTTTATTTTAAGCAATTCAAAATTGCACTTACCCTCTTGTAAAGCCAGTGACACCCGTTCGTGCCAACTGTTTGATCCCGTAGGGACGCAAAACTTCGATGCATGCTTCTACCTTTTTCGTATCACCGGCAACTTGCACAACGATCGTTTTCAGTGCGACATCGACAATGTGCGCTCGAAACGGATCAATCACTGCTTGGATCTCCGAGCGGCTAGTGGTTGGTGCATTGACTTTGATCAGCACCAGCTCTCGTTCGATATGAGGAACTTCTGTAATATCAGAAACCTTCAAGACATCTATTTGTTTATTTAAATGCTTGGTCACTTGTTCTGTTTCTGCCAAATCGTTCACGTTGACAATGATCGTCATTCGTGAAAACTCTGGCCGTTCCGTTGTGCCGACAGAAATACTCTCGATATTGACCTGCCGGCGGTTTAAGACACTCGTGATGCGGCTCAAAACACCTGCTTCATTATGGACGATTGCTGCTAATACCCGTTTCATCCCCTTAGACCCCCATCATTTCATGATTGGCTTTCCCCGGTGGGATCATCGGCAACACATGCTCTGAGGGCGAGACCATTACTTCGATCAGTTGCGGCCCCGTATGTGCAAAAGCTTCCGCTAGCATAGCAGAAAGCTGAGTGGGTTCATCGATCCGACAGCCTTCGATGCCATAAGCTTGTGCTAGTTTAACAAAATCAGGTTGCTGTGCAAAAACAGAGGCAGAGCGTCGTTTGCCATGAAATGTTTCTTGCCATTGGCGGACCATTCCTAACGAACGATTATTCAACAAAACAAATTTGACATTCAAGCCATACTCATTCAAAATAGCAAATTCCTGGTTTGTCATTTGGAACCCGCCATCGCCAACAAACACCACGACCATTTTTTCTGGATGAGCAAATTGGACGCCAATTCCCGCAGGGATACCATAGCCCATCGTGCCTAGTCCGCCACTGGTGATCAACTGCTTAGGAAAGCGAAACGGATAATACTGCGCGACCCACATTTGATGCTGCCCAACATCGGTGATGACGTAAGCCTCTCCTTTGGTCAAACGCCCTACTTCTTCGATGACTTTTTGCGGTTTGATTTCTTGTGCTTGAGTGCGATCATAGCGATAAGGTTTTTCCGTCTTCCGTGTTTGGCATAGATCCGACCAGGCAGACCACGTTCCTCTAGTTGGCGGATACCGTAGCATCTGTTGCAAAGCAGCCTTGGCATCGCCGACGATTGGGATCTTTGTCTCTACAATCTTGCCAATCTCCACCGGGTCGATGTCGATATGAGCAACGATGGCCTGCTTGCCGAACTGACTGCCGGCAGTCGCTAAGCGATCATCGAAGCGAGAGCCGATATTGATAATCAAATCGGCTTCTGATAAAGCCATGTTCGCCGCATACGTTCCATGCATACCGCCCATGCCCAAGAAAAATTGATGATCATTTGGCAGTAAGCCTAAGCCGAGCAACGTTGTGACTGTCGGCAACTTGTACTTGGCAATAAATGCATTTAATTCAGCCGCAGCTTCAGCCGCGATCACGCCTGCACCAGCCAGTACCACTGGTCGCTGTGCTTTTTCTAAAACGTGCATCAATTTTTCAATTTGCAGACGGGAAGGCTCTGCATTCGGTTGATAACTTTTCCTTGTGATCGGCAATGAGCAGGTTTCAGCGGTTTCTTGCAATGTAATATCTTTCGGAAGGTCGATCACAACAGGTCCCTTACGCCCAGTTGAAGCGATGTGAAAGGCTTCAGCGATCACTTTCGGTAAGTCATCCACACAACGGACTTGGTAATTGTGTTTCGTGATCGGCAACGTGATACCTAGAATATCCGCTTCTTGAAAAGCGTCTTTGCCAATTCCTGGTACGGCCACTTGCCCCGTGATAACCACCAACGGTACGGAATCGCTCATAGCATCGGCAATGCCCGTGACGACATTCGTAGCACCTGGACCACTTGTCACTAAAACGACCCCAACATTGCCAGTAGCTTTGGCATAGCCTTCAGCGGCGTGGATCGCGCCTTGCTCGTGACGCGTCAAAATATTCGGAATCGCGGCATCATATAATTGGTCATATAACGGTAAGACGGCGCCACCCGGGTAGCCAAAGATCATTTCGACGCCTTGCTCTTGCAAGCTGTCCACTAACACTTGCGCGCCAGTCCTTAGATGCGATGCTTGATAGTCGATGTTTTCCATTGCTACTCCTCCTCATCAGGTACTCGCATAATCCCGCCCGTATTCGCAGAGGTCACTAAAGCGGTATAACGTGCAAGCCATCCTTTTTTTACTTTTGAACGAAACTTCGGTCGTTCTTGCGCACGCTTGGCAAGCTCTTCTTCTGAAACTTGCAGATTTAGCGTTCGATTTGGCAAATCAATAATGATCTCATCGCCATCGTTGACTAGTCCTAATGGACCACCGGCTGCAGCTTCCGGAGAAATATGTCCAACTGCGATCCCCCGCGTCGCTCCTGAAAAGCGGCCGTCTGTAATCAAGGCGACATCTTTGCCTAACCCACGACCAACGATACTTGAGGTAGGCGCCAGCATTTCCGGCATTCCCGGCCCCCCTTTCGGGCCTTCATAGCGGATCACTACAACATGTCCTTTTTGTACGGTATGATTGTCGATTGCTGCGACTGCTTCATCATGAGAATCAAAACAGATCGCTTTCCCTTTGAACACTTGGACACTTGGATCGACCCCGCCAACTTTGATGACACTGCCTTCTGGGGCGATGTTTCCGTACAAGATCGATAGACCGCCAACTGGACTATACGGGTTTTCTTTCGGATGGATGACTTCTTCGTTGTGGATCTTCGCTTCAGCGACATTTTCTCGTAACGTCTTACCGGTAACAGTCGGTCGATCGGGATGAATCGCTCCTTCGATATCACATAGCTCCCGAATGATTGCTGAAACCCCACCGGCTTCATGGACATCATGCATCGAATAGGCTGATGATGGCGCGATTTTTGAGAGATAAGGCACTCTTTTAGCGATTTCATTGACCCGTCTTAAGTCATAATCGATCTCTGCTTCATTGGCGATCGCTAAGGTATGCAGCACTGTGTTGGTGGAACCCCCCATCGCCATGTCTAAAGCGAAGGCATCATCGATAGCTTCTTTGGTCACGATGTCTCGAGGTTTCACTTGTTTTTCAACAAGATCCATCAACTTAAAGGCGGCTTGTCTAACTAGTTCTCGTCGTTCTTCAGACACGGCGAGGATCGTACCATTGCCTGGCATTGCCAATCCTAAGATTTCTAAGAGGCAATTCATCGAATTGGCAGTAAACATCCCTGCGCAGGAGCCGCAAGTCGGACAGGCATTTTGTTCCATAAACTCAAAATCTTCTTTTGTCATATTACCCGTCTTGTACGTCCCAACGGCTTCAAACATGGAAGATAAGGTTATTTGATGTCCCCGAGGATCAATGCCGGCTTTCATAGGACCGCCGGAACAAAAAATTCCTGGTACGTTGGTCCGCATGGCTGCTAAGATCATGCCAGGAGTGATCTTGTCACAATTTGGGATATAAAATACGCCGTCAAACCAGTGGGCATTGATGACGGTTTCTGCAGAATCAGCGATCAATTCTCGGCTAGGTAGCGAATATCGCATACCGATATGTCCCATCGCAATGCCATCATCTACGCCGATTGTATTGAACTCGAAAGGGATGCCGCCAGCTTCACGAATCGCTTCTTTTGCGATATCTGCTAACTCCCGTAAATGCACATGCCCAGGCACGATATCGATATAGGAATTACATATCGCAATAAATGGCTTGTTCATATCATGGATATTTTTAACTTGTCCTGTGGCATAGAGCAGACTCCTAGCTGGCGCTGCATCGATCCCTTTTTTAATTTGATCACTTCTCACACTCATCATCTCCTGCATTTTGGAATAAAAAAAAGCATCCCGGTTATAAAAAACTGGGATGCTTTGCCAGAATCCCAGTTTACTTACGCAAATAGGACTCAAACAAACGGATAATTTTTGCTTCCGTGTTCTAAGTCCTGGTATCAATAATAATGACTAATAAATATTGATTAAAATTACGCATAGAAAATGGCTCCTTCATTAGAAATAGTAACGTTCTTGTAATTGTTTACCAATATACCCTTTGCAAAATCACTTGTCAACGAATTTTCTGAATTTTTTTTCAATAATGACAATTCCAAGGAACCCTTTCTCACATCAGATGTCATTTAATCGCTTGCTTCTTTTGATAAGAATGACTTTTAAATCACCTTTATTCTTGCTTGAGAATTAAAGTGTGCCAGCAACCCTTGTTTTTTTTAGACCAAAAGAAAAACAAAAAATATTTTTGAATTTTCTGACAATAATAACCGTTTCTTTTCCCATTCGATCCGCCTGCATAGTGGCAGTTCCTAGTTAGACAAAAGAAAAAACCCTTGATTACTCAAGGGTTTCTACAAGACTCAATTATTTCACTGCGTCTTTAAGAGCTTTACCTGGTTTGAATGCAGGTACTTTGCTAGCAGGGATCTTGATTTCTTCACCAGTTTGTGGGTTGCGTCCTTTGCGTTCTGCACGAGAACGAACTTCAAAGTTACCAAAGCCGATCAATTGAACTTTTTCACCGTTAGCTAAAGCGTCTTGAATTGTTGAGAATACAGCGTCTACTGCTGCAGTTGCGTCTTTCTTAGTTAAGTCAGTAGCTGCTGCAACTTTTTCGATTAATTCTGCTTTATTTGCCATGGATGGTTTCACCTCCTGATATTTTTTTTGATGTCATGCATCAACAAAAATCTTGAGTGGTCCAAGGTTTTTGTCAAATATTGATTACCATCAATATTCTGATATAACGTTATCATAAGAACCTTGTAATATCAAGGATTTTAACGTTTTTAGGGGGTTTTTTTTTGGTTTTTTCCCATTTTTCTAGAAAAGGACAGATTTCTTTGTAAAAAGAAACAAAGTATGATAAAATCTCTATTTTCTTCTGCGTGGAATGATCCGAATCGGCGTTCCTTCAAAAGTGAATGCCTTGCGGATTTGATTTTCTAAGAAACGCGCATAAGAGAAATGCATCAGTTCTTCTTCGTTGACAAAAATAACAAAAGTTGGCGGTTTGACAGCCACTTGCGTCGCATAAAAAATCTTCAAACGTTTGCCTTTGTCTGTTGGTGTTGGGTTGATCGCCACCGCATCCATAATGACGTCATTCAACAACGCAGATGGAATACGCATGTTTTGATTCATGCTGACTTCTTCGATCAACTGCGGCAACTTATTCAAGCGCTGTTTCGTCACTGCGGAAACGAAAATGATTGGTGCATAATCCAAATATTGGAATTCATCTCTGATTTCTTCTTCAAAATCACGCATCGTATTCGTTTCTTTTTTCAATGTATCCCATTTATTGACAACGATAATGATTCCACGGCCTGCTTCATGGGCATAGCCAGCGATCCGTTTGTCTTGCTCGCGAATTCCTTCTTCGGCGTTCAAGACCATCAAGACGACGTCTGAGCGTTCAATGGCCCGCATTGCTCGCATGACACTGTATTTTTCAGTAGATTCGTAGACCTTCCCTTTTTTACGCATGCCGGCGGTATCGATCATGGTAAATTCTTGACCGCTTTCGCTAGTAAAATGGGTATCGATCGCATCACGAGTCGTTCCTTCGATATCTGAAACAATTACTCGCTCTTCTCCAAGAATCGCATTGATCAAGGAGGATTTCCCGACGTTTGGTCGACCGATCAAACTAAACTTGATAATGGAATCGTCTTCTTCTTCCGCTTCATTGGTAAAGTGTTTGACTGCTTCATCTAGGACATCACCGATCCCTAATCCATGACTTCCTGAGATTGGGTATGGATCGCCCAGACCTAAACCATAAAATTCATAGATATCGTTGCGCATCTCGGGATTATCAACTTTGTTGACCGCTAAAATCACGGGTTTGTTGCTTTTGTATAACAAACGAGCCACAAGCTCGTCAGCATCTGTTACTCCTTCACGAGCACTCGTAATAAAAACAATGACATCTGCTTCATCGATGGCGATTTCTGCTTGATGCTTGATTTGATCCATAAACGGCTCATCACTTAAATCGATCCCACCAGTATCGATTACGCTAAACTCACGGCCTAGCCATTCACCAGTGGCATAAATACGATCTCTGGTCACTCCTGGAGTATCCTCAACGATCGAAATTCGTTCTCCAGCTATCCGGTTGAAAATGGTCGATTTCCCCACATTCGGACGTCCAACGATCGCTATTGTTGGATTTGACATTTTTTACCCTCCATTTAAAAAAGCAGTCCTTGTACGCTGCTTCTTGTATTCAATCTTACTTAGTTTACCTAAAGCCATGGAAAGTTGCAAGCTTTCTCGGCAAACAAAAAATCAGCTTATAACAAATTCAAACATCGAATCGTTATAAGCTGATGACATACAATTACTCTTCGTCGCTGTCTTTTAAGGCATCGCCTAAGATATCACCCATGGTAAACCCAGTTGATTCTTCTGGCAATTGATAATCATCCTCTGAAACTTCTTGTGTTTCATTGGTATTTTCTGCTTTTTCTAATGCTTTGATACTTAATGCGATTCGGTGTTCTGAAGGGTTCACTTCGAGCACTTTCACTTGCACTTCATCGCCTTCTTGTAAGACTTCATGTGGTGTCGCAATGTGTTTATGGGAGATTTGTGAAATATGGATCAGCCCTTCAACACCTGGGAAGACTTCCACAAACGCACCGAAGCTTGTCAAACGTTTAACAGTCCCAGTTAAGACACTGCCAACAGCCGCTTGCTCTTCAATATTGGTCCAAGGTCCAGGCAATGTGTCTTTGATTGAAAGAGACACACGTTCTTTGTCTGCATCAACAGATAAGATACGGACGTTGACGGTATCTCCAACAGACAAAACGTCACTCGGTTTGCCAACATGCCCATGTGAAATTTCAGAGACATGGACAAGTCCATCGATGCCGCCTAGGTCCACGAAGGCACCAAAGTCAGTCAAACGAGCTACTTTCCCTTCTACTTCTTGTCCTTCATATAAATCAGCTAGTAAAGCTTCTTTTTGTTTTGCTTTTTCTGCTTCAACAACAGCTTTATGAGAAAGGATCAAGCGGTTTTCAGAAGGTTCGATCTCAACGATTTTAAAGGTCAATGTTTTCCCTTTGTAATCTTCAAAATCCGCAACAAAATGATCTTCGACCATTGATGCTGGAACAAACCCACGAACCCCTACGTCAACCACTAATCCGCCTTTAACGACGTTGGTGACTGGTGCTTCGATGATTTTTCCTTCTTGGAAATCTTTTTCGATATCTTCCCAAACTTTTTTCGCATCTAAGCGACGTTTAGAAAGGAGATAGCTGCCATTTTCTTTGTCTTTCCCAATTGCTGAAATCACAACTAATTCTAAGACATCCCCTACTTTGACTGCTTCGTTGATGTCTTCAACAGGTAAAGTCGATAATTCTTTTGCAGGAACAACGCCTTCGACACCGGCGCCTTCGATCCCTACGATCGCTTGTTTATCCTCAATGGCCAATACCTCGCCTTTAACGATATCTCCAACTTTTACTTCTTGGAAATTGTCTAAAGCGGCTTCCATTGATTCATTTCCACTCTCAACCTGATTATTTTCAAATTCTGTCATCTCTCATGTCCTCCTAACCAACAATTCTGCAATAATTGCACTACATCTTTTAGTTTAAAATAGAATGAAAAAAAAATAAAGCGATTTCTCTTATTTTCCTAAAAAACTACGGTTTTTTCGTTGAAAAAGTCTTTTCACGTCTGTTTTCTTGCTTGCTTTCATCTTTTTCGTAGGAAAAATAAAAAAACAATGGGGAACACCCATTGTTTTCGCTAGTCGATCTTTTCTTGGATCGTTTTTTTGATCGCTTCTACGACTTGCTCGATTGTTAAACCGGAGGTGTCAATTCGAACGGCATCTGTTGCTTGTTTCAAAGGGGAGACTTCCCGATGAGAATCCAAGTAATCTCTTTGCTGAATCTCTTCTTTTAAAGTTTCATAATCGGTACCGATCCCTTTTTGCTGATTTTCTTTGAAACGGCGCTGCGCCCGTTCTTCCACACTTGCTACCAGAAAAATCTTGACTTCTGCTTGTGGTAAAACCGCCGTACCAATATCGCGGCCATCCATCACGACACCGCCATCTTTAGCGATCATCTGCTGTTGTTGGACTAGTTTTTCGCGGATCGCAGGGTATGCCGATACCTTCGAAACTGCGTTGGTTACTTCTGGCTGACGGATCGCTTCTGTGACTTGCTCTCCTCCTGCAAAGACCTCTTGACCGTGTTCAGTCGGTTCAAAAGTGATGGGGTATTGATCGATCAAAGCAGCGATCGCCGCTTCATCCTCTAATGAACAGCCGCTTTTTAAGGCCAAATACGTGATGCTGCGGTACATGGCCCCGGTATCTGTATAAATAAACCCTAAATCATTGGCGATGATTTTTGCCACGGTACTTTTCCCAGATGACGCCGGACCATCAATAGCGATGTTGATTTTTTTCATTTTTCTTACTCCTCGTTTCCCAACGATGTGTATTCCTTCATCGTTTCTGCTTATCGTTCACCTTGGCTTCTTCCTACCAAGAAAAAAAACCGCCAAAGCGGTTTTTTATTTAATTCGTAATGTGTCGCCAGGGTATAGCATGTAGTTGTTTGGATCAATCCCATTTAATTGATATAGGGTTTCAACTGAGATGCCTGTACGGGCTGCCACTTGTTCAGGACCTTCACCTGCTTGCACCGTCGTGTATTCCTCGGTACCAGTCGCTCCTTGCCCTTGATTATTTTGCGTAGTGTCTTGCCCTGCATTGTTTTCCTGTTGAGCCGGCTCACTACTACTTGATGGCGTTGTTGAAGCTGGTGCAGAACTGCTACTGCTTGATGAAGAACTTGATTCACTTGTTGACGAACTCGTTTCACTTGTCGATTCAGCAGTTGATGATTCCGTTGTTGATGACTCAGTTGTCGAAGATTCTGTCGTACTTTCTACTGTACTGCTCGAACTTGCTGCGGTCGGGGCATCACTGTTATGATTCAACACCCAAATACCGGCACCAACCGGAATTGCCACGATCAAGAAAAGCAAAACTAAAACGATCGTCAAAAAGAGTGAATTCCCACGCTTTTGTTTTCTTTGTTGGGATCTTGATGCAGAATCATCGTATTCTGTATCATAGATTGGTTGTTCCCACGGTTCTTGATTTTCTGAATTGTAGTCATTGTCTTTCTTGCTCACTCGTATTCCCTCCTAGTTTCCTTCCGATGTATTATACCATAGGTAAATAAAAACTGTCCTGCAAAATACGATTCAATTTATATCTTTAAAAATTTTTATTAAACGTTCTTGCCAATGAAGGATGACTTTTTTTTCTAAAAGCTCTTCTTCCGCTGCCAATTCGATCCCGTCATTGTCGCAACAATAAGGATTTTCTGGTGCTTCTTCCCCAAAGTGCGCCAATAAAAACTGGCGACGACAGCCGGTAAAATGAATATAAGCCAACATTTTTTGTAATTGTTCTTGCTTTTGCTGTTCGTTTTGTTTTAGCGTTTCCAGCCAAAACGCAGCCCCCAACTCCTTCATCTTCAGCTGCCATTTTTCTTGCAGCGGTGTCAAAGGTCCTTTCATCTTTTCCTGATCCATTCGTTCTAAAGCACGGCGTTCTTCTTTGTTTTCTCGCTGAAAGAAGTAGTGAATCTGCTCATCGTGTTCCTGATAAAGCAAGATCGCACTGCTTTGTTTGCCATCGCGGCCTGCTCGACCGATTTCCTGACTGTAGTTTTCCAGCGAATCAGGCAAGTCATAATGGATCACAAAACGAATATCTTCTTTATTGATCCCCATCCCAAACGCATTGGTTGCGACGAGCAATTTTAGTTTATTCTGAGAAAACTGCTGCTGCAACGTTTTTCTTTGATCGCTCGCTAGACCACCATGATAATAGCCTACCGAATAGCGCTGACGCAGTTTGTTATAGACTTCTTCGACTTTGCTTCTTGTGGAACAATAGATGATCCCAGCCCCGCCTAAGCGGCTGAGATAGTCTGCCAATGCCGCATCTTTGTCTGACGTTCTCTCTACGAACAAGCCGATATTTCTGCGGTTCATCGAATAACGGTAGACATTGGCGTTCTTTGCTAACAACACTTGCCGAATATCTGCTTCGACTTGCGCCGTGGCAGTAGCCGTCAATGCTAATGTGACGGGTGCCTTCAACCGTTTTTTTACTTCACCAAGCTGCAAGTACTCTGGTCGAAAATCAATGCCCCATTGGGAAACACAATGAGCTTCATCCACCACGAGCATAGCGATCTTAGCTCGTTCGAGTTGTTGCAAAATGGCTTCTTGCACGATCATTTCTGGACTTAAAAACAAAAATTTGTACTGCGATAAATGCTGCATCACATAGTGACGATCGGCAAGGTCCAGTTGACTATTAAACGCAATCGCGCGTTTTTCCCCTTGCTTTTGTAGGCCATAGACTTGATCTTCCATTAAAGAAACAAGCGGTGAGATAATGATTACGATGCCATCTATGAGGTACCCTGGCAGCTGATAACAGAGACTTTTGCCATTCCCGGTAGGCAAAATCGCTAACGTATCTTGCTGCGCTAAAACACTTTCGATGACTTCTTTTTGTCCTTGACGAAATGTTTTGAAGCCAAAGTACTGATTCAGTGCGTTTTCTAACATCGAATCCCCCGTTTCTGAGCAATCTGTAACAAACGGATCGTCAAAAAATCAGTCGTAAGAAGCTCCTGTAATTCTTGATAGCTGTTTTTCCAAGAAGTTTCTGGCAGCTTATTCAGCAATGATGTATCAAAGCGCTGATACGGAAATGTCGGATCAAGCAGTGCCCACTCAATCAAATGATCATTAACGGTTCCTCGTTTGATCCTTCTTTTTTCCATGATCTGCTCAACAGAAGCTCCTTGCAAGAACAATGCACGACTTTCCAGCATACTTTGATTCAGATTCCTATTTAGAAAAGGCGACAATCCTTGAAACAGAACCATCTGAGACTCTTTTTCAACCAAGGCTAAAAATTGATGGATCGCAGCTCCTACATAAAGATTGTCCCAAGGCTTACCTTGTACAGATTCTGGCAAAAGTTGGAAAAACGCCTGCCCCAGAAGATCAGGACCAGATAAGGTACCCGCTAAAAAATCTGCGACTTCTGCGGGAAGTTGGGCAAAAACTGCCGAAAGTTCTCGATGAGTGATCTTTTTGATTTCAGGGTATTGATGGATCAGTCGACGCACAGGTTCTGTATATAAAGGCGTGTTCTCAACAGGAATATACTGATTCGTCACCTCTTGATATGCAGCTGCTTGAACCAGCAGTCGGACAAAACGCCACGCCTCCTCCGTCGTTCGTCCATACCGAAAATAATCCGTATGATGCAACAACATTTCTCTTGACTGTTCATAATTTGCAGCGGTCCTTTTGAGCAGCAGACCATCTGAATCTCGACTTAGCATCCCTTGTTGGATCAAGTCAGCGATCGTCTGTTGATACTCCCTCTCATTCAACTGTGGCAACGCTTGAAAAAGACCTAATCGATCATAAAAAAAGGCATAACTCAAGACAGAGCTAGTGCGCTTACCAATGAGAATTTGATAAAGTGTCGATGGACGCAACTTGTCAGTATCAGAAAACAGCGCTAAAATAAAAGAATCCATATCTTCCTCCCAGAAAGGACTAAAAAATGTCACAACGCTGTAAAATTGTTCCTGAGCGCTGCATTGCTTGTGGACTATGTGCGATCTATGCTCCCGAGATCTTCGATTATGATGAAGATGGGATCGTTTTATTTGCCCAAGAACCGAGTGCACGGCAACAGTTTATCATAGAAGAACAACAAGAAAAAGTCAAAACTGCTTATCGCAAATGCCCCACCAGAGCGATCCTTATAGAAAAATAAAAAAGTCGACCTGCCATTAACAGACCTTTCGTCTGCCACAGCAAGTCGGCTCATTTTTTATTTTCCTATAGCAGAATGATGGGGCTGCTTACGAGCCAACCATGGGAGCAGTTTGGCATGTAGTGCTAAAAAGACGGCACTGACGATCGCTCCTTTAACCAAATTGAAGGGTAAAATCCCGATCGCCACATATTGCGGCAAAGACATCCCTAAAAATTGATCGGCTGTGACCCCGAAAAAGCGTAGATAAAGCGGTGTGATCACAAATAGGTTCGCCACACTCATAAAAATCGTTACCGACAAGATACCGCTGATGACACCAACCATTTTGTTTTTGGTGTGGATACCTTTGCGGAAAAAGTAGTACATTGGCAAAGTAAAGGCACATGATGCTAAAAAGCTTGCCGTATCTCCCACCATATCAGCAGGTGAAAAACCAGATAAGAACAAATGCAGGACCGAACGAATGAAGGCAGTCACTACCCCACTCCAAGGACCAAATAAAAACATCATGATCATCACGGGAATATCACTAAAATCGATCTTTAAAAAGCTGAATGCCGGAAAAATTGGAAAAGCGATAAATTGCAAAATTGTTCCCATAGCAGCACACATGGCGATCGTCACCATTTTTCTTGTTTTGTTGTTCATCAGTATAAATCCTCCTAAGTTCAGGATTCCTCTTCAAACGAACCTATTAAATTTCCTCGGCTTTCTTGTCGGCGCCAGACAAAAAATGCCCTCTTTTTTCCACAGGGAAAAAAGAGGGCATTCGAAATAGCCATAAGCAAATCAAATACGCTCTATCTTCTTTATCCAGACTGTACTGTCGGTATCGGAATTTCACCGATTCAGCTATTTCCGAAGAAATAGGTCGTGGACTATAACCACCGGTCGGGAATTGCACCCTGCCCCTGAAGACGAACCTTTATTCTATTTATTACATGTTCTATTATACACAAAATCTAAAAATTAACAATAGTTACGTTTTCAGATACTTTTCAACTATTTTGCACTGTTTTTCAGCTGGCTGACTTCTTTCTTCGACAACTCTCGGTATTCCCCTGGACGAAGACCTTTTAAATCTAACGGACCATAGTTTTCCCGTTTTAGTTTTTGCACAGGCAAACCAACTGCTTTTAGCATGTTTTTGACTTGATGATTGCGACCTTCGTGGATCGTCAACTGCACAATACTAGATTGTGCCGTTTGGTCTGTCGATAAGATTTCAAAGCGAGCAGGCGCGGTCTTACGCCCTTCGATCCGAATTCCTTTGGTCAATGGGAGCAGTTGCTTTTTATCCGCAATGCCTTTGACCTTGGCAACATACACTTTTTCGACTTCGTGTTTTGGATGCATCAGTGTCTGTGATAATTCCCCATCATTTGTCAGTAGCAGCAAACCGGAGGTATCATAGTCCAAGCGGCCGACTGGATACACCCGTTCAGGGACTTCAGCAAAATAATCCAAAACGACTTTGCGTTTTTTATTATCTGTTACAGCTGAGATCACGCCACGAGGTTTATAGAACAGATAATAGACATGTTGTTCTTGTTCGATCGGAACGCCGTCCACTTCAACGACGTCTTTTGAACCGACTTGGACCCCTAATTCTTTGATTACTTGTCCATTGACTCGCACACGGCCTTCGGTTATCAATCCTTCAGCTTTTCTTCTTGAGGTGATGCCGGCATGGGCAATCACTTTTTGCAAACGTTCCATCTTCATTCTCCTTCTGTTTCTGCTTGTTTGTAGCGGTCGTAAAAAAGATCAAACGGTGCATCTTCTTCAAGTTCATCTTCCATTGATTGGATGTCAGGCAATTCAGCCAAACTTTTTAAGCCAAAATAATCCATAAAGTATTCCGTCGTACCGTATAGGATCGCTCGTCCTGGTCCGTCCACGCGTCCCTTTTCTTCAATCAGCCGCTTTGCCACCAGTTTTTGGACCGAACCGCTGGATTGAACGCCGCGAATCTCTTCTACTTCCATCCGAGTGATCGGTTGCTTATAAGCAATGATCGACAAAGTTTCCAAAGCGGCTTGCGACAATGAACTCCCCATCGGTGATTCGGCGTATTTCTTCAATAAAGGGGCAAATTGCTTTTTAGTGGTTAAAATAAAATGATTGCCAACTTCTAGAATATGCAACGCGGTATGTTCATTTTCTTCATATTGCTGATTTAGTTCCTGCAAATGCTGATAGACACTGGCAGTATTACTTTTGACTAAATAACTCAGTTCTTCAAGTCCGATCCCCTCATCACCGACGACGAATAAGATCGCTTCTAATTCACTATATTTACTCATCTTCTTTACCTGTTGGATAGAGCAGAATCGACGCATAATTGTCTGATTGCTCTACTCGAATCGTTCCTTTTTTCATTAATTCTAACAGTGCCATAAAGGTTACCACAACTTCTGTTTTATTGTAAGAAGTAAAAAACGAATCAAAGCTGCGGCCTTTTTTAGCACTCACATGTTGCATCTCCAACTGAATCGCCGCCATCTTTTCATCGATGGTGCTTTCATCAGGAGAAATCTTGGTTTCTAGTACTTGGCGATTTTTCTTTTTCTCGATCATTTTTTGAAAAGCCAAAAAGAGATCGATCGTGTTGAATTGATTGGCTCTTAATTGATCTTCTTCCTCTTTGTATTCATCGACATCCATCGGATCTTTCGTGTAATACAAACTGCGCTCTTCCGCTTTTTCTGAAAGCTGTTCGGCTGCGTACTTAAATTTTCGGTATTCTAGCAGTTGTGCCACCAGCATATCCCGCGGATCTTCTTCGTACTCTTCGACTTCAGCAATCAACTCTTGTTTAGGCAACAGCATCTGGCTTTTGATCGCCATCAAAGTCGCCGCCATGACTAAATACTCTCCAGCGACTTCTAATTCTAAAATTTTCATGGCATGGATGTACTGCATGTATTGTTCGGTGATGGTAGCAACTGGAATATCATAAACATCGATCTCCAGTTTTTTGATCAAATGAAGCAGCAAATCCAACGGTCCTTCAAAGACAGCTAATTTTATTTTGATTTCTTCCATTCCATCCTCGATTTCTAGGCGCGCGGAAAGTGCTGCTTGTACACTTCCGTCATCCGTTTCTTCGTTATATGCGTGTAAATCTGAGTGGTCGAGATGTCTGCGTGCCCTAGCAACTCTTGAACCGTTCGTAGATCTGCCCCGTTTTCTAATAGATGGGTCGCAAAACTATGGCGCAGCGTATGGGGAGTCACATTCTTGGTGATCCCAGCTTGTCGAACCAAGGCTTTTAAATTTTTCCAGATCCCTTGACGAGATAGTTGCGTACCATGGTTGTTTACAAACAGATGGCTTTCATCCGGCGTTTTTCTCGTCAAATACGGACGCGCATCGCTGAGATAGGTTTCGATCCATTGAATAGCTAAGTCCCCTAATGGAACGATCCGTTCTTTGTCGCCTTTTCCGGTTGTTTGCAACAATCCCATACTTAAATGCAGATCGTTTAATTTTAACCCGATCAACTCACTGACGCGCAAGCCCGTCGCATACATCACTTCCAAAATCGCTCGGTCACGGATGCCCAAAACTGCTCGCGTATCCGGTGTTTCGATCAACCGCTCCACTTCTTGTAAACTCAAGGTATCAGGCAGCTTCTGCTGTTTTTTTGGTGAATCAATATGCTGCATTGGATCATGATCGGTAAACCGTTCTTGACGCAAAAATTGGTGGAACCTTCGCAAACTGGAAACCATCCGAATCACGGTTGCCGAGGATTTTCCCGCTTCTTGCAGACTTTGCAAAAAAGACAAAACGATCACTCGGTCGATCTGCTGCCACTGAGTGACTTGTTTTTTTTGTAAAAACGCAAGATACTGTTGCAGATCTCGCTGGTAGCTGGCACGGGTATTTTGGGATAGCCCGCGCTCAATGGTCAAATAATGAAGATAATCAATGATTTGTTCGTTCATGGGCTTCCTCTACTTTCAGCTTTTTTATCATATCAAATTCTGGCTCGTTAAGATAGTAGCTTGCCAATAAAAAAGAGGCATCTACCCGTATCTTTTGCCCAAGGAAACACCCGAATCATAGCAGATTTTTCGGTTTCTTTCAAATCGGAAAAAAGAGCACTCTTCCTATTGGAAACCATCTGACTATCATTCGGGTGATAACAAACGTTTATTTAAGATCGCCAAAGTACAATCACTCGGCTTTGCTTTGGCACTTTTGACAGACACCATGAAAGGTCAACCGATGATCCTTTACTAAAAAATGGTACTTTTGTTCAACGATCTCTTCGACACTGCCCAGCAGATCCTCTTCGACTTCTTCAATATTGCCGCATTCCAAACACAACAAGTGATGATGAAAGTGTTTGGCACCTTCTTTACGTAGATCATAGCGAGCGACACCGTCATTAAAGCTGACTTTATCGACAATTTTCAGATCCGTTAAGATCTCCAATGTTCGATAGACGGTTGCCAAGCCAATCTCAGAATTTTTTTTTCGCACAAAAAAGAAAATCTCTTCTGCGGATAAATGGTCTTTCTCATTTTCTAATAAGACCAACAACGTCGCTTCTCGCTGAGGAGTTAATTTAAACCCCGACTCGTGCAATTGTTTCTTGGTCTTTTTTAACGCTGCTGTTGTGTTCATAGTTGCCTCCGTATGCCGTTAATTTATAACGATTCTAATCTGAGTGAAAATCACTCAAGACAAACATTGTAATCATTATAAATTAGAACGATAAAAGAAACAAGTATTCTCAATTAGGTTTTTTGATAAGAATCGTAAAGCCGTCTTTTTGCTCAATCAAACGCTGTTTCATCAAGGTTCCTAATGCCCGTTTAAATTGGCCTTTACTAATACCAAATGTTTGCAAAATCTCTTCTGGGGCTGATTTGTCCGTGAAAGGAATTTTGTTCTCAGGCGCTCGTTCTAAAAAGGTTAGAACCATGGCGGCATCATTTGAGATCGCCTCGTGGGCTCTTGGTTTCAATGAAAGGTTCAAGACACCGTCTGGACGAATCCCAATCACTCTCCCTTTGACCACTTCCCCAAGGCGCGGCTCTTGATACCGTTCTGATGGATGGACGAAGCCAATATAAAAATCATCCGTCAGCAAGTAAGTACCCGCTAACTTCAAACGGTACACGCTACCTGTAACATCTTGATTCTTCATTTGCTCCGTACCATTTTTGCTCAATGCCTTAAAAATTTTCTCATCTGCTAATGAAGCCCAAATACGCTCTTTGTCATCGACCTGCAAGCTGACCATCAAACGGTCGCCTTTTTTGGGCCAAAGTTCCCGCATTGTTGGCAATTCATCTAATGAAACCACCATATCTTTGTCTTTCAAACCGATATCGACGAAAACGCCTAAGTCGCGACGGCTTCCTGTGACTGTACCAAAGGCATAATGCCCTTTGCGGCTTTTCGGAATATTCGTAGTGAGCACATTTTCTTGCTTTTGATTTTGATAGCCAAACCCTTCGACGGCTTCACCTAAATGATGTTCGCCTTCTTCCTTGGCTAGTCGGAAGGTAACCCCGCCTTTTTGAACAAAATAATTCTGTTCGTTTTCATCAATGATCAATCCGCTGAATACGGATGCTAATAAGTCTTTCATCTATTCTCTCCTTTTTCTTTAAAACTGCTCGTTCCTATAAAAAGAAACGCAACAGCGCCATAGCAATAACGCCTGTGATAACGATTTTCATCAAATCTTTGGTATAATACCCCACCAATAATGCCGGGATACAGGCAATGGTTTCTTTAACTTTCAAAATGGGGAATTGGCCTTCTCGAAAGATCAGCAAATTTTGCACCAATAATGCCGCCAAAATACACAACGGTAAGTAACTCAAAAAGATGGTGAAAGGTTCCGGAAATATGAGCTTTTTCGAAAATAAAAAAGGAACGATCCGCGGAAGCCAAGTAACCAATCCACATACTAGCATCAGTATAACAAAATTAGTCATGGTGTGTCACCGTCCCAACCAAACATCCTGCCAGTGTCGCCGCAATTACCGCAATCTCTGCGGTCGAAAAACGCATAAATAAAATCAAGGTCCCCACAACTGTCCCTAGTATCAAGAGCGTTTGCTGGGTTTTCTTCTTAAGCGGTCGCTCTACTTGAAATAAAAAAAGACCAACAAACATAGCTACTAAGGCAAAATCTAAGCCTAACGCTTCTGGATCTGGAATAAAGGAACCCAATAAACCACCCAAAAACGTCGCAAAAATCCAACTCAAATAAGCCATTACGTTCAACCCGTGGGTCCATTTTGCTGTGACTGGTTTGTCTTGTTGCAATGCCGTCGTCAAAACGCCATAGGACTCATCAGTCAAAAGTGTCCCGATACCAATGGCAGAAAGCAACGGTGTCTTTTTAAAATAGGAAGCTACTGACAAACTCATTAAAAAGTGTCGTAAATTCACTAAAAAAACTGTTGCGACGATTGTCATGAAAGGTGCTTGAATCGCTAGTAAGGCGCAAATGATAAATTGAGCACTGCCAGCATAAACAATAATAGACATTAAAATAATTTCTAGAATAGACAACCCAACGCCTTTTCCCACAACCCCCATTGCAAAACCAATGCCCAGGTACCCAAGAATCGTTGGTACACAAGCAATGACCCCGTCTTCAAACCGATCATATCTCTCAATTTTCTGCACAAAAACCCCTCCTTGTTTGAACGATTATCTCTCATCATATCGAAAACAAGGAGGGGAAACAAGTATTTTTCACATGTGCATGTAATAACTCTGAAAATTTTCTAGTGTCTCAGGAGACTTAGCGAACGGTGTGATCGTTCCCATTGCCTCTGAAATAGCCAGTTTTGGCGTTTACCGTAAATAAGTATAGCGGGAACGCTGAATCATCCGTTCCTTTAAGCAAGCTGCCTTGGGCATTTGTCGCATAAAAATTGTAATAGCCTTCACCATTGACGATTCGTACACGTTCAAAAGTATAGCCGCCTTCTACCACATAACCGCGAGCAATCGCTGTGGCGATGATTTTTTCTTGGACACCATCTGCCCACACCCAGGCGCTATTGTTTACATCATTCAAATCACTTTGGCGGGCTGGAATAATTGGCTGATTGTTGGTATTTGTTGGTGTATCCGGCGAAAGCACATACTCTTCTTCAGAAGTACTTTGCGCGGGCGTCGCAGCGCTTGTAGATCCGCTGCTCGAAGCGGAAGCGTTGTTCTCGGAAGCCGCCGCTTGTGCTGCTTCTTGGGCAGCTTGTTGTTGCGCCGCTGCTTGTTGGGTAGCTGTTTCACGCTTCGTCAAGGCAGTATCGACTTTACGTAGTTCCGTCGTAAGACTTTCAACCAGTGAATCGATTGGCAAAGCTTGGATTTTTTTCATCAAGGCATTGTAGTTCTCACGAGTGACACTCGCCGGTGCTTCACCGTCACCACTTAAAGCCACCATGCTCTTCACTGCATTTTGAACTTCCTCGATCGCGCTGAACTCTTTTTGTCCCATGTCGATGGCTTGATTGATCAACTCATCAAAGGCATCCCCATTCTCACGCTTCGCCATTGTGACAGCAGTCGCTTCTTTCAACGAGACTTCTTCCAACTGATCCTCCACAACTGCAGGACTGCTGAAATAGCTATTGATCTCTGTCAAAGCTGCTAATTTGTCAGCAATTGTCTCTGCTTCTTGTGACAAGATATCGTATCGTTCGTGGTCTTGAAAATCTGCCAACTGATTCGTCACAGCCGTCAGCTGTTCTGCTGTTTTGTCGCTTTTAATGAACACTCGCTCATCATTTGTATAAAAATCATTCAACTCATTTTCGATCTGATCTAACGTACGGTTCTCTTGCGCCTGTTGCGTTTGTCGGGCAGTTTCTTGTTGCTGCTGTTGATAGTAATAAGCCCAACCACCACCCGCTGCCACTAACAAACAAGCCGCTGTAATATAGAGTGCTTTGCGAGGGCTCTTCTTGCTTTCACTGGAAGAAGATGTTTCTTCTTCAGCAGTCGCCTTTTGTGGCGTTTCATCCGCTGCGGTGATTGGTTCAGGAATTGGATCGATGACTGGTTCTGGCTGCTTCTCAGCTTCTTCAATAACTGGCTCCGTCACCACTTCCTCCTCGCTTGACGGCAGAGGTTCCTCGCTGGCTTGCATCTGACTTTCCTCTTCAGCAGAGGAAAGATCAATGGCGGTTTCTTCTGCTTCTAGAGCAGCTGCTGCCTTTGCTTCTTCATCAAGTTTGTGCTGTCGGATATAAGCGGCCAAAATCTCAGAGTCATGCTGTTCATCCGTACTCAGTGCATCGGTCTCATTAACTTCTTCACTGGCTGAAATTGTGTGTTCTTCTGTAGACTCAGAGTTTTCCACTGTTTTTGGTTCTTGTTTAGACTCTGATTCAAGTGGTTTTTTTTGCTCATCAGAAAAAGCCTCTTGCTGTGCAAGGTCGATCGTTTCTTCATTCGAGGATGGCCGATCGCCTAAGTGCTCCTCCATTTTTCCAATCGGAACATTTTTAAAGTCAGACCAGCGAATATCATCGTTTTTGTTTTGTAGCTCTTCTGGCGTAACGGAAGAGTCAGATGATGGTTCCTGTTCATTCTCCTTTGCTTGGTTCCATTGAAACCCGCAATTGGGACAAACGGGTGTTTCTTCTATTGCTTGAAATCCACATTCAGGACATGTCTTCTTCATTGATTCAAACTGACTCCTTTTGTTTTTTGCATTTCCTTCTATGAAGCAGTACCCTACCAGATCAAACGCTTGACGCGCCCACTGCTTCCTATTTCAAAGACCGACAAATAATGGGTCTTTTTTCGCATTTCTTTTTTATTACTCAATTGTGCAGATGCACAAAATTAAATTTATCACATTCTAGGCAATTAGCCAACACTTGCTTGGTTACGTTTTTATTAAGTTCTTTACTTATCCTATGGAGAGATGACAAAACCTGAACAAAAAAGACTTTCCAAAGGGGACCTTTGGAAAGTCAATAAACCTTAATTATTCTAAGAAATCTTTCAATTGTTTTGAACGAGATGGGTGGCGTAGTTTCCGTAACGCTTTTGCTTCAATCTGACGAATCCGTTCTCTGGTTACCCCAAAGACTTTGCCGACTTCTTCTAAGGTCCGAGTACGGCCATCATCGATTCCGAAACGCAAGCGTAGCACATTTTCTTCACGGTCAGTTAACGTATCCAATACATCTTCTAATTGCTCTTTCAAAAGCTCATAAGCCGCATGCTCTGCCGGACTTGTAGCATCTTGGTCCTCAATAAAATCACCTAGATGAGAATCATCTTCTTCACCGATTGGTGTTTCTAATGAAACGGGCTCTTGAGCGATCTTCAAGATTTCACGAACTTTTTCCGTTGGCAAATCCATTTCTGCGCCGATTTCTTCTGGTGTCGGTTCGCGTCCTAAGTCTTGCAATAATTGCCGTTGGATACGAATCAATTTGTTGATGGTTTCCACCATATGCACTGGGATCCGAATGGTTCGAGCTTGGTCAGCGATGGCACGAGTGATCGCTTGACGGATCCACCAGGTCGCATAGGTCGAGAATTTAAACCCTTTGCGATAATCAAATTTCTCAACGGCTTTCATCAAGCCCATGTTTCCTTCTTGGATCAAATCAAGAAATTGCATTCCCCGACCCACATAACGTTTGGCGATGCTGACTACCAAACGTAAGTTGGCTTCTGCCAAACGCTGTTTCGCTTCTTGGTCGCCTTCTTCGATTTTCAGAGCGAGAGCCACTTCTTCTTCTGCGGTCAAAAGCGGTACCCGACCGATCTCTTTCAAGTACATCCGCACAGGGTCATTGATTTTCACACCAGTCGGTGCAGACAAATCTTCTTGAGGTTGGGTTTCTTGTCGTTTTTCATTACTCTTTAAACTATGGACTGAAGGCTCTCCATTTTCATCCACGACACTGATGCCGGAATCCTCCAGTTTTTGAATTAGTTTGTCCATTGCATCAGCATCCAAAGTATAAGGCGTTGCTAAACGATTGGTAATGTCATCGTAAACAACTTGCCCCTTTGTTTTGTTTTCTCGGATGTATTCGGCAACTGCTTTGTCATACGTTTTTTTTGTTTCTTCTGCCATGAAAGAAAGCCCCTTTCAGTTCGCTATTTAGCTTGTTTCAACCGTTTGGTCAAATCAATGATTTCGATTGCAAGTTCAAGTTCTAATTGCTGGTTTCCTATTTGTCTTGCTTCTTGCTGCTGGATTCGTTTTTGATTGATTTCTTCAGCAATGCCCGACTTTTGAAAGACCTGCAGAATGTCCTGAAATTCTTGTTCAGTCCCTTCCTCAGAAGCTTTAAGATCTGCAATATCGATCACCATTTTTTTCATTGAATCTTCTTTTAAAAAATCTAAGAACTTTGCTAAAACAAAGTGTTCTTCTGTTTCCATATACGCATCAAACAGCAGATACAGTTGTTGATAACGATCATGGATAAAGGATATACCACTCGCTCGGAAGCGATGGTTTAACGTACTGTCATGAAACAAACGGTACAATAATAATTCTTGCGCTTTTTCCACCTGTGTTTTGGGCTGCTGCCGTGTAGGCGGCGTAAAGACCACAGGGGTGTCTGTTGGCGGCGGTGGCGCTACATCTTGCATCGTCCGTTGCTCTTGCCAGTTTTGCTTAAGCTGCTGCTGCAAGGTCTCACGACTCAAATTGAACTCTGTAGACAACTGAGTCAAATAGCGGTCTTGCTCCAACAAAGAATCCACACGCTGCAATTCATTTAAAACAACTTGGACATAGTCCAGTTGCTCCTTCTCATTGGCTAAATTGCGATTCATCCGATGATAATCCATCTTGAAGGCAAAAACGGTTTCTTTGCCGTGGACAGCTAGTTTATAAAAAGCTTCTGTCCCATATTTGCGCAAATACTCATCTGGGTCCATCCGTTCCGGCACTCGCACCACAGATAATTTCAAACGGCTATTGTTTTGCAGAAGCTCGATCCCGCGGTTTGTCGCTTCAACCCCTGCACTATCTCCATCGTAACAAAGAATCACTTCTTGTGCCACTCGCTCGATATGGGCGATCTGCTGATTGGTCAAACTGGTCCCCATTGAGGCGATCCCATTTTCGATTCCTGCCTGCCAAGCGGCAATCACGTCCATAAATCCTTCAAATAAATACACTTGGCCATCTTTGCGCATCGCACGGCGTGCTTTGTCAAAGTTGAACAGAACCTCGCGCTTGTTGAAAAGGATCGTTTCTGGACTATTTAAATATTTCGGCTGGTCTTGATCACCAACTTTTTCGCTTGCTAGCCAACGACCAGAAAAACCAATTGTTTTTCCTTGAGGATTACGGATCGGAAACATGATTCGTTGGTAAAAGCGGTCTGCCAATGAGCCATCGTTTCGTTGAACAAAGAGCCCTGTATCAGGAAAAAATTCAGCTTTGGCTTGTTCATTCAAAAAGACTTTCTCCAAAAACGAGCGTTCATTCGGCGCAAAACCAATATTGAATTCTTCGATCAATGCCATCGTCAATCCGCGATCCAATAAATAATCAAGCGCTTCTTGGCCAGCAGCCGTATTCACCAACATGTGATGATAGACCTCGGCGGCTTTTTCATGCAGCGCAATCAATTGACTCGTTTGTGAGGTCGCTTCATTGATGCCTTCTGATTGCTGGTATTGCGGATCAAGAGGAATATCGTTCATTTCTGCTACTTTGACGACTGCTTCAGGAAAACTGATGCCTTCAAGCTCTTGCAAAAAACCGTAAACATTGCCCCCACGACCGCAACCAAAACAATGAAAAATTTGTTTGTCTTCTGCAACGGAAAAAGAAGGTGATTTCTCATTATGGAAGGGACACAAACCAAAATAATTCTTTCCAGATTTCTTTAACTGGACATACTGTCCCACGATATCAACAATATTGCTGCGTTCGCGAATATCGTCAATGATCGTTTGAGGAATTCGTGCCATCCACTCACCTCCATTTGGTAAGTATTCATCGTTTATTAGGTAAAAAAACGCACTAATAGGTATCAGTGCGAAGAATAATTAGACGGAATCACTCATAATGATTTTACCATATTCTATTTGTATTTCAAGCTTTTTTACTTCAGTTATTTTGTGACGATCAGGAAAAGAACCCTGCCGTAACATCGATTTTCCATCGGTTCAATTTTATTAGATCCGCATAGAACATGTTGCCGCCATTGTGATACAAATGACCGCCATTATAAAAGACCGATTGGATGCCCCAATAACGATAGGTTTGTTCTGTATCATTGCCTAATAACGGGGATAAAACCTCTCTGGAATATGTTTCTGCTAATTCTAAGGTGTTCACGCCACCCCGTTCAGCGACATAATCAATATAATCTGTACCAAAATTATAAGCCTGGACTGCGGTCCAAAGATCACAGTTCATTTGCTCTGCTTTTTCGATCAACTCGGCTAAATAAGAAACCCCTTGTTCGATGCTTTGTTCTGGCGTATCAAATTGGTTTTGTTTTCCATATACACTTTCAGAACTTTGCATCGGATCATTGCCTTGTCCTTTTGACTCCGTCAGCATGATACTCATTGCTAAAGACTGATATTCAGAGATGTCGTGGGCTTGTGTCTGCTGTGCGATTTCCGCTTCATACGCATAGACAGCTTTCAATGCCGTGTAGTTTCGATAGCCCCAAACCCCTGCTCCAATCAGCAGCAGCAAGAGCGCAAGCTTCAGTACAAATCCTAGGAAACGTCGAATTTTTCTCATCAAATACATCCCATCTTTTCTAAGTCAGAATCTATCGTACTATGAAATGAACAGGCTGACTAGAATTTTTTCTCTCCTAAAAAATCCTTAATAAAATCACAAGATTATTTAGAAAAAAACAAGCAATCCTAAGCTGATGGAGGGATTGTTGCTGGTCTGACATGAAAAAGGAAACAGTGCTCCTTCAGATAATGGAAGCACTGTTTCACTGATTTTTATTTTTCGATCGTGGTCACGATACCAGAACCAACTGTTCGTCCACCTTCACGAATGGAGAAAGTCGTTCCATTTTCCACAGCGATTGGATGGATCAATTCCACATCGATCGTTACGTTGTCACCAGGCATAACCATTTCCGTTCCTTCTGGTAAAACGATATTCCCAGTTACGTCCGTTGTACGGAAGTAAAATTGTGGGCGATAGTTATTAAAGAATGGGGTATGGCGACCGCCTTCTTCCTTTGTCAACACATAGACTTCTGCTTGGAATTTCGTATGTGGTGTGATGGAACCTGGTTTTGCTAACACTTGGCCCCGTTCAATTTCATCCCGGGTGATTCCCCGTAATAATACCCCTACGTTATCACCAGCTTCCCCAAAGTCCATCGTCTTACGGAACATTTCTACTCCTGTCACGACTGCTTTTTGTGTTTCAGGTTTGATTCCGACGATTTCTACTTCATCACCGACTTTTACTGTTCCGCGATCGATCCGACCAGAAGCAACGGTTCCCCGTCCAGTAATTGAAAAGACATCTTCGATCGGCAATAATAATGGTTTATCAGTGTCTCGTTCAGGTGTTGGGATATATTCATCTACCGTATCCATCAGCGTTAAGATCGCTGCTTCAGCCTCTGGGTCACCTTCCAAGGCTTTTAAGGCAGAGCCTTTGATCACAGGAATGTCATCACCTGGAAAATCATATTCAGTCAGCAATTCTCTGACTTCCATTTCAACTAAATCGATCAACTCATCATCATCGACAAGGTCAGTTTTATTTAAAAAGACAATCAAATGTTTCACACCCACTTGACGAGAAAGCAAAATATGTTCCCGGGTTTGCGGCATTGGGCCATCTGTCGCTGATACGACCAAGATTGCGCCGTCCATTTGGGCAGCCCCTGTAATCATATTTTTCACGTAATCCGCGTGTCCTGGTGCATCGATATGGGCATAGTGCCGTTTTTCTGTTTCGTATTCTACATGGGCAGTATTGATGGTGATACCACGTTCGCGTTCCTCAGGAGCCGCGTCGATACTTGCGTAATCTTGCGGATTGGCAAGTCCTTTTTTCCCAAGAACTGTGGTAATAGCAGCAGTCAAGGTTGTTTTCCCATGGTCGACGTGTCCTATCGTTCCGATATTAACATGGGGTTTGCTACGATCATAATGTTGTTTTGCCATATTGTTTCCCTCCTAGAGAAAGTTGAGTCGTTCTTTGACTCGAATCATATTTTGCGATTTACGCTTCCAAATTCATAAGTATCAACTTATTTTTTGTAAGTTTAAATCTACTCTCATTATAGGTCAAAATTAGTCAAAGTCAAGTGAGATGTCTCGTCTGCTAATCCCTAAGAATTTCTTTGCTTTTTTCGATCTATTGGACGTAGGACAATTTTTATGAATAATAGAAGATGAGGTGAGAAATGTGAAAAAAATCATTGCAACGCTGGTTTTTGCAGCAATTTTCCTTGGTGGCTGTTTTGCTACTTATCATTATTACTATGGTGGAAGTGACTACTATACAGTCATCAGGGATGCCGGCGAGCACGACACGGAAATTAGTGATAACGGAGTTGCCGAAGATGTCTACCGTTACACACAAGACGCTTACAGTTCCTCTGGAGAAGTCAAAACGGTCAAAATGAATGAGCACCGTTCCGCGCCTTTAAGAGAAGGTGCCTATTTGAAATTATTGGTCAATCCTAATAAAGGTGTTCTGAGCTGGGAAGAAGTTTCTGAAGAAGACGTTCCCAAAGCCGCCCTTGAGAAGCTGACCGATCAATAATTGCTGATATTGATCAAAGATATCCAGAAAAAAAGCAGAGACTCCTCATTACTTAAAGAGGAATCTCTGCTTTTTTGTGCTCGTTCTATGTTGTTAGCTCCGCATCATCCACACATAAGACCTTTGTCCTACATCCGATTAATTACTTCTTCTACATTTTTGATCGTTACGGAAATCGTTCCGTCTGGATTATTGATAAATTCGATCAAATTTGGATCTCGGTAAACATCCAAAGGAACGATCAATTCGATCCCGTTAGATAATTTTAGTTTTTGTTTCCCGAATTTTTTCTCTGAGATCTCACGGACATCCCGCATCATTGGTGCCTGATTGACAAATCCTTTTTCAGCCACTTCTTCTTGAAAAGAAAGCTGAGCGGTAATATTGTCTTTAAAGACTTTTTGCGCCACTTCACTGACATCAATGTGTCCTGACTCTTCGATCGTGTCGTAAACCGCTTCTTTTAAATCGGCAACAACGTTATAGGTAGGTGTTTCAAATTTCTGACCAATTTTTTCCGCTACTTTTTTGATGACTTTGACGTTTTCTTCTAACGAGGGAATCGGTTCGGCATCAATGACTTTCGTTGAAAAGTAGGCATATTTTTCACCTGAAAAGCTATATTTCTTTTCAATCAGTTCAAAGTCTAAGCTCTCCACATCAATTGTGATCCCTTCATCGGCCTTTTGAGTTTTACCTGCTAGTAAGGCACGATGCAAAATCAAATTGTTTTCGATTCCAGCTTCCCCATTATCAATAAAATGCGTATAGCCGTCTTGATAGTTGACCTTCAAAAATGCCAACTGCATTCTTGTATCAAATTCATACAAGACCACAAAGGCATCCGCACTTGGTGCATCTTCACTTTCCTTGTACGCTTCATACCATCGTTGCACGATCGCTTCACTGGCTGCGACAAAGTCTTCGGGTGCTTGTTTGACCAGTTGAGCGATCATTGATGTTTCGAGTAAACGCCCTGTTTTGGTTTGCGGTGTTGCAAGTTTCTGTATTTTTTTCGTCAAATAATCGCGGATGTATTCCGTGGTCAAATCGAGTTCAACTTGAGAAAAAACCGGATCACCAGTTTGACGGTCAATAATGTGTAATATCGCATGTTTCAAATAAATATCCATTAGTTACGCTCCTTATCCATTTGTCTAGTGTACAAAAAAAATAGGCGAACTGACAAGAGCCAAACGTCATTTTTCTTATTGGCCACTTCCTTTTTGAAAGATGCATTCATTGGAAAATCCGTCCTCGTCTGCTAAACTAAAGGTATCACAGAAAACGGAGGAATGAACATGAACAGCTATACGTTATCAAACAATGTAACCATCCCTGAGTTAGGTTTTGGCACATGGCAAACACCAGACGGCGACGTTGCCGTAGCATCAGTCAAAAAAGCACTGGAAGTAGGTTACCGCCATATTGATACAGCCCAAGGCTATAAAAATGAAGCCAGTGTTGGTCAAGCGATCAAAGAAAGCGGCATTCCCCGCGAAGAACTCTTTTTGACTACAAAATTGTGGAATGCGAACCATTCCTATGATCTTGTGATGTCTTCTTTTGAAGAGTCCTTAGAGAAACTACAAACAGACTATATCGATCTTTTCTTAATCCATTGGCCAAACCCAGTAGCCTTTCGTGACAACTGGCAAACAGCGAATGCAGAAACATGGCGCGCTTTTGAAGAATTGTATCAAGCAGGCAAAATCAAAGCGATCGGGGTCAGCAACTTCTTGCCTCATCATTTTGAAGAATTGAAAAAAACAGCGACCATCTTCCCAATGGTCAATCAGATTTTCCTTGCACCTGGCGAGTTACAAGAAGAAGTGGTGACTTATTGCCAAGAACACGATGTATTGCTTGAAGCATACAGCCCATTAGGTACCGGGAAGATATTTGATGTACCAGAAATGAAAGCATTAGCTGAAAAGCATCAAAAATCAATCGCTCAAGTTGCATTACGCTGGTCTTTACAACATGGTTTCTTGCCATTACCAAAATCAGTCACACCAAGTCGGATCGAAGAAAACATCCATGTCTTTGATTTTGAGCTATCTGAAGAAGACATGAATACGATCGATCAATTAGATGGCGTCGTTGGGAAAGCGACCAATCCAGATACGACAGGGCTTTAATTTTACTCTCTATAAGGAGAAGCCTATGAAGACAACTGATTTGATTCACCTCTCCCCTGCTGTTCAAAAAGCCTTACATGCTGATTTTGTTTTTCTTGTATGGCCAGACAAAGTCCAACATTTTCCGGCGCGTCAATGGTCGTCTAGCGACTATCAGCAGATGCTGGCTGAGAAACTCACTGGGGAAGTACGCTTTTTTCTTTGGGAAAACTACTTAGTCGCCACTGGAGACAAGGAGCTTTTGATCCTAATGCCTAAGTACCATCAAATCAATGATCTAGTAGAAACGCCAACGCCGCTTCTTTAGCAGCGCTGGCGTTTTTTCAGGAAATATATAATTTTTTTTGTATTTTTTCATGAGAATGACTGTTCTTTTCTGCAAATTTTCCTTATAATCGATAGTGATCGAGAGGAGAAGATTATGAAAAAGAAACAATTAGCAAAATTGAAACAACAATTCCGCCCGTCTTATGAAACAGCTCGACAACAGTTGTTTACAGCGATCGAGCGCAAAACAGCAGATAAGTTCGACCTTCCGACAACTGTTTATATCAATCCTAAAAATCAAGAGGAATTATTGATTGAATTGTTGAAGGAAACACCCAAAGAACAAAAAATCGCTGTTCCTTTAGATGAGAACTTCAAAATCGTCGTGAAACGAATTCAACGCTTAGAAGCTGGCTTACTTGATCGTTTCAGCGACAACTTAGTCGATGAGATCGCTGCTTACTGGTTACCGACCAATCCGCAAGAAAGTGCGGCACCTACCTCCGCTCCTGCGAAAGAACCAGCAGAAGTGAAGGAAGAAACGGCACCAACTATACCTGCATCAACTAAAACTAAAGAAGTGGAAAAATCAACGGCTGATGATTCTGACGAATCCATGACTTTTTCAGCATTTGCCGAAAAAATCGCAGCATTCCCTAAATTTTCTGCAAAACAATCTTCAGGAGAAACGACCGTGATCGAAGCTTCCCCGAAAGAAGATCGTGTTCTAGCAACAATTTCTGAAACAGAAAGTGATACTTTTACCATCGAAACCGCTCTAGAACGCAAATACAAAGTAAAACTAGAAGTCATTCCATTGATCGAGGCGTATGCCCACACGGCGATTTCTAAACGATAAACAAAAGGTTCTCTAGGAATTTCCCTAGAGAACCTTTTTTAGTTACGTATTTCTGTTAAAAATTTACGGGCTTGCTCTTGGTTCATTTGACTCGCCGCTCGCAGCTTAGCTGCCAGCTGATCGATCTCAGTTCCTTTTGCCCCAACTGAAATAGCTAATGAACGGGCTTGCATGCTCATATGGCCTTGCTGAATTCCTTCTGAAACCAATGCCCGCAAAGCTGCCAGATTCTGAGCCAACCCGACACTTGCCGCCAGCGAAGCTAACTCACTCGCCGTTTCAACACCGGTCAAAGCCAACGCCGCTTGGGCTTTTGGCAATACTTTTGTGGCACCCCCGACTGTGGCGATCGCCAACGGAAGTGTGATACTACCAATCAAACGGTCTTCTACTATTTTCCAAGAAGTCAGCCCTTGCATGCGACCATTACGGGCAGCATAGCCATGACAAGCTGCCGAAACGGCGCGAGTGTCATTTCCGGTAGCCAAAATCAGCGCTTCAACGCCATTCATGATCCCTTTGTTATGGGTGGCGGCACGATATGGATCAATCTTGGCAAAATCAGCTGCATGAACGATTTTTTCGGCAACCTGTCTACCCTTTCCGATCTTGCTCAGTTTGTCAAAAGGCACGGAGCAAGTGGCTGTTACTAACGATTCCGTGGCAAGATTACTTAAAATACTAAAGAGAATTTCTTCTTCTGGGAACCACTTCCGAAAGAGGTCGGCCACTCCTTCTAAAATCGAATTGATGATGTTGGCGCCCATGGCATCTTTGACATCAACCAACAAATCGATTGAGACATAGGCTGTTGCTAATTCAGATTCTGTTGGCGAGAAGTTCCGACTAATCACTCGTCGTAAGCCCCCACCGCGTTTTACGATCGAGGGATACGCCGCGTTCGCCACTGCAAAAATCGCCGCTTGCTCTGTGTTGACTTTTGCCAAAATGGCATCCGGGTCCTGAACAGTCATAAAGACGATCTGGCCTCGAAGCAAACGTTCTTGACTGGTCGTTGTAATGGGCCCAGCCATTTTTGCTCCATTGCTCATCGCTGCAATCACAGAAGGTTCTTCTGTGGCTAACGGGACATTGTATCTCTTGCCATTCACTTGCAGATTCAACCCCACACCTAAGGGAATCTCCACTTCACTGATCTGGTTTTCGATCAAGTGATTGGAAATTTCCTTGTCTAATGCCATTTCTTGAAAAACCAAGGATTCGGCTGCTGTGATCGCCCCTTGTGCTTCAAGAAAGGTTAGTCGTTCGTTAGGCGTAAGGGCGTAAAACTTTTTTTTTTCTGTTTTTTCTGATGCCGACTCTTCATGAAAATCGGTTTGACTTGCTGCCGCCGAAGGGTTTTCTAACAGCATCGCTAGCCCTAACCCGCCACCGACACATAAAGAGGCGATCCCATAACGTTCTTGTGTGTCTTTTAGCTGATAAGCGACGGTCGTTGCGATCCGAGCACCGGTTGCTCCAATCGCATGGCCAAGGGAAATGCCCCCACCGTAACGGTTGACTTTCTTGGGATCCAAACCAAGTTCACGTTCTACTACGATCGAGGAAGCTGCAAAGGCTTCATTGATTTCAAAAATACCGATGTCTTCAATCGACAGTGCTTGCTTTGTCAGCAAAGTATCGATTGCTTTGATTGGTGAGATTCCCATGATCTCTGGGGCAAAGCCAACTTCAACGATCTCTTTGATCACTGCCAGATAAGGAATCTGATGCTCCTCACAATAGCTTTTTGAGGCGATCAAGACCATGGCAGCCCCATCATTGATGGTTGAGGCATTCCCAGCAGTCACCGTACCGTCCTTTTTGAAAACCGTTTTTAGTTCAGCTAATTTTTCGACTGTCGTAGCGGCGCGAATGCCTTCATCCTGGGAAACGGTAGCAGACTTTTCGGTCACGGGTACGATCTCTTGCTCAAATTTCTTTTCCGCTTGTGCTTTGGCAGCCTTCATTTGGGAGTGGTAGGCAAATTCATCTTGTTCTTGTCGAGTGATGCCATATCTTTCTGCAACAGTCTCAGCCGTTAAGCCCATCGGTTTGCTACTAAAAGCGTCTGTTAAGCCATCATGCATCATTGTTGATACTGGATTTGAATACTGATCATCCGCCTTGTTATAATAACTGAATAGCGGCGCATTCGTCATACTTTCGATCCCACCAGTCAAGACGACTGATGCCTTGTTTAACTGAATTTGCTCCATGCCCATTAGAATCGCTTTCATTCCCGAACCGCAAACTTCGTTGATCGTTGAGGCTGGAATATCTGAAGAAAGCCCACTTTGCAGGGAAACTTGGCGACTTGGATTTTGCCCACTGCCTGCTTGCAGGACATTTCCGATAATCACTTGTGCGATATGTTCTTTTGCTTGTTGGTTTCTTGCCAACAAGGCTTTCGCAGCAATTGTTCCTAACTCTACTGCTGAATATTCTTTTAATGACCCATGGTATTTGCCAATTGGCGTTCTTAGTGCGTCGATAATGACAACTTCTTCCACGTACGTCACCTCCTCTTGAAATATATCATTAAATCCTCCAAAAAAGAATACCCCACATCAGCTTGCTGTGCCCTTTTCTACTTTCTTTAATAAAGTTTAAATTCTAATCAATTCTTTTTCATTTTTTTCAAAAAATATGATACCTTAGAACGTGTAGCCTACTAAGTACGTAGAACATAAAGGAGCGACAGAATGAACGTTGGTATTGATAAAATAAATTTTTATGTCCCCCCCTATTTTATAGATATGGTTGATCTAGCTCACGCCCGAGAGGTCGACCCAAATAAATTTACGATCGGGATCGGTCAAGATCAAATGGCGGTCAATAAAAAAACGCAAGATATCGTCACCTTTGCCATGCATGCGGCAAAAGATATCCTCACAAAAGAAGATTTACAAGCAATTGATATGGTGATCGTCGGCACAGAATCCGGCATCGATGAATCAAAGGCTTCGGCAGTGGTTTTGCATCGCCTATTGGGTATTCAACCATTTGCCCGCTCCTTTGAAATCAAAGAAGCGTGTTATGGCGCAACAGCAGGCTTACAGTTTGCTAAAGCCCACGTACAAGCCAATCCAAAAAGCAAAGTTTTGGTGGTGGCTTCAGACATCGCCCGGTATGGCTTAGCTTCCGGTGGAGAGCCCACTCAAGGCGTAGGTGCAGTTGCTATGCTGATCTCTGCAGATCCAGCGATTTTGCAGTTGGATAACGATAATTTGATGTTGACGCAAGACATTTATGATTTTTGGCGTCCCGTTGGTCATCAATATCCAATGGTAGATGGCCACTTGTCAAATGCCGTCTATATCGATTCCTTTAAACAAGTTTGGCAAGCCCATTGCGAAAAAACGCAACGCACAGCAAAAGATTACGCTGCATTGAGTTTCCATATTCCTTATACAAAAATGGGAAAAAAAGCCTTATTGGCTGTTTTTGCCGAAGAAGAAGAAACGCAACAAGAACGCCTGATGGCTCGCTATGAAGAATCGATCGTTTACAGTCGTCGGACCGGCAACTTGTATACGGGTTCATTGTACCTAGGCTTGATCTCTTTATTAGAAAATTCCTCCAGCTTGCAAGCCAATGATCGGATAGGACTGTTTAGTTACGGCTCAGGAGCGGTTGCTGAATTTTTCAGCGGCGTATTGGTACCCGGTTATGAAAAACAGTTAGCACAAGCTGCTCACCAAACGTTACTTGATGCCCGTCAAAAACTAACGATCGCTGAATACGAAGCAATGTTCAATGAGACCATCGATATTGATCAAGATCAATCCTTTGAGGATGATCTGCTTTACAGTATTCGTGAAATCAAAAATACCATTCGTTATTATAAAGAAGAAAACGAGTGATGTTTAGAAAAACTTTGTTTATTTTCAAGCAAGAAAGCTTGATGAAACAAAGTTTTTTTCTTTCTTTTTAATTTGTTGAAACAAAGCATCTTTTTCAGACTTTTTCTGATTGTTATTCAAAAATTTTCAGATAATTCAGGAAAAACATTTGACAGTCCGCTTTTTTTTGTCTATACTAAAAACAATTCAAGTATGGAGGAACTTTTTTATGTTAAAAACGACCGTGTCCCCACAACTGAATATCTTTTACTTTAGCTACTTTAGATAGTTTGTATTCATAACACATTATGGATGCAAACCGCAAAACGAGTTTTGTTTGTATCTATGATGGCTAAAGCATTTTAACTTGAACTTGCAGCCATGTAGAAAATCTTCTAAATGGTTGCCAATATACGTTTACGCTTGGTATAGGATCGAATCCATTTAGACGATTGTCTGAATGGATTTTTTTGTTCAGGTAAACCCCAATTAAAAAAGAAACGTTTATAGGAGGAGTTACAATGAAAATGAAAAAATGGATCACAACTGGATTATTAACGGCTTCACTACTGGCACTGGCAGCTTGTGGGGAATCAAACAATGCTTCTGAGGGAAACGACGGATCAAAAACAGTCGGTGTCTTGCAACTCGTGGAACATGGCTCCTTGAATGCCGCCTACGAAGGATTTAAAGAAGGCTTAGCAGAAGCGGGCTACACAGAAGGTGAAAACCTGATGATCGAATACCAAAATGCGCAAAACAGTCAAGACAACTTAAAAAGTATGAGCGAACGCCTAGTGAATGCCAACCCTGATCTTTTATTGGGCATCGCTACGCCTGCTGCTGTTTCGTTAGCAAATGAAACCACTGATACCCCAATCGTGGTTACCGCAGTTACTGACTTAGTTGGGGCAAAATTAGCCGACTCAAATGAAGAACCCGGTCGCAACATCACCGGTACGTCAGACATGGTACCCATTGAGCAGCAGATCAATTTGCTGTTAAGCATCGTCCCTGACGCCAAGACGATCGGCATTATGTATAATGCAGGTGAAGCTAACTCGAAAATTCAAGCAGACTTGGCAGAAGAAGCCTTAAAAGCTGCTGGAGTCGACGTTAAAGTATTGACCGCCAATACCACCAATGATGTGCAGCAAGTGACCACTAGCCTGGCAAAAGATGTCGATGGCATTTATATTCCAACAGATAATACCTTTGCCTCTGCTGCTGCAATCGTCGGTGAAGTGGCGAAAGAAACCAAAACACCGATCGTCGCAGGTTCCGTGGAACAAGTCGATGATGGAGCTCTAGCAACTTATGGTATTGACTATAAATCACTAGGCATTCAAACAGGAAAACTAGCAGCAAAAATTTTAGATGGCGATGCAGAACCAGCTACCACACCCGTTGAAACAGCGGAGAATTTAGAGTTAGTCGTCAATGAAGAAATGGCTGCAGCTTTAGGGATTGATCCTGCCAGCATCACTGCCCCAGAATAACCATACTATTTTAGATTTGAGGAAATCATATGAATTTAGTCGACACGTTCTTACTATTACTACAATCTGCCACCTCTCAAGGGATCCTTTGGGCATTGCTGGCAATCGGAGTATTTTTGACCTTCCGTATTCTGGATATCGCTGATTTAACTGCAGAAGGAAGTTTTCCATTAGGTGCAGGGATCGCTGCAATCAGTATTACGAATGGCGTCTCCCCCATACTAGCCAGTTTGATGGGCTTTGGCGGTGGCATGTTAGCCGGCTTGGTATCCGGACTACTGCATACAAAACTAAAGATCCCAGCCTTGTTGGCCGGGATCATCACGATGACTGGGCTTTATTCCATCACAAATCGTGTGATGGGTGCTCCCAACATTGCCTTGTTAGGACAAGACACGGTCTTCACCCAATTTCAAGCAATGGGTCTGACCAAAAACAATGCCGTGATTCTTGCGGGCTTTCTCTTCGCAGCTATCGTCATTTTGTGCTTGTTCCTCTTTTTCCGTACAGAGATCGGCTTAGCATTGCGCGCAACAGGCGATAATTTAGCTATGAGTGAAGCCAACGGCATCAACACCGATAATATGAAGATCATCGGTTACATGATCTCTAACGGCTGTATCGCCCTTTCAGGTGCTCTTTTAGCCCAAAACAACGGTTTTGCTGACCTAAACTCCGGAATCGGTACGATCGTGATTGGCTTAGCATCGATCATTATTGCAGAAGTTTTATTTGCCAATAAATCTTTGCTTTTGCGGTTGATCACCATCGTGATTGGAGCGATCGTTTATCGCTTTATCCTGGCCGTCGTTTTCGAGTTCAATGTCGAAGCCAATGATATCAAACTGGCATCCGCAATCGTCTTAGTCATCTGCCTCTCGTTACCGCAGCTTCGTTCAAAACTAGGACTTAAAAAGATGCTGCCAAAAACCAAAGGAGGCCAATCCTAATGACTTCAGTCTTAACAATCGAAAATCTACACCAAACCTTTGAAAAAGGGACGATCAATGAGAACCATGTCTTGCGAGGCATTGACCTGACGATGAATGCCGGAGATTTTATCACGATCATCGGTGGCAATGGTGCCGGAAAATCGACCCTTTTAAACAGTATTGCAGGAACGATCCCAACAGAACAAGGAAAAATCACCTTAGATGGGAAAGACATCACCCGTTTATCCGTTACGAAACGCTCAAAGGATATTAGCCGAGTCTTTCAAGATCCACGTATGGGGACAGCGGTTCGTTTGACTGTTGAAGAAAACTTAGCACTTGCTTACAAACGGGGCCAAGTCCGAGGGTTTGCGACAGGCGTCAAAGCAAAAAATCGCGCGTTTTTCCAAGAAAAATTAGCCAGTCTAAACTTAGGCTTAGAAAATCGTCTTTCTGCCGAGATCGGTTTGTTATCAGGCGGACAGCGTCAAGCGATTACCCTCTTGATGGCAACGTTGCAACAACCTAAATTGATTTTATTAGATGAACATACCGCTGCCCTAGATCCAAAAACCTCGTTGACTGTCATGGCATTGACCGATCAATTGATTCGTTCACAGCAGTTGACGGCCTTCATGGTTACTCATGATATGGAAGATGCCATTCGCTATGGCAATCGCCTGATCATGCTTCATCAAGGCAAGATCGTCGTGGATATTGCCGGTGAGCAAAAGCAACATTTAACCGTCCCTGAATTGATGGAAATGTTCCATCAAAATAGCGGTGCTGAATTAAAAGATGACCAACTGCTCTTACGCTCTTAACAAGCAAAAAGACACGTAGAAAGGAACCCCCTTCTACGTGCCTTTTTTGATTCTTCCAAATGATTGGCAAAATCCTTACTTTGCTTCATTTTCCGCAATGATATCTGTGACCTTCATCAAGCGGGTCAATGTTGCTCGTTCGTCTTCTGCCAGATTGCTTTCGATGTATTGAATGGTTTCCGTCAGCTTGGGAATCGTCATATACTCTAACGCATTGACTCTTCGCCTCGTCCGCTCGATCTCATTGGCCATCAGTTGACAGGTTTTCTCGATTTCGGCCAACTGAAGCATCACTGGCAGCATCTGATCAAGATGAGACAACGAGAGATCCAGCTCACTGGTGGTACTTACAAAACCGTAGGAAAAGTCATCATCGGAGCTCTCTTCTTCGTAAACAGGATTTAACACTGGCACATCCATATTCATGATGGTCCGACTTTGTACATCTAGGGTCACTTTATTTAAAGGGATCATAAATGCTTCTTGCAAAACGACATCGGGAATACTACTAGAAGCCAGCACATACTCTTCCATCCCTGCTTGCAGCGCAGTTTCCATTTTTTTACGAAGCTTCTGGTTTTTCTTTACTAGCTGAATGAATTGGCGCACCAGCTCATCTTGCTTGTCTTTCAATAATTTGTGACCACGGGTTGCCGTCGTCAGCCGTTTTTTCAAACGACTTAGTTCCATCCGAGTTGGATTGACATTTAAGATCGCCATTAAGAACTCACATCCTCGTCCGTTGGGTAATAGGCGTCGATAAATTCTTCTTTGATACGGCTCAACTCTTGTTTTGGCAAGGTAGCTAATAGCTTCCAGCCTAAATCTAACGTTTCTTCAATCGTCCGGTTGGTTTCAAATCCCTGGTTGACATACTCTTTTTCGAAAAGATCTGCAAAACGCGCGTACTTTTTATCAAGATCAGACAAGGCAGACTCTCCTAAAACGATCGATAACTCTTTGGCAGCTTTCCCATCGGAATAGGCGGCATAAATTTGATTCATCGTTGCCGCATGATCTGCACGGGTCTTACCTTCTCCCGTTCCTTTGTCCTTCAACCGAGAAAGACTTGGCAAAATATCCACTGGCGGATTGATATTGCGTTTGTAAAGGTCCCGCGACAAAATGATTTGTCCTTCTGTGATATAGCCAGTCAAATCAGGAATCGGGTGGGTTTTATCGCCATCTGGCATCGTTAAGATCGGAATCTGTGTAACCGATCCTTCTTTGCCCATCAAACGTCCTGCCCGTTCATACAGTGTAGCTAAGTTGGTGTATAGATACCCTGGGTAGCCGCGACGTCCCGGAACTTCTCGGCGGGCAGCGGAGATTTCTCGCAATGCTTCGCAATAGTTCGTCATATCGGTCATAATCACTAAGACGTGCATGCCTTTTTCAAAAGCCAAATACTCTGCTGCAGTCAATGCCATCTTAGGAGTAGCGATCCGTTCGATTGCTGGATCGTTGGCAAGGTTCATAAACAAAACAGATCGATCTAATGCACCGGTTTTGCGGAATTCATCCACGAAAAATTCAGCTTCTTCAAACGGAATCCCAATTGCTGCGAAGACGATCGCAAAATTGCCTTCTTGGCTGGGTACTGTTGCTTGTCGTGCGATTTGAGCAGCGATCTCTTTATGAGGCAAACCAGAAGCAGAAAAGATTGGTAATTTTTGTCCACGAACTAATGTATTTAAATGATCGATCGTTGAGATCCCAGTTTGGATAAATTCATCCGGGAAGTCCCGTGCCATCGGATTGATGGCTTCACCGTTTACATCGATGCGTTTTTCGGGCAAGATTCTCGGGCCATTATCTTTTGGTTTTCCTAAACCGTCAAAAACCCGACCCATCATATCTAGAGAAACCCCTAAAGTTAAACCAGTTCCTAGAAACCTTGCTTTGCTTTCTTCAGCACTCAAATTACTGGTACCTTCAAATACTTGGACAACAGCATTGTCATCACTGACTTCCAGTACTTGACCTTGACGGATCTCGCCTGTGTCCATGCGGACCTCAACGAGTTCGTCGAATTTAACGCCTCGAACATTTTCGACCACCATTAAAGGGCCGGCAATTTCGGAAACTGTACGATATTCTTTTAACATCAATGAACACCTCCAGTTTCAATGATTCGTTGTAACTTTTCTTTGATGTCATGCTTGATCGTATCCAAGCGGGTCAATTCTTCTTCAGGAATGTATTTGCTGCGGGCGATGCGCTCACGCAGATCAACCGTTCCTTTTGTGATCTCATCTAAGTAAGCACCTAGCTGCAGTGCACGTTGGGCTTGTTCATTAAAGTAAAGAATATTCTCCAACATTTTGAACTGCTTATTGCGAGATGTATACGTGTCAACATCATCAAAGGCGTTTTGCTGCAAGTAATCTTGTCTCAAAGAACGGGCTGTCATCATTGTCAAACGGTCTCTTTGAGAAAGAGAATCCATCCCTACCAATTGAACGATTTCTTCTAAACGGCTTTCTTCTTGGAGAATCGCCATTGATTCATTGACTAGCTCCGACCAGCGATCGCCTAATAATTGATCTAAATAAGAATTGATTTGATCTTCGTAAAGGGAATAGGAATTCATCCAGTTGATGGAAGGAAAATGCCGTTTTTGCGCCAGCATACTATCCAATGCCCAGAAGACTTTCACGATTCGTAAGGTATTTTGGGTGACCGGTTCTGAGATGTCTCCACCAGCAGGTGAAACCGCACCAATTGCGGTAATGCTTCCTTCCCGAGGCTGTGTGCCTAATGAATGGAAACGCCCTGCTCGCTCATAGTATTCCGCAATTCGACTTCCAAGGTACGCCGGATAGCCTTCATCTCCTGGGATCTCTTGCAATCGTCCACTCATTTCCCGCAGCGCTTCTGCCCAACGTGATGTTGAGTCTGCCATGATAGCAACACTATAGCCCATGTCTCGGTAATATTCTGCAATCGTGATGCCTGTATAGATTGAGGCTTCCCGAGCAGCAACTGGCATATTCGACGTATTGGCGATCAAGACCGTTCGTTCCATGATGGACTTGCCGGTATTTGGGTCGATCAGTTCAGGAAATTCATTCATAACATCCCGCATTTCATTGCCTCGCTCGCCACAGCCGACATAGACAACGATATCCACATCCGACCATTTAGCAATTTGGTGCTGAACAACCGTTTTTCCGGCACCAAATGGTCCGGGAACGGCAGCTGAGCCGCCTTTTGCCACTGGAAAATAGGTGTCGATGACGCGCTGACCAGTGACCAGCGGTTCGCCTGGATTTAATTTAGCAGTAACGGGACGTGGTTGACGAACCGGCCATTTCTGAACCATCGTCAAGTTTTTTTCACCCTCAATGGTTTCTAAGACACAGATCACTTCAGTAATAGCAAAATTCCCTACCATGATTTCTTTGACGGTTCCTTCATAGTTTGGTGGCACCATGATCTTATGCTCGATCACCGATGTTTCTTGTACTGAACCTAAAATGTCGCCACCTTGTACGGTATCACCGACTTGTACTTGAGGGACAAAGGTCCATTTCTTTTGGCGATTCAGTGGATCGATGGTAACCCCTCGTTCCAAAAAATCACTTTCTGTTTGCGACATAAACGTATCTAATGGTCGTTGGATCCCATCAAACATCTGAGTCAACAAACCTGGTGCTAGTTCGACAGACAATGGTGCGCCTGTCGTTTCCACGGGCTCGCCTGGTCCGATTCCCGCTGTTTCTTCGTATACTTGGATCGAAACCAGCCCTTTTTTGATCTCAATGATCTCACCGATAAGGCCCTTGTCACTGACTTTGCAGATTTCGTGGATTTTTGCGCCACTTAATCCTGAGGCGGTGACCAGTGGTCCCGATACTTTTTCAATTGTGCCAAATGCCACATTTATTCCTCCTAGCTGGCTGACTTGTCTGTTATGAATCTAATATATTCATTCCTACCGCTTTTTCCACATTTTGCTGAATTCGTGCCATGCCGATCCCTAAACTACCCGTACTACTTGGAATCGGAATGATCGCTGGTGTCGGTACTTCTTCATAGCGGCGAACGATCGGTTCTAATTGTTCGATCAGTCGCTCAGTCAAAAAGATTACCCCATAGGCTTCAGCCATTTCTTCTAGTTGTTGGGCGGCTTCATCCAAATCGCTGACTGGAAAGATGTCGATCCCTAGCCCTTTGAAAGGCAAGATCGAGTTCTTACCACCCATCATTGCTATTTTTTTATGCATAACTATCACGCACCCGACTTCTTAAAATCTCTTCCGGCACCTTATTGATTTTCCCAATTAGGAGAATACGCAAGTTCTTGCTTTCAATTTCCTTGGCGTACAAGTAACCTGCCAATGCTGAAGGGCCAAAAGGAACAATTTTATGTTCTTTGAGCTTCGCCATTAGAAAATTGTCTTTGCGTATATCAAAGGTATTCAAGGTCTTCTTCTCTACCAACTCTTCATAGCTGTGATTGATCAGTTCTTTATAAGGAGTCCCTTGCAAATATGCCACAAATGCCTCAAGGGAAGTCGTGATCTCAGCTAACAATTCTTTTGCAGGTAGGTTTCCATGATCGGCTAAAACTGCGCTGATAAAGCCGCGCTTGCGTTTCATCGCGTAACTGCGCAACGTTGTTGAAATGTTGAAAATATCGATTTGTCGACGAATCAAGCTTTGCAGCAGATCGTCGTCGTATTCTTTGCCAATCGTCCACAATTGTTCCCAATAGTGGTTATCAAAGATGATGTCGATCGATTGGACCTCATGGTAGTTCTCAATATAAGAGAAGACTTCTTCCACACAATCAACCATCTCTTTGGCAACAAGATTGCTTTTTCTGGTCTTGACCAGATCCTTAAGGACGGAAAGCGGCTGGGTACCAATTGGGACAAGATATTCAGAAAAATCTTCTTGCATGTACGCCGCTTTTACCAAGACTTTCAGATTTTGATAGTCATATTTCAAAGCAAAGAAATCAACGATCGCTTTTTCCGGTGTCAGCTGATACATCGTGTCGTATACCCGTTTCAACTCCGCCATCAACACATGTTCAAAGTCGTGTACACGATCATCCTCGTTGATGAAGTCACCATAAACCGTTTCTTGCAACATACCGTAGATTTCTTCTGCGCTAGCAGCCGAGAGCATCCGCTCATAGCGGCTGCGATCGAATAATTGCGATTCATACGTCCGAATTCTCGTATTTAAGGTATTGTATTTGATGTCATTCATCTGTTTGCACCTGCTTACTGTTCAAAAATCAATTGCAGTAACGTATTGCTTAACTCTTCTTTGTTGGCTTCTAGTAGCGCATCAAAAGTAAAATTCAACTCGATCGCTTCTTGTCGCAACAAAAAGCCACCCTTACGAGGGATCGTTTTATTTACCAGTTTCAGCTGAACATCTGGGGCAGATGCCTGCAATTTAGCGAGGAGCTCCTCATCCACTAAATGGCGGGTCTTCTCACCTAAAAGCAACTCAACCTCACCAGTTAACCTTGCATTCGCCAAGCCATTAGCGATAAACGCATAAAATGCTGCTTGATCCATCGTATTTAAACGGGTCAAAGCCTCAGTAAACAGCTCATCTAAGACCGACTGCTTTGCTGCCAAGACCTTGTTTCTTGATTGAATATGCACATCTGAGATTTCCAAATACATCGTCGCACGTTTTTCTTTTTCATAAAAAGCTAACCGTTCACTAAGTTCTTTTTCTAATTGCGTTCGCTTTAAGTTTTCTTGATTTTCACTTTCTTTTTTCGCTTCTTTGATTTGCAGCTGGTATTTCTTTTCCGCATCAGCGGTTATTTTGTCAGTTAAACGTGTAATATCAGACATTCACTTTTCCCTCCTCTTAATTCAAGACAAGCAAGAAGGAAATAACGAACCCTAAAATACAATACGTTTCCATCATCGCTACCAAGATAATCCCTTTGGTCACATGTTCTGGTTTTTTGGCTAGAATCTGCATCGCAGCACTTGCGGCACGTCCTTGCCATTTTCCGGCTACGATCGCTGTTAATGCGATTGGCAACGAAGCAATAAACAAGTACAATCCGCGATCGAATGAGAGCGAACCGCTGATCTGACCAAAGATCATAAAGGAAATTACGAACCCGTATAACCCCTGAGTACTAGATAGCAACTCTAAGATCAACGCTTGTCCGAATTTCTCTGGCTGCTCTGAGATCAAGCCTGACGCTGCTTCACTGGTCATCCCAACACCAATCGTTGATCCGATACCGCCGCAAATCGTTGCGGTCGCTACACCTAAAGCTGCAAAAACAATTCCACCATTTTCGTAAAAGAAACTAATCCAATTTTCCATTATTGTCCTCCTGTAACTTCTCTTCTGAGATGATCTCTACATAGTTTTCATTTGATTTGAAGGGGTCAAAGGCACGTCCGCCCCCCGTAAAGAATTTTCCAAAATACTCTAAATACTGCAAACGGATACCATGAACATACGCACTAAGGTAACTTAAGAAAATATTTAGGCCATGCAATGCCACAAATAATAAGATACCAACCGTAAACCGGGCTGCTGGCGGCAGGTAGCTGATGATCAAGTTGAAGGCTGAGGCGATACTTCCGCCGGCAACCCCTAACGCCATCAGACGGGTGTAACTGATCAAGTCACCAACATAATTGGTCACATCCATCAATCCGTACAATCCAGAACCGATTTTTCCGGCTAAGGTTTTACCTTCTAAACTGCCTCCGATCGCCACTGCTAATAGACTGGCAGCGATCATTACGATCCCAATCGTTTGTAACGGTGTGTCAGGGAAAAGCAGCATTCCTGCGGCAACAAAAGCCACACTGATCAAAAAGACGATCCATGAACCGGCTTGGAACATCGCGGCCAGTTTCTGGTCTTTTTTCTTCCATAGAATATAGAATTTCAGCGCCAAACCAAACATGATCTGGATGTACCCAAAAATCACGGATAAGACTAAGATCTGGTTGACATCATCCTGGGCAGACAACAGTTGGAATGAGAATTCAAATCCGAAGAAGTTGCCATAGATCAAGCCCCAAATAATCGTAGGGATCGAGCATAACTGAAAGAGGGTCAAGTTTTGTTCCAGCCCTTTGCTGAGGTGGAACAGCTTTTTCCCAAGAAACGTCGCCAGAAACAAAAGCAAACCATAGCCAAAATCGGCAACCATCATCCCGAATGCCACCATATAAAAAGGCGCCATAAATGGTGTCGGATCTAACTCGTCATATTGCGGCAAGCTGTACATCCGAACAAGTCCTTCAAAAGGTTTGATCCAACGTGCGTTTTCTAATAAAATCGGCACATCAGCAATCTCTTTTTCCGTCACTTCTTGGTATTCGAGGTAATAGTTATCCGTGGTTCCTTTTTTGATACGTTTTTCTAATTCGGCCGTCCCATCAACAGGAACCCAGCCAGAAAGCGAGACCGCATGAGTAGAACGTAAAAGCATCTTATTGCTTTTTAAGCGGGTGATTGCTCCATCTAAATACTCGGCAACGATCCGCAAAGTTTCTTGCTCGTTTGTCATTGCACGAAGAGAGGCTTTGATCTCTTTTTCTTCATCAATTAAACGTTGGGATTTTTCTTTCATCGTTTGCAGATCTTCTTCTGGGATGCCCTCATAAGGGTAGATGTATTGCTCAAAGGCTACTTTTTTAAGAAGTGAAGTTACTTTTTCTTTTACATCTTTGTGGAAAAGGACCAGTAAATAAGTGGTTGTTTGTGATTGATAAACAGTTTCCACATAGACGAGCGGCAGCTTCTCACTGTTCGTCGTAAAGTCAGCCATTTCAGAAGTGGGAATCGAACCTAGCAAGCCACCTGATTTTTTTAATTCCTTTAAAACCGCTGGACGCTCTTTAAAATACTTCCAAATCGACAGCTCTGCTTCTTGTGCTAATACATCGCGTTTTTCTTGATCGATCAAGCGAAGACGTTTGTCTTGTTTACGAAGGGTCTGGCATAATTCTTGCCAGGGATAGGTGTGGGCTGTTTCAGCCAATTCTTGAAGGGTATATTTTTTGATTGGTTGCCGCAGTTGTGCCAGCATTCCTTTTTTGGGTACATATTCTTCTAAAAAATTTAAGCTCCAGTTGACTTGACCAAACTGGTTCTCCATTTCTTCTTCAGACTGTTCCTCGCGAACCGGTGTCAAAACACCCGTCGTTTCTTCAGAATCGTAGTATTTCTCCGAAGAAAGCAGTTCTACGCCCTGAAAGTCTTGCAGCTGCTCTAAAACAGCTTCTTTCTGATCGTAAAAGGTCAACAGACTGAACTTTTGCATTTTTGCAATTGCCATTTATGTCACAACCTTATTTATTATTATTGCCAATGCTTCTTCCTTTAACTCATTAGGGATCGTTCGTAGTGTTTCCACTTCTGCTTTCGTTTTAGCCATGAGCGGTTCTTTTGACTGTGTTAACTCAGCTGCGATTTTTTGATTGATTGCTTCTTTTTGTTGGGCTTCTTTTTCTGCCAACTCTTTTTTAAACGCCTTCAACCGTTCTTCGCGTGCTTGTGCCAATTGTTTTTTTTCTGCTTCCGCTTCTTGGTTTTTATTTTCAGCAAATTGCTCTGCTTCTTGTAATAATCGAATTGCATCTACTGCCATTTTCTCACCTGCTTTCCCTTTTTTTCCGCAAAAAAAACCACTACAAATCAAGCATATGGCATTCGCTGATCGTAGGGTGTCAAAAATCAATAAGTGGCAAATACCTTCACCTATTTCCGTTTTCTAATATAACCGTACCATAAATTTAGCGATAGAACAAGGTTCCTAGCGTTTTTTTATAGTCTTTACATATAAAAGTCACAAAAATTACACATTTTCACAAAAAGAAATCCTTTTCAATTTATAGGGGGTTAAATGATGACAAAAAAGAAAGATTAGAAACAGAATGCCGTTTCAAATCTTTCTTTTATTTTTCTCTCTTCTATTTCTTAACTTTCATAATTTCAAAGCAAAAATCCGTAATTAAAATAACAAAGATTCGTCCTACTCACGAATAAATGGCATACTCATACAGCGTGGACCTCCACGTCCGCGAACCAATTCACTTCCTGAGATCTCATTCAACTTGACGCCTGCCTCTTTTAACAACCCGTTGGTGATGGTATTGCGGTCATAGACCACGACTTCCCCTGGGGCGATCGCCAATGTATTGGAACCATCATTCCATTGTTCTCTGGCTGCTGCCGCTAAGTCGTCACCACCACAGCGAATCAAGTGTACTTCAGGCAAATCTAAATAACGGCAAAGAATGTTTTCCAACGTATCTTTTTCCTCATATACTCGTACACCGTCCTTGTGTTTAGTGATTGAATACAGCGAAAGTTCTCCCTCGATTTCTGGATGGATCGTGAACTTATCATGATCCACCATCGTAAAGACCGTATCTAAGTGCATAAATTTTCGTTCTTCACCAATATTAAATGCCAAGATATGTTCAAAACTCGGTTCTGTAGCAAAAATCGTTTCGGCAATTTTTTCGATAGAAGCAACCTCGGTTCGTTGAGAGATACCGATCGCCACGATTTTATCAGATAAAATCAGCTGATCGCCGCCTTCCATCCGCGTCGTTTCGTCCCGATGATACAAAAAGTTCGTCTCATTGCGGGCAAACATCGGGTGGTGCGTAAAAATTTGTTTTCCGTAGAGGGTTTCTCGTCTTCTCGTTGCAGAATACATTCGATTCAAGGAAACGCTATGACCAATCGTAGCAAACGGATCTCTCGTGAAATACAAGTTTGGCATTGGATCGATCAAAAAAGGATATTCCGTTTCAACGATCGCCGTTAACTTGCTAGCTCTTGGAATTTCTACCTCACTTTTTTTCAAGCCCGCCATCGTATGATCGATAAAGGAGCGATTATCTTTGATCGACAGGAAAAAATTGCGCACTTCGTTGCGAATCTCTTCATCAAGTATCGTTGTCTCATTTAAATAATCTTCTAAAAAAGCTTCTTTGGCACCGGTCGTCGACAATGTCTCTGCAGCAAGATCTTCCAAATAAAGGACTTCCACCCCTCTGTTTCTTAACGTCTCGGCAAAAAAATCATGCTCTTTTTGTGCTTGGTCTAGAAAAGGAATATCATCGAACAACAAGCGATCAAGATAATCCGGCATCAAGTTTTCCAATTCTGCTCCTGGACGATGCAACAGCACCCGCTTTAAGGGCGCAATCTCAGAAAAGATCTGTATTGGCTGGTTCATGGACGTGTCTCTCCTTTTTCGCATTTTTTGTGGAATAACTTATGTCATTCCTCGTTTATGACTCCTCGACACATAATTATTCATTTCTTTGACTCATAGTAATCTTCTGCTAATGTTTAACAGTTTTTTTGATCTGTTGGTTATAAACATGCATTTTTTTATAAAGAAACTATTAATAAAAAAACAACTACTTAGAGAGATAAATTTTAGATGTTTTAATTTACCGCCTTTTTCAATTGTATATTTTTGTTAAAAAAACAGCAAGGCAAAAGAACTGGCGGACTATAGCCCTAGTTGCGAAACCAGATTGAACTATCTTTGTTTTTTTGGATCATTTCATGATTTTCAAATGATACCGCTATCAAACAGATGAATATTTGATATGATTCAAGTATCTTGATACTAAAGAAACGTCTATAAAGGAGCGATTTGATGAAAACGCAACGTCAGCTTTACTATGGTGCCGACTACAATCCTGAACAATGGTCTAAAGAAGTCATTCTTGAAGATATGCGCTTAATGAAAGAAGCAGGTGTGAACTATGTAAGTATCAATATTTTTGGCTGGGTCAATCTGCAGCCAGATGAATCCACCTATGATTTTGACTTTCTGGACTGGTTGATGGATCTTTTATATGAAAACAATATCATGATCGATCTTGCAAATGGTACAGCATCTCCTCCCGCTTGGCTTGTTCAAAAACACCCTGAGATGCTGCCTGTGACCATTCATGGCAATCGACTGGTTCATGGTGCGCGCCAGCACTACTGTCCGACTTCCCCTATCTATCGTCAATATGCCGCCGATTTGTCTGAAGCAGTCGCAAACCGTTATGCTAATCATCCAGGGCTGGTCATGTGGCATATCAATAATGAATATACGTGTCACATCCACGAGTGTTATTGCGATCATTGTCGGAAAAGATTTCAGACATGGTTAGCAGAGAAATATCTGACCATCGCTGAATTGAATGATGCTTGGTCAACGAAGTTTTGGAGTCAATCCTATGGCAGCTGGGAGGAAATTTTCTTACCAGAGGCAATGCCAACCTTCAAAAATCCTGCACAGCAATTAGACTACCGTCGGTTTCTTTCCGACATGAATCTGGAACTTTATCAAATTGAAAAGGCGGCGATTGCAAAATATTCCCATGACATTCCTTATATGACCAATCTTATGGGCTTACACAAATACGTAGATGGATTTAAATGGGCACCTGAAATAGATGTGGTCAGTTGGAATTCGTACCCGAATCCCTTTGAAAAAAACCCTTACCCGCAATTTCTTGCTAACGATTTAACCCGCAGTTTGAAGAAAAAGCCATTCTTGATCATGGAGCAAGCCACCAGCGCCGTTAATTGGCGACAAATCAACGGGGCCAAGACCCCCAACCAGTTGCGTCTTTGGAGTTATGAATCGCTCGCTCATGGTGCTGATGGTATCATGTTCTTTCAATGGCGACAGTCTCGTGGCGGTGCGGAAAAATTTCATAGTGCGATGGTGCCTCACGGAGATCCTCAGTCAAGCCGTATCTTTCGTGAATGTGCACAATTAGGCAACGAATTTTCGCAACTGTCGGAAATCGTTGGGACGCGCTTCTTGGCTGATGTCGCGGTTGTCTTCGACTGGGAAAATTGGTGGGCGCTGGAATTGGATGCCAAACCAAGAACCTTAAAGTACATTCATCAGTTACGCAGCCTGTATGCCGCGCTAAGGGCGTTAAATCTGAGCGTAGACTTTGTCCATCCTTCCGAATCCCTAGATGGCTATCCTTTAGTGATTGCTCCGAATCTCTATTCAGCACCCGAAGCCTTCGGTAAGAAGATCCATGATTACGTGCAACAAGGCGGTATCTTCTTGACCAATTTCTTTAGTGGGATCGTCAATGAAAATGACCAAGTCTATCTTGGGGGCTATCCAGGCTTGTTTAGAGACACATTAGGGATCATTGTAGAAGAGTTTTACCCAATGAAAGCAGCTACCCAGCATCAGATTGACTTTCAAGGTCATCGGAACGACAATTCTCTATGGGAGGAAGTCATTCATCTAAAAGGTGCGAAAGCTTTGGCAACCTTCCAATCCGGTTATTTGACCGATAAGCCCGCCATTACCATGAACCGAATCGACGATGGGTATGCGTATTACGTGGGAACAGAATTGTCTCTTGAAGGACTAACTACATTTTTAGCGACCATTCTGGAAAATCACAAATTAACGACTCATGCCCAGCACTTCTTGGCTGCTCCTACTGAAATCTCCGTTACCTGTCGCAAAGGTGCTGGCTATACACTCGTCTTTTTCTTAAACCATACCGAGCAGACAATCAAAGTGAAGCTGAAAGCTCCTGGAGAAGACCTTCTAACCAAAGAAATCAGACAGTTGGTAGTTCTGAAACCAAAAGAAGTCGCAGTTCTGAAGTATGTTGATTGATCTAAGGAAAGAACCTCCATGAAGCGATCGCTTCATGGAGGTTCTTTTATTGAGGTTACTAGATTAGAAAGGTTCATTAGACAAACGATAGGCATTTTCTAAACAAGAGGCTATCTTTTGTCTTAGCTCTCCATCTCTTTTTTCTGAATAGTGATACTCTGGATTAGTCCAATGGGATTTGTCATACAACCAAACAGGCATTTTTTTTGCTTCGTTAGTTTCCCATTCATAACGGGGAAAAAGATGTGCATGAAGAAAGTTATCGGTATTTCCCAATAGTTCATAATTGATTCTCAATGGAGAACAAGCCTGTATTATAGCATCTCCTAAAAGAGTCATATCAGTTAAGAAAACCTGTCGCTCATTTAAATCTAGATCATTTAAAGAAGCCACCTCTCTTTTAGGTAATAATACACAATATCCAGGAAGAAATTGGACATCGCCATAAACAGCAAAACTGCCAGACAATTCTTTGATCACCATTGGATTTGTCCCATCTATCGCTGATTTGATTCTATTCTCATACCATTTCAATTTGATCCCCCCTCTTTCCTGTTCCTTGCAGCTATTCATGTAAAACTTTACAAGATTTAGGAAAGGCTTTTAATAGTAACAAAACAAAAAAATCTTTGCTATATGAGTTGTCCTCCAAAATCGTATTTGTAGACTTTTATAAACAAAAAAAATGTATCAATCTTATAAAAGACTGATACATCAATGATACCGGCGGCCGGGGTCGAACCGGCACGCCCTCAACGGGCACTGGATTTTGAGTCCAGCGCGTCTGCCAATTCCGCCACGCCGGCATGTTGAAAGGTTAGTATTTAGTACTAAGGCGGTAACCGGATTTGAACCGGTGATGAAGGTTTTGCAGACCTCTGCCTTACCACTTGGCTATACCGCCATTATACTATTGTTACAATCTACAATCAAGTGAAGATTGTACTGGGGTAGCTGGATTCGAACCAACGCATGACGGAGTCAAAGTCCGTTGCCTTACCGCTTGGCTATACCCCAAAAATGAAAGGGCGAATGATGGGAATCGAACCCACGAATGCCGGAGCCACAATCCGGTGCGTTAACCACTTCGCCACACCCGCCGTAATAAGAAACTATTGAAATATATAATGGCAGGGGCAGCAGGAATTGAACCCACACTAACGGTTTTGGAGACCGCTGTTCTACCTTTAAACTATGCCCCTATAAATGGAGGAGAGTGGATTCGAACCACTGAACCCTAAGGAACGGATTTACAGTCCGTCGCGTTTAGCCACTTCGCTACTCCTCCATGGTGGCGCGGGACAGAATCGAACTGCCGACACATGGAGCTTCAATCCATTGCTCTACCAACTGAGCTACCGAGCCATATAAGAAAATATAAGTTTTACAAAAATAATGAAACGGTCTGGACGGGACTCGAACCCGCGACCTCCTGCGTGACAGGCAGGCATTCTAACCAACTGAACTACCAAACCGTAATGGGGGTTAACGGGATCGAACCGCTGACCCTCTGCTTGTAAGGCAGATGCTCTCCCAGCTGAGCTAAACCCCCGAAGGTTGTTCATTAAATTGTAATGATCCGTACGGGATTCGAACCCGTGTTACCGCCGTGAAAGGGCGGTGTCTTAACCACTTGACCAACGGACCCAAGTTTAAAACGGAGAGTAAGGGATTCGAACCCTTGAGACAGCGATAGCCATCTACATGATTTCCAATCATGCTCCTTCGGCCACTCGGACAACTCTCCAGCCTAAAAGAAGCTCATTACTCTTGCTTGTTTTCTCTTATTAGAGAACTCCGGCAGTAGGACTCGAACCTACGACATCATGATTAACAGTCATGCGCTACTACCAACTGAGCTATGCCGGAAAAATTGAAATGCGTGGCGACGTCCTACTCTCACAAAGGGAAACCCTTCACTACAATCGGCGCTAAGAAGCTTAACTTCTGTGTTCGGCATGGTTACAGGTGTATCCTTCTTGCTATCGCCACCACACTATTCAATTGAGTAAGTCTTGCTCACTCAAAACTGGATCGAAGAAATCAAAACGCTACGAGTTTACGTGCTTTTTTCTTTTTGGTTAAGTCCTCGATCGATTAGTATCAGTCCGCTCCAACCATCACTGGCCTTCCACTTCTGACCTATCTACCTGATCATCTCTCAGGGATCTTACTTTCTTAAAGAAATGGGAAATCTCATCTTGAGGTGGGCTTCACACTTAGATGCTTTCAGCGTTTATCCCTTCCCTACATAGCTACCCAGCGATGCCTCTGGCGAGACAACTGGTACACCAGCGGTAAGTCCATCCCGGTCCTCTCGTACTAAGGACAGCTCCTCTCAAATTTCCAACGCCCGCGACGGATAGGGACCGAACTGTCTCACGACGTTCTGAACCCAGCTCGCGTGCCGCTTTAATGGGCGAACAGCCCAACCCTTGGGACCGACTACAGCCCCAGGATGCGACGAGCCGACATCGAGGTGCCAAACCTCCCCGTCGATGTGGACTCTTGGGGGAGATAAGCCTGTTATCCCCAGGGTAGCTTTTATCCGTTGAGCGATGGCCCTTCCATGCGGAACCACCGGATCACTAAGCCCGACTTTCGTCCCTGCTCGAGTTGTAGCTCTCGCAGTCAAGCTCCCTTCTGCCTTTACACTCTTCGAATGATTTCCAACCATTCTGAGGGAACCTTTGGGCGCCTCCGTTACCTTTTAGGAGGCGACCGCCCCAGTCAAACTGCCCATCTGACACTGTCTCCCAGCCCGATAAGGGCTGCGGGTTAGAGTGGCCATAACGCAAGGGTAGTATCCCACCATTGCCTCCATCGAAACTGGCGTCCCGATCTCTACGGCTCCTACCTATCCTGTACATGCGGTACAGACACTCAATATCAAACTACAGTAAAGCTCCATGGGGTCTTTCCGTCCTGTCGCGGGTAACCTGCATCTTCACAGGTACTAAAATTTCACCGAGTCTCTCGTTGAGACAGTGCCCAAATCGTTACGCCTTTCGTGCGGGTCGGAACTTACCCGACAAGGAATTTCGCTACCTTAGGACCGTTATAGTTACGGCCGCCGTTTACTGGGGCTTCAATTCGTACCTTCGCTTACGCTAAGCACTCCTCTTAACCTTCCAGCACCGGGCAGGCGTCAGCCCCTATACGTCATCTTTCGATTTTGCAGAGACCTGTGTTTTTGATAAACAGTCGCTTGGGCCTATTCACTGCGGCTGCTCGTTAGAGCAGCACCCCTTCTCCCGAAGTTACGGGGGCATTTTGCCGAGTTCCTTAACGAGAGTTCTCTCGCTCACCTTAGGATTCTCTCCTCGACTACCTGTGTCGGTTTGCGGTACGGGCCGTTGTTTTCTCACTAGAAGCTTTTCTTGGCAGTGTGACATCAGAAGCTTCGGTACTATTATTTCCCTCCTCATCACAGCTTGTCCGTATAGGTAGAAGCATTTGACTCCTACCAAGACTTACTGCTTGAACAGACATATCCATCAGTCTGCACTTCTTAGCCTCCTGCGTCCCTCCATTGCTCAAACAAAAACAACGGGTACAGGAATATCAACCTGTTGTCCATCGCCTACGCCTGTCGGCCTCGGCTTAGGTCCCGACTAACCCTGGGCGGACGAGCCTTTCCCAGGAAACCTTAGTCATTCGGTGGACAGGATTCTCACCTGTCTTTCGCTACTCATACCGGCATTCTCACTTCTAAGCGCTCCAGCAGTCCTCACGATCTGCCTTCAACGCCCTTAGAACGCTCTCCTACCAATGCACCTTATGGTGCACTCCACAGCTTCGGTAAACTATTTAGCCCCGGTACATTTTCGGCGCAGGGTCACTCGACTAGTGAGCTATTACGCACTCTTTAAATGGTGGCTGCTTCTAAGCCAACATCCTAGTTGTCTGTGCAACCCCACATCCTTTTCCACTTAATAGTTATTTGGGGACCTTAGCTGGTGGTCTGGGCTGTTTCCCTTTCGACTATGGATCTTATCACTCACAGTCTGACTCCCGGATATGAATGAATGGCATTCGGAGTTTATCTGAATTCGGTAACCCGAGATGGGCCCCTAGTCCAAACAGTGCTCTACCTCCATCATTCTCAATTCCGAGGCTAGCCCTAAAGCTATTTCGGAGAGAACCAGCTATCTCCAAGTTCGTTTGGAATTTCTCCGCTACCCACACCTCATCCCCGCACTTTTCAACGTACGTGGGTTCGGTCCTCCAGTGCGTTTTACCGCACCTTCAACCTGGACATGGGTAGATCACATGGTTTCGGGTCTACGACAACATACTCATTCGCCCTATTCAGACTCGCTTTCGCTGCGGCTCCGTCTCTTCAACTTAACCTCGCATGCTATCGTAACTCGCCGGTTCATTCTACAAAAGGCACGCTATCACCCATTAACGGGCTCTAACTTGTTGTAGGCACACGGTTTCAGGATCTATTTCACTCCCCTTCCGGGGTGCTTTTCACCTTTCCCTCACGGTACTGGTTCACTATCGGTCACTAGGGAGTATTTAGCCTTGGGAGATGGTCCTCCCGGATTCCGACGGAATTCCTCGTGTTCCGCCGTACTCAGGATCCTCCTAGGTGTTATCCAAATTTCGCCTACGGGGTTTTTACCCTCTTTGACATACTTTTCCAAGTATTTCGACTATCTGAATAGACTACCATATCGGAGTCCTACAACCCCAACAAGCAAGCTTGTTGGTTTGGGCTTTTCCCGTTTCGCTCGCCGCTACTCAGGGAATCGAATTTTCTTTCTCTTCCTGCAGGTACTTAGATGTTTCAGTTCTCTGCGTCTACCTCGACTGCGCTATGTATTCACGCAGACGTAACATCCTATAAAAGATGCTGGGTTTCCCCATTCGGAAATCTCTGGATCATAGCTTACTTACAGCTCCCCAAAGCATATCGGTGTTAGTCCCGTCCTTCATCGGCTCCTAGTGCCAAGGCATCCACCGTGCGCCCTTATTCACTTAACCTTTGACCTTACGGTCGGTTTTGAGTACTTCTTCTAGCGATAGAAGGTTGCTCAAGAAAATAAGCGTTGAACTTATTAAAAAACTCTTTTAACATTTCAACTCGGTGTGTGTTACTTGTTTTGATTTTTTCTTCGATATCCAGTTTTCAATGAACAAAGCATAACGACCATTGTCGTTAATGGAGCCTAGCGGGATCGAACCGCTGACCTCCTGCGTGCAAAGCAGGCGCTCTCCCAGCTGAGCTAAGGCCCCGGGTATTTACTTGAGAGTAGACCTCTCAAAACTGAACAAAGGCAAACGATGTGTAGTCTTCCGAAATATTCCTTAGAAAGGAGGTGATCCAGCCGCACCTTCCGATACGGCTACCTTGTTACGACTTCACCCCAATCATCTATCCCACCTTAGGCGGCTGGCTCCAAAAAGGTTACCTCACCGACTTCGGGTGTTACAAACTCTCGTGGTGTGACGGGCGGTGTGTACAAGGCCCGGGAACGTATTCACCGCGGCGTGCTGATCCGCGATTACTAGCGATTCCGGCTTCATGTAGGCGAGTTGCAGCCTACAATCCGAACTGAGAGAAGCTTTAAGAGATTAGCTTAGCCTCGCGACTTCGCAACTCGTTGTACTTCCCATTGTAGCACGTGTGTAGCCCAGGTCATAAGGGGCATGATGATTTGACGTCATCCCCACCTTCCTCCGGTTTGTCACCGGCAGTCTCGCTAGAGTGCCCAACTAAATGATGGCAACTAACAATAAGGGTTGCGCTCGTTGCGGGACTTAACCCAACATCTCACGACACGAGCTGACGACAACCATGCACCACCTGTCACTTTGCCCCCGAAGGGGAAGCTCTATCTCTAGAGTGGTCAAAGGATGTCAAGACCTGGTAAGGTTCTTCGCGTTGCTTCGAATTAAACCACATGCTCCACCGCTTGTGCGGGCCCCCGTCAATTCCTTTGAGTTTCAACCTTGCGGTCGTACTCCCCAGGCGGAGTGCTTAATGCGTTTGCTGCAGCACTGAAGGGCGGAAACCCTCCAACACTTAGCACTCATCGTTTACGGCGTGGACTACCAGGGTATCTAATCCTGTTCGCTCCCCACGCTTTCGAGCCTCAGCGTCAGTTACAGACCAGAGAGCCGCCTTCGCCACTGGTGTTCCTCCATATATCTACGCATTTCACCGCTACACATGGAATTCCACTCTCCTCTTCTGCACTCAAGTCTCCCAGTTTCCAATGACCCTCCCCGGTTGAGCCGGGGGCTTTCACATCAGACTTAAGAAACCGCCTGCGCTCGCTTTACGCCCAATAAATCCGGACAACGCTTGCCACCTACGTATTACCGCGGCTGCTGGCACGTAGTTAGCCGTGGCTTTCTGGTTAGATACCGTCAAGGGATGAACGTTTTACTCTCATCCTTGTTCTTCTCTAACAACAGAGTTTTACGATCCGAAAACCTTCTTCACTCACGCGGCGTTGCTCGGTCAGACTTTCGTCCATTGCCGAAGATTCCCTACTGCTGCCTCCCGTAGGAGTCTGGGCCGTGTCTCAGTCCCAGTGTGGCCGATCACCCTCTCAGGTCGGCTATGCATCGTTGCCTTGGTGAGCCGTTACCTCACCAACTAGCTAATGCACCGCGGGTCCATCCATCAGTGACGCAAAAGCGCCTTTCAACTTTCTTCCATGCGGAAAATAGTGTTATACGGTATTAGCACCTGTTTCCAAGTGTTATCCCCTTCTGATGGGCAGGTTACCCACGTGTTACTCACCCGTTCGCCACTCTTTTTCTTTCGGTGGAGCAAGCTCCGGTGAAAGAAAAAGCGTTCGACTTGCATGTATTAGGCACGCCGCCAGCGTTCGTCCTGAGCCAGGATCAAACTCTCATAATGATTTGTTTGGATGACCATACGGTCATTAAGCTCATAAAAATTAACTTTGCTAGCTATTGCTTGCATGTATTTGTTTCAATAAATTGAAACGTCCTACACATTGGTTCGTTTGCTTGCTTTGTTCAGTTTTCAAAGGTCTACCGTGCTGCGTTAGCAACTTTTATATCATATCAGAGCGACGTTTGATTGTCAACTCTTTTTTAAAAGTTTTTTTCAAGAAGTTGTTATTTAACTTCTCTCTTAACCTCAGCGACTTTTTTATCTTACCATCTCAACCGTTATATGTCAAACACTTTTTTGAAAAGTTTTTTTGATTTATCAGGTTTTTTCAGAGACGATATTTTTTCGACTTTGTTATAATAACACTTGTAAAATGTTTCGTCAACAACTAATTTCAAAAAAGATCAATCAGTGTTTGTTACAAATGTCTTAACAAGGACAAGTAATAATATAGCAATTCTTAAAGGAAAAATCAACTAAAAAAATAGGCTTTTTGACAACTATTTTCATAGGCGAATTATTCATTACCAAACGATTCGAACGTTCGTTTATAAGCAGTGTTTCGGCACTAAATCTATCATTTAAGAATGAAAAAAGAGAACTTAAGCTTTTTTGCTCAACGTTCTCTTTTCGCCCGATCTTCCGTTTGAAGAATCGGTATATAAATTCGAAAGATTGTTCCTTGGCCAATGACACTCTCCGCCGTGATTTTTCCTTTATAGCTTTCCAATAGTTGTTTTGCTATAGATAACCCCAAACCATTGCCACCTTTGGTTCTAGCACGAGCTTTATCTACCCGATAGAAACGATTGAAGATCTTATCGAGGTCTTCTTTGGAGATGCCTTCCCCGAAATCTTGGATGGCAATTTCAAAAGATTGACGATCCAATGAAATGGATAGATGAACTTCTTTTCGATCAGTGGAATACTTTACTGCGTTATCCAAGACAATAATAATGATCTGTTCAAAATGATTGCGATAGATTTTCAGCTTCAACTCATGATACAAATCATCATCCAATGTAAAGACAAAATCCGGATACAGTATTTTAAAGTTATTGAACACTTGATAGACAACTTCTTTTGCATTAGTTGTTTCATTTGCATAATGAACATCCACTTGTTCCGCTCTTGAGAGATCCAACATTTCCTGTACTAGCGTCTTCATTCGACTGATCTCTTGCATACTGGCTGCGAGGGACTCATCCAAGATCTCTGGATCATCTTTCCCCCAACGTTGCAACAAATTCATGTGTCCTTCAATGATTGCTACGGGTGTCCGTAACTCATGAGAAACATCTTCAACGAATCGCTCTTGCTGCTCAATGTACAGGCGCATGCGATCCAACATCTCATTAAATATATCTGCTAAATCAGACAGTTCATCATTCGTATTTAATTCTGGCATATGCACGGTTGACTGCGGGTTTTTCCGAACAGTTTCCATCGTATCCCGTAGTACCTTTAACGGCTGAAGGAAATATGCTGATAAAAAGAACCCGAGTACACTGCTGAGAATCAGAGAGACGACTTCTAAGATAATCAAAGTCAGCAGCAGTTTGCTGCGTATTTCATAAAAAGAAGTCAACTCATAAAAGGTTTGTGCATAGCCAATCCGCTCTCTGGTGCCTTTTGAATAAATGGGTTGGATCGAGAGAAAGCCTGTGATACCATCCAGCGTTACGATAGTTGGCGCTTTGCGCTGCGTGTCGATCAGTGCTAAATCATTTTCATGGGTTTTAAACACAAGGTCCTCATTCAAATTATAAACAAACAGGCTCAATGGTGCTTGGCCTAATTCCGAAATAAAGGAGTCGATTTTCATTAAGTTGCCATCGATTGTTGAAGTGCGATCATAAATGCTCGTCGTTCCCGCATCATTTTTGGTTAAATTACGATACGTTCGGACCAATGTTAGTTCTTGATCCGAATTGGCTAAACGAGAAGCAACCTCTGACATCGTCCGCTCAACATTGTTTTCTTCTTTAGCGACAATCAAATTTACGGAGGTCTTATAGGTGATCACCGCAAAGATCGTAAATACGACAAATATAAAGAAAGAACTTGCGAAGGCCCACTTTACAGTTAAAGAAGGCCCCTTCAGTTCTTTTAATTTTTTCATTCTTTTTTTAAGGTTCACGACCGCATCACATATCCTGTACCACGAACGGTTTGGATGTAGCTTTCCTCCCCTGGTACATCAATTTTATTACGTAAATAGCGGATGTAAACATCGACAACGTTGGTTTCCACTTCTGTCTCATAGCCCCAGACTTTGTTTAATAAAACATCTCTGGCTAAAACGACATTGACGTTTTCCATTAAAGTCAACAACAGCTCGTATTCGCGTTTCGTTAGTTCAATGACATCTGTTCCACGACGAACGACACGGTTTTCTTTTTCAATCGTTAGATCGCGGTAAGTGATCGTAGTTTGTTTTGCGACGTTTTTGTCCCCTTCGATATCGATACGGCGAAGCAACGCACGTAAGCGTGCCAGCAATTCTTCAATTGCAAAAGGCTTCACAATATAATCATCAGCACCATGATCCAAACCTGATACTCGATCAATCACGGAATCTCGTGCGGTCATCATGATGATCGGGGTGTTCTTCGATTGACGCACGCGGCGGCAAACTTCTAACCCATTTAACTCAGGAAGCATCAGATCCAATAAGATCGCATCCCATTCATTATTCAGCGCCGCATCCAGTCCCGTCCGTCCGTTGTAATGAACTTCAGTATTATACCCTTCATGCTTCAATTCTAATTCCACAAATCGAGCTAAGTTCTTTTCATCTTCAATGATTAGAATATTACTCATTATTGATAGCCCCTTTATTGATTATTCTGCCTTTAAATTAGACATTATCTGTCTTATTTTATCATGTATCTAAAAAATAAAAAAGAGATTGACCGAAAGTTCTCACTTTCGGCCTTTCTCTTTTGGATTCTCTTAAAGCTTACGCTTCGTCATACCATGAATAATGGAAAATTCCCTCTTTATCTGTCCGTTCATACGTATGCGCTCCGAAGTAATCCCGTTGTGCTTGGATCAAGTTCGCTGGCAAACGATCAGAACGATAAGAATCGAAGTACGCGATCGCAGATGAGAACGTCGGCACAGGTACACCGGCTTGGACAGCTAGTGCAACTACTTCACGTACAGAAGATTGATAACGTTTCGTAATATCTTTGAAGTAGTCATCTAATAGTAAGTTTTCAATGTCGGCATTCTTGTCATAAGCATCCGTGATTTTTTGTAAAAATTGAGCCCGGATGATACAGCCTGCACGCCAAATTTTGGCAATTTCACCAAAAGGAAGATCCCAATCATACTCTTTTGATGCTGTACGTAATTGCGCGAATCCTTGTGCATAGCTCATGATCTTACTGAAGTATAATGCTTCGCGGATCTTATTGATAAACTCTTCTTTGTTTCCTTCATAAGCAACTGCTTCTGGTTTTGGTAAGACTTTGCTGGCATTGACCCGTTCTTCTTTGTAAGCCGAGATATAACGGGCAAAAACAGATTCAGTGATCATTGGTAGTGGTACGCCTAGGTCTAAGGCACTTTGGCTTGTCCATTTCCCAGTTCCTTTATTACCAGCAGCATCTAAAATCACATCAACGATTGGTTTGCCTGTACCTTGATCGTCTTTGCGAGTCAAAATATCCGCTGTGATCTCAATTAGATAGCTGTCTAATTCGCCTTTGTTCCATTCAGCAAAAATATCAGCCATTTCATCAACAGATAGACCTAATATGTTTTGCATCAAGTCATAAGACTCAGCAATCAGCTGCATGTCTCCATATTCGATCCCGTTATGAACCATTTTTACGTAATGGCCTGCACCGTTTGGTCCAATATAAGTCACACAAGGTGTTCCATCTTCGGCTTTTGCAGAAATTTGTTCCAAGATTGGCGCAACCAATTCATACGCTTCTTTTTGTCCTCCTGGCATGATCGAAGGACCTTTCAAGGCGCCCTCTTCCCCACCAGATACACCTGTACCGATAAAGTTGATTCCTGAGTTTGCCAACTCTTCGTTACGACGAACCGTATCTTTAAAGAAGGTATTTCCGCCATCGATCAAAATATCGCCTTTGTCTAGATGAGGCAATAATTCTTGGATCGTTGCATCTGTCGCAAATCCTGCTTTTACCATTAATAAAATACGACGTGGTTTTTCAATAGATTGAACAAATTCTTCTATCGTATAGGTTGCTTTAAAATTTTTATCTGGATGTTCTTTTACTACTTCTTCTGTCTTTGAACCAGTACGGTTAAATAAGGCAACTGAATAACCGCGGCTTTCGATGTTCAACGCTAAGTTTTTGCCCATAACAGCCATACCGACAACGCCGATTTGTTGTTTTGTCATCTTTCATCCTCCTAAGATTCAATTATCTTTTTCATTATAGCGCAAATGTACCTGCTTTTGAACTATTCTCTTTCGCTGGACAAAAATATTTCTGAAAAGTTCCATATTAGTCAAAAAAACAAAAAAACCTCAGGCTCCATGGTTAGCCTAAGGTTTTAGAATCCTCTTTCTGAAAAAAAGGAATTATGCTTCTTTTGTTGCTACGTCTTTGCCATCGTAATGACCACAGTTTGAGCAGACATGGTGGCTTTTTTTCATTTCACCACAGTTTGCACATTCGTTCAAACCGTTGATTGTCAATTTGTAATGTGTACGACGTTTTGCTTTCTTCGCTTTCGAAGTTTTTCTAGCTGGTACTGCCATTTTGCTACACCTCCTTGTTAATGAACGCAACCTTGAGGCTGCAATTTATTCCAATCCTACGCGTTATCGTCATCTGATTCATTGAATAATTCGGATAATTTTGCAAGACGAGGATCAACTTGTTGAGCTTGCGCTTCTTTTTGATTTGCAAAGTCTTCTTCTGACAAAACAGCCCAATCGTTGCCAGATGGCATTGCTGAACCTTGTTTTTCTTCTTCTGTCAGGACTTGCAAAGGAATCGCAAGTAATAGGTTATCAGCGACTGATTCATCTAAACTGATGGTTTGACCTTCAATGATCAAAACTTCTTCTTCGACGATCGTTTCATCGCGACGCTGAAATTGCTCTGGTGTCATGAATTGTTCATCCACTGAAAAATCAAAAGGAATCGCTACAGGTGTCAAAGAACGAGTAGATGGCAATGTCATCGTCGTTTCCACTTGATAGTGCAGCAAGTATCCTTGCTTATCAACACTCATCAGCCCTTTTACTTTTACAGGAGACAAATCAATGATCTGTCCATCGCGTTTTATCAGTTGACTTTTTAGGTCAAGTGTTTCTTCAAACATCAGCGGTGTCTCTTGGTATTTTTTTAATTCCAATAAAGACCATTTCATTTTTATCACCCCTAAGCAACAAAAGCAATTATACAGGGCTTCTGAGGCTTTGTCAATGAAATTTTCTTGACACCTTTTTCATTTTTGATCGTGTCATTTTAATGCCTTTTCTCAAGGGATTTCGACACTCTCAAAAAAACAACAGGAAGCGCACAACGTGCACTTGCCTGTTGCTTGATCAATCGTTAAAAATCATTAGATCGCTGTTGTTTCTCCACGATAAACGATACCGCGACGAGAATCAAGAGTAACCAATTCGCCATCTTTGATGGTTGTTGTTGCGTCTTTGGCACCAACAATCACTGGTAGATCTTTCGCAATTCCGACAACTGCTGCATGAGAAGTCAAGCCGCCATCTTCAACAACTAAAGCTGCTGCTTTTTCGATTGCTGGCATATATTCTTTATCTGTTGTTGGTACAACTAAAATCATGCCATCTTTTGCTTTCGCAATTGCTTCTTCGGCACTGTGAGCGATCACGGCATTGGCAACAACTGATTTTTCACCAATTCCTTGCGCTTCAAGCAATTTTGATCCGATCAATTGGATCTTCATTACGTTGGTTGTTCCGCGTTCACCAACAGGAACACCGGCTGTGATCAAGATTAGATCGCCTTCTTTAGCAAAGCCTAAATCCACTGCTTGTTTTGCTGCTAATTCAAACATTTCATCAGTTGTTGATGGTTTTTCAGCAACGGTTGGGTACACACCCCAGTTAAGCATCAAGCCGCGTTTTGTGCGTTCGTCAAATGTGACAGCTAAAATGTCAGCATCTGGACGATATTTAGAGATCATTTTCGCAGTGTAGCCAGATTCAGTCGCTGCAACGATTGTTTTAACCCCTAGGTTTTTCGCCGCACGAGCAACAGATAAACCGATTGTTTCTGTTACATCTGTTTTATCGAATTGGTTGATTTGGAATGTGCTGTTTTCTGATAAAGCTTTTTCAGCTTCAATGTCGATCCGTGCCATTGTTGCTACTGCCTCAACAGGGTAGTCACCGTTTGCTGATTCACCAGAAAGCATTGTTGCATCGGTACCATCAAAGACAGCATTGGCAACGTCAGAAGCTTCTGCACGGGTTGGACGTGGGTTTTGTTGCATTGACTCTAACATTTGTGTTGCTGTGATAACTGATTTACCAGCAGCGTTACATTTTTTAATGATGCTCTTTTGAACCATTGGTACTTCTTCAGCAGGGATCTCAACACCCATGTCACCACGGGCAACCATGATACCATCAGAAACTTTGATGATTTCATCGATATTATCGATACCCTCTTGTGATTCGATTTTAGAGAAAATTTGCACATGAGTCATGTCTTTTTCTTCTAAAATTTCACGAATCTCTAAAACGTCTTGCGCTTTACGTACAAATGAAGCGGCAATGAAGTCGATATCGTTATCAAGACCAAAACGGATATCTTCTGCATCTTTTTCAGTAATACCAGGTAAGCTGATTGATACACCAGGAGCGTTGACCCCTTTACGTGATCCTAACATTCCAGCATTTTTAACAACAACCACTAATTCGCGGGTTGCTTCGTCTTTTTCTTTGATTTCCATGTCGATCAAACCATCATCAAACAAGATGTGTCCGCCCACATGAACATCTTCAAATAAACCAGGATAAGTTACAGCAATTTTTTCTTTTGTTCCTTTGTGTTCTGGATCCATTGAAATGCGTGTTTCATCGCCAACGTTAAATTGGATGTATCCAGCACGACCAAAGTCAGCTTCTGTCGTATTTTGTACAGTTGTACGGATTTCAGCACCTTTTGTATCTAAAAGGATACCGACATCTTTACCAGTTTTCTTCACGGCTTCACGAACCATTGTCATACGCGCTAATTGTTCTTCATGATCTCCATGAGAGAAGTTAAAGCGGAAGACATTCGCACCGGCTTCAATCAGTTGAGAAATAATTTCCACACTGTTACTTGCTGGTCCTAATGTACTTACGATCTTTGTTTTTTTCATTACTAAACGCTCCTATTCATTTATTTAAAATAGCTAATAAGCTTTTTTTACAAAATTACTGTTGCGTTGCTCTAAAAAATCTCTTTAGAATGAGATTTCTTTGTTCAAGTTATACAAGCTAAGATCTGGTTTGTGACGATTGTTTTCAAGGGTTTCGATAATATCAGAAGCAATCATTTCATTGTTTTCGATACCGATACATAGACCGCCTTTGCCTTGTTGCAATAATTCAACGGCATATGAACCAAATTTACTTGCTAACACACGGTCACGAGCGCTTGGTGAACCACCACGGACAACGTGTCCTAGAATTGATACACGGGTATGGAAATCGCCGTATTCAGAAAGTTTGTCAGCAAAATCATTTCCGCCCATCACGCCTTCGGCTAAAACGATCAAGCAATGTTTTTTCCCGCGGTCGCGTCCTTCACGGATACGATCAGCAACAACTTGCATGTCAAAATCATGTTCTGGGATGATGATTTCATCTGCACCACCGGCCACACCTGACCATAAAGCGATATCGCCAGCACCACGTCCCATTACTTCGATCACAAATGTGCGGACATGTGATGTCGCTGTATCACGGATACGGTCAATCGATTCTAAGACAGTATTGATTGCTGTATCAAAACCAATCGTGAAATCTGTTCCTGGAATGTCGTTATCGATCGTTCCTGGAATCCCGATTGCTGGGAAACCGTGGCGAGTAAGTGCCATCGCACCATGATAAGATCCATCTCCACCAATCACGACTAGCCCTTCGATGCCAAATTTCTTTAATTGCTCGATTCCTTTTAATTGCCCTTCTTGTGTCGCAAATTCTGGATAACGTGCTGAATATAAGAATGTTCCACCACGTTGAATTTTGTCACCAACATCAGCAACATCTAAGCGACGAATGTCGCCTGCGACTAGTCCGGCATAGCCATAGTTGATTCCGTATACTTCAAGTCCGTCAAAAATACCCTTTCTGACAACTGCGCGAATCGCTGCGTTCATTCCTGGTGCATCGCCGCCACTGGTTAGAATTCCAATGCGTTTCATTATTCTTTCACCTCATCAAAAGATTTTGTTTAGGGAAGCCCCTGTTTGCTAGTTTTCAAGTAATAACCACGAGACATATTCTACCATTATTCCATGAAAATGTCTTGAAATAGTGGGAAAAAGTTGAAAAAAGTGTAAGTTGAATTATCGTTTTCGGAAAATTACTTGAAAATTACATTTCCATTTCCTAATAATGCCTTCAGTTGTGTGACAAAGTTCGGCTCATCCGTTACCCAGTTTTCTTCTGCTAATAACACTTTTTTGCCACTACTTTCATAAAACATCACCACTGGAATATTTCCTTGATGCTGCTTCATTTCCTTCGACAATGCTTGCAGGTGCGACGTTTCGGCTTCAGCAGAAATCTTTAAGTAGCAAGTTTGTGGCGCAATTTTATTTTGAACGTTTTCTGCTAAGTCTATTTTATCAGCAATGAGTTGGATTTCACCATTGTAACGACTTACCTCGACCTTTCCTTCAATATAGAGAACAGCATTTTCTTCGATCAAGGAACGCACTTGTCGATAAACGATGGGAAAAATCGTTACTGAAACTTCTTTGCTAGCATCCGTTCCTTCAACAAATGCCATCTGTTCGCCTTTTTTTGTACGTATCTCCCGAATCTTGCGGACATACAAAAGGATGCGGACCCGTTCATTCGGAACCAGATCGGCAATATCGGTGATTTGTTTTAATTGATGCAATTTTTGAAACTGTTCTACGGGATGGCCAGACAAATAAACACCTAAGTATTCTTCTTCCAAAGCCAGTTTCTCTTCCAGTTTGTAATCGGCAACGGCTTCTTCTTTTAAAGCCATGGTTTCTAAGAGATCCAAACTGCCGCCACTATAAGTAATATTTTGGATTTTCCCTTCTAGTTGGATCAATGCTTGTTTTCGATTAGGCGCAATCACATCGAATACACCGATGCTCAAAAGCGGCAATAAATAGTCCAACTTTAACCACTTGCTGTTCCGCTGATTCAAGCGAAGTAAAAATTGATCCATGGACGTGAAATTGCCATGCTCTTTTCGTTCTGTCAAAATGTCTTGGATCATGTCGCGCCGAATCCCTTTGATACTGCTGAACCCAAAGCGGATTTGTTTCTCATTTTGCAGTTGAAAACTAAACCCACTGGTATTGATCGATGGTGGCAATACTTCTACGCCATAACGTGCGGCTTCATTTAAGTATTCTTTCATTTTGCTTGCAGTATTGCGTACCGAGTGCAAGATCGAAGCAAAAAAAGGTGCCGGATAGTGCACTTTCAAGTACGCCATTTGAAAGCCGATAAAGGAATAGGCAAACGCATGGGAACGGTTAAACCCATAGTTGGCGAAGCGCTCAATATAGTCATAGACCAAATTGGCGGTCTTCTCGTCATAATGATTGGCCAACGCACCTTGCACAAAATGGCGACGTTCTTCATCCAACACGTCTTTTTTCTTTTTACTGATTGCTCGCCGCAAAATATCTGCCTGTCCTAGGCTAAAACCAGCCATTTTGGAAGCTACTTGCATGATCTGTTCTTGATAAACAATGATTCCGTAAGTGTTTTGCAAGATTGGAATCAAGCTGTCATCCGGATAAGAGACCCGCTCTTGTCCTTTTTTCCGCTTGATAAAAGTATCAATATTTTGCATCGGTCCCGGGCGATACAAGGCATTGACTGCAGCAATGTCTTCGATACTTTCTGGCCCTAGCTTGCGCAAGACATTGCGTATTCCCGCTGATTCAAATTGGAAGATCCCTGCCGTCTCCCCTTTTTGAAACAAACGCAATGTTGCTGGATCATCAAGAGGAATCTCTTTTTGGGTTACGATTTGTTGGCTGATTCGTTTGATACCTTTCAAGGTATTATCAATGATCGACAAGTTTCTCAAACCTAAAAAATCCATCTTCAATAGGCCAATGGCTTCCACGTCATTCATGGTAAACTGGGTCAGCCAAATCCCATCGCTGCCTTCTTGCAAAGGCACCAAATCAAGCAGATTCTTGTCACTGATCACCACACCGGCGGCATGGGTCGATACGTGACGGGGCAGTCCTTCTAAGATTTTGGCGACTTGAAACATTACTTGATTCCGCTCATTGAACGAAACCAGCTCTCGCAGCTGATTGGATTGTTCATAAGCAAGATCTAAGGTCATTTTCAAGGCATTGGGGATGGCTTTTGACCAGCGATTAGCTTCACTTTGCGAGAGACCAAAGACCCGAGAAACATCTCGCAAAACCATTTTGGCCGCCATGGTACCAAACGTGGCAATCTGTGCCATATATTCTTGCCCATATTTTTGGCGCACATACTGTAAAATCTCGTCTCTGCGATTGTCAGGAATATCTAAATCAATATCAGGCATCGTGTAACGTTCTGGATTCAAGAATCGTTCAAACAAAAGATCGTATTTGATTGGATCTACGTCGGTGATCGATAAAACATATGCCACCAGTGCTCCAGCAGCCGATCCCCGTCCAGCGCCGGTAACGATCTCTTGTTGGTGGGCAAAGTCCATGACGTCCCAAATAATCAAGAAATAGTCATCAAAGCCCATCTTATGGATAACGGACAACTCATAATCCAAACGCTGTTCGTACGCCGATGTAACGTGGGCAACACGCTGAGGCAGACGCTCAAAACAAATTTTCCGCAAATAGTCCGCAGCACTTTCTTCGGCTGGTAGCGGGTAATGAGGCAACAGCCGCTGATGCAGCGGCAGCTCGACGGCGCATTCAGCTGCAATCCGCTGATTATTCATCAATGCCTGCGACGCTTCGCCAAATGACGCAGTCAATTGGTCTGCCGGTTGTAAAAAAAGCTGCGTAGTCGCTTGCTCTTTTGCCTGACGAAAGTCTTCAATTTGCGAGCCCTCTTTTATATGGGTCATCACTTTGACTGCAAAGGCTTCTTCTTGTGCTAAAGCCGCGATTGGTTGATACGCACATGGGGCAATGTTTTGCTCGTTAAACCAAGCGATCGTTTCTGGATCTAGCCCTTTGCTAGTAATCCCTAAAAACAAGCTCTCAGAATCAAATTTATGGCTGATTGCTCGCAGTGCTTCTTGATTGGCTTCTAGATCATCGTGCTGAGAAGGCAGAAACCCCTCGCCTTCAGGCAGCAAACCAAAGAGATCCTGCAAAGAATCACAAGCAGCTAAATTCAACTGCTCGGTGATCATTTTTTCACTTGATAAACGCATCAAGGTTTGATAGCCCTTGAGGTTTTTGGCAAATACGTACAATGGAAAGGACATTGATCCCTCTCCGAAGGTACAGTCGAACAAAGCGCCAAAAATCGGCTTGATGCCCTGTGCTAGGCATTGTTGATAAAACTCGACCGCGCCATAGAGAACATTATGATCGGTCAGCCCCAATGTCTGATAGCCCATCTTTTTGGCTTGCTCTATATAGTGAGGAATTTTGATCGTACTTTGCAGCAACGAATAGGCGCTTAAGGTGGTGAGCTGTGAATACATTGAAATCCCTCCAAAAATGAAAATTCTCTTTCTTTCTGCTAGTAAATAGATTTGAAAAACAAAATGAAAAAGTGAAAATCTTTACAATAAATATTTTTGTGATAAACTAAAGTCGAAATGGAAGATACGCAGAAAAGAGGTGTCGTCATGCGTTACCTAGTCACTTTATTTTGGACTTTTGTATTAGGTCAAGTCGTTGGCTATCTAGGCAGCTCACTTGCTGGAGCAACTTATGATTTTCAATTAACTTCAATCATCTCTTTGGTCACAGGTGTGGTGATCATTCTTGTTGGTATTATCGCACCAGCGCCTGAAAAGACAAGCCATTAAAAAAAAACCAGTTACCTTTATTGTAACTGGTTTTTTTTTCTTTTCAACTATTCACTGATGTCCGTTTTACGTAAGCTTTTACGGAAATTAAATCCTGAGATAAAAATATTGATCAGTACAAACCCACTAGTTACCCAAAAGACAGCGGGATAACCAAAACCAGCTGCCACCGTTGAACCGACCATCGGACCTAACACTTGCCCAAAGTTAGAAAACATTTGGTTGTAGCTGTAGATGCGGCTGACCCCTTCCATCGGGGTGATCTTGCTGATCAGTGTATTGATGGACGGCATCAAGGCACCGGTAGAAAAACCAAGCAAGAAGCGTAACACGCCTAATTGAAACGGAGTAGAAACAAAGCCCATCGGAATGAAACAGAAAAATGATAGCACTAAGCCCCCCAATAGTACTTTGTGATTGCCATAACGATCACCGATTTTGCCTAAAAACGGCGAGGAGATAATCGCTGAAACACCGGCAACAGAGACGATCAATCCGCTGACGAACAAAATATTGCCCGTATCCCCGCTTAAATCACGAATATACAATGTGAGGATTGGGCTGATGCTGGTTACACCTAGCTGTAAAATCAGTGACGTAATAAACAAGCCAACAAGCAACTGCATATTTTTGATTTGACCAAAAATTTCTTTGATGGACAGCAGATCGCCCTTTTCAACCGGCTCAAAATCTTCTTGAACGAGAAAAATCGTGAGCAAGAGCGTAATTAGCAGCACGACACCGGTAATGATAAAAACATTTTTCATGCCGAACCATTGCGCCAACGCCCCACCCATGGAAGGACCAATCAAATTCCCTGCGATGGCTCCTGTAGCCAATGTCCCAAGCGCCCAACCGCTTTTTTCTCGAGGCGCCTGCGAAGCGATCAACGCAGTCGCATTTGGAATATACCCCGATAAAATTCCGGTAAAGAAACGCATGATCAATAACCAATAGACATTCGGTACAAAAGCCAAAGAACCCATCGTCACTGTCATCCCCGCAGCCGCGCGAATCATCATTAAACGACGACCTTTTTGATCTGCTAGATTTCCCCAAACTGGAGCAATGATAGCCGCCGCAAACGCTGTTACTGAGATTGCTAATCCAGAAAACAACTCAATTTGACTCTCTGGAGCGCCTAACTCTTCTATATATAAGGGAATGAATGGCATGACAAGACTAAAACTGGCACCCGTAAAAAAACAACCTACCCATGAAATCAGTAGATTTCGTTTCCAATCAATCTTCATTTACAAACCTTCTTTCACAAATACTATACCGTATCGTGAGTAATAATCAAATAAAAAATCTTTCTGCATTTAAAATACAGAAAGATTTTCTTCATTAAACTTAACTGATCAAAGCCAAAATGACAAAGTTTAGGATAAACAACGCATTGACGACCCAGATGATCGGAGACACTTCGTTGGCTTTTCCTTTCACTACTTTCACTAATGCATAGAAAATGAAACCAACAGCGATCCCGTTGGAAATACTGTAAGACAAGCCCATAAAAATAGATGCAAAGAAAGCGGGAACTGCTTCTTCTAGATCAGTCCACTTGATGTCTGCAAAAGAAGCCATCATCATTACCCCAACTAAGATCAACGCCGGTGCTGTCGCTTGTGCGGGAACGATTGAGATCAGTGGAGAAAAGATACTGCTGATCGCAAAGAGTGCTGCCACCACAACGGAAGTCAAGCCCGTGCGTCCACCAGCACCGATGCCAGCTGCTGATTCCACATAAGTCGTTGTATTTGAGGTCCCTACGATGGCCCCTACAGACGTGGCTACGGCATCTGCAAAAAGAGCCTTATCCATTTTCGTATTCAACCCGTTACTATTTTCAACCGCTTCTTCATCTTTTTTCGAAAAGATCCCTGTACGACGTCCAGTCCCGATAAAGGTACCGATCGTATCGAAGACATCTGATAAGCTAAATGCTAAAATCGTCATGATTACTTGAGGGATTTTGGCAGAATCACTGAATAGTGAGCCCATTCCTTCAGAGCCAAACGCAGCGCCAAATGTGATTCCTAGTTCGCTGATGGAACTTCCTAATGAATTCCCGTGCCAATCAATGGCACTTAAATCCACCACACCCATCAAAATACCAATGATCGTCGTTCCTAAAATACCAAAAATAATTGCCCCACGTACATTTTTCACCACTAATAAAGTAGTCACTACTAAACCAATCACTGCTAACAAAACAGGTGCATTATTGAAATTCGCCAAAGCTGGGACGATCCCCCCATTAAAATTGGCACTCACAATCGTCTCACCGTCGACAACTGAACCCGTCACTGCGGCAGTGTCTGCACTGAAGTTTAGCAAGTTGGCATTTTTGATCCCTACATAAGCCACAAAGATCCCGATCCCGCCGCCGATTGCATGCTGCATGCTTTCTGGAATCGCATGAATGATCATTTTTCTGATTCGAGTCACCGTGATAAAAATGTTGATCAGGCCGCAGATGAAAACCATCGCTAATGCTTGCTGCCACGTATACCCCAAACCAAAAACAACGGTAAAGGTGAAGAATGCATTAAGTCCCATTCCAGGTGCTTGCGCGTAAGGCACATTTGCAAATAAGCCCATGATCAGGGTACCAATCACTGAAGCGATGATCGTTGCTAAGAAAACAGCTTGAAACGGCATGCCTGCAGCAGATAAAATCGTCGGATTCACAAACAAAATATAACTCATCGCGAAGAAGGTGGTGACCCCAGCCATCACTTCTGTGGAAACCGTCGTTTTATTCTCCTTTAATTTGAAAAACTTTTCCATGTTATGTTTCACTCCTGAACTTTAATCGTTTCTATGAAAAGAAAAAATGAATAATTGCGCTTTTCATCGAACAATTACAAATTATAAGGGAATAATTTTCGCTTTTCAAACCTTTTTCCGAATAAAACGAACCAAAAACGTTTAATGTTCGTGTTTTACTTTGTAACTATTATGAAAACTTATCGAAAACTTACTTGTATTGTGAAATGACAGAAATATGTTACACTTAAGCCACTACCATAAGAGAATGGAGCGAGTCTTTTGAAACCAAAAATCATCGCCATTGATTTAGATGGCACAACCTTAAATACTGAATCCCAACTTTCCCCTCGCACACGTGAGGTACTGGTTCGCGCCACCAAAGCGGGACACTTTGTTACCATCGCTACAGGAAGACCTTTTCGTATGAGTGATCAATTCTATAAAGAATTGGCGCTCACAACACCAATGGTCAATTTTAACGGTGGGTTGGTCCATAAACCTCGACAAGTATGGGCAAACGAAATGGAGCACTCGATCTCTCGAGAAATTGCGTTTGAGCTCATGGCACAAAAAGAGCAGCTGGGGCTGACGTTTGTGGCAGCAGAAAATCGTGAAACCTTTTTCATCGATGACCTAAGCGGATTTGATCAACACTTTTTCTTTTCGGGTAATGCTTCCGAAAAAAATCTATTAGCAAATTTAAAAACGGATCCCACTTCATTACTGGTGAAAACCGAAAATGAATTAGCAGAATCTGTTTCTTTACGTATCAAGGATCAATTTGACGATGCAGTCGATGTTCGCACGTGGGGCGGACCTCAAGCCATCTTAGAGATCGTACCAAAAGGGGTCCATAAAGCACTTGGTCTTTCGGTGATCGCGGATTCTTTGTCTTTGGATCGGCAAGATATCATCGCTTTTGGTGATGAACACAATGATTTGGAGATGCTGGATTATGCGGGTTGGGGCGTTGCTATGGCAAATGGCACGCAACAATTAAAATCGATCGCAAATGATGTTACTGACAAAACCAATGCGGAAGATGGCATGGTCGATTACTTGGAAAAATATTTAGGTCTATAAAAAAAGCCGATGCGGGATTGTCCGCATCAGCTTTTTTTTGCTTCCATATTCAAATCAAAGTGTTTCATAAACGATTTCTTTGGCTTCGGGAATCGATTCATCAATAAAGAATACTTTGTACCAGGTCAAGAATGTAAAGATCGTCCAGATTTTTCGCTGAAGATTCGGTTTTCCTTGGCGATGGTCTTCTAGCATTTGCAAAATCGCTGTTTGATCAAAGAAGGTTGCTGCAAAGTCTGACTCAAAAAGGGCTTTAACTGCTTCATACCCTGTTCCTTCTTTCAGCCATGCCTTGATTGGTACAGGAAAGCCTAGCTTTTCACGGTTTGCCCATTCTTTTGGCAAATGACGGTTTGACGCTTGTCGAAACACATCTTTCGTATTGTTTTGATTGATCAAATATTTCGTCGGGATCGTTTGCGCCAGTTTTTGCATCTCGATATCCAGTAACGGAACCCGTAATTCTAAAGAACTCGCCATGGACATTTTGTCTGCTTTTAACAAAATATCCTTCGGCATCCATTGATGAAGATCCAAATATTGCATCTTGTTGACCTCGTCTTTGAGACCATTGACTTTCTCATAATGAGGCGCAACGATTTCAGCAACAGATGGTCCTTTTTGATACGTTGGTTTTAAAAGCTGTAGTGCTTCCTCTTCTTCAAAGACCAGGGCTTGCCCGATAAAGAAGTCTTGGGCAGGTGCCGTTGCTTCATAAAGATGAATTCGACCATGGAAGTTTTTCATTTTGCCGATTTGACGCCCTAAACGAAAGCGGATGTTTTGCGGCAGTTTTTTCAAGCCTTGGGCAAAAACGCGAACCGCTTTAGAGTTTGTGTGGAAGCCATAGGCAGCATAACCGGCAAATAATTCATCTGCCCCTTCCCCAGATTGAACGACCCGCACTTGCTGTGCTGCTAGGTTGGCTAAAAAGTACAAAGGGACACAGCTTGGGTTAGAATCCGGTTCGTCCAAGTGATACTGAATCAGCGGAAATGCCTCAAAGGACATTTCACCATCGATGACCGCTGCTGTGTTGTTCAAGCCGAGCTTTTCCGTCAATTTGCGGGCTTCGATCGCTTCGTTGTAGGTTTTGTCATCAAACCCAATTGAAAATGAGTGATCTGGGCGCAAGACCGAGGCCACGTAACTTGAATCGACACCACTGGATAAAAATGAGCCGACTTCAACATCACTGATTTGATGAGCGGCAATTGATTCTTGGACTGCTTGATCGATTTTATCGACCCATTCTTCTCTTGAATGATTTTCTTTCACTGAAAAATCTGCATCCCAGTACTGCTTGATCATCAATCCCTGTTCATTAAACAGATAATAATGCCCTTCTTGCAAACGATGAACGCCTTTAAAGAAGGTTTCTCCGTTCAAAGGCGAGTATTGGAACGTCAAATAAGGTTTCAACGCCTCCTGGTTTAATTCTTTCTTGAAATCTGGATGAGGCAAAAAGCTTTTGATTTCAGAGCCAAACATGAAACTGCCGTTCATTTGTGCATAGTAATACGGTTTGATGCCAAAGTGATCCCGCGCGCCGAAAAGCTCTTGTTTTTGAGTATCCCAGATGGCAAAAGCAAACATTCCCCGCAGGCGCTGCAACACATCAATCCCCCACTCTTCATAGCCATGTAAGACTACTTCGGTATCCGCATGGGTAGAAAAGACATGACCTGCTTGGATCAATTCCTCACGCAATACTTGAAAGTTGTAAATTTCACCATTAAAAATGATTACTTTTGTTCGATCCTCATTAAAAATTGGTTGTGAGCCACCTTCTAAGTCGATGATCGATAAACGACGAAACCCTAATGCCACTCGGTCGTCGGTAAATTTCCCTGAACTGTTTGGTCCGCGATGAACGATCCGGTCCATCATGCGTTCAATAATGATTTCTTTTTGGTCTTTTGAATTGACAAAGCCGACAATTCCGCACATATTTTCACATCCGTTTTCATAATCCATTTTCATTTTTCTAAAGTAAATCATACCATAGAATTCAAGAGATACGATCTCTTTTTCAAAAAAATACAATCAATATATTTTTGCACAAAACACAATTTGAAGATAAACCTTATGATATCAAGGTTTCCAATCATCTCATACTCTCAATCTTACAAATTTGTTATCTAAGAAAATAGCTATCCTCAAAATTCTTAAGAAATTTTTTATGAATTCTATTTTTCTGAAAATATACAAAGATACTTTTCCCGAATTTACTGACTCCAGCAAACTTCTTTTGCTTCCATTCTCAGCATTGATTTCCTGAAAATAATCAGTCAGATTTGTTCGTTTGATAGTTTTATTGGACTATTGTGAAAAAAAGTGTTATTCTAACTATGGAATTTCGTTATCAACTAACCGTTGCCTTTCAATGACAAGTTTTAAGAAAGGAGAATGACTATGACATTCTATAACACAGATCTACAATATCGTGTAACTCTGGATACCAAATTGAATTTATTTATCGTTTTCGATAAAAAAGATGCGAATCATTTTGCGACTGGAATTACGATCGAGCAAGCTGTACAAGAATTGAAAAAAACTGCATAAGGAGTTTATCCAAATGAAGGATACCGATTCGTACTGAAAGCACCTCGCTAAGGAAATAATTAGCTAGGTGCTTTCTTGTTTTTTGGCTCGCTTTTGTCTGTTGCAGCATCCACTTCTTGCTTCTGTCCACTTTGCTGTTCATCTAGCTGTAAGATTTCATCAACAGATCCTTGCGTAATAAACTTACTCAATCCCTGTGCCGCAACTTTTGTATAACGCATAAAATAATCTTTTTCTTCAAAATCCATCTTCTTGCCTCCTACTGATACAACTGTGCTTTTATTAAGTTTACCATCTATTTCACTAGTCATTCTTGAGCGTCATTCCTTTAATACTTATGAATGATCCATTAATAGCATACACGTTACATTTGTCAAATCATCCTTTTCCTCTATTCATGAAAAGACAAATCTGTTTTCTGGTACAGAACATAGTACTATTGTCTTTTCAGGAGACTTTTATTTAGGAGGAATTTTTATGGCTACGTTTTTCGCCATTTTGTTTTTCATTGGATTGTTCTGTTTCGTTTTTGGCATTGTCTTATTTTATATTGGGCTTGTAAAACAAAATTCAAAACGAGATCGAAACGTTTTGATCATTGTCGCTTCCGCTTTTATTGCCTTGTTTTCTTATGGTGGCTTGTCCTTCTACCAAGATGTGACATCTTTCGATAGCATCACTGCGCAATTAAGCCTTTCTTTACGTAACGAATCAAGGCAAAGCGAATCCTTTGGCGATGCCGCTGCTTCCATGGAACAACCACAAGGAGAACAAAAAGCTGGCAACAACGAAGCAAGTAGCGCACAACAAGAAGAACCCGCGAACAACGAGCAACATACACCTGAACTTTCTCGTGAAGAAAGAAATGCACTGAATCGTGCAGAAAGATACTTATCCAGCAATGCGTTTTCTCAGTCGAGCTTAAAACGCCAACTACTCTATGAAGATTTTTCTGAGAGCGCAGCAGACTTTGCCGTAGCCACCGTGGATGCCGATTGGAACGAGCAAGCATTGAAAAAAGCGATTCGCTACTCGCAAAATTTATCCTTATCGGATGAGCGTGTGGCGAGCCAACTTTCCTTTGAAGGCTTTACTTCTGAACAAATTGAATACGCCTTATCACGTTTGCCCGATTGATTCTTTTCGTTTGTTGCAGGACCACAAGCAAAAAAGATATCGGCAAGTTGACGGAACAATTATGCTGTTTTCTAGACCAAGTGTAGGTTAATCGCTTTTCAGATGGTTATCGATCAACCTCGGCAGTCATTTATATTCTTCTGCCCACAACAAACAAAAAAGCCTATCTCGAAAGATAGGCTAAACGCTCCAAAGCGTTGGTATAAGGAGAGTACAGGATTTGAACCTGCGCGCCGGGATGAACCGGGTCGGCGGATTTCGAGTCCGCTGCATTACCACTCTGCCAACTCTCCATAACAGTTATTTTCGCTAGTTTTACAAAAAATGTCAAGAAAAATCTGCATCCAAAATGGAAATGGATACAGATTTTTTGTTCTTTAATCGAAAATATAGTTTTCTTTCTTTTCGATTACGCCTGCGATCGTCTCGTTGATGATTTTGATGATCTGATCATCGGTGGGTGTGATGATACCCGCCGACATTAAGGAAGCCAAACCAGTCACAACGATCCATGCGCCATTATGTAGTGCATTTATCGCATCTTCGGATAGATCTGCATATTTTTCTTCTGATTTGATCAAGGATTTGAAATAGGTGGATGAAAAATCATGCATCAATTTCCCCCCGCCGTAGTCGTCGATAAAAAGGGCGATGTAGAGATTGTGCTGCTCTTGCGCGAAGCGTATATAATTCAGGCCTAAATCAACAAGTTTGTCTCCTGTTCGAACGACTGGAAAAACATTTTCCGATAAATCTTTGAAAACAGCCTCCACCAAGGTATTTTTTAAGTCCTGCATATTTTCGAACTCAAGATAAATTGGTTGAGTAGAAATTCCCATGTGCTTAGCGATATTCCGGGCCGTAAAGTTGCCAAAACCTTCTCTATTGATCAGTTCATAAGCGGCCTTCAAAATGTGTTCTCTTGTATAGACCTTCCTTCGCATCAATAAATCCCCCTTTTTATATTTATTTAATTGTAACCGAGATATTCATTTTTTAAAAATAAAACACTCCTTCCGTTATCTTATTTCTATTCACTTTGTTCACTAAAAACGAATGTTTAGTAATAGGAAATGTTCTGCTTTTTTCATTTATCACAAAAAATCCAACGGATGGCGTTCTAGTTATTTTTCAAATCTACTTTTCTTTCTTGTTGAAAACTCGCTGAAATTGTACACTAGGAGTGTAGCACGCAAATTCGATTGAAAAAGGGGTTTGGAAATGGCTGAATCAAAAGAGCTATTATTGGAGACCTGCTTATTAGCAGGGAAAATCATGATGGAAAACGGCTCGGAAGTCTATCGCGTGGAAGATACGATGAATCGAATTGCGGCCAACGCTGGAGAGCAAGGGAGTATTAGTTATGTAACAGCAACTGGACTTTTTATGGGCTTACGCAGTAGCCACTATGCACAAGTAGAAAATGTTCATGATCGAGTCATCAATCTCGAAAAAATCGTTGCCGTCAACGGATTGTCTCGTGCCTATGCTGAAAAAAAAATCTCGTTAGTGGAATTGCACGAGGCATTAAAAAAGGTCAATCCAACGACACCAAGCTTTCCTTATTGGCTGCAGGTGTTTAGTGCGGGCGTGGTCAGCAGTACCTTAATGATTATTTTTGGCGGTGCTTGGTTTGACTTTCTAGCGACCTTCGTCATTGGCTGCCTTGGCTTTTTGTGTGCGTATTGGGTCAAGAAACTGATCGACATTCGCTTTTTGGATATGTTTTGTGCCTCCTTACTGATCGGTACTTTGTCTGTCTTAGCGGTCTCTCTTCATATCGCACAAAACGTCGATAATTTGATTATCGGTGCCGTCATGCCCTTAGTTCCTGGTGTAGCAATCACCAATTCCTTTCGAGATATCTTGGCAGGCCATCTCATTAGTGGCACAGCTCGGGGAACAGAGGCCATCTTTACTGCTGCCGCGATCGGTGTCGGCATTGCCACGGTCTTCACCTTATTTGGAGGGATCTCATGACGATTTTTATTCACCTTTCCTTCAGCTTCTTAAGCACTGTAACCTTCGGCATCTTGACCAATATTCCTAAAAGAGCCTTAGTTGCCACAGGCATTGCTGGAACGGTTGGCTGGATGATCTATTGGTCATTGCAAACGATTGGCTACGGTCTAGGCAGTGCCAACTTCTTAGCCGCATTTGCCGTCGGTTGCGTCAGCATCTTTTTTTCCCGCAGAAAAAAAATGCCCATGATCATTTTTAACATTCCCAGCCTCGTTCCCCTCGTACCGGGTGGGCCTGCCTACAAAGCCGTTCGAGAATTCGCTTTGGGCGACAACTTTGTCGGTTTTGAAAATCTGATGATCGTTGTCATCACCGCTGGGGCGATTGCCGGCGGGTTCATGATGACGAGTGTGGTTGAAAAGATCGTCAATCGCTGGCAAGTGAAACGCACAAAAAAACGTCACCCGGATAAAAAAATCTCCTAAAACTATTGGCGCGCAGAAACTATAAATTTTTCTTATTTCAGACTTTAGTACAATGTTTTCTTTTCGGACTTCTTTTATAATAAAGGCATACCTTACAAAACTGTTTGACGTTTGTCATTTGTTTTACTGGATTTTTCTGGTCCCACCCCGTATAGTGAGATTATGAAACATAAAGGAGATGAAGTCCTGTGAGCATAGCAACTTCTCGTCGTATCATTAATACGATTTCTATTATTGGCTTAGGTTTATCGATCGCGTTAACCATCTATTTTATCAATCTAGGTGTTTTTAAAGATATTAATGCACTGCGAGGTCTAGTTGGAAATTCCGTTATCTTAGGACCAATCGTCTTTATCCTATTGCAGATCTTGCAAGTAGTAATCCCGATTATTCCCGGTGGTGTCTCCAGCGCTGCAGGTGTCTTGATTTTCGGTCCTTATCTAGGATTCGTTTATAACTATGTAGGAATCAGTATTGGTTCTGTCATTATTTTCCTGCTTGGCCGACGATACGGTAAACCATTCATTTTAAGTATGATCAGTGACAAAACTTACGATAAATATATCGGCTGGTTAGACAACCAAAGCCGATTTGAAAAACTTTTCGCCCTTGCAATCTTTCTACCGGTTGCCCCTGATGATGCCCTTTGTCTAATGGCTGGCTTGACCAACATGACAGTGAAGAAATTTACGTTGATTATTTTGTTGGCAAAACCTGCTTCAATTTTCTTGTACAGTATGGCATTGATTTACGGTGGAACATTCTTAACTGGTTTGTTAGGCGGATAAGAATCATATGTAAGAAAAACGATCAATTCAGCGAGCCGAACGTAAAGAAGCTGCTTTTCAAACAGGGAACTATGCCTGTGGCAAATGTGCTTCTAAAACTGTTCGGCTCTTTTTTACCGCCTTTCTAGAATAAATTGAACCACAATACTTACTTTGTTAGGATGACGACCATGAATTATTTAAAAAACAGCTTAGTCAACACGTGGGATTTTTTGAAAGACAGCAATGCCTACTTCCGTGATGTTTTATTGATGCACGGTGCCTTGTTGTTCTTAGTGATCCCGATATTATCAGCTTCCACCAAGTTCGTCTTAAAGCGCGGCGGCTTGCCTTATCTTTCTTTCGATAATATCGGTAGTATCTTTACAGATCACCCTGTTGTGTTGCTCTCATTAACCCTGATTTTGCTTTTGATCTTATTAGCCGTCTTTTTTGAATTTACTTTCTTACTGCTGAGTGTCTATTTTATCAAAAAGAAGCAGCCCATCAGCTTGCGGCAATTGTTACGAATGACTATTTTGCAATTGCGCAAATTACGGCCGATGACCTTTTTATTTTTCCTTTTTTACTTCTTACTGATTTTACCCATCGGTGGATTGAGTTTTAATTCGGATTTACTCGCAAAAATCAAAATCCCTGCCTTTATCATGGACTTTATTTTTGCCAATCGTGTCTTGATCATTGGGGCAGTGCTTTTGGTTTATGTTTTGTTGATTTACTTGGGGATTCGCGTGATCTTTGCCTTACCGGAAATGATTTTACGTGATCTGCCCTTTCGAAAAGCGATCAAAGAAAGCCTCCAAGTAACAAAACGCCGTTTTTTTGCCATCGTTGGTCAATTTGTCTTTATCGGTGGTAGTATCTTATTGATCACGACTCTGGGCTTCACGCTGCTTATTACCCTTCAAGCAGTGATTGAAGTTGTTACACCGGACTATGCGTTGTATAGTGCTGTTTTTATTATGACTTTCTTGCAGTTTATTTTGTTACTGAATGTCATTTTATCGACCGTGGCTATTTTTTACATCATCGTTGATTTCATGGATGATGAAGGCTTTTTACCAGAGATCCCTTCGTGGTTCCACCAAGAACCATTGAACCAGCGACATTTTCTAGGACTGAAAAGTTCCTTGTTTACCTTGGTCACGGTACTTTTTGGTGTTGGGGTTAGTCTGTATAATATGAACTATCTGACCTCAGCTGCTTCGATCCATCCGGTAACGATCTCCCATCGAGGGGTAAGCGACGGACAAGGGGTCCAAAATTCCCTTGAAGCGTTACGATTTACTAGTGAGAAATATCAGCCGGACTACGTGGAAATGGACGTCCAGCAAACAAGTGATGGTCATTTTATTGTCTACCATGATTTTTCTTACCGGCCTTTGACAGGCGGCAAAGGAAAACCCGAGCAATTGCCCTTGAGTTACGCCGAATCACTGACGGTTTCAGAAAACAACCAGACAGCCCGTATTCCAACTTTTGACGAGTACTTGGCGCTTGCCAATCAGTTGGACCAAAAATTACTGGTGGAGATCAAAACCCAACAAAAAGATACTGCGGCACTCGTAGATGCCTTCTTAGACCGATACCAAGAGGATTTAGTTGCAAATGGGCATATTATGCAAAGTCTCTCCTATACAGTTGTTGAAGAATTAAAAGATAAGGCGCCTGAATTGACGTCGGGATACATCATGCCTTTCAATGTCGTAGGGCCGCCACTGACCAGTGCCGACTTTCTGACAATGGAATACAGTACGATCAACCGCAACTTCATCGCTTCTGCCCGGACCGATGGCAAGGAAGTGTTCGTTTGGACCCCCAATGATGCGGATACTATCAGCCGAATGCGTTTTTACGGTGTAGACGGGATCATTACTGACCAAATGGGGATTTTAAATGAAGAGTTGAGTTTGTCGGAAGAAGACATGACTTATTCAGACAAACTATTGAATTTCGTGATTGGCGTTGGCTGATCTCACACAAAGAAAAATGCTGCTCACGGTGATCCGTTGAGCAGCATTTTTTGCTAGTTGGTTAGGCAACGTTCGTTTGCGTACAAATTTTATTGAAACTGACGATCATCCGACGATTACAAGCTTCTACTTGTGCTTGATCTTCTTCTTCATAACTTGAAACGACGATCAACGCCGTATGTACGTATAGTTTTTCCACCACACCGATCACAGGCTTGCTCGCCCCGACAGGTTGGCAGACATATTTTTCACCGATCGTAATATTCTCCATATCCTCACCTCAACCGTTTTCTTTCATAAAGATATAATAACAAAAAAGCATCAAATTGAAAACGTTTTATTTCAATTTATCACGCATTTGTCACCAAGAAATGACAGTTTCGTTCGTTCAAACGCACTGGTTTGTTCGTGCCACTTCTTAAAAAGCATTTTATACTAAAGGAAATCAAAAGGAGATGAGTCAAATGCCAATTATTCAAACCTGTATCTTTGGACTATTGTCTGCTGCGTTGCTTTGGGGATTAAAAGAAGACCGCTGATTTTTTGGATCAACTATCGAGTAACACAACAAACGCGAAAATAAAACAACGCCTTGTGCCAATCAGAACTGGCACAAGGCGTTTCTTTGTCGAATTATAGACGTTCGTTCAATTCTTTTGCAAGATCTTCGAAACCTGGTTTGCCAAGTAAGGCGAACATGTTTTTCTTGTACGCTTCAACCCCTGGTTGGTCAAATGGGTTCACACCGTTTAAGTAACCAGAGATACCTACAGCGATCTCAAAGAAGTACATCGTGTAACCTAACGTGTACGCATCCATTGTAGGAATTTTTACTAACAGATTAGGTACATCCCCATCTGTATGGGCAAGTAACGTTCCTTCAAAAGCTTTCGTATTAACAAAATCAACTTCTTTTCCTTCTAAGTAGCCAAGACCATCAAGATCTGCTTCTTGTGTAGGGATCGCAATTGATTTGCGTGGTTTTTCAACTTTTACGACAGTTTCAAAGATATTGCGACGGCCTTCTTGGATGTATTGACCAAGAGAATGCAAATCTGTTGAGAAGTTTGCACTTGAAGGATAGATCCCTTTTTGGTCTTTTCCTTCAGACTCGCCGAATAATTGTTTCCACCATTCTGAGAAGTATTGCATGCCTGGTTCGTAGTTGATCAGCAATTCGGTTACTTTGCCTTTGCGATAAAGGATGTTACGCATTGCTGCATATTGATACGCTTCATTTTTTTCAAGGTCGTCACTTGCGTAAGCATCGCTAGCATCTGCTGCCCCTTGCATCAAGGCATCGATATCTGCTCCGCTGGCAGCGATTGGTAATAAACCAACAGCAGTCAATACAGAGAAACGGCCGCCGACGTCATCTGGAATCACAAAGGTTTCCCAGTTTTCAGCATCTGCTTCAACTTTTACTGCACCTTTCGCTTTATCCGTTGTTGCGTAGATCCGTTTGTTGGCTTCTTCTTTGCCGTATTTTTCAATCAAACGTTCTTTGAAAACACGGAAAGCGATCGCTGGCTCAGTAGTTGTTCCTGATTTTGAGATCACATTCACAGAGAAGTCACGGTCACCGATGATTTCGATCAAATCTGCTAAGTATGTTGAAGAAATCGAATTACCGGCAAAAAAGATTTGAGGTGCTTTGCGTTCTTCATTTGGTAGCAAGTTAAAGAAAGAATGATTTAAGAAATCAATCGCTGCTTTCGCTCCTAAATAAGATCCGCCGATCCCGATCACGACTAGTACTTCAGAATCAGATTGAATTTTTTCAGCCGCTTTTTTGATACGCGCAAATTCATCTTTGTCATAATTTTTAGGAAGGTCGATCCAACCTAAAAAGTCGCTACCAGCACCTGTTCCTTCGCGTAATTGTTTGTCTGCTGCTGTAACTTGACTTTGCATGTAGCTCAATTCGTATTCGTTTACGAATGGTGCTACTTTCGAATAGTCAAACTTGATGTGTGACATGATTTGTCCTCCTTGAAAAAATAGTTTTTCATACACTACCTACTTTACGTTTTTTTCCAACTTTTTTCAAGTAATTCCTGATAGGTAGCCTGTTGGGTGATTTTAGACAAGTCCTTGAGCAAACATTGCTTTAGCAACTTTTTCAAAGCCTGCGACGTTCGCACCTAACATAAAATTATTTTTTTGATCGAAGGTTTCAGCTGTATCACGGCATGCTTCATAGATCGACTTCATGATATCATCCAATTTGGCATCGACTTCGGCTTTTTCCCATTGCAATCGTTGGGAGTTTTGACTCATTTCTAAAGCAGAAACGGCTACGCCGCCGGCATTGGCTGCTTTTCCTGGGCAGTAGAAAATTCCTTCTTCAATAAAATATTCTGCTGCTTCTAATGAGCTAGGCATATTCGCGCCTTCAGAAACGACCCGGACGCCATTGGCTTTTGCACGTTTGGCTTGCGAGAGATCAATCTCGTTTTGGGTCGCACAAGGAAAGGCTAATTCCGCTGGAGTATCAAAATCCCAGACAGTTGCCCCTTCATGATATTCCGCTGTTGGCCGTTCCTTGGCGTAAGCCGTCAAACGTTCGCGTTTCACTTCTTTGATCTCTTTTAATAAGGCCAGATCAATGCCGTCTTTGTCATAAATAAAACCAGAGGAATCAGAACATGTGACAGGGATCGCACCTAATTCTTGCAATTTCTCAATTGCATAGATCGCAACATTGCCGCTTCCAGAAACGATCGCTTTTTTGCCTTCAAATGTTTCATCTAAGTCTGTCAATAAATGCTTAACGAAATAAACAGCGCCATAACCCGTTGCTTCTGTGCGGTTTTTACTGCCCCAGAAGTCTAGTGGCTTACCGGTTAAAATCCCGGCATCGTATTGTTTCAATCGTTTGTAGGCACCAAACAAATAGCCGATTTCCCGACCTCCGACACCAATGTCGCCAGCAGGAACATCTAGGTCAGGTCCGATATGTTTTGACAGCTCCGTCATAAAGCTTTGGCAAAAACGCATCACTTCGGCATCTGATTTGCCTTTTGGATCAAAGTCACTTCCGCCTTTGCCGCCGCCGATCGGCAGACCCGTCAAGCTGTTTTTGAAGATTTGCTCAAACGCCAAAAACTTCAAAATACTCAAGTTTACACTTGGGTGAAAACGCAAGCCGCCTTTGTAAGGCCCCATTGCAGAGTTGAATTGAATCCGATAGCCACGGTTTACTTGCCAGTTGCCTTGATCGTCTTGCCACGGGACTCTGAATTGGATAAAACGTTCTGGTTCAGTTAAGAGTGCAAGGATATTTGATTCAATATATTCTGGATGCTCCTCTAAAAAGGGAACGATCGTAGGCAAAAATTCGTCAATTGCTTGAAGAAATTCCGGTTGGTGTTGGTCTTTCTCGTGAATCTTCGCTTGAATTTCTTTCACGTAAGCTGAAGCTTTGGTCATAGTGCATTACCTCCTTTAAGATATTTTCTATTTTAAAGAAATTTTCTGAAATTGCACGCTTTTTTTTAGAATTGTCAGAATTTTTTATCATTCGAAAAAAATCGCCCTCTCCTTTCAGCAGTCATAGGCGATGTGTTACAATCCCAAAGAGGTGAGAAGAATGGAAAAAACCTATGATGTCATCGTTGTTGGTGCAGGTACGAGCGGTATGATGGCTGCGATCACCGCTGCCAAACAAGGTGCTAGGGTCTTATTAATCGAAAAAAACAAAAAAATCGGCAAGAAACTATTGATGACTGGCGGCGGACGCTGCAATGTAACCAATAATCGGCCGGTAGATGATTTAGTTGCTCATATTCCAGGAAACGGCAAGTTTTTGTATAGTACGTTTTCCCAATTCAATAACTATGATGTAATGGCGTTTTTCGCAGACTTAGGTGTCGTCTTAAAAGAAGAAGACCACGGACGGATGTTCCCTGTGACGAACAAATCAAAAACCATCGTCGAAGCGCTGCTTCAAGCAATCAACGATCATCACGTCACCCTGTTGACGAATACGGTCGTAACCAAGCTGATCCATGATGGCAGCCAAATACGCGGCGTACGAACCGAAACCGATGAGTTCTCTGCCCCAAGCGTGATTTTGACGACGGGTGGCCGCACCTATCCTTCCACGGGCGCGACGGGGGACGGCTATAAGATGGCGAAAAAAGTCGGGCATACCATTACGCCGCTTTATCCAACCGAATCGCCGCTTGTTTCAGAAGAATCTTTTATTCAAGAACGGACCTTGCAGGGCATTTCCTTACAAGACATCACCTTGAGCGTCTTGGATCAAAAAGGAAAGCCCATCGTCGCCCATACCATGGATCTTTTGTTTACCCACTTTGGGTTATCTGGTCCAGCTGCTTTGCGCTGTTCCTCTTTTGTGAACCAAGAATTGAAAAAGCAGCAACCAGTGACGGTTGTTCTGGATTGTCTGCCGACGAAAGCCCAGGAAGCCTTGACCCAAGAATTAATTCAGTCTGCGGCTTCGAAGAAACAATTGCCGAATGCTTTAGCTGGCTTTTTGCCTGAGCGCTTGATGACCTTCTTTTTGCAGCAGCTAGACTTGCATGAGCTGGTTGCTGAAAAAGCCTCACCGGAACAGTTGACGGCGCTCGCTTCCTTGATCAAAGGCTTTTCAATCACCATTGTCCGCACGTTCCCATTAGAAAAGTCCTTCGTGACGGGCGGCGGGGTCCATCTGAAAGAAATCAACCCTAAGACCATGGAAAGTAAGAAAATCAATGGCTTGTATTTTGCCGGTGAATTGCTGGATATCAATGGTTATACAGGTGGTTTCAACATCACCGCTGCGTTTTGCACGGGTCATGTTTCTGGAAAAAACGCAGCAGAAACAGCTAGTTATTTCAATTATTGATCGACGACCCGGGTGTTCGCAGCAATATCCTGGCCTGTAGCTGCGAACACCTGGTTCTCCCCCTCTTTTTGCTTATTAGTTGGGTTTTTCTCAAAGTAGGCGTAGACTAAAGATAGCAAGATCGAGGGAGGTTTTTTTTATGAAACGAATTTCAAGAGGTAAATTTGAACGAATGCAAAAACTTTCAAATGAGGACGGTGTGATTGCCGCACTAGCGATCGACCAACGTGGTTCCATGAAAAAAATGATGAAGGCGGCAACTGGACCGGATGACTTTACGATGGAACACATTTATGAATTCAAACAGTTGGTTTCCCAAGAACTGACCAAATATGTCAGCAGTATTCTGTTAGATGAGGAATATGGCTTCTTAGGGATCGAAGCAAAGAATCCCAATGCTGGCTTGATCCTTTCCTATGAAAAAACAGGCTATGATGTCAACACGCCGGGTCGTTTGCCAGAGATTTTACCCAATGAATCGTTGCAGCGCTTGGTGAAAAAAGGTGCGGATGCTGCAAAAGTCTTGGTTTATTATAATCCAGATGAACCCCAAGAGATTTTAGATACCAAACATGCGTTTTTGGAGCGTTTAGGTACGGAGGCACAGGCGGCCGATATTCCCTTATTTGTGGAACCGATCGTCTATGATGATGAGATCACAGATGACAAATCACCTGCTTTTGCCAAGATCAAACCGAGCAAGGTCATCCGAACCATTCAGGAATTGACGAAAGATCACTACCATATCGATATTTTGAAAGTCGAAGTACCGGTTCAATTCGACTTAGTGGAAGGCTTCCAAAAAGAAGGCTTAGAGGCCGTCTATACGCAAGAAGAAGCAGCCAATTACTTCAAAGAAGCCAGTGACGCCGCGACTCGGCCATTTATCTATTTGAGTGCGGGAGTTCCAGCGAATGTCTTTCGCGATGAATTGACCTTTGCTGGTCAACACGGTGCTAAATTCTCAGGAATCTTAGGTGGGCGAGCAACTTGGCGCGATAGTGTGGAAATTTATGGGAAACAAGGTGCCAAAGCGTTGTTGGAATGGCTGGACACCCAAGGGAAAGAAAATGTTGAAGAATTAAACGCCATTCTAAAACAATATGCCACTCCATGGTTTGACTTTTATGGTGGTTTAGAAAATATTGAGGTTTTCGATATTGAAGTAATGGAATAAAATAGTACAAAATAATCCCCGTGAACGGCATTTCAAGATGGTTCACGGGGATTTTTTATTCGTGTTCAGGTGCCAACAAATCGGCAAAGATCGCCCTAGTCAATTGTTGCAACGCTTGTGGGGCAAGCCCCATCTGCAACCCGCGCTTTCCTGCAGAAACCACGATTTCTTCCAGTGTCTGCGCCCCACGATCAACATAAGTAGGAAAGAGCTTTTTCATCCCGATCGGCGAACAGCCGCCGCGAATATAGCCAGTCGTTTCTTCTAAATCTCTCAGATGCAGCATCTCTACTTTTTTGTTTCCACTGACTTTGGCTAACTTTTTCAGATCCACTTCTCTGTTTCCAGGAATCACAGCCACTAGCGGACCTGTTTTGTTGCCCACTGCCACCAGCGTTTTGTAGATGGCTTGCGGGCGTGCTAGTTGCACAGCGACGGATTGCGCATCGAGATGGTCTTCCGACCACTCATAGGTGTATTCGTTATAAGCGATTTTCTGTTGTTCTACTTGACGGATCGCATTGGTTTTTTGTTTCTTCTTCGCCATTTTATCCCTCTTTTGTTTTGGTTTCTTTTAAGAGAAGGCCTTGGCTGGTCTTACTCATTGAGTGAAAATTCTTGTAAGTAGTTGGTCATTCGTTCGATCGGTATTTGTCCAGGTGCTGAAGCACCTTGCAACGAAGCAAAAGTAAAGACCGAACCAGTCAATGCCCCACTAACCCGGCTGATTTTCCCCAGCTCCCCCATCGACATGATCGCCAACGGCAGTTGGTTGAAGCCACGCGCTTTAGTAATGATCCCCATCAAACGTAAAACATCTTGGACTTGCTTGGGCATCATCGCTAACTTGCCAACATCGGCACCAAATTGATTCATTACGCCGATCTTTAAAATCAACACAGCATCTTCTGGCGTTTTCTCAAAATCATGATTGCTCAATATCAGCTTTACCTGTGCCTTTTTGATTTCTTGAATAAAGGCTCGACCTAAAAATTCAGCTTTCTCTAATTCGACATCGATCCAATCGATCAAGCCTGAATCAGCAGCAGCTAAACACAATTCTTTGTACTGGGTCAATGTGAACGCCCGCTCGCCCCCTTCTTCCAAGGTTCGAAAAGTGAAGAGCAGCTCTTTGTGCTTTAATGTCGTGCGAATATGTGATAACGCATCTAAGACCGCTTGCTGGTCTTCGACATGTTTGTAATGATCAACACGCCATTCGACGATCTGTGCCTCTGATTCCTCAGCAGCAATGGCTTGTTTCAAGATCTCTTCATTGGTTTTCCCAATCAATGGCACACAAATCAACGGTGTTTTCCCGTCTAACGTTACTGGTTTTGATCGGCTCATCTACTTCACTCCTTTTTCATTTGATAAAAGAATACTTTCAGATAGTTCCCTTCGGAAAAATGCTTATCTACCGCAAAATCAGCTGGTAGACGATAACTTTGAATACATTCATAAGCAACGTGTGCTTTCTCTAAGGATGCTTCGATCATTTCTTGAAACTTCCTCGGTGAAAGATTGGCCGCATTCGTTGAGGCGATCAACAAGCCATCAGGCGCTAAAATCGCCAAACTATCAGTGACTAAGTCGCCATAATTTTTCGCAACCGAGAAGACCTTTTTCTTGTTGCGGGCAAAACTCGGCGGATCTAAAACGATCACATCAAAGCGCAAGTCTTTTTTGCTGGCATAATTGAAGTAATTGAAAACATCCATGACATGGATACGCTGGGTATCTGGATCAATGCCGTTGACTGCAAATTGTTCGCGGGTCTTTTCTAGACTGCGTTTTGCCAAATCGACGCTCGTTGTTTGAGCAGCGCCACCGACAGCAGCAGCGACAGAAAACGCCCCCGTATAACTGAACATATTTAAAACCGTCTTGCCAGCTGCCAAGCCATCAACAAGTTGCCCACGAACTTCTTTTTGATCCAAAAAGATGCCCGTCATTAGTCCTTCGTTCAAATACGTCGCATACGTGACGCCATTTTCCTTCACCAGTAAGGGTTCAGGTGCCGTTTTTCCATAGACCCATGCTGATTCAGGCAGCTCAGACGTAAAGCGGATTTTTTCATAAGCCCCTTTGATCTCGGGAAATATTTGACGAAAAGCCGCCACGATCGCTTTTTTATGTTGATAAAGGGTGGCATTGTACCAAGAAAAAACGACATACTCGCCATACAAATCTACGGTAAGTCCCCCCAATTGATCCCCCTCGCCATTAAACAGACGAAAGGCATCTGTCAGGTCATCTTGATAGTAAGCAATGCGTTTGCCTTTTGCTTTCGCAAAGCGTTGCGCAAAGAATGCTTGGTCGATCACTGTTTCTTCAAAGGATACGACCCATCCGATCCCTTTATTTTGTTCCCCAAGATAGCCGACACCTAAGAAATGGTTGGCCTGATCAATAAAGGTGACCCACTCCTTCGTCTCGATTGCTTGTTGAAGATCTTCTCGTTGGATCAACGGATTCTTTTTGCGAAGCTTCGCTGATCCTTGCTTCGTTAGTTTTATTTTCATGTTCATCTGCTCCATTCATTCTCCTTTTTAGTATAGCAAAAAGCGACAGTATTGTCTGTATCCTTGAAAGTAAAGAAATACTTAATTCCGCGTCATGACAAGGAATTCATTTGACACGTCTTTCACAGCCTAGTAAAATGTACTGTGATGTAAAATCGTAATTTACCGGTTATACTGGAAAAAGAGAGGACGATTCCTTTGAAAAAAAATAAAGTATCCACCTTTGTGAATACAAGAATGGGCTTTTTTTTCCTATTAGCCCTATTATTTTGGCTAAAAAATATCTTTGCCTATATGGTGGACTTCCACCTAGGTATTGAAAGCAGCATTCAGTACTTCATCTTATTCATCAATCCGATCGCAACGACTTTGTTGTTGCTGTCGATCGCATTGTACGTAAGAAGAACCAAAGCAGCTTATATCACGATGCTTGTGATCTATTTCTTGATGACTCTGCTGTTGTTCTCTAATGTTTCGTACTATCGAGAATTCACTGACTTTATCACCATCAACACGATGCTCGGTGTAGGAAAAGTAGCAAGTGGTCTAGGAGAAAGCGCAATTCGCTTGTTCCGTCCCTACGATGTGTTGTACTTCATTGACTTTATCGTGCTGATTGCAGCCTTTTCAATGAAAAAAATCAAAATGGACACTCGTCCTGTGCGGGCACGGATGGCTTTTGCGATCTCAACCTTAGCTGTCATGGTCTTTTCTGCCAATCTTTTCTTAGCAGAAGCGGATCGTCCTGAACTGCTTACTCGAACGTTTTCTCGTGACTATTTAGTGAAATACCTTGGGATCAACGCCTTTACGGTTTATGATGGGGTACAAACTTATCAAGCTTCGCAAGTACGTGCCGAAGCGAGTCCCAACGACATGAACGAAGTAGAGAGCTATGTTAAAGAACATTACGCAGAACCAAATGATGATCTGTTCGGTATCGCAAAAGGCAAGAATGTCATTTATATTCACTTAGAAAGTGTTCAGCAATTCTTGATCGATTATAAATTGAAAGATGAAGATGGCGTGGAACATGAAGTCATGCCGTTTATCAATAGTTTATACCATAGCGATAGTACCTTTAGTTTTGATAATTTCTTCCACCAAGTAAAAGCTGGGAAGACCAGTGATGCCGAAACATTATTCGAAAATTCCCTGTTTGGATTGAATCAAGGAGCGTTATTCACTCAACTGGGTGGGAAAAATACCTTTGAGGCAGCTCCAGATATTTTAGGTCAAACGCAAGGCTATACCAGTGCTGTTTTCCACGGAAATACCGGTACCTTCTGGAACCGAAATGAAACCTACAAACGGTTTGGCTATGATTATTTCTTCGACGCATCTTATTATGATGTCAATGATGAAAATTCATTCCAATACGGTCTACATGACAAACCGTTCTTTGAACAATCCGTACAATACTTAGAACGTCTGCAACAACCGTTCTATTCAAAATTCATTGCGGTTTCTAACCACTACCCATATTCTGAATTTACCAATGAAGAAGGCGGCTTCCCGCTAGCGAACACTTCTGATCAAACGATCAATGGCTATTTCGCAACCGCGAATTATTTGGATAAAGCCGTGGAAGAGTTCTTCAATTACTTGAAAGAAAGTGGCTTATACGAAAACTCAGTCATCGTTTTATATGGTGACCATTACGGAATTTCCAATTCTCGTAACCGTAACTTAGCAGAATTGCTTGGAAAAACAAGTTCTACATGGACAAACTTTGACAATGCCTCGTTACAACGTGTGCCTTATATGATTCATATTCCAGGACAATCAAACGGCGGCATCAATCATACGTATGGTGGCCAAGTCGATGCCTTGCCAACCCTATTGCACTTACTGGGTGTGGATACATCAAACTATATCCAATTAGGACAAGATTTATTCTCTGATCAAAACGAACAACTGGTTGCTTTCCGCGATGGCGACTTTGTGACACCAGACTACACCTACTACAGCAGTACATTGTATGACAATCGTACCGGCATGCCGATCAACGATCCATCCGATGAATTGCAAGCCAAAGTCGATGAATGGAAAGCCAAAGTCGACAAGCAACTTTCGGTTTCTGATCAGATCAATAATGGTGACCTTTTACGATTCTACGCGAAAAGCGGTCTAGAAGAAGTTGATCCTTCGACCTATAACTACAAAGACGCCCTTCAGCAAATGATGGACATTGAAAAGAATCTAGGCAGTGATTCAACTAGTGCCTTTTCTCAAAATGGCAATCAATCGACCGTCGATCTGTATCAAACAAAAACCTTCCAAGAATACCAGCAGATGACGGAACAAGATAGCGGCGAGTAAAGTAAGAACAACCAATAATCAATCCAGTAAGGCACCTGCCTTGCTGGATTTTTTTGCACTATTTGATAGGAAAAAGTCGAACTTTCTTGCCACTTTTTTAGCTTCGATATTTTACTACAAGAACTTCATACTTTATTCAAACTCCCCTTTTATACTATGTACTAGGATGAGGTGACTTAGATGAAAACTATACATTTTGCGATTGCCAGCATTTTTTATCATAAAAAAGCCATGGTGCTTTATACGCTTGTATCCTTCTTTGCCGTGATTGGCTTGATCGTGACGTTTGCCTTGATCTATTCGATGGATCAAGTGATCGCTCAAACAAGAGATCTCTTGGCGACAGAAGATCTGCAAACGAAAGTAGCCGAAGAGATCCAACCAGTCACGACAATCTATCATCAACTGTTCTATTTGATTTTTAGTGCCTTTACACTGGTCTTTATTGGCTTTCAAGTTTACTATCAATTATATAAACGCTCGGAATACACAGCTTGGTTAGCAAGTGGCGCCACCACCAGACAATGGGTAGCGATGCAGATCATTGAAATGCTCTTGCCGCTCTTAGCAGCCGCTGTGATCGCCTTTGTCTTATTGCTACTCTTCCAGCCTTATTTCCAGCGGGAATTACTTAGTGGGCATATCATTGCCCTTGATCGAGAGCGTGCTTCTGATAACTTTTGGGAGGCTGTACAAAGTCTTCCTGGACAAGAATTCGCCATTACGATTCCGCAGAATAGTCAAATTCTGGTCCAAAATGTCGATTTGAACAGCACCACTTGGCTTGCTATTTTATTTGAAAGCACACGCCACACACTTGTCGTCTTACTTGCCGCTGTTACCAGTTTTACTGGTTTGATTGCCAGCGGACATAGTCTGTATTGGAGGAAAAAACAATGGAAAAACCAACTCAGCTAACGAAACCAATTGGTTTCTATTATGTTTCGAAAGACAATGAAACAAAAACTTCTGAATTAAGTTTGCTACTTTCACAAAAAAAAGCCATCTTGATTCGTGCTCAATGGCCTTCCGTTCCCTTTTTATCCGTCATGGACAATGTATCTCTTGCAAATAAAAAAGGGGGCGATTTAGAGGGTTTTCTGCCTTATGTTCAGCTTCCCTTATCGGCTTTGAAAAAAGAGCGGACAGAATTAGGCCCCTTTGAGGAGATCAAAATTCAGCTGCTCTTAGCGTTACTTTCAGAAAGAGAAACCCTTTTAATCGAAAATGTCTTGAGCACGTTAACAACAGAAGAGGTCCAAATCCTGCTACCTTTGTGCCAAGAAATCGCCGAACAATTTGCTGTTGCCATCTATTTGATCCATGAAGACGAATGCTTTGCCCATACGCCCTATACCACTTATCTATAGTTTACATAGCCCTCATACAAAAAGGCTTGCTTGCAAAAGCAAGTCTTTTTGTATGAGGGCTGCTGCCAATGAACCGCAAAAAAAACGACCGGCTAAGCGAATTGCTGCCGGTCGATTCCTTATTCTTCATTTAAGTCGATATCTGGAAAAGAGATTTTAAAGGTCGTGCCTTTGCCAAGTTCACTTTCTACACTGATCTTTCCTTTGTGCAGGCGTACGAGTTGTTCAACGATCGATAGTCCCAGACCAGATTCACCAAATTGACGGTTTTTACGGGAAGGATCAACTTTGTAGTAACGATCCCAAATATTTTTGACTTGTTCTTCAGACATGCCGATTCCCGTATCACTGATTTCGATGATCGTTTCCAAGTAGCCTTTTTCGATTCGAACTCGGATTTCTCCTTCTTCCGTAAACTGGATCGCATTTTGTAAAATATTGACCATGATCTGGACGAAACGATCATAATCCGCGTAGACATCGATTGGCTCTGTTGTTTCTAAAATCAACACATCTTTGGCAATTTCTGCCTTGCTCTCCAGTTGCGTCAACAGATTTTTGATGGTTTGCGTTGCATCGAATTTTTTGATGACCATCGAGATTTGGTTGGTTCGGATTTTTTCGTAGTCAAGGTTTTCGTTGACAAGACGAATCAAGCGATTGGTTTCATTTTTCATCAAGCGGATCGCATTGTCCTTTTGATTTTCAGGAATCGCGTTGTACTCTAACCCTTCCAATAAACCATTGATGGTCGTCAGAGGCGTACGCATCTCATGAGAAGCATCGGCCATAAATTGCCGACGACGTTCTTCTTGCCGTTCAATTTCTTCTTGAGATTCTTTCAAGGATTTCGTCATTAAATTAAAATCTTCGGCTAATTCATCAAATTCATCCCGATTATGCACCGGCAAGAAAATATCAAAATTGCCATTAGTAATTTCTTTGGTTGCCCGTTTCATTCGATTGATCCGCCTTACTTGGAACGTAGCGAAAAGGTAACTGATCAATAATGAGACAACGATCGAAATCAAACAAACTTTAAACAAGTTTTGATTAAAGGCACTGACAAGATTCAAAATACTGCTTGCCGATTGCGAAACCACCATTACACCGTAAAAATCCGTGCGATTGACAGAAAAAGGTATCAACACATAGGAAGTCAGTTCTTTTTCCCCGTATAAATTTGTGGCGGAGGTCAGTTGTAGACGCGCCCCATTTTCTAAGGATTGCCAGTCTTTTTCAGAGATCGGAAAATCAACAGCATGAGCGGTATCTAGTGGATAAATAATGTCATCAGGACTTTTAAAGAAAGCAAAGGAGATATCTTGGTTGCTCAAAATATTCTCAGCCAAACGCAAGGAATACTGTAGATAGCCATCCCGGGTCATATTTTGCTGTAAATATTCTGAATCACTGATTTGCGAAATCGTCGCGACCGACGAAGCATACCCCATTAACTGCTCATAATTTCGTTCTTGTAACGTTTGGCGTGTCATTTGAGTAAACGCAATACCAATCGTCATCAAGATCACGAAGATCACCACAAAAAATGCAATCAGCTGTTGATACAGGTAGCGCATTAAGCAGCACCCGCATCATCAAATTTGTACCCAACGCCCCAGACAGTTTGAATGATCTGTGGCCCCACTTTTTCAATTTTTTGTCTTAGTTTTTTGATGTGTGCATCAACGGTCCGTTCATCGCCAAAGTATTGGTAATCCCAAACCAGTTCTAACAGCTGTTCTCTCGAAAACACTTGTCGCGGTTTTTTCGCTAACGTATAAAGCAAATCAAATTCTTTCGGCGTCAACCCATCGATGGGTTTACCATTTAAATAGGCTTCCCTTGTTTTTGTGTTCATTTTGAAATGATCGGTGACGATATCAAAGGTGGCATTGGAAGCTTCAGGTGTTGTTTTTTCAACCAATTCACTGCGGCGGTGTAATGCCTTGATCCGTGCAATCAAGGTCAATGGACTAAAGGGTTTCGTCACATAGTCGTCCGCCCCCATCTCTAACCCGATGACTTGGTCGCTTTCCGAATCACGGGCCGTCAACATAATAATAGGAACTGTACTAGAGATTTTACGAATTTCGCGCGCCACCATCATGCCGTCCATGGAAGGAAGATTCAAGTCAAGGGTGATCATATCCCACTTGTCTGGTTCAGCAGCAAAGGCCTCTAGTCCTTCTTTGCCATCGTATTTAAATACTGCTTCCCATCCTTCATTCAAGAAAAACATTTGCATCATTTCAGAAACAGATTCATTGTCTTCAATCATTAATATATTCATTTTCTTCACCTCTATGTTCTTTATCAAATCGTTGCAGATTTTCTTCGATCAGGCCAAAGATCGGCACGATGAACCAAGGGATCACGATCATTTCAACTAGAAAAAAATTGGTCCATTCTTGCCATTTCAAGACAAACCCAATGAGCGCCATGATTCCGCCAAAAAGCAGAAAGAATCGGGCAGATAGTTTTTGGGCCTGTCGCCAATTGCGTTCATTTTGTTTTGCTAGATAGGAACGGTATCCATAAATAAGGTTCATTTTTTTTGATGGAAAAAGAAAAAAAGTGAGACCAATCAAGAAAAAAATGCTGCCAATTACTAAAAAAATCATCGTTTCACTCCATTCTTCCTATAGTATACTCGAATTTCTTTCTTCTACCAACAACTTCACCGATTATTCATAAAGGTTTGCCTTTTTTTCAATCTTTGATAAGATTGTGAGTGGACTATGACTATAAACCTTAGGAGTAAGATACATGACCTATAAAGCATTAACTTTTTTTGATCTTGACGGTACACTTTTAGATGAACACTCGCAAATCACTTCGGAAATTGCTGAGGCGATGGCGAGGTTGCGAAAAAACCAAGTACTGCCGATCATTGCAACAGGCAGAACCGAACCTGAAGTTACCGCTATTCGTGAAGCAGCTGGTATTACCTCGAACATCGTCATGAACGGGGCTTTTATCCGCATTGATGGCAAAGAAGTTTTTTCCGATACCCTTGAGCCTGAGCTTTGCGCACGGATGTACCAAGCCGTCAAAGACAATGGCGATGAGCTGTGTTATTACAATGAGAAAGGCTATTGGGCGACTGGTCACACCGAGGAAATGGTTGGTGCATATAACTACGTCCGTAGCCCTCTACCAGAAATCGATCCTCTGCATTATGAAACAGATCGGACCAATATGTTGTTGGTTTTAGGTGTCGGCAACGATGCTTATTATCATGAGCGTTTTCCCGAACTAACTTTTTATCGTAATACGCCCTTTTCAATCGATGTCGTAAAATCCGGGACTTCTAAAGGGACTGGCGTAAAAACCTTGGTAGAATTGTTGGGTCTAGAAGATGTACCTACCTTTGGCTTTGGTGACGGCAGCAACGATTTCGCCCTTTTAGAAGCCTGTGACCACAAGATTGCAATGGGAAATGGGATTCAAGAGTTAAAAGAGCTGGCAGACTTCGTGACCTTGAAAAATACCGAAGGCGGGATCGTACACGCCCTGAAACATTTTGACTTAATCTGATTCTTTGCACACGCACGAAAATATGGTATACTAGTGAATGGTAGCGATACCCCTTTTATCAAGGGGATGTTACGGATTCGACAGGCATAGTTGAGCCTGAATTGCGCTTCGTAGGTTACGTCTACGTTAAAACGTTACAGTTAAATATAACTGCTAAAAACGAAAACTCTTACGCTTTAGCTGCCTAAAAACAGTTAGCGTAGATCCTCTCGGCATCGCCCATGTGCTCGAGTAAGGGTCCTATTCTAAGTGGGATACGTTTTATCTTTCCGTCTGTAAGATAAAAAAGAGATCATCAGACTAGCGATACAGACTGCCTGTCACTCGGCAAGCTGTAAAGCGAATCTACAAATGAGTTGACTATGAGCGTAGATTTTTAGGTAGCAATATGTTTGGACGCGGGTTCGACTCCCGCCATCTCCATAAAGAAAAATCGATTAGATTTTCGTAGTTTTTCCTAAGTGTTCAAAGCCTTGATTTAAAGAGGTTTTGAACACTTTTTTTGTATTTTCAGTTCCACAATGTTTTTCGTAGTTTTTCTTGTTTGGTAGTCATTTGGTAGTCAAATGGTAGTCAAATTTTACCTTTGCATCGATGTGCTTTTCCTCGCTTTTCGTAAATCGTATATCTTAATCTAGTGTTCGCTTTACATAGAGAACATTTGTTCGTATAATTCTTGCAAGGAGTGATTGATATGCAAATACCGTTAGCGCATCAAAGAACTTACGCATTGGAAAGATATTACTACGAGTTTATAGAAAGAATGGGTCCAGCGCACTTATTGTACGATCAGTTTGTTCGGACGATGGAGAATTTTGGTAAACCCTATTTCACTGTACCCATCAGCTATAGTCATTATTCGGAAGAGTTGGCTTTTGTATTTAAAATAGACGGTGAAAATTATCTGTTCGATCACGTTAGGACTCAAGACAAGATTCTTAGAAAATACGACCCTAACACAAAGTATAAGCCCGGCGGTAACTGATATGAACATAATCAGTCAATATGAGCAGGGCTACCTATCTTTCTCTGAGTTTATATATGATTTTCCGTACAGTATTTCTGAGTCACAGGAAGCTTTATACGGATCAAAATGTGTCGAGTTCTATGTTGCTGTCACTTTGGGTAAAACGGATTGTTGCTATTATGTACAAGCTTACGGAGGCGATCAATGTGAAAACGATGAAAGGTGTAGTTTCGAAGATACGAGTGTTGAAGATGAGCAAGACCCCTTTGGTGCGGTTCTCGCTTGATAATGTGAACTGTTTGATTGCAGCGCATAGTTTGAACTTCCTAGCTGATGTGGATGAGGGAATGCAGATCGTGGTCGCTGGTGAGTATAATAGTAGGAAACAATTTGTTGTGAAGAAGTATTCGGTGATTGGTAAGACTAAGATTATGATTGAATTTGAAAATATCAATGTTCGATAAGCGTATTACTTTTCCTATTCAGTAAATTATTATATGATGATTATTATGATGACGGAACATAGTTCCACTTGCACGGCATATGAGAATATGCTGTGCTTTTTTTGCAAAAAAACCACTCCCGGGGAGGAGTGGCACAATTAGATGAAAAAGTTTTTTTATAAGGTAATTTAATTATATTAACTATTTACAAATTGTTCAAACCTTCTGCTCAAAAATAACCCACCCTCAAGGAGAGTGGGCCTGAAAAAAGATATAAAATGAAATAGCCCCGGTCAAGGCTATGACTCCATTCTACAAGAACATAGTTTTTTTTTCAACAAAAAATCCACCCTATAAAATAGAGTAGACCAAAAGAAGAGTAAACAAATGAAAAATTGGATTGGTTGGTATGATTCTACATTACATCCATTATTAATTAAATTCAATAATTTTATGACGATTTTCTAATCAATAATATCTATTACATTGAAATAATGCTAAAATAAATAAATCGAAGAGTACTAGGCACACTTCCCCAAGCATTACCGCCTAATACTCCTCGTAGAGTATTGCACGCACCTACTAATCTATAGGATAAACTTAGTTACTGCAAGTAAAACGAATTTGAAGCAATGAAAAAAGCCTTTTGAATATTATATAATTTTCTTTACCACTCTTTTTGGGAGTGGTATATTTTGTTAATAATGTATGATTTTGAATCATGATATATAGTTGATAGCAAATAGCAGGAGGTATTACCTGATGAATAGCAAAGAAAATATCGAAATTATTTCATCATTAAGAAATGTAACCGAAATTGTTAAGGAAGCCCTTGATAAGAATGCTTATCGTGCAGCTTTTTTTTGCTCTCTATCAATTCCTGATATATGTGGTCAATTATCTTATCCTGATTTAAGGGGAAATAATTCTTCTGCAAGAAGGTATAAAAAATGGTATAACGAAAACTTTTATCAATATGAACACCCAGAAAAAGATAGTGAATATGTTGACTCTTTGATAGATAAGTATAATTTATTGGACGGTGATATGATTTGGCTCATAAGATGCAAACTATATCATCAGGGACTAACGGTAAACGATGAAGTTATAAAAAAACTAAAAAATAAATATAAAAATAGTTTGAAAGAAAATTTCGATAAAATACAATTAAACATAAACCTTGATGAAGGGCGTGATCATTTTAGATTCGTTTATGATAATTTTGGCGCTGACACCGAAACAAAAATGAACATAGATATTTTTGTTAATCAAGAAATTTTAGCTAAGAAGTTATTGTTGCATGCGGAAGATATATTAAAAAAAGAAAAATACACATAAAAAACTTCCTATACATTTGAGTTTGATATTCTTTTCTGTCTTAGTAAATATCATTATTTCTGATATAATAGATTAAATTAATTGGATATAATTAAAACGATTGTGAGGTATCCTAATGTCCGTAAACAGTTATCAACAAAAAGAAAAAACTCTTTTAACCGAAATTGCTCGTTTGGAAAAGAGTTTAGCAAATGAGCAAAAAAACATAGCCACTTCTGAGAAAAAAATTGCTTCAAACCAATCTGATATTGCTCGTTCTAAAAATGCTTCAACCATTCGAACTAAGCAGCGCACAATCGAATCAGAAACAAGGAAACTTGTTCAAAGCAAAGGAAAAGTCGCGGATCTCTCTTCAAAGTTAGCAAGAAAGAAGAAAGACTTAGGTGACAATCAAATTAAACTTACTAAAGCAACACAGACCGAAAACAATAAGTTCCAAAAGAAATTACAAAACTCTTATGAAGAGCAACTTAAAAAAATGCGTCAATTACAGCAAGAAGAGATTAAAATCATTCATTCAGATGTCTTAAATGACCCATCTCTTTCTGATAAAGAGTATGATATATTTATTTCTTATGCTTCCGAAGATTCAAATTACGTTGATAAATTGGAAACAGCATTTAATGAAGCTGGATTTTCAATATGGAGAGATAAAACAAGTATCGGTTGGGGGAACTCAATAAGACAATCGATCGACAATGGCTTAGTCAAATCAAAATTTGGTCTAGTAGTCATTTCTTCAGACTATATCCAAAAATATTGGACTGGATATGAACTAGATGGAATATTAAGCAAAGAGAGTTCTACCGGTCGTCAAATGATTTTGCCTCTTTGGCATAATGTTACTAAAGATGAAGTTGACTCCAAAAGCCCTTCCCTTTCTAATAGATTAGCATTAGACACCAGACTTAACACTATAAGCGAAATAGTTGAAGCTTTTAAAAGTTTAATCGAATAAGCCTAGCTTATATAGCAAATCAATTATTCTGTAAAAATCATAAGAACCAGCACTATCCACTCCGATGTAAGGGAATGAATTCAGTCCCTTTCTTTCGGCGGCTTCTATGGATTTTTTTGACCAATCAGGTTCATTACTAAGTAGAACTTTCATCAATATATTTTGATTAAACTCTAAACGTTTAATTTGATTTTCAAGTCTTTCAATTTTTACTTTTTCTTCCAAAAAAATCATCCCCATCTATTTATGTACAAGCCCGCAGAAGCGGGCTATTTGTTTACCATGGAAGCTTATTGTTGTTCAATGCTATTTGCAATGCTTTGACCATGTTAGATACAGGGCTGATAACTCCATCAACCGTTGTCTTCAAAGCACGCTGCATAGCTTTGATCATTTCTGTTCCGCACAGTCCATCGATCGTCCCATTGTATAAACCTTTTGCTTTCAACCGTTTTTGCCATGTTCGAATCAGCGTTGATCCTTTTAGTGTATTATCGAATTGTGCCGCATAAAGGTTCTTGTTACACGCTTGTCGATACTGATGGCTGATTTCGTCATCTGGTGTGATACCTTCGTACTTCATGGCTTTATTGGCAGTACTTGGGCCAAACATGCCGTCTTCTGGGATTTTATTGGTATTTGGTTTTACAGAAGGTGTGCTAGGTTTAGCTGCTGAATTAGAACCGCTAGTCCTGCCAAACACCGCATCTTTGAACCGTTCTAGCTCACTTGGTTTTGCTACCCATGGAGCTGGGCAGTTCTTGCCAGTAACATCATAATGTCGCCAAATCTTATTTCGAGTGACATTCGGATATTTTGCAATCAGTTCTTTGACTGCTTTAACTGCATTCTGGAATGTTTTTTCGGTGATATTTCCATTTCTATCCAAGCACATCTCCACGCCAATCGTTGAATAATTGGCGTTACCAATCTTAGAATACAACGGACGATAGCGTGACCCATCTGCATTGTATTTGCTAATTTCGTTGGCGTGATACGCAACTTCATTTAAGGGAATAATACAGAGTGCTTCAATGTCGTCTATAAACAGTTGAGCAGAAGCATAGTTTCCTTTTAAATTATTAAAATAGTTCTTGTGATTGCGTGCGGTACCACCGTTGTTGGCGGTGTAGTGTATAACGATACCAGCAATACCGTTATTTCTGATACCTGGTCTCGAATACTCATTAATATTGATATACTCGTATTTGATGAAACTCATTTTTTATTTCCTCCTTTTGACAATAATTTTTTGCTATAATTTCCTTATCAGCAAGCGGTCTGCTGAAATAACTGATAAGGAGGTGAAAAACATGGTGCAGGTTCCTTATGCTGAATCCAGCGGTTCATTATCTGTAAGAGTAGAACTTCAACACGCCGCAGATGTATTTTTGGTCGATTCTACGAACTACAGAAAAATGAACTCTGGTCAAAAATTTAAGTACTACGGCGGACATTACACTAGAACACCGGTAAATATTACAGTCAGTGGTCCTGGTAGATGGTATTTGATTGTTCGTGGTGGTGGGCAATACAAATATAGATTCTATTAATCTTTAATTTGAGCTGGCATACCAATTGTCAGCTCTTTTAATGTGGCATTCTTTTTCATATAATCTTCCACTTCAGATACAGCATTTTGTAAATTAGAAATCGTCCAGCCTTTCTCAGTTACAAAACTAATAACCGTTTCAATAAATTCTTTTTCTTCTGCTTCTAAAATAATTCTTTCTGTTTCCATGTTTATCCCTCCAAATTTTATAAAAAAAGAGCAGCTAACAGCTACTCCTTCTTTTCTGTAAATTCTTGGCCGTCGCCATAGTCATTTTTTTGATCATTACCGCTTAAATTTAATAGTTGTACAAATAATTGATGCATCCCGGTTGAAGCAATACCGCTAACAGCCCCATAAACAATTGCCTCAACAGTCAATCCGTTGATGACAGCTCCTAGGATCGCTCCTAAGACAATAACAATCAATGGAATGTATCCATTAGCCACTGCTGCAAATACCGGCGTTGACTTGATCAAATACCCCACTACCAAACACGCTACGACGATCACTGGTACTAAAAATTCTTGTAAAAATGTTAAATCCATTTTAAATTCCACCTTTCAAAATTTTGTTCTCGTTTTTTAGCGATTCGTTTTCGCCTTCTAACACATCAATAACATCTTCCAATCGATCGATTTCCTCTTTGTAAAAAGCAATTTCCTTCTCATATTTTTCTTGTAGTTGCTCTACTTTCTTTTCTAACTTGTCAACTTTGTCTTGAAGTTCCTTGTTTATCGCAACGTATTGATCATATAATGCTTTCGCATTTTTGACATTCTCATTTTGTAAACTGACTTTGTTCGTTGATTTAGTCGCAAGATAGGTCCCTGTTGAAGTAACAACAGCGACTAAAATTAGTGTGATTTGCTGTGCGTCCATCTTAGCCCTCCTTTAGGGCTATTCCGAAAGCAAGAGCAGCCATCCCAAGAGAAAAAGTCCACACTGTGTTTGGTGGTGGTGTTAAGAGAAAAGAAACTGAGAAGACTGACCAAACTGTCGCAAGCATAATGAGTGACCCATGCTTGATTTTTTTGTTGTTTATCCAAATCCCCACCAACTTGAGCAATCCTAAGATGATGAAAACTGCACCAATAAATTGGTTATCAAAAATCTCATCAATTAAATCATATACTCGATAGCCTTGAAGGATTTGCGGATAAAAAAGAAGCATCGTCCCATACAGAATTGATACAACACTCAGGACTAAGCTATCCCACTTGAGTATGATTACATTCTTCATGTTTCACCTACTTTCTGAAATAAAAAGCAACCGACTATTAAGCCGATTGCTCCTGCTGCTACATATCCTATTCTTTGGTTCCTTCTTGCTTTTTTGCGTTGGCGACAATTTCTGCAACATCTTCACGAATTGATGAAGGCACGCTCTCAATTGTTCGTTTGCCTTCAATGATGTGCGTCGCATATAACATTTCTAGTGCTGAATAGTTCATCTTCATTTCCTCCTTATCTGCTTAGTAACATGTCAGACAAAACCAGCAAGGCTTCCTCTGTCATTTCCTGTCGTTGTTTCAATTCTTTATTTTCTTCTTTCAATAAATCTAACTCAGACGGTTTTTTTTCAGTATTATCCTCTACTATTGAACGGATAAAATCCCCCATATTTTCTGGATTATTATTAAACTCATTTACTAAAAGAAATTCAAATAGATCATTAAGTTCATCATCCATTGCACCTTGTTCCGTTATGATTTTCTGGATGTACTTCTGTTTGAATAGTTCTATTTTATTCATAGCAACCTCCTAAATATCTGCAGCAGCAAAAGTTCCTGCGATATTGAATATGGACCCTGCAGCACTGCTTACAAATCCATATGCCGATCCTGACCAACCTAGCCTGTAATCTATCGCTATTTCACCATTGATATTAACGGTAACCATAAATATCACGTCGCCATTGCTTTTTTGAGGATACTTACAGGCAGCTGATGGTCTAAATCCAACCGGTAAAATGCCGATAACATAAGAAGTATTTGCGTTTGATAACAAACTATTGTTTTTAAATGCACCAGTTAACTGAACAGTTCTACCTGTTCTTGTTGCAGCCGGATAGTTGGTATTACTCGAACTTGTTGAGTAAGGTGACCATCCAGACGCTGCGGGTATTTCAGTTTTAGGTAAACTATATAAGTCGTTATAAGTTAATGTTCCTCCACGTCCTCCATAGTTCATTGTTAATTCCAGAGCGTTGAACTTTGCAAAACTATTTTCACCATTGCTAGCAACCATAGTTTGAGAAAACTGCACTCCTGTTGGGTCAAGAATTGCTGTACCAGTGTGATCGACGATTCCTATACCTTTATTTCCCTCTTGTCGATATTCAGTGTTCCATCTTCCGTTCTCGATTGTGGTAGTACCGAAACACCAAAGACTTGCATTATTAGGATAAGGTTGATATGAAAATTCGTTGACAAACTTAGAACCATTAATTGTTACCCCCGATATATTCCCAGCAGTGACATTTCCTAGATTTGCAGTGATTGCAGACAATGTAGTAGCTACTATATTATCTGCTGTAAATATATAAAGATTAAACTTGCTGCCATTCCATTGATAGGTAGCGCCGATAATATATCCGCTTGCTCCTGTATTTTGCCAAAGCATACCAACATAGGGATTAGTTGGTACTGTCGATTGACTGATTATACCAGTCGGATCACCTTTTTCACCTTGCTTGGCAACAGTATATGAAGTGTTTGTTGTATTATCCGTGAAAGTTAATACCGTCCTCGTCCACAAGAAGCTTCCAGCAGCAACCGTAGGAATTGATGTGCTCCACCCACTACTAGGCGCTGTTGTACCACTAGTAGAACTAGCAAAATTAATAGTTGTACTTTTAATCCCATTACCTGATGCTCCGGTTGCCCCTGTCGATCCAGTAGCACCTGTTTCCCCTTTTGCTCCCATCTTACCAACTGAATATGCAGTTGAATTTGTATTGTCAGAGTACGTAAGAACAATTTTTGTCCAAAGATACTGGTTTTCAGAAACACTAGGTATTGAAGTACTCCATGTTCCTGTAGGCGGCGTTGTGCCAGATGTACCAGCCTGATAGGTAGTAGAGTTGGACACGATTCCTTTTCCATCAGCTCCGTTTGTTCCGGCTGGACCTGTGGCTCCTTGCTTGTTCTTCACGACAATCATTATTTTTTGAATCGACACAGCTTTGTACACTGCTTGGTATGTTGCCGTTCCAACATCGGCTGATAAAGCAGTAACTGTATAACGACCTGCTGAATTGATTGTGCTAGTCATCCCAGTTTCAGAAACCTTCGAATACGTCACACCAGATGAAACTTTAGTTTGTCCCTCGTAGATAATAAAATCTCCAAGAGCTTTCGTGAAGTCAGTTACTGTGCCAGATGCATTAGCTGGTACTATAATTGAATCATTTGAAAGATACCCACTGATTACTTCTTTTGCATCTTGGCCGTTCGCACCGTCTTCTCCATCCTTACCATCTTGGCCTGACTCGCCTAAAATTCTTTGCCATGTGTATTTGCTAGGATCTTCACTGTCCGTAGGTTCATAATCGGTGTAGGTTCCGGCATACGTAGGGTAGGCGTTGGCAAAGTCGTCTGCTGAACTAGGCGTATAAATCGTAGAGAGAAGTCCTCGTTCAATTTTAACTTGTGCATCAGTAGGATATGATACCCATAGATATTTTGCACTTGTTGGCACCTTAGCGTGTACAACGTTAGCAGTTGGTACATCTCGCGAAATAAATTCATGATTTTCATCGAGCCAGTTATATCTCCAGTAATCTGATCCTGTTTTCTGAAATATTATATTTTCCCCTGGCTCCACTGCGATAGCCTCAAGCATAGTGGATGCACCACTCAGAGAACCTGGGTTAGGATAAAATGAAGTAGTTGTCCCCGGATCAGTTCCTGAACCCGTCAAGCCTTTACCAACCTGCTCACCTTTGCGTACAAGTAAATTTTCTCCCGGATAAGATGTTGTGAATCGATCGGTTCCATCAGCACTCCAAGCATAAGCCCAATGTGTATAAGGTGTTTTTCCATCGGCACCCGGTGTCCCAGGGATTCCTTGATTCCCTTGATCTCCTTTGTCACCAGTCGCTCCATCCTTCACCTTCACAATACTCAATGTATCGCTTAGATTATCCAAAGTTGCGGTGATAGCAATCAGTGTCCAGTTTTTGTTGGTCCACTGTGCACTTGTTAAAGTTCTGGTGTTCCCAGTTCCGCCGAGAGTGATTGCGGTTTGAGCAGTACTTCCAATATAAGGAATAGCAGTGAACATTGCAGTTCCTGTGACGTTTTGAAGCTTTGCCGATATGTTTATCGTCTGTGTCGTCTTAGGCGTATCATCGGCATTAAAAGCCATGTTTTCAGCTGAAGCAGTTAGATAAAGCAGTTTGGCATCCGCTCCATTGGCGCCCATCTTTCCTACAGAATAAGCTTCAGTCTTCGATTCATCTGTATAAACGAGTGTCGTTTTAGTCCAAAGATACTGATTTGCTGATACGGTCGGAATTGTTTCTTGCCATCCACTTGTAGGCGGCTTGTTTCCGCTTGTTCCTACCGCATAGCTGATCGATTTATCTTTGATGCCTAAGCCAGATTCCCCCTCAGCCCCCATCAGAGTTGGAGTTTGTGTTTCCGACGTAGTGTTATCGGTGTATGTTGTGACAACTCTTGTCCAAAGATACTGACCAGCTGGCACATTAGGTCGTGATGCTGACCATGATGTTGGTGGGGTTGTACCACTCGTTGATTGTGCATACGTTGCAACTGGTGTGCCAAGTATCCCTCGGCCATCGTCACCGTTTGCAACTTTCACTAGACTTATTTCATCTTGTACTACGGGCATTATCCCACCTCCTAATAATCAAATGAACGATCCGTGCCTTTCCCGAATCTTACTAAGTCAACATGTCGCGTCTTAGTATTTAAAACTATTACGTCCCATAAGTCTTCTTCAACAACGCCCAGCGGTCTGTCTCCTTGATCTTTTTTCGGTCGACTCACGGAACATCCAATTGAATAATTTACAATCCCGTAAGAATCCTTAGAAATCTTATCTACATGCGTATGACCATGTGCTAAAAAAGCAAGTTTTCCTTTGCGACCTTCGAAGTCGCAAGAAATACTCGCTTTAAAATCAGTATTTTCTGTGTAACTACGGCTATAAACTCCACCAGTAACAAAACAGTTGATAATTCCATCTATCATTTCATAGTTATAAGGATAGTAACTGATTTCACCAAACCGTTTGCCAAAAGGAAAATGTTGAAAGAAGCAGACTGTCATATCGACAGGAGTACTCTTCAAAACTTCATATAACCATGTGATTTGTGGCTGCCGATAACCGGCTACATTGATACCAACATACTTAGCATATCCATCATCATCCAAGATATTGGGAATATCTTGCGGATTAAGAACTATGATTCTTGTTTTTTTAGATGGAACATCATAATAAAAATATCCCATCTTATCATCTTGGTTTTCAACTATATTGAAAATCGTACTTGGTCTTGTCGCAATTTCGTACATCTCATTATTTCTAATAACTTGCTTCATTTTCCCGTGATAGGTCTCAAGGGTTTGCTTAGGTTGATAATTTTTGACTGGTTTTATAATTGAAGTTGTCACATTGTCTCCCCAGGAGTTATTGCAGTGATTTCCCCAAGTTACGAAATATGGTGCGTTCGAAAGCCCCAAAGTACTAACGGCTTCCTTATAATTAGACAAAGCTATATTCTTGTTAGCGGTTGATCCATCGTGAGTATCCCCATTAAGTATCACATAATCAACATCTATAAAATTTGTCAACTCGGCAACGTTCTTAATATGAGTGTTGCTTCTTCCGTAATTCTCTAAATCATCACGTCCGATCGAGTCTGTCGCATAATGCGTGTCTGATATATGAATACCAGTAACCGTGTCTTTGCTCTGTAAACGAATCACTTTTCTCGCTACCTCTCGGAGCCCGTTCAAAAAATATATTGCTTGGACAAAATGATTATCAAAAATTGTCAGGACACAACGTATGCTTGAAACCTCATTAAAATCAGTTCCCGAAACTTGAACAGACGTACCACTATTTGCGAAAGTCTCTTCCCAAGCGCTGTCATGAATTCCATCTTTATCCACCTTGAACCAATGTATATCTTCTACTGGTATTGTAGAGGTAATATCAACACCGTCTTTAAAAATCGTAGCGTTTATAATTGTTGTTTTGTCTTCTCCCTCAATAAAGTTCACTCCATTTTCGGGTATTAGCTTAACTAGATAAATACTATTAGGCTTGTTCATTCGTTTTTGCTGGGCTAGAAGATCACTACTAATTAAGCTTTGCAATAATTGATAATTTCCAATCGTGGCCTTATTTTCAGACTGATTGCTTCGATGTATTTCCTTGTTTAAAACTCTGGCTTTTATGCGTAAAGGAGGGTTATATTCTTCATCTACAAATGTCAGCCAGTCACCAATTTCAAAGTCTCCATCATTAAAAAGCATATCAACTTCTGCAGAAAATGTTGGCTGACTACGTTCTTCAAGAATTCCTCTCAGTTCATTGTAGTTGTCAATTTGTGAATCGCCAGAGCTTTCGTGTCGACCGACGATAAATCCACTAAATCTTTCAACAGAAGTATTCCCTCTTCCGTAAAGAGCATTCGCTTCACGATCATAGACAACAGACTCTCCTACTCGAGTAAAAAATCTACCATCACCTATAGATAGCTCATTGAACCCCTGATTGGTATCCTCAATAGCAGTGATAATATTGTCAATGTCAACTGATTTATTCATCGAAATAACATCTACACCCGAATATAATACCTTATCGGTTTTATCTGATCCTAATTTGTAGTGTATGTTGACCAATTTACGCAACACCTGCATATTTTGAAAATCAACTGTAAAGGTCATTTCACAATTGAATGCTTCGCAAACCCTCTGTAAGCGTGCTAGTGGCGTTTCATCTGTACTGGTGTCTACTAATCGTTTAATATCATTTCCAAGCTCATTCAAACCAATAGCCCATCCTGTATCAAACAGCTCCCGATTGACATAGTACTCAACATATTGTGGATTGCTACTAGTGAATATGGTTGCTGATCCGTTTCGAAGTTCTGTTCCTATATCAACGCATGAAATTGGTCTTGTAATTTCATCTTCTGTTTCCAATGCTCTCACATACAGGCATATTGCCTTCCCACGATCATCTTGAAATACTACATAATTTGCTTCTTTGATAAGGGATGTTTCATACGGACTATTGGGATCATACTCGTTTATTTTTGGACCTGTTTGTTTTTTTATATCCATCGTCAGCGTGTTGAGTAAGGTTCCGTTAGTTAGACTTATAGTCTGGATATCATCTTCGACTACAATCCCTTCTGTTGCTTCTGTATCAATCAGAGTTAAGTGATTGAATTGCCTATCCAAAAAATGATAAATCATAAATAACGCTCCCTTATCTCAAGATTGCCTGTGAAAGTTCCATCAGATATTGCTACAACTTCCGTGGCTCCTTTTTGTGCATTGAATATTTGACTACCTCCTAAAACTCGATAACTGTCATCACGCATACCATTGATATATACACGATTACTTAATCCGTCTACAAACAAAGTATCTCCTTCATAGAAAGTTTTTGGAATTGGTTGGTCACTTAAACCATTCAACTTTGTAATAGTTGTATGTGTCAAAGCCATATCCATAGCTCGGTCATTCTTCCATTGAGAAAAAAACGCTTGTATAGAATTTGCTGATAGCATAGCAACCGTTGCGTTGGACCAGTTCTTAGTAACTGACCAAGATTCTTTCCATGTTCCATTAACGTCTAGCAGCCTTGCTAAATGAAATGTAAACCTATTGTTTTCTTTAGTCATTTTCAAACTGCCAAAAAAACCACCATTCTTAGTTAACACAGACGATGGTAATTTGCCTTCGAAGAATCGATAATCCCCTACAAAGAAACTGTATTTTACTTCATCAGCTTTCATGTTATTATCTTTAATTTCAAACCCCATAACAAAGTTTCCGTCGGCATCCATATAGTTTATTTCCATTAATCCTTGGCAAGATGCTCTTTGGGAACCAAATCCAGTAGGTTTGAATTGTAATCTATGAAGGACGTCAAAATTCCCCAAATCCGAGTTTAATAATCTAGTTAAAGTTGGTCCATGCCAATATCCCGGCTTAGAAACATCTATACTCCCAAAACTCGAAGGATATACAGAAGATTGACTGGCATCGAACTTCAATGTTCCCATAATTTTAGAAGTGTTATCTCCACTATCCGGAAATCTCCACCGTGGTCTTCCAACATTTGTTGACCAACCTGAACTGCTCCCCATTCCATCATTTAAAACTTTTTCAGACGTTATAACATCTTCATCATCTTCAGAGAAAGATGTCCCTAATTGAATTATGTTATCAGATGATACAAAGCCGATTGAATTAGCATCACTAGTAAATGTGACATTGATATCTATCGGCGTCTTGTAAGTTCCATCGTTTTGGATATTAGTTAACACTCCTTCGCCAGTAGTTATTAAAGGAAATTTTTTTGAATCAATAGCATGTGCCAATCCATCTTCACATAAAAACTTCAGCTCTCCAAACGCTTCTCCTTTGTTATCAAGAGATCGCTTCCAGCTTGATTCTCCTGTTAACTCAACTAACCAGTATCTGTCAGGTTCATCTGAGAACCAAAGTCGCTGCCTTTCTTCAGCGAATAACACATTTGCCAAATCATCCTTTGTCTGTCTAAAGTTTCCACTCAAGGCATACAATGGCAAAGTAATTATTCTATGGGTCAATCTCTTATTAGTTGCACGAGATCCATTTGCTCGTGCCATCTGAACCAGATCATGTTGCACTTCAGGAAAGAGACCACGATCTGGCTCATCGGTTAAATCAAAGTAATCTGACAAACTGACATCATTTAATTTAATCTCTAAATCGCTAATCATATTGTTCTCCTTCCTGCTTTGATATCATTTAGTTTTTGTTGATTTGTTTGTCTGGTTTCAATAGATTTCATTACGTTTCGTCCATCGAGAATTAGCTGCATATTTCTCAAGTCATCACCGAACTTTGACATGATATTAATCAACATCTCAAATTGTTCTGAGTAATCTTGTGTACGGAAATTAATTGAACTTGATTCGGTTGAAGGAGCTAGGTTCCTTAGATTTCTAACTAGAGAAGAATCTTCCGGAATACCCACGCCGTCAGCATACTTTGGAATTCCCAAACGACGCATAATCGATTTGGTGATACTAGCTCGAGCAACTTTCGTTCCTGCAGGAGCATTTGGAATATACACATTCCGACCTTGAGGTATAAATGGAGCCTGACCAGGGAACTGAACCAACTCTTTGTATAATGGTCCTGATTGATCATTTACGATCATATCTCCGCCCGGGTGGTAATTTGTTCCTTTGGCATTTGGAATAGCTGTCTGTCCTGTTCTTCTCCCACGATATTCAACATCGATAACAACATTTTTGCTATATACTTGAGCGATTTCGTTCTTAGCTTGTGTAACCTGTGAATAGTCTGCTGTTGCATGTAAATGTTTCGCACCAACGCCAGTAGCATTGTAATCATTGATTTTGCTCTTAGAGTTTGCCAATATGCTATTTACATTTGTATTGTCTCCCAATAATCTTTTCAGTTCTGGAGAAACACTGTTATATGTTTCTAGCATTTTCTTAGATTGACTAACCGTTAAGGTTGCTGGATCTTCTGCTATCAATCTTTTAACTTCTGGATCTAGTGCGTTATACTCGTTTAATGAAGTTTTCGAAAAGCTTAGTGCATTTAAGAGATCATAATTTTCAGCATTCAAATTTTTAATCTGGGGTTGAAATTGCTCCCACATTCCCAAATTAAGCATTGTTTCTGCCATGACTTCAGGAGTATTAGAGTAAAGGAATGCTTTTTTCTCATCAAATGACATTTCTGCCCATTTTCCCGAGTCTTCTAATGCTTTGTACATTGTTATTGAGAATTCGTCCTGTAGTACTGCTTTTTTATCGGACCAAGCCATACCGTCCCACCAACCATTGGCAATTGCAGCTTCACCGATAACGTCTTTTGCATTACTATCTAAGTCGGCATCATGGACTACTAGCTTCAAATTATTCCACGTTAGGGAATCTTTAGTAGCTTCTGTAACGATCTCTGCAACATTGGATTTAACTTCTCCAGTCTTTTCATCAAAAACTAAATCATTCCAAGTTTGAGCTGCTTTCTTACCAGCCTTACTTGATTCTGATGCAGTCCAAGAGATTTTTTCCGCATTCTTTTCTGCATTTGATGCCAATTCTCTTGATAAGTCAGAAGCGCTCTTTAGGATTTTTTCGTTTTCTGCAATTGCACTATCAGCATAATCACCCATACTTGAAATTAGTTGCCCGTTTGCAAGAGAGACCTCATTTTGTAATTCAGGATATTTTTTAAGAATCGTTTCCATTTGAGAATCAAAACCTTTTACAGTCGTTGAATTTATCTCATCCCAAGCCGCCAGAAATTTCTTAGCGAACTCACCATCTAAGTTGTATCCCAAATCTTGTAGGTACTTTTCTTTTTCTTGTCTACTTAAAGTTGCATTTTGCTGGGCTATCTGCCTTTGCTTACCTAAAGATTGCAACCACAATTTCGCTTCTTCCTCTGTTGCATTTGCTACATCTGCGTTCATGGCTGCAAGTATTTTTTTCTTCTCGTTTGCAGAAACATCTAAAGTTTCAACATATGCTTGAGTTGTATTTTTCGCCAGATCTTGAATAATTTTTGCTTCAGATACACTAATCTCTCGATTGCTATTACTAGCTGCTTTCTTTATCTCTGTGATTCTTGCGGTATTCTCTTGAACTGTTTGTAATGCAGATTCCGCCTTAACTTTTTCGTCTTCTACCATTTCACTGACAGAAGAATTAACAGATTCAGGAAGTTCTTTTATTAATTTATCCAAGCCCTCGACTTTCTTCACGAGGCTGTCTTCAATGGTCTGACCTATTTTCTCAAAATTTGAGATCATAGAGTCAGAGTTAGTGGCAAATCCATCTGCCATTAAACCGAATTGTCCTGATGCTTTTTGCGTATTATCCTGCACTTTTGTTAAGGTGCCATCAACGGCTTCTCCAACATCAGTTCCCCAACGTTGGACACGTTGACTAGAATTCCAAGCTTCTTCACCGAATAATTTCCATGCACCATACCCGACTGCAAGCGCACCACCAACACCAACGATACCAAGAATAAGAGGTCCTAATGGCCCAAGTGCCGCTGTCATTGCTCCTATACCACCAGAACCTGCAGCGCCACTGGCTGCCGCGCCAAACTTCGTCATTGTACCTGATCCACCAGATAGAGTTTTTAGAAAGTCATTCGCAGAAATATCCCCATCAACAAATGATTTTTTTACCTCATCAATGGTTTTTTTCTTAGCCATGCTTGCGCTCAAATCAATGAACGATTTTCCGAGACTTCCAATGCCACCACTCAATTTACCAGTTATTGATAGTAATGGACCTGCTGCAGCTGTTGCTGCCAGCAATTTAACAATCATTTGTTGGGTTTTAGGGTCAGCTTCACTAAAGGCAGTTGCAAGTTTTCCTAGTTGCTCAACAAGAGGCTTGCTAGATTCTAAGCCATCTCTTAATGCATCAACAAACGGACCGCCCAAATCAATCGCAGCGTTAACTGCTTCGTTTCTCAGCATCTTAAGTTTGGATTCTGTTGTCTCGTAACGCTTACCAGCTTCTTCAGCAAGAGCGGTGTTTTCTCCGAACGCTTCGTTCCCCATTTCTACAGCACCGGCGAAAACTCCACTAGCATTGGCCGCACGAAGCAAACTGTCTCTCAGTCGAACTTCTGTAATTCCCATGCTATCTAAAACACTAATTGCAGACGATCCCTGTTCTTCGGCTTTTCCAAGACCTTCGACAAACTTCATGATTGCTTCAGAAGGATTAGATTTGAACATATCTGAGAATTTATCACTCGTCATCCCGGCAACATCGGCAAACTGTTCTAAGCTTGTTTTTGAATTATCAGCTTCTTTGTACATCTTTTTGAGTTCAGCAGATGTAAGGCCCATTTCCTTGGATACGCCAGTTAATTCTTTTCCACCATTTCGAACGGCAGAAACAAGTCGCTCCCATGATACCCCTTGATCATCCGCATGAGATTTCAGTTCTTCAAAAGCGCCTGTTCCTTTCTCAACAGCTAACTGCATGTTGATCATCACTTTAGAAAATGCTGATCCCCCAGCTTCTGCTTCTACACCAACAGAACTTAAAGCGGCCGCAAAACCTAGGATATCCCCTTCGGACATACCAATTTGAGCACCGGCACCAGCTAACCGTAATGCCATCGCTGATATTTCAGATTCAGTTGTTGCAAAGTTATTACCTAGATCTACCAACGCAGAGCCAAGGTTACTAAATTTGTCTTGTGACATTTGAGTAATATTAGCAAAACGAGCCAGTTCAGTAGCAGCTGTTTCAGCGCTCATGTTTGTTGACTCGCCCAAATCAATCATTACCTTGGTAAATGCAGAAACATTTTCTGTTTGAATTCCCAATTGCCCTGCAGCTTCAGCAACGGCTGCAATCTCACTATGAGTTGAAGGTAATTCATTCGCTAGATTTCTCAAACTAGCTTCAAGATCATCATAGGAATAAACAACGTTGCCATTGCTATCCACCACTTCATCAGATGTTTTCTTTACACCAGCGAAAGCTGATTCCCAACTAATAGCAGCAGCGGTCACGGCAGTCACACCAGCCGCAATGGGTACTGTTAACCCTTTAGTCAAACTAGACCCTATATCACCTAATCTTTTTCCATTGGTTACTAAAACATCGCTTGCTTTATTGATTGAACCAGTTAAACCTTCGTTTCTGACTTGATAATCAGCAATCGCTCCTGCGGTATTTTGTAACTGTAGTTTATAGTTTGCCAGTTTACCGTTAGCATCTTGTAACTGATTAGCTAGCCGCTTAGTGGAGTCTGTAGCTTTACCATCAACAAATGAACCATCATAGGCTTTCTTGAGGGCGGTCACTTGATTTTCTTGTGCTTTTATAATCTGTGTTAAACCATCGTATCGAGTGCCTAATTTGCCAAGTTTGTTCCCTGCCAAGTCAGCAACTTTCATATTTGCTTGCATTTCTTTTGCTAGGTATTGTACTTGCTTTTTAGAATTAGCAACGCCTTTCCCAAAATCAGCATCATCCAAACCTAGCTTTATGACCATATTTCCTAATGGAGTTGCACCAGCCAAATCATCCGCCCCCTTTCACTAAATCAGCCAACGGCTTAATTTCTTTGCGTTTTTTGTTTTTCTTTCCTTTTGGCGTTTGTTTAAACATAATTTCATAAAGGTACAGCGTATCTGTATTTAGAACGTCATTGATCGTCCAACTGGGATAAATCTTCAATATAGATCTCACAACATCTAGCTGTAGCTCATGATGATCGGACGGACTTATTTTCCGTCCTTTTTTCCTTTTGGGTCTTTCTTATCTGTTGGATCTGATTCTTCCACGTCTTTTTCGTAACCTAAGACACGGTACATAATGATTTCCATGATCAAATCTCTGTCCCATGCATCGATACCATCTAAAAGGACAGTTCCGGTTAAATCTTTATCATCAAACAAGCCGGCTACAAACTCAGCACGGAATTCAGTAAGCACTCTGGCTGGAGGAGCAATATCATTGCCTTCGTCATCCTTCTTGAAAAGTTTTGCTTCACCATCCGTGTAATCTAAAGCTTTTGAATACGGTACGTGGCTTTGTGTGAAGGTCTTTCTTGTTCCATTGATCATTAGATCCAATCTGATTTCTTTTCCAATTTCTGACATGTATAATTCCTCCTATTAATCAAAAATAAAAAGGCTAGTCCGAAGACTAACCTTTCCCTTCATTATTCACCGCCACCACTTGGAGGAGTAACAGGCTCACCAAGTACAGCAGTTTTCATTTTCGCAACTGATTCTTCTCCAAAAGCACGCAATACTTTTACCGTCTTTTCATTTGTGTCAATTTTGACTTTCCGAGAGATTGCGTTGTAAACATACTCGCCCGCTTCTGGTGTAAAATCTTCATCGTTTTTAGTGGCCAATGAAAAACCATCACGGTTAAACGAACCGGCTACCATAGCAAACGCTACTGGTTCGCCATATAAATCCTCCGCTTCAGCTACAGCTGCCATATACGGAGGCTCTGTTTCATCACCAAAGCCGTCGATACCTTCTGCCATTTTGATCAATCCTAAGATTTCTTGCTCAACTTCTACAGGTACATCTAGCAAACCAAAATTTGCAGCTACTGACCCGGTTCCTTTTCTAGCCAAGTAGTATTCAACGTTACCAGCAAATACTTTCACTGCTTCTTTGGATAGACCTGTTAAGTCGAAGGCAGTTGGTCCACCTTCTTTTTGTTTACCTTCTAATACGTGAATTTCCGCTGCTGTATCTGGTTCCAATGCTGTGGTTAGTTTTCGAACCGATAATTTATCAAAACCATAAGTTTCCATTTGTAAATTCCTCCTAATAAAATAGACACCGATTAATAATCAGTGTCATGAATTTGTGTGTTTTTTCTATACCGCCTTGCATCCACAAAGCGCTTTGTTTCCGAGAAATATTCGTCAAGCCCACCGTTTAACTGAACATAACCGAATTTCCACATCGCAGCTTTCACTGCTTTAGCAATTTCTTTCGTCAAAATCCTTGATTGAGTTTCAACGTTAATTTGATAACTGAACGTTTGAGACATCTCTTTGTTGGCAGCATAATAAGCACTAGTCGGCGGTCCAAGTGGTGTATCGATGATAATAAAAGGTTTGGTCGAATCGAAGCTTTCAGGTACTTCATAGAATTTGATGTTCTTTGCAGTCACCTCTTTTGCAATCGTAGGATCAGCAGATAAAACATTGTAGACTTCCATCATCATATCTTTCATCGTGCTAACTCCTCCAATTCTGACCGCATCTCTTCAAATGCAGATCCTTCTGTTTTATCAACCACACCTTGTAATTTTCCCATCCCTCTAGGGCTAATGTACTTGCCGAACCGAGTATATCCAAACTCACTTAAATGGACTAAGCGCCATCTTGAACCTTGACCCCAACCAGCTTCGATCGTTTTAGGCGGTCCATTTTTCACTCCGGAAACAATTACTGTGTCATGCGTTTCACCAGTATCCATGTAACTGGATACCGCCTCTTGCACATCTTGTTGCAATTTTTTCCCATAGTTTCTAAGCGACTTATTCACGATCCGGTTTGTTCTTGCTGGACCTAGCTTGGCTTCGAGATTCTTTAGTATCTCGTCCACACCTTTAACTGAAACGCTCATGAGGTCACCCCCAAGATGATTTTAAGAAAATCGTTATTCTCAACATCTGGCGCAAAATCTACAATATCCCACACATCATCTTTGTATCGGAAATCATCCAAGACTACTTTATGCGCATTGTTTGGCAAATAATCTGTGAATGGATCTCGAATCTTAATTGTGACAGCTTTTTTTGTTCCTTTGCCGCTAAGGATATCTCTATCCTTAGAAGAAGGATTGTAGACTAAGCAAGTGCAGTAATATAATTCCTTGTTTTCTTGTTCACCTGGTTCAGGTCCATCGTTTGGTTTTACTTCAAAAAAAGTAACCGGCGTATTCAAATCACCGGCTACAATTTCAGGTCTTTCATATTTTGTTTTAATCGGCAACTTGATCACCTACCAAGTCAATTGAAGCATCCATGATCATCACTTGGAAATTGTCATAAAAGTATTCGAGTGCCTCGTTTCTTAAATAACGAGTACGCTCATAGACCAATTCTTTGCCCTTTTCATACCTCGTAGGATCGAACTCTCCGATGATCGATTTGATATCGCCAAACCCACTTTCCAGTTGCTTGCCGATATCTACGTCTTCCGAGGAATGAAAAATACGAAAGCGAGATTTGTATTCATCAATAAAACTCTGCTCATTCATTTACTGTCACCTCCCTATTCTGCAGTGACAGTCACTTCACACTCCGTAGTCAATCCGTTAGCTGTTGTTGCTGTGATCTTAACCGTTCCTGCGCTGACAGCTGTAACTTTGCCTTGTTTTGGCGTAACAGTAGCTATTGCAGCATCTGAGCTTGTAAACGTCACTGATTTGTCAGTAGCCGTTTCTGGGTCAACAGTAGCAGTCAAAGTTTCGGTTCCCCCGACAACAAGAGAGACAGTGGTTCTATTCAACGTCACTCCTGTGGGGGAAATTACTCCCCCGAGCCACCGTCAACATCTGCAGGGATAGCAATATCATATACTTGAGCTGCATCGTTGTTTGTTGGTTGTCCGTTACCCAACATATCAATCGCATACAAAGTTGCACGTTTCATTGCAAAGGTTTCTTTGTAAACTGCAATTTTTTCAGGACGAGATTGAGTGGCATCATATTCGCCGTCAATAAATGCAATTAATTTATTTTCAGGAACATCTAAGGATTCGATGATATGATCTTGCGAAATGAATGGCAAGTTCGATACAAAAACGCCGTTAGCGTTTTGGGTTGTAACTCGAGCCACAATATCGTAATAATTAACAGGGTTTACAATCAAGTACACTTTACCTGAAACCTTACGATATTTAGTCTCGCCGTCAGTATCGTTGTCACCAATACGATGTGTGTATTTTGAAGCAGTCTTCAGTACCTTAGCAAATTCTTTTACCATAGTAGCAGAATCCTTGAAAGTCAAAGTACCAGCCGATGCTTTATCAGGATATACACCTCCAGTAACAGCTCCATCCAAATCTTTCAAAAGACCAATCGGCTCGTTATTACCTGTACCAGTGACAATCTTCACTTCCCAGATGTCAGAAACAGCTTCACGTAAAGATAACTGTACATACCGATTGATCCAACGAGGCCCTAAGTCTAATGTATCATTAGAAATTAGCATAAAAGCAGTCAATGCAAGTTGCGTGTATTCTGTCGAGTCGAATTCCGCATCAAGTTGTCCTTCTAAATCTTTGTGTAATGGTCCAAACACCGCCACACCTTTACGACGAGAACGAATGACCTTGACTTTTCCAACGGTTGATTGGAAATTGATTAAGCGCAACAAAGGATGATCTTTTTCCAAGTCTTCGAATACTTTTTCAAAGATTGTTTCTGGCCATACTAAATCTTTGTCAAATCCGCCAGCTTTTGAAACTTCATTATAGAATTTCGTTTCTTCGGCAGTCAGAGTAGGAATCCCACGAGCTTCTAAGACGCGATTATCTGTTACATTTTTCAATTCTTCGTACTCAGCACGTACTTGTGCACCCGCATCTTCTGCAATGGCTGTGACATACGCTTCTAAAGCATTGTTTACTTGTTCAGGTGTTGCATCTTCTTTTGCAGAAATAGCGTTAAAGACTTTCTTCGCATCTGCAGTTTTATCTGTAATTTCTAACATAATTTATTCTCCTTTTCGCAATCGTGCGATTAATGATTTTGGTTTTGGTTCTTGTTCAACTTGATTTGTTACAGGTTGGCTTAAGTTAGCCATAGCAACAGAAACTGCATCTTGAATCATTGATGCAATATCTTGCGGTTCTTCTTGAGGTTCGGCACGTTTTACAGAATTAGCAAATCCGAATTCGACTGCTTCGTCTGCCGTGAACCATTTTTCTTCATTCATCCATTCACGCAACTGATCAGCTGATTGACCGGTCTTGTCTGAATAAATTGCTAAAATTGAATCATCAATAGTTTCTAAAGCGTTCAGCGTTTTTTGGATATCCTGTTTATTGCCCCAAGCGAATGTTGAAGCTTCATGAATCATCAATGAAGTACCAACGTTCATAATCACTTCATCAGCACCAGCAAGGATAAAGGTTGCGGCGCTTGCTGCTAAACCAGTCACTTCGACAGTGACGTTTGACGGATGATCTTTCAGATAATTGTAAATTTCAATCCCTTCGAATACGTCACCGCCAGGACTATTCAGTTTGATCACAATATTATCTGCGACTGTATCCAGTGATTCACGGATATCTTTCGCATTAATAACATCATCATCACGCCAATATTTCTTTTGGACATTGCCACTCAAGGTGAGAATGTGCTTACCATTTTGGATTTCGTTGGTAAATTGAAACGGTACTTTTTTAACTTTCGGCATTTTTGTTCTCACCCCCTTTCGTTACTTTTTCATAGTTCTTAGTCATTATCAGTTGCTGTCCTTCGCCATTCGGCAATGGATCATAGTCAGTAACTTCACGTACTTCATCACGCAAGAACGTTCCAGAAGAGACGATCTTATCAATCTGAGTAGCATATTCCAGAATGCTGACAGGCAATACTTTAGAAACTTTGATACGTTCGCCGTTCTTGTATTCTTTTTTTGTAATGATTTTCGCCATTAATTCATCCTGAAGCTTCTTCATCAGTGGTGCGATACACAACTTCCGAAAGGCTTGAAGGTTAGAATCAAGTTCAGCTTTTTCACCATAAATAAGCGCCGTAGGAACTCCTATGGCGTTGGCTACATCATCTATCAGCGATGTTTTCATTTTGTTCAGCTCATCAAGTGATTGATTGGAAACCCCTTGTTTGTTGGTGTATTCCTCGTACTCGAATCCTTTGATTTTTGCTACAATTGCTACAGACTTTGTTTTGAATGCATTGTAAACCTTGTCAATATACTCTTGTAATCTTTGACTTCGTGTCTTGCCGTCTTTTCCTTTTTCTTCGTTAATACTCCCGGTCGAATCGATAGACACCGATCCACGAATTTGATTATTTCGCATTGCAATTTCAATGATTCGCCCAAATAACTCGGAATAGTCCTCAAACAAGCCCTTTGTAAAACGATCAAGTTTATCATTGTTGTATTCAATGTAGATCACATCTGACATATTGAAGCTTTTTTGAAATACATAGTTCTTTACTGTTACGCCAGTGAACACATCATCATAAACGGCGTATTCTGTACGAGAAAAATCATCAGCTATCAGCAATTGGTTATCTTCAGTAAAAATGACCAACACTTCGTTGTCGTCCATAAGACGGTAGAAAAACTTTTCCCAGAACGTAGCAGCCGACATATCATTGTTAGGTCGAACATTCAAAATGTATTCCCAATCAGCGGTGCCATCTTTGTTTTTGAACTTTATTTCCAGTGTAGACATTGTTCTTGCAACAAAATCAAGCACTGTGTTCTTGGCCATGATTTTCAGATATGCTCGAGCGGATTCATCGTCACCATAGACAAGATCAGGAATCCAGTCTGAAGGTTCTTCATTACGTATGGACTGCTTAAAGACATCAAATAAACTCACATATTTTCACCACCTTTCAATTGGATTAGATATATGGATCACCTTCACTTTCCGGCAAATCGCCTACCTGATTTATTTTGGATCTGTTCAGGTGGTTTCTTCTTGTATCCTAAAGGTGTTGAAGTTACTTTTGTGAAATAGACTGTATTACCAGCCATTACATTATTTTTTACACGCCCTACATTAAGATATTGAGGTTTATACATAATGATCACTCACTTTCTAAAATTCAATTTCATCCAACATGTCAAAGGCATCATCGTAGTCGTAGTCAATGATTTCATCTGCTCGCCATAGGCAGTATTCAAAAGCCTTAAAACCGTCTGTTTTACGACGAACCTCTTCTTTCTTCTTATAGGATTTGTTTCCGTCACCGTTAGTCTTAACTAGCACATTGTTCGTGTACCAGCGCATCAATGGATTATCACCAAAGATAATGTGATTATTGGCGAAAGCATCTTCAATTCTAGGTGCTAACAGATTATCAGCAGCTGTTGGGTTTCTAATAACTTCGATTTCAAACCCTTCATCCAAAAACAAAGGTCGCAATAAATCCATTCGGAAATTATCGGCTACTATTTTCGTTATGCCGTATTTTTCACGTTGCTCAACAAACCATCCGACAACTGTTTTAGGATCGATTGTGGGCCCATCTATGACCGTCAGAAACCCTTTTTCTTCCCATTCCCTTATTGGTGCAAATTTTTCTTTTGTAGTTTCAGAAGCTTTACGTGAATACCCGTAGTAAATGTCCACAAATTGCTTTCTAACGAACGAATGGGTCTTGAATACATAATCATCCCCATCACGAAACAAAAGCCCACAAGCGGCGAAATCACGCAGACTGGCATAGTCTAAACCGCCAATAGCTTGTTTGCCGATTAGGTTTGTTGGGAATGGTCTGTTGGTTGCCAGAATCTCTTCACGACTAGCCACCGATCGTTCTAAGTCTGTGACAGGTAAATTCATACGTTTAGTCATGAACTCTTCTCGGTTGCTTGGATCGTCTTCCAAATCCTCATATTCTTCCATAACAGTTTCATAAAGATTGTCCGCATACTCAGATAGTGGCTGATGAAACATAGGATTGGCTAATTCCCAGTTGTCAGGATCATTGACCTGTTCTTCTGAGTCCAGTTTGCAAATGAAAGGAAAAAGAGCATTGAAACGGACTGAACCGCTCAACACTCTTTTCGCTTTTTCTTTCATGTTGTCCAAGAACCCCTCACGAACATAACCGTCAGTACCCACATAAAACTCCCTCGGGTTCGGGCGTTTACCAAGCCCACTAATATGGACTTTTACATCTTTGTTGGATTCGTATCGATGGATTTCATCAAAAGCTACTGCTCCATCACGCAATCCATCTTTTGTATCGCCATTACTAGTACGGAATTTTATTTTACTTCCAGTCTTTTTGCTGGTGATCACTGACTTCCCATATTCGAAAGCTTTTTGTAATGTCTTATTCCGTTTGATTGTATTGTATATCTCTTCGAATGAAGTTTTCGCTTGATCCTCACTATTGGCAACAATCGAAACGTTGTAGTCCATGATGCCGTGCATTTCAGTCTGAAGGAAATTCAGCACGACTGACAACAATCCGTTTTTACCACCGCCACGACCAAACATCCAAAGGAACTTTCGGTAGACATTCCGGCCATTCTTTTTGAAATAAAAAAAGATAAATGCGATTAAAAACTTCTGGAATGGCTGCATTGGGAAATACCATTTCTCACCATAAGCAATGCACTTATCAATCATCACATCATCGAAGTAAACATCATCCCGACTAAGAACATCACGTTCTAAATACTCAATTAAATTCGCTCGCTCTTTGTTAAACTTTATTTTCCCTGATTTGAATTGCTCAATATAGTAATCAACGTGTTTTTGATGAATCATGTTAGATCACTCTCATCGTAATCATCTTGATTATCAGTTACTACTTTACCGTTCAAATCATCAAGGTTAAGGTCTTTACCAAGAGCTATAATTGCACGAGAAATCGTAACTTTTTGAGCGATTGCTGGGTTAGTTTTAAGATACGTTTGGGTGCCGTTAAAGCCTTCGACAATTGGTCCGTATTGCTTAACAGCTTTATCCATTTTTCGATAAAGCCTAACTAAATCAAGGTATCTCTCAACTTTTTCAAGTTCCATCTGATCGTTTACGTCAATCTGTCTCAGCAACTGTTTCTTTAAATCTGACATCTTCAAAGGCTCTCACCCCCCTAGCAAAAAATTTTTAGTCATGAATTTGGACAGTTGACCCCTCCCACCGGTTCCCTAGATTGGGATTTGACCCCAAAATAATTCGACCGGGGGTATGTTGGTCCCCACTTTGGCTTGCTTTTCTGTTCATTTTTGGGATTCTGTTTTCTTAGGTAGTCACTCACCACCACTCATCATCCCACTTTCTCTTCTTTGGTTGCCCACGATAGTTCATCCGATCATGTCGCTTGTTGTGACAGTCCTTGCATAATGTTCTTAGATTGTTTGGATCAAACGCTAACTCTGGATTTGTTTCTAACTCTTTGATGTGATCGACTTCCAGTATCGAATCATACTGTGTAGTCAGTCTGCCTTCTGCTTTACACCACAAGCATTCGTAGTGATCTCTCTCAAGTATCGCCTTCCTTAAGTTGCGCCACTTGGTCGATCCATAAAACCTAGCTCGATCCGCTTTGGTTTTGACAACAGGTATCATTGTTCTTTGGCTAATTGCTCTGTGTAGATAGTGATCAACGCACGCTGCACTTGTAAGATTCCATCTACTCCAAGCTGAGTAACATCCAACTTCATTCGCTCTTTCAGAAGGGTTGCATTAACAGGCGCCTCAAGCGATCGCTTTATCGTGTAATAGTTCAGTGCTGCAAGTTCATCTACCTTCAGTCCGTAAGCCGTAATGATTTTCCAGAACAGATCAGCAATAGCATCAATGTCCTTCTCTTCTCGTAACTGAGTTAGCATCTTGATGTAATCATCTTGTTTCTCTTTAACAGATTTCTTTTTATGGTCCTGCGGTTTTTTCATACTCATCTCTCCTTATCCAAAATAAAAAGACCTTTACAGGTCTTTTTTGATTTTATTAATTTCAGCTAAATCATCAAGAAATTCAGCCGTATTACTTGCTGCGTAAAAAAAAGAAGCTGCCTGTTTTTCAGAACCTGAAATAGCACTTTGAAGCGTCCTTTTTTCATCAATTACAAACCTATCGGATCGCTTTTCAAGTTTTCTAACGTCATCCTTCATGTTGTTGATATTCGAATCTAGCATCTGTTTTGCGAAAAAGTATCTTGTTTTCATCGCTGAACTTAGAGAACTTAAATCTTTATCTTGAAACATCTGGCAATTGGCTTCTAAAATTCCAACCATCCTTGAAGTCTCATTCTCAAAATAATCAAAACCTCCGCTCTTCAGCCTTTGATGATAGGTATTCATGGTTTCTGCAGACATTAGAAAAGTTCTAGAAATAAGCTCAAGATCATCTTCATCTTGTTTCTTTAATCTATTAGTTTCATCTATTTTTCGTTTCGCTTCATCGGCTTTTTTCTGTTTTAAATCTTCATTTCGGTTTTTCTTATCATAGATTCTTTGGAGGAATACTCCAATAACTGTACCGAATATTGTAAAAAACGCATTTATCACAACATCGTTTAATACGATAGATTCCATAAATTCTTCCACCCCTTTTTTAAGATTATACATCAAGGTGATAGCTTTCTTAACTGTTATTTGAATTTCACGTACCCGTCTCTGTTAATCAGTGCCTTTACCAGTACAATCTCTTATAAATAAACCGTGTTTTTAAATTTAAAGATTTTTCGATTCGCTCACATAATAATTGCTTTTTATACTTTGCACGATTTTGGATGTCATAGATTTTAATCATCCATTCTAGTTCCGTGAAATCTAACGTTTTGAGTAATCTCATCAGTACAACTCCTATCATTTAAACATAATAAAAAGACAGCACTAGCGAACTTCGAAATGAGGAGATTCACCTCTTTCAAAAAATTGTGCTGTCTTTCGTATCCGTCAAAGAAGTAAAGCGATGAGGGATTAGCCCCCTTTCGGTATTTGGATTAGTGTGAGTAGTCCAATAACCGTTTCTCCGTTTCTTCTACGCTATTACTATACCCCGTTTAAATCAAGAAATATACACAGGCTTTGAGGTCGCATTTTGTGGCAATGTCAAAACAAGCTTAATTGATCTTGATCCGCTGAATAGTAGTCCATTTCTTCTTGCTTCTTCAAGCGTTCCTCTCGCCGTGCCTCATACTCATCCACGAATGATAATGTCTTGCGAATCTCTGTATGCCGCTTTCTGATATAAGATACGCTGTAACCTGTCTCATCTGCTATATCATAAACATCCATGTCATCAATATACTTTAATTTAACAATTTGATTGTCTGCACCGCTGAACGAATCAATCAATTCCATCAGTTCAACTTTTTCTTTTTCAAGCAGCTCTAGTTCATTCTCTATGATCCTGATGTTTTCTTCCAACGATGATGATCTTGAATTTTTTTCAAGGCGCACGTTTGCTAAATCACCGTTGACCCATCGATCTAATTCCAACCTACTCTTGTTAAGATTCCATTTCATGAAGAGTATTTGTCCTTCTAAGTCTTGGTAGTTTTTAAGCCATTGAAATCTCACAAACGCCACCCCTTTATGGTAAAATAGTCTTGTCATAGGTCGCTTACCCAAAAGGTAGTGGCTTTTTTATATATCAAAATGTGAGCCATGTTGATGTTCTTCATCAATGATCAAACTCTTCAAAGTCTTGCCAAGGACTTTTTTATTTATGGTTCCGTTCGCCTTGGCTTTTTCTAGTAACTTACGCTTCTTCTTTTTTACTTTCGATTTTTTCTTTGGCAATGGCTTGCTTCTCCTTTTCATCTAATTCTTTACCGAAAATCACACTTGCAACCACTGTCGCTACGACTGCGAGAAAAATCGCTACTGCAAAGTCCATCATTTATCCTCCACTTTCCATCGCATCTCGCACTAGCGGATCATTGATAATAATCTTGTACTTCAATTGCTCGTGCTGCAGCTGTTCTTGTAACTGCTCAATTTGCTTCTGCTGGTCAACTATTGTATAGGATAGCCAACTTAAGCCAGCGATTGTCAGCAGTATTATGATGATTGAGTGGCTAGTTTTCATTGGCTTGCTCCAGTAGTTCTGGGTTTTCGTAGATGTTGCCGATGACTTTTACTTTTTTAACCGTTCTCCATAAGTGATAATGTTTTGTAGAAAAACCGCAGATTGAATTATCCCAAAACACTTCTTGTGGTTTTTCGCTGTATTCCCAAACTATTATATCTCCCTCGAAAATCTCAACGCCTTTCAAGTCTTTCAAGCCTGTTGACTGACCAACAGTTTCTGGCACAATTTCAAAACAAACCAAATTTTCTAATCTATACTTAGCTGGTGCTCCGCCATATCCTCCTACAACATCAGTTCCTTTCGGGCTGATGAAGTGTCGACCATCATTGAAGTAAAATAGATGTCCGTACACCCATTCTCCTGTTTCAATATTTCTACCTCTAAATCTCGGTACCATCTTATCCCTCCTGTTCAATCAAACGAATAGCGGGCCCGCAAGCAAACTCATTGTTAAATCTGTAAATATTTTTCCTTACAGAATCCAGATCTTCTTCTTTGACTTCTTGATTCATTTTGTATGAAAAATTTGCCCAATCATTAAAAGAATCAAGCCAGCCTTGTTCCTCGTTGTCAGTGGTAATGATGTATTTCATTCTTATCCCTCCTGTTTGCTATCGCTGACGATTGCGGAATTAATCGATAAACTTTATTAAATCATGTTCGTATAGCGATATCGTTCCGTCATTCATTTCTACTACTGCGTAGAGATTTGACCTTTCTCCATACTCGTTAGCAGCATATTCGGATATCCATTGATGAAATTTTCCTTTTGTCTTTGTGTCAGTGTACTCACGACTAACGCAATAACGAGTACCAGTTGCAGCTGTGTAGTCCCACTCTTCTTTTTTCTCACGAATGACTACTGCTCTAAGAGTCATCACTCTGCCTCCTGTTCCGAATACTGTTTTAAATACTCACTTACCATTTCCAGTTTTTGTTGATTGGTCAAACTTTGGTAAGCAGCTTCTACGCAACTTAATGGTAAATCAGGAAAATGGTCACTTGGTGTGGCTTCCAAAAATAAATCAGATATCGATTCCAGAGGGTCACCGGTGTAGCATTCATTTTCTTGCATCCAGATGACTAGTGCTTTCTGATTCTCGTTGAGTTGCGGAGCGCTTTTCAATTCTACCGTGGCCAACTCCCTTAGTTGATTTTCTGCATCCAGAGTAGTCATATCTGTAATCCAATAATTATTCCAAATATCTAATACCTCTGATTTATTTACTAATTCACTCACATTCACCCCTCGCTTTCTGCTGTTTTTTCAGTTAAACGATAATCAATTCGCACATAGACATTCCGGCCACCGGCTTCATCAATCGTTGGCGCGGTATGCTCGTCTTGGAATATTGCATCTTCTACAGTTACTTCTCCATTGGATAACGATTGACGGAATGATTCTAATTTCTGGATTGTTTCATCCAAGAATTTTACTTGTTGATCTGTTGTTATTGATATATCTTTACTCATCTCTATTTACCTCTTTCTTTTTACTTTCTGCTATTTCGTCGGATAGCTAACTATGCACCAAAACTCATCGTATTAGCCGCAGCTTTTAAATAAGCATTTCGATTAAGCGCTGATTGAAACCTTACAACTAATAAATGTCCATCACTGTGTGCAATTTCATGCGGTGTTAAGCTGTTTGAAAATTTATCTAGTTCTTTTTGAAGTTCATCTTTTCCCATCTCACTTGTATCAAAAACTCTATAAAGCCAAACTACATCTTCATCTTTCATAATCTAATCCTCCAGTTTCACAATCTCACGCCGTCTCTTCTTAAGTTTGCTCATTCTCGCAATCCCAGTCGGCGTGCTATACCACAAAACAGTGTCAATCTTGATACCTAACCGTTTTGCCACTTCTTGCGGTGTTCCCTCAAAAACGAATTGATCTTGCTCGTATACTCCGTAAATTGCCAATTTGCCTCACTCCTTCAGTTGGTTATTTTGGTGGATTACTGATTTAATCATGTGGTGCCTAAATCAAGAATGTTGTAATTATCGTTGTACTCCAACCAAGGTTCTTCGCATACTTCCCCACCAACTGTTGTGGTAACTTTTGCATCAGATGGATAGTTTTTTAGTTCCTCAATTAGTTCAGCAACTGTCATTTCTTCCCCTCCTATTCCGCTATCTCTGTCATGACTAAATTTTCATATCTACAAACATTTATAGTATTTATTTATTTTGTTTGTTTATTATGGTATTTTATTTAAAAGGAGTGATTCTATGGCGAACAATATTGAATTTGAAGTTGAAAAAGTTTATAAAGGCAGAACCAACGAAATCTTTGTTATTACTGATCCCGAGACACAGGTACAATATATTCAAACAATTGTTATCGGTTCTGACGGAAAAGGCGTCGCAATTACACCAAGACTAGAGCCAGATGGAAGTATTCATTATAAGGATTAATTAGATCAACTTGTGTTGGTCTTTTTTCTTTCCAAGTTGGTAATTTCTTCCGCTTACTGACTAACTGCCACTAACGTATTTCCTTAAACTATGCAGTCCTTTACCACGTCTTTTCGTTTTACGATCAATCCAAGTACCAGTTGTTCCCCAATAATCAATCATGCCTTTCGGTGTATTGATTGCAAATTGGTGATTATTTGGATAATGCTTAAATTCAAAACCTAAAGCTGCAACATTTTTTAATGATGAGTTACCTATACGATTAACATGTTGGGCCCTTCGTTCCTTCAGATACGGTTTTACATCTTTCCAATATTCGCCCATGTCTCCCATAAATTACCTCTTTCTTCCGCTTCTTAACTAACAAATTTTTGATGCGACAGCTTTAATTCCTCGTCGCCGATCATCGAATATTTCAGCGTTGTATCGATTGACTCATGGCCCAAGAAGTTCATCACCAATTCGATCGGCATCCCGTGCCTTCTTGCCAAGGTGGCTGCAGTACGTCTGAATCTATGCGGATGAACATTTGCCACACCTGCTCGATTGCCCAAACGCTTTACTAGCTTCTGAACTCCTGCAGACGTCATCTCCTTGCCTGCTGTTTGTCCGAAGAATATTGGACCAGTAATATGTGGCATGTCTTTCAGATAGTGGTTCAAAGCTATCTTCGCTTTCGCATTCAAGTATAACGTTCGCTGCTTATTGCCTTTCCCAATGACAGTGATAGAATCATTTTCTTGATCGTAATCCCGAAAATTCAGTGAAACTAATTCTGAGACACGACATCCGGTACTCAGCAGCAGTTCAATAACAAGTGCTTCTTTAGAATTTGCTGTTGCCGATCGCAACTTTTCAACTTCTAGCTCACTGAATTCCTGTTTCCTACGCTTGGGTACTTTGATGGCTTCTACTCTTGTCCCAGGATCTTTTGCGATATATTCCTCGTTGCATAACCATTTGAAGAATCGAACAATACAACCTCGTTCTCTTGCTAGCGTGCCTTTGCTAACCCTATCGATCATTTCCCTGTTGGCAATAAACAATCGAATGTCGTTAGTAGTAACATCACTGAATGGCTTCCTAACGCTCCTCATGAAGAGATTGATTGTCTGCATGTAAAGATTCAAAGTTCCGCTTGAAAGTCCCTGTATCTTCTTAGAAACGAAGAATTGCTTATATGCTGCAATATCAGAAGTTTCATCGTAAATCATAACCTCATTTTTCTGTTCAGTAATTAGATATTTCGAACACTCAATTGTTAAAACATCATTTAACCGTCTCAGTTGTTTAGAATCCATTAACGGTTCAACATCCATCAAAATATGGTTGATAAGTTTTTCTACACTTTTCAACAGCAGACCTCATTTCAATCTATTTGTTCAAAAAGTATCGAATAATCATCGATCTTTAAAGATTTGGCTATATCTTCGACAGTCCGCAATTGAATGCCAGCTCTTCTCTGTCTTGCGATTTCGTGAGTTTTTCTCAAAGTTACTTCCTTAGTTTTTAAGTGCCAGTCAACGTTTGTCCAAAATACTTCGAGAATGTCCATTTCCCCACTCCTTCGTTTCTTTGCGAACAGCAGCACCATCTTTATTGCAGACCGGACAGTTGATTGCTACTGCCCGGTCAAACATATCTTTTCCCCAAATAATCCTTTCGCCTTTACATCGATTGCATTTCATGGGATCACCTACTTAATCTGGTTACTTTCCAACAAGTGAAGGTACAATAAACCAACATCGATCAATTTCTCATTCATGATTTGAGCAACTTCGCTAGGCTTAAACCCTTTATCAAAGAGATCTTTTGCTTGGTTAATCACACCAACGTTCCAATAGAATTTTGCATCTTCCAGAATAATTATTTTGCCGTCATTCATTCCCATCCGAATCACCTGAAAACTCTTTGAAGATAACTTCATCTTTTTTCTTGCTCCAAGTATCAGCGAATGGTGCGAAGTATTGACGAGAGATCTCAATCTGATCAATCAATGCATCTTCAGACATTTCATAAACAGCAGCTACTTCGGAAATTTTCTCGCCTTCATCAATTTGAATTAATACATCACGAGGATTGATTGTGATGCTGTCTGGTAACGGTAACGAGGTAGCGGTTTTGATGAATTCATCAATAGTATCTTTGGAAACTTGGATCTCAACCATTTCAATTTCTTCAACACCATCACCCACATCTAATGAAGTTTGTTCTTCTTTCAAGACCTCAATTGTTCCATCGCTATTTACTGCATAATTGACGTTCGGACGTTTAGTCTGTTTATTGATAGGAAGCGTGTAGCCGACTGTTTCAGGTTGGATAGTAACTGATACTGTCTTGCCTAAAAAGTCGCTCAAATCGTCATAGCGGCCTTTCAGTGATCCATTGTTTACCACTAGTAGCACTTCCACGTTTCCGTTTGATTTTGATGTAGCCTTTTTTACCTCTGGTCGAAAGTTTACTTGTTTAGTCATTTTTGTTTTCCTCCAAATTGTTTTTTATAAAAGATTTTTTCTAGATCGAACTGCAACTAACTTCGATTGTTTCTTGCTACTCCGTTCGTTTGCCGGTCGTGTTCGCCACATCTGTTCTAGCTTTCGAGCGAGTGTCACTGCTTTTGATTCGGTACAGGTTTGGCTGATTTGATATTTCACATCGCCGTTTACGTCCAGAAATTGAACATACCATTCTTTAGACTTCTCCATCACTTGGTTCCCTCCAATTTTCTCTTGCGACGATCGCTTGCTCTTTTGCGCTGCTGACGAGCTGATTCAAAGCAACTCATTTCCTCGAATCTATTGGTTTTAGAATTGAACTTTGCAAAGGTCACTGGGAACCCATAGCGGTTAGCAAACATCTTCATTTTCAACATTGAGATTGCATCTTGATATCCTTTGACATCGACTACCTTAACCAGCTTGCCTTCTTCATAAATGACGAAATCCGCTCGATAATGTATTGGCGCTACCTTCAATCCGTCACTATAGAATCCATCTTGCAAGATCATATTTTTTTGCATTTCGCAAAAATTATCTGATATTGGTAAAAAGCTCATCCCTTTTTGTTTCAAGATTTTGTAGTATCTGGCTTCGGCTTTTGAATCAAAGAGAATGCCATCTACTTCATGTTTAGTATTTCCGTACTTACTTCTAGTTTTTGTAACCAATAGCTACACCGCCCTTAATCGTTTATCTGCTGTAGTTACGAACTTAAATGCGAATCCTTTTGAATTTTTGAATAATCGAGATACTATTCTTTCTCCATATGCGTTCTTCATTTCTTTTCCAGTCAAATTTGTAGTTAAAATAATCGCCTGATTTTGGCGAGCTTCTAAGATTGAGTTCAATGTGTCATTATTGAAATTCGTGCTACTACTATAAGTAGTTCCTCCTAGTTCAGACCCCAAATCATCGATCACCACAAGATCAGCTGTTTTAATGTCTTTCATTAGCGAACCTTGAATTTCCTTTCTCAATTGCTCGTCATTGAATGAATACTTGATTTGCTCCAACAATTCACGATAGCTAATAAACAGACATTTTTTGTCATAATCTGACCGTTTAATAATTTCCCAAGTAGCAGCCATGGCTAGATGACTTTTACCGCTACCTGACTTTCCATTCAAAGCAAGATGTTTGGGTTCACCACTCAGTACAGCTTCTACAAAACTTTTCGTGATATTGACAGCAGTCTCTGTTTCAACATCAATAATTTTGTAATTATCAAAAGAACAGTCAAACAAAGATTTGTCGGTAATCACTGACCCAAATTTAAAGAAATTGAGTGTTTTGTTTTTTAGGCTTTCGTTGTAGATGCGTTCCGTTTGAATATCTTCTTTGCGTTTAAGATCATAAAATCCGCATTTCATACACGTAGGCGCACACCGTTCCGAACCATCTTTATTTTTTGCACGATAGCCATACAAGTTACCGCCGCACTCTGGACATTCGCCCCTTACAATGAGTACTTTTTCTATCAGAATCTGCATACCTTTGGCTATGCTTTCCATTTTTCACCTCAATCTATATAGGCAGATCATCATACTCATCTGAACCTGTATTTTGTAGTTTGTTAGTTCCGCTTGTTGCTCTAGGCTTGTCCTTTTGAGCCTTCATTTTGTCAAAATGCTTTCTTAGACTTGAAGGTGACAAAACAACAGTGCTCCAAAATTCATGTTGAGAAGCCCACACAATCATTTCTTGAACTTCTTTTCCTGATCGTTTGTCTGATTCGATTGTTAATCGAATTGTATTCGCCCAATCATCAAGGTTCGGTTCTTTGATGTCTTGGTTCTTTTTGATTAGTTTGAAAAGAGTCTTTGCCAGAATTTTATTAGGGTCGTCGTCTTCGTAAACGCGCTTTTTGCGTTTGTTGCGAGGACTATTATTATTCTTATCATTCTTATCATTCTTATAGTTCTTGTTAGTTGTTAGCTGCTTGTTAGTTGCTTGTGAGTTGCTTGTGACTTCCTTTGTTAGGTCAACGTCCTTAGACTGGTAAACCTCCCAATTGACAATGGTTATAAGCCTATTTTTGTTTGTTGGTTTGTTTGTTAGAAATTCGTATTTTTCAAATCTCTTTAGAGCAGTCCTTACATTCTGCATAGAGATCCCTTTACCGCATTTTCTTTTGATACTTTCTAGTGATGTGACGAATTGACCAGGACTAGCTTTATAAGGTTCACCTTGCCATTCCCATTCTTTTTCCTCATGATTCGCCATAGAAAGAAGTGTGATCAATATGACTTTTTGCTCTGGTGTAGATTCTTGCCATATTGGTTTTTCAAGTAATTGGCGGTAAAGCTTTATCCATCCTCCGGTCATTTACTCACCACCTTACAAGTCGTTCATACTTGTAAATCCGGTTATTCGTTGATTCGCCCGGCAATACTCACAAGTTCCACAAGCTTCTGGTTTTTCTTCACCCATTTTTATCCGTTGAATACGATCGATGTTGTCTCTTAAGTTGATTAACTCGAACGACATTTTATCCTCGTCCAGCGTGATCAACTTCGCTTCGCTTGGTGTATGCTTAGAAACTGCTGCGATTATAGGAACGAAATCTTTTCCGTATTGCTGCTTGAGTAATTCGCAGTAAACAGCCATCTGCAAGACGTACCCAAAATTTTCAATGAAGGTGCAGCGTTGACCGTAAACCTCATTCCATTTTCTTTCATGAATATCTTTACTTGTTTTGATATCTACGAAATAGTCATCTTCGAGATTTAAGCAATCAATTTTCCCCTTCCAATCGACACCAAACAGTTCCCCAGTTACGATCACTTCTTTTTCGCCTTGATATAAATTCAGGAACGCATCTTCGATAATCAATCGGTCGATCATCTGTTCAGCGATCTTGAAATCTTTCAAAAGTCCATAAGGTTTTCTAGAAGAAAACATCCTGTTTTTATTTTCTTCCTTGAATTTTTCGTGAACAGCTAGGTCCTCAAAATAAGAATGGACGTAATTTCCAACTAATAAAGCGATCGGATCAGATGATGGTTGCCAGTCACCTTTTAGTTTGGCTAAAGCAGCCGCAGGACATTTGAGAAAGTTTTTGTATTGAGATACCGACATGTATTGCCAGTCCGCTTCATTTCCGTAGTAATTATCATCAGAAAGGATAATCTTCTTCTTTGAGGATTCCTTCATCGCTGATACCTTCCTCTCTGTCAAAGTTAGGAATTATGCCGAGATCACCTTGGACAGGTTCTGCTTCTTCTGCTGCTTTTTCTAACGATTCCAAATCAACTGGTTGTTCGTCCTCCTCCTGCTCAACAGCCTCTTTCGGTTTCATCAAGTCTTCGATTGGTGATGATTCTTCAACTGGTTCTGCTTGCTTAATACCCATTTTCTGTTGGAGTTTATTTTCAATCGCTTGAACCTTTACCGGTTCTGCAGGTTTAATTTCACGATCATCAAATTCATTTTCAAGTGTATCTTTTGCAGCCTGAACGAATAAATCATTGTCATTGCTCGTGTTGATTAAAGCTTTAGCTGCTCGGTTGATCACCGTACGCTTTGCCATTTCTTCTGGAAATTCTTTTTGAGGTCCAGATCCCTTCATTTTTGACTTAGCCCAACTCTGATCGATTTGTTTCTTGGTCATGACTGTTGTGGTTTGCTTGCCATTAGCAAGCTTGATCACTACATAAGCAGCAACTATTTCATTATCTAGATTTTCAAAACTGGTATCGTGTTTAGTGACTACCATGTTTGGTCCATCCATACCCACTTGAAAATCATCGCCTTTTCGTACAACTACAGGAGTGATGTCAGCTCCGCCTGTTACTCGATCAAGAACTGCCATGGTGCCAAAATATGAACGCATAAGCTGTACTTTGTTTCCATACTTGATGAAGTAACATTGTTTCTTCGCAGGCGATAAGCCTTGGATAACCATGTCCAACAGGGCATTAGAAATTGATGTCTTCGTTTCTTGGTTGTTAGCAGCCGCTTGAAGCAAGTTGCCTGCTGTGTTGTTTGTAAGTTCAAAGAAAGCACTCTTTAATGCATTCTGTGGGCTGTAATTTGGTGGCATTTCTAACCCTTGATCTTTTAACCGATCTAGATTGCCAATTACTTGCTCGTCTAATGAACGTTGTGTTGTTTGAGTTAAATCATTTGCCATTTTTAAATTCCTCCAACATTTATTTTTCTGTAGTTTTCATTTACGTAGTCAATAATCTGATCTTCATGAACCAATCCCAAATCAGTTGTGTAGACGAAGTCGCCTTTGTATAGCGGTTCGCCTTTCCAATCCACAGCGATCTGCTTTGGTTCAGTTTCAGGCTGTTGACGAGCGCCTAATGAATCAAAATCATTCATGGCGATCACCAGCGTAAAAAATCATATTTCGCAATTCGGATTTTAATTCTTCAATTCGTTTTTCACAGGATTCCGCAACCAGATCCCTAATTTGCCCTTGAATATCTTTGATTCCTAGATCTTCTCCAATATGAACTCGGTGACATCGATACTTGGCATCTTCTTTAAAATAGCCACTGCCCATGAAGTGAGTAGAAATGCCTATTTCGATGTCATTCATTAATTCATTACTGATAGGATGCAACGCAGGTGTTTTTAGACTTACTAGCAAATCTTCCGCCTCGTTGATTTGATCAATAATGTGTTCCATTTTTCTTATTTGTTTCCTAGCTCCTTCTACCACGCCCATTGCAAGCCCTCCTAGAATTCCCAAAACAATTTGTAACGTCCGTCTTGTTCTACCAGATTGTCCACACCTTCGTTCTGAAGTTGAGACAAGAACCCTGGCGTTAGTCCTTTACTAGCAATCGTAATGCTTGTGCGCCCTTGGCTGGCAGCAGTCATGATGCTATCAATTACTCGCTCTTGAGCGTTCCCAAGCATTGCTGTATAGATGTCATCGTTAAGTCCAGTAATAGTAATCATTTGAAAATTTCTCCTCTCGTGCTACAATGTAGCCAGATATGTTTTGTATGCGACTCTATGCTTGCCGGCGGAGTCGCTATTTTTTTGTGTATACTTTCTTGACTTCCTTGAGACGTCTGCCACATTTCGTGCAGTAGGGACCTTTCCACGGCTCACATTTTTTCAATTCTGTAGCATTGATAAGCGTTTTTCTATTGCAGCTCTTGCATTGGAACTGATGAAGCTTTTCTTCTATTAGCATTTTGCATTCCCCTCCTTAACCACCTCTTATAAGCAATCTCGTCATACTTGAAAAACCACCACATGCTTGACACTGGTAATGTTATGATTGCCCAATCTGGCAATTGACGATGGTTTCCGAACCAAACGCCTAGAAAGAATATTGTGATGATGAATGCTGATCTTCGTAAACCTTTCATAAAATCACCTCAATTCTATTTGCCGATTAAGCCGATTCTGATAAATCAACTCTTGGTAACTCCTTAATTCCCGAATCGATAGATCTCGCTGTGTGTCAGTCAGTGGTACTTTCCGATCGTTAAGTTGATCGTGTAAAGTTCTCATCTTTTCTTTGATAAGACCGTGGATCATTAGCTCTTGTTCTAATGTGTAGTTCATACAATCACTTCCCGATCCCGATTTTGTGTTCTTCCATGAAAGCATCGATATCTCGAACATCATATTTGGGGTTACTATCATCATCAAATACTATTTGTTTCAGTCCTCGCTTAATCCATGCATTCATCGTCTTTGGACTTGTCCCAGCATAAATACAAGCCTCACGCTGATTCAGGTATCGCTTAGGAATGTACTTTTTCAAAATAAGTTGAATAGTTTTTTCATCAATTTCAGGCATAATCTCCCTCCTATCTCAAAGTTCATACATCGCTATAATCGAATCGATAATCTTGTTAGCTTCGGCGGATGTTCTCTTGCCATTTAAAATTAAAGACAGGTAGCTCTTATCGATTCCGAATCTGTCTGCAAGCATCTTGTATGTTAGGAAATTTGAATTTTCAACATACGTTTTGATTTTTTCTCTATCTTTTTGGGTAATTTCCGCAATGTCAGCCATTTTGAAACTCCTTTCCCATGAACTTGTAAACAAATTTAACAACAATGCATTAAACTTAGTTGACTATTTTAACACGTAGTGTTAAAATCTAAACATAGTTAAATAAGACTTTAAAACATTGATTTAAAAGCTTTCTTGGCGGTTGGCATTTTAGTATCAATAGTGTTTTTGTTGTCTTTTTAGTTGTTAAACTTGTTTACAAGAATGATATTAACACCATTTGTTAATTTAATCAACTATTTTTAACAAATAATGTTAAATATTTTTTCTTGAACGAAAGGAATATTGATATGACAACGTTTGAGAGAATAAAAGAATTAGCAAAGAAACAAGGAAAATCATTAAACAAAGTTGAAGAAGAATTAGGTTACGGAAAAAATGTGCTCTATAGGTTAAAAAACTCCAACCCCTCTGCGGAACGTTTGCAGGAAATTGCAGATTACTTCGATGTAACTGTCGATTATCTTTTAGGACGCGAAGAGAAACCAAACTTGGCTGAAAAATATGGTATTTTTGCATTCGATGGTGAACCTGTGACAGATGAAGAGGTTGAATTTTTAAAATCTGTTTTGGCTGCTAAACGTGCTGCTGAAAAAAAGTAAAGTGATGTGATGTTTGTGTTTGAGGTCAATCGGCATTTACTAAAGCTAGTAAATGATATGGGTTTGGATTTATATTTTGTGGAAATGAATCGAAGTGGTATTTATTATGCAAAGGAAAAAGCTATTTTTTTAAGCGATAAACTACTTGAGAGTAATTCTGATTTTGAGATATCTCATGAGTTAGGTCATTGTATCAAAAAGCATGAAGAACTTTCTGCTTATTATAATGCAACAGATTACAGTAGGAGAAAGTTAGAATTTGAAGCTAATCGGATAGCCATAGAAATACTTCTATTTATTTGGTCAAACGAATATGATCTAGAGAGAGAGCAACTAAATGCAGTAAAGTTCATGGAATATTACAACATACCATGGAATCTCGAAAGTTACGTTCGAGAAAGCATGCTAAACTATGGATGAAAAAATACCCCTACCGAAGTTACAGCTTCGATAAGGGAAACTCATTTCTTAGAGATTACAAAATTATTATATCAAAGAAATGAGGAAAAAAAATGAAAAAAGTAATCTTTGGGGTTTTGTTTAGTGCGTTGTTACTTTCCGGATGCAGTGGACAGAATGGTCAAGCAGGAGGATCCAACGATTCAGATTTACAGGATACAGTGGATAGTTTAACAACCGAGAATTCAAAACTGAAATCAGAAAACAGTGAGCTCTCTGAACGAATAGCAAATTTTGAGAATTTATTCGAAGGTACATCTGCTACCCAAGAAGATGGCAGCTCAGCATCATCGACAAGCTCATTTAAATACGGAGAACCTGCTGACTTTACAACTAATGAAAGGATTACTGTTACGGAAGTAAAAGCAGACGATTCAGTATCTTTAAACGATCCTAAAGATGGTGAGCATCCTGTTGTTGTAACAGCGATAGTAGAAAATACTTCGAACGAACCAATAGACTTTAATGCGCAAACATTTGATCTGTACGATGGAAACTCAGAATTAGCGACTTTCGATGCTTCGACATATTCAAATAATATTCCTAATTCTATTGCAGGTGGCAAAAAAGCAACAGTGGTTATGCATTTTTCTTCCAAAGGGAATGCACCATATTCCGTTACTTACGGTCCTGCTACATGGGATGAATAAATAAAAAAACACGCTCCTCAATCTTGGCGGACAGAGAGCGTGATAACAAAATAAACAATAGGCTTATTAGGTCACGCCTATTGTAACAAATTCTAGGAGTTGAAGCAATTGGCTAGGAAAGAACAAGATATCCGAATAAAAGAGTACATCAAAAAAAATGGCGAAAAAGCTTATATGTTTCAACTGTATCTAGGGACAGATCCAGATACAGGAAAGCCAATCCGAACAACAAGGCGTGGTTTTAAGACAACAAGAGAAGCTCGCTTAGCAATAGCTGATTTAGAAGTAAATGGTATGCAAAAGCAAGAGGTTGCTGAGGAACCCGAGATTCAAACGTATGAAGAAATATATGACTTATGGTATGAGGAGTATAGATCAACAGTTAAAGCCTCAACTCTATTAAAGACCGAACGAGTTTTTAAGAATCATATACTTCCAGCATTTGGTGAAAGAAATATTTTAGAAATAAAGCCTATGGATGTACAAACCCAAATGAACATTTGGCATAAAAAATTGGTGCGAGCAAGCATGGTCATGAATTATGCTGGTCTAGTTTTCGACTACGCCATTCGCATGCAACTGATCAACATGAACCCAACTAAGGTAATAAAGAAACCTGTTAGAAAAAAAGAAATAACCGAGGATAAGGATTTAAACTTCTACGATAAAGAAGAGTTAAAACAATTTATGGCAGCTTTAGAAAGTGATAGCAATTTTAGAGCATATGTTTACTTTCGTCTCTTGGCTTTCACCGGCATACGAAAAGGTGAATCACTAGCGCTAAAATGGAATGACATTGATTTCAAAAATCAAACACTCAACATTAATAAAGCCGTATCAAGAAGCGCTAGCGGACTCTATATTCAAACTCCAAAAACTCCTTCTTCTATTCGTAGGATTTCATTAGATGACAAAACGATTGCTATATTAAAGGAGTTCAAAAAGGAATCTCCGGATGGTTTAATCTTTCAAAGTGAAGACGGTGGAATTCTTTCGCCAGCCAAACCCAGAAAATGGTACCTAGTCACAATGAAAAAATTACCCGACGATTTTAAACAGATCTCAATACATGGTTTTCGTCACACTCACGCTTCTCTCCTATTTGAAGCCGGGGCATCTATCAAAGATGTTCAATCGAGATTAGGTCATTCTGATATTCAGACCACGATGGATGTGTATACTCACGTTTCAAAAACTGCAAAAGAACAGCTGGCAAATAGATTCAATACTTATGTGGATTTTTAATTTTGGTAGTCAATTCGGTAGTCAAAAAGCTGAAAGCATTATGATATCAGCATTTTACCGACTCCCGCCATCTCCATAAGCTTAAATCAATTAGATTTTCGTAGTTTTTCCTAAGTGTTCAAAGCCTTGATTTAAAGAGGTTTTTAACACTTTTTTTGTATTTTCAGTTCCACAATGTTTTTCGTAGTTTTTCATGTTTGGTAGTCAAATGGTGGTTAATTATCAGCTTTAAACCGATGTGCTATTCCTCGCTTTTCTTAGATTGTATTTCTTATACCGATTGAACCTACATTATTTGTTCAAGTGAAGTCAGATGCTTTTTTTAAGCAATCAATGCTCTTCAATGGTGTACCTTCTCACCAAATTGTATACGAATCTCTTTTTTACGAGTTTTTCTTGGGCTGATTTTTTTACTCTATTTTTGATTTAAGGCTTTTTACTCCTTAGTATCTTTAGATACACTTTTTTCCACTCCTGTTTTGCGTTCTCAACGGCTTTCTTTGCTTCTACAATAGTTATTTTCCCTGCCTCATCGCATGAAATTTTTTGAAGATGTTTCTTTTCATCAAAGCTTGATGTAAGTTTCATAATCTGCTTGATCATCAGCAATCTATGATAGTTCGTTGCTGGCTTGATATGACTCTGCCTCAGTAAAAAAAGTGCTAATTAAATTGTTTTCGATTTCTCTACAATTTCCTTTACTCGTTCACAAAAACTATCTGGATTTATTCCAGGCTCCATTTTCTCAGCCTCATCAGGAAGTAAATCATTCAGATACAATGTAGCTTCCTTGTTTTCGGTATACATTTCCTCGTAGTGATCGACTAAATAATGTTCCAAATCTATGGAAAACAAAAAAAATTAATTTCTTCGGAAAGTCCTTTTTCAATAAAGTTGAAAAATTTATCCATTCATCACACCTCCTTGACTAAAGTTGATCAAAATATTACAAAGCGTTCTTTACCTTCTTCTTGAATCTTGTAAGGTCTTCGTAAAATTTAGCATGTTCCTTCTTCTCTTTATGATCCTCAGTATCAATTTTTCTTCCAATCAAACAATTAGTGATTTATGTTCCATTCCTCTGTCCACCATAATTTTATGTACAATAATAGTACTCAACCATTGATTTATGATTGAGTGCTAGTTATTTTCTATTAACTCGATTGATTTCAAATCTGATTCAGCATAGATTGCGGATCCAATTGATATTTCTTTTTCTCCAGAAACAGAGGTATACCCATCAGTTTTAACCGCTTATTTTCATTTGCATAGAATCTACCCGTCTGTTATGCCTCGCAGAAACGACACAACGCTTAGAATCGTACGTGATCAAATGATAATCGCCTTCCCTTCGTTCTTATCCTTTGATATGATGTTTGCATCAAACGAAGGACGTGATTAGATGAAACTAACCTTACTGGCTCCCTCTTTTTCTGTCATCCAAGTAAAGAGTATTGATCCTTCGATACTGAAGATTGTTCCTCTTTTTTTTGCCCATACGTCAGAAGAACTTTCTTTGGTGTTACCAACTGCAAACGTTCCAGCTGAAACGCTAAACAGAGAAGATGGATGGAAAGCGATGAAAATAATTGGTGTGCTGGATTTTAGCTTGATTGGCATTATTGCAAAAATCTCTTCCCTTCTAGCCGAGGAGTCAATCAGTATTTTTGCTGTTTCTACCTTCAATACTGATTATATTTTAATCAAGGAGCATCAGGTAGAACAAGCTCGTACTGTTTTAACCGCCAATGATTATTCTTTTGTCAATTGAGAAAAAACTTTTTCTTCCTTACTACAAGTTACTCTCGCTCGCTTTATGAAATACAAAAGAACGACTGAACCAAAGAAGTTCAGTCGTTCTTTTGTATTTCACTTGTCGTTGAAGAAAGATAAGAGTACTAGGTATCCCAAATAAAAGACTTCCCCAAGCTTTCATCTGCCCCAGTACTCTTCATTGCTCGTTGTTAAGATAATCATAATACAAAAATGATTTTTATTCAATAAATATGTCTATAAATTACATTAAATACCTTTTTATGACAATTTATAAGGTTTTCAATTCATTTCTTATAACATCTCTTCAATTTCTATTTATATTCTGAAGAGGTCCTTTAGCTTCGCTCCTAAGTGAATGACCTCTTAAAAAGAGACATTCTTGTTTCCTAAGTATTGAATTTGAGCGATTTTTGTCTTGTCAATCTCGCGTTCCCATGCTAACATGATTATGCAAACGTTAACATTAAAATGCACACGTGAACATTAGTTTGAGGAGGATTTTTAATGGCAAAAATTACAGATGTACAAACAGCGTATTATCGGATACCTCTTCCGGAAATCATGGAAGATGCGAAGCACGGCTTACACACCCACTTTGAAGTGCCTATCGTCAAGATCGTTACTGATGAGGGACGTGAAGGTGTGGGCTATACGTATACTGGTGGCTTCGGTGGCGAATCGATTGCCAAACTGATCGACAAAGAACTAAAAGCAATCCTCTTAGGGAAAGATCCAGCATGTGTGGAGGCCTTGTGGGATCAGATGAACTGGGGCATTCACTATGTTGCCAGAGGCGGTTTAGCGAGTTTCGCCATTGCGGCTTGTGATATTGCCTTATGGGACTTACGCGCGAAAAAAGCACAAGAACCCCTCTACAAACTTTTAGGCGGCGCAAGTAACAAAGTCAAATGCTATGGTGGTGCGATCGATCTAAACTTTTCTCTTGAAAAACTCTTAGCCAATAATCAAAAATATTTAGACATGGGATTAAAAGCGGTCAAAATCAAATTGGGCCAAAAAACACTTGCCGAAGATATTGCTCGAATAAAAGCGGTCAGAGAATTGATTGGTCCCGATGTTGTCTTTATGGTGGATGCCAACATGAGCTGGTCTGTTGAAAAAGCGATCAAAGCCGCCAAACTGATGGCGCCTTATGACATTTTGTTTCTTGAAGAACCAACGATCCCCGAAGATTACGAAGGCTACGCTCGTATCGCTAAAGAAGGGCAAATTGCGGTCGCAGGCGGGGAAAACTTGCGCACCCCTATTGAGTTTGCTCATATGATCAAATATGGCAATGTCGATTTTCCACAACCCGACGCTTCCAATTGCGGTGGGATCACCGGCTGGTTGAAAATTGCTGCCTTAACACAAACAAGTAACTTATCTGTTTCTACACATGGCATGCAGGAATTACACGTCAGTCTACTGGCGGCGATGCCTAATGCTGGGTATCTTGAAATGCACAGTTTTCCAATCGATCAATACACCACGAGACCATTAGTGATCGATCCATCCGATAGCCGTGCGATTGCACCAGAAGAACCAGGGATTGGTGTCATATTTGACTGGGAGAAACTTGCTCCTCATAAACAACCCTTTTAACTGAAAACCCACGATTATTTCCTTTAGGATTAGGAAATAATCGTGGGTTTTTATTACAGAATCAATGGCTTTTCTTCAAATGGAAGCCACCGTTCATCAATAAGGGAACGATACCAAGCGGCTGATTTTTTTAATGACCGGGTCCGTTCTTCATTTAACTCAATTCGGACGAGACCATAGCGGTTCTTAAATGCATTCATAGGTGAAACACAATCGGTAAATGCCCAAAGCATATAACCTTCGCAGTTGGCGCCTTCCTCGACGGCTTTTAGCAGCCAGTAAAGATGTTCGGTAATAAACTGAATCCGATAATCATCTTGGACTTGACCTGTGGCATCCATATACTGTTCTTCATTTTCCCGCCCCATACCATTTTCAGTGATCAGCCATGGAATATTGCCATAATTTTCTTTAAGATAATTAGCCATATCGTACATGACCTTCGGATAGATTTCCCAGCCACGGGAGTTATTCATTTGTTTTCCTGGCAAATCAAATGTCTCATAAAACATTTCTGGATGAAATGGTGTATCCGAATGCCATTGATATCGTGGTGCCCGCACGCGTTTCGGGTAGTACTGATTGACCCCTAAGAAATCCACCGTATGGGTGCGGATCGTTTCCAAATCTTCTTCTGTCGGATCAAAGTAGATGTCATAGGTTTGGCAAAGTGTGATAAGTTCCTCTGGATAATGACCTTTGACCATTGGATCAAAAAAGATCCGGTTGAAAAAGAGATCATACATTTTTTGCGCTTTTTGATCCTCCGGTGAGGAAGAGCGTGCGTAAACCATTTCTGGATTTAGCACACAACCGATGCGCCCCTCGTAGCCCTTTTCATGATAGACAGCCACCGCTTGGGCGGACGCCAATACTTTGTGATAGTTCCAAAGCATCCATTTTTTTGTGTTTTGCTCATGGGGCCAGCGGATCGCATCGAGATAGCAACGAGTCTGAATAACGATCGGCTCATTGAAGGTAAACCACTGTTTGACTCGATCACCGTAACGCTCGAAGGCGATTTCGGCATAACGGGTATATAGATCGACCACTTTCCGCGAGCTCCAGCCATCATAGGCATCCATCAAACTAGCTGGCAGTTCATAATGTTCCAAACAAAGCATCGGTTCGACGCCAGCCGCAAGCAATTGGTCGATAAGCTGATCGATATGAGCAGCATAGTCTTCGTCAACGATCAGCTGTTCATGGTCGGTAAAGAAGCGCGCCCAGTTGATCGATGTTCGGTAATGGGTCAAATGAACCTCCTGCATCAGTTGGATATCTTCCGAAAACTTTTCCATAAAATTCGTCGCAATAGCCGGCCCATAGCCATTATGCCAAACAAATCGTTCTTCTTTGTACCAGCGGTCGAGATACGAATCTTGCCCTTCTTTCTTTCCCTGCCAGCCTTCTGTCTGCCAAGCAGACGAAGCAGCGCCTAAAATAAATGTCTCAGGTATTTTTACCATTTTTGCAAAACTCCTTTATGCAACTTCATTGGTCGTACGATTCATTACCAAAACAAAAGGCAGATAGATCAAAATCGCTACGATAATACAGATCACTTGCGTGATGACAGCCCCGATATCCCCAGCAGTAGCTAGATATGCATTGACGATCGGTGGCATCGGCCATGGGACCATTACCACCGCTTTAGCGGCAAAGCCTAGGCTTGTCGCCACGTACCCAATCGTTCCTGTTACTAACGGTGTGAGGATAAAGGGAATCGCCAAAATGGGATTCAGCATAATTGGTATTCCGAAGATCACTGGCTCATTGATATTGAAAATCCCAGGTGCTAATGACAATTTAGTGATTTGGCGCATGTCCTCCCGCTTGCCGACGATCAAAATCGCAATCAGCAACCCAATCGTAACCCCAGAGCCGCCCATACTCATCTACATATCCCAAAACGGCATCGTAATAATATTGGGTACTTCTTTTCCAGCTTCAAAAGCTTCCGTGTTGACAGCGATCGCTGCCAACAACAATGGTTCGCGAATGGGTTTGACCATCTGGTTCCCATGAATCCCGATGACCCAAAAGACTTGTGCGATAAACATCAACAACAAGATACCTGGTAATCCTTGGACGATCCCTTCCAGTGGTCGTTGGACGACATTGTAGATGATATCGTAAGCATACATCCCTGTGAGTGCTTTGATAGCAAAACCAGCGGTGGCGATGATGGTCACGGTGAAAATCGTTGGAAACAATGCCGAAAAACTTGCCGAAACATTCCCTGGAACACTATCAGGCATCGTGATCTGCAGCCGTTTTTGTCTTCCTAACCACGCATAAAGCTCGATGGAAACGATCGCAACGAACATGCCTAAAAATAGGCCTTTCGTGTCAGTATATTGCTTAGCCAGCACGTTTTCGGCAACCACCGTCGCATCTTCGTGCAAAAATTCAAAGATCATTGGATTAACAGAAAGATAAGACATCACTGCGATAATTCCTGGAAAGACCCCAGAAATCTTATTTAATTTTGCTAGCTCAATCCCAATCAGAAACACTGCATAGATCGTTAAGAAACTCAACGTCACATAACTGACCGCAGATGAGATCGGTTTTAAACTTTCTAAAAAGCGCAGTGCCTCGATTTGTGCCAATCCATTTTCAGCATCAAAAACCATTGCTGAAAACAATGTACCAAACGCTCCTGTAATGATTACTGGAATCAAAGCAGCAAAAGCATTTTTAATGACCATGATGTAGCGTAAATTGTTGATCCTATTGGCAAACTTTCCTAAAACGTCAGCGAGTCGATCCATAAATCCTTGCATAAAACTCCCTCCTATACCCCTATTCTTCAATTGTCAGAAAACGATTACATTACAAATGTAATTCATTTCCTGAAGAATGTAAACGCAGGAAAAGCCTTCAAAACAGGGTATGTAAAGCTCCAAGTTTACATACTTCGTTTTATCACTTATTATTATTTTGAGGTGAAGCAAATGGCGAACTACCATGACATCGCTGCCGATTTACGGAGCAAAATCAATCACGGGTTTTACGAAGAAGAGAAAAAATTGCCGAAGCAATCCGAACTGGCTGCGGATTATCAAACGAGCCGCGTGACGATTCAAAAAGCATTGAATATTTTACAAATGGAAGGCATTATTTACGGTAAAAAAGGCACGGGTACGTTTATCAGGGATTCCTATTCAACCTTCGATTACAACGCCAAGATCAATCGCGGGCTGACCAAGCGCCTTGGAGAAACAGGAAAGATCACCAGCAAGATCATTTCTTTTGCCATTCTTTTTCCCGATGAGAAAGAACAAGAAAAACTAAACATTCGCAGTGACCAGCAAATTTATGATATCGTTCGTTTGCGTCTATTTGACGATATACCCGTTGTTTTAGAATATACCATCATGCCGCTTCATGTCATTCCTGGCATTACCGAAGAAGTCTTAGCCTCTTCCGTCTATAGCTACATCACGAACCAACTCCACTCCTCGATTGGAACATCTGTCCGTCGTATCAAAGCGGATCGTGCAGACACCTACGACCAGCAATACTTAGCTTGTGCTGCCACCGATCCCATTTTAGAAGTGGAACAAACGGTTTACCTCGGCGATGGGACGCCTTTTGAATTTTCCCAATCACGGCACCGCTATGATATGGGGGATTTTATTGTTGTAAATAATTAATACGCTGCGTATCGATCCTCACTCAGAGGCACTCGATACGCAGCGTATTTTACTTAAAATACTGCTGATAGACTGTTTGACCAATTTCTCTTAGCCAACTGATCCCTCGGCCACTACCGGCTTTATCATAGGAAAATGCCGCAATGATGATCGTCGTTTCATTGGCTTGTAAATATGCTACATCGTGTTCGATGCGGTCAAGACGACCTGTCTTATTAAAAATGCGGCAAGAAGGCTGCGCAGTTTCAGCAAAATTCCCCGCTAATCCATCTTGAAATTGCTGCTGATTTAAAGGTGAAAATCCTAGTGCAGCTTCTTCTCGTTCCACACACCTTAGTAGCAGTTTGGCAGCCACCGAGGGTGTCAAGCGGTTCTCTTTGTCTTTGATCGGTCGCATCATATACCGTTCAAATTGGATCTCCGGCTCCTGAATCCATGCCTGAAGCGTGGGCAACCCTACTAAGTCCAATAGTACATTGGTCGCAGTATTATCAGATACGGCGATCATCGCCGTGAGAAGCTCACTGATGGTCCAACCTTTCTTCTGAGGAAAAAGACGGATCACCCCAGCCCCCCCTGTCAGATCAACGGCGTTCACACCGATCAGCTGTTGCGGATCGATTTTTTCTTCGATAATCTGTTCAAGATAATAGGCATACAAAACAAGCTTACTGATACTCGCTGCCGAAAACGACTTTTGACTCTGATAGTCAATGAGACATTCCGTTGGCGTACCGATCCATAAACCCATTTCCAAAGTTGTCTGATAGTTTTTTAGAATAGGCTTAATTGCTACACGCAAGTCATCTTTTCCCATCAAATGCCCCTTTCCTTACGATCATGAAAAGAATGTTCATGAGTATTCCTGTGATTCATTCGGCTGGTTTTGCCAATAACGCGCCACAACTGCGAGTTCTGGTTCATAATTAGAGCCAGTGATTTTGGTTTTCATGACCCGTGACCCAGGTGTTCTTGAATGAATCATTTCGTCATCCCCCAAATATAGACCGACATGATGGACTTCGCCTTTTCCTTCTTCATAAGCAAACAGCAGCAGATCCCCTGGTTGTGCCTGACTGTAAGGTACGATGTTTGCTTGTTGTGCTTGCTCGATCGTATCTCGGGGGATTAAAATACCATGAAGTCGATGCAGCGAATACATGAATCCAGAACAATCAAAGCCACTGCCGCTAATGCCTGCCCAGACATAGGGCTGGTTTATAAATTGTTCTGCCAAGGCTATTATTTTTTCTGGGAGCTTTGCCCATGTGTCCGATAGGACGTGAGCAAAAGCTTTAGCGATCGTTGCTGGTCCATTAGGCGTAGCCACTTGATAGGAATCTGCGGTTTCCCCAACAAGTGGTAAAACTGTTCCAAAAGAAACAAGTCGTGTGGTCGAGTCAAAAACAAGCACGGCTTCTTTTGCAATCACCCCAATCCTTCTTTTAGCTGTTGCATAATCTGGTGGCAATGGCTTCAATACCTCGTTCGGCAGATAACCGGGATACCCGAGTGGGTGTTTATTGCTTTTTTGATCCAAGACGATCACATGGGCCCAACCATCCGTTTGGGTGATGACTTCTACTATCGTCCCATATAATACTTCGGAGTCCACTAAGCTTTCCTGATAAAGCCGCATCGTATCTTCATCAGTCAAAAAAGTGTGCAGCGCTTCTAAAGGAAATGCTTTGATTTTTGCTAGTACTTTGTTTTCTTTGGGTTCCTTCCATAAGAAGGAAGAGCCAGCCTGAACGACTTGTTTCATCTTTTCTCCTCTCATAACTATTTATTCGTTGATTCCTAGACCGATGCGTTCGGTGACGGTCAAGCTTCCTGGACGCTGAAGAATCCCTTGCGTTTCAGGGGAAGTCGTTTGGGTCTCCCACATAAAAGGAACATCCAGGTCATAAAATTGGACATCGGCCATCCCCAAGGCAAAATGGGCGGCTGCCGCCATTCCCCCATACCCTTCAATCATCGAACCGACCATCACCGGCATTTGATGCTCTTTTGCCAATTGATAAATTTTTTGTCCCTCTTTGATCCCGCCGCTTTTCATCAATTTAATGTTCAAATAATTGCAGCAGTTTTCAGCAATCAAACGTTTGGCATCCTCATAGGAAAAAAGACTTTCATCGGCCATGATCGGAATCGTCGTCCGAGCAGTCACATAGCTAAGTCCAGCAAAATCATTGGCTTTGACGGGTTGCTCAACAAACTCGATCGGAATGTCTTGCCATTGGTCTAAAATCTGCACCGCTTCTTCTTTGGTCCAGCCTTGATTGGCATCAATTCGAAAGGGGATCTTTCCTGCCAAACGTTCATTGATGCGGCGAATTTTCGCAACCTCCTCTTCGATCGCGTCTACTCCCAGTTTGATTTTCAAGGAGCGAAATCCCGCCTGGATTTTCGCTTGGGCATCATGCAGCATCTGCTCCTGTGAGCCAACACTGATCGTATAATCGGTTGTCAGTGTATTGGCAGAACCACCTAAATAGCGGTAAAGAGGCAAGTTGGCCGCTTTTGCCAGTGCATCATGCAACGCGATATCAATCGCCGCTTTAGGGCTCGTATGATGCTGGATCAGCGCATGAAGCTCATCCATTACTAGCAATTGGGCATCTACCTTTCTGCCTAACAGGAACGGAGCAAAGACCGTTTCGATATCTTTTAAAATACTTTCTTTTGTATCACCGGTGATCACTTCGGTAGGTGCTGCTTCTCCGATGCCAACGATCCCATTATCAAAAAAAAGCAGCACTCGAATCACTTCGACGGCGTGCACTTCTCTGAGCGCCGTTTTAAAGGGTGCATTCAGCTGGATCGGAATTAGCTTCGTTTCAACTGCTGTGATTTTCATTCGTGTTCCTCCCAAAAGGAAAAGCCGTTCTTATCTAGCTGGAATGAATGATTCCTCTTCACTGCTAGATAAAGAACGGCTTTATTCCTTGCTCTAGTTGCTGAACGCTTGGCGTTCCTCTTTTCTGCAGTACTGTTTGACTACGTCAGTCGGTAGATGTATGAAAGAATTGTTTTTTTTTACTTATTCTTCGACAAACACATTTTTATAATCATAGGCAGCACCGACACTATGAACGATGAGGCCTTTGATCTTAGGCGACCGCAGATGTGCTTCTGCACTTTGGAAAAGCGGTATAACGCCCAAATCTTCATTTAAGATTTTTTCTGCTTCCACCATATTTTCCCAACGGGCTTCTGGGTCGTTGGCATTTTCATTGGAGGCTTGTTCGATCAATTGGTCGTAGTCATCATTTAGCCATTTCCCACGATTGTATGAACTGTCTTTTTTGAACAATTCCAAAAAGTTGATTGGATCTGCATAGTCCCCGATCCAATTGTTCATGACCATCTCAAAATCGCCGCTATTGGAACGATCCAAACGAACAGAAAAAGGAACGTTTGTGACTTCGACAGTCAATCCATCCAGTGTTTGCTGCAAGGTTCCTTGAATGTATTCCGCCATTTTTTTCGATTGGTCGGTATCTGAGGTCAGCAGCTCGAAAGACAACGTATCGATCCCCAGCTCAGCTTTGGCCTTTTCCCAATACTCTTGGGCTTTTTCTTCGTCATAGTCTAACGTCGTTGCCGCATCCTCAACAAAGTCAGCTTTTGTCTCTGGATTGAAAGCTAGGTCAGAAGGAACAAAACCGACAGCCGGTAATGAGCCGTTGCCTAAAATATTCTCAACGATTTGTTGCCGATTCATGCTATAAGAAATGGCTTGCCGCAAATTTGCATTTCGAAAAGGCGAATCTTCTGGTGCTTGATTCATTTCTAAATACTGAGTGGTTGCACTAGGCTGAACAATGTAATCAGGATGATTCACATTCTGCATCGCCAATTCACCGCTTAAAATAATGTCATCGGCTTGTCCGCTTTCGTACAAGTTATAAGCAGTCGATGAGTCTTTCACGACATCGAAATTAACTGTTTCAAGTTTGACTGAATCGGCATCCCAATAATCCGGATTTTTTTCCAATGACCACTGGATATCGGTGCCTGGGCCAGCATAATTGGTCAATAGGAATGGTCCATTGTACGCCGCGTTTTCACTTGTTAAGGCGTATTGATCACCAAATTCCTCCACGACACGTTCGTTTTGTGGGAAGAAGGTTGGAAAAGCCAGTAAAGATAAAAAGTAAGGTGTTGGTTTTTCTAACGTGATTTTCAACTCATGATCATTGACTGCTTCGATCCCTAACTCGCTTTTATCTAGCGTCCCATCTGAAATAGCGGCAGCGTTTTTAACGGGTGCCAGCATATAGGCATAATTGGAAGCAGTGGCTGGATCAACTGTTCGCTGCCAACTAAAAACATAATCAGCCGCAGTAACTGAATCGCCATTGGACCATTTTGCCTCTTCCCGCAGTGAAATGGTGTAGGTCAGCCCATCTTCACTGACTTCAGCTTCTTCACTTGCCCCGGCAATCACTGGAACATTGTTCTCATCCAAGCGATAAAGGCCTTCATAAGCATTGTTCAGAGTAATAAAGCTATAAGAGTCGGTTGCTAAAGAAATATCGGCACTGCCCATCTCCGCCGAAAATTGCACATTGATCACTTGCTCTGCGGAAGAAGCTGCTGATGAATCCGTCTCGTTTTCTTGATTGCCATTTTGACAAGCTGCTAAAAAAAAGCTGCTTAGTAACACAAGCGATACTGCATATTTGCTGCGTTTCCCCATTTCTACTCATCCCCTTCTAACATTCAGATAATTCAAAAAATTCTGTTTGTTGTACCGAGTTTACCGCATGTTTATGCAGCCTGTCAATTTAACACGACCAAAAAATGTAAGAGGTTACATAGTTGTGTCAGAAGTTCTCTTCTGAATGTTAAAATTAGAAAAGAGCGACTTTATGCTAAATATCGTTGAAAGGAGTAGTTCCAAGAAACCACACAAAAAAGTTCTGATCTCCTAGCGATCAGAACTTTGGCTACTCTCTTATACATCATTTCGAAGAAAAATGGATAAAAAAAACTTCCACTATTTTCCTAATATTTCTTTCCTAACATTTCAAAAAAAAAGACGCAAATTTCGTCTTCATAGCGCTTTCTCAGAACCTTCCCACTTTTTTGCCTTTCAACTCAAGGAATAAAAGAAATCTCCTCAGAAAGCAAAAAAAACGTATCTATTTTAAAATGGGAGTGGTACACTAAACAAACGAAGAGTACTGCACGTGAGAAAAGAAAGACTTCCCCAAGTATCCATTTTCTCCAATACTCTTCGGACTCTTCAGTACGTATATTAATTATACGTACTTTTTTCATTTGTTCAAGGCTTTTGAGGGATTTAATCAAAAAATGACTATCGATAAAAAGCTTACAAGATTCCATATCTAATTGACAATCATTCTCAATTAGCGCTATACTAAACCAAATCGTCCCGAGTCAAAGGAGGAATTTCATGTATATCCGTACCGTTGCGTTTGAAGTCATTCCAGAAGGAAAAGAACTCTTTCTTGCTAAAATGAAAAAAGATACCGCCTCAATGAAAACATTTGCTGGCTGTCACTCTGCTGAAGCATGGTTTTCAGAATCAAAAGACAGCCTCGTTTTCCAGTTGGTGTCAAAATGGACTGAGAAAAAAGCCTTTCAAGCTTGGTTAAAACGTCCCGAACATTTGCAAAAGCACCGAGAGGCGTATCGAGCAGAAAAAGAAGGAACTGCAAAACCGAACCTTGTTTTGTCCAAGACCGGTCAAGAATTTGTCTTGATCAATGAAGAGGCTACTCCTAGTTAAACTATAAGAGCGATCCACCAAAGCAGATTGATTTAGCTATGGTGGATCGCTTTCTTGTTCAGTGCCTCTCTTTTCTACTCCACCGTTCGCTCGTTCAAGGTTCTTCCTTGCTGATCTTTTAATTGTAGCCAACCATTGGTGCCCCCATAGTAAAGAAACATTCCTACCTCGTTGACACTTTTTAATACAACGTCTTCAATCGTGTGTCCCTCTTTGATCGCCGCTTGGTTTTCTTGCCGAATTTTTTCCGCTAAACGAGCAGAAAAACCAACCGATCCGTCTTTATTCAAGGGAATCTCTTGACTCAAAATTGCGCCTTTTTCAATTCGAACCTCGTTGCGTTTTTGCCAATAGACCCTTGCTTTACTTCCTTGATAGTCAACCATGAAGGGTTCATCTTGTAATTCTTTTGACCATTTGTGTCTTGGTTTGCCCCCTTTTTTTGCCTCTTTTGTCGTCTTTTTGCTCGTAGATCCATAGCCAAGAAAATCGATAAATCGATCAAATGGTTTTGCGCTAGCAGCAATGGTTTGCTGCAACTCTTGTGGGATGCCGATGGATGCTTTGGACCCATTGGTTAACTGATATTGTTCTTGATAATAGGCTACTAAGTAAGGAGCCATGATCTCCCAAGGTGGTGTGAGGATCATCAAGCGGTCGTATTCTAACTGGTCGTCAAAGGTTTTATCGTCTGCTACTGAGAAAATTTGGCCGTCTTTGATAAAAAATAGCACAGTATTTTCTTTGACTTGCGCTAAACTTCCCTTAACAATTTGCAGTTGGCCTGCTTCATTCGGCCATTCAAAAAGCAACTGCTGTTCCTCAACCATCGTCTTTTTTAGTTCCATCCTATTCCCTGCTTTCTGTTGTTTTCTCGCCTATTATAGCACTTCTTTTGCTAGGTACCTGAGTCTAAGAATCAAAAAAGAGACTGCTTCTGAGAAACAGTCTTTTTTTAAGGGAATTGGTTTACATGCATGGTTTCATTTTATTTTGATTGGGTGATTACCAATGGATCAGCTAAAAAAGCATTCAACTAGCGCTGGTTGATAGATCTCATTGTATTTTGCAACTACTCGTCCGCAACGTTCTTCGATATCTTCATGATCGATCCCATCGTAGCGGATCACATTTAATACGACACACCGTTCCATTTTTCTGACCACTTCACCGATCACGCGGCTTTGTAAGCCGACTGGTTTACATTCATATGCTTTACCTAATACAATTGTTTCTGCTTCCATAATTCTCTCCTTAAAAACTCGTTTTTCTAATTGTATTATCATATTATCATCTAATTTTAATTAAACAAAGTAATATGCCCTTCATTTTTAAATAATAACTAAAAAAAGCGTTCATTATTCAATGAACGCCCACTTAAAAACATTATGTTGTTTTATAGTTAAAATTAAAAAACAAGTACTTTATTGACGTCTTGCTACCAATAAAGCAGCAAATTCTTCCAGATATTTCTGATCGATCGCATCATAGCTGTTCGTTTTTCCACTATCGATATCCAGCACTCCAAGCAACTGATCATCAACCACCATGGGAACTACGATTTCAGACATCGCTGCTGAGTCACAAGAAATATAATTTTCATGTTCTTTGACATTGGGTACGATCAATGTGGTTTTTTTCTCCGCTGATTCCCCACAAACCCCTTTGCCTAATGTGATTCTGGTGCAAGAGACTCTTCCTTGGAATGGACCTAAAATCAGCTCGCCTTCTTCAAACAAATAATAGCCGGCAAACACTGTATCTTCCAATGTTTCATTCAGTAAAGCAGAAGAGTTGGCTAGGTTGGCGATCCAATTACTCTCCGCTTCTAGCAACCCTTTTAATTGCAGAAGCATCAATTCATACGCTTCGATTTTTTTATTCATTTTATCACCTCTGTCCTTGATTATAAGCAAAGACAGAGGATTTGTCTTGTCTAAATTATTGGGTATTGGAAACAAAAATTGTGAAAAAAGATGTTGCCTGAAACAGTCTACTTGCCAACCTATGCAGCTATCGATTCTGATCGATTGGGTCAATCATTTGTTGAACCTACTCTGCATCAATCACAGTAAAACGAGTATTTTCATGTTGCACTGTTTCAATTTCATCAAGAATTGCTTTGGCTAACGTACCGCTGGAAGTTACTGATTTCTTTTGGTCGTTGAAAAGCAAGTGATCTTTGCCTAAAATCGCTGGTTTAGCTGGTCCCTCTTGAAATAGATTTCCTGGAGAAATCCCGACCCAATGAACATTTTTGACGGTTTCTAAAAAGAGATATTCATCTAACTGATTTTCTGGGATCGCGATCCAGCTTTCACTTCCTGGGGCTTTTTTCAATTCGGTAAGATTGCGTTCACCCGCTTCATTGAACAAGCTGCCAGCTCCTAAAATGAAGAACAAGCGCGTGTTCTTTTCTCGAAACAAATGAACCAATTTTGCTGCCAGATCCACATGCAAGTACGCTTGGTCAGGACTTGTCGCAAACGCATCGACCAACACATCAAATCCGTCGAGGTCTTCTTCTGTTAACGAAAAAGCATCTTTTGTAAGTGTTTTGACTGTATCACCAAATTGTTCTTTGGCTTTAACTTCATTTCTAACAATAGCAGTCACTTCATGTCCTCGCTGTACTGCTTCTTGATAAATAGCTGAACCTGCATTTCCTGTTGCGCCAATAACACCGATTTTCATGATAATCATCCTTCCTCATCTTTTGTTTGACTAAAATAGTTGTTACTAATCAAGTTACAACTAGAGTATAAAAGAAACTTTCTTTCCTGTCAAGAAATTGCTTAGCAGGTGAAAGTTCTTTTTACTGTGTTGTGTCCGTTCAATCTACTTGATCGGCCTCTCCTTGAATGCCTTCAATGATTGATTGCAGCGAGATGGCGCTCATCTCTTGCTCGATTTTCTTTTGCAGCACATCATAGGTTTCTTCTAATACCCCTTGGATATTCCCCCCAATTAAGCAGTTGGGGTTGGTTTTTTTGTCTGCATGTAAAAGATGGTGATCTTTTTCAACACTCGCATAAATGTCTAACAAAGAAATCTCATTTGGTTCCTTCGTTAGTTTAGGGTTTGGTTTTCCTCTTTGGCTTTCGATCAATCCAGCAACCCGTAAATCACTCATAATCCGGCGAACATAAGCCGGATTCGTTTCAACACTCTGGGCGATCCGATCACTTGATAAATCAGTTCCTTTAAAGAGGTGGATGTAAGCGAGGATGTGAATGGCGTCGCTGTATTTGGTTGAATATTTCACTTCGTCTCCACTCCTTTTTCTTGTATCATACCTCTTTTTTAGCATTTAGACAAAGGGGACTGATCAATCTTACAAAACTCAAGAATCCCGTCAAAAAAAACAGCCCTCAAAAAGTTAGCACAAAAGCCTAACTTCTTGAAGGAACTGCATACTGAACCACTTTTTTACTTTTTATTTAAACGATCACTTTGCTAATAGCCATTCATCCATGCTGATTCAAGCTGATTGCCATCGGGATCAACGATTTCATAGCCGACCATCATGTCTTCTGGAATCCCCATATCAACTTGGAACGATTGGCCGCCATTTTCTTCTGCAATCTTCGCAAAATTCTTCGCTTCTTCTGGTGTATCGAAGCTAAACGCAATCAATGCACCACTTGTGTTCTTCGTATCCGCAATACGTCTGCCATTCAGAAACTGTTGATAAAACTCATGTTCTAACAACATCACCCAAATCGATTCACTCCAAACCATTCCGCTGCTAGTCTCGTTTGAGAACTCTTCATTTTTGACAAATCCCAACGCTTCATAAAAGGAGGTTGCACGTTTGATATCAGTGACAGGCAAATTTATAAACACCATTTTATTCGCCATTTTCTTGCCTCTTTTCTTTGATAAGTTGTATTGATGAATCCGCTCTCATTATAGCATCTATCGTTGGATTCACAAAAACATCAGACCTTATCCTACGCCGTTGGTTTCTATCAGCTCATTCAAAACTCGTTTTTCCAAGCAAAAAAACCTTTTCATGAAAGGCCTTTTGCTTTTATCATCTATGGAAAAGTAACCAGATACGCATCACATAGAAGTCATTTTCTCGCTAATCAATTCAACTGCAAGCTGATCTGTTTTTTTCAATACTTAAAGCTCAAGTCTTGAATCGATCACGGTAGCTTTCCCACGATAAATTTTCCGATACTCTTTTGGCGTATAAGTAGTTGCTTTTTTAAATTTCTTACTAAAATAATTTGGATCATTGAATCCTGCTCTGACAGAGATTTCACTGATTGATCGATCACTTGTTGATAGTTCTTTTTTGGCAACTTCAATACGATAAATCATCAAGTACAAAGAAAAGGTCATTCCTAATGTATTCTTGATCAAACGACTGGTGTGATACCGGCTTAAATGCAGGTGATCTGCTAAAGTATCTAACGTAATATGTTCTCTATAATTTTCATGAATATAGCGCAATATCTTATGTCTTAAAGAAAGCGAAGGAGAAGCCTCATTATTTTTCTCGATGTGTAGCAAGGAAATCTGATTGATGGATTGAATTCCCCGATCCAATGCATAAACAAAATCATTTGTGATCGGTTCGACCAAGTAATCAATCAAGCCGTAACGCAACGCTTTTTGAGCGATAGCAAAACTTTCTACAGCAGAATACAAAATTGCTTTTGCATTAGGGCAAAATGAAAGCAATACTTTATATAATTCAAAAGAGTCCTCTTCGCCATCCGCATTAATCACTGCAATTTCAACCGGCTGCTCAAGACAGGTACGCTGAAGCGCTTTTTTTGAACAAACCGTCGGAAGCAAGATGACATTCGGAAAATGACGATCGATCAAACGAATCATATCGTTAACTGCTCCATGCTCTTTGCTATCAATGATCAATAAGTTACACACGAAATCTTCTCCTTCGTTTAAAATTCACCCGTTGGTTTTTCTATTTATTTCTCTTGAAAATCAATGACCATTCGCCCTTTGATTTTTCCTGAAAGCATTTCATCAAAAATATCATTGATCTCTTCTAACTGACGCATGACAACTTTAGGAACGACTTTTCCTTCAGCTGCGAATTGGAAAGCTTCTGCTAAATCAGTCCGTGTTCCAACAAGGGAACCGACGATTTTAATACCGTCCAATACAAGTCGAGGAATGTTCAAGTCCATGCTTTCTGGTGGAAGACCAACCGCTACAATCGTACCGCCCGCACGAACGGCATCGACAGCAGAATTGAAGGCTGCTTTTGAAACAGCTGTTACTACAGCTGCATGTGCGCCGCCGGTTGCTTCTTGAATGATTTTTGCCGCATCTTCTTTCGCAGGATTGATCACAAGGTCAGCGCCATGATCTTTTGCAAAGTCCAATTGTTTCTCGTTGATATCAATCCCAATCACTTTTGCATTAAAGACATTTTTTGCATATTGCAAGGCTAGGTTTCCTAATCCTCCTAAACCATAGATCGCGATCCATTGACCTGGTTTAATGTCAGAAACTTTTACCGCTTTATATGTGGTTACACCTGCACAAGTAATGCTGCTGGCTTCAGCAGAACCTAAGCCCTCTGGTACCTTCACTGCATAGTCAGCTACAACGATACACTCTTCAGCCATACCGCCATCTACAGAATATCCGGCGTTTCTAACGGAACGGCATAATGATTCATTCCCGTTCACACAGTATTCGCATGATCCACAGCTTTCATATAACCAAGCGACACTTGCACGGTCACCGATTGCTAGAGAAGTAACATCATCACCGATCGCGACCACTTTACCGATTCCCTCGTGACCGAGTACGATTCCAGATGCATCTCCGAAGTCACCATCTTTTACATGCAAGTCCGTATGGCAGACACCACAACACTCCATTTTCAATAATGCTTCATTCGGACGAAGCGCTCTCAATTCTTTTTCCTCAATTTTTACAACCTTATCGTTTGATACTACAGCTGCTTTCATAAAGACACCTCTTTCAATTCATTTAAATAAAGAACTTCCTTTTATTTGTGAAGTAATTAACTAACACGAAGAGGTCAGCAATAGCTAGATAAAAGAAAGTTCCCTATCGAGAAGGTTACCATAGAAACCATCAAAAAAAGGGGAATATATTGCTTTTTTTCTGTAATCATTTATGAGAAAAAAATAATGAAATAATTCAAGTTTTTTTCTTATATTTCAAATTCAATAAACTACAAGGACTAAAAAAGCGAAAAAAACCATCATATAAATAACAAAAGTTTTAATAAAACCTATCAAGAGGAAATTACATAAACATGTAATCTTGGTCTTCCCCATTATTCTCTAATCCTTTTTTTATCAATTCGGTGATTTACGATTTATTTTCTTTCAGGCACTGAGTTTCATATTGGTATTTAACGTGATGTCCCTCATCAGTGTTTTCCTAACAATTTTCACTCCCTTTTTCTCCTTCTCTGCACATAAAAGCAAATAATGCTGAAAGGTGATCGATCAAACAATCTTCAACCTGCAATCTGTCACTATCGGATAGCCGATAAATGACCACAAAAAGTTTCAGTCGATGGCATTGTGTTTCACTCAGACGACTGTTCCCATCAAAATACAAGTTTACCCAGTGGTATGCAGCAATGATCCCCTCCTATTCTTATAGTCGTTTCATGATTTTATCACAACGAATAGAAAGTTTTTGTCACCTCAGACAAAAGAAAAAAGCCCTTGAAATCAAGGGCTTTTGCTTCATCTGATAATAAATGATTAACGACGAATTTCTTTGATACGAGCTGCTTTTCCGTGTAATGCACGTAAGTAGTACAATTTTGCACGACGTACTTTACCGTAACGAACAACTTCGATTTGTGCAACACGTGGTGTGTGCAATGGGAAGGTACGTTCAACACCTACACCGTTTGATACTTTACGAACTGTATAAGTTTCGCTGATACCAGCACCGCGGCGTTTGATGACAACACCTTCAAATAACTGGATACGTTCGCGAGTTCCTTCGACAACTTTCGCGTGAACGCGAACAGTGTCCCCAGGACGGAAAGCTGGGATGTCAGTACGTAATTGTTCTTGAGTTAGTTCTTGAATCAATGGATTCATGTTTATCATTCTCCTTATTCCCAAACATTCTTAAAGCATGAAAGCTCCAGCGGAACATCGTAATAGTTGAGTTTACACTCACTGAAACATCTTACCACAGTCGACCACAGGCTGTAAAGAGAATTTTCTTGTCATCGCGCAGAATATCAAAAAAACTGGCACTATTTTAGTTGCCAGCTTTCGCTTCTTCTTCAATTTCTTTTAAAAGCTTCTGCATTTCTTCCGTCAACGGATAATTTTCTAGCATATCAGGTCGGCGCTGAAAGGTGCGGCGCAATGATTCTTTTAATTGCCACTGCTCGATCAATTTATGATTGCCATTCATCAAAACTTCTGGTACTTTCATGCCTTTAAACTCTGCTGGGCGTGTATATTGCGGATGTTCTAATAAACCAGTGGAATGAGAATCGGTTTGTGCGGAGGTTTGATTGCCTAAAACTTCTGGTAATAGTCTGACCGTCGCATCGATCATGACCATTGCACCCAATTCGCCGCCAGTCAAGACGTAATCTCCCAGTGACACTTCATCAGTGACCAATGAACGGATTCGTTCATCGTATCCTTCATAATGACCACAAATGAAGACGAGGTGCTCTTCGGTAGAAAATTCTTCTGCCATCTTTTGATCAAAAGGTTTCCCCGCTGGGTCTAAAAGGATCACGCGTTTCTTCGTTTCTGGTGCTGCTTCTTCGATCGCTTTGATATTGTCATAGACAGGTTGGACTTTTAATAACATTCCTGCTCCGCCACCATAAGGATAGTCATCCACTGTTTGATGTTTGTTGTCGGAATAGTCACGGAAATTTGAGACGTTGATTTCTAACAGTCCCTTTTCCCTTGCTTTGCCAATGATCGATTCTCCTAGAGGACCTTCGAACATTCGCGGAAATAGTGTCAATACATCAATTCTCATCGTCTAACAACCCCTCTGGGATTTCCACAGTGACCTGACCATTTTCAAGATCGATCGTGTGGACAACCGACTCGATATAAGGAATCAAGGCATCCTTCTTCCCTTTTCGTTGAACGACCCAAACGTCATTGGCACCTGGTGAAAGGATCTCTTTGACTTTACCAATGATTGTGCCATCTTCTTCGACGACTTCCAGACCAATAATTTCATGGTAGTAAAACTCATTTTCTGCTAAATCCACCAAATCATCCTTGGTAACTTTTAAAATGCCGTTACGAAACGGTTCAACATCGTTAATATTGGGATAGCCCTCAAACGTCACTAAATCAAAGTTTTTGTGTTTGCGATGACCTGAAACAATCAATGTTATTGGCTCTTTATTTTCACGAAAAAGTGTCAATTCGGCCCCTTTACGGTAGCGTTCTTCTGGAAAATCCGTTTGTGATATCACACGTACTTCTCCACGGATTCCATGTGTATTGACGATTTTTCCTACGTTTAAATATTCTGTCACGTTCGTTCCCCATTTCTTCTAACTTCTGTTCTATTTTAGCATAGCAAAGTAGCGAATTCTAGCCGTTTCCTAGCGCCCCATGTTTTCCTCAAAATCATCGCGCGAAAAATGCCCCTTCGACGCTTGATCAAAGGGGCATTGTCCTAATATGAACCTTATTGATTCATAGAAACGGCCATTTTCAATGCTGAACGTGCATCTTGATGTTGCACCGTTCGAAGGGTCTTTTCTTGTTGCCAAACCACTGTAGTTGCTGTATGGTCATTTTTTCCCATATCGATAGTGATTTGACCGACCTCAGGCGCTGGGAGCATAGCTTCTTCCAGATACGCTACCACTTCTTTGGCAACCGGAACTGGATCTTGTTCCTCTTGATTGACTGCTCGAACAGTCAATGACCAATTTCCTTCTTGCCAGCTCAAATAACTGGAGCCAGCAGCTCCTTGCATATGCCCAGTAATGCCATATCCGAGATCAACGGCTTGTCCGCCATCATCAGCTGTTACATTGACCGCAGCAGCAGCTTCATCCGCTGATTGATAGTCTTTTGATTGAAAAGCAGCAATCGGTGTTTCCTCGTTCAAAGCCTTGTCATTGAGAGGCAGCTGCTTATCAAGTCCATAATAAAGAATCGAAGCATCGGACTGACTGCCAGCTGTGGCCGCATTCAACACTTTACCTGAAGCAAGTGGAATGTCCTTGGGCAAGACAAGATCAGGGAATGCCGCTTGTATTTGAGCGTAGATATCTGCAGTACTATTCGTGTTTGAAGAATCCCTAGAAGCCGCCTGACTAGAAGACGTACTTGATTGACTTGTTTCTGATTGACTACTTGCTTGCGTTTGGGTACTTTCCACCATACTCGTCGCTGTTGTTTCGGCACTACTGGCTTGACTGGTTTCTGGTTCCTGTTGATTATTGCAGCCAGCTAAGGCGCCCATCGTCAGCAGCGTAACGAATAATCCTAGTTCTTTTTTCATGATGTTCCCCTCCTTATACAAAGAATACCCCTCAATAAAAAAAATGACAAACAAGTCAGATTGTCTGTCATTTTTTTGTTGATTTTTTAAAGATTTGTCACCCAATTTTGCAGTGATTGAAAGCCATCCTTGATCCATTGCCAAACTTGATTGGCGATCGTCGATAGGTCGCCCCAACGAAAGTTTTGTGTCCATTGGTTCAATTGCGTCATGATCTCCTCACGATAGACCCAAATTAAAAAGAGCAACAACAAGATCCCTAGCGTTCGCCAAAGAAAAGAACCAATTTTATAAATAAAGACGAGGATCAAAAGAACGACGATCCATGCGATTAGTTGAGACATACAAGCACCTCCTCCTTTTGATTATCTCAAAACCACCTTTTTTTGTCCTCCATCTTAAGCATGAATTTTACAAAAAAAGCATTCCTCAAAGAGAAATGCTTTTCATTCTTGCTTATTTACCATCAATGATATTCAAACGAACTTTTTTTGGTCCATTTGTCCGTACACTGTAAACGATTGTTCGAATTGCTTTGGCAACCCGACCTTGTTTACCGATGATACGACCAATATCCTCTGGTGCCACAGTAAGATTATATTCCAAGAAATCATCTGACTCTACCAGCTCAAGCTTGATATCCTCAGGTTTGGTAACAAGTGGTGAAACGATCGTTAAGACTAATTCTTGCAAATCTTTCATCCAAAGTCACCTTATTTCTTAGTGAATTTTGCTTCGTGGTGTTTTTTCATAACGCCTTCTTTAGAAAGGATGTTACGAACTGTATCTGAAGGTTGCGCACCTTTAGATAACCAATCAAGAACTAAATCTTCTTTGATTGTCACTTCAGCTGGGTCTAGTAAAGGATTGTAAGTACCAACTGTTTCGATGAAACGTCCGTCACGAGGAGAACGTGAATCTGCTACGACGATACGGTAAAAAGGTTTCTTTTTAGAACCCATGCGTTTTAAACGAATTTTTACTGCCATTATTTACACCTCCATTGATTTAATCACAAGAGCTAGTTTAACAGGTTTTTCCGATGGTGTAAAGAGTTTTTTCTTTACAGCTAAAAAAAGTTTCTTCTTTCTTATTTTCTAAGCATGGTTATCTTTTGCCAGAATGAATCAGGACGCGTATCATTAGTAATAGAGAAACTTTTTAAAGTCAAATCGTTTTATTTGCACCATCCACTTACTTTTGGTAAGCTTAATGAGTAGAAAACAACAAGGAGGAAATTTACATGACAAAAAAAATTGGTTTTATCGTCGGCAGTTTACGGGAAGGATCATTTAATAAACTCGTAGCGAAAAAATTCGCATCATTATTACCAGAAGGTTTTGAAGCATCTTTCATCGAAATCGGCAACTTGCCTTTTTACAATGAAGATTTGGAAGTTGAAGGAAAAGTTCCTGCTGAATGGACAGCATTTCGGGAAGCATTAAGCGCCGTTGACGGGGTCTTCTTCTTTACACCAGAATACAATCGTTCTGTTCCTGCAGCATTGAAAAATGCATTAGATGTTGGTTCTCGTCCTTACGGTGCTAGCAGTTGGGGTGGCAAACCAGCTTTGGTTGTCAGCGTTTCTCCAGGAGCGATCGCTGGGTTTGGAGCAAACCATCACCTACGTCAATCATTAGTCTTTTTGGATATGCCTACTCTACAACAACCAGAAGCCTATATCGGTGGAATCACCAACTTGATTGATGAAAACAACGAAATCAACCCAGATACAGTAAGCTTCTTTGAAACGATCATTGCAAAATATATTGAACTCTTTCAACGATTCAACTAATTAAGAATCCAAACAAAAAGACCAAGAAACTCGGCACTGAGTTTCTTGGTCTTTTTACTGTGAAGAATAATCGTTTGCGCTTTTTACTCGCTGCCTGACACAGACTTTCGGACAAAATGAAGTTCTGTCAGTTCCCCCATCTGTTTTGTTTCAACAAACGTCAAGCGTCTCGCATAATCCCCCGGTTCAAACAGTCGCTTGCCCTCTCCTAAAAACACCGGCGCGATTTGAATAAACCATTCATCGATCAAATCAGCTTCCAGCAATGGTTTTAATAAGGAACCCCCACCTACTACCCATACGTTTTCCTCTTGTTTTAATGCTGAAACAAATGCAACTGGATCCGTTGACACTAGGGTTGCATCCGGCAGCGGCTCTTTTCGGGTACGAGAAAAAACATAGTTGGTCTTTTCAGGATATAGCAGTCCATCATCCATCAGTTTTTTTGCTTCTTGATAGGTCTTTCTTCCCATCACGGTCGCGTCGATGGTTGCAAAAAATGCTTCATAGGTCGTTGCAACACCGGTATCAGTTTGAAACAGCCAGTCCAGTTGATCCTCCATACCTGCTAAATAGCCATCGAGGCTGATTGCACCATAAAATACCACTTTTCCCAATTAGGCTCACTCCTTTATTTTTACGATTGCTTCTGACCTTCGACAAACACAAGTGACTAAGTGATCATTAACCATGCCGACCGCTTCCATAAACGCGTAAATAGTTGTCGTTCCGACAAATTTAAAGCCTCGCTTTTTCAAGTCTTTTGCTAGCTGATCGGAGATTTCCGAATGGGTCGGTACATCGGATTGCTGCTGAAATTCATTGATGACTGGCTCATGATTGACATATCGCCACAAGAATGCGGAGAAACTGCCGTATTCTTGCTGGATTTTTAAAACTTCTTGGGCATTGATGATCGCTGCTTCAATCTTTCGTCGATTGCGAATGATTCCTGGATTCATCATCAGTTCTTCCACTTTTTCTTCCGTATAGTTCGCTACTTTTATGATATTAAACTGATCGTATGCTGCATCGAAATTCGCCATCTTGTTTAAAATCGTTTGCCAGCTCAATCCTGCTTGATTCATATCTAACACCAGTTTTCGAAACAACTGCTGATCCTCATACTCAGGTTTTCCCCATACCGTATCATGATACTCCTGCATTGCTGGTGTACTGTTGGCCCATTCACATCGCTCCATTGTCCTCATCAGCTCCTTTTTGTTTATTTTATCATAAATGACTTTACTTCCACCAGTGTACTACGTATACTAGTACACATAAATGAAAGGAGCTGATTTTGTGGTTCGCATTAACAAAGCCAGCAGCAAACCTTACTATGAGCAATTGGTTTTAAGTATCAAAGAAGATATTCTGAACGGTGTTCTAATCGCCGGAGACCAAGTACCTTCGGTTCGTGAAATGGCCAAGCGCCTGTTGATGAATCCAAATACCGTCAGCAAAGCCTACAAAGTATTGGAAAATGAGCAAGTACTTGTCACCATCAAAGGAAAAGGCACCTTTGTGAAAGTTACTGAGGATCTGCCACGCGATGAGATTCGGATCTTACAAGTGAAAGAACGTTTGAAAGAATTGGTGATCGAAGCACGCCATTTACAGATCAGCATGCGTGAGCTGAGCGATTGGATGAATGGCTTTGAACAAGAGTTAGGAGGCGATCCACAGTGAAGATCGAGCATGTGACCAAGAAAATGGAACAAACAATTGTCTTAGAAAACGTGAACTTCTCTTTGGAAAAAGGAGAGCTCGTAGGATTAATCGGCCGCAATGGTTCTGGGAAAACCACGTTGTTTCGGACGATTGCTGGGCATTATTTACTAGATGATGGGGAGATTTCCATCGATAACCAACGCCTGGATCAGCATCCGCAATTAAAAGAACAACTTTTTTATATTGATGAAAAAGAAAACTTTCTTTCGGCCTACTCTTTGAAAAAGCTCAATCAATTTTATCGGCTTGCTTATCCAAATTTCGATCAGAATCTTTACTTAGAATTGATGCAAAGTCACGGTCTTCCTCTGACGCTTTCCTACCGACGGATGTCAAAAGGTATGCAAGGTCTTTATAAAATGATTCTTGCGATCGCCTCAAATGCGACGTTCTTACTGTTAGACGAACCTTTTGATGGGCTTGATGTGATCGTCCGTAAAAAAGTGATTGGATTATTGCTGGAAAGCCTCAGCGAGTCGAATCGTACCGCCTTAATCGCTTCTCATAATCTAAATGAATTAGAACATATTATTGATCGTGCCTTGTTGATCAAAGGGAAAACGATTGAAGGAGACTACCGTTTGGAAACGATTCGCGAACAATCTCGCAAACTCCAACTCGTCTTTCGCAGCAAACAGATTCCTCCCCTTATCAAGCAGCACTCCAAGCTGATTCAAAAACAAGGTCGAGTCTTGACTGCTTTGTTTGACAATTACACAGAGGAGCTGGCGGCTGAGATCCAGCAACTTGATCCTTTGGTTTTCGAAGAATTACCTTTGACTTTGGAAGATCTGTTTGAAGCAAATTTACGACAAGAAGCATTGGTGGAAGGATAGAGGTGGAAAACGATGTTAAGCAATATATTTAAAGAACGCTACGGTAAGCTGTTGATCGGTTTTTGTTTTGTCGTGCTCTTCATGTATCTTAGTGCTGGCTGGCAATCACAAAATTCTTGGCACCAGCAAGAACGTTATTTGGCATCTGAGGAATTTATCAAAGATTTTAACGAAAATCGAGAATACTATGTCAAAAGCTACAACGGTGAAACCCCGGTTTACTTTGATTCGGCAGCAGAGTACCGCGATGCGGTATTGACAATCAACAAAGAGTACTCAGATGATTTTTATTACAATCGCCCGTATATGACCACCATGAATCAATTTGTGATTGTCTTCCTGTTTATTTGGGGCTTTTTGTCCTTTTTTGTCGATGGCCGCACCAATTTCAATCGCTTTTTATTTGCTTTACCCTTTAGCAGAAAGCACGTCTTTCGCAAGAAACTGCTTTTTATCGGCTTACCCTTGACCGCTTGTTTAGTGTTGGGCCTGTTAGGTCATATCCTGATCGAATACACAATGATCCCGGCTCGCTATCTCGCTGTGCCGCTTCAAGACGTGCTGCTTTCCGCCCTTAGTACTTTGGCAACGAATCTACTCGTATTTGCTGTCGGCATCTTGTTGGGCGTTTTACTGGGGAATCTGTTTACTGGCGTGCTGTCGGTGTTCTTCACTCTTTCTCTAGGAACAATGGGGTATAGCTTTTTCCAATGTACCCGCGAGTTTTTTAGTTTTGTATTTCTTGGTCATGGGGATTTTCTGCTTCCTTTTCAAACGTGGATCGATTGGCCGCAAGGATATGTCTATCCTTGGTGGCTACTGCTCCTTTACCTCGGTTTGAGCGGCTTGCTGATTCTTGCTGCCGAAAAAGTGTTCTCGAAAATTTCTTTAGAAAATGACGGTGATTATTTAACGATCCCTAAATTGCGCGCCCCGGTTTATTGGCTGCTTTCTTTAGGAACCTGGTTCTATCTATCCATGATTTCTTATTACCCGCTAGAAATTTTTTACCGTGATCTCTATGAGGGGGATGATGTCAGTCTTTGGAACATCATCCTTCGGCTTGGCTTGTTGCTGGTTGCTTGCTTATTCATCAGTTTATTGCTTGTCTATCCTAAAGCACTGATGAATTGGTGGTACAAACGAAAAAACAAACAGGTCAGCAATATTTAAAAAAGCGTCCCTACAACAAGAAATTGTTGCCGGGACGCTTTTATGTTTAATGTTTAGGTTTGTCGTCGTCTTTTTTGTCAAAGAAGTCATTTACTTTGCGAGAAACATCATCCGCAAAATCTTCAACCTTATCTTTGGCTTTCCCATATTTATTTTGGGTTTTCCCTTTTAACTCCTCGGAGTCATCTCCTGTAAGTTTCCCTTTTGTTTCGGTTACTTTTCCTTCAATGCGATCCTTGTTTGTCATCGTAAAAACTCCTTTCATACTTGCTATAAATTAATAGTAGCATCATTTGCCAGAAAGCACGAATGTTCTGCTTCTATCTTATCCTTTGAGTTGTCCGCAACGATAGTTCTTCGCTATTTTTGACTCTTGGACGATTTAGGATATTCAGTAGAAAGCTGGCTTTCTCTATAAAAAGGGATGTTCTTTAGATGTTCTATTTGATGTTCTTTGAAGGAGTTCATTTAAAGAGGACACTGTGAACATAAAAAAACCATGACCTGAAAGAAGGCAATCTGAGGAGCTGCAGCTGCTAGAATCAGGAGGTACAGCTTCTCGATTTGGTGTCTTTTCAGGTCATGTTTTTTTTAATTGTACCCTAAGAGAAGGTTCGGTTCTTAGTTCCTATCAGTGTTAAACGATTATTTGCGTTTTTTCTTTTTCTTCTTTTGTTTTTTGACCATACGATTCATGGCCATTTTTCCAAGTTTCCCTTTGACACCGCCGCCAAACATTTGATCCATGCCAGGAATGTTCATATTCCCTTTGCTCATTTGCTGCATCATTTTGCGGGATTCTTTAAATTGTTTGATCATGCGGTTGACTTCGACGACACTGTTGCCAGAACCGGCGGCAATCCGGCGACGACGGCTTGGATTTAACAAATCAGGATTTTCACGTTCTGCTGGTGTCATGGAATAAACCATGGCTTTTTGACGGGCAATTTGTTTTGGATCAACTTTGACGTTCTCGATGCCAGGCATTTGGCTCATTCCCGGAATCATTTTCAAAAGATCTTCAATTGGGCCCATGCCCATGACTTGATCGATCTGTTCAACAAAGTCATTGAAGTCGAAGGAGTTTTCCTTCATTTTTTGAGCAAGTTCTTCTGCTTTTTTCTCGTCGTAATCTTGCTGTGCTTTTTCGATCAAAGTCAGCATATCACCCATACCGAGAATCCGACTAGACATCCGATCTGGATGGAATACTTCAAGGTCGGTCAATTTTTCACCGGTACCAGTGAACTTGATTGGAGCGCCAGTAACTTGACGAATTGACAATGCCGCACCGCCACGAGTATCGCCATCTAGTTTGGTGATGACTACCCCTGTGATCCCCAGTTGTTGATTGAAGCTTTCCGCCACGTTGACAGCATCTTGTCCTGTCATCGCATCCACTACCAGTAAAATTTCATTTGGCTGTGCCAAGTCCTTGATTTGTTTTAGCTCTTCCATCAAGTTTTCATCGATATGCAAACGACCTGCTGTATCGATCAAGACATAGTCATTTTTCTTTTCCCGAGCCAAAGCCAATCCTTGGCGTACGATTTCAACTGGACTGACATCAGTTCCCATATCGAAAACAGGTACATCCAATTGCTGACCTAATACTTTCAATTGGTCGATCGCGGCTGGACGGTACACGTCACCGGCAATCATTAATGGACGTGCGTTTTCGGTTTTGATCAAGTGATTGGCTAATTTCCCAGCAAAGGTGGTTTTCCCTGCCCCTTGCAGACCAGCCATCATGATAATCGTTGGGATCTTTGGTGATTTTTCAATCCCAACTGTTTCTGATCCTAACGTTTTGGTTAATTCTTCGTCAACGATTTTAACGATCTGTTGCGCTGGAGATAAGCTTTCTAATACTTCTACCCCAACTGCCCGTTCACGGACATTTTTGGTAAACTCTTTCACAACTTGCAGATTGACGTCGGCTTCTAATAAAGCTAGACGAATCTCACGCATCATTTCTTTTACATCTGCTTCAGATACTTTTCCTTTTCTGCGCAGTTTGCTCATTGCCTGCTGGAGGCGTTCAGTTAAACTTTCAAATGCCATTTTTTTTCATTCCTTTATTCTTCAATTTCTTGGAGCTGTTGAATAAACCCCTGTAAGGTTTCGTCTTTTGGATAGTGAGTTTTCGTATACTCGCTTAGCTGATCCAGCAAGTCTTCCCGCATGATATAGTCCGAAAACATATGTAGTTTTTTTTCATAGTCTTCTAAAATACGTTCGGTGCGTTTGATGTTGTCATAGACTGCTTGACGGCTTACTTGATACTCTTCAGCGATTTCTCCTAGAGAAAAATCATCTGCGTAATACAATTCCATGTAATTCATCTGTTTTTCTGTCAATAACGTGGAATAAAACTCAAACAACGCATTCATGCGATTGGTCTTTTCAATTTCCATTTGCTTCCTCCTGTTTTGCAAGCCATTCGACATCGGACAAAACAGTCATGCCTTGTTGCCGAAAATACGCACAAGCGACACCGATCCCTGTTCTTTTGATTCCAGTAAAATTGCCATCATAAATCATCTGACTGCCACAAGAGGGACTTTTCTCTTTTAGGATCAGTTGAGTGATGCCTTGCTCTTGTAATTTTTGATAAGCAATTTTCGCGCCGGTAGTAAACTGTTCGGTCACGTCTTCCCCTGAGATGGTGACGACCTTCGCTCGTTGCGCCCAAACGTCCACCCCATCGCCACCAACGATTTCGGCCGGTTCCCGTGGGATCGGCAAGCCGCCAAGAACTTCTGGACAAACCATCATTGCTTGACCTGCTCTTACCAGTTCGATCAATGGTGGCACTGCTTGGTGTTTTCCATCATAACGGCAAAGTACACCGCCTAGACACGCACTGATTCCGATCATATAGCACCCTCAGCTTTCCTATGAAATCGTCCTTTATTATAGCATTTATTTAGTGGTTGCAATAGTACCAATTGTCTATTCATGCTAAAATAGGACTTGTTCGTTGAAATTTAATCGTTTCTTGAAAAAAAGAAGCTAAAGGAGTTTGCCATGAAAAAAATACTCGTTGTCGATGATGAACCTTCCATCGTCACACTTTTAACCTTTAATCTAGAAAAAGAGGGCTATCAAGTCGTTTCCGCCTCAGATGGTCAAAAAGCCTACGAATTAGCCTTGTCTAAGCCTTTTGACTTTATCATCTTAGATGTCATGCTGCCGAATATGGACGGCATCGAGATCACGAAGAAATTGCGTCAAGAAAAAATCGAGACCCCGATCCTCGTCTTGACCGCAAAAGATGATCCAATCGATCGGATCTTAGGCTTAGAGATCGGCGCCGATGACTATTTGACGAAGCCTTTCAGTCCTAGAGAGGTATTAGCTAGAATGAAAGCCATCTTCCGTCGTTTAGAACCCCGTCAACAAACACGAGAAGAAGATCAACCTGCAGAGATTCTGCAAGTCGGTGGGATCCAAGCAGACCTGACGAATTTCCAAGTCAGTGTGGATGGTGAGAAAATCTTCCTAACGCCAAAAGAATTCGAGCTGCTAGTTTACTTTATGAAACGAAAAGGCCGCGTAATCGATCGCGATACCTTGCTCAATCGCATTTGGAACTTCGACTTTGATGGACAAAGTCGAATCGTGGATGTTCACATCAGTCATTTAAGAGAAAAATTGGAAGCTGATCCAAAACGGCCGGAATACTTAGTAACGGTTCGGGGTTTCGGGTATAAATTTCAGGAGCCAGTCTAATGAAAAAACGCTATGGCTATGGTTTATGGTCGATCGGTCTATTGCTGATTTTTTTCCTGTGCTGGCAAGTTCTAAGCAGTTTTTACCGTCAGCAAGTCATTGCCCAGCAAGTGGCTTTTCTCCAAGAGAAAGCCACCGTATTTTTGAATCTATCAGATAATCAAACCGCGGCCTTAGAACAGTTTGCGGATACCTATGTTGAAGATAGCAATAGTCGCATCACTTTGTTAGATGACCAAGGTCAGATCATTTTCGATACCTATGATCATACACTGCATGAAAACCGCTCCAATCGTCCAGAAGTCCAAGCCGTTTTGCGCGGAAGCTCCGTCGGTCAATCGCTGCGGGAAAGCGACACCTTGCATGAAGAATTGCTTTACGTGGCGATTCCTGTCAAAGAGGATGGAAACTTGACTCAAATCTTGCGAATCGCCGAACCGACCGCGGCTTTTTTTGCAAAAAATGAAGGAATCAAGCAGTCGATCTTGATTGTCTATCTTGTTTTTTGCTTTTTGATCAGCCTATTGATTTTCCATACCTTGCGCCAGCGAAATCGGCCGATCCAAACGATTCTGCCCGTCGTAAAAAAAATGATCACCTCGCCCGATCAACAAGCAATCATTATGCAAGAAACCCCTGAACATGATGAGTTGTATCAACTGATCAATCAGCTGAGCGAGCAAATGAGCCAGACCTATCGTGCCTATGCGGCTTCTGAACAGCAACTGTACGGCTTGCTCAGTGAACTGATGATCGGTGTCTTTATCATCAATGAAGAAAATCAACTGCTGCTGTTGAATCCGACGATGCAAGAACAGCTAGGGATGGAAACCGCACCGATCTTACCGCAACCTTTTACTGAAGTGATCCATGACACACAATTGATCCAGTTGATCTATCAATTTAATGACGAGACCCCTATTTTCCATGCGGAAACCACCCTTAGCGGGGAACGTTCAAAAGTCTTAGATGTTACCTTGCGAAGCTTCCAAGAAAACCAGTTGATTGGTATTTCTTATGACTTGACACGCATCCGACAATTAGAAAAGATGCAAAAAGATTTTGTCGGCAATGTTTCCCATGAATTAAAAACGCCGGTAACTTCCTTGATTGGGTTTACTGAAACACTGCTGGATGGCGCCAAAGAAGACCCTGAAACGTTGCAGACCTTCTTAGAAATCATTCAAAAAGATGCTTATCGCTTGAAAAATCTAATACAAGATATCATCCAATTGTCTCAAGACAGTGATTCTTTCCAGTATGTCGACCAACCGATCAACTTTTCTGAGCTGCTGCAACAAGTCGTTCAAACCTATGGTCCCGCAGCTGTTAAGAAGCAATTGACCTTTCAATTTGAAGGACCCGAACAATTCATTTTATCTACCAAAAAAGAGCTGCTGCAGCCCATCGTAAAAAATCTAGTTGAAAATGCGGTCACCTATTCAAAACCTGGTGGTGTCATCACATTATCCTATTCCGAGCAAGATGACCAGCTGCTTTTTCAAGTGCAGGATCAAGGCATCGGCATCGATGAAGAAGATCAAGAACGGATTTTTGAGCGGTTTTATCGGGTGGACAAAGCCCGTGCTCGCAATTCTGGCGGCACTGGACTTGGGCTGGCTATCGTCAAAGACTATACCAAATTATTAGGCGGCAGCATCAAGGTTGACAGTTTCCCTAAAATTGGTTCTACCTTTACGGTGACTTTGCCGCTTCATTGAGAACATTAGAAAGAAAACTAGCCGAGAAAACGTCTAATGGCATTTTCTCGGCTAGTTTTTTGGAACCATACTTACTTAACAACTTTTGTTGCTGATTCATTGACGTAACCTAGCCAAGTTCCTTTATTATCATAAATTGACAGGTAATTACTTCCATTAAAGTGGCGATACACGTAACGCGCTTCGAACGTCTGTCCTTTCATGGCGTTAGTCACAGTACTTTTTTGTTTCCAAGAGAAATTTTGCCATAGTGGGAAATTCTGAGTAAACGTTATTTTTTTATGGTAACTTTGGTTTATTCCGGCAGCATTACTTGCTTCCTTTGTTCCATTGGCATTGATATAGCCAAGCCAAGTTCCTTTATTATCATATAGTGACGAATAGGTGCTACCATTGAAATGGTTGTAGTAAACTTTTACTTGAAGTGTTTGACCATAAAAATTACTGCTTTTATTTTTTTCTTTCCAAGAAAAGTTTTGCCACATCGAATAATTTTTACTTGTAACAGTGACATATTTACCACTTGAAATAGCTGTTCCACCTGCATTATTCGCTGTTTTGGTACCATTAGCGTTCATATAGCCTAACCATGTACCAGATTGATCATATAGTGAATAATAAATACTGCCATTTAAGTGTTCATAGCGATATTTCGCTAAAACTGTTTTATTCAAGTAATCCTTGCTGGATGCCTTTACTTTCCATGAAAAATTTTGCCATATCGAGTAATTTCCACTGGTGATCGTTACATAGCGTCCATCGGCCAATGCGGGGCCTTGATTCGTTTGAACTGCTAATTTCGTTGAAGCGATGTACCCAATCCATTTTCCAGAAAAATCATAAACTGAATCATAATACGTGCCATCAAAGTGATGGTAAGTACCGGTTACTTTATAGGTATTTTTCACCATATCTGAAGTTACCGGTGCAGTCTTAGTAAATGTAAAATCTCGATATATCGTTCCTGGCTCTTTGAATTTGACATAGGTTTGCTTTGATTGCCAATTCCCTTGAGGACCATCAGCAACTTTGACGCCACCAGAGTTAATGTACCCAACCCAATTCCCTTGGTTGTCGTATAATGAATAATAGGTGCTACCGTTAATATGCTCATAACGCACTTTTATTTGCAGGGTCTGACCCAGATAAGCTTTAGAGTCTGCTTTTTTGGTCCAAGAGAAATTTTGCCAAATCGTATAATTGTCTTTTACAACGGTGGCATAACGGCCATCATTGATCGCACCGCCTTGTCCTTGACTGATAAAATACTTGTTATAATCTGAATTCATATCAAAGGTGCCATTGATCCCTGGGAATGTAACGTTATATGTCCACTGCCATGCACTATAATCCGTATACTTCTGATTTTGCGGTTCGTATGGATATTGTGCGATCCAAACTTTGTTTTTTCCTAAAGCAACAGGGTCGATCGCGTTATCCGTGACCCACGACACACCTATATAATGATGCGTATTCGTATACCCCAGTTCTTTTAATCTATTTTCAAAAACTTTTGACAATTGTGTATGATCTGCTTTTTTCTTAATATTTGGCTCTTCAATGTCATTGACCATTAGAGCAGAAGTCGGTAAATTTAATTGTCTCGCATAGCTTACAAAATAATCTGCTTCAGCTTTTGCCTGTGCCTCAGTGGTGAACCAACTGTAGTGATAAGCATGTACAATCAGCCCAGCGGCTTTAGCATTTGCAATTTGACTTGCAGCTAGTGGGTTTCGATAAGAAGTTGCCTCTGTCAATTTCACCACCACTGCAGAAACGCCATAACTTTTAATCAACTTGAACTGCTCCACAGTGATCTCTCCGTTGTGGGAGGAAATATCAATAAAGTCTTGCTTTGGGGTTGAGGGATCTCCTGCTGAAATATAAGGAACACTAGAAACAGACCGTGCCGAACGGCTTAAGCTGACTTTCAAATCTGAACGGCTTCGATACGTTGGGTCTAATCCTAAGCTGATATCATAGACAGAATCCGAAGCATTGTCTGGGCTTTTTTCTTCACTTTCGGCTGTACTGCTATCAACAGTCGTACTGCCCGTTTCACTGCGGTTACTTGATGATGTTGTCTCACTCGTTGAATCAATTGAGTCTTCGCTGGTTTCACCTGTATTCGAGCGAATTGTTTGGCTGTCACTGCTTGTCACATCATTCGTCTCAGAGTAAACAATAGCAGCCTCTTTTGACTCACTTGTTGATTCCGTGTCTGCAAAACCAACACGCATGCCAAAAATGACAAAGGCCGTTCCCGCATACAATGCTGCTATTAACATTTTTTTTGGAAATCTTTTCATTTTTTTCCCCTTTCACTGAATATTCATCTATATTCACTATCTATTTTACATAAAAAATAAAAAAAAGGTACAAAAAAAGAAGGAGTTCTTCCCTTCTTTTTTTGTACCTTATGAAAACTGTTTATTCAACATTCGTTACTTCGCCGTCTACACTGCGTTCTACTTTCATATCAGTGATTGGCAAGTATCCTAATTCGATAACGATTCCTTGTTGGACATCGTCTGTCATGATGTAATCAAGAAAGGCTTTGACGTTAGCATCTGGTTCACCATTCGTGTACATATGCTCGTAAGACCAGATTGGCCATTTGTTATCTGCAATATTTTCAGGGGTCGCTTCTACCCCATCAAGAGATAGCGCTTGGATTGAATCATCTAAATAAGATAAAGCAAGGTAGCTGATTGCTCCTGGTGTTTCAGCAACGATTTTACGGACTGTTCCAGAAGAATCTTGTTCTTGTGTTTGGATCGTCTCTGCACCATCTAAGCCCCATTTTTCAAAGGTCGCTCTCGTACCGCTGCCTGATGCGCGGTTGATTACAGAGATTTCTTGATCTGCTCCACCGAGTTCAGACCAATTCTTCACTTTGCCTGTAAAGATATCGATTAAATCTTGTTGGCTAAGATCCGTAACGCCTGCGTCTTTATTCACTACTGGTGCCATACCAACTACAGCTACTTTATGGTCAACTAATTTGCTGGCATCCACACCATCTTTTTCATCCGCAAAAACATCGGAATTACCGATCGTCACAGCGCCTGCTTCTACTTGACTTAAGCCAGTTCCGCTACCGCCACCTTGAACAGTAATTGTATAATTGGGATTGTCTGCTGAGAAGCTTTCACCTGCTGCTTCAACCAAGGGTTGCAATGCAGTTGAGCCTACCGCTAAAATTTCTACATTTTCATTTGATGCGGCACCTGATGAAGATCCGCCTGATGCTTGACTGCTATCAGTGCTTGTACCACCGCTCCCACAGCCAGCTAATAATAATCCAGTTGCAAAAAATAAAAGTCCCAATTTTTTCATTTAGTAAATCTCCTTTCGTTATATGCTTAGTTTAGCAAGGCGGTGTAAACCCTTGATGGATTTCATGTAAAGAATCGATAAAGCGATGTAAATCTTTTGTAAAGTTTGTCGATTGCCCAAAAAGCCCCCGCTGAATCCATCAGAGGGGGCTTGCTTTATCTAAAAACGAAAGAAATGTCTGTAGAATCAATTGCTTTGCATATAGCGTGTCAAGCGATCCATCGCTTCCACCAAGTTTTCCATACTTGCCGCATAGCTTAAACGAACATAGCCTTCTGCTTCGGGACCAAAGGCGATACCCGGGATGATTGCTAATTGATTCTTTTCCGCTAAGTCGACACAAAAAGCCATTGAATCTTGGTTGAAACCTGCTGGTATTTTGGCAAAAATGTAGAATGCACCAGAGGGCTTCGCCATGTCAAAACCAAGGGCAGTCATCTTTTCAAACAAGTAATCTCGACGTTCACGGTAATCGGCTTTCATGACTTCTGCATCATTGATGCCTTCGATCAATGCCCGCACAGCTGCTTTTTGAGAAATCGTTGATGCCGCAGTCACTAAGTATTGGTGGACCTTAATGATCTGAGCAGTCAACGCTTCTGGTGCAAAAATGAAGCCGACGCGCCACCCAGTCATCGCGTGAGATTTCGACAAGCCATTGATCACGATCGTTTGGTCACGCAAGTATTCGGCAATGGACACATGGGTTTCATCATAAGTCAACTCACTATAAATTTCATCGCTAATAACAAAAACGGGGTATTTTTCTAAAACCTCCGCCAATGCTTTGACTTGTTCTCGGGTATAAACGACCCCTGTTGGATTGCTAGGATAATTCAAAATGACTGCCTTGACTTGCTCCCCATGCTCTTTTAAGGCTGCTTCCAAAACTTCTGGCGCTAAAACAAAGTCATTGTCCGTCGTATCAAGATAGATCGGTTGGGCATGGGCTAAATGGATGACTGGTTCATAGCCTGGATAAATTGGTGCCGGTAGAAGAACTTTATCGCCAGGTTCCAACGTGGCTAATAAAGAAGCTGAGATTGCTTCCGTTGCACCGATCGTCACTAATACTTCTGATTGAAAGTCGTAATCAAGCTGATATTTATTTTTCAAAAAGAGGCTGGCTGCTTGCCGAACATCTGCTAAGCCGGCCATTCCAGAATAGTGGCTAAAATTTTGTTCGATTGCTTGGACACCCGATTTTTTCACGTGCTCTGGTGTGTTAAAATCCGGCTCGCCTAACGTTAACTTTAAAATATCAGGAATTGAAGAAACCCGTTCATCAAATTTACGAATCAATGAAACAGCTATATTGTACACTTCGTGATTGAAGCGTTGGCTTACGTCTGCCATAGTATCACTCCTTTGAATTAAGCAAATTCATTCGCTATTGTTGTTAATCCTAACACAAAAAGGCGACAATTTTAAGCAACGGATGAAATTAATCTAATAACCACAATTCCGTTTGCTTATTTACAAACAAAAACATTTTATGTTAGTATATAATCAAACAAAAAAGGAGAACCCAAAATGAAACTTTATCAAGAGTTTACCATTTCTGATTATCAGCAAGGATATGTCGAAACAACAACGGATTATTGTTGCGTATTTTGTCAGGAGACCTTCGACAAAGAAGAAATCTATCCCGTTGATGGCGCCTTTTTTACGGCAAAAAAACGAATGATACAGCATATCACTGAGCATCACGGAACCGTTTTATCCGCATTATTGGCTTTACCCAAAGAACAAACAGGCTTATCAGAAAGCCAACAGGAGATTTTACAACTGTTTGCCCAAGATGTTAGCGATACTGTGATTGCCCAGCGCTTAGGTATCTCTTCTTCGACTGTCAGGAATCATCGCTTTAAGCTAAAAGAAAAGCAGCGACAAGCGACTGTTTTTCTAAGTATCATGTCCTTGTTGCAAGAAACCCCGTTGCTGCCGCCTCACAAAGGGGCGACGATGCTTGATGATCGCTATGCCATTACGGCTAGTGAAAGAGAAAAGATCATTGCTACTTATTTTGATGAAGCGGGGTTTATCAAACAGTTTCCGAGCAAAGAAAAGCGCAAGATCGTTGTCTTAAGTGTGCTGGCACAAAAATTTGATCCGAAGAAAAATTATTCAGAAGCTGCCGTAAACGATGTATTAAAACAAGCGATCACCGATTATGTCACTGTCCGACGATATTTGATCGAGTATGGATTTATGCAACGGACGAAAGACGGAAAAACTTACTGGCTGACTTAAAACCCAGTCTGTAGTTGGATGGAATTTTTGTTGGTTGGATGGACATTATCTTTCACAGTTTTGAAAAGTTAACAAGCTCCAGTTTTTTACAAAAAAAGACAAAGTACGAAAACACCCGTACTTTGTCTACTGTCTGAAACGCTGGGACAAGTTCCAGCGTTTATTTTTCTTTTAGAAAGATTTTTTTGATGATCAATTTATCAAATAATTGCGTTTGATTGTCTTGTTCCCCAATGACTTCAGCAGTCACTGATTTGCCGTCTTGTTTTTTGCGCAACTGATAAACAATCTTGCCTGTTTCTTTCAATTCGTTCACCATGTCGACGACACCGCCAAAACCTGTTTTACGAGTGATGAAGCCTAACGCCACCATCCGCTCATCTAAATTTTTTGCCGAGATGCTGGCACCGGTGATCAGTGCTTGCCGCATGATTTGTAAGAATTCTTCTAGCCCTGCCACTGGCGGCTGTTCAGGCTCTTCTTCCATCAGCGGTCGCTGACGCAAATAATCTAATTCCTGCAATAACGTTTCGTACTGCTCTTGTGTCAACATGACCCCCGCCACTTTTTCACGATTGAATACATATACTGCTGTTCCTGCTTCTCGCGCTTGATTAAATACATCCATCGGAGATTTTTTTACTTCAGTAATTGAAGTAGTGGGAACATCCAACTTCTTCAGTTCCATAATCAACGTCCTCCTTGTCTCAACGAACACATTATAGCATAAATCCAGAAGCAGATTATAGAGGTATTTCACTGCTCCTAGGAAAAGAAACAAAAAAGCGGCTAATCGCCGCTTTTTTCGATTGATAAGGTCATTGCATTGATGGCAACGATGATCGTACTCATAGACATCAAGACAGCTCCGACTGCTGGGTTCAAAATGATCCCGATTGGTGCGAGCACGCCAGCTGCCAAAGGAATAGCAAAAATATTGTATCCTGCGCCCCACCAGAGATTTTGAATCATCTTGCGCCTTGTTTTTTTCGCCAAAGTCAAGAAGTGCAAGATGTCTTGAGGTTCGCTATTCGTCAAAACGACATCGGCTGAATCGATCGCTACATCGGTTCCAGCTCCGATCGCAATCCCGATCGTCGCTCTTGCAAGACTTGGGGCGTCATTGATCCCATCGCCTACCATTACGACGCGCTTGCCCTCTTTGACATAGTCACTGACTAGACGTTCTTTATCGTCTGGTAACATTGCCGCATGGAAGTCTTCGATTCCTAGGTAATCGGCTACGGCTTGCGCCGCTTCTTGGTTGTCCCCAGTAGCCATAACTGGCGTGATGCCTAAGTCTTTCACTTTTTGAATAAATTGACTCGCTTCTGGTTTCACCTTATCCCCTAATGCGACGATTCCTTCCACTTTGCCGTCATGAACCAAATAGCTAATGGTATTGCCCTGCTCTTGATAATTTTTCAAGGATTTCCCTTGATACTGGATGGTTAATTGCTCCAATCCTTTTTGATTGACGATCAACCACTTTTGTCCATCGATTACGCCTTCCAGACCAATACCCGTCCTTGTTTGAACATCATTCGCCTTTTTGGCTATGATGTTTTCCTTTTCTGCTTGGGCTAAAATACCTTCTGCGATCGGATGATTGGCGGTTTTCTCAAGACCTGCTAGGTAAGCTAGTACTTCTGATGCAGAAAGGCTGCCTGTCGCCTCGATGCCAGTTACGGTAAACGTTCCTTCTGTTAACGTACCGGTCTTATCAAGGATCAGATAATCAACATGATGCGCATTCTCCAATGCGTTGCGATTTTTTAAGAGCAAGCCGTTTTTGGCAGCGATCGATGTTGAACGAGCCACAACGAGGGGAATCGCTAGGCCTAACGCATGGGGACAGGCAATGACGAATACCGTGACCATTCGATCAAGAGCAGTCGGTAGGTCAGCAACAAACAGCCATACAGCAAAGGCCAAAACACCAGCAACTAAGGCGATATAGAACAACCATTTCGCCACTTTGTCCGAAAGTGCTTCTAAGCGGGATTTATCAGCTTGGGCTTTTCGTACCATTTCCATGACTTTTGCCAAATAGCTGTCTTCGCCAGTCCCTGTGACTTCCATCGTAATGGTACCATTGCCGTTGACAGATCCTCCAATGACAGTACTGCCGATGGTTTTAGGTACCCGTCTGGATTCACCGGTAACTGCCGACTCATCGATCGTTGTTTCCCCTTCAAGAATCGTTCCGTCTGTAGGAATCTTATCTCCTGAGCGAACGATCAGCTGTGTTTTGTTGGTCACTTCTTCTAATGGAATCTGTTCTTCTGATCCATCTGCATTTTTCCGAATCACTTCTTTTGGCAACAGTTCTGCTAATTTCTGTAATGCATTGCCGGCATTAGAAACGGCATTCATCTCGATCCAATGCCCCAACAACATGATCACGATCAGAGTCGCTAGTTCCCAGAAGAAATCCATTACATGAGGAACAGCAAGAAAATGATTAGCGATAAACGCGTAAAGACTATAAAAATAAGAAACCGTAATCCCCATAGCAATCAAAGTCATCATGGCTGGGCTTTTTTGTTTCAATTCCATTTTTGCACCACTTAAAAACGGCTGCCCCCCATAGAAAAACAGGATCGTTCCTAAAATCAATACAACCCAATCTGAGCCGGGAAACGTGAACTGAAAGGGCAATTCGATACCCATCATTGGTGATAAAATGACGATTGGAATCGCCAAAACCAAGGATAGCCAAAACTTTTGCTTAAAATTTCCCATATGCATACTATGATCCATACCAGACATCTCATGATCCATATGACTGTGATCCATGCCAGACATCTCATGATCCATGTGGCTATGATCCATGCCAGACATCTCATGATCCATGTGGCTATGGTCCATACTGGAAACCTCATGATCCATGTGAGCATGGTTACTATCGGCGCTTTCATGCTCCTGCAGTTTTGATGTCGCCCCTTGATGATCCACCCCATTCATCTCATGGCTTCGGGGCTCAGGGACTTCCTCCGCCTGTGGGTGTGTGAGTCCTTCTTGCCCTTTATTATCCTGCTCATTCCTAGGTTCATGCCTATGATGGCTTGACGTCTGACGATTGTCTGCAGGTGACGTTTTTTTCTGATTCATCCTAGTATTCCCCTTCCTATTTCACTGAATATCCGTACAGTCTTGCGCCTTCATACAAAAGCTTCAAGCGGCTGGACTTTCTAGATTTTTCTCCTTATCACTTTAGCGTTTGCATCGCTTATTCAAAAACACCTTGATAACCAGCTTCAGTTATTGCACTGATTAAGGCTGTTTCTGTCACTTGCGACTCGTCAAATTTGACCGTCCCACGAGCTTTTTTCAAGTCGACTTTAGCTTTTTTCACACCCGGTACTTCATTTAAGGCTTTTTCAACTTTTGCGGCACAATGGGCGCAATTCATTCCGCTGATTTGCATATTTTTTTTCATTACTATTCCTCATTTCTTTTAACAGTTTGTTGGCTACTTATTTTGTTGCATGGGTTTTGCATTGGCACTGACCAGGAATACAATTACACGAAATCGCTGCTACTGGCACTTTTTGGTCGACTGCTGCTTGGAGCATCGCCAAATCTTCTGCCGTCAATGCTGCTTCTTGGATCATTTCTGCTAATGTTTGTCCGACTTTTTTGGCACAAATATGAGAAAAAAGATTCTCAGCTGCACTGCGAACAGTGGCTTCTTCTGAAACAAGTGGCGAGTAAACAAACTTTTTCCCTTGGCTTTCTGTTTTCAATACGCCTTTTTTAACAAGTCGTCCTAAAAGCGTTTTGACTGTCGCTGCTTTCCAATTTTTATTTTCGCTTAACAAAGCGGTAATCTCTTTCGCATCGGATTGTCCCAATGTCCAAATCACACGCATGACTTCCCATTCAGAATCGCTGATTTTGATTGGTTCGACCACTGATTGCATTTGTCCACTTCCTTTCATAACTGATTCACATTTTTAAGTTTACATCTGTAATCGTATTTTGTCAAAAAAAAGCATCGCCAAACTTTCTGCATTTTGGCAATGCTTTTTTCTATTTCGTTAAAAATGGTTTGGTTCCAACGTTTAAAAGTGGACCTGATACGTCGTCACAGAGTGGAAGGGTTCTTCTGGGCGCAGCACGATCTCACCAAAGTGGGTGAATTTCTCAGAGCCAGGAACACCTTGTGTTTCGATCGCCATCCCGCCATGTTTGGCAAAAGGACCGGTCTTCATTGGGGCCCCAGCTTCTCCCTCACCTGTTGTGTAAATAACAACAGCAGGACGGTCAGTAGTTACAGTCAGCTGCACTTTTTGATCGGGACTGGTTACTTTCAGATCCCACTCTTGCTCATGATCCAATAAGAATGGATCATCCAACATGGTCGTTCCCATTGGGCGTTCTTGTCTAAAATCAAACTTTGTGCCTGCGACAGGCGTTTTTTCACCGGTGGTCGTCACGTCATCGTTCGTTTCAGCCACATGTTCGGCATTGATTTGAACCAAGTGGTCATCGATCGGCTGTTGGGTATCACCTGTCAAATTGAAATAACCGTGGTTCGTTGGGTTAAATAAAGTCGCTTTGTCTGTGTTAGCGTCATATGCAAGCAATAGTTCATTGTCATTAGTCAACGTATAGGTGACTTGATAACGAACATTTCCTGGAAAGCCGCCGTCGCCATCTTGTCGTGAGGTAGTAAAAATCACGCCGGCTCTGTCTGCTTCCTCAAAAGTTTCAGCGATCCAGATATCCGTGTCAAGCCCCTTTGAACCACCATGAAGCGTATTGCCGCCATCATTGTCCTCCGTTTGGTATTCTTGCCCCTCAACCTCAAAGCGGGTACCTGCGATCCTTCCCGCTACTGGACCGATCGTTGCACCATAATAGCGTGCTTGGCGATGTCCTTCGATCGTATCATAACCGACCACAATGTCGCGGCCTTCTTCTACTGGAACGACCCAATCCAATAAGCGTGCGCCTTCGGGACTCAGCCTTACGATGGTACCGCTATCATTGGAAAGCTCATAAATCGTTCCCATTTTTTCTGAGGTCGTTTGTTTCACATTTGGCATTCGTTCATATCCTTCTTTCTTTGTTTAGTCTGCTACTCTTTTTAAGTATAGCCGTTAAGGGCTAGATCCGTCAATTCAAGACGGACGGATTCAGTAGGCATTCATTTTATGCCGGGCCGTTTTCACACAAATAAAAAGCGGCAAGAATGCCCAACTGGTTGATTGAATCATGGTCAGCTGATCGTGAGAGAAAGTACTAGGAGAAGCGCTGGCTGCTCCTGTCTTTTCTTCAATAATCAATCACATTCGCTTCGCCTGTTGGGCTCCTATGCCGCAATTGTATCGTTTATTTTTTGTGTTTTGCTTGGTAATGTTTTCTCTTTCGTCGCTTTTCTTTGATTTGAGAAGCACTGGAAGCCAAATCCAAATCCTCGCTTTCCTCTTCTTGCTTGTCTTGTCTTTTTTCCGCACGTGCCATGAGGACTTTTTGCCTGAATCGACGGTTTCCAAGGAATTTCAGTGCGCACATCAATGGTTGACGATTTTCTCCAACCAAACCAATCAATTCGATAAACAATTCAATGCCGAAGCCTGTACTGATGATCAGTAAAATGATTGCTGTGTTGCTGGCATAATTCATCAATAATGCAATAAATGAAAATACCATTGCCAAGGCATAGATCGTCAAAACTGTTCCTCGATGGGTAAACCCTAAGGAAAGTAAGCGGTGATGCAAGTGCATTTTATCCGCTGATGAGATCTTTTGCTTATTGAATTTTCTACGAATCATGGCATAGACGGTATCAGTGATCGGTACCCCTAAAATCAACATCGGGGTGATCACTGTAATGAAGGTCGCATTTTTTAACCCTTGCAACGATAAGACGGAGATCATAAAACCTAGAAAAAGTGCCCCAGTATCCCCTAAAAAAATCGTAGCTGGATAAAAATTGTAAGGAAAAAAACCAACGATTGCGGCAATTAATGTAAAGATCACCATTGGTACTTCAACTGAATTTGGTAAAAAGAAATAACTGATGATCCCAATGGTCGTCAGACTGATAATGGAGACCCCACTCGCTAGACCGTCCAAACCATCAATCAAGTTGACCGCATTTGTGATCGCCAAAATCCACAAGATCGTCATAGGCAATCCAAGCCAGCCCAAATCAAAAACCCCCAGATAAGGGATCGAAACCGTACTGATTTTGATGCCGGCAACAAAATAGATCTCCAAAGCCGCTAACGTCAAGCCTAGCGTTTTTTGCATAGGAGTCAACTCGAAGATATCATCCAATAATCCAGTAACTACGACGATAGCTGCCCCTAAAAGCATCGGCCAGACGTAGTCAAAGGGAATCATTGCGCGAAATTCCCAAAGCAATGCAAAAGAGAAGGAGAGGAAGATGCTTAATCCCCCTGCGGTCGGCATTGTTTTGGTATTGATTCGGCGATCTCCTGGTCGATCGACTGCGCCGATCTTAAAAGAGATCAATTTAATGATCGGTGTTAGGATTAAAGACACGATCATTGTTATAAATAAGCGCATTACAAATTTGAATGCAAAATCCATCGTTTATTCTCGCTTTCCGTTATTTCTCTTTATTGGTAAATGTATCTTCGATTTTCGAAGAAATCCGCTGAACAGGATCTGTTCGTTCTTTGATCTCTTGTCCTGATACATACTCTTCTACCACTGCGTTGATGATTCCACCCAAGATAATAATCGTCGCAGCAAGATTCAACCAGATCATTAAAACAATAAAACTTCCAATAATTTGATAGCCAATGATTTTCGCAGCAAAGTAACGGGCGTATAAGCCAAACACTTGTGACAGCAACATCCAGCCAATCGTTGCAAAGATCGCCCCCGGCAAAGTCGAACGCAACTTGACCTTTGCATTAGGCACTAACCAATAGATCAGCATCATGATAAACAGCAAAGCAACGATCGTGACTGGCCATTTGACTGTTTGGAACGTATCGATCAGATTGTCTTGAAACTTAAAAATCGGCTGCAAAAAATCAAGAATGATTTTTCCAAGCCCAAATACCATCGTAACCCCAACGATCGCAATCATAAAGAGCAGGATGATCACAAATGATACTGCGCGCACCACGATAAAATTGGAACGCTGGTCCACACCGAAGGCTTTGTTCATCGCAATTTGCAAGGCATTGATACTTTGACTCGCGGACCACAACGCCGCTAAAGCGGAGATCGACAACAATCCACCAGAGCTTGTGGTGAGGAGATTTTCGATCGCTGGGCCGATAAAATCATAGATTTGATTCGGGATCAATTCCTGTACATAAGATAAAACCGTGTTCGGATCAATTGATAAATAAGGCAAAAGATTCCCCAGCGCAATCATTAACGGGAAAAGTGAAAGCAATAAATAGTAGGCCACGACGACCGAAGTGGTCCCCATTTCTGAATCAGTTATTCTATTTTGCGTCGTTTCGATGAAACGCATCAGCTTTTGATTGCTTTTTACTTTATCAACGATTTTCATGTTTCTTCCTCCGCCAGCGAATCATCTGCCTTTTTTTCTTTGTCATACGTAACAACCAGAAGTCTCCTACTTATAAAATTTAGTAGGTTCCTTCTTCTCCTTGAGAAGTTAAAATTCTCGGACCTTCTTTGGTGATAGCCAAACTATGTTCATATTGGCAGCTTAAGCCACCATCTAGAGTATAGGCGGTCCAGCCATTAGGGTCCATTTTCATTTTCCACGTCCCTGTATTGATCATAGGTTCGATGGTAATGACCATTCCTTCTTTTAAACGTAACCCTTTGCCGGCTTCTCCGTAGTGAGGGATCATCGGACTTTCATGGATCGTTGGGCCAATGCCGTGTCCTACGAAATCACGCACAACCCCGTACCCTTCTTTTTCCGCATAGGTTTGAATGGCATGACCGATGTCACCGATTCGGTTACCCACTTGCGCTTGTTCGATTCCTAGATACAATGCTCTTTTGGTTACTTCCATTAATCGATCAATCTCAGGCGTCGAGTTCCCTACGACATAACTCCAACAAGAATCAGAAATGGCGCCTTTTAAATCAATACACATGTCGACTTTGATCAGATCGCCGTCTTTCAATGGTTTTTTTCGAGGAAACCCGTGACAAATCTCATCATTGATACTGCAGCAAGTGGCATATTTGTAATCTTCAAAACCAATTTGGGCAGCGATGCCGCCGTGGCTTTCAATATAATCTCTGACAAACACTTCGATATCCCAACTCGTGATACCTGGTTTGATGAAACTGCGTAATTGTTTGTGGACATCTGCTAACAGCGCGCCGGATTCGGCCATGCGGTCAATTTCTCTGGCAGATTTTAATGTAATCATGTTCTCGTCTCCCTTAATTAAATTCCTCTTATTTTACCATAGAAATCCCTTATTTTACAAAATTCACAGACATTGTAAAGAGTTTTTCAAGTTTTGTTTTCAAACTTTCGTGCATTTGCTATAATCTGTAAGAGAGTTTTCCTTGAGAATAGGAATGAGATTGGAGGAAAAAGCCCATGGCTTTAGCAAAAATAGTCTATGCAAGCATGACGGGGAATACGGAAGAAATTGCGGATATCGTTTCTGAAGCCCTTGAAAATCTTGACATGGAAGTAGAAATGAATGAGTGTACCCAAGTGGATGCAGATGACTTTGAAGATGCCGATATCTGTATCGTCGCAACGTATACATATGGAGACGGGGAGCTACCGGATGAGATCGTCGATTTTTATGAAGATTTGCAAGAACTTGATTTAAGCGGCAAAATCTTTGGAGTCTGCGGCTCCGGTGATACTTTTTATGATGACTTTTGTAAATCCGTTGACGACTTTGAAGCCGCCTTTAGCAAAACTGGTGCGACAAAAGGAGCTGACAGCGTCAAAGTTGACTTGGCTGCAGAAGAAGACGATATTCAAAACTTAGAAGCCTTTGCCAAAAAACTAGCAGAAGCATTCGCTGAATAAAACAAGAAAACCTCTGACAAAATCAATTGATTCTGTCAGAGGTTTATTGTTTGCTTAATGATAACTGATATCGATGGGTGTTTCTCTTGCTAAAATATTATCGGTGGTTTCCGTCATCAGCTTAGCAATCTGATCTTCTGTCGGATGAATGATTCCCGAAGACATCAATGCCGCTAAGCCGGTAGCGACGATCCAGACACCGGTGTGCAAAGATTGTAATTTTACATCAGATAGATCTTGATATTTTGGTTCTTTTTTCACTGATTTCACAAAAAGGTCAAATGAAAACTGTTGCATGGAATCCCCACCACCATGCTCTTCTAAGTATAGCGCTCGGTATAATCGTTTTTCTTTATTTGCAAAGCCAATATAATTTAGCGTTAAGTCAACGATGACATCTCCCCGTCTTTCAACTGGAAAAACTTCTGTCGCTAAGTAGTCGTAAATCTGATTGATCAATGCATTTTTTAAGTCATCCATATTTTTAAATTCTAAGTAGATCGGTTGCGTTGAACATTTCATCTTCGCTGCGATATTGCGTGCGGTAAAACGTGTAAATCCTTCGGTTGCGACAACTTCATAGGCAGCTTTTAAAATCTGGTCTCTAGTAATAGTTTTCTTTCTTGCCATAATTTTTTAATCTCCTTAATTCTGCTATACATCGCTTTCAGAAATACCTTTTACTTATTGTATCATGTTTTTTTAAGTTTGCAAAAAAACTTTTAAATTTATTGCCCTTAGTGTTTCCAGTTTTTCAATTTGAAGGCCACTGTTTTTTTGCTCACTTTTTCGTTTGTTTTCAAAAATACTTAGTGCTATCATGAAGACAGTTATAAATTTAGAATAAATGGAGGAATTTTAATGGTTTTACCAAACTTTAATCAGAACCTTGAAAAATATGCCCAACTGATCACTGAAGTTGGCGTAAATGTCCAAAAAGGGCACACGATCGTCATCCAAATCGCCGTGGACCAAGCACCTTTAGCTCGCCTATTAACGAAAAAAGCGTATGAATTAGGTGCAGACGAAGTAATCGTCCAATGGACCGACGATGAGATCCAAAAAGAATTTCTGACTCATGCGGCCGAAGATCGTTTGTCTACGATTCCTCAGCACAAAATTGATCAAACGGAAGACTGGGTTGAAAAAGGTGCCAGCCGTATCAGTGTCGTTTCCGCGAATCCAGATGCGTTAGCGGGCGTCGACTCAGACCGAGTGGCAACCTTCCAAGCAGCTTCTGGTAAAGCGATGATGAAATTGCGTCAAGCAACACAAGCCAACAAAGTCAGCTGGACTGTGGTTGCGGCGGCTGGTCAAGATTGGGCCCAAAAAGTATTCCCTGATGCTTCCCCTGAAGAAGCACAAGACAAGCTTTGGGATCAAATTTTCAAAACGACGCGTATCTATGAAGAAGATCCTGTCGCAGCTTGGAAAAAACACGATGAAACCTTGCAAGTTAAAGCCGAAGAATTAAACAAAGAACAATTCAGTGCTCTGCACTATACGGCACCTGGTACCGATTTGATCATCGGTTTGCCTAAAAACCACTTGTGGGAAGGTGCTGGCAGTTACAATACCCGCAATGAAAAATTCATGGCGAACATGCCAACAGAAGAAGTCTTTACTGCCCCAGATAATCGTCGCATTGATGGCTATATTTCAAGTACGAAACCATTGAGCTACGCAGGCACCATCATCTCTGGGATGAAGTTCACCTTCAAAGACGGCAAAGTCGTGGACTTTTCTGCGGAACAGGGCGAAGAAGTGTTAGGCAAACTGCTAGCAATCGATGAAGGAGCAAAATCTTTAGGTGAAGTCGCATTAGTTCCTGATCCTTCCCCTATCTCACAATCCGGCATCATCTTCTTCAATACGTTGTTCGATGAAAATGCCTCAAACCACTTGGCTTTAGGATCCGCTTATGCCTTCAGCTTGCAAGGCGGCACTGAGATGAGTGAAGAAGAACTGGCAGCTGCTGGTTTGAACCGCAGCCAAACCCACGTAGATTTCATGGTTGGCTCTGACCAAATGTCCATCGATGGCATCAGAGAAGATGGCACCACGATTCCTGTCTTTCGCAATGGTGACTGGGCTTAATAAAAAAAGGCTGAGGTGGAGTTGCTCCCCTCGGCCTTCTTTTACATAGAATATTGGAAACCGGCGGGTTTTTTCGTAGTAATCAGCCGGCTTTTTTGATAAAATCTACTTTGATAGTCTTTGATAAGAGAGGATGGATCCGATGACACCAAATCGTGAAGATTATTTAAAGCTCATCTTGGAGCTTGGTGGTGACCAAAAGAAAATCAATAACAAACAAATCGTGTCAGGTCTGGACGTCTCAGCAGCTTCAGTAAGTGAAATGATTTCAAAATTATTAAAAGAAGGCTTAGTGGAACATTCACCTTATCAAGGGGTACAGTTGACTGAAACTGGTTTAGCTTCTGCAAGTGCTCTGATCCGCAAGCATCGTTTATGGGAAGTCTTTCTTGTGGAGCACCTGCATTACTCATGGAATGAAGTTCATGATGACGCAGAAGTTTTAGAACACGTCACCTCGGAAACACTGGCGAGCCGCTTAGAAGCCTACCTTGATCATCCTCGGTATTGCCCACATGGCGGCATGATCCCCGAACAAGGAGAACTCATTCACGAAGGCGAAAAAAACACCATGAGTTCCTACCCGGTAGGAACCAAGATTCGTATCGCCCGTGTCCTTGATGAACGAGAACTGCTGGATTACCTTGTTTCGATCCAATTGAATATTCATGAAGAATACGAGATCATCGATGCGGCAGCATACGAGGGTCCGATTACGATCAAAAATGACACAAAAGAAATTGCTGTCAGCTACAAAGCCGCCAGCACGATTTTTGTTGATAAACTGTAAGGAGTGAAGATGATGGAAAAAAAGGTCCTTTTTACGATTTTTGGCGGTACGGGCGACCTTGCCCAACGCAAACTATACCCTTCTTTGTTTCGGTTGTACAAAAAAGGCGATTTGAAAGAAGATTTTGCAGTCATCGGTACTGCTCGCCGTCCTTGGTCGGATGAACACTATCGTGAAGTAGTGATAGGTACGATCAAAGAATTGAGCGACTCACAAGAGCAAGCAGAGACATTCGCTTCTCATTTCTACTACCAATCACATGATGTAACAGATACGAGTCATTATGATTCATTAAAGGATTTGGCGGAAACCTTAGATCAGAAATACCATTTAGAAGGCAATCAGATTTTTTACTTAGCAATGTCCCCTAATTTCTTTGGGACGATCGTTTCTCACTTGAAATCCCAAGGAATGCTGGATACTGACGGCTACCATCGGGTGATCATCGAAAAACCATTTGGAAGCGACTACGACTCAGCAAAAGAATTGAATGAAGAGATCAATCAAGTCTTTACAGAGCAAGAAATCTACCGGATCGATCATTATTTAGGAAAAGAAATGATCCAAAACATTTCTGCGATTCGTTTTGCCAATAACATTTTTGAGTCGATGTGGAACAATCGGTACATTGACAATGTTCAGATCAATATCGCAGAAAACTTAGGTGTTGAAGAACGCGGTGGGTATTATGATAAGAGCGGTGCCTTGAAAGATATGGTCCAAAACCATATTCTGCAGATCCTTTCCTTATTAGCCATGGAACCGCCAGTGGCTTTTTCTGAAAAAGAATTACGGACGGAAAAAATCAAAGCCTTAAATGCGATCCGTATTTACTCCGAAGAAGAAGTGAAACAACACTTCGTTCGTGGTCAATACGCCAAAGGACAATTAGAAGATAAGGAATTTGCTGGCTACCGAGAAGAAGCCAATGTCGATGAAGAATCGGCAACTGAAACCTTCGTTGCTGGAAAATTCTTGATCGACAACTTCCGCTGGTCCGGTGTACCTTTCTATGTACGAACCGGGAAACGCTTGACGGAAAAAGGCACTCGCATCAACATTGTCTTTAAACAAGTCCCTGTCAATGTCTTTAAGCAAGACCTGAATGAACAAAAGCAAAACGAGAGTTTGGCACCGAATGTGCTGACAATCTACATTCAACCGACAGAAGGCTTCTCTCTTTCATTGAATGGAAAAGAAATTGGCCAAGGGTTTGAGACATTGCCAGTGAAGCTAGATTATCGGAATAGTACTGAAATCGTCGAAAACACCCCTGAAGCCTACGAAAAATTGATTTTAGATGCTTTGAACGGGGATGGCACTAACTTTACCCATTGGGATGAAGTTGCCCAATCTTGGCGCATCGTTGATGTGATCCGTCACGCTTGGGACCAAGAAACGCCTGATTTTCCAAACTATGCCGCAGGAACGATGGGACCCCAAGCTGCCTATGATCTCTTAGCTGCCGATGGTTTTGAATGGATCTGGCGCCCCGATGAATGGTATCGTGAGCGAGATTTACTAAATGAAAAATAAGCAATTGGTCAATTGGATGAGGAAAAAACATCCAATTGGCCGTTTTTCTTTTTTACCAACTGTTTATAATAGAAAGAAATGAGAAACGAAAGGAGCAGCATAGATGAAACAAGTCTTATCGATCGCCGGTCTTGACAGTTTGGCAGGCGGCGGCATGACGGCGGATTTGAAAACATTTGAGGAATTCGGGGTGTTTGGTCATGCCTTATTGACCTGTGTTGTCGCCATTAACGATAATCTTTTGTTCCATGATCTTCCTGAGCCTGTGATCCGAGCACAATTGGATTCGCTGCGTTCGACCGTATCCCTAGATGCAATCAAAATCGGGCTGCTTCATCAAACGGCCATCATTGAATTGCTGCGGGATTTTTTACAAACATTTACCGGACCGATCGTGCTCGATCCAGTTCTTGCCTTTAAAGAAGGAGATACTGCCTTTAACCACTCCTATCAAGCAGGATTGATCTCATTGTTTCCTTACACAGCATTAGTAACACCTAATCTACTCGAAGCTCAGCACCTCTCTGGTCAAACCATTACGACGTTGGCGGAAATGAAAACCGCGGCGAAAAAAATCCATGCATTGGGTGCCCCAAATGTCCTGATCAAAGGTGGCAGTCGACTAACTGGGGAAACAGCCTACGACCTTTTATACCACTATGGACAATATACTGTTTTTGAAGCAGAAAAAAGTACCCGCCCCACAACCAACGGTGCTGGTTGTACCCTTTCATCGGCGATTGCCGCTTTACTTGCCAAAGGTACTTCATTGGAAACAGCTGTTCAAACTGCAAAAGCATTTGTTTGGGCAGGAATCGAAGAGGGGCTACCTTTAGGTACCTCCGGAAACGTCAATCAACTTGCCTACTTCAGAAAGGATGAATACGTATGAAAGTAAGAAATTTAACTACGATCGCTATGCTGACGGCACTCACGTGTGCACTTTCTTTGACCTTTATCATTCCTGTTCCACAAACGAAGGGCTTTGTGACCTTATGTGAAGCAGGGATCTATATCTCGGCCCTTTTGTTCGGACCTAGCGCCGGGGCCTTCGTAGGCGGAATGAGCGGTGGCATCATTGATTTTCTATCAGGCTATCCTGAATGGGCCTTCTTTTCCATTGTGATCCATGGTGTACAAGGCTGGATCGTGGGTAGAATGAACCATCGACCACTAGCAGCCGTTATTGTTGGCAGCTTGATCATGATCGCCGGCTACGCAGCAGCAACAGTTTTACTATTCGGGTTAGGCGCTGGGATCGCCTCGATTCCAAGTAATTTGATCCAAACGGTCTTTGGCAGCATCGTTGCTTTACCGCTGACGCATGCCTTGCGCCGCACGAAAAAGTTTTCTTTAAATGAAAGGTGATTCTTATGACAGATATCAATCAATTAAAAACGGATTTAACTACGATCGTTGAAGAAGTCATTACGACAGCGAACGTTGGTGAAAACGATCTTTTTGTCCTTGGCTGTTCAACAAGTGAAGTCGTGGGCGGCTTGATTGGCAAAAATTCCAGTCAAGAAGTAGGCATGATCATCGTCGAAACACTGCGAGCGATCTTGCGTCCTAAAAATATTCATTTAGCCGTTCAAGGCTGTGAACACCTCAATCGGGCTTTAGCCGTTGAGCGTGAAACGGCTCGACTATATCAATTAGAAGAAGTCGCAGTAGTGCCCCAGCTGCATGCAGGCGGTGCTTGCTCAGTTGCGGCTTTCCAGTTGTTCGATGAGCCTATCGAAGTGGAGCACATTGTGGCCAAAGCGGGTATCGATATCGGCGACACAGCGATCGGTATGCATGTCAAACATGTTCAAATCCCGATCCGTCCCTCTATCAAGACCCTTGGCGCTGCCCATGTCACAGCTCTGGGATCACGGCCCAAATATATCGGTGGTCCTCGTGCTCATTACGCATAATAAGCGAATCGTATAATGAGCGAAAAACCTTTTTCAAAAGGAAAAAGCATGCTTCGGCGTGCTTTTTTTGTGTCAACGTTCCTGCTATTGCCTCTCCTTTCCTTCCTTAAATGTGCTCTCCTTTCACTATTTTCTCCGCTCCATCTTATGGCAGCTTTTTCTACTTCAAATTCTGTTTCCTTTCTTGCGTAAAAAGAGCGGCAGCTGTCGCCTTCCTTTTGTCATAAATTCGTCACAATTTCATCACAAAAAGAAAAGAAAGATACCAGTAAGCCCGTAATTTTCTTTTTTCTTTCCTTGATAGACTGAATGTAGCAAGAATCGAAAAGTGGAAGGAAGAAAAATATGAAAAAAATCGCCATTATTTTTGGAGGCAATTCATCGGAATACACCGTTTCTTTAGCCTCAGCAACTAGCGCAATCGAAGCACTCCAATCATCTCCCTATGATTACGACCTCTCTTTGATCGGGATCGCCCCAGATGCTATGGATTGGTATTTGTACACAGGAGAACTGGAAAACATCCGACAAGACACATGGTTGTTGGATACGAAACATACACAGAAAATCCAGCCACTTTTTGAAGAAAACGGCTTTTGGCTAAGTGAAGCGCAGCAAACGTTGGTACCTGATGTTTTATTTCCCATTATGCATGGCAAATACGGGGAAGATGGCAGTATCCAAGGATTGTTTGAATTGATGAAGCTACCTTATGTAGGCTGCGGGGTGGCAGCCTCTGCCTTATGTATGAACAAATGGCTGCTGCATCAAGCTGCAGCAGCGATTGGCGTACAAAGCGCCCCTACGATTCTCTTGACAAATCAAGACAACCAACAGCAACAAATCGAAGCCTTCATCCAGACCCATGGCTTTCCAGTTTTCTTTAAGCCTAATGAAGCGGGCTCCTCAAAAGGGATCACAAAAGTGACTTGTGTCGAAGAAATTGCTCCTGCCTTGAAGGAAGCCTTCGCTTATTGTTCAGCAGTGCTCTTACAAAAAAATATCGCTGGCGTTGAGATTGGTTGCGGTATCTTAGGCAACGACTCTTTGACTGTCGGTGCTTGTGACGCTATTTCATTAGTAGACGGCTTTTTCGATTTTGAAGAAAAGTACCAGTTGATTAGCGCCAAGATCACCGTTCCTGCACCATTGCCTGAAACGATTGAAACCAAGGTCAAAGAACAAGCTCAGCTGCTCTATCACAGTCTTGGTCTTAAAGGACTTGCTCGCATCGACTGTTTTGTCACGGATCAAGGAGAACTATACTTGAATGAAATCAATACTATGCCGGGCTTTACGAGTCACTCCCGCTATCCTGCCATGATGGCAGCAATCGGCTTATCCTATCAAGAACTACTACAAAAACTGCTTGTCTTAGCAAAGGAGGAAGGCAAATGAATCCCTATCTACAGTTAGTTAGCAAAGAGTTTCCATTAGAAAAAAACCAAGAGCCGCCCCACCTCGTCCTTGCTGCTTTTAGTGAAGAAGAAGTTTACTTGCAGCCTGAAGCAGCCAAACAATGGGAACGCCTCGTCAAAGCCTTAAAACTTGAAAACGAGATCTGTTTATTAGATGGCTATCGAACCGAAAAGCAGCAACGGCATTTATGGGAATATTCCTTAAAAGAAAATGGATTAGCCTATACGAAACAATTTGTGGCGTTGCCCGGCTGCAGCGAGCATCAGTTAGGCTTAGCGATCGATGTTGGTTTAAAAGGCCAGCAAGGTGATTTGATCTGCCCACGGTTTCGTGACAGCGCAGCGGCGGATTTATTTACACAGGAAATGATGAACTACGGATTTATTTTACGCTATCCCGCAGACAAACAGGAGATTACAGGGATTGGCTATGAACCATGGCATTTTCGTTATGTCGGTCTGCCTCATAGTCAAATCATCGCCAGTCAACAGTGGACATTGGAAGAATACTATCAATATCTTGAACAAACCGCGAGGCAGTTCGCATGAAGAAGAATCAAGGAATTGAGCAGTTTCGGGTGATTTTAGCGATGATGGTGGTCGCGATCCACTGTCTGCCCCTTCATCGATTGTGGCCCGATGGTGATATCCTGATCACATTGACTCTTTTCAGAATCGCCGTCCCCTTCTTTTTTATGATCAGCGGGTATTATGTGTTCAGTGATTTAGCCACCCAAAACAGCTATCCTGCCAGACAACGTATCTGGTTATTTATCAAAAAACAGCTGCAAGTCTATCTCATTGCCACACTGCTCTTTTTGCCGCTTGCTTGGTACAGCGGCATACTAGGATTGAACATGCCACTAGGCACTTTTATTCAAACTTTGCTAGTCAACGGCATTCTTTACCATCTTTGGTATTTTCCTGCGATCATTACCGGCGGTCTACTAGTGATGGGCCTCTTGACACGTCTTTCTTTCAAGCAGGTGTTTTTCATTGCTGTCGGTTTGTATGTGGTTGGTTTAGGTGGGGACAGTTGGTCTGGCCTGGCTGCACAAACACCCATCACGCCACTCTATTCACTGATTTTCCAACTATTGGATGGAACTCGCAACGGCATTTTTTTTGCTCCCTTATTTTTGATCTTAGGGGTACTAGCCAGAAGATTTGCCATAAAACCTGCTTCTCCCCATCGCTATAGTTATCTGATGATTAGTCTTATTTGCTTGCTTTTGGAAAGTTATCTCTTGCATCACTTTACTACACCTAAACATGACAGCATGTATATCTTTTTGCCCTTCGTTCTCTTGTTTTTATTTCCGATCATTCAGCAATGGCAAGCACCCATGATCTGGAAACAAGCGGGTCGTCTGTCCCTTTGGCTCTATTTGCTCCATCCTTATACCATTGCAGTAACCCATTTTCTTAGTCAGAAGCTGCCCTTGCTGCAAAACAATCTGATCAATTTCTTCGTGGTCTTAGGGCTGACCATCGGGTTGATTTATGGTCTCTTTGCTTTGCAAAAGCTGTTCCCGTTTCCGAAAAAAACGCCGCTCCACTTGCAACGGGCAACCAAAGAATTTTCAGCCCCCGCCCTGTTGCACAACTTGCAGGAAATCAAGCGATTGATCCCCGCAAAAACAAAAGTGATGGCGGTGGTTAAAGCGGATGCTTATGGTTGTGATGCGAAGACGGTCGCCAGTACCCTAGAAAGAGCCGGCGTCGATTTTTTTGCTGTTGCCACCATAGAAGAAGCCATCGAATTAAGGCGAGCTGGCATTAAAAGTCGCTTACTGATTTTAGGGTACACTTCTGCCCAACGTGCCAAAGAGCTGAACCGATATTCCTTAATTCAAACTATCGTCAGTGAAGCGCATGGACAAGCGTTAGCCCGAACAGGCATTCCAATCGAATGCCATTTAGCGGTAGATACCGGCATGCATCGTCTAGGCGTTGCCCCTGACCTTGAAACAGTTAGAAGGCTTTATGCCTTGCCATCCCTCAAGATCACAGGCATTTTTTCCCACCTAGGCTCTTCAGATCAGCTAGATACGGCAAGTATCTTACGGACGCAAGCCCAAATCATTTGTTTTGATGATCTATTGGCTGGCTTATCCGCTAGAAATATCGCCTATGGTCTGACGCATCTGCAAAGCAGCTACGGCATTTTGAATTATCCAGAGAAACACTATGATTATGTGCGCCCGGGTATTCTTTTAACTGGTTCCCTGAGTGTCCCGAATGAACCAACAAAACAGAAGATAAACGTACAGCCGATTCTGACCCTAAAAGCCTTACTAGTGGACAAAAAAACAGTCGCCGCTGGTGAAGCGATCGGCTATGGACTAGCCACTGTTTTTGATCGACCTACCACGATTGGGATCGTTAGTATCGGCTACTGTGACGGAGTCCCCCGTGCCCTATCAAATCAAGGATTCCAATTGTCTTATCAAGGGGTTTTACTCCCGCAGGTTGGGTTGATTTGTATGGATATGCTCTTGATCGATTTAACGGACTATCCAGAACTGGCGGTCGAAAGTTGGTTAGAAGTAATCAGCGATTGGACGAATACAGCTGATCAAGCACAAACCATTCCCAATGAATTGATCAGTCGACTAGGTTCCCGCGTCCCTTCAATGTCAAAGTAGAAAACGAATGCATTCGCTTACCGATTACGGTATGATGTGGGTAGAGTAAATGGTAGTTTAAATGAAAAAAGATCGTAGATAGTTGGAGTGAATCAAGGATGGCAGAAAAAATAATTGTTGTTGATGATGAAAAAGAAATCGCCGAGTTAGTCACGACGTTTCTAAGGAATGAAGGCTTTCAAGTGGAACCTTTTTATGATGGAACGAGTGCTTTGGCTTATCTCGAAAAAGAAACAGTCGATGTGGCAGTTTTAGATGTGATGCTGCCGGATATCGACGGCTTTCAGCTGTTACAGACCATTCGCAAAACCCACTTTTTTCCAGTACTGATGCTCACTGCCAAAGGAGAAGATCTGGATAAAATTACCGGTCTAAGTCTAGGTGCAGATGATTATGTGACGAAACCCTTCAATCCATTAGAAGTTGTTGCTCGGGTCAAAACGCAACTACGGCGATACCAACGATACAATCAGTCAGCTGTTCCGCAGAAGATTGAAGAATACGAAAAGGAAGGCTTACTGTTGAAAATCAACAGTCACCAATGTTTTCTTTATGGCAAAGAGGTTTTCTTGACCCCCATCGAATTTAAAATCCTGCTTTACTTATTTGAACACCAAGGATCGGTCGTTGCCTCGGAAACTCTTTTTGAAGCAGTCTGGAAAGAAAAATATTTAGATAACAATAACACAGTGATGGCACATATTGCCCGTCTGCGGGAAAAGCTAAACGAACAACCCCGCAAACCGAAATTAATCAAAACTGTATGGGGGGTCGGCTATATCATTGAAAAATAGAAGTCCATTGATCCGGAAACTTTTGACTCAATACTTTATCACCACAGGTGTTTTAATGCTCCTTTTGATTCTGATCCCTTTAACTGTTCGCTTTGTAGCAGGATTGAGGGTTTGGTACGGCTATGAGCCCATTTATCAAATATTACGGCTTTTTGCTGATTATTGGCTCGTCTGTCTAGCGATCGGTGCCTTGCTGATTTGGGTGAGCACAACGATTTATTATATGAGTAAAGCCATCAGCTATTTGAATGAAACGATTCAAGCCACGAATCAATTGATTGCTGAACCTACGAAGCGAATCGTTCTTTCCAGCAATCTGATCGACGTGCAAGAAGAAATGAACCAGTTGCGGGAAAAAAATCTACAGGATCAACGAGCTGCCAAAGAAGCAGAGCAGCGGAAAAATGATTTGATCGTCTATCTCGCACATGATTTACGCACACCTTTGACCAGTGTGATCGGCTATTTGACACTTCTAGAAGAAGAACCGCAGCTTTCTTCCGAACTACGCGCACGCTATACCAAGATCGCCTTGCAAAAAGCCCAGCGGCTAGAATTATTGATCAGCGAGTTTTTCGAAATCACCCGTTTTAATCTTACAACGATCGCCTTACAGACCGAAACCACGGATCTGAGCTTGATGCTGGAACAGTTGACGTTTGAATTTTTGCCGCTGTTAGAAGAAAAAAACCTTCATTGGCAACTGCAGCTGCAGAAAAAAGTCTATGCGACTGTCGATACAGAGAAGATGGAACGCGTCTTTGATAACTTGATCCGCAATGCCATCAATTATAGCTATCCTAACTCCCCTTTGCGGTTAGCCATCAGCGAATCTGATGATATCCTGATTCGTTTGACCAATCAAGGAAAAACGATCTCAGCTGAAAAGATCGGCTTGATTTTTGAGCCTTTCTACCGCATGGATGCTTCCCGAGCAACAGCGACGGGTGGGACCGGTCTGGGGCTGCCGATCGCCAAAGAAATCGTTGAAGCATTAGGTGGAAAAATCTGGGCGGAAAGCCGTGACGAAACCATCGTCTTTTCGATTCGCCTACCGAAGGCAGCAATGGAAAAAAATGAACAGCGGTCAAAGCCCCATCCATCTGAACCAACTGCTTAACAGGCAAACAACCTGAGCATTTCGCTGTTCCCCTTCTAATTCAGAGGGAGGAAGAGCTGCTCAGGTTGTTTTTTATTGATTGCTTATTGATACACCAATGATCGTAACGCTTGATCGACTTTTTCTGCCGCTAAGCGTCCTTCGCGAATCCCCCAGATGACTAAACTCGGTCCTCTTTTAGCATCTCCTGCGACTAACACTCGTTCATTGTTCGTCGTGTAATCATCGTACACTTCTCGCACACCAAAGGCATCGAAGAGTTGGGTCTCTGCACCAACAAAGCCCATTGCCAACAAAACCAAATCCGCCTTGATCACTTGCTCTGTGCCAGGGATCGGCTGAAACTGTTGATCTACTGAGACCGTTTCGATGGCGATCAACTGGCCGCGTTCGGCGCCGATAAAGGCTGTTGTGGACACCCCATGATACGTCACTTGTGTTTGCAGGACTTCAGCCGCTTCTTCTTGCCCATAGCCTGTGCGGGCTGTCATTGGGTATTCAGGCCAGGGATTGCTGTCGGTACGTGTCAATGGCAGTTGGGGCGTGATCTCCAATTGACGCACAGAAGCGGCTCCTTGCCGAATCGCTGAACCAATACAGTCATTTCCAGTGTCGCCGCCGCCAATCACGACGACGTGCTTGCCAGCAAGTTTATTACTTGTTGCCGCTTTGCCATGCTTTAAGACATCTTTGGTTGCTTCCGTCAGATAATCGACTGCAAATTGCACCCCAGTCAATTCACGACCTGGAATCTTCAAGTCACGAGGAACACTAGCTCCTGTTGCCAAAATGACCCGATCATACTGAGCGGACAATTCTTCTGCTGATAAGTCACGACCGATCTCCGTATTAGCGACAAAGGTCACGCCTAGCTCTGCCATTAGATCAATACGTCGCTGCACGACATCTTTGTCTAATTTCATGTTTGGGATACCATACATTAGCAAACCGCCAAAGCGATCGCTGCGTTCATAGACCGTCACTTGATGTCCTAGTTGATTCAAGCGCCAAGCAGCGGATAAACCAGCCGGTCCACTACCAACAATGGCCACCTTGAAACCAGTCGCATCTTGAGGCAACCCGGAAGCTTTGACCCAATCGTTTTCAAAAGCAGTATCGATAATAAAACGTTCATTGTCATGGATCGTGACACCTGATCCATTCAGTGCCTCGGTACAGCCTTTTTCACATGGAGCAGGACAGACACGCCCTGTCATTTCTGGTAGTGGATTGGTTTTGGCTAAACGCTCAAAGGCGGCTTGGAAACGCCCTTGATAAACCAGATCATTCCATTCAGGAATCAGGTTGTCATTGGGACAACCTGAAACCGCCCGTTGCCCGCCGTAAAAAGAACCCGTATGACAAAAAGGAATGCCACAATTCATACAGCGCGCCGCTTGCTCTTGACGCTCATTTTCAGGCAATGGCGTCTGTAATTCTTGCCAGTCTTGGATACGTTCTGAAACCGGTCGGGTAGGATTTTCTACTCTTGGGTACTTTAAAAAACCAAATGGATCTGCCATATTAGTCGCGCTCCTTTCCTGGAATAGTCAATTGTGGACCGACGACGGCTTCGAAAGCTTTCGTCACAAGTTCCTCCCCGATAAATCCTTGCTCAGCCAAAGTCTCCGTTGCTTGGATCATCTGATGGTACTCTGTCGGATAGACTTTGATGAAATGTTGCTGCTGATTTTCCCAATCTTCTAGAATCTCAGCCGCCTTCAATGAATCTGTATAGGCAAAATGCTGCTGGATCATCTCCTTCAGCTGATGGTCATCACCGCTTTCACCAATCCGGTACAAATCAACCATTTCCCGATTGCATTTATCAGCAAAGGTTTGATCGGGATCGTAAACATACGCCACGCCACCGGACATTCCAGCACCGAAGTTGCGGCCGGTTTTTCCTAAAATTACCACGACACCGCCAGTCATGTACTCACAGCCATGGTCCCCAACACCTTCTACAACGACTTTGGCTCCACTGTTACGGACGCAAAAGCGTTCGCCAGCAATGCCGCGGAAATAGCCTTCACCCCGATTCGCCCCAAAACAAGCAACGTTACCGACAATCGGTGAATGCTCTGCGTCATAAGCGGCATCATCAGGCGGAACAATGATCAAACGGGCACCACTCAGTCCTTTGGCTACATAATCGTTGGCCTCGCCAATCAGTTTCAACTGGATGCCCTGGGTGGCAAACGCCCCAAAACTTTGTCCAGCAATGCCGCGGTACGTAAACTGCAACAAACCTGGCGTTACTTCGTAATTGCCAAAGCGTTCTGCGATCCAGCCCCCTAAACGAGCGCCGACTGAACGTTGAACATTATTGATCGTATGATTCATAACGATTTCTTGATTGTTATCGATAGCTGCTTGGGCAAAAGCGTCTAACTCTGGCCACTGTCGTTTCTCAAGGAATGGGTCCGTCACTTTGCGTTCGATCGGGATCGTCGTTCCAATCATTCTGGAAAAGTCTAATGATTTTGCTTTGCCTTTGGCAACGAAGCGTGGTGTCAACAATTCCGCGTGTCCTACCATCTCATCAATCGTGCGAAACCCTAGCTCGGCCATCGTTTCCCGTAAATCTTCTGCTAAAAAGTACATCGTATTGATGATGTGCTCAGGTTTCCCTGCGAAAAATTTGCGCAACGCTGGGTTCTGTGTAGCAATGCCGACAGGACATGTATTGATACTGCAAACTCGCATCATGACACAACCAATCGCAACTAGCGCTAAAGAGGCAAAGCTATATTCTTCTGCTCCTAAAAGAGCAGCAATGGCGATGTCACGCCCCGTCATCAATTTTCCATCTGTCTCTAAGGTCATTCGCTGCCGCAAATGATTCATAGCTAACGTTTGATGGGCTTCTGCAAGCCCCATCTCCCAAGGCAAGCCAGCATCCCGAATCGAATTTCTCGGAGAAGCACCGGTCCCACCGTCATAGCCTGAGATCACGACTACGTCTGCACCGGCTTTGACGACACCGGTAGCGATCGTACCCACACCTGTACTAGAAACCAATTTGACATTGATGCGGGCATACGGGTTGATTGCCTTTAAGTCATAGATCAGCTGGGCTAGATCTTCAATCGAATAAATGTCGTGATGTGGTGGCGGCGAAATCAGTCGGACACCAGGTGTTGAGCCACGAATCTCCGCTACCCATGGGAAGACTTTGTTGCCTGGCAATTGACCACCTTCACCAGGTTTTGCCCCTTGGGCCATTTTGATTTGGAGTTCGTCCGCACTCATTAAATATTCGGCATTGACACCAAAACGGCCAGAAGCTACTTGTTTGATACGACTGTTATAGTTAATGCCCTTCACTGGTTTGAAACGATTCCGATTTTCTCCACCTTCTCCACTGTTGGATTTTGCACCGATCGCATTCATCCCTTCAGCAATACAGCGATGCGCCTCTTCACTTAGAGAGCCGTAAGACATCGCGCCGACTTTAAACCGTTTGACGATCGTTTCAACAGGTTCCACCTCAGCTAAAGGAATACTGCGTCTCGTGTTCCCAAAAGTCCACATAGAACGGAGGGTCGTTGGATTCTCTAACGCGTCTTGGTTCATCTCCGCCGCATATTCTTTATAAAGCGCATAGCTGCCTGTACGAACAGCTTTTTGAAACCCATAGATCGTTTTTGGATTGAACAGATGATGTTCCCCGTCGGCTTTGTATTGGAAACTACCGCCCGAATCAAGATAATCCACGCGTTTCTCGCCATACGCCGCTTCATAACGCATTAAGTATTCTTGCTCGATTTGCGCTAATGAAAGTCCACCGATACGAGTAACCGTGCCGGTAAAGTATTCGGAGATGACTTTCTCAGAGATACCAACAGCTTCAAACAATTGCGCCCCATGGTAACCGGCGATCGTTGAAATCCCCATTCGTGACATGATTTTGACAATGCCCTTTTCACATGCTTTACGGTAACTTTCGATCTTCTCTGAAAGCTCAAAATGCGCCAATGTCTGGTAAGCCCCATAAGGGTGGACCCCACTTACTCCGTAGCCGACTAACATGGCATAATGATGGACCTCACAGACTTCCGCAGTATCCGCAACGATTGATGCCAAGGAACGTTTGCCTTTTCGCACCAAGTAATTGTGCAGACCTGATACCGCCAAGAGAATCGGAATCGCCACTTTTCCTTCTTGCGCTTGGATGACTTCCCGATCACTTAAAATGACGATCGTTGCCCCAGAATCGATTTTTTGCTCCGTCTCTTTAAAAAGCGCTTCTAACGCTTGTTGCAAAGCTGCCCCGTTTTCTGGTACATAATCATAAAGAATCGACTGTAAAGCCGCTTTTTGACCATTTTGATCTAACTGTTTGATTTTTTCATATTCACTCGTTTTTAACACCGGACTAGCAATCTTCAGCTTATTACAATTGATTCGAATGTCCTTTGAAACATCCCCATCTCGACCTAAAAACAGCTCGGTTCCGATCACCAATTTTTCGCGAATCGCATCGATTGGCGGATTGGTCACTTGGGCGAATTGTTGCTTGAAGTACGTAAACAAGGATTGGGGACGTTCGCTCAAAATAGCTAAGGGTGAATCAAACCCCATGGAGATCACTGGTTCTTCTCCCGTTTGAGCCATTGGTAAAATCAACGTGCGAATGATCTCATCCGTGTAACCATTTCGTTTCCAAAGGGTCTGGATCGCATCATCTGCTGTTTCCTCCTGCTTCTCAGTCTCAGGAAGCAGCTCTGGTGTCAATAAGTGATCCGCTAGCCACTCCTGGTAAGGATGGGCATTCGCATAATGAGCTTTGATTTCTTGATTGCGTAAGATCACCCCTTTTTTGGTATCCACCAAAAACATATTTGCTGGTCCAAGCACCCCTTTTTCAATCACTTCCGATGCTGGAAGATCCACAACGCCTGACTCAGATGCCACGACCACAAAACCAGTTTTCGTGATCGAGTAGCGAGATGGCCGTAACCCATTTCGATCGAGTGCAGCCCCTACCAAATCCCCATCGGTAAAACATAAAGCTGCCGGTCCATCCCAAGGAGCCATAAAGCTTGCGTTGTACTCATTAAAAGCTGTCAGCTCCGGTGACAAGCCAGCTTCTTTGGACCACGCTTCTGGCACCATCATCAACAGTGCTTGAGGAATATCTCGCCCTTGACGGTACAAATATTCCATACAATTTTCTAGTTTCGCCGAATCAGAATTTTCATCATCATAGACTTCGATTTGATGTCCATGCATCCAATTTTCTGCCCCGCGTAACGTGTTGATTTCGCCATTATGGGCTAAGAAACGAAAAGGTTGCGCCCGACTCCAGCTTGGAAAGGTATTCGTTGAAAAACGAGAATGGGTCAATGCGATACAAGAGGTCATTTCTGGGCTTTGAAGATCTTTGAAAAATAAGCCAACTTGATAGGCATGCAGCATTCCTTTATAAACAACTGTCTTACTGGACAAGCTGCAGATAGACAACTCATCGGTATGATACGTTTTTTCCAGTTTACGTCGTAGCCGGTAAAGCTGATCTTCAAAGAGACGGCCAGCAGCTACATCGACAGGTTTTTCAATAAAGACTTGCACAAATGAGGGCATGACTTTTTGCGCCCCCGGTCCACACTGATAATAATCATAAGGCACATCCCGTTGCCATAAAACGGTAAAACCCATTTGTTGAATGTCTTTAGTTACTTCTTCTTGGACCTGTGCTGCTCGGAGCTTTTCTTTCGGTAAAAAAAACATCCCAACAGCATAGGCGCCTTTTTCAGGCAATGAGATTTCGGCCTCTTTTGCTCGCTGTTGAAAAAATGGGTCAGGCATTGCCATCAAAATTCCAGCTCCGTCACCTGTGTCAGGTTCAGCGCCAGTTCCCCCTCGGTGGTTCATCCGTTCTAACATTGTTAAGGCATTTTGCACAAGTTCTCGGGAATAGCGACCATCTTTTTGTGCAATAAACCCCATCCCACAAGCATCTTTTTCAAAAGCGGCATCGTACATCGTTTGGTTCGTTTTCCTCATCATCTCTAAATCACTCATGGAATCACACTTTCTTTCAATATTCTGAATATTCCGATTTTTAACAGTTTACAACCTGTTTTTCTATCTGGCAAGTTTTTTTTACTTGATCCGAGCTCGTTGGTTTCTTCTGTTGACAGTGAAATACTCTATCTCGAACAAACAATTGCCTACAGACCTTAAGGAAGAAACTTCGTCTAGTAAGGTTTTTTTATTATACAATAAACTGTCGAAAAATTATTGCAAACAAATGAGAATCGTTATCAATTGACACCTATTTTCTCATATTCATGTCAGAAACGTGCGTTTTTCTCCCATTCTCAAGGAATAAGAATGAGCAAGCGCAAAAAAAGATGACCCGCAATGGGGTCATCTTTTTTCGTTCTTTTATTTTTCAAAGCCTTCTGCAACTGCTTCGGGATAGTTTTCTTTGACGATGGTTGCACAATGCCCACAAAGTGTTGGCAGTTGCTCTTCTACACCAACATCTACCCGGACTTGGCGACAACGTTCACATACTTCCCCTTCGGCTTTTTCAACTAAGATCGCCACATCCTCAAATTGATATGCCGCTTCAGGAGCTGCTTCACCGACTTCTTTGATCGTTAAGAAGTCTGGTGAAATGATCAGCAGTTGTGCAATATCTGAATCGATAGCTTTTAGCAATGCCGCAACTGGCTCAGTTGGATAAACAGTGACTTTCGCTTCAAAGGACTTTCCGATCAATTTTGCATTACGCGCTTCTTCTAATGCTTTTAAGACATTGTCACGGAAATCAAGGAAGGCCCGCCAAAGATCGAGCAGTTCTTCTTGGTTAACAAATGTATCATAGCCAGGGAACTCCGCTAACTGTACGTATTCCTCTTCTTCTTTCAAGTGTGACCAGATTTCTTCTGCGGTATGCGGAATGATCGGTGTCAATAATTTCGTCAATGCAACCGCTGTTTGATAAAAGACGGTTTGCATGGCACGGCGTTGGAAATCATTTTCAGCTTCGATATAAACGACATCTTTTGCAAAATCCAAATAGAAGGAAGACATATCGACTGTCAAGAAGTTGATGACTGTCCGGTAAATATGCAAGAAGTTATATTTTTCATAGCCATCTTCCCGAATCGTTTTGATCGTTTGATTCAAACGAACCATCATGTATTTATCGACAGAACGCAAGTTTTCAAAAGGTACGCTGTCTTTTGCTGGATCAAAATCACTCGTGTTCGCTAATAAGAAACGCATGGTATTGCGAATCTTCCGATAGACTTCTGACACTTGATTCAAGATATCCATAGACACTCGGACATCCGCTTCGTAGTCAACACTGCTGACCCAAAGACGCAAAATGTCCGCACCCATTTGATTGATCACTTTTTCTGGTGCAATGGTATTACCAAGAGATTTACTCATCTTGCGACCTTCGCCATCTAAGGTGAAACCTTGAGACAAGACGGCTTTATATGGTGCGACTTCATTGATCGCAACACTAGTCGTGATACTTGAGTTGAACCACCCACGATATTGGTCAGAACCTTCCAAGTACATGTCAGCTGGGAACGTCAATTCTGGACGTTGACGTAACACGGCTTCGTGAGAAGAACCTGAATCAAACCAAACATCCATGATGTCAGTCTCTTTCGAGAATTTGCCATTTGGTGAGCCCGGATGCGTGAAGCCAGCTGGCAGTAATTCTTCTGCTTCTTTTTCAAACCAAATCGTTGAACCATGTTCAGCAAACAAGTTTGCCACATGCTCGATCGTTTCAGGCGTAATGATGGCTTCGCCGTTTTCTGCATAAAAGATTGGCAACGGAACGCCCCACGCACGTTGACGAGAGATCACCCAGTCGCCGCGGTCGCGAATCATATTGTATAAACGAGTTTTGCCCCATGGAATGATCCAATCTACTTTTTCGATTTCATCCAAAATATTTTGGCGGAACTTATCAATAGACGCAAACCATTGTGGTGTTGCCCGATAGATGACTGGTTTTTTCGTCCGCCAATCATGTGGATAGCTGTGAGTAAAGAAGTTTAGTTTTAGTAGGGCTCCTTTTTCTTCTAAAAGCTCAGTGATCATTGGATTGGCTTTGTCATAAAAGACCCCTTCAAATCCTGGTGCTTCTTCTGTGAAGACCCCACGGCTATCGACTGGTGATAAGACATCTAGACCATATTTTTTGCTGACGATGTAGTCATCTTCCCCGTGTCCTGGTGCAGTGTGGACCAAACCAGTACCGGCATCCAATGTCACATGGTCCCCTAACATCAATAGAGACGTACGATCATAAAAAGGATGTTTTGCCGTCATTTTTTCCAATTGATCGCCAGCCAATTCTTGTAATACTTCGACAGATTCCCAACCGATCTCATTCGTCACGGTTTCTAATAAATCTTTTGCCACGACGAATTTGCGGCCATCGGCCAAGATTTGAACATAGGCAAAGGTTGGATTCACAGAGATTCCTAGATTCGCTGGTAAGGTCCATGGCGTCGTCGTCCAGATAACAAAAGATGTATCTGAATCAAGCAAATCTTTGCCATCTGCTACTGGGAAAGCCACATAGATCGATGGTGATTTCACATCTTTGTATTCGATCTCAGCTTCTGCTAATGATGATTCACTAGATGGTGACCAGTAAATTGGTTTCAATCCTTTGTAGATGTAGCCTTTTTCTGCCATTTTTCCGAACACGCGGATTTCTGCTGCTTCATAGTCTGGTGTCAATGTGATATATGGATGATCCCAGTCACCAGAAACGCCTAAACGTTTGAAATCAGCTCTTTGTGTATCCACTTGTGTCAAAGCATATTCTTCACATTTTTTCCGATATTCTGCCAAGCTCATTTCTTTGCGCTTGATCCCTTTATTGGTCAGTACTTGTTCGATCGGCAAACCATGAGTATCCCAACCAGGTACATAAGGTGAACGGAAACCTGACATCGATTTGGAACGTACGATGATGTCTTTACTGATTTTGTTCAATGAGTGTCCAATATGGATGTTTCCATTCGCGTAGGGAGGGCCATCGTGTAAGACAAAGGTTGGCTTGCCTTCATTTAATTCTTGACGACGTTGATACAATTGATTTTCTTCCCATTCTTTTTGCCAATCCACTTCGCGGTTCGGCAAGTTGCCTCGCATTGGAAAAGCGGTTTTTCCAAGATGCAGTGTTTCTTTCATTTTCATTCTTGTTTCGCTCCTTTTCGTCTCTCAACGTTTTGGTATAGTTTCAAAATCCATCGACTCGATCAACCGATTGCTTCTATTGAACGTATCAAAATGGATAGGTTGCCATGACTTCCTTGTGTTTAGGTCTCACTGATTTTTAAAAATCAATCCTAGTGATTCCTCGTTTGGTTACTACGATCCCGGCAGTCGCCTAGTACTGTTCATCATCTGCTCTGTTCCGCTTTGCGGACCAATCCTAGTGATTCCTCGTTTGGTTACTACGCTCCCGGCGGTCGCCTAGTACTGTTCATCATCTGCTCTGTTCCGCTTTGCGGACCAATCGCAGTGATTCACAGCAAAAAACACGTCCGTCCCTGGTAAGGGACGAACGTGTTCGTGGTACCACCCAAATTTTATTGTCGGTTGACAATTCTTTGATGATCGGTAACGGGATCAGGCGTCGTTCTCTACTCGAGTCTTTGAAAAGTCAGCTCTTTCAAGAACGCAACTCACAGATGATCTGATTTCTTACAGAGTTTTATTTGGCTTCCACTCTCCCAAACTCGCTTGAAAAATATAAGAAATTTTTCTGTTCTGTGTCTTAGTTGTTATCTGTCTTGTTCAATTCGTCTAATAAGTTTCTCGCATCATCTAATGTTTTCACTTCAGGGCTTTCACTTACATCAACGATTTTTTCATCTGATTCAACAATGTCCACATCAAATGTTTCCACTGCTTCTGAGTTTACTCCAGAACCATTTTCACTGTCAAGTTCTTTTGACAAAACTTCTCTGATCACTTGGTGGGAATCTTGTACATAGCTTGAAAATGGCGCCAAAATTTCTTCCCACTCAGGACTCTTCACTTGTTCTAATTGCGTTTGCAACATAACTAATAAGTTGTTATGGAAGACTCTGGTTTTCTTCTTCAAGTCATTTGTTTCTGTCGCCAATTGACGGGCATTGTCGGTTGCATCCGTCAAAATCTCTTTGGCTTTTTCTTCCGCTGAGGTCATCAAGGCATGCGCATGTTTTTCTGCAGTAGCAACCATTTCATCCGCACGGTTTTGAGCAGAAGTAACGATTACTTCTGATTCTTTGCTTGCGCTTGTTTTTACTTTATCCGCCGTATCTTGAGCCACGATAATGGATTGATTCAAGGCATCTTTCAATTCATTGAAATATTCAAGTTTTTCTTCTGCGTGTTTCAACGATTTTTCTAACTCACGATTGCGTTGAACGGCTTCTTCATAATCACGAACGATCATATCCAAGAAGTCATCGACTTCGTCTTGATTGTAGCCTCTCATTTTTACTGAAAAGTTTTTATTTTGAATGTCTAATGGAGTTAATGCCATATTCTATACACCTCTTTGATTTATTTACGTAATACACCTAATAACAATCTAACTTTTTCTTTTTTCGTGGTTCCTTCTAACCCCTGTATTTGAATCCGACCAAATCCTCTTACTGAAACGATATCCAGTAAATCCAGAACAAAATCTGGTCGTAATGCTTCTGTCCAGTTTACTTTTACTTTTCCTGATTCGATCAACTGTTTCGAACGTTGGCGTGAGATGTTGTACACGGCGGAGATCACTGTATCAAGACGCAATGAACTAACCGTTTCTCTTTCCTCGGTCCAGCCATCTTTAGGCACGATCAAATCGGTATATTTCGTTTCTTCCAAACGTACCGATACGTTGCCGATTTTATCCACTTGTAGTTGAATAAAATGACTGACTTCAGTAGCAACGAATACTTGCCATATTTCACCATCGGAAAGAATGTCTCCAAAGTATTCCCTCTTGACTCCAGTCCCCATTAATGTGCCTAAAACTTTTCCATGACTCAACACCGTAAATTTTTTCGGGTATTGAATCGTAAATAAAGTCATGTCAAACTCATCGGTGGTGGGCTCATAGTAATCGGGATAAATCAAACAACGTCGTCTCTCAGCAGCTTCATATCCACCAAAAAAGCGGAAACTTAAATCCGTTGATTGACGAATCAAGCTTTCTAAGATATACGCTTGTCTCGGATCTAAAAAATCAGTCAAGTAAGGCGCATACTGCATTTGCACTTGTTCGATCCATCCTTGAGCGGAATCAATAAAAGGGCGTTCATCGTTTCGAAAATGTTGATAGACATTTGCGTTCACCGATAACCACCCCTTACGTTAAAATAAAATTGATTGTAGGATCAATATCAATGCTTGTGATGCTAGCTGTAAGACAATAATTGCAAATGCAATCGTAAAATCGATACCAGCAAAACTTAATTTCAATCGATCAAATAAACTCAAATACGGTTCACACACTTTTGCTAAGAAACGGCCAAAAGCGGACTGATACCCTCCTGGAAACCAAGACAAAAGTGCATAGATCACTAATAAAATGGTATACAGATAAACAGCATCACTCAGTAATTTAACGAATCTCAAGAATAAAATTGGCGTTCCTCCTCACTTTAGATATCAAAAAAATTGGTATCTGCTAATGTTTGGGCAGTGCCTTCAATTTCCATACCCTTAGGCGTGCAAAGAAAAATTTCATCGCCAACACGCTTGATATCACCATCTTCAGCGTACACTGTTCCTGTTAAAAAATCAACTATTCGACGAGCTTGGTACTCTTCAATTAAATGAAAATTAACAAGTACAGCATCTCCATTGATGACTTGCTTCGCAATCCCCATAGCTTCTGAATAAACGCGTGGTTCTACGATCGTTATTTTTCCAGCCATTTGTGGAGAAGTTTCTTTTGCTTTTGTGTCTTTGACTCTCGTATTAGTTCTTTGTTGCGCCATTGGAACGACTTTTTCTTCCGTCTTAGGCACCGATCTTACTCGTTCAGCCGCCGCTGAGGATTGTTGATAGGCAGCAGTTTGAGGCTGCTGTCTGTATTGATAGGCTTGATTTTGTGGTTGACTTGTTGTATAAGAAGCCGCTTGGCTAGAAGCACGCGTACTCGCTGTTGTTCTAGGGGCGGTAAAAGCTCCTCCTTGGTTCACAGCTGGTTTCGCTGCCGTGCGTGCCGGTTCTTCAGTGGCAAATGTTTCTTCATAATAATCTTCTTCGTCAGTCAATCCAAAAAAATTGGTCAGTTTCTCTTTGAGCGACATCGGTCAACCTCCTTTTTTATTGAAATAATGCTGTTCCTACACGAATAAATGTTGCGCCTTCTTGAATCGCAATGGGAAAGTCATTACTCATTCCCATACTCGTTTCTAAGCAAGGGGCATGTGTAAGATGCAGGTCAGCGATCTGTTGTTGAATCCTTTTTAATTCTTTGAAAATCTGATGCTGCTCGTCTTTGGAAGCAGTGAGCGGGGCCATCGTCATCAATCCAACAACACGAATTTTGTCGAACGAAGCGAGTGCTTCAATAAAAGCCACCACCTCTTCTACGAAAATCCCTTGTTTCGTTGCTTCCTGCGAAACATTCACTTCCACAAAGCAGTTGATCGGATGCTCTGCTCGTTTTTGAATTTCTTGTGCCAGTTTGATTGAATCCAACGCATGGAAAAAATCAATCTCATTTATAACTGATTTTACCTTTCTGCGCTGTAAATTACCAATAAAATGCCAACGGACATCTGGGTAATCAGTTAATGCTGCCTTTTTTTCAAGTAGCTTTTCTACTCGATTTTCTGCACAATCACGCACACCATTTTCTAGAAGTTCTCTTGTCGTTTCTGTATCGACGGATTTTGTCACAGCTGTCAAACAGACCTCACTGGCATTTCTAGAAACAAGAGCACAGGAGTCCTGTATCTCTTGCTGGATCTTGTGCAAGTTCTCAGAAATCATGTGCTCTGCCCCCTAGCGTTTACGACGGAAAAATGGTGGTGTGCTTAATTCGTCGTCATCATTCGAGCGTACTTCATCACGGCTGAAGGTGTCGAATTCTTTCTTTTCTACATTTTCAAATGTGTTTTCTTCTACTTTAGGTCGTACATTTTGTTCTTTACGGATATCCCAATCACCAAAACCATTGCTTTCTTCTGCTTGTGCAGGACGCGCTTGGTCCATATCTAAGGTTGGTTTTTGTGGGATAGAATGAATTTGGCTTTGACTTTGTCTGCTAGAGCGAGACCCACGTTCTTTTTTAGAAGGGTCAATGCCAGTTGCAATGACAGTCACACGGATTTCATCGCCTAAGTCTTCATTGATTGATGTACCTAAAATAATATTTACATCACCTGTTGCCGCATGAGCGACGATATCAGAAGCATCTTGTGCTTCAAATAAAGTCATGTCCAATCCGCCAGTGATGTTCAATAGCACTTGTTCAGCACCATCGATCGATGTTTCTAGCAATGGTGAAGAGATTGCTTTTTTCGTTGCTTCGATCACGCGTTCTTCGCCGCTAGCAACGCCGATTCCCATCAAAGCGGTGCCTTGATTTTCCATCACTGTTTTCACATCAGCGAAGTCTAAGTTGACATAGCCAGGTGCAGTGATCAAGTCTGAGATCCCTTGAACCCCTTGACGCAAGACATTGTCTGCTTCACGGAATGCTTCAAGCATTGGCGTTTTCTTGTCAACAACTTCTAACAAACGGTTGTTTGAGATGATCAATAAGGTATCGACATTCTCTTTTAATTTAGCGATTCCTTCAGCAGCAAAACGGCCGCGTTTTGGTCCTTCAAATGTAAACGGACGAGTAACGACGCCGACTGTCAATGCGCCGATTTCTTTGGCAATTTTAGCTACGATCGGTGCAGCACCGGTCCCGGTTCCGCCACCCATACCAGCGGTAATGAAAATCATATCCGCGCCTTCTAATGATTCACGAATAGAATCTTCACTTTCTTCTGCTGCTTTTTGACCAACTTCTGGTTGTGAACCAGCACCAAGACCACGGGTATATTTAGGGCCTAATTGAATGACTGTTTCTGCTTTTGAATTTTTTAATGCTTGAACGTCAGTGTTGGCTGCAATAAATTCTACGCCTTTGACATTTTCTTCGATCATACGATTTACTGCGTTGCCGCCACCACCGCCGACTCCGATGACTTTGATCACAGCGCCGTCATTGATGTTATTATCAATTGAAAATTCCATAGTTTATCTTCCTCCTGAGAATCGTTTTAGATTATTCAAAGATATTTGAGAAGAAATCTTTTACTCGGTTTGTGATCGACTCACCTTTTTTCTCTTCTTCTGTTTCTTCATAAGTTTCTTCTGGAGCTTCATATTGTTCGTAATGCACTTCTTGTTGTTGAATGGCAACGGGCTGTTGCGCGACTGTTTTTTCACCAGTGATCGCACTTTTGGCAAGCTGATAGACTTCGCTTAAGTTTGCTGAATAGTCAACGATACTGATTACATTGGTGAATACAGGATTTCTAAGTCCCATATGATTAGGAACGTAAAGCTTAACGTTTGTTTCGAATACTTCTTGAGCCAAATCTACGACACCCGGCAGGCTTGCAGCACCACCAGTCAAAATCACGCCACCTGGCAAATCAAGTCCATCAATTTCATCTAAGACTTCTTTTGATTTGGTAAAGATCTGTTCCATACGTGCTTCGATGATTTCTGACAAATAGCGTTCATCGATCTTCACAGGTTCTGATTTCCCAATCACATCCACTGGAAATTCTTCACTAGCGGATGTCCGTTCAGGATACGCATCCCCATAATTGATTTTTAATGCTTCTGCATTGTTGAAGGAGGTATTTAAAACTGTCGAAATGTCTTTTGTGACAAATTCGCCACCCTCTTGGTTCACATGGGTAAATTTCAATTGCTTGTCGTGCATCGCTGATGTCGTCGTTTGGCCGCCGCCGATGTCGATAACGATCGTACCAAAATCTTTTTCACCATCAGATAAAATCGATTCTGTCAGTGCTAATGGCGTAATGACTACTTCATTAACGATCAGACCAGATTTTTCCACACATTTACGAATGTTGTGAATGATGGTTTTTGGACCTGTATAAACCACACCAAACATCTCTAGGCGAACACCGATCATGCCACGAGGATCTTTGATCCCTTCAAAACCATCCACTGTAAATTCTTGCGGTAAGATAGCAATGATCTGTCTTTCAGGAGGGGTTGAACGTACAAGTGCTGCGGAAGCAACATTGCGGACGTCTTCGTCGGTGATCTCTTTTGATTCACTGTTGACAGCGATCATCCCTTGACAATTTTCCACTTCAAGAAGATTGGCTGGTACACCAACACTTACACTGCGAATTTGAATTCCTGCTTTTTCTTCTGCTTGTCTTACTGCTCTTTGAATGGCTTGTACCGTTTTATCGATATCTACAATGATGCCACGGTTGATTCCTTCTGATTTTGCATTTCCTACACCAATGATATTCATTTGGCTGTCAACGTATTCGGCTACTACAACTTTTACAGATGTCGTACCGATATCAAGGCCAACATACATTCCCGTTTTTGCCATGGATGGGGTTCCCTCCTACTTAAATTGGATATATAGCGAACCATCACAGTCCGTTTTTAGAGTTCATTCGAATAATTTGTTCACTGTTACCAATTCTACCATATAATGGCGCTTTTTAGAAACAAGTTAATGAAAAAAACTCTTGAATTTTTCCTAAGAATCACTATCAGCTGTTTGATTTTCGTCTGCATCGTCTTCTTGTGTATTTGAAATTGGGTAAGTAAAGATCCCAACTTCCATATCCACAATACTGTCCTCGGTCAAATCTTTGGCAATTTGCGGATAATACTGCATTTGACTCACCATATTTGAGATATTGACAATCACTTGATTGCCATCATTCATAAAGAGAGTTAACAGTTCATCATTGCTGTCACGGGGGGTGTATTTGATTTGAGAAATGCCATCTCGAATTTCTGAACTTAATTCTTGATAGGCACTGAGTGTCGCCTTGATTTTGTCTTCAGCCGAAAAATTTTCTAAAACCGGCAATCCTTCCTCTGGCTGCTCACTGATATCATCCAAAACAGCGCCATTTTCCAAAACTGGTGCATAGCCGCCATCTTTGGCTAATAAAGCCACTTCCTGGAATTCAGTGACAGTGATATCAAAACGATTAATACCGGATAAAGAAATAGAAGCATTTTTTATGCGCGGCAATTCTTTTTTGATTGCTGCTACACTCTGATTCCGTTCAAAAAATTGCGGCCACATCTCTTCATTGACGGCTAGGTCAGAATTTTTGAGAATCGCTTCTGCGGATACTTCTTGATTGCCTTTGACCACCACATTAGCCAAACGACTAAGCGGCGAAACAAAATACAAAACAATCAGCAAAGGAATCATCAGTAAACCGATAATCAGCGCTAAACGGCGAATCAATACTTGATTGCGGTACGCCTTTAGATTAGGTAGCCGGTCAGCAAAGGAGCGAGCCTTTTTTTCTGGCTCAGGCAGCTCTTCTTTCCCAGCGTCGGTTTCTTCTATCGCTTGTTCTGCTTCAAAAAGTGCTTCTTCTGCCAACTCCTCTTCATCTTCATGCGCTTCTTTCATGTCTTCTGTTTCTTCAGAAGCGGGTGAAGACCAAGCTGGCTGATTGCCTTTTTCTTGCAAATATTTTAGATTTTCTTTTTGCCAAGGGGTCAACTCTTCCGTTGACGAGGGGGTTTGATCATCATGAGGTGTTTTGTCTTTACTAATGATAATCGCTCCTTTCTATCCCACACATTGTACTATTTGATTACCTCTTGCACAAGTCGAAATAATCGTTCTGAGGCATCGCTGATCCCTTGTTCTTTTGAGGCTTTGGCCATCTTACTACGAAGGGCTTCATCTTGCATGATACTATCTACTGCTTCCACGAGGTTTTGGCTGTTTAGTTCATGATCGGCAATCATTTTGACTGCTCCTGCATTAGCTAAACTTTGGGCGTTCTTTGTTTGGTGGTCATTAGTCACATAAGGGCTAGGAATCAGAATTGCTGGAATCCCTAATGCCGTAAATTCGGCAATCGATGTGGCACCTGCTCGTCCAATCAACAAATCACTATTTGCCATCACTTCTGCCATTTGATCGATATAGGGACGAATACTGATATTAGGGAAAGCATCTTTTGACATCCCGATTTTTTCTTCGATCTCTTTGTAATACCTTTCGCCAGATGCATAAAGTAACTGATACTCTTTTTGAGCAAAAAGCGGCAGCGCATCAATGATCGCTTGGTTGATTTTCAGAGCTCCTTGACTCCCACCAAAAACCAAAATCGTTTTTTTCGCCGGATTTAAATCGTAAGAAGACAAAATCGTCGACTTTTGACTATTCCGTACTTCTTGCCCCCTGGGATTGCCCACAAGCACCGTTTTCTTCGCTGGAAAGTATTGAGAAGCATCGTGAAAAGCAATGGCGATTTTATCCACATACTTGGTTAGAAACTTATTGGTGATTCCAGGAACACTATTTTGTTCATGAATAATGGTAGGTATTTTCAACTTCGCTGCAGCAAAGACCACGGCGCCAGAAACATAGCCGCCGGTGCCAATCACCACATCCGGTTGAAACTCCTTGATGATTTTCTTTGCTGCATAATAGCTTTTCATGAAAAGCTGGATCGTTTTTACGTTATCAAAAGACAGCTTACGCTTAAAGCCTTGGATCTCTAACGTTTTAAAAGGAATACCTGTTGGAGGGACGATTTTATTCTCTAAGCCCCTTGTTGCACCAATGTATAAAAATTCGGCTGTCGGGTCAATCTCTTTTACGTAATCGACAAAAGACAACGCTGGATAGATGTGGCCGCCAGTACCGCCGCCAGTCACAAGTATTTTCATGTCCTTCACTCATTTCTATTTAAGTTCTGCTACTGCCGCCATAAATTTGTCGCCGCGAACTTCAAAATTAGGGTATTGATCCCAACTTGCATTCGCCGGTGACAATAGAATCGTATCTCCAGCAGCACTTAAAGAAAAGGCAACTGGGACGGCTGTTTCAACATTGTCTGTCATTTCAATCGTTTTTACGCCAGCTGCTTGAGCGGCTGAGGCTAATTTTTCTTTTGTTTCTCCAAACACTACGATAGCTTTGAGTCCTTTTAGTGCTGGAACCAACTCATCAAAACTGTTGCCACGGTCCAAGCCGCCTGCCAATAAGACCAATTTCTCATTGTCAAAACCGCCTAAGGCCATTTCTGTTGCTAAGATGTTGGTTGCTTTGGAATCATTGAAAAATTTCACCTGATTGATGGTGGTGACATACTGGGTCCGATGAGGTACCCCAGTGAAGGTTTGCAACGCTTGTTTGATTGCTTCGTTTGGCATATTGCAAAGTTTTCCAACAGCGATCGCCGCTAAGGCATTTTCAATATTGTGTGCCCCTGGTACGCCAAGTTCCTCCGCTGCCATAATTGCTTCTTCTTTATAGTAGAGCATCCCATCAAGCATATATGCTCCTGCTACTTTTTCCTTGGTGGAAAAAGGAATGATTTTCGCCTTTGATTTGGCCGACAGTGCTTCTAGTTCCGGTTGGTTCCAGTTGATCACTAAATAATCGTCAGCGGTCATTCGTTGTTGCAAGCGCCATTTTGCTAAGACATATTCCGGGCGACTACCATGGTAATCGATATGGGCTTCATATATATTCGTGATGACAGCGATTTTCGGCCGTAAGGTATCGATTCCCATCAATTGGAAACTTGAAAGCTCCATCACCAAGCGATCTTCAGGCTTAGCTGTTTGAGCAACGGAACTTGCAGGAAACCCGATATTTCCAGAAAGCAATGCCTGTCCTTTTTCCATTCCAGCATTCAAGACATTGGCGATCATAGTCGTTGTGGTGGTTTTTCCATTCGTACCAGTAATACCGATAATCGGCGCTTCAGAGATTTGATACGCTAGTTCCACTTCCGTGATCACAGGAATTTTTTTCTCTAAAGCTTTTTGAACAAGAGGTTGTGAATAGGGGATCCCTGGATTTTTAACGACTAGCGAAAATCCTTCATCCAATAATTCAATCGGGTGGCTGCCAGTGATCACTTTGACCCCTAAAGCCAAAAGATCTTGTGCTTCTGGATTTTCAGCAAATGGCTTTCCGTCATTAACGGTCACAAGTGCGCCCAAATCATGTAACAATTTGGCCGCACTGAATCCACTACGCGCTAATCCTAGCACAAGAACTTTTTTATTTTGATATGTTGTAATTTTTTTCATTTTCTTCATCTCCTACCATACAAGGGCTATTGTGAGCAACGAGCAACCTAACGCGATACACCAAAACACAGTGTCGATCTTCCACTCAGACCATCCGCTCATTTCAAAATGATGATGGATGGGTGACATCTTGAAGATTCGTTTGCCTGTTAATTTGAATGAGGCAACTTGCAGCATCACGCTTGCTGTTTCACAAACATAGACCAGTCCGACAAGCAATAGGGTCCATTCTTGGTGTAAAAGAATCGAGATAGCTGCCAGCAGACCGCCTAAAGCCAGTGAGCCGACATCCCCCATAAAGATTTTTGCCGGTTTGCGATTGTAGGGAAAGAAGCCGATCAATCCGCCGATGATCGCAAGACAAACGATTAACACATCGATTTGATCTTGTCGCCAAGCAATCAGTGCGTAAGTTGAAAAAGAAATCGTGCCCAGTCCTGCGACTAGCCCATCGATACCGTCCGTCAAGTTGACTGCATTTGAAAAACCAACAAGCCAAAAAATGACGAACAAGCCATAAAAAATCGATAGCGACACGTCTATCCCAAAGAAATTCAGTACATCCGCATTGCCTTCGGATCGGAAAACAAAGTAAAAGACGAGTCCGCCTAAAATCTGTCCAATCAGCTTTTGCAACGAGTTCAGCCCCATATTTCGTTTGCGGAAAATCTTGATGAAGTCATCAAGAAATCCTAATGCACCATAAACCAAGGTAATGAACAAAAGAATGAACAATGAAGCAGTCAATTGATTTTGCCATGCTCCTACCCAGATGGCAGTGATCATTGCAGAAATCAAAAATACAAACCCACCCATCGTTGGTGTACCGGCCTTTACATTGTGCCATTTGGGGCCGTCACCACGTATTTCCTGTCCGTATTTCTTCATTTGAAAATAGCCGATAAACAAAGGCATTGTGGCTGTTACGATCGCAAAGCCACTTGCCAAAGGTAATATCATCTCTGTCCATTCCATATTGTTCTCTCCTATTTATTCGTTTTCACTTAGTGTAAACTTGATCGATTGTCCTGATAATTCGGTGTATGGTTCCACGCTTTGTTTGGTACAATAGCCGTTTCCTTCAAAACTGACGTCTACATTCAGCAGACTACCAAATTTGATTAAGTCTGCTTTTGACCAAGAAGTCGTATCCGGCATATAGTACTTATCGCTGTCGGTAACGAGCAGTACCCGTCCGCCAGGCATGATCGAAGTCCCACTGTCAACCGATTGGGCAATGACTTTTTCACCATCCCCGATGACTACCGGGATCAATCCAGCTTTTTGAACATCCGTTGCAGCCGATTCTGTATCGAGATTGCGATAATCCCCCACAGTTGTTTCGCTACCAGATGTTGTGCTTTCTTCTAATGCAGAGTTTTTCAGATCCATGACCCGTTTCATCAATGGATTGGCAATTTCACCCAACACGGTGCTTTCGTGCTTCTCTGGTAATTTAATCGTCAAATACAAAATGTATTCTGGTTCTTCTGAAGGAAACATCAAAACAACGGAATATAGATAATTGGTGCCACCAGACAAATACTTACCGGTTGTTGGATCGGCTACTTGGGCCGTCCCTGTTTTTGCAGAAATGTTGTAGCCAGGTAATTCATAAACGCCATAGGCACTTCCATAATTTTCACTCTCGACAACATCACGCATATATTCACGGACCTCTGTTGCAGCCTCTTTTGTGATCGGATGGCCGACCTCTTCTGGTTGCGTGACCGTTTCTTCTCCAGTATTGCCATCAACGATTTTACTAATAAATTGTGGTTTCAGCATCGTTCCATTATTTGCGACCGATGTGAAAGCCTGCATCATTTGGAAATTCGTCACACCAATCGCTTGACCAAAGGAAGTCATCGCTTGGCTGACAGGATTATCTTCTGGGGTGATTCCAGTATTTTCGTTAGGCAATCCTGAATAGGTGCTACGGCCAAAGCCAAATTCTTTTAAGTATTGTTGCCAACGATCAGCCATCCGCTGCTCCAAGGTCACCATTCCGATATTACTGGACCATGAAAGAGCTTGGCGCATCGTCAGTGTTCCTTTTTGACCAAAGTCCCAGTCATTGATGGTTGCATCATAAAGTTTTAATCCATCAGGACTTGGGGTAAAGGTTTCGTTCTCATTGAAGATGCCTTGATCGATGGCAGCTGCTGTCGTCAAAATCTTCATGGTTGATCCTGGCTCATAGTTGTCTTCAACTAACAGATTTTGCCAATCATTGATCGAATCCAAATTTTCTGGATTGTAGGTTGGTCGTTGCGCCATCGCTATGATTTCGCCGGTTTTGGCATCCATTAAGTTCGCTGTTAAGTTTTCTGGTTTGTTTTCTTTAAAGACGCTGTCCATCAGCGTTTCCAAATAGCTTTGGATTCGACTATCGATGGTGGTATAAACGTCTTTCCCGTCAACGGCTGCGACGGTCTCTGCTACTGTTCCGGGCAGCGGGTTTTGATTGTTATCTTTTTGATAAACGATCTCACCATCAGTTCCCGATAATACATCATTGTAAGCAGCTTCCAACCCAGTTTTGCCGACTAGACCAGTATCGTCATCATTGGCAACAGCATACCCGATAAAGTGAGAAGAAAAGACCCCATTCGGATAAAGGCGAGCTGGATGGCTATCAAAATGGAAGCCGGCAATATCTTCTTTTTCCATTGCATCTTCGATCGCATTTTTTTGTTCTAATGTAATATTATTTCCCTTGCTCCCAAAAGAGACCCGCCACAATTGTTGCTCAAGGCCATCCTCTAACGTATTGACTGCTGTTTCTTGATCAATGGACAATACATCTGACAAAATTTTGGCCAACTTATTGAAGTTTGCTTTTTCTGCAAAGAGATTTTTGTTGCCATCTTTGTAATTCTGATTCAAAACAGCATAAATGGAATACGAGGTCACATCTTCGGCGATCGGAATCCCATTACGGTCATAGATTGTTCCACGTTTCGCTTTGATCACTTCGCTGCCTTCATAAAGATTTTTGGTCTTTTCTGCTAATGAAGTTCCCGCGACATCCCCAACAATGACGATATAGCTCAAACGCGTGACAAACAAAAAGAACAATCCAATACTCGTAGCAAAGAGAATAATACCTACTTTTTTGCGATTGTTCGTTGTAGTTTGATTGTTCTTTTTTAAGTATTGCTTGAATTTATCTGTTAACTTCATTTAGTCCACTTTCCTTAAATTGCCATCATCGATCGACAATCCATTATCCTCAGCAATCTTTTGGATGCGCTCGGTTTTAGAAAGTTCATTTTTCTCTTGTTCCAACTGTTCTGCTTGTGTTGTTTTCTCAGTGATATCCGATTGGATCAAGGAAATATCATGCTCAACTTGGCTGATATTGGTCCGAATATTGATGGTCAAGATTGCCAACGTCAATACAGCGATAATCACAAAGGCAGCAATCAGTTTTTCTAGAGTAGAAATACTTTTTAACCGACGAGCCGGAGATGCTGGTACACGGATGACCTCAGGACGCTGGGGATCAGTAGGCAGTTTTTCAGTTGTCGGTTCAGAGTGATCCAAAGGTTGTGATTCAAGAGGTTCTCTGAATTCATAGTCATGAACTTTTAGTTCTGCCATAGTTGTTACCCTTCGCTTTCCTTGATTTTTTCCGCGATTCGTAGTTTCGCACTACGAGAACGATTATTTTCAGCTACTTCTTCCTCAGTAGGAAGAAGTGGTTTTCTTGTTATAAGTTTTAGTGTTGGTTGAAATTCTTCTGGTATCATCGGCAGACCTGGTGGCATATCCTTTGGTGTACTGTATTCCTTGAACATCGATTTCACAATGCGATCTTCTAATGAGTGGAACGTGATCACACTGACACGTCCGTTGACTGCTAAAAGATGAATGGCTTGTTCAAGTGATTCTTCAATTACACCTAGCTCATCATTGACTGCAATTCGAATGGCTTGGAAAACCCGTTTTGCTGGGTGACCGCCCTTTCTTCTTGCTGGAGCTGGAATGGCTGTTTTGATGATATCGACCAATTCCCCCGTTGTTTCGATGGGATGATCTTGTCTCACCCGCTCGATTTCACGAGCGATTTGTTTTGAGAATTTTTCTTCTCCATAACGGAAGAAGATTTTGACTAATTGATGGTAGTCGAATTGATTGACCACTTCATAGGCAGTCAATGCTGCAGTTTGATCCATCCGCATATCCAGCGGTGCATCTTGGTGGTAGCTAAAGCCACGTTCGGCTTCATCTAATTGGGGTGAGGAAACACCTAAATCATACAAAATACCATCGACTCGGCTTACGCCGTGTTGATTCAATGCTTCCTTTAAATAGCGGAAATTACTTTTAATAAACGTGACCATCCCTTTAGCAACATAAGGTGCTAAACGTTCTTTTGCATGGTCGATGGCGGTTTGGTCTTGATCAAAAGCAAAGAGATGTCCTTCTTCAGACAGTTGTGACAATAAATATTCACTATGACCAGCTCCACCTAATGTACAATCGACATAGACGCCTTCTGGACGAATTGATAATCCATCAACGGTCTCCTGTAGCATAACGGTGTAGTGTTGAAAATCTGCCATGTGTTTTTCCTCTTCCTATCAAGCCTATAAGCCAAAGTCGATCATTGTTTCAGCAATTTCATCAAAGTTTTCTTCTGCTTCTTCAGAGAATGCTTGCCAACGCGTTTCATCCCAAATCTCGATTCGATTTGAAACCCCGATGATCACGCAGCTTTTAGTAAGGTCTGCATGATTTCTCAATGTAACAGGGATATTGATTCGTCCTTGTTTATCGATCTCGCACTCTGTTGCAGCAGAATAAAAGAAGCGGACAAATGTCCGAGCATCCTTTTTCGCTAAAGGCATTTCGTTTAGTTTTTCTTCAAGTTTTTCCCATTCAGATAAGGGGTAGCCAAATAAACAGCCATCTAATCCACGTGTCACAACAAATTTTTCTCCGAGTTTTTCTCGTAGTTTTGAAGGGACGATTAGTCGGCCTTTTGCATCTATCGAATGTTGAAATTCACCCATAAACATCGATAAATAACCCCCGATCTCCACCTGATATTCACAGTCTACCACAATCCCCCACTTTCTACCACAAATTATATGAAATTTGAAAGGGAAGTTGTTTGACTTTTCTTTACCAAATGAACAAAAAGACGAAATCAGACTCCTTAAAGTCTTTAAAAAAACTTTAAGTAAAAAAATGGACGTTTATCAAGGGGCAAAACACTATAAGTAACTTACGATATTTAGAATGATCAAAACGACATGAAAAATGATCGTAAATAGAAAAATACTGCGCCAATACATCTTAAAATAGCGACCATATTGGATCTCTTCATAGTAGTACGCCTGAAAGACGGCCAGTAGAATGCCTAATAAAAAAATGGAGATCAAATAATACAATGTGATTGCTTGATCAAAAGTATATTTTGATAATTGATGAATCCCCACCATTAAAAATGGTACCGCTAAATCCGGTGCCTTCACATGGTAACGATCATTCAACGAAAGTGCAGAAACGATAAAACGACAAGCAAAATAAACGAGCACAGGAAAAATATACCAAAACAAAACGATTGGATTAAATCCAGACATACAGCAAAATCCTTTCTAACAACTAGTGTCACTATACTTTATTTTCTTTACATCCATGTTTCAGTTCTTTTAAAAATTTAAGCCGGAATAAGACAGCCATGAAATTTTTTAAGGAGGCTCTTATTTCAACAACTAACTTTTGAAAGTTTTAGAGAATGTATTTCTTTACCTATTAAAACAGAAGGGAGTAGCTTCAACAAGCCTATCTTGCCATTCTAACGAATTTTTTTATGGTGAAATTGAAATTTTCTTAATTTCTCCTTGGATCAACTTGAGTTCTTGAGAAATTGAGGGTAAACTGTCACTAGAATAACTCTAAAAGGTGGATTAGAATGAACGAGAAAAAACCAAAAAGTACCTTTGCAAAAATCACGCAAGTCGTGATCTGGACCATGCTTATTCTCACTGTCGGCTCGATTTTCTTAGCAGCGTACACAAGTATTATGGGTTAATTCTATTAAAAAATGCCCTTTTCCAAAATGATGGCTTCCATCTTTTGGAAAAGGGCATTTTTTTTAAAGTAACGGTGACACAAGACGTGCCAGGCCTTCCTTGATCTTGATCGTCAATTTTCTTTGTTGATATGCTTCGATCGTTAATGGTTTGGAATCGATCGAATCCGCCAGAAACGCTTCTTTTGTTTGAGTCGCAAGTTGCGCATCATAGATAATCGTATTGACTTCAAAATCCAGACGAAAGGATCGAACATCGATATTTGCTGAGCCAATCGATACAAGTCCACTATCTATAATCATCGTTTTCGCATGCATAAACCCTTTCTCATAGGTTTCAATGATTGCGCCAAAATGAAGCAGCTCAGCCGCAAAGGAGTAGGTCGCCCAATATACCAAGGGATGATCCGGTTTATTAGGGATTTGGATATGGACTTTCACCCCAGAAAGCAGTGCCAACTTTAAGGCATTGTGAATAGCTTCATCCGGAATATAGTAGGGCGTTTGGATTAGAATTTCTTTTTTGGCTAAATTGATCATTTTCAAATACGTCATTTTTATTTCTTCATGTTCCGTATCAGGACCACTAGTGATAACTTGGGCTGCGACTGTCCCCGCTTGTTTGATTTCAGGAAACAAAGAAGGATCATATTTGATCTCCAAGGCATGTTGTGAATTCCAATCCATCAAAAACCGATTTTGCAGCGAATAGACAGCTGAACCGGCAATTCGCAAGTGATTGTCTCGCCAATAACCAAATTTTTCCACTTGTCCTAGATATTCATCTCCCACATTAAAACCGCCTGTATAACCAATCTCACCATCAATCACCACGATTTTACGATGATTCCGATAATTGATTCGCGGATTGACATAAGGAACGAACAAAGGAAAGAAAAAGGCAATTTGCCCGCCATGCAGACGCAATTCATCAAAAAACTTCAATGATACCTGGGTACTGCCCCAAGCATCTAACAAGACTCTTACTTTTACGCCTCGCTTTGCGGCTCGTACCAATGCTTCTTTGACCTCATTTCCCAATGCATCACTGCGATAAATATAATATTCCATATGAATGTGATTTTTTGCCTGTTCGATATCCGCGATCAAGGCATCAAATTTCTGCCGCCCATCAGTATAAAGTGTCATACTATTGGCTGTCGTATAGAGGGATTGACCAAAGACCGTCAGCAGATAGACTAACTGCTGGACTTCTACTTGAGCAGTCGGCGGATGCGGAAACAAATGACGCGCGAGCGCTTGTTTTTGTTCGTCTAATTCAACGTTTAGACCAATCTTTGCTTGTGAGCGCATATCGAAAATCTTTTCCTTGGAAATTCCTCTACCAAAGAAAAAGTAAAGCACAAAACCAACGATTGGAATAAACATCAAGACCAAAAGCCAGGCCCATGTCTGAGCAGTCTGACGTCTCTCTCTGAAAATGATAATGATTGATAACAAAATATTAACTATAAATAAAATGGTTACCAAATTATCCATTACAACCATTTTTCCACCTCTTCCCCGATTTCCCGCTACTAAAGCATATCAAAAAATAGTACCTAAAGTAAAGAAACACTGTGATGAAACAAAAAAAGCCGATCTGACGATCGACTTTAATAAAACATACGTTTAGAATTTTAAAAATCGGCGCATTGATAAGACGGAACCAAGCGAACCAATCACGATACCAATCAGTGCCATCACACCGCACACTTGTATTAGAAACATATTTGGTGCAATTAAGCTGTAATTTGAACGTAGCAAGGATGGATTGACCATTGCATAAACTTGATGATACCCGAAGTACATCAACGCAATTGGGACAATTGATCCTAAGAGTCCGATCCAGCCTCCTTCAAGGAAGAATGGCCAACGAATGTAGCCGTTTTTCGCCCCAACCAGACGCATGATTTGAATTTCTCTTTGACGGGACAAAATCGTGATCCGAATCGTATTAGAGATTAGGAACATTGCCACAAAAATCAGTAAGACAGCAGCAGCTAAGCCCCAAGTCCGCACAGCCGCAGACAATTCAAAGATTCGGTCAGAAGAATCTCCACCGTAATCGGCTTTAAAGACATTCGGCAAATCCCCAGCTTGTTCTGCGATCTCTGTCGTATACTCTGGATCTGTGGCACTTACAACAAATACGTTATACAGTGGATTACTGTCGCCTTCGAACAAGTTCCATGAATCCCCCATGGCATCCTGGATCTTCTGCAATTCTTCGTCTCGACTAGAAAATGTCACTTCTGAAACGTTCGGCAGATCATTTAAGGCCTGTTCTAAAGCATCCATGTCTTCTTGTTCTGTACCAATATCAACGAAAACCGACACGTCCACATTCTCACGAATATCTTCGGCTAGTTTTGTTGCATTTAAGATTACACCTAGAAAAATACCGACTAATGTTAATGTGATCGTCACGGCACTCAATGACGCGATAGTCATCCAGCCGTTACGCTTTAAACTTTTAATACTCTCCAGGAGATGACGGAAAAATGTTCTAATCATCGTAACCATATTCTCCTTCCGCTTGGTCGCGAATAATGCGGCCATTCTCAATCGCGATCACGCGATGACGAATCGTATTTACGATCGTACTATTATGGGTCGCCATAACGACCGTTGTTCCTTGTGCATTGATTCGATCAAGCAATTTCATGATTTCCCATGAGTTTTCAGGATCTAGATTTCCGGTTGGTTCATCCGCAATCAATACCTTCGGTGTATTTACGATGGCACGAGCGATCGACACCCGTTGTTGTTCCCCACCGGAAAGTTCACTTGGAAAGACCCGAACTTTATGTTTCAGTCCGACCAAATCCAAAACTTCCATCACCCGTTTTTTGATATCACGGGGTTTGCGTCCGATAACTTGCATTGCATAAGCAACATTTTCAAAGACCGTTTTCCGCGGTAAAAGTTTGTAGTCTTGGAAGACCACGCCGATTTCCCGGCGCATCAAAGGGATCTCACGGTTTTTCATGCCGACCAAATCATATCCTGCGACATTCAAAACGCCTTTTGTTGCTCTTTCTTCTCGATACATCAATTTGATAAAGGTTGATTTTCCGGCGCCGGATGGTCCAACGACATAGACAAACTCCCCTTGATCAATTGAAATCGAAAGGTTACGGATAGCAGTCGTACCATTAGAGTACTTTTTCATTATATCTTTCATTTCTATCATACAGCTATCTCTCCATCTCAAATTTTCATTCTGGCTTATTATAGCATGAATATATTTCACCTTGCTTGCAACAGATTACAATTGTGTTTCAATCTGTTTAAGTCATACCAGGTTATTTTTGATTCAGTTTCAGCTTCAAATAGGCATCGATAAAGCCGTCCAAATCGCCATCCATGACTGCCTGTACATTCCCAGTTTCGAAATTCGTTCGGTGATCTTTGACCATTGAATAGGGATGGAAGACATAAGAACGAATTTGCGAGCCCCAGCCGATCTCTAATTGCTCGCCTCGCAAGGCTGCTGCTTCTTGTTCTTTCTTTTCGACTTCTAATTGATACAGCTTGGCTTTCAACATCCCCATCGCTTGCTCACGGTTTTTCAGCTGTGAACGCTGGGCTTGGCTAGCGACCACTGTACCTGTTGGAATGTGAGTGATCCGCACAGCAGATTCGGTTTTGTTGATGTGCTGTCCACCAGCGCCGCTTGCGCGGTACGTATCGATCTTCAAATCATCTGAGTTGATCTCCACATCGATCGCCCCATCTAATTCTGGCATCACATCCACCGAGCAAAATGACGTATGCCGTCTCTTAGCAGAATCAAAAGGTGAAATACGGACCAAGCGATGCACGCCTTTTTCCGACTTCAAATAGCCATAGGCGTTGTGGCCTTTCACAAGTAATGTGACACTTTTGATCCCCGCTTCATCACCGGCTTGATAGTCCAAAGTTTCCACCTGATACCCATGTTGTTCACAAAAACGAGTATACATCCGTAACAGCATGCTGCCCCAGTCTTGCGACTCGGTACCGCCTGCTCCCGGGTGCAGCTCGATGATGGCATTGTTTCGATCATAGGGTTCATCTAACAACATCGACAATTCATAAGAAGCCATTTTCTCATTTAACTTACCGATTCGCGCATCAAGTTCTGCTTCCATTTCCGGATCGGCTTCTTCTTGAATCATTTCCAACATCACTTCGAGTTCTTCCAATTCTTCTGCTAGCTGATTGAATTGATCGTAAGTCTCTTTGTTGGCATTGTTGGCGTTAATGACTTGTTGAGCTTTTTCTGAATCATCCCAAAAGGTAGGATCTGCCATTTGGTGTTCCGCTTCCGCAATGTCCTCTTCTAACTGATCTAAGTCAAAGAGACCCCCTAAAACTGATTATTTTTTCATTCATCTGGGTCAATTGATTCCGAATATCTGCGATTTCCATTAAAATTCCTTCTTTCTTTTTTTCTTACAAACGAAAGTAGACTGGACAAAAACGTCTGCCAGCCTACTTCACCTTTTTCAAAACTTGTTACATATTTTTCCCGTGGCAATTCTTGAATTTTTTCCCGCTTCCGCAAGGACAAGGATCATTGCGGCCCACGTTTTTGAAACTTGGCGCTTGGGCAGCCGGTGCTTCTTCTACCCCTTGTGCTTCTCCTTGGGCTACTTGTTCCCGTTGAACGTTTTGGCGGATTTCTGCCTTCATAAACAGACGAGTTACTTCATACTCGATGGCTCCAACCATGTTTTCAAACATATTGAATCCTTCTGTTTGGTATTCAACTAACGGATTGTTTTGTCCATAAGCCCGTAACCCAACCGATTGGCGCAATTGATCCATGGCATCGATGTGGTCGGTCCACTTCGTATCAACGACTCGTAAAATCACTACTTTTTCAAATTCCAGTAATTGTTCTGGACTATTAAGTTGTGTTTTCTTTTGTTCAAAGACTTCTTCTGCCCGTTGGTTTAGATAATCTTTAATCTCTTGAGCTGATTTGCCCTTGATGTCTTCAATACTGATGGTATCTTCATGAACAAGTGCATTGGCAGCAAAATCAACGATTCCTTCATAATTCCAATTGCTTTCTTCTAATTGCGTATGACTGTCAACGACACGGCTGATGGAACGTTTCACCATATTCATTAATTGTGGTGAAAGATCCGTTTCTTCCATGATTACTTCTTGACGTTGTCCGTAAATAACTTCCCGCTGTTCTCGCATTACGTCATCGTATTGCAAGACGTTTTTCCGGGTATCGTAGTTATTCCCTTCCACTCGTCTTTGGGCAGATTCTACTTGTTTTGAAAGCATCTTGCTTTGGATCACGGCATCGCCTTCATCGATTTTCATCCGATCTAAGAACACTTTGATTCGTTCAGAACCAAAACGTTTCATTAAATCATCTTCTAGCGACAGGTAAAATTGCGACATCCCTGGATCTCCTTGACGTCCCGCACGTCCCCGCAACTGGTTGTCGATCCGTCGTGATTCGTGACGCTCGGTACCAATAACTGCCAATCCGCCTAGTTCTGCAACACCAAGACCCAACTTGATATCCGTTCCCCGACCAGCCATATTGGTCGCGATCGTTACAGCGCCTTTTTGCCCAGCATTCAAAATGATTTCCGCTTCTTTAAAGTGATTCTTGGCATTCAATACTTCATGAGGAACTTTCTCCTGATCAAGCATTGATGATAGTAATTCAGAAGTCTCAACAGCGACCGTCCCTACAAGGACTGGTTGCCCTTTGCGGTGGCGTTCTTTGATGTCTTGAACGACTGCTTGGAATTTGCTGGTAAGTGTTGGATAAAGCAAGTCCGCACGATCATCCCGTAAGATCGGTTTGTTCGTAGGAATCTGAATGACTTGCATGTTATAGATTTCTCTAAACTCTTCTTCTTCCGTTTTCGCAGTACCGGTCATCCCAGACAATTTTTTGTACATCCGGAAGTAGTTCTGGAATGTGATCGTCGCCATCGTTTTGGTTTCATCTTCGATCTCGACACTTTCTTTTGCTTCGATCGCTTGATGCAGCCCGTCAGAATAGCGGCGGCCATCCATGATCCGACCTGTAAATTGGTCAACAATCATTACTTTGCCATCTTGCACCACGTAATCAATGTCACGAATCATGATGTAATTCGCCCGCAACGCTTGGTCCAAGTGATGGGTCAATGCGGTGTTTTCGATATCATACAAGTTTTCTAAGCCGAAGGTCTCTTCCGCTTTTTCGATCCCGCGTTCTGTCAAGCCGATCGTTTTTGATTGAATATCGATTTTGTAGTCTTCTTCTTCCGTCAAGCGTTTGACGAAATTGTCGACCCGATTGTATAGCGCGGTCGATTTTTCTGCTTGTCCTGAAATGATCAATGGCGTTCTCGCTTCATCGATCAAGATCGAATCGACTTCATCGACAATGGCATAGTTTAATGGACGTTGTACCATTTGATGACGATAAACCACCATGTTGTCCCGCAAATAGTCAAACCCTAATTCATTGTTTGTACTATAAGTGATGTCACAAGCATACGCCGCACGTTTTTCTTCTGCTGATTTTGAGTTGATGTTCAAACCGACTGTCAATCCTAAAAAGTTGTACAGCTCTCCCATCTCAGTCGAGTCACGAGTTGCCAAGTATTCATTGACGGTTACGACATGGACGCCTTGACCACTCAAGGCATTCAAATAAACAGGTAATGTCGCCGTCAAGGTTTTCCCTTCACCGGTACGCATCTCTGGAATATTCCCATCATGCAAGACGATCCCACCCATTAATTGGACGTGGTAAGGATAAAGACCCAAAACGCGTTTTGCAGCTTCACGTACTACTGCAAAAGCTTCAGGTAATAATTTATCCAAAGTCTCTCCCTCTTGGAAACGACGACGAAATTCATCGGTTTTCCCGCGTAATTGTTCATCAGATAAAGCGGCCATTTCATCCGCATGTGATTCAACTTGATTCGCAATATGGTCAAGACGTTTTAATTCTTTTTTGTCGTTTTCGATTAATTTTCTAAAAAAATTGGCCATACCTTAATAATTCTCCTTTTACTTCTACATTATCCTAGCTGGAAACTCTCCTAACTATTTTAGCACTAGTTCACCATAAATGAAATATTTTTCGATAGAACTATCGCATCAATCTTGCGTGATAAACGGATTCTTAACCTTTTTTCACAGATTTTAAAGAAACGAAGGGAAAAAATACGCAACAAGCCATCGATCGGTGCCCAAAGTCCAGCGCACGTCCAAATGACTTGTTGCGAATATTTGCAAATTAGGCCGTTTTAAAACGGGTTTTTAAGAAAGCTAAGAAGAGCATCAGCAGCATGCCTAAAGATTGGATCCCAATCATCAAGATGATGTCCGCGCCAATAAATCCTGCCAACATCGCCACCAGAGAGCCTGCCCCCAGTGCATTTAAAATCACGTTGGTACTTTCTTTGAAACTGCTGATCGTCGACAGTCGCGACTTTTTCGTCAGCCAGAGGAAAAACGCTGCGCCCATGACGAGGATACTATTCATTGCCACCAATAAAAATGCCACCGTGATCGTCTGGCTGAAGAAAATCGCCGTCTCGTTGTTGCGATAAAAGCCGTCTTCGATCACTTTCTGAAACGAAGCCGCATCATGCACTTGATCAGGCATCATTTCCGCCGTGTAACGCATCTCATAATGATAGGTTTGTCCATCGATTTCCTCTTTGATGGTCCAGTCTGTCTCACGAAAATTGATGGCATATTTTGCTTCCTCAAGGTCCGCTTCTGAAAGCGCAACACCTATAATGCCCGCTTCTGTTTGTGAAAAGACTTGTGACTCATCCGTTAAAAGTTTGCCATCTTCCAGCTGCAGTTCACTGTATTCGGCTGCTGTCTCAGCAGTCATGAGTGTTTTTGCATGGGGGAAAAATGCTGCAAATGCTTGATCCGTTTGCTTGCTGATCATCAAGGTCAGCGGGATCATCAGCAAGGACATCAAGAAAATATAGACAAACACTTGCTGCCAGCGATTTAATTTTTTACGCCATGCATAGACTTTTGTTGGAGAAAATATGGCCCCAAAGTATGTTAAGGGAAATCGTTGTTCAGACATCCTATCATTCCTATCCTTTTGTTCCGCCCGAGGTCAAACCTGAAACAAAGTATTTTTGTAAGAAGAAAAACAGTGCAGCAATCGGTACGGCGATCAAAATCGCACCAGCCGCAAAGAGTGCGACCCGTTGATTACGGGCATCGTTGATAAAGGTCTGCAGCCCGACTGCGACGGTCAAACGCTCTTGTGAGCGAAGCAAGAACCGCGCCAGCAAGAATTCGCCGAATGGCCCCATAAAGGCCCACAATGCTTGGACGGCAACCATTGGTTTTACGAGGGGCAAAACGATTTGCCAAAAGATGCGGAAATGCCCTGCACCGTCAAGTTTTGCTGATTCATCCAAGTCGATCGGTACCGTATCAAAGTACCCTTTCATCAGCCAAGTATTCATGGGAATCCCACCACCGATATAGATCAGTGTCAAGAACCAGAAACTATCTAGACCGTTTGCTAATAAGCCCATGACATAAAAAGCGGTCAACGCCGACATCGTTGGCACCATCTGAACGATCAAGAACACCATCAAACTGCTCTTACGACCGGCAAAGCGATAACGACTGTAAGTATACCCTGCCAGTGTTACGATCATTACTTGGATCACCATCGTGGAAACAGCCACGATCAAGGTGTTTTTATACCATGTCAAATAGGGGGTTTCATTGAACAATCGTCGAAAGTTGTTCAATGTCCAATCCGCATCAAAATCCAAGCGAAAGGCGATCATATTCCCTGCCTTGAAGGCTGAGGTTGCGGTAATCAACAAGGGATAGATGATAACGATCGATAAAGCGATCATAAACAAGTAGGTAAATAATTTGCTGAAAGAAAACTTTTTCTTTTTCATCCTCAATCCTCCATATTAAATGCATTCGTCTTTTTAAACACCAGTAATGAAATGGAAATCACCACAAAGGAAATGATCAAGGTCAATGCAGAAGCAATCGAGTATTGTGGCGAGCCGCCCGTCGTCAATTTGTAGATCCATGAAATCAAAATATCCGTCGAACCGGCATTTCCACCTAAACTTCCTGGACCACCTTCGTTAAAGAGATAGATCATGGAGAAGTTATTAAAGTTCCCTGTATATTGCGTAACGAAGGTTGGTGCTGCCACCAAAAAGATCGCCGGTAACGTAATATTGCGAAAACGCTGAATCGCATTTGCTCCATCCATTTTGGCTGCTTCATACAAATCTTCAGAAATGGATTGTAAAATCCCTGAGACCATAACATAAATATATGGAAACCCTAACCAACCTTGAATCAAAATAATCGCGGTCTTTGTCCAAAACGGGTCGGTTTTCCAAGCAATGTTCCCAATATCCACAAAGGGCAGATTGTTCAATAGCGGGATCACCTGCGTATTGATCGCTCCTGCGGTATCATTAAACATATTTGAAAAACTCATGATTGTGATAAACGCTGGCACCGCCCAAGGAAGCAAGAAAATCACCCCGAAGACCCGACGGAACTTCACAAATTTTTGATTGGCAACAACAGCTGTCAGTATTCCTAAGGTAATTTGCAAAGTAGTTGCTAAAACGGTCCAAATCACCGTCCAACTAAACACTTTTACAAAGGTGTCGCGGTAAGAACTTAAGGTGAAGATATTCGTAAAATTCGAAAAACCGATCCAGTCGATTAAGTTTGCTGGCGGAATATGTCGAAAATCATAGTTGGTAAACGCCATGAAGAGTGTCACCATTACCGGAAAAATAATTGCTACGATCATCACCAGATAGGCTGGGATCGTCAATAGATAAGCGAAACCATCCTCATACAATTTATTGAAAAACTCTTTTCTCGTAACTGCCACCGGGAACCCTTTTTCAATACTTTGGCGAACTTGATAGGCATCTTTGATATTTAAAACCCAAAAGATAATGAAAATAACGGTAACGATGACCTGTAGCGTTCCTTCGATCAACAAGAACAAAGAATTGTGTTCCATCGGTACTGATCCCAGTGTGACAAAGTTATATAATGCTTGTCCACCGAACAAAAGCATTTCGCCTAGAAAAATTAGAAAGACCGCAAAAAAGAGTCCCGCTTTAAATTTCTGACCATTTTTGAATTGTCCCACCCCAGGGATGATTGAAAGAAGCGCTGTCTGCGTGGCTTTTGAATTCGTCCTCATATGTATCCTCCTTAAAATCGAAAGTCTGCCAAGCGGCCGACGATCCATAGAAATCAATCTCATCAAGCAATTTCTTGCGTGCTACGTTGCAAGGAATCCTTTTGACAAACATCCTCTATAGAATCGTCGACATGAATGACAGACCGTAATCGGCTATTTATTAATATTTCTGCTCAATCGCTTCTTCGATTGTTTTGGCAGCATTATCCGCTGCTTCTTGAGGAGTCATATTGCCTGAACCTGCATCAAACAGCATGTTTTCAGCCCCTACCCAAACCTCAGACATTTCAGGGATATTTGGCATTGGTTGTGAAACACTGTATTGCTCGATCACTGCTTTTGCTACTGGATCATCAGAAGCAGCAACTGTTTCTTGAGCCATAATGTTTGCTGGAATATCATGACGCATTTCATACAATTTCTCTTGATTAGCTTCGTTTGTTAAATATTCGACAAATTGTTGAGAAACGTCTTTGTTTTGTGAGTAGTTGGAAACAACCCATGCTTTTCCACCACCAAACGTTTCATAATCATTGCCATTGCTCAGCGTTGGGATTTTCGCTACGCCATAGTTAATCCCTGCTTCTTCAAAGCCGTTCACGCCCCATGGTCCGTAAATGATGGCTGCTGTTTTGCCTTGGTTAAAGTAATCTAACATCAAGTTTTCGTTGGCTGATACATCCAGCATTCCTTGCGGCCAGACATTTTGGAACCAATCAGTTGCGTACGTGATTGCTTCAACAGAACCTTCATTGTTAATCCCTAAATCAGATGGATCTGTCCCTTCATCCCCAAAGACATAACCACCATAACCAGCTAATAGACCATACGTATAATAAAAGTCTGTCCAACGAGCTAAGAAACCAACATTGTCATCGCCTTCTGCAAAACGATCATCTTTTGCTAGCTCTTCTAAATCAGAAAAAGTTGCTGGCGCTTCATCGATCAAATCTTTGTTATAGAACATGACAACTGCTTCAATCATTGCTGGTGCGCCATAGATTTTATCATCGATCGTTACCTGTTGCTTGTCTGTATCGCTGTACCGTCCATCATCTGGCAAAGTCATTTCTGCCAAATGCCCTTGCGAGCCTACTTGACCTACACGATCGTAAGGAGACATCGTAACATCTGGACCTTTCCCAGCGGGACCGTCTAGTTGAAGCGCATCCATTTGATCGAACATATCCATTTCTACAACGTTGATGGTCACATCATTTTCAGATTCAAAGTCAGATTTCACTTCATTGATATAATCAATATAGTCTGCGCCTACAGAGACCGTGAGCGTTTTTTCATCGCTACCTGAACCTGCATCTGCATTACTACCATCGGTACTACCACCGTTGCCGCCACACGCCGCAAGCGCTAACAACGCACTTCCTGAAACTAATCCTAGAGCTGCCTTTTTCCAATTCACTTTCATCCTGTTTACCTCCTGCAATTTGTAACTCCATTATGCAACCGGTTTCTTAAAATGGCAAACCTTTTCTAAATGTTAGCGATAACAAAAATAGAAAAAGCCTTTAAATTAAGATGTCGAGGAATCGAAAAGAAATTGCGCAACCATTTGCTTAATTTTTCATTTTGTGGATTCACGAACCACGAGTTGAGGTAAAAAGCGCTGTTGTCGCTGGCTCGTATCATTATGTTCGATTTTTTGGATCAATAATTCGCCGCAAACTTCCCCCATTTCCACAATGGCTTGCTTCATCGTTGTCAATTTTGGCGAACTTACCTGATCAAGGAATACGCCATCGTAGCCGATGATCCCAAAATCATCTGGCACCTCCACTCCGATCGACTGTAAGCCTTGATTGATGCCTAACGCTAAACGATCTGTGGCACAGATAAAACAAGTGTTTTTCATTAAATGCTCATTCTGCGATTGGATAAACTTGCGGGCGGCGGAAGATCGGTTGTCAAAACGATAGATTTTTGGTGATATTCCCGCTTTTGTGACTGTATCTATGTACCCTTTTTCTCGGCTTTTCGTAAACGCTTCTTCCAACTCTAAACCAATATAGACCAATTGTTGATAGCCGGTGTCGATAGCATGTTTGCATGCAGAAACGATTCCTTGATAGTTGTCACTGTCAACAAAACTGAACCCAGCTTCATTTTCGCCAAACAACACCACAGGCTTTCTTAAATTTCTTATCCAGTCCATGTCAGCCTGGCGAAAGCCCGTAATGATGCAGCCATCTGCTGGACCACGATCCACCCCGTCAGTCGTAACTAGCTGCAAAGAATAGTGTGCTTTACCAATAGAACGAGCGATCCCAACCAATAAGTTCATATAGTAAGGTTCCGTCGTATCCATCTCCTCTAAAATATACACTTTGATGATATGGGAACGCTTGGAAACTAATGATTTGGCAGCAATATTCGGCTGATAATCCAATTCAAGCATCGCTTGATGAACCAGCTGCTTTAACTCTTCAGTTACTTTGTCCGGATGATTGATCACTCGAGAAACGGTCATTGCGGAAACATTTGCTTTTTTAGCAACATCTGCTAGCGTAGTCATGATTCACTCTCCTTGTATTATTTCATCTATAGTATAACATAATAAACCAAAAGAAGAACCAAGGCACTCTCTATATAAAAAAGATTTCCAGCCAATTTAACGAGTATAAAAAAACAGAGTGGCTTCTCAGCTACTCTGTCAAAAAAGACTATTTTTTTGGGGTGTCGAGAAAAAGGTATCAACACTTGTTAATCGGTTTCGATCAACCCGTATTTGCCATCTTTTCGACGATACACAATGCTCGTTCCATTCGTTTCCGCATCTTCAAAGATAAAGAAGTTGTGTCCAAGCATGTTCATTTGTAAAACAGCTTCTTCACTGTCCATTGGTTTTAAAGACAAACGTTTTGTACGTACGATGTCTAATTCAGAACCATTGTTTTCTTCATCGTTTGCTTCAGTTGTGAACAAATCACCATCTGTTGGCGGAACCAATGCTGTCTCGCGAGATTTGCGGTTGATTTTTGTTTTAAATTTGCGGATTTGGCGTTCCAATTTGTCAACAACCAAATCGATACTAGCATATAGATCAGGTGAGGTTTCTTCCGCACGCAGAACTAAGAATGGTAAAGGAATCGTTACTTCTACTTTTGCTGTTTTTTCAGTATAAACTTTCAAATTAACATGTGCTGTTGCTTCCGGCACATCGTTAAAATAACGTTCTAATTTACCTACTTTTTTCTCGACGTAATCACGGATCGCTTCTGTTACCTCGATATTTTCGCCGCGCACATTATATCTAAACATAAAAATTACCCCTTTCGTCTACCAGTAAAGAAGGAAAAGGACCACTCTTTTCTTCTTCTTAACTCTATTATATCGAACTCTTGCTCATTTGCCTAGTAAATCGAACAAATTTCTTTAAGCGTTTTCAAAATAACGATTCAACGGGCAAAGGAAAAGGATCGAATCGACTGGGGGCCAAAGGTCTGCAATGCTTCAGCTGCGTGATATAACGTTCTACCGGTAGTGTAAACATCATCGATCAACAACAGTTTCTTGTTTTTTATTTCAACCGTTGCCTCTGGCTTCACCGCAAAAGGTTGCACCTCCTCTAATCGTTGCTTGCGAGAACGTTGAGCTTGTGGTGCGGTATCAACCACTTTATCCAGCCATTCTTTCGACTTAACTCCGCCTGCGTCTAGCACAGCGGTCACTTGATTAAACCCTCGCTCCTGGTAACGTTCTGCCGATAGCGGGATGGGTATCAAACAATCGTAATCAAAGTTGTTGATCTTTTGTCTGATGGCAGCAGCAAAGGTCTCTCGCAACTGATAGTTTCCCATTAATTTGTATTCGTGAATCCACTCCTTCATCCCTTGATCGTAAGCGAACAGTGCCCGATGCTGCAAATGGATCATGGGACAGGTTTTCGCCCAAAAGAGACAGTCACTGCAGGAAATGGTATCCTTTTTGCCACATGTTGGGCAGCAACTTTGCCAATCAATCACTGTAAATCGCTGAGCGCATTGTGGACATAATTCTTTTTCGGGGATGCGCCAAGGAGCCAACAGCTCAATGATCGTTACCTCTCTTGAAAAAAATATTTGGCACCAACTACACTCCATCGGTCAACCAGCTCCTTGCTAATTGGTTCATCTCATTGATTTCTTTGATTGCTTGACGGATTGCTTCCGTCATTTGGTCGTAGAAAAAAATGACCTCCCCTTCCGTATAGGCCCCTTTACGATCGACACGACCAGCAATTTGCACGAGCGCCGATTTTGTAAAGACTGGATGATTAGCACCCAATACGATGACTGAGACGTTTTCAAACGTCACCCCACGCTCTAAAATCATCGTTGTAAACAACACCTTGTAAATCTGTCGACGAGCAGACGCTACTTTTTCGCTCCGTTTTTGATCTTGCGACGAAACGCTAGTCAAAGACCATGACGTGCCTTGTCGGCGGACAGCCGCTTCTACTTCCTTCATCAGCGCAATGCTTGGACAAAACACCAAGACAAAGTTTTTTTGAAGCAGCCGCTGCAACTGCTGCAGCAATGGTCGCAGCCAACGTTTTCTGCGATAAGCCTGCGCCCAGTGACTATAATGAACAGGTTTTGGAACGATCAATGGACGCTGATGAAACCGCAGCGGCATTCTCAAGACAGCGAATTTTCCACGAATTTCTTGCAGCAGTCGTTCTGAAGGCGTCGCACTTAAATAGATCAGACACCCGTTTTCTGCCAAGGCATTGTATAATCCGTAACGCAGCTGCGCATCGCCCTCGTAGGGAAATGCATCTATCTCATCCACCACGATCAGTTGAAAGCTGCGATAAAAATGCAGTAGCTGATGAGTGGTGGCAATAAGGATCGTTGTATAACGATAAGGTTCTTCTGATTTCCCATAAAGGAGCAGGCTTTCCTCTTGTGGGAACGCTTGTTGAATCCGGGGGAACAGTTCACGGCAGACATCGATCCGTGGCGAGACGATCGCCACACGACCACCTTCTTGCCGTATGTGGCGGATCGTTTCAAAGATCATCTCGGTCTTCCCTGAACCCGTGACTGACCAAACAAGAGACGATTTCTTTTGTCGACAATTTGCCACTAGTTGCTGAGAAATTTTTTGCTGAAACGAAGTCAACACTCCTGGCCAAACGATCTTGTGATCAAAGGCTGGAAGATCCGTTTGTTGAATTACGAGTTGGCCATCTGATGTGATCCGACCATAGCGAATACAAGTTGGACAGTAATAGCAGCCTATCGGCAATAGAACCGACGGCTTGTGGTGGGAAGAACCGCAACGCTGACAAACGATTCTCTTCCCCTGCTCGAGCATTGCCGGTCGAGAATCAAAAGTTTTTCCTACACTCATTGTTTCATCTAAAACAAAAAATTGTCTTCCTTTTTGATTGGTCATAACATACACCTCAGTTTTAAGTACGCAAAAAAATCGGTTCAAGTACTTTTTGAAAAGTACTTGAACCGATTACAGGTTTCTTGTTTGCTTCAACAGCAGGTCTTGCTTATTCGCCGATCAATGTCAAAGCTTGATCTAAGACTTTTTCGCCGTTCATCATGCCGTAATCTGCCATGTTGATTACTTCTAATGGAATTCCTTTTGGCGCTAGACGTTTCTCGAAATCGCCTTTCATGAAACGAACTTGTGGTCCTAATAGTAAAACGTTTACGTCTTTGCTTTCTAAATGTTGATCTGCTTCTGATGCGGAAACTGCAAAAATATCTGCTTCTAATCCTTTTGCTTCAGCTGCTTTTTGCATTTTTGTTACTAATAAGCTTGTACTCATCCCTGCAGAACAAACTAACATAATTGTTTTTTTCGCCATATCGAACACTCCTTGAATTTTAAGAATAAGATAACATTTCCTATCTCTAGTATAGAACAAGTTTGAAATTTGTCAACGCTTTCTATCCAGCAACCAGTTTGATTTTACTAAACGATTAAAAACGACGTACTCTTTTTTTAAATTGACGAGGACTACCTCGTAGCCGGCATTCAGCCACGCATAAGCCCCATTTTCTGGATGTCGGTAATCATTCGCCCACCAATCGCTACTGGTGCGGGCACTTTTGGGCAAACCGGATGCGGGGAAAAGAAATTCATCAAACTGCGTAAACGTTAAGGTGATTTGCGAACCACCGTTGTTTTTTAAATAGTGAGTGATCGTATCGTACTTTTTGCGTCTACCCAAAGCAACTGCCTCCTCTTTTTAGAGTCTATGTTCGTACCTGTTTCTTTCTTCTATTTGTAACTTTCCTTCCGATTGCCTATACTAGAAATATAAAGGAGGCGATCGTGCGCGTGACTTATCGAACGATTCGACAAGACGGAGAAACAGAAATAGAAATCAAAAAATCGCGTTTCCTCTGTTCATTAAAACGAATTCAATCAGAAGACGAAGCCAAAGCGTTTATTCAAGCCCTCAAGAAAGAGCATTGGAAGGCAAATCATCATTGCAGCGCCTATGTATTAGGTGAAAATCATGAGATCCAGCGCAGCAGTGATGATGGTGAACCGAGCGGCACCGCTGGGGTACCGATTTTAGAAGTGTTAAAGAAAAACGAACTGATCAATGTGATCGCCGTTGTTACCCGCTACTTCGGTGGAACGAAACTGGGTGCTGGTGGATTGATTCGCGCTTATTCAAGTTCGGCCTCTGCTGGAATCAAAGAGGTAGGAATCGTCGAGGGTATTTTGCATCAAGAACTTGCCTTGACCATCGAGTATCCACTTTTAGGCAAGCTCCAAAACTACTTAGAACTGCAGAATATCTATATAAAAGATATTGCTTATACGGAGAAAATCGTTGTCACCTTAATGATTCCTGAAGCAGTACTTGCCGACCAAGAAGCCGCTCTGATCGATTTGCTACAAGGTCAAGTGCAATTGACCAGAGGGACTACCGAATATGTAGAACGCTTGATCGAGCAGTCAACAGAGTAAGCCAGCTTACTAAAGACCTTCCAGTGTGTGCTCTTTTCCTCAAGGAGGACGCTGCCAAGTTTGCTACAACCAATGCAGGAAGCCCAAATATTTGAAAAGCCGAAACGGTCATGCAACCAGCGACGCTAAGCAACAGCAAGTATGCTCGCAGTGTCCTTTCGGCTTTTCGCGTCTTTTTTGTTTCCAGCCGTCTCAAGACAGGTTATTTTTCCATATAAAATTCAAAACGATTACCAACATATTGGGTGCGCACGTATTCAAATGGTTGACCATCTTCAAATGAAGTGATTTGCCGCATACGTAAAATCGCATCGCCGCGTTTGATTTGTAAGTAATCAGCAATTTGCTCGGAAGCGACCATAGCTGAGATCGTTTGCGAAGCGCCGCCAATTTTCCGCTGTCCTTTTTCTTCCAACACTTTATAGAGGGAAGAGATGATCTCCTCCTTGCTAAAGTCATGAATAAACTTTTCAGGGATACTCGCTACTTCAAAACAGATCGGCACATCATCCGCATACCGAATCCGCTCCATCCGTAAAATCGTTTCGTGACCTTCTAATTGCAGCTTTTCCATCTCACTGGAGCTAGGTGCCGTCAAGAAATAAGCGACCGCTTTGCTGGAAGGCTTACGACCAAGAGAATTCATGATTTCGGTAAAACTCGTCGTGCCCGTCATTTTCTCTTGTACTTTTTGGCGAGCCACATAAGTGCCGGAACCGATTTTACGCTCAAGAATCCCCTCATCTGCTAAGGTTTGGATCGCTTGTCGCAACGTCATGCGACTCACGCCGAATTGTTTCGACAACTCGCGCTCTGAGGGCAGACGATCCCCGATTTTGTATGTATTGTTTTCAATATTGGCTTTAATTTGATCATGAATTTGGATATAAACAGGTAATTTTTCCACCACTACACATTCCTCCGTTCCCCTCCTATTATAACTGGTATATACCTAAATAGCTAATAAAAAAAGCAAAAACTGCTCTGTTTTTCTCAATTTGTGCGAATTCTTTCCCTATTTTATAGGCAGAAGAAAGAAGTTATCACAAAATGTCCAAACAAGAGCAGTCGCTTTTCTTTTAAATTGGTTCGGTCGCTGGCTTGAGAATTTATTCAGCCAACGCTTTATTGGCAGTGGCCATCAACAAGCGGATACGATTCAATTGATTGACGATTGAGACACCTGGATCATAATCAATGGCCGCAATGTTCGCCTGCGGGTATTGACGACGTAATTCTTTCATAACACCTTTTCCTACCACATGATTGGGCAGACAGCCAAATGGTTGCAGACAAATGATATTGTTGACATTATTTTCCAATAGATCAATCATCTCACCGGTCAAGAACCAGCCTTCTCCCGTATGATTACCAATGGAAACAATCTCGCTCGCTTGCTCCGCAAGCTGATGGATCGAATGGATACCATCAAAACGCGTTGACGCCCTCAGTGCTTTATCCATCGGTTTTTGGAGCCTTTCAATCGCCATGATCGCAAAATCAGCGATCATTTTACTTTTCTTCGCCATCCCCAAATGCTCGTAGCGCCAAATCTGATTGTAGAGGGAATAATTCATGAAGCCGACAATATCTGGTACGACCGCTTCCGCTCCTTCTGCTTCTAACAGGCGAACGACATCGTTATTAGCTGTCGGTGAATACTTCACTAAAATCTCTCCCACGACACCGACACGCGGCTTCTTGATATCTCTTATCGGCACTTGATCAAAGGCTTGAATGATTTTTTTCATATTTCGATTAAACAGACTGAAGGAGCCATTGCGGACATTTTTGGCAATTTTTTCCAGCCATTCTTGATGGAGCCGATCGACAGCCCCTGCTTCTTGCTCATACGGACGGGTGCGATAAACGACCCGTTCAAAGAGATCTCCGTATAAAAATGCCACCGCCAAACGCTTCATCATCCGTAAGGTAAAGCGAAAGCCCGGATTTGATTCAACCCCGGTGTTGCCCATCGAAATAGATACCACCGGCACTTGTGGAAATCCTGCATCGTTCAGTGCTTTACGTAACAAAGGAATATAGTTCGTTGCACGACATCCGCCGCCCGTCTGAGTCATCAAAACACTGGTATTTTCAACATCATATTTTCCGCTTTGCAATGCTTCTACTAGCTGTCCAATGGAAATGATCGCCGGATAGCACGCATCATTATTGACAAAGCGTAAACCGACATTAACCGCCTCACGATCTTCACTAGGTAGACAGACCACTTGATACCCAGAAGCTTGCAAAGCAACATCGACTAACCCGCTTTGATGGATGGGACTCAACATCGGCAATAAGAGCGTGTGCTGCTTGCGCATCTCTTTGGTAAAAATAATCTTTGCCGGTTCCTCGTATTGCTTTTTAGGAACAAAGTGCTGTTTGTCCCGTTCGCTGACTGCTGCTTTCAAGGAACGCAACCGAATTCGAATTGCCCCAAGGTTCGCTCCCTCATCGATTTTCAACACCGTATATAACTTCCCATACTGCGCCATAATCTCTTCGACTTGATCAGTAGTGACTGCGTCGATCCCGCAACCGAATGAGTTTAATTGAACCAGTTCTAATTGTTTGTTTTTCGCGACCACTCGAGCTGCCGCATACAATCGCGAATGATAGACCCATTGATCCACAACCCTCAGATCGCCGACATTTGCTAAATGAGCAATACTGTCCTCAGTCAATACATGGAAGCCTTCTTGGGTAATGACTTCTGCAATCCCATGGTTGATTTCAGGATCCAAATGATATGGTCTTCCAGATAAAACGATCCCTTTTTGATTGGTCGTCATCAGCATACGTAGCGTTTCTTCTCCCCGTTGCGCAATATCTGTCTTGAACTGATCCAGCTCCTCGAAACCGCTGCGTAGGGCTTGGGCAATTTCTTCTTCTACAAAACCAAAATCTTGAAAAGTACTCGTTAAAGTTTTGACCATTGAGGCTTCATCCGCCAAATTCAAAAACGGACAGCGGTAGTCAACCGCCCCTTCACGAATCGCATCGACGTTATTACGAATCACTTCTGGATAGCTTTGCACAATTGGACAGTTAAAATGATTCTCAGCGGCAGTGTTCTCTAGTCGCTCAAAAATAACACCTGGATAAAAAATCAACGGTACGTTTTGATCAATCAGTGCTTGGATGTGTCCATGGGCTAGTTTGGCTGGGTAACAAACCGTATCACTAGGAATCGTTTCAATCCCTTGCTCATATAGTTCTTTGTTGGAACGTGGCGACAAGGTTACTCGAAACCCTAACTTGGTGAAAAAGGTATGCCAAAGCGGATAATTTTCATAAAGATTCAATACTCTTGGCAGGCCGATTTCGCCATGGACGGCCTCTTTTTTACGTAAGGAACGGTACTTAAACAAGCGGCGATATTTTTCATCCACAAGATTGATTTTGCGGTCTTCTTTCTTGATTTTGATTCGCGCACCACGTTCGCAGCGATTCCCGGTAATAAATTTTCGGCCGTCAGAAAAGAGGGTCACCGTCAACAAGCAATTGTTTTCGCATAGACCGCAATTCGTAAATTCTTTTTCTGCTTGGAAATCGGCCATTTCTGCTGGAGACAACAACGTACTAACATCGTCAAGGGCTGCTTCTTCTAAAGCGATCAAGGCGGCACCATATGCCCCCATCAAACCGGCGATCGATGGTCGAACGACTTCACGACCGCTGATCAATTCAAAAGCGCGCAGAACCGCTTCGTTATAGAAAGTCCCTCCTTGGCAGACGATTTTCTCGCCGAGGTCTTCAGGTCGCCGAACCTTGATAACTTTATAGATAGCATTTTTTATGACCGAGTAAGACAAGCCGGCTGAAATGTCGCCAACAGAAGCCCCTTCTTTTTGGACCTGTTTCACTTTTGAGTTCATAAAGACGGTACAACGCGAACCAAGGTCAACCGGTGCTTGGGCTTTTGTAGCTGCCAACGCAAATTCTTTGACATCCTGATTCATAGATTTGGCAAAAGTCTCAATGAAGGAGCCGCATCCTGAGGAACAGGCTTCATTCAATTGAATCGAAGATAACGCGCCATCTTTAACCGTCATCGCCTTCATGTCTTGTCCACCGATATCTAGGATAAAATCAACCCCCGGCTGGAAATGTTCGGCAGCTTTGTAATGGGCCATCGTTTCCACTTCACCGATATCGACTTTCAGTGCATGTTTGATCAAATGCTCGCCATAACCTGTGATCGTTGACTTTGCGATGTAAACGTCAGAAGGCATCTGACGATAAAGCTCTTGTAAAACCGCCATCGTTGTCGCTAACGGTTCACCTTCATTATTGCCATAGAAAGAAAACAATAATTCCCCTGCATCATTGATCAAAACCACTTTCGTTGTGGTTGATCCTGCATCGATGCCTAGATAAGCAGCGCCTGTATGCTCAGACAACGCTTTTTCTGCAGCAACCGCTTGAGCATGGCGAGCACGAAAAGCAGTCAATTCCACCTCGTCTTTAAACAATGGGGCTAATGTATCAGTTGGCGCGAGTTTGCCATCTTCTCCGTTGGCTAAGCGGGCTAATAGCACGGAAAGCTGTTGCTCTTCTTCTGCATACAGTGCGGCCCCCATCGCTACAAACAGTTCTGGGTTCTCGGGAAAAATGATGTCTGCTTCTTGCAGGCTCAACGTATCGATAAACCGTTGACGCAATTCCGACATAAACGTCAACGGTCCACCTAGAAAGGCTACCTTGCCTTTGATTTTACGACCAGCAGCCAAGCCAGCAATCGTTTGATTGACCACCGCTTGAAAAATACTCGCCGCAATGTCTGCTTTTGCTGCTCCTTCATTGATCAGCGGCTGCACATCGGTTTTGGCAAAGACGCCACAGCGCGATGCGATCGGATAAAGGGTTTGATAATCTTTGGCTAGTTCATTGACCCCATTGGCATCGGTTTTCAATAAAACTGCCATCTGATCAATAAACGCACCCGTTCCACCGGCACAACTGCCGTTCATTCGCTGCTCCAATGCCCCTTCAAAAAAGGTGATCTTCGCATCTTCGCCGCCTAACTCGATGGCCACATCGGTTTCGGGAATCACTGTCTCAACTGTTTTGGTACAAGCGATGACCTCTTGGACAAATGGGATCCGCAAAACTTCCGCCAGACCCATCCCACCTGATCCGGTAATCGCCAGCGCAAGCGGCTGATCTTCGATCACTTCTTGCGCTTCTCTAATGATTTTTTCCGCTGCTTTCTGGATATCTGCATAGTGCCGTTCATATCTTGAAAAACACGTTTGATTGCCTTCATCTAACAGAACCATCTTGACTGTTGTCGACCCGACATCGATGCCCGCTTTATATTTTTTCATTTGTTGCCTCCATCTAAACAACACTTTGTTGATTATCTAACAAGCCGTTTGTTATAATACTTATGTTCATTGTAATTCTTTTAATTGATAATTCAACAAACAATTCTAAGGAAGGTGTGGGATAAACAACAATTACCCGTTTTTTGTTGTTTATTTTGAAAGGAAATTCACAATATGAAAAAATTGGATTTACGTGTCAAACGAACCAATAAGTACATTATTGAAGCTTTTATCCGCTTAGTGGAAGAAAAAGGCTTCGAGCAAGTGACTGTCCAAAATATCGCCGATGAAGCCATGATCAACCGTGCAACCTTTTATGCCCATTACAAAGACAAACAAGACTTGTATGAAAAGATATTTGACTTGGCTGTCGAATCATTTACCGCGATTCTTGATTTTGAAGATTTTGTTCAAGGCAATCGCATCAAAATCCGCAAAATCGAAGCGGCCATGACCGAACTTTTTTTACACATTCAAAACAATCGTTCCTTTTATTTGACGATCATGGATGCCTCTGCCATTGAGATCATCCGTAAAAAGTTGGGCCTGATTTTGACTGAACGTTACCAAGAGATCTTTTCAACGTTGAGAATCACCGAAGGAGACATTGAAGTGCCCTTAGACTTCATCATTGACTATATGACCTCGATATTTGTTGGTACCTTGCATTGGTGGCTAACGGCAGAAACAACGATGACACCCGACCATCTAGCAAAACTTGTCATCAAACTGGTGGCAAACGGCCACCTGACTGTCTTGGGGATTGAGATTGAGGAATAAAAAAAAGAAGCTGCGAATGTGCAGTTTCTTTTTTATTCCTCAATTAGTGATTCTTTGAACGCCATTTGATCGTGTCTTTCGTCTTGCGCTGTTTCGTTACTTTGATTCCTTTTGGAGCCACACGAATCGCATAATCTTCCTTTTTCACCACATCATAGACATGCTCTGCAACTTCCGTTACTTTTTCTTTTAGATTCAATTTAAATTTCATGTGTTTTCATCTCCCGAATGCTTTACTAATAGCCTATCGCAAATAAAAAAAATCTTCAACTTATAGCCCTTCATAAAAAAGGATTTTTAGGGTTTTCGTTCCTCTTTATTGGACAAGCGATTTAGACGCAACCAATGCTTCGTAATGCTGAACTGTTTTTCTAGGTTTAGTAGAAAATTTGTTGAACAAACGGCACGATCTTTCCTTTTCCCCTTCACAGTTCCCTATTTCTGGCAATGTAGCATTATTGACATCCCTTTGATTTCAGGGATGTTTGCAGAAACTTATCTTTTTCATGTGCTCCTCGTTTCTTATCAAATGAGACTGAGTTTGATCGACAGATTGTCTCTAGACAGACACACTTATTTTCTAGTTTCAATAAAAAAGTGTCAGTAGAAAATCCAACGATTTCCCACCAACACAAAATAGTATAGTTTCCAACTACCACGAAGTTTGATTAATAAATTAAATAGTCAGAGGCACCAGCTTGCTTGATCTCGATCACCAGCTTATGAGGCAGGCAAATGCTCGTCTGCCCATTGCGATAGATCCAGCTGGTTTTGACAGCAATCTGGTCGGGACTATTGTCTTCACGCACTCGGATCGCACCATCTTTGATCTCGACGATATTGTACTGACCTTCTGCTGGATAATACGTTTTTTCCATCGCATCGATTTCTTCCAAGTTGAAACGGTCAACTTCTTCCCCATTGATTCGCACGATCGCATAACGATCCCCAGTATCACTTTGGGCTTGTGCTTCAAATAGAAAAAGCGGTAAAAAAGAGCCGACAACTAACAGAATAAACAGCAGATAATCATAGGGCTTTAGAAGTTTTAAAAATGGCTGGATCGTCTTTTTCATCACATGTACGCCTTTCATGGTTCATTTACTGTTCCTTTTTAGAAGGTAATCGCTCTTCAAAAAAAGCAGTTAGATCGATGATCTCTTCCTCTGTGAAGGTTTCTTGCTCCCATTGGGCAAGGATTTGTTCTTGCAAAGTCAAATCCATTTCCCAAAAATGCTCGCTCTTCTTGAAATGCTTTGAGTCAAAGGAACGAAACACCGGGTAGATCATCAAAAATTCTTCAAAGGTAAGATCCCAGTCCTCAGTATAATCTTTAACGACCCCTTCTGACAAGGCTTTTTCCGTTGGATCGCCATTTTCTTTGATTAAACCAGCTTCGTAAAAATGGCGATAGATGGCCTCTTTGGTGATCTCTGGATGAAATTTTTTACTGTGACGATAGGCTTCTTCAATCAATGACGGATAGATGATCTCCATTTTCCCCCTGCTTTCTGGACGGCGTCATAAGACGGCGTTAATTCTTTTCGATTGGGTGCTGTGCTTTGTATTCTGCTAAAGATACATGGTGGCTGCGCTTGAAGGTTCCTGTTGTCCCATCAAACGAAATCGCTGGGGATTTGACGCCATGGTGGGTCCGACGCTTATTCTTTTTTGCTTTTGATGTTTTTCTTGCAGGTACTGCCATGTCATTTCCAACTTTCTTTCACTTTTTCATTATGCACGCAGCTGCAATGCATTTTTTCGTTTGTTTCGTTTAAATTCATGAATGATTTTTAATGCGCGTTTCCTTGTTTTGATGTTCGGGCTCTTTAAACGTCGATACGCACTAGACAAGTCCGTTTTTTCCATGTTGACTCCTTTCTGTTACCAGCTTGCTTTTGTAACACCGGGAATTTCTCCAAGGTGTGCATGCTTACGGAAATTGATCCGTGACATGCCGAATTTATTCATGTAGCCCCGAGGACGACCATCGATCATATCCCGTTTCTTCAAACGAGTCGGATTCGAATCCTTCGGTAGTTTGGCCAATGCTTGGGTATCTCCTTGCGCTTTTAATTCTTGACGCACTGCTCGGTATTGTTCGATCAGTTGTACTTGCTTGTTGTATTTTGCCATTTTTGATTTTTTTGCCATTCAGTTATTGTCCTTCCTATTTCTTGATTTCACGAAAAATCGCTCTGCGCCGCAACTTTGGTGAATATTTTTTTAATTCTAAACGTTCCGGCGTATTGCGCTGGTTCTTATTAGTCAAATAAAGTCTTTCCCCTGTCTCCACACATGCCAAAATAATATTGTTTCTCATAATAACCAGCTCCTTTCTCTTGCGTCACACCAAAAAAGGTTAAAGTGTAACGATTACGTTTTGTATCATATCACACTCAAACATAGGAAGCAAGCAAAACTATTTCTTCTTTTTGTTATTTAACACGTGAAGAAAACGTCATATGAATTTGTTTTCAATCGTTGCTGTCATTGGCGGCAAGGTAACAGGAACCTGTAGCTTTTGATCGCGCAAAAAAACCACCTGATCTTTAAGGAATCACTGGTCGGGCTTTTCAAGCAGCCCACGTCGTGATCCTTTATCAGGTGATTTCTTTCGGTTAATTTACTGATTTGTTCTCATGTGATGCAAGCCATTCACTGATCGCTTGCAAGCGTTCTATCCGCAAGTTCGGCAAGCCATTGCGTGATAAACCATGAGAGGATTGAGGAAACAGCATCAGCTTCGTATCGACGCCTTTACGCTGCAACGCCATGTAAAACTGCTGTCCTTGTTCTTGCGGACATCGCAAATCATTTTCCCCATGGAGTACTAGCGTAGGTGTCTTGACTTGGCTGGCATAGGCCAAAGGCGACATCTTCCAAAGTCCTTCGGTCCCATCAAGTTCCCGCAACAATTGGAATTTGACAAAGGCAGGTCCAATGTCGCTCGTCCCATAAAAGCTGATCCAATTTGAGATCGAGCGTTGCGTAACTGCCGCACAAAAACGATCGGTATGACCAACGATCCAGTTGGTCATAAAGCCACCATAGCTGCCACCAGCTACATGGATCGTGTTCGTATCGATTTCTGGATGGTTTGCCACCACGGCATCAACCCCCAACAGCAAGTCTTGATAATCTTTATTGCCATAATCACCTAAAATCGATTTGACAAACGCCTGACCGTACCCTTGCCCGCCACGAGGGTTCAACAAGATGACCCCATAGCCGTTAGCGGCATGGACTTGCATCTCGTGGAAAAATGTTTCGCCGTAGCAGACTTGCGGACCGCCATGGATGTACAAAATTGCTGGATGACTTTCTTGTGTTTCGGTCGGGGGCAAATACCAGCCTTGAATTTGCCACCCATCTGCTCCTTCGTACCAAAACGCTTCGGGTTTACTGATCGCTAACTGTGACATAATTGCTTGGTTGGGATCGTATAGATCAGTTACTTCGCCACTTGCTAAGTCAATCAAGCCTAAGCGACTAGGGATCGTTGTGGTCGCATAAGCAACAGCAAGTTTGGATTCCGAATAGATCGCCGCATCAAGGATATCCATTTTTTCATCAAGCAGTTTGGTCCATTCTCCTTGGATCGAGGCGCGGTACAATTGTAGCTTGCCATGCTCCGTTACGGGTACAAGGAATGTGTCATCCGTCAACCAGGTGATCGCTACGCCGCGATTTTTTTGTTGAAAATCACTGATGATCGCATTGCCAAAAGCAACATCTAACTCCTTGGAAAGATTTTTGACTGCTTTCGTTTTTAAATCGATCAAAAATAAATCAACCAAGGTCACAAATCCGTAAGAGAGGTCATTGCCTAATAATAGCAGCTGATCATTGCGCGCTGCAGCAAAAGTATACGTTCCTTCTGGCAGAATGTTTTCTAAACTTTCTGTCTTTTTCGTCTGGCTATTTAGGAGACAAACCTTCGATCCATAGTCCCACTCGTCTTCTTCCTCTTTGTCAAAAGTGAGAAACAAAGTCTCTTGATCATCCGCTAAGCCAGAGAACACAAAGGGATACTTATGCTCAAAAATCAGTTCCGTTTCTTGTGTCGCGATCGTTTTTTTGATGATCGAATGTTTTTTTTCTTTTAAAAAGCCGACGCCATCCGCCAAATAATTGACTTTCGTAGTAGCTTTTACTTGTGGAAATTCCTTTTGCTTGTCCATCTTTTCTTTGTCGTCTTGATTCTCTGAAACCGTCTCCTCTTGTGCCAGCTGGTAATAGATAGCCGTTGCGTCTTGCTTCCAAAAATAGTCGCCCAGACCTTTTTCAGTCACAAGTGCTTGGGGCTTGCCGCCGGACACCGCCATCGTCCATAACGTACTTTCACCTTTCTTTGGATCGGTCGTCACAAAACTGAGCCATTGCTCATCTGGCGAGACCTTTAGACTGTTGTGGGTCGTCGCTTCTGTTCCCCACTCACGCCGTTCATTGGTCTTTGCGTCAATACTAAAAATCGCTGAATCATACGTGTTGGTCTCTGGGTTGACTACCGTTTCCAAGTAAAAAACCTGATTTTGCCCCACTGCAGGCTGCGCAATCGTTTTCAGTTCAAACAGTGTCTCATTCGTTATTTTTTTCATCCATTTCCCTCCAAATATACGTGTTTTCGTAGTAACTACCTACTAGTATATCAAAAGAAACGAATTTTTCTGCTTTTTTTAATAGTGAAATCCTCGCAAATTCGCTACTTCTTCAAAACCAGCCGACATCCCTGTCTGCCTTAAGATCTCCTGCCCATTTTCTAAAAGGGTCAAGGTGATTTCCGTACTGGCACTTTCGCGAATGATCCGATTCATTTGCCCAATAGAAGGTGCCCTCAAAGAATGCCCTTCTTTCGTCAAAACTTCGATCGTTAAGGACCATTGTTTTTGTTTGAGATGGATCACTAAACGGTCTTCCGTGCGTTTGACATCATGAATCTTTGCACCATGATAAGTAGCAAAACGATATTCTTGGCTCCCGACTTGCAGAACACAAATCGTTCCCAAAAAAGCAAAACCAGCAAAGGGAATGTCGGCTGCGGAGAAAAAGAACCGAACATCTGGCGCATCAAAGCTGTTGCATTGAACCCAAATATAAGCTGCTGGAAAGGAGGTTCCCCAATCTTTTTCCAAATAACCGATCCCGTTCGTAAAATCGATTGCTTCGTCGTTCCACTGCAGCGTACCTTCTAAGGTATGACTCATGCTCAAGACCCCGTGATAACACTCCATAAATGACAGATACGAAAAAGGACCCATGATACTCGGCGCATAACGTGTCCGCTGAATCGGTTTGTGGTCGTTATACTTTACTGACCCTTGTACTTGAAGTTCGTTATTTTTTAAAGAGACTTGGATGCCTGCTTCACTAAAGATATTGTCACCAATCGTTACTTTACGCTCCTCTTCTGACACTTGAAAGTCAGTTTCTGGAAAGGAAAAGTAATGCGCGCCCTCATGATTGATCACTTGAATGAACACTTCTTTGGTCCCGTCTTTTTGAATCGAAAGACCAGGAATAAAAGCATAGACTTCTTCACCGATTTGGTGTTTATGGTACCAGCCTTCAAAAAAAGCGGTCTGCTTGTCGTGGCCGTGAAAGAACTGATCTGTTGTCAACATCTTGATTTCCCTCCGTTTCTTTTTTAGTGTAGCATGAAGCAGAAAGATTCCTCAGGATAATGCTTTTTCTATGTAAAAAAAGCCAGAAACAAGTAAGACACTTGTTTCTGGTTTTGCTTATTGCTCTTTCATCACTCGACGGGTCCACCAGAGAAAAATAAGAAACCCTACAACTAACAGTGTCAAAAATCCGCCGGTCATCCACGATCGCTCACCAATGTGATAAAATACCAAAGCTTTTTGCAGGCAACCAAGCAACACAAATACCCCCAGTAGAAAAGCGATCGGATAAAAAGCTTTTTCTTTGCGAAATACAACAAAAACGATCGCCGCTACCAACAAACTGCCAACCAATACTACATCAAAAGGAAATGCGATCGTCAGGAGCCACCAGTTTGGAGTCAGCAGATTGATCAGAAGTGAAAGACCAATCCATCCACTCATAACGAGCCAAAGAGAGCCAAAACAAAACGCTTTCTTTGTGCCCTTCTTTTGATAAATGGTTTTGCTAATGACTGAAAAAATCCCAATGACCGCTAACACGGTTACCAGCCCTGTCAAAACATAGGCCAAAAGGTTAAGAACCAGTGGTCCTTGATTTGTAAAATCAGCTATAAACTTGATTCCCCAACTGATGCCAATCGCTAGATACGCCAATTTGAGACGCTCTTTAAGATTGCTCTTTGGCGTGTTTGCCAATAGTTCATCTGCCACCCCTTTCGGATCATTGCCAAAATAGTGTTGCGCCTCTTCTCCATGAGTTTGTGCTTCTAATAAATCCATTGCAATCGCGTATACCTGCTCTGTGACTTTATGCTCATCGTAAAAAAGGCTGGAAAGTAAGAGGTAGCTTCGAAAATCATCAAAAAATTGGCGATTTTTCTCATTGAATTGTTGCTCGATCAGATTGGTTTGCTCTCGCCAATAGGTCGTCTCTTGTTTATTTACCATGTTTCCTCACTCCTTAAATAATCCTTCGACTTTCTTCATTAGGTTCGTCCATTGTTCTCTAAATTGTGCTAAATAGTCTATGCCTTTCGGGGTGATCGAGAAATACTTACGATCAGGGCCTTCAGGTGATTTTTTCGTCTCAGAGGTAATAAGTTCTTGTTTTTCCAACTTCTGCAGCAAAGGATAGATTGTGCCGCCAACGATCGTTTCAAAGCCTCTTTGCTTCAGTTCCTGTACCAGTTCATAACCATAAATCTCTTTTTGAGCAATCACTTGCAAAACACACCCTTCCAAAACCCCTTTTAGTAATTGCGTCTCTTTCACGATTTCCCTCCTTTGGCTCCCTTTATCTAGTTTGTTATACAAACTAGTGTTATACCTAGTATACGTGTTTGTCACTAGTTTGTAAAGCACACTAGTGTTAAAAATAAAAACGGTCTTTTCAATAAGACCGTTTTTATCAAACTCGATGCTCTTTTTCTAAATGACAATATCGATATCCTCGGGTAAAAGGCTCTTGTAAAAATATACTTTATTCCGCTTTGATTCTAAAACCATTAGAATAATTTTTTCGGTGCAGTCTTTCAATACCTGTTTAAATACAGCTTCCCCTTCAGTATTCTCAGTGGCACCTTTTTCCTCATCGTATCCTCTACAAGAGAGAAGTGCAAGGTCAAAATGATAGGTCCTGAGCTGATTGACTGCTGTAACTGAATTAACGGTAAACTTTTTGTTCGTTACCGTCCCGCCAACGATGGTCACCTCAGCAGCAGTATGTTCCGATAGTAGTGCGGCAGTTAGCACACTATTGGTTACCACTCGTAACCCATGAATTTTTTTCAGGTAAGGGATCAGGTGCAAAGCTGTGCTCGAACTGTCCACGAAAATGGTCATATCGTCCTCAATATACGTCACTGCACGTTCTGCAATTCTGCGTTTTTCTTCATCATTGACATAATTCCCCACTTTTGTCAGATAAGCCGCATCGACCTTCTCTGAATCGATCAGCACAGCACCACCTCGGGTACGTCTGATTTGTTCTTCGTTTTCCAGTTCAATCAGATCGCGTTTGACCGTAGCATCACTATAATGTAAGAATTCAACTAATTCCCCCAGAGAAGCAAATTTCGTTTCATTTAAATACATCATGATTTTCTGCTTACGCTCATCTTTTGCTTTCCCCATACATTAAACTCCTTTAAAAAAGAGATTCCCACCAATTTAATCCTGTACCAATCAATCATTTCATTTATTATCTCTGATAAAAACGTGCTTTGTCAACCGTATTCAGCAGGGTCAACTTATGGCGTACAACAGCTTTCACATCTTTTATTGGTTGTATATATACTTGATTTGGTTCATACATAGCAGGGTTTTCCGTCAATACTTTTCTGACTGAATCAAAAAATACGGATTTCAAATCAGAACTAAGATTTACTTTACATACGCCATATTTTACAGACTCTCGCACTTCATGATCTGGGTTTCCTGACCCACCATGCAATACAAATGGTAAAGCAATACGATCGTTCAACTTTTTCAATAAATCGATGTTCAACTTAGGGGTGATATTTTTTGGATACAACCCATGAGCCGTTCCAATTGCAATGGCAAGGGTGTCAATGCCGGTAGCACGTACAAAGTCTTCGGCTTGGTCGACATCTGTGTAAATAATTTCTGCAGCTCCCCCTTCTGCGGAACCGTTGTTCCCAATCGTACCAATTTCTGCTTCAACGCTGACACCAACCATATGTGCCAGTTCAACAACTTCTTTCGTGATTTTTTTATTTTCTTCGTAATCGGCTAATGATGCATCGATCATCACCGAGGTATAGCCATTACGGATCGCCCGCATGACATCGTAGATTGATCCCCCGTGATCCAAATGAATAACGACTGGTACCTTACTTTTTAATGCGTACTCCCGCACTGTCGCTATGAAACAATCTCCTAAGTATTCGATCTCATCAGGATGAATTTCTAAAATGACTGGTGCATCCTGTGCCTCAACTTCTTCCATGATTGCTTTTAACATATCAAAACTGCAAATATTAAATGCTGGAACAGCAAATTTATGTTCTTTTGCTACAGCAAGTAATTCTTTCATTGTCATTAACATTGTGACATTCCTCTTTTCTTTTGATTCGTTTCGCTTCAACTTATAAATAGTTTCTAAATCAGTTTTCCTTCATCGGTTGGTTGGCGTTCCATTTCAGTTCTAGATTTTTTCAAAAACCCTAACATCAATGCTGTAACCACCGTTCCAGAAACGATTGCCACGACATACATCAACGGATTGTTCAATACATTGGGAATCGGTAAGATCCAGATACCACCATGTGGAGCTAATGAAGTTACGCCGACACCCATTGATATTGCAGCAGCGGTTGCTGAACCTGCCATCAAACTAGGTATTACTCGTAATGGGTCAGCGACAGCAAATGGAATCGCACCTTCAGTAATATAAGATAATCCCAAAACCCAGCAAGACTGAGCAGAAGTTCGTTCTTCTTGAGTAAATTTTTGCTTAAACAAGATAGAAGCCAAGGCAATGCCTAGAGGAGGTGTCATCCCGGCAGCCATACAAGCCGCAATTGGTGCATTAACTCCTGCCGACATCAAACCAATACTAAAGGTTGAAATCGATTTATTGATGGGACCGCCCATATCAGCTGCCATCATAATGCCTATCAGTAAGCCGAATACCACACCACTCGTAGAACCAAGTCCATTAAGCCAATTCGTCAAAGCATCCAATACATAAGAGATTGGTTTATCAATGAAATAAAACATGGCAAAGCCAGTCACAGCAACTGAGATCAAAGGAACAATAATCAACTGATAGAGTGCCGCAAATGATTTTGCTACTGTTACTTTATTCGCTAAATAATCCGTAGCATACCCAGCGAGTAAACCACCAACCATCCCACCTAAAAAACCAGATCCTCCACTTGCCGCCATCGTTCCCGCAACCAAACCAGCGGCAAAGCCCGGTCTACCGGCAACGGAAGTGGCAATTCCTGCTGCAAGTGCAGGAACCATCAATGCAAAAGCCGTATTCCCACCAATCGTGCTTAAAACTTCGGCAATTTGATTGTATGATGGATCGCTAGGATCAGCTGCATTGATCCCAAAAGCAAAACTAAACGCAATTAAAATTCCACCAGCAATAACCAAAGGCAACATGTAATTAACGCCATTCATGAAATGATTATAAATGCCAGCTTTCTTTCCGGATTCGTTTGAAACATGCTCGGCTTGGGCAACCGTGGTCACTTCTACCCCATCAATTGCCTCTTGAATTACTTTTTCTGGTTCTCTGATTGCTCTTGCGGTTGACACTCTTTTAACTTTTTTTCCAGCAAATCGGTCGGTCTGTACTTCTTTGTCAACCGCTAAAATGACAACCTCTGCCTGTTGAATTTCTTCTGTACTCAAAATGTTTTCGACTTTTACTCCTTGTGTCTCGATTTTGATTGTATATCCCAATGATTTTGCCGTTTTTTCCAGTTTTTCAGCAGCCATATACGTATGCGCAATTCCAGTCGGACAAGCAGAAATACCGACAATTTTCATACAGGTTCCCTCTTTTCTGATTGATTTGATTGAATATTATTAATAATATCTGAGGCGTCTTTTGCCTTCTTTACTGCATTTCGAAATCCTTCGTGCATCAACAATCGTGCGAGATTGCTTAAGATGATTAAATGATCGTCAGTACTCTTTTCAGGTACTGCGATGACAAAAGAATAGGTGACAGCCGTTCCGTCAATTGCTAGATAATCAGTAATTGGACTCGACTTTACGAAGGCGATTGCGGGCCTTAGTACTGCCTTACTTTTTGCATGAGGAATACCAAAATGATCTTCAATCCCAGTAGAGGTTTGTTTCTCGCGACGAAATAAATCTTTTTTGTACTTCTTTATATTACTGATAACTCCTGAGGACTCGAATAAAACAGATGCTTGAGTAAACAATTCTTCTTTTGTCCGAATTTGCTCATCAAATAAAATGAATCGTTCATCAATCAGTTGACCGATATCCAATTTCAACACCTCCATTTTTTGTAATCGTTTTCGAAAACTTGCCTAAACTATACCATCGTGAACTAAACAGTTCAACACTATGAGCTATTTAATGCAAAAGAACGAAAAAAAGTGGGGTACGTTCATAAAGTTGATCTATAAAAGTCAAAAAAAGAACAAGGAACGACAAATCATCGTCCATTGTTCTCTTATTTCGATTAATACCTATACTAAAAATTTTCTTGAAAGAAAAACCGCAAGTAAATCTCTACTTTTCTTCCATTCCCGATCTCTACACTTACAAGACATTCTTTCGAATCAACTCTCATGTAATAAAACGTGATTCAACGTTTCACCCCACGTTGATAGGAATCATTGTACGCTTGAAAGGACTTATCGTGAAGTTTAGCCGCTGCATCTGCCAACCAGTTGACATTTCTGATCAACGCGCGGCCTTGTAAAACCAAATCCACTTGATTGGTTTGCAAAAGATATTCGCAAAGATCAGGATTATCCAATAAACCGACTGCTGCTACGGGAATATCGACCACTTGCTTGATGGCTGCAGCAAAGGGCACTTGGTAGCCATCATAGATCGGAATATTAGGCTTTTTATCCACCACACCACCGGTTGAGCAATCAAGACAATCAATGCCATCTGCTTGAAGCCATTGGGCTACTTGCTGCCAATCTTCCAACGAATTTTGGCGTCCTGGTTCTTCATAGTCTGTCAGTGACAAGCGCATCCACAATGCCCCAGAAAAGACCGCCCGAACTGCTTGTACCGTTTCTTTTACAAAGCGATACCGATTCTCTAAGGAACCACCATACTGGTCGGTGCGTTGATTGACGAATGGCGAAAGAAATTGGTCCATCAAGTAGCCATGAGCCCCATGAAGTTCGATCATCGCGACACCCGCATTAGCTGCTCGTTGGGCAGCCTGAACAAAACTGTCTTGCACCCGTTTGATCTCCGCCAGGGTCATTTCTGACGGTAACGGGTAGCGTTCGTTAAAGGCAACGGCACTTGGTGCCAAAGGATTGGTGGCATCAACTGCTTTTCGTCCTGCATGGCTTAGTTGGATGCCTACTTGCGCATTGAAACCATGCAGCAGTTCCACCAATTTCGTCAGTTCTGTTTGCTGTTCTTCATTCCATAACCCTAGATCATTGTTTGTGATTCGTCCGTCTGGTTCAACGGCAGTTGCTTCGATAATGATCAATCCGGCTTTGCTTAATGCTCGTGCCCCATAGTGAACAAAATGAAAGGGCTCCGCAACACCGTCTTCTTTTTTTACTTCATACATACACATCGGCGACATAACGACGCGGTTGGCCAATGTTAAATTCGCTAGCTTCACTGGTGACAATAGTTTGGACATGTTGACACTCCCTCAACGATTTTTCGCTTTGTATTTTTCTCTATATTCAGTATAAACAGCCCCTTCAAAAACACAAGCAATGACCCTTTTTCTCATTTTTAAAACAAAAAAATAGACGCATTCTGCTTGCTCCCATGACATTGGAACAATCAGCTGCCTCTTCCCACTATTATTATACCGCATCCAGAGTCAAAAAAATAGACTAGTATTTTTGGTGGATGCCCGTATAATTGAGTTACTTTGGAGAATGGATGTGAGTCTGAATGAACAACCTAAAGGCTGAAAAGAAGCATCTCGCAGACACGTACCAGCAATTGCTAACACGAAAGACAGTGCTGAACAGTTTCTTGACTGAAGGCAGAAAAAAAGATCGCCTTGCGATGCAAAGCATCGGCGAAGAGATTCGCTTAAACTTTGATAATTTTGCTGACCGTTTAGATACTTTTGCTGCCATCGAAAGTAAGAATCGTGAGATCGACCAAATGAACGCCGCTCTTCAATCTGCTGAACGTGAATTAGCTGCCATCGACCGTCTTCTGGATAGTCCCTACTTTGGTAAAATCTCCCTACAATTTGAAGATGAGGAAACGATAGAAGATTTTTACATTGGGATCAATGGTTTTGTTAATGAAAATAAGGAAGGGCTGATCTATGATTGGCGCTCCCCAATTGCCGAATTGTTCTATGCCAAACGCTTGGGTCCGGTCTCTTATCAAGTGAACAATCAGACGATTTCTGCCGTTCTTGAACAACGCCGTCAATTTATTATCGAAAAAGATCAATTGAAGCAAGCCTTTGATACCTCAGTGGCGATTCAAGATGACGTGTTACTGGCAGCCCTTGAAGCCAATAATAGCCAAAAAATGCAGGATATCACTGCTTCGATCCAACACGAACAAAACGTCATCATCCGTGACTTAGCGCATAAAAACCTACTGGTCAACGGTGTTGCTGGAAGCGGAAAAACTTCTGCTGTCATGCAGCGGATCGCCTTTTTGCTGTACCATTTTCGTGAAGAGATGACCGCAGAGAATGTCTTGATCCTCTCCCCGAATTCGCGGTTTATTGATTATATTTCGCAAGTGCTGCCTTCCCTCGGTGAAAAAAATCCATTGACGTTGACCATGCGGCAGTTTTGCCAAGCATTTCCTAGCGTTGACTTAGAATCGGAAGAGGCTTATTTTGACCGCATCCAGCAAGCACCCAGTGAAGCAATCGAACTTTTACGCAGTGCTGACTTCAGCCGCTTTCTTCAATCCTTGAGCAAACAGCTGCCAGAAGAACTTGTGCTTCAGTTTAAACCAATCAAAAGAAAAAACGTCGTCCTTTTTTCTGAAGAAACGATCGACACTTTCTTCCAAGAAACACCGAAACAGGCACCCTTGCGCGATCGCATCCAAGCTGTCAAAAAGAAATTGGCTTACGCTTGGGAGGAACGATTGCAAAAAAATGCCTTAGCAGCGAATGTTCACGACCAAGTTCGTTCTTTGACTGAAGATGAACAACGACCCCTTTTAGGGACAGTTTTAAAAGATGATTCAGAAAAAACGATTCAGAAAGCAGCCCTTCGCCTCCTAAAGAAAAAATATGCAAAAGTTACGAAACAAATCAACGACCTTACGTGGTTTGATACGAAACAATTGTTAGCAGACAGTGCCGACTATTTTACTCATGGACAGATCACTTTGACGCAAACAACAGATAGTTTGGATTATACTGTTTGTCTATTGCTGATACGTCATTTGGTGGCCGAAAAACAACCTGTCCCTGCTTTGCGCTATCTCTTTATCGACGAAGTCCAAGATTATACGCCAGCACAACTGCAGTTTCTATTATGTCTTTTTCCTATGACCGCTTTCACCCTCGTGGGGGATCAGCAACAGGCGATTTTTACAAGTGCCATCACCGTATCAGAAATCCAAACGATATTTCAACAACAGGCGAAATCCCTCGAAACGTATCAGCTGACTACGAGTTATCGGTCTAGCGGTGTAATCACACGGTTATTTGCTCAAATGCTACCAAAAGAAACCAATTTAAAAATCTCTGCCGTTCGACCAGCAGGAAAGTTGCCACAGTTTTATGCCAATCTGACTGACGTTGCCTTGGTAGACATAGTAAAGGAACTTAAGCAGCCAGTAACGATCATCACAAAAGATAGTCGATCCAGTGAAGAGCTTAAACAATTCTTCGATAAACAGGCCGTGTCATTTCATGGAACGGTTTTACCGATTCATCTTGCCAAAGGATTGGAATTTAAGCAGGTTCTTTTATATGATGTTTCAGCAGAAAATTATCATACCGATCAAGATCAGCGGATTCTCTATACGGCGATTTCTCGTGCAATGGAAGAACTGATGGTAACTTCAAAAACGACCTTTTCACCGTTTCTCACTATTTGATAGTAGAACGAGAAACCTCCTATTTTCTATAGAATCTTGATAAGATTTGAGAGAACCCTGTCTTGTCTCTCTGGGTAATTCTCTTGTCTGACCGATTTAGAAAGCGATCGATCAAATAAAAAAGCATCAACGCGATTGCGTTGATGCTTTGCTTTTGATTTGATTAGCGATGGATGTAAGTATATCCAGATGCGCTCAATGTTGCAGTGTTTGGTCCACCAGGACTGTCAAAGCCCATTCCGCCTTGAGAGATCGTGATCGTATTGTTTGATGGGTTGTATGATTCAACATAGGCTACGTGACCATAAGTTGGATCAGCAGTCCAAACGCCACCAACTGATTGACCAGCGGCAAAGACTACAACAGCACCGGCTGCTGGTGTACCATTGACAGTGTACCCATCAGCTGCAGCTGACGCACCCCATTGGGCCCCGTTACCCCAGTAAGTACCTACCCAAGGAGCGCGGTTTTTCACGTACCAAGTACATTGACCCCAAGCATACATGTTCCCTGAGCTTGAATGATCTTTTCCGCCGCCTGTAGAAGTACTTCCGGTAGAATCATTGTTTGATGAAGAGTTTGAACCTGAGTTACTTGAACTTGAATTGCTTGAACCATTGTTCGAAGAGCTTGTGTTCGATGAACTTGAGCTGTTAGAACTGCTAGTATTGCTTGAACTTGAGCTTGTGTTGCTTGAAGAACTACTTGTTGCTGTTTCAGTAGAAGCAACTGTATTTTCTGTCGTGCTCTCTGTTGATTGGGCAGCAGCTTCTTCTTGTGCTTCTTTCAAAGCAGCAGCTTGTCTTTCTTCTTCTGCTTTTTGAGCAGCAGCAGCTTCTTGTTGTTCTTTCAAGATACGGGCTTTTTCAGCTTCCGCTTCTTGTTTTTTCTTGTTCAATGCATCTTTGTCTTTTTCAGCAGTTGCTTGTTCTGCTGCTAAGTTTGCTTTCAAGACATTTAAATCAGCTTGTTTTGCTGCAATGGCATCTTTTTGTTGGCTAAGTTCTGCTTGGTTTGCAGCAACTTCTTGGATCTTGCTTTCGTTTTCTTTGACTTTGTCTTCAACATCTTGTTTGTCTTGTTTTTGTTGTTCAACTAAATCATTGTTTGCATTGACGATCGTTGTCATCGCTTGTACGCGACCGATAACATCCGTTAAAGAATCTGCTTCTAAAACAGCATCAATGAAATTGGTGCTTTGACCGTTAACTTGTACATCACGGGCTTGCTTTTGAATTGCTTCTTCACGTTTGGCAATACGCAATTTCAATGTTGCGATTTTGTCTTGCAATTTCTCAGCTTCTTGACCTAACTCAACTTGTTTTGCTTCTAATGAAGCAACTTTTGCACTCACTGTTTCAATTTCTGCTTCTAGAGAATCGATCTGTGATTGGGCGTCAGCTTGCTGACCTTTAAGAGAATTGATTTTTTGGTCTTGCTGCTCGATTTGATCATCAATGGAATCTGCAAATGCTAATGCAGGTGCTGCAACTGCGGTTAATGTTAGTGAACACACCATTAATGCTGATAACAAACTATTCTTCACTCGTTTTTCCTCCGACTAGCTGGTTGATTTGACAGATGAACTGCCTTTATAAAAACTTAATTTTGTCTAAGAAAGTTTAATGTTCGATTTAACGACAAATGAATTCTACCATAATGATATGACACACAGATAAAGGAAATGTTACAAAAATGTTTCAATCTAACACTTCCTTTATCTCAGCGATAAATAACAGAACAATTAAAGACCGTTAAATCAATGTTTCTGAATGAAACACCGCGTTTTCTTTTCATTTTCAAAAAATGATGTTCTTTCTATTTTAGTTATTTTTATCACATAAAAGCACCTAAATAAGAGCACTTATAGTTTTTTCGGAATTATCTTAACAAGAAAAACTATGAAAACAAGAAATCTTTCAAAAAAAGACCCTTTATGTGACAAGATTCCTTTTCCTTCCTATAATAAATAAAACAAGCGAGGAGGGAATCGCGATTCGTACACACAAAAAATGGTTTTGGCCATTGGCACTTCTTACACTTTTTGTCACCTGTTTCCTGTTATTCTTTCAATTTCGTAAGGTGCATGAAGCCGATACACCTTTGCAACAGGCAAGCAACAGTGAGTTTTGGCTCTTAAGTGATATTCATTTTCTTTCCTCCACGCTTCATGATAATGGCGAAGCCTTTCAGACCTTCACGCAAGGAGCTGCTGGCAAAGAGATGATGTATCAAGAACAATCAATCGAGGCCTTCACCGCTCAAGCCTTAAAGGAGAAACCAACGGGAATTATTTTGACCGGTGATATGACGCTCAATGGCGAGAAAGCAAGTGCTCAAGAGTTGGCAAGATTGCTTGAACCATTGCAAGAAGCTGGCATTATGGTTTTAGCATTACCTGGCAACCACGAGATTTACAATGGTTGGGCGCGAGCATTTCAAGGTGAAAAGGAATACTATGCCGATCAAATCAGTCCTGAGGATTTTCAAACGATTTTTGCTGAAGGTTACGAAAAAGCCAACAGTATCGACAAGTCTTCCCTTAGCTACAGCATTCAGTTAAATGACAAGTATCGCCTCTTTTTACTAGATTCATGTATCTACGATTCTGAGGTTAATTGGGATGAGCCTACAACGAATGGTGAGTTGAAACCAGCTACTCTAACCTGGTTGGAGGAGCAATTAACCCTGACAAAAGAAGCAGAGCAAGTACCACTGGTCTTTTTACACCATAACTTGTTCAGTCATAATAAATTGTTACAAGACGGTTATGTTCTCAACAACGCCTCTGAGACTGTCGCTTTGTTGGAACGCTTCAACGTGCCAGCCGTTTTCTCTGGTCATATCCACATTCAAGACATTAACGAAGGGAATGATTCGCTTTATGAAGCAGTCACTGGGTCTTATTCAACAGCAGAATTAGGCTACGGCGTCCTTTCTCTTTCTGACAAAGATATCGACTACGAAGCTCGGCAGATTGATCTCGATGCTTGGGCGGCTGAAACGAAGCAAACTGATGAACAGTTACTGGACTATCAAAACTACCAGAAAAATATTTTTGAAAATGACACCGACCAACTGGTCCGCGACCAATTGTCCGCCGTGTCTGAACTGTCAGAAGCCCAGATCACACAACTTTGCACGTTTGTCACGAAGCTGAACACGGCCCTTTTTACTGGCAATGATACTTACTCAGTCGAGGAAATAGCTGCCATCAAAGACTCCGAGGAGTATCAGTGGTTAGCGACCTATTCTTACTTTTTGAAGCAATATGTCGACTCAATGCTCGACGATCAAACCGATGATCGCAAGCTGACGATCCCCCTCACAGCAGAATAAAGCCAAAAAGTGTCTTCTTCCTTTCTTTTAGGAAAAAGACACTTTTTCTTTTCTAATGAACGATAGCCCTCTCGTTTGGGTAAACGAGAAGGCTATCTGACGAGTCAATATTTATTCTTTGAAAGTGCAGCATACTATTACTACTATTATTTATTTCTCATTTAAACGATACAATCCCTAACCTCTATTGTATCCTTGTAACTCTGAAGTTACGCCAGGTTTGAATAAATTTCTTCAAAACAAGTAACGTGTGGTACAAAAATATTTGTCGCTTATCAATAACTATACCACGCAACTAGGCGCCGACGGAAGTAAACTAACTTATTCTTAATCATTACTTAAAACAAAAGGTATTGTTTTCAAACAGTGTTGCTCCTTTAAGAATTCTACGTGAAGCGATTAACCTTCCTGTCATGCATATCTGCTAACCATTCCTATAAGGGAATTCCTTTTATTCAATAGGCAAGTCGTGCTGTTTTAAGAAAGATAATTTATCCCAGTAGCCTCTTTGAAATAAAATTTTATCATTTACTATTTGAAAAAAACCGCAACCTCTCAAACCTAAGGGGTCACGCCACTCTAAAATTGCCCATTGTCCATCTTCGAAAATGTTCTCAACGATACAAACCATTTTTGCGTTAGAAAAATCTTGCTCAAACATCTGCTTGATCGCTTGTTTCCCAACAACTGGCTCATTAGCAACCTGGTGGTTTATTGCATTCTCATCATATAATTCTGAAATAATTTCTACATCTGCCTGATTAAACGCATCAACCCATTGGCAAAGTATTTCTTTTGGCTTCATATAAATCCCCCTCGAAATGTAATCATCTTTGTTCCCATCTCCAATAAAAAAAGCAGCTAATTTGTACCAATATATTCTACTTTTACAATTCATTCAAGACAATATCGATGAAACGAATAAGAAATATCGATCTTTCACATCGATTACTCTTGTATAAGTACGGGGTACCATATATTGAATCGTAGCATGTTTCGCTTTACCTGTTTCTTTATTCCATTCACATGAGTCATGCCATTTGAATCACTAGTAATCATTGCTTTTAATGGTAGCAACGCCACTAAACCTATTCAACCACTTTATTAATTTATTGAATACGGTATACAGCCCCTCTTTCTTTTTATACGCTTATCATCGAATGAGAAATCATAGGTAAGTAAACCGCGACGCTTAGGGCTAGTTGAATAGTGAAATCAAAGATGTACTATTTACCATGTCAGGTCCTCAAAACCTGCAACTATTCTCTTGTAGCAGATCATCAACACCCGATCCATTTCAATATTTATATAAAATAAAACAAAAAAAGCGAGAACCCAATGGATTCTCGCTTGTTAACGTCAATTAACCTTTAACAATGTTTGTTGCTTGTAAGCCACGTTGGCCTTCTTCAACGTCGAAAGTCACTGCTTGACCTTCTTCTAAAGTTTTGAAGCCGTCGCCTTGGATAGCTGAGAAGTGAGCAAATACATCATTGCCGTCTTCACCTGTAATAAATCCAAAACCTTTATCTGCATTAAACCATTTTACTGTACCGTTATTCATAAACGTATACCTCCATATTACACATCGACTGTGTTTATTTGTTTGTAATAGAAAATGATGTGTAATTGAAGTGTGTATCAATAGAAAAGATAAACAAGTATTAACATATCAGAACTTTACCTATTCATCATAGCATGGTTAAAATAAAATAGCAAATAAAGTTGGCTTTTTTTCTTGATAAAAAGCTAAATTGTTAAGAAACCTTATGATTAAGCCTAGCAATTGCTTTATCTGGAAGAATCAAAAATCAAAGAGTTGCGCCGTTTGAAGCAATTACTTTTTTGTACCAATCAAATGACGCTTTCTTGATGCGTTTCTTTGTGCCATTGCCTTCATCGTCTTGGTCGACGTAGATAAAACCATAGCGTTTCGACATTTGTGAGGTCGAAGCACTGATGATATCGATGCAGCCCCATGCCGTATAGCCAAAGACCTCGACGCCATCATGCAACGCTTCATTGATTTGTTCAATATGCTGACGCAGATAGTCGATTCGATAAAAATCATCGATGGTGCCATCTTCGTTTACGACATCCTCTGCTCCCAAACCGTTTTCGGCAATAAACAAAGGTTTTTGGTAGCGATCATAGAGTTGATTCAATGCTGTTCGCAACCCTTTGGGATCGATCTGCCAACCCCATTTACTGCTTGGCAAATAGGGGTTTTTGATCCCACCAGTAATCAAATTCCCGACAGCACTTTCCAATCGTTCTGGATGCGCGCTGACTGCACTGGACATATAGTAACTGAAGGAAACAAAATCCACAGGGTTTTCCCGGATGACTTCTAAATCTCCTGGTTCGATCACCAATTCCACTCCTTTTTCTTCAAACATGCGGTTGGCATATGCTGGATAATAGCCTCTTGCCTGCACATCACTGAAAAAGAGTGAGGTTCGTTGACTTTCGACTGTTTTTTGGACATCATCTGGATCACAGCTGTACGGCGTTAATAATTGATAGCTGATCATACAGCCGACCTTGGCATCGGGAATCAATCGATGGCAAAAGTCAGTCACGATTGCGCTGGCGACAAATTGATGGTGCGCCCCTTGGTACTTGTCTTGTTCAATATTTGGATGGCCTTCTTCAATGATCCCAACACTAACATATGGATGGTGTTTGACACAGTTGATTTCATTAAAAGTCACCCAGTATTTGACTTTCTTTTGGTATCGCTCAATCACGGTCTTGGCAAAACGGACATAAAAGTCGATCACTTGCCGATTCGGCCATCCTCCATACTCAGTCACTAAATACAAAGGCATCTCATAATGGGATAGTGATACCACTGGTTCAATCCCATACTTCAAACATTCATCAAAGACTGCGTCGTAAAATGCCAATCCAGCTTCGTTTGGCTCTACCTCATTCCCCTTTGGAAAGATCCGTGTCCAAGCAATTGACATCCGATAGGCTTTGAAGCCCATCTCAGCAAATAAGCGAATATCTTCTTTAAAGTGATGATAAAAATCGATGCCCTGTCTTTTCGGATAGTATTTCGTGCTGTTAGGATCCTGTGCTTCTGCAACTTGCTGATGAGTCATCATATGCCATTGGTCAGTCCAACGTTCTTTCGGCATTGAGGAATCGAACAGATAGACATCAGAAACCGACAAGCCTTTTCCATCGATCCCAGAACCTCCTTCAACTTGGTTGGCAGCTGTTGCTCCCCCCCAGAGGAAATCTTTTGGAAAATAACTTTTCATTTTACTTGCCGCCTTTCAAAAATGATTCGTACGCCAACGCTTCCCCATTCGTGGCGATCACTTGCTGATAATACGCAAAACTAGCTTTTTTCTTGCGGGAAAGATCTCCGCTACCATCATTTTGCTTATCGACATAGATAAAGCCGTATCGTTTTTCCATCTCTCCTGTCCCCGCAGAAACGATATCGATCGGTCCCCACCATGTATAGCCTAGAATCGTTGCGCCATCTTTGATCGATTCCGCCATTGCCTTTACATGGTCTTTCAAATAAGCCATCCGTTCTTCATCGACGATCGATCCATCTTCATTGACAACATCCTTTAAACCAATTCCGTTTTCAACGATAAATAATGGTTTTTGATAGCGATCAGTCAATTCGCTGCAAACATAGCGTAATGCCAACGGATCGATCGGCCATCCCCAAGCAGTTTCTTTTAGGTAAGGATTCTTTTTCCCCAATAATCCGCCAGTATTACCTAAAATTTTCATGCCCGCTTCATGTAATGAGCTGCGGTAAAAACTAAAGCCTAAATAATCGCAGGTCCCCGCTTTAATGATCGCTAGATCTTCTTCTGTAATGTCCAGCAACAGATGATTATCCTTCACGATGCGGTCGAAGTATTCAGGATACGCTCCTCGCAATTGCACATCACTATAAAACAAAGAACGACGGCGCAGTTGATACGATTCAAAAACATCTTGCGGGTTGCACGTTGCAGGATAAATCGGACTCAGTGACAGCATACAGCCAATCTGATTGTTTTCATCTACTGCCTTCCCATTCAGAACTGCTTTGGCACTTGCAACAAACATATTATGACTCGCTTGATAAAGTGCCTGTAATTTTTCTTCTTCAGTCTCGAAAGAAAACACATCGATACCTGCTGCGAGTAAAGGGATCGTATGGGTATGGTTGATTTCATTGAAAGTCATCCAATATTTCACTTTCCCTTTATAGCGTGCAAAAACCACTTTTGTATACCGATCAAAAAAATCGATCAGTGCACGATTTTGCCAACCACCATATTTCGTTACCAAATGCAGTGGTGTCTCAAAGTGAGCTAACGTAACAACTGGTTGGATCCCTTTTTCATTCAAGGCATCAAATAAATCGTCATAAAATTGTAAACCTGCTTCATTCGGTTCCGTCTCATCCCCATTCGGAAAAATGCGACTCCAAGCAATTGAGGTACGCAAACACTTCAAGCCCATTTCCGCAAACAGTTCAATGTCTTCTGGGTACCGATGATAAAAGTCGATGGCTTCATGGCTCGGATAAAAGTTTTCCTCTTCAAGCTGCAGTGAAACTTGCTCAATACGTTTTTCACCAACTGGTAAAATATCTGCTACGCTTAATCCTTTTCCTCCTTCCAAATAAGCTCCTTCGGCTTGATTTGCGGCGATTGCGCCGCCCCATAGGAAATTTTTTGGAAATACACTCATGAAATCGCTCCTTTTAATAAATCATTTGCTACCAATGCGGTAACGTCTTTTTTCGCTTGATCCACAACTGTCAATGCATCTTCTTTGATCACACTGGTAAAGACCAACATGGTTGTCGGATCATATCCTTTTCCAATAATTTTTGCTAAGTCAAAGGTGCCAATTTTTTGCCCCTTCACGACTTGATCCCCTTGTTTCACCGAAATCTCAAACACGCCTTTTGCTAAATCAACCGTGTCTAAGCCGATATGAACCAACACTTCCGTCCCAGCAGCTGATTGGATCCCAAAAGCATGTCCAGTTGGAAACACTGTCACAACCGTACCAGTAAGTGGTGCATAAATATAGCCGGCTGATGGATAAACGGCTAATCCATCTCCCATTGCTCGAGAAGAAAATACTTCATCTTTGACATCATCAAGCGTGATCGCTTCACCAGCAACTGGTGTCATCACTTGCAGCCCTGCACCTTCTTCTAAAACAGGTTCTAGCGTTTCTTCAAATCCTAATACATAGGTCAAAATAGCAGTACCGAAGAACGCAAAGGCAATGCCGATCAAATAGTACACAAAGGTGTCCCCAAAGAAAGCTGGCAATGTCGTCAATGCTGGAAAAACATAGACGATGGCCTTGGTTTGCATCATGCCCATAAACGCACCAGCAATGGCACCAACGATGGTTTGAGCAATCAACGGCTTTTTAAATTTTACCGAAAGTCCATAGACGATGGGTTCTGTAATTCCTCCAAGCAATGCTGGAAGCAAGGAAGATAGCGCCAGACCTTTGGTTTCTTTTCTGCGAGAGCGTAAAAATACACCTAAAGCAACCCCAGCACTCGCAAATGTTGCTGCTGCGATCATCGGGCGCAGCGTATCATAGCCATATACCGCTAGGTTATTGACCATGATCGGTACAACTCCCCAATGGATCCCGATCATTACTAAGAATGTCCAACCGCCACCGATCAACAAGCCAGCCAACAGCCCACTCTTATCGCTGATAAAGTTCATGGCATTGCCTAAACCGTCCCCAAGCATTACACCTACCGGTCCAATGATCAAAACGGTCAGAGGCACCATGATCAAAAGAGCCACTAGCGATAGAGCAAAAATCTCGATACTCTTAGGAATGATCCGTTTGAGTAGGCGTTCCAAGTGCGAGTAGATATAGATCGAAACGATCGCTGGAATCACGGTACCCGAATACCCCATCAGCACAGCTGGGATGCCAAAGAAATCAACCGTCACACCGTTTTCCGTCACCATTGCTGTAAAATTCGGCTCCAGCAACGCCCCAACGATTGCTAAAGCAATAAACATATTGACTTTGAAAATCCGCGCTGCACTGATCGCTAAAAATAAAGGCAAGAAATAAAAGACACTATTGCCAGCAGCAGCTAATATTTTATAGGTGCTTCCTTCTGCGTCCATCAAATGATAGGTCGTAAAAACAACTAGTAAAGCTTTCAACATCCCTGCCCCTGCAAGCGCAACAATGATTGGATTAAAGATCGCAGACAATACATTGAAGAATCGGATAAATACATTGCCTTGTTTTTCTGTTGATTCTTCGGCATCTCTATCACTTTCCAAAGCGTTTTGGATCGAATACTTGCTCATGATCGTTTGAAAAACATCTGCCACATGATTCCCGATCACGACTTGAAACTGGCCATTTCCTTCAATGACTGACAATACCCCATCAAGCTGCTGAATTTTGTTCTTATTTTTTCGTGCCAACTCGACATCTTTCAACTTAAAACGCAATCTAGTGATGCAATGATACAGGCTAACGATATTTTGTTCCCCACCGACCTGTGCTATAATTTCACTAGCAAGTTTTGAATAATCTTTTGCCAAATGACTCACTCCCGTGTTTGATTTATAAAGCGCTTTATGGCGTTACTATAGCAGATTTTTTTCTCTCACCTGCGAAAGTTCGCAATTTGGAAACTGCTTACAAGAAAGGAAAGAAAATGGGCCTCTTAATCATTCGTTTATTGAATCTTTTAAATAATGCACCCACTGATTCCACCAACTACTATATCGGTTTGACCATGATCAACTATTACGATCAGATCCAAACTCTAAGTATTGGTGAATTCGCCGCTCTTTGCCATGTGTCAAAGTCAACCGTTTCAAAATTCGCCCGTACCTTAGGCTTTGATGACTATGGTGATTTAAAAGACAACGCAGCTTTCATCGAGAACCGCTTCAACAATCCGCTAAATTATCGCTCGAATATTTTGTCTGCTTTGGAGCAAGAAGGCGTAGACTCCTATTTTGACGCAGTGATACAAGACATCGATTATCTGCGGCATCATCTTGATCTGCCAGCCATCGAACGGGTCGCACAAGCAATTGTTTCGCATAAAAATGTCTTTGCTTTTGGAATATTATTCTCAGAATCGGCTGCTATTGATTTCCAGATCAAACTAGCTTACAACGGCAAGTTCATTCGGACCTTCCAAGACGATCTCGTACAAGAAGAAATCATCAAATCTGCCGATGAAGAATCGCTTTTTATTATTTTTACCAATTCCGGTGACTACCTGACCAAGCAACAAATTCGAAATGGAACGCCTCGAAAAGATTTCTTTGATCGAACCAAAGCCAAAGTCATTGTGATCACCGCCAACCCACAGATCTCGGAACTTCCCTTTGTCCAAGAAGCCATCATCTTCCCTCATCAAACCCATTTCCAAACCCATGCCTTTATGTATCAGTTCATCATGGATTTGATCGTATCGAAGTTCAAGCAGTTGACTGATCGAAAGCGAATGTAGTAATGACCCTCCATTATAGAAGAAGTGCATTTCCTCCATAATGGAGGGTTCTTTGTGAATGAGATGTCTCATTCATTCGTAAGCGTCACGCATTTATTCCTAGTTTCTTTGAAATTTTTTTAATCCTAGGCTGATATTTATTAAATTTCTCCTCATTTATGTTTTTTGTTTCACAAACTTCACTTCGGTATGGTATAATCATTTTGTTTTTAAGAAAACTATGGGAATACAAAGGAGAAGGAAACATGAAAAAAACTAAAATCACTTTAATCGCTGCATCATTGCTTATGGGAGGCACTCTTTTAGCTGCATGTAGTTCAGATAACGACACAGCTGCAAGCTCATCATCAACAGCAGCTTCAACTGCTGCATCAACTGAATCATCAGATGATGTTGTTTCAACTGCTTCTATCAGTGACCAAACTTCAGTCATTGAAAAAGCATTGGGTGCAGATGGTAACTGGATCGTTGCTGTAACTGCTGACATGACATTTGATAACGATGTAACCGTTGATGGCGAATTCCATGATAAAGGCGATGACTCAGCTGATATCTACCGTAAATTTGCATTGTACTCACAAGATGAAGACCGCAACGTAACAGCTGAGTACACAGTAACTGTTCCTAAATTGATCGTTAACTCAGAAAACTTCAACATCGTTCACGGTGTAATCAAAGGTGACGTTGAAGTGAATGCAAACGGCTTTGTATTGAACGGTGCAAAAGTTGAAGGTAACGTAACATTCACTTCAAAAGAATTCCAAGATTCAGCAACACTTGACGAAGATGGCGCTTCTGTAACAGGCGACGTAACAGTTAGCGAATAATCTTTCACTGGATTTCTGTGAAATAGATGAAGAAAAAACGAGGTTGACAAGTTGATCATTGATCCTTGTCAACTTTTTTTTGTTTTTTTATAAACAATTGCATCCGCTCTCATTACTAACATTGTGTAAGTAAGAACAAAGCACAAGAAAAAAACTGGCTTGCTTACGCAAAACCAGCTTCTTCTTTAGGCGCTTATTCTTCAATAACTGCCCACTTGTAATCGTATTGCGCACCGGCACCGTGAGAAACGACCCCTTTTACTTTTGGTGCACGTAAATGAGCTTCAACGTTTTGGTACACAGGGATAACCCCTTGTTGATCCATGATGATTTTCTCTGCATCCAACAAATCTTGCCAGCGGGCATCTGGATTGCCAGCATTTGTCGTGGCAGATGATTTCACTGCTGCATCGTACTCATCGCTTGTCCAACGACCTCGGTTGTATGAATTATCGGTTACAAATAGATCTGTAAAACTGCTGGCATCCGCATAGTCAGCACCCCAGCCACCCATAACGACATCAAAATCACCTGAGTTTGAACGATCAAGGCGAACGGAGAAAGGTACTGGACTTAGGCTAACTTTCACCCCATCAAGCGTATCTTGAATCGCACTTTGAATATATTCAATGGCTTTTTTGGTTGAGTCTGTGTCAGAGGCCAAAATTTCAAAACTTAAAGAATCGATTCCCAAAGCCTCTTTGGCTTTTTCCCAATGTTCTTTGGCTTTTTCTTGATCGTATTCAATGACACTTTCCGCTTCATCGACAAAATCAGTATTATCAGTTGGGTTAAAGGTCATTCCTTTTGGTATCAATCCTGTGGAAGCCAATGAACCATCACCTAAAATCGATGTCACTAATGCATCACGATCGATGGCATAAGAGATTGCTTTACGCAGATCCTCATTGCGAAATGGCGAATCTTCTTCTCGCTGATTCAACTCGATATAGGAAGTACGGGCTAATGGTTCTGACACAAACGCTTCATCATTGGCCATTTGCTGCGCCAATTCTCCTGTTAAGATGACGTCGTCCGCTTGCCCATCCTGGAATAGATTCAAAGAGGTCGATGATTCTTTTACGACACTGACATTGATCGTATCAAGTTTCACCGTATCTTTATCCCAATATTGGTCGTTCTTTTCATATGACCATTCTGTATCGGTTCCTGGACCATCAAAGCCAGCTAACACAAACGGTCCATTGTAAACGGCATTGTCGCTTGTTGAAGCATATTGATCGCCGTTGTCTTCTACGACTGCTTGGCTTTGTGGGAAGAAGGATGGAAATGCCAATAAGTATTGGAAGTATGGCGTAGGTGTCGTCAGCGTGATTTCTAATTCATAGTCGCTGACTGCTTTGATCCCCAATTCTGAGGCATCTTTTTCACCTGCTGTTATCGCTTCGGCATTGGTTACGGGCGCAAATAAGTACGCATATTCAGAACCTGTTTCCGCACTTACGGTGCGTTGCCAGCCAAAGACATAATCCGCTGCTGTTACTGGTTCTCCATTTGACCATTTGGCATCTTCACGTAATTTCAATTTATAGGTCAGACCATCTTCACTGACTTCCGCTAATTCGGCGGCACCTGCTGGTTCGGGCTTACTATCAGCATCTAAGCGGTACAACCCTTCATACACATTATTTAAAGCACTGAAACTGATCGTATCGGTGGCTAAGGATAGATCAGCACTAGGCATTTCTTGTTGAACCACAACATTAAAAATTTGTTCGGCAGCTGCTGTCCCACTACCACTTGAACTTTCACCTGTACTTGATGTCCCTCCTGTTGAGCAACCTGCTAATACGATTCCACAAACAGCGATGACACCATATCCCCATTTTTTCTTCATCTTACCTACCCCTTATGAAAATCCAAAATTTTCAGAATTATTACAAAACTCTGAATGTAAATAAGATTTTAATAAATATTAATTATAAAAGCAAGCTATTTTTCTCATTTTATTATTATTTATTTTTTATGTTAACACTGCATGTTATTATTTATGACACAAAAACAAAAAACACAAAGCGAAAGAGATCGCGCTTTGCGCTTTTTTATCTTTGGATAGAAAAGTGGATTACTCCATTTTATAGCTTTGACGCGTCACTTTCCCCTCTCGTACCGCAGCGATAATAGTTGGAATAGCCCCAATCGCCGTAAAGAGATAGACCAGACCTAAGTTCCCGTAATATTGACTCGCTTCCAAATACCCTTCACGAATCAAATCAGGTAAAATACGGAAAGCGTAGAAGACATCAACGTCTGTGTAATAATTCGCTACACTGATCGACCAGTCGATACGATTCCCGACATAGACCATAATGATCATGACGATGATACTACTAATAATACCTTTTGTACTGAGTTTTCCACCTAATAATTCATACCCTTTGATGGCACAGATCGCCATTGCGATTCCAGACAATGCAGCTACATATCCCAGTTGTCCTAATAAAATAATTGCGCCGGCACCAATCAGTGAACCAAGAAACGCGCCCACTGTTCCAGCTAGCCAATTTTCTTTTTTCTGCCCTTTTTCCCGTTCTTGTGCAAGGACCGCTTCTTGTTGTTTCTTAAAGCAAGCTTCACACGCAATGACGGGAGTGCCGCTAATAGCATACAGCGAAACCGGCTCAGTGATCGTTCCGCAGAAGGTACAAGCATTTTGGTAAGCTTTCGTCTTCAAGAAATTCGTCAATTGGTCCAACGCAGTACGGATCTTGTCCACAGTTTTCCCTGCAGTCATCGCTCCGCGTAATGTATAGGCAACTTGATATCCTTGGATCACACAGTCGGTGATCTCTTTTGACTCACTTAAAACTTCTTTGACTTCTTCTTGGTTCGGAAGTTCCCCCTCTTTGCTAAGGGAAAAATGAGCCACAAGAGAATAACTATTGTTATTCTCTTGAACTAAAAAAAGTTTATAACTATGATACGTTCCATAAATCACCCCGGTGGAAGTATCAACTGAGAGCCCCAACGGCTCGGCAAATTTGGTCAATGTCTTCTCGATCTTCTTATTCATTTTTCTCCTTCTTTCCAACAAACACTTACCTTTTTAGGTATAGCTAAAAGTTTAAGGAGAGTAGAAATGAAAGTCAATCAATTTGTTCAAAAAACCTAGTTTTTTTATTTATTCTGTGACAAATCGCCGCAATGCATCAGCAACCCCATGGTCTGTATTGCTAGCCGTCACAAAATCAGCTTTTGCTTTGACCAAATCGGGCGCATTCTCCATCGCAACACCGATACCGGCTGAAGCAATCATTGGCAGGTCATTAAAATTATCGCCGATCGCTAAGGTTTGCGCCAGCGGCACTTGGAAATAGGCCGCTAATTCATTTAGCGCCTTATCTTTTCCCACAGCTTGATGAGTGACTTCCAAATAATTCTCTTTGGATAAATAAAAGGCGCTTTCTAAAAAGTCAGCGTTCTGGCAGGCAGCATGAAGCGCTTGGATTTCTGCCGTTGTGCCGATCAAAAGAAACTTATGTACCTCAAAAGCTTCTTGTGCCAACAGTTGTTCCAATGAAGTTTCCAAAGGGGTCTCTTTGGTAATCGCCGCTTCTGCCTGTGCCCACTGATCCACTCTTTCGCAATACCACTGATCACCAGAGTAGACATTGATGGAAACGGCAGGAAAATCAGCTTTGATGCGAGCAACCAAAGTCTTTGCTTCTGCTTTTTTGACCTCATGACTAAATATTGGTACAAGCGTACCCGTATGATCGTACCGTCCAATCAGGGCACCGTTGTAGCAAGCCAAGGGCCAGTCTTCTATCTCTAATTCTTCAGCTATCGGTAGCATTCCTTTCGGGGAGCGAGCGGAAGCCAAAACAAAAGGAATCGCTTGCTGCTTCAACCGTTTGATTTCTTCAATCAAAACCGGATCGATTTGATGTTTATGATCCAAGATCGTCCCATCGATATCACTTAAAATAAACCCAATCTGCTTTTTTTCCAAATAAACCATCCTTTCCCATTCCCATCCTTTTTACGAAAGCGAATTGATCCATCGCTTTCGACCAAAACAAGCGCCGTTTCCATAAAACGAAAACAGCTTTCTTGTCCTTCTTTGCTTCCAGTTTACCATACTAGCCAATGAAAAAAAGAGTGCATCGCTGCACTCTTAGGAAGTATAGATATAAAACTCGATTTCCTTCTTGATCGGCTTTTTGATCCAGCGTTTCACAGCAGCTGCCCGCTTCAAGCCCATATGCTCATAAAAACCGTAATTACAAGTGGTATCGGTATAAAGGAAAAACGGAGCTGTTTTATCATGCTGGACCATCGCTAAGAAGGAAGTAAAGAGTTGCTTGCCTACACCCAATCCTTGTGTTTTGGGACTAACGGCAAACAAACCAACTTCGGTCTGAAAAGGAATTTGTAAGTCTTTCAACATCGCTTGATTTAACTCAGCCACCTCTTTGGCATAATGCAGCAGCGTGTTTCTCCCTTGATTAGAAAGCACTAAGCAGCCAGCATGCCACATCGTTTTCCCCCAATAGCGCATTGGATGAAGCTTCTTCCCTCTTTTACTGTCTGCTAATAAGATACCGACAGCTTCACCATTTAAAAGAGCCACACGTGAATAGGTAGCACGGGCAAGTTCATAACACAAAAAGACATGAGCAAAGTGTTTGGCGGTCTTCTGGTCAAATTGCTTGTCGTAGTTCCAGCTATCAATAATTACTTGCACAAGCGCAGGCAGATCTTCTCGTTTAAATGGTCGATATGTTACTTGTTTATTCATTCTATCTTCCTCCCAGTAGTTGACTATCTTTAGTATAAAGTTTACAGTAACTGTAAAGTCAAGGAGGAGCGCCATGAAAACCAAATTAAAAGTATCGGAAATGGCACGCTTAGCGCGAATCAATCCTCGGACACTCCACTATTATGACGAGATTGGGCTATTTCAACCAAATAGCAAAGACGAGAACGGGTACCGGTATTATTCCCTTGATCAACTTTTGGATCTCGGATTGATCCTGTCATTGAAAGAATTATCGATGCCCTTAAAAGAGATTCAAACAGCGTTGCAGGGGGATGCCGAGACCATGAGAAACTTATTGGAAGCCAAGCGGCAAACCATCGATGAAAAAATTCAGCAGTTGTCCAACATCCAAAAAATCATCGAACGAAAAGCAGCGGACTTGCGTCTGGCTGCAGAAAAAACTTCCCCCTTCACCTTGAAGGAACAGCCAGAGGAGTATTTCTCCCTTAGTCCTAGATTAAACGGCAGCAGCATCCCAGAGATGATCACCCAAGCCTACGACCTTTTGATGGCACAGCCTTATCTTTTCTCGAATAACGAATACGGTTTTATGATTCGGACGAACAAAGACAATACGCAGGACATCGACTACGTTTATGTGCGGCAAGAAGAACCACAACGAGCTTCCTTCGTGAAACCAGCAGGTTGCTATTTAACCACCATTTATCAGGGGGATGACGAAGGATTGAAGCAGTTCTATCAAAAACTCAAGCAGCTGATTGCAGCGCACCAATGGCAAATCGATGACTACTTCTATGAACGATCGATCCATGAAACGACCCTTAGCAACGAGCAAGCTTATTTGACAGAGATCCAAGTACGGATTTTATCTGAGGAATAAGGATTCGTCTAAACAACACTAAAAAGTAAATGAAAAAACGCAACGACCACGAGCAGTTTCTTTCGCCTCGCCGTCGTTGTGTTTTAATTAAATCAAATGGTTTTCTTTCAACAGATCGCCAATGTAGGTATGTTCGGTTTTCTTAACGAATCCTTCCAATAGTTTCCGTTCGATAAATGGTAGCTCCATTTCCGTGATTTTTTTCTTATCGGTCAGATAATAGACAGCTTTGGCCAAGGTACGCAGATCATAAGCGGAAGCAAACACTTCTGGTACCCCGCGTTCCACATCTAATAGCTGATAAACAGCCTCCATTGCAGTCCGAACGGAATACTCTGTTGTAAAAACAGTGTCTCTTTCAGTCTCTGCGAAATTACCGATAAAAGCTAAGTTTTTGGAGCCATTTGGAATAACCAATGGCCGATCCCCTGGCTCACGCAGCATGAAGTAGGAAGTGATAAACGGCATGTAAACCGGAACTGCCACACTTGATTCTTTTGAAATGCGTTGGATTTCTGCTTCCGGCACGCCTAAATGGTAAAGCAGTTCTTGCACGATTTCTTGTCCCGAACATTGTTCAATTGGTTTTTTGATGTAGTTTCCTGGCGTATTTGACAACAATCCATACACCCATGTGATCGTTTGTTGGTCTTTTTGTTCTTTAAAGTGCGGTTGGCGATGGGTCGCAAAGCTCATCATCCAATTGGAATCTTTGATGGTGATGATCCCGCCAGTGACGATTCTGCCTGTTCGCAACTTGCGATGGGTCAATTTTTCTAAATAAGGTTCAACATCAAAATTTTGCCAAGTGACAGTTGCCGAAACAAACCAGCTTTCTTCAGGTAAGTTTTCATAAAAGACTTCTGGATGACCAAACTCAGGCGATTGCGCCGCCAAGTTTTTCCATAAACGCCAGCTACCACCAGGTGCTTTTGAGATAGGCGCTGGAGTATAATGGTCCCCTTGCGTGGAACTTTCAGTGATCGATCCGTTGGTAACAAAGACCAAGTCATCTTCTGACAAAGGAATTTCTTCGATTGCCCCCGCTTTTTCTAGCACAAGTTTTTGAGCAACTTTTTCCTCGCCCACGATCCGAACATCGATATTGCTGACTGTGCATTCATATTGGAAGTCGACTCCTTGTTCTTCCAAATAAGCAAGTAGTGGTTTGACCAATGACTCATATTGGTTGTAACGGGTAAATTTTAACGCGGTAAAATCAGGCAAGCCATCGATATGATGCACAAAACGCAACACATAGCGACGCATTTCAATCGCCGAATGCCATTTTTCAAAGGCGAACATCGTACACCAGTATAGCCAAAAATTGGATTCAAAGAATTCTTCGCCAAAAACATCTTCGATTTTTTTCCCGATCAATTGATCTTCTGAAGTCATAAATAATTGAGTCAATTCTTTTTGTGCTGTAGCAGACAAGGTAAATTCTCCATCATCTGCTGCTCGTTGGCCGCGATTGTGGATGATCCGACAGTTAGACGAATTTGGATCATCGTGATCCAACCAGTAAAACTCATCTAACACTGAAGCATCTTCCACCTCCAAAGACGGAATCGAGCGAAATAGATCCCACAGACACTCAAAATGATTTTCCATTTCTCGACCGCCGCGGGTCACAAATCCATCATGGGGAATGAATTTTCCGTCTAATGAACCGCCTGATAAAGAAAGTTCTTCAAGGACGTGGATTTTCTCACCAGCCATATGGCCGTCACGGATCAAGAAGACTGCCGCAGCAAGTCCTGCTAATCCACCACCAACAATATAGGCTTCTTTCTTTTCGACATCTTTCGGTTTTCTGCTTCTTGCAAAAGCTTCGTAATTTCCGTTCGTATATCTCATGTAGATCCCTCCTAATATTGGTACGTTTTTATGGTATCAGTAACTATTTTTTTTGACAAAAATTTGTACTAGTAAAAACAAGTGATTTTGACAAATCGGCCTTTTTGTCAAAAAAACAAGGGCAAAATCCCACCTTTTAGAAGATCTGCGCCCAGCACAAAAAGCGCCCCTAAGAAAACTGATTGCAGCTTTCTTAGGGGCGTTTCTAACAAAGGACAAACCCTTTGCCTTTTCAATAAAATATTTATTTCACGCGTAGAGCGAAGCTAGCAGTCGAAAAGCCTGATTGTGCTTCGGTGACTGTATAACCCGTGCTTGGCGCATGGATATAGCTTGTATTACTTGTAGCGATCGCTACATGGTAGGTATTCCCTTTTTGACCCCAGAACAGCAAGTCGCCAGCTTGTGCTTGCGAGACAGGAATGATCGTCCCTGCGCTTTCTTGTGGGACTGTCCAATCACCGATGTTTTTGCCCGTCACTTTTAAGAAGACGTAGCGTGTAAACCCAGAACAGTCGAAGACATCTGGTCCTTTGCCTCCCCATTGATAAGGAGTGCCGATATGTTTTCTAGCTTCTGCAACGATCGCTGCTCCGTTCACGCTCATCGGAACATTGGTATTGCCTGCGTTGTTATTGTTGCCAGGAGTCGTCGCACTGACTTCTTTGACATATGCTGCAGATACCCAGCCACCAGTTGATAACTTATACCAAGTGGTATTGCCATTGACTGACGTGCCTTGTTTTTGAGCCACTGCTTTGAAGGTCGCATTACTGCCCAAACTGCTGACCACACTTGCAGAAGTCGATGCATTTGAGCGCACATTCATCCCAGTGGTTGTTTGGAACGTCTTATTGATGGCTTGCTCACTCGCATTGCTTGAGCCGTTTGATGAACCAGTATTGTTTGAACCTGTGTTTGAATTATTGTTATTACTTGTATTTCCAGAACTAGACGTGACGTCACGCACATATGCCGCTGTGATCCAGCCACCAGTCGATACTTTGTACCAAACATTGGTGCCGCCAACGGATGTGCCATTTTTCTGGGCAACGACCTTCACCGTCGTGCTGTTGCTTAGGCTGCCAACGACACTGCCGCTTGTTGACGCACTCGAACGAACATTTAATGCCGCTGTTGTTTTCACGTTCTTGCTGATAGCCGTTTCTGCAGAAACACTTGTATTGCCGCCAGAAGAACTATTGCCTGTGGAGTTACTGGAAACATCTTTGACATAGGCTGCCGTGATCCAACCGCCTGTGGACAATTTGTACCAAGTGGTCGTGCCATTCACCGATGTCCCACTCTTTTGTGCAACGACCTGTACTGTCGCATTACTGCTCAAACCGCGTACGACACTAGAACTTGTCGTTGCATTTGAACGGACGTTCAATGCAGTAGTCGTTTTCACTGATTTCGAAATTGCTTTTTCCGATGAAGAAGACGACGAATTGGACGAGCCTGTATTGGCAGAAGAAGAGCCTGAGGTGCTCTTCACATAAGCCCCTGAGATCCAGCCGCCTGTTGATAGCTTATACCATATTGTATTGCCATTCACTGAGGTACCGTTCTTTTGAGCCACCGCAGTGATTGTTGTATTTGCTCCTACACCACTTACGATAGAGGCGCTCGTTGAAGCATTTGAACGAACATTCAGTGAAGCTGTTGTTTTAAATTGTCGATTGATCGCCGTTTCAGCTGACGATCTGGCAAGAGTAGCAGTTGTGTTGGTTGATGACGAAGCGTTCGTCGTTTCGGTCGCATGAGCAAGAGACGTAAAGACACCTGAAGTTGATGCTAACGCTGCTGTGATACCCAATCCTTTTTGTACGAAAAGGGACCGTTTTTGTTTCACTAAACGCTTCCGTTTGATTTTCCGAGATTCCAATAAAACACCCCCTGTACCCCATTTTAACAAAAATTAATATTTTTTGATATTGTTTTCGTTTTGTATTTTTTTAATTTGCGTTTAATAAAACGTGTCATTTATTTTCCTGCGTTATTCTTTTTAATCACTTTCTCTTTGACGCTGACCACTGACACTATATTTACAAAGATTTCTATAAACAACAAAAAAATGCTATTTCATTCAACGTTATTTTAATTCGCGAATAAAAACAGGATTTTTTTTGCAAACAAACCCACTTTTTGAAAATCAAGACTGTTATTTGAATAACATTTCTTTCCTGATCCCCTTTTTCAAAAATCGATACTAAAATCACCCATTTATCATTCCTTTTTTACACACGGGATTCTGTGAAAAAGTTTTTTCAAAAAGAATGCTTCTTTCACCAGTGTGATCGACGCTATGATGAAATCCTGTTACATCGCTTCCAACTGGATACGAATTTTTTGATAGAGAAGTCCCTCACTTCTACCGAAAGAAATATTTTCACAATGTATTTCATACGAAAGTTTATAATACCAAGGAGAAAACCAAGAATTTGCATAAGTTTGTGAAATTATGCTATACTAAAAAAAAGGAAGAGGTGACCGAGTATGAAAACAAAGACGAAAGAAAAAGTTTATGCTGAACGACAACATAACTACAAAACGAAAAAAGAAGAGATTTTCAAAAAAGCCCTAGATTCCGTACCGACCACAGACAAGAAAAAAGAAGAACAGAAAAAGAAAGCGTAGAATCCTGCGTTTTCTTTTTTTGTTGATCTGTAAAAAGACGAGGCTTCGCCGAAGGGTGGCGAGTCTCGTCTTTATTGTAATCGAAAAAAAAGCAGGCTATGATACTTTCTATCTCAACCATTGTCAATTCACCTTGAAAATCACCGAATGACTACCATCAATGCAATAAAGGGAAACTCTTCCTCAAAAGAAGCGACAGTTTCTTATTCCAACGGGTCTTAAACACAATATTTAGTAGGCGAAAACACGTTCCTACAATATATTGTGGATAAACCTGTTGAAACTGTGCATAACTAAAAAGCCTGCGATTTTTTCGCAGACTTTTTAGTTATTGACATGCTTGAATTAATCTAGAGATAAATAATAGCTCACATTATCTGGTAACGGTTTAAAGCCATTCTTTTTGTAAAAATCCGCTGCGGGCATACTTTCTTCGGTATCTAACAGGATCGTTGGAATCTCTTTCTTGAGCAGATCCTCTTTGATCATTTCTAAGAAAGTGGAACCCAAGCCCTTTCCTTGGTGCGTGCCTGTAATTAAAAAGGTGTCGACCACATACTCTTTTCCTTGATACCAGGGCTTGATAAAGCCCAATGAAAGACCAATCAATTCATTCGATGCTCGGTTTGTTAGTCGATAACCAATAAAAGTATTCATTGCCATCATTGATGATACATAGTCGGTGATTTGCGGCACTGTCAATTGGTCATTCCATGGTTCTGCTGAAAATACAGCAATATAGTGGTCCACGACTTCTGCTAAATCTGCCGTTGTTAATTCACGCATGCTTACGTTCTTTTCCATCCTATCTCCTGCTTCCCTTTCTATTTCGGTCGAGCCTATACTCGAAGAATCCACTAATTTTTGTGCGTGTATCAATCATCGATTCGTTTTGCATAGCCATTGCCATAACTGATATAACGGCGCTTTTGGTTGACGGCCATTTTTTTATGAATCTCTGCTTCAAGATCAATGGAAAGGATTTCTGCTAACCCAAGAAGATAAATCGCCACATCCGCCAATTCTTCTCCTACCTCTTGTTGCTTCCGATAGGCATCAAAGGCCTCCCCTATTTCACCATATAAAGCCAAAAACTCTTTTTCAATATTGGTGACATTGAATTGGTGATCAATCTTGTTTTGATAAATCGCTTTTTGCATTTCTGATAGTTTCATAGTCGCTCCTTTTGGGATAGTATACCATTTAATTAAAATTCAAAATAGAAACTTAGTAAAAAAATCACCTCAAAAAATAGTGACCCCAAAACGTTAGAATTTTGATCTAACTTTTGTAGGTCACTATAATATAGGATTCCCTTTTTTTATTCTGCCCGCTCCAATTCAGCAGATTTGATTGCAACCCGTTGAGCGATTTTTAAAAATGGAAAATAGATTGCTACACAGACGACGATGATGATCACTTGAACCAAAACAACTTTAAAATCCCCTTTTGATGCCAACAATGCACTAAGAATTGGTGGTGTCGTCCAAGGAACCATCACAGAAAGTGGCTCAATGAATCCTACTGCGGTAGCAAAGTAGCCAATCAACGTCGCCACAATTGGACTTGCAACGAAGGGAATGATCATGGGTAAATTGAAGACGATCGGTAAACCAAAGATGATTGGCTCATTGATATTAAAAATACCCGGAGCTAGGGATAGATTGACGACATCCCGAAAAGGTTGGTAATTGCGGACGAATAAGAGCACTGCAATGATCAAGCTGATCGTAAATCCAGTCCCGCCTAGTTGTGCGAAAACCGTCACGAATGCTGAATTTAAGATATTGGGCGGCGCAGCACCGTCCTGCACGGCTTGCATGTTTTCATTCATATTGACTAACAGCAATGGATCTAATAAGGTGCCATTGATGACGGTTTGGTGAATGCCTAAAGTAAACAGAAAGTTGCCCGTTGAATAGATGATCAAGAACCCAAAAATCGATGTGTTCAATAAACGCAGTGGTTCTTGGATCACTGTGGAAATGATTTGAATCAGATCGGTATCAAAGGCTGCTAGCACGGTCGCAACTAAGGCAAAGAAAGAAATCACTAAAATAGCAGGGATCAACGTGCTGAAGGATTTGCTGACGGCAGGAGGAACTTGATCCCCTAAATTGATTTTTAAGTGCTTGTTTTCTGATAGCCGAATAAATAATTCCGTGGCAACTAGCCCACAAATGATTCCAGAAAACATCCCTTTGGTCCCGACATCATCAAACAGCATCACACCACTGATGGTCACTTCTGCTTGGGCGCCTTCTGGCATCACGGCATGAGCCATCGCCAACATGACCACTAAGCAAGTCGTTGCCACAAAAGTTGCATTGATAGCGCTTGGATTATTTTTGTTGCGACAAAGGAAGTAGGCGATCATCGGAGCAATCAGCAAACCGGCGATATTCAATGTTCCATTGGTGATGGAATTGCCAAACACTTGCATTCGCGCCAAGGCAGCCCCTTCTAAGAACCACGGAAAGAAGACATTATTAAACAACACAGCGATCCCTGCGATAATAAAGGCAGGCATTAAGGTCGCAAACGCATCACGAAGACTTTTGAGATGAACCTGATTGCCGAGACGGACCGAAAACTCTGTAAATTTATCTAAAAACGTGCGCTTTTCTGCTGCCATTTTCTGTTCCTCCTATTCTGCATATGGGTTTGTATAGATCGTACTACCATTCGTTTTGATCACTTCTTTGAACCATTCATACGATTTTTTCGGCACACGTTTCATATCTCGCAACTCATGATTGCCACGATTGACATACACAAGTCCGTATCGTTTCTCCATATCACCTTGAGAGCTCAAAATGTCGATCAGTCCCCAGCCAAGATAACCAAGACAGACCACTCCATCTTCCACCATCGCTGCAAGCATCGCTCGAATATGCTCTTGATGGTAGGCAATCCGGTAATCATCTTGAATCGGTTCGTTGCCATTCCAATGCTCTCTGACACCAATTCCGTTTTCAATCGGAAACACTGGCAACCGGTACCGCTGATAGACTTTATTTAAGACATCACGGAAGCCGAGCGGATCAATTTGCCAATTCCATTCCGTCGTTTCAATATACGGATTGTCTTGTTTTCCAAAAGTCATGTACCGATTTGGCGGCGTTCCTTCAGGGATTTTTTCAGCGTTCAAGGTAGAAGAAGCATAATAGCTAAAGGCAATGTAATCATTTTTCTGCGCTGCGATCGCTTCTAATTCCCCAGGTAAAATATTCATATTGAGTTGATGATTTTTCACGTATCGGTCTTGTGCTGCCGAATACTTGCCGTGCGCATAGCAATCTAATAAAGTAAAATTCGCAAATTCATCAAACTCTCTTGCTGCTTTGATGTCTTGTGGACGACAAGTCGCTGGATACGCTTCAGAATACGCCAGCATGCCGCCAATCTTCGCATTTGTTGTTTCATGAAGATAGTTACAGATCTCTGCATGGCAAACCATGACATTGTGGAAAATTTGATACAATTCTTCTGTTGTTTCTTCCCCTTCTAAATAGCCGCTGATCTTAAAACCATGGTCTTGGTGGAAAAGATTTTGTTCGTTAAAGGTTAACCAATAATGGACTTTATCCGCAAAACGATCCACCATTTCTTTTCCAAAGCGAATGAATGCGTCCTTCACTTCTTTACTGATGAACCCGTTATAGGTTTTCGCTAGATGCAGGGGCATATCAAAATGGTACAAACAAATCATAGGTTCGATTCCTCGAGCTAACAGATCATCAATAAAACGATCGTAATAGGCGATCCCTTCTTCATTAAAGGCACCATCTCCATCGTGAACGACCCTTGACCAAGAAATTTGAAAACGATACATGTTCATCCCCAAATCTTTCATATAATCAAAATCTTCTGTATACGCATGATAGTTATCATTTGCTACATGCCAATCGCTAGCCTGTTCCGAAGCTTCCCGTATATCATAAACGGATAAGCTTTTACCACCTTCATTCCATCCACCTTCTGTCTGCATACTGCTGACACTGTTTCCCCAATAAAATGTCGTCATAGTGATTCCTCCATCATTTGTATTCGCTTACAAAACCTATTATAATTAGGTGAAATCGGCATGTAAATTTTTCAAACACACATGTAAAGCTTTTTCTGTACATATGAATTTCAGTTGATTCTTTAATGATATACCTTGTTTTTATCCTCTTCAAACAAAACTCAAGTCCATGAATTACTTTACATAAGGAGTGATGACTATGACAAAATACAAAGAGATCGTTGATCAGTTGCGGACGAACATTTATGAAGGTGTTTTTCCAGCTTTATCAAAATTACCGGAACAAACTGCGTTAGCCAAACGATTTCAAACCTCGCGAATGACGATCCAAAAAGCGCTAAATCAACTGAAGCAAGAAGGCCTGATTTCCACCAAAAGAGGTCATGGCACCTATGTCAATTCAGCAACCTACCAAGGACAGATCAATGAGTATATCGGTTTAGTCAACCGATATGGCGGACGGCATAAAGTGCAAAGTAAAATCATTAGTTTCAATGTTCGCTTCCCAGAAGCCAACGAAATGGATTACTTGTCCTTGCGAGAAAACGAACCTGTTTATGATATCGTAAGACTGCGCTATGTTGATAACGAACCCTTTGAATTAGAGTACACGATCATGCCCATCAAAACCATTCCCGATATTGATATGGCGATCCTTGAACACTCGATCTATCGATATATCACTGATTCCTTACACCTCAAAATAGGTCCCGCCATACGTAAAATCCGTGCCGACAAAGCGGATTCCTATGATATCAAATATTTAGAAGTTGATCCCAATGATCCGATCTTAGAATTAGAACAAGTTGCTCGTCTCTCCGACGGGCGGCCCTTCGAATTTTCGCAAACTCGTTATCCTTACCAAAATCGTGAGATTTACTATCTTTCTGAACCTTAATGACAAAAAAACAAGTCTGAAGAAAACTCAGACTTGTTTTTATTGTCTAGGAAAGGTGAACTCGTTAAGATTCTTCGGTTTTTTTCGCCGTTCGCTCGGGACTGACCCAAACGCCGCTACCGTAGCCAAGGATGGTTTTGACGGCTGGAATAAAGGTAGTGACGATCGTTATGGCATTAATCATCCAGTAAAACAGCATGTAAAAAGGGGCAAAGCGGAAATACTTCAGCTTGCTGCGGTTATCATCCACTAAGAGACTGGTAAATAGCTGCATGACCCCTGCAATCATCTCAAAACAAACAAAGAGAAAGGCCATCGTAAACATATGGTAGATCCGCTCGTAATTCCCAGTTGCCCCATAATAAATCAGATAAAAAACAAACAAAGCCGAAGACAACCAGAAAAAGAATGACCAGATAATACTTAAGGACTGATCCACAAACATGGCGGTTCGTCCGATATTTTCAAAAGGGTGTAAGAAAACTTTTTTAAAATTGGTCAACCACACTTCCGTTCCGCCTTTCGCCCAACGTTTCCGTTGCCGATAGAGCATCTTGAGTGTTTCTGGCACCTCCATGAAAAACATCACTCGTGACGCAAATAATGACAACCAACCATGGAATTGATGGTCCCAGGCAATACTGATATCTTCCGTGGCACGATTTTGTCGAAAGAGACCAACATCCATCAATGCGGCTCTACGATACATTGTGTTGGCACCGCTATAGGCATAGATGACGCCGAAAACGGCTTGCTGGGTTCGTTTGATAATTCCTACGATACTTGAAAATTCAACGGTTTGCGATTTCCCGACGATGGTTGTGCGATTTTGAACGTCCATATTCGCCGTAATGGCAGAGATATTGATGGAATCTTGGCGGATGAAATAATTGACATATTTCCACAATGCATCAGGTTCAGGGACCGTATCTGCGTCGTTGCTCAAAATCAATTCCCCTTTAGCAAACCCTACACCAATATTAAAGGCATGGGCTTTCCCTTGGTTTTTTTCGATACGCAAAACCCTTAGATTCGGGTACTGTTCCATCAATCGATCTAGTATCACAGGAGTTTGATCCGTTGAGCCATCATCCGTCACCAACACCTCATAGTTGCTGTAGTTTAGATTGTTCATTAAATAATGAATCGTGTCTTCAATTACGACTTCTTCATTGTGAGCCGGTACCATAATGGTGATCATCGGCTCGATCTCTTCGGGGATTGGTATCCACTCTAATTGACGATAGCGGAACAAAAAACGATTGCAGATCACCCCGATGAACCAAGCAAAGCCACCTAAAATTGGGTACGTGAACAGAATCATTAAAACGACCGTTAAAAATGTATCCAACCACGGGAACCCAGTATCAAAATTGACAACCATCAGCCCACCCCATTTCTACGGAAAAGTTCTTGGATCTCCGTTTCTCCAATGTTTTGCTCAGGAGCAACGGCATAGTACTTGGCAGCGTGACGCTCTTCTTTCGTTCCGAAGCGTTCTTCGTAAAAAGCTTCTAATACTTCTTTGCGTTTTTCTAAGGCAACTTCGTCATGCATCGATTGCTTTTGCAACAATCGTTTGAAACGCCGGTTGTTCCTCAAGGTCAACAAAGTAAATGTCAGAACCAAGACCAAAAAAGAAATTCCTAAGAACAACGCCAAAAAATCAAAAGTCACTGCTTCTTCCAGATATGTCCGAAAGGCGATCCGATCCGCCAGATTCGGTAAAGTCAGCGGGATGGCCAGCCAGACAAACGGAACCAAGACCATCAGCCAAGCAAGAATCGTCAAAATCGTTTGGCGGGTCTTCAAAGCAGAACGACCTTTTTGAAAATACGCATCGGTGACCAACCGTTCTTTGACTTCTTCCCGTGTCACTCGTTGTTTCATTTTACTCACTCCTTAAAAAGTATTTTTTTGCTGTGAAGAAAAAGAAGCAACAAAAGCAAGTCGTCTTTTGATGGACCTGCTTCGTTCTTCTTTTTGACCTACTTGGATTTCTTGCCAACTTTCAACGCATTGAACAGCGTGTGAAATTGGCCTTTAAAGGACATCACTTGCTCAAACACATCTTCCCCATCATTCAGCATCTTGACAGTCACCCAGCCTAATGCTTCGGTGATACCACTAGCCACACTGGCATTGATTGCAGCTCCAGCAACGGTGCCTACTGCTGGGACAAATTTCAAGATATTGCCAACGGCACTGCGTCCAAAACTCACCACCACTAACTCTTTCGAGATACTCTTCGCTAACCCTTCACGCCACGTTCGCCCAAAAATGCGATACAAACGTGCCATCATCGTCATTTGAACCGGCACAAGTAACACTGCATCTGAAAAAGGAATCGGTGAACAGCCGATGATCGCCGCCGTCAAAGAAGCCGCATGGATCGTGCGGTGGGCTTTTTTCCGCGTTTCATCATCTACGCCAACCAAAAACTCCTCAAACACCTGATCAAATTGATCCTTGCTTTTCGCTAACACTTTTTCCGCTTGGGCTTTTGATCCGTCATAGCCTTTCATCACAAGGGCAGCCGATTTTTTCGGCATTCGCTTCATGACATCCGCAAAAAAAGAAGTAAATTCCGCTTCTTCTTGCAGCTCTTCTCTCGTTTGACTTTGCTCGACTTGAACGGACTGTTCCGTTAATAATTCATTTTCGTTTTGCTTCTTTTTGCGTTTTATCCATGGTTTTTTCAAAGAAATGTCTCCTTCTTTCGACTCATTGTTCATTTAAAAATCAAAGTGAGCCATGATTTTGTTCCTCTTTCTATTTTAGCTCAGGTTTTTCAAGATAGCGAAAATGTAGCTTGAGAGAGCTTACACTTGCTAAAAAATGCATATTTGCATCTTAACGTTATTTATTTATATTATCGTTTTTTTATGCTATGATACACAAAAGGAGTGGATCAAATGAAAAAGAAATTGAATTGGAAAGTCCTTTTTTATTTAGGCTTATTGACTTACTTTCTTTTAAGCGGTATCTTCGCATTCTTCGGTGTCGAAATACCGTTTCTTTATAAACGTTGATCTTCACGTTTTTCTCAGAACAATATCATTCAAATCTTTGTTCTATACTAAGACAATCCATCATTATAACATCCATATAATCTAATTAGAAAAGGTGATCTTCTTGTCCATTTTATTTGACCTATTGCAACTACTTGCCGTTATCTGTATCGTGTATTTACTGTTCACAAAAGACCATTTCCTCAAACAATTAACACCTGGTCAGAAAATGGTCTTTATCGTCTTATGTGTTTCTGTGATACTGCCGGCTCTTTATGAATTTATTACTGGTTTTGCGCAAGGATTTTGGGAACGGTTGTAATTCACGGTTCCTTAGGAAACACGCTGCCTTTACAAGACAAATAGATAGATCATATCTACCAGTCCTTTCTCCTTTTATTCAAGCAATGAACCAATTCTTTGGTGCTTAGAATACTAAGAAGAGAGGTTTTTTGTCTTTTTCTGTGTTAAAGTATTTTTTGATCGTACAAAAAAAGAACCCCTCAAAAGAGGAGTTCTCAAGGCTTGCTTACATCATGCCGCCCATACCCATTGATGGGTCCATTGCAGGAGCTGCTGGCGCTGCTGGTTCTGGTTTGTCGGCAACGACTGCTTCAGTTGTTAACAATAATGCGGCAACAGAAGCTGCGTTTTGTAAGGCAGAACGCGTCACTTTCGTTGGGTCAACGATCCCAGCTTCTAGCATGTTTACCCATTCGCCGGTTGCTGCATTGAAACCAACACCTAAGTCAGCGTTTTTCAATTTGTCGATGATGACTGAACCTTCGTAGCCTGCATTTTCAGCAATTTGACGAACGGGTTCTTCTAATGCACGTAAAACGATTTTGACACCTGTTGCTGCATCGCCATCTGTTTCGATTTCTGCAACTTTGTTGATGACATTGACTAAGGCAGTTCCACCACCAGAGACCATGCCTTCTTCAACAGCGGCACGTGTTGCGTTCAATGCATCTTCAATACGTAATTTCAACTCTTTCAATTCAGTTTCAGTTGGTGCCCCAACTTTGATCACTGCAACTCCACCAGCAAGTTTTGCTAAGCGTTCTTGTAGTTTTTCACGGTCAAAGTCAGAAGTTGTATCAGCGATTTGGTTTTTGATCAATTGAACGCGTGCGTCAATTGCTTCTTTTTCACCAGCACCTTCAACGATCGTTGTGTTGTCTTTATCCACAACCACTTTGCTTGCTTGACCTAAGTTATCGATGGTTGCATCTTTCAACTCAAGACCTAAGTCTTCAGTGATCACTGTACCACCAGTTAAGATCGCAATGTCTTCTAGCATTGCTTTACGACGGTCACCAAATCCTGGTGCTTTCACTGCGACAACGTTGAATGTTCCACGGATTTTGTTCAAGACAAGTGTTGGTAATGCTTCGCCATCAACGTCATCAGCGATGATCAATAATGGTTTTGATTGTTGTAAGATTTGTTCTAACAATGGCAAGATATCTTGGATGTTAGAGATTTTTTTGTCAGTGATCAAGATGTATGGATTTTCTAACGCTGCTTCCATTTTATCGTTGTCAGTTACCATGTATTGTGATAAGTACCCACGATCAAATTGCATTCCTTCCACAACATCTAATTCTGTTTCGATCCCTTTTGATTCTTCAATAGTGATAACACCGTCATTGCCGACTTTTTCCATTGCATCAGCGATGTATTGACCAACTTTTTCACTACCAGAAGAAACAGCACCAACTTGTGCGATTGCTTCTTTTGAATCAACGATTGATGAAATGTTGTGTAGCTCTTCTACAGCCACTTTTGTTGCCATTTCGATCCCACGACGAATACCTAATGGGTTCGCACCAGCGGTGACATTTTTCAATCCTTCACGAACGATTGCTTGTGTCAATAACGTAGCAGTCGTTGTTCCGTCACCAGCGATATCGTTTGTTTTTGAAGCGACTTCAGAAACAAGTTTTGCGCCCATGTTTTCAAAATGATCTTCTAATTCGATTTCTTTAGCGATCGTTACACCGTCATTTGTAATCAATGGTGAACCGTAAGATTTTTCTAAAACCACGTTACGACCTTTAGGACCTAAGGTTACTTTTACTGTATCTGCTAATTTATCTACCCCACGAAGCATTGCTGCGCGTGCGTCTTCTGCAAATTTGATTTCTTTTGCCATGATTTCATCACCTCAAGTATTTTTTATTTTTCTTATTCTACTACTGCAATGATATCTTTTGCAGCAACGATCAAATATTCTGTTCCTTCATATTTCACTTCTGTGCCAGCGTATTTTTCAAACATTACTTGTTCGCCAACGTTGACAGCAACCGGAGCTTTTTCACCGTTTTCGAGCGTGCGTCCTTCGCCGACTGCAATAACGGTACCCGTTTGTGGTTTTTCTTTTGCTGCTGATGCAAGCACGATTCCGCCTACAGTTTTTTCTTCTTCTTTTGCGACTTCGATAATCACACGATCACCTAATGGTCTTAACACGATAAATCCCTCCAATGAATGTTATAGAATTTAGTATTAGCACTCTCTTGTATCGAGTGCTAACTTACAGTTTCAATATTACTCATTTTCCCAAATTTTTGCAAGCCTTTTGCTAAATTTTTTTTGCATTTCTATTTGATTGATAAAAATAGTAGGATTTTTTGTTTCTAGAAGCAACCTAGTCTATAATGAAGCAAAGGAGTGTGAGGAAACAACTATGTCTTTATCAAAATATTCTTTGTCCACGATTCTTACTTACGGCATCGTCTTTTTTCTACCGATCGCCTTCATCCCTAGCGGACATCAAGTGGCCGCAACAACGATTGGTTATTTAGTTGGTGCTGCGATCATGTTTTTCTTGTATTTCAAACAAACGGAACCGTTATCGTTTGAACACAAAAGATCAAAAATTTCATCGATTCTTATTTATGGACTGACAGGTATTATTGCAGCGATCTTGTTGCAAAATCTAGCCATTTTTATCGAATCGCTTTTCGGTGAAGTCAGTGCTTCGCAAAATACCGAAAATATCATTGCTATTGTGCTGCAAAACCCACTGTTCGCCCTCGCGGCAATGGTTGGTGGACCAATTATGGAAGAATTTGTCTTCCGCAGAGCCTTAGTTGGCATCATTGGGAAATACAGCAATGTTTGGGTCGGTGTAGTGGTCAGCGCTGTAGCCTTTGCCTTTGCCCATAATGACAATCATCTCTTAGTCTATATTTTCTTAGGACTGTTCTTTTCTGGGCTTTATGCCTTGACCGGCAGCATTTGGACTTCCATGATTACCCATGTGGGAATGAACACTTTAGTTATTATTATTCAGTTGTTGCTTCATTACGGCTATATCCAAATGCCCTAAAGAAAAAAACGCTACGCAGAAATTTTGCGTAACGTTTTTTTCTTTATACCTTCATGCCATTGGACGCAATCACTTGCTGATACCATGCAAATGAATCTTTCTTCCGACGATCAAGGGTCCCATTTCCTTCATTGTCTTTGTCCACATAGATCACACCATAGCGTTTCTTCATTTCCCCTGTACCAGCAGAAACCAAGTCAATGATGCCCCACGGTGTATAACCCAATAAGTCGACGCCATCATAAGCTACTGCTTCTTTCATCATTTCGATATGGGCTTTCAGGTAATCAATACGGTAGTCATCATGGATCTGCCCATCCTCTTCCACTGTATCTACGGCACCAAAGCCATTTTCTACAATGAAGAGCGGCAATTCGTAGCGTTCGTTGAACCAATTCATGGCGTAGCGTAAGCCCACGGGATCAATCTGCCAGCCCCATTCGGAAGCATCAACATAGGGATTATCCACCAGATCTTGGCTCTCATCATAGTCATAGGTTGGATCATTTTCCTTACCTTTGATCGCAAAAGACATATAGTAACTAAAGCCGATGTAGTCAACACAGCCGTTTGCCAAAATTGCTTCATCTTCAGGGGTGATATCTAAATCAAATTGTTTTCTCTCAAAATAGCTACGCATATATCTCGGATAGTGTCCACGGGCATGCACATCTGAAAACCAATAGCGGCGCTGCATGGCCACCGTGGCTGCCATCATGTCTTTGGGATCGCAAGAATACGGATAGATTGGACACATTGCGATCATCGATCCGATTTGAAACGCAGGATTGATTGCATGCCCTAGCGCCACCGCTTTCGCACTGGCAACGAGTTCGTAATGGGCTGCTTGGTACATGATTTTTTCTCGGTCTTCTCCTTCGGTAAAGAACAGACCGGAATTGGTAAACGGCGCAAAATCTTCTTTGTAGTTTGCTTGATTGTTGATTTCATTGAAAGTCATCCAATACTTCACTTTCTTTTGATAGCGCGTAAAACAAACTTCTGCAAAGCGGACAAACAAATCGATCAACTTACGGTTACGCCAACCTCCGTATTCGGTAACTAAATGATAGGGCATTTCAAAGTGAGAAAGGGTAATAACCGGCTCAATGCCATAGCTTAAACACTCATCGAATAATTGATCATAAAAGGCCAAGCCTTCCTCATTCGGCTCGCGTTCATCACCTTTTGGAAAAATACGGGTCCAGGCAATCGATGTTCGGAAGCACTTCAACCCTAATTCGGCAAAAAGCTTGATGTCTTCAGGATACCGATGATAAAAATCGATCGCTTCATGATTGGGATAGCTTTCGCCCGGTTGGATACCTTCAGTGATTCGGCGAGAAATTCCGTTGCCTCCTACAGTCATGACATCAGCGACACTCACGCCTTTTCCACCCGCACGATAGCCGCCTTCCAATTGGTGAGCAGCGACTGCGCCACCCCATAAAAAATCGTTTCTAAGTTTATTCATTTCTGTTCAACCTGCTTCCTTGGTATTAAACGATCTCTGTTTCTTGTTTATAGTTCAAACTATCGACCTTACGAATGAAAGGATAGTAAATAAAGAAGCCGATTGCTAAAACAACAAATTGTAAAATAGCGGTCCGGATGCCCCCTACTAGAAATCCTGAAATGATCGGTGGGGTCGTCCACGGAACTTGCACAGCAGTAAATAGCGGTACGATACCGGTATAAAGTGCAAAATACGTGATCACGCCTGAAACCATCGGTGTCAAAATAAATGGTAATACCATGATCGGATTCATGACGATCGGTGTCGCAAAAATAATTGGTTCATTGATATTAAAGAATGCTGGGATCAAGGAGAGACGTCCTAATTGTTTGAACTGCGCTGAACGGGCAAAAGCCACCATATATAGCACGATGCCAATCGTCATTCCTGCGCCAGTTACCGTCATAAATTGATCTAAAAACTGTTGGGTCACGATGTGTCCCCCATTTTCCAATGTCAATGCTTTACCAGATTCAAGAATAGCCGTATTTGCTAATGAATTGGCTTGTAAAATCGGCCCCATGATGCCGCCCACGATCGTCGAACCATGAACCCCGAAGAACCACAAGAATGGTACTAAGAAGCCTAGCATCATTGCACCGCCAAGAGAATCCGTCACACCTTGCATCGGACTTTGAATCACGGTGTAGATCCATTCGACCACGGTTGTCTGAAAGACTTTATCAAAGAAAACATAAATGCCTAATGCGATGGTCGTCAAAACAGCTGCCGGAATCAACGCTGTAAATGAGTTTGCAACATTGGTCGGTACTTGTTCTGGCAGTTTGATCCGGATGTCGCGTTTTAAGAACCAAGTATAGCCCCAACCCACAAAAAGCCCTACTAAGATGGCACTGATCATGCCTTGTCCACCAGTCCATGTTTTATCAATGACATTTGCGATGGTCACATTTGCTTCAGCATCCGTTACACTTGACTCCATAGTTAATAAGAAAATAACTAAACCAATCATTCCTGCAGGGAGTCCTTCGTAACCTTCTGCTTTTACATACGAATAGGCGATACCCATTACGGCGAAAAAAGCCATAATTGCAAAAGAGGCGCCATAGGCTTGGTTGAAGTATTCACCTAAGCCACTATTCGTTACCCAATCCGCAATCGACTGGACGGGAAAGTTTGCTAATAGCAGGAAAATCGATCCTACGATTGAAAAGGGCATCGTATAAAGCATACCGTTTCTTAATGCAGTGATTGCTTTCGTATTAACAAATTTTAATATTGGGGGTAATAATTTCTCATTGATCCATTCGTTCATCTCACATCACTCCTAAAATAAAATTCCATCCACCGGCCAGTGAATTCGCTTACAAATAAATCTTAATGGATAATATTCCCCTTGCCTATAGCTTTTCTAAGTTATGAAACATGTTCCAACAAAAAAAACAGCCGAAGCTGTTTTTTTACGATCGCTTAGATTTGCTTGTAGACTTGATGGGCTAAAAGTTCGATCAGTGTAATCACCGGGACTTGCGTTGTCAGGTTCAAATCGACTTCTTTTCCGCCACTTACGACGGGCATATAATACGATATATTGTAGTCTGCCATTTGGGCGATCGTCGATTTTTCATCATTGGTGATGCTGAGTACTTTTGCTCCATAGCGTTTGAAGTCTTCCGTTTGCTTGATCATTTGAATGGTTTCACCCGACACCGATAAAATGATTGCTAACGTATTTTCCATTCCACGAGACGGTACTGGCAAAAAGGGATCAACGATGCTATAAGCATTAATGCCTAAGTTGGCAAAATAGCGACTGCCATAGGTGCCCAGAATGCCGCTTGTGCCGATACCGGAAAACGCCACATGGCGTGCGGAAAGAATCAATTCTACTGCCGGCTGGATAAACTTACGGTAATCTTCATTATTGACTTTTTTTAAGAATGTATTGACTTGAATCGTTGCATCATAGAAAAGATCAAACGCTCGTGCGTCTTGTTCCTTTTTTTGACAGATTGCATACTTTAACTCTGAATATCCACGATAGCCCAATTTCGTGATACATCGTAAAATCGTCGACGTTGAGACGTGGCATGCAGCTGACAATTCGCGAATCGTCAGCTGATCGATCTCTTCAAAATGCTGGACAATGTATTTATAAACTGCCATTTCAAGCTCGTTCAAAGTCTTGATTTTTTCTTCATCAAACATCCCACTGCCTCCACCCAACAAATTCATCGCTCTGATGATCGATTAGATCGCAAATAATTCCGTCGCTTTGTCAGGATCGGTATCAAAGACTTCAAACGTTTCTCCAACACCTAGATCATGTTCTTTCATGGTGTTGACCATCGTTAAGTGCGCCAACTCTTTCAGGTTGTTTTCTTTACTTAAATGACCAAGATAGACCCGTTTGGTGTTGTCGGTCAAGATATCCGTCATGACAAGTGCGCCATCTTCATTCGATAAGTGACCGCGATCTCCAAGAATCCGCTGCTTGAGACTCCATGGATAAGGACCCATTCGCAGCATTTCTAGGTCATGGTTGCTTTCCACAAGGTACGCATCGGCGCCTTTGATAATGCCTCGCACATGATCGCTGCAATAACCGGTATCCGTCAACATCACGAATGATTTGCCGTCTTTATGGAAACGATAAAATTGCGGCGCTGCAGCATCGTGAGAGACGCCAAAGCTTTCAATGTCCAAGTCACCCAAGGTCAGCACTTTTCCCATTTCAAAGATATGTTTTTGTTCGACAGCGACGTTACCGATCATTGGATCCATCGCTTGCCATGTTTTTGTATTCGCATAGACATCAAGTTTGTATTTTCGTGCCAGTACTCCAACACCGTGGATGTGGTCCCGATGTTCGTGGGTCACAAGAATGGCGTCCAAGTCTTCTGGTTTGCGCCCTACTTCATCCAATAATGAAGTGATCTTCTTGCCGCTCAAACCGGCATCCACTAAGATCCGCTTTTTATTGCTTTCGATATAGAGCGAATTCCCTGAGCTTCCGCTGGCTAGAATACTTACTTGAAAGGCATTTTCCTTCATCATGGTTTACGTGACTTCCTCTCTGGTTGTTTCAACGAGTTCCATTATACCCGCTTTTTTATGGATTTTCTACCTTTTGAACGGCATTATTCGTGATGATCCGATTGCTGAAGGCATTGACCGTTTCGATTTGGATGGTGTCATCGCCATCTAATTGGAAAGCAATAAACCATGCAGGAATATACACATTTTTTTCCCTAACTTTTAAAATCATCGTATAGGCTAATTCCGTCCAGAGAATTTTCGAGTGACTCGGCAGCTTGTTGTTCAGATAAAGTGTATTTACTGCTTCTTTTTCTGAATAGACCGTCATCTTTTCCCTTAGAGGCGTAATATTGGAGATATGTGTTTGGGTGTACCGGGCAATCTGCAAAAGATCATCCGTTTGTTCTAAGGTGATATCGATCCGACTTGAGCTGTCATTGAAAGGAATGCCTTCATAGGATTGAACCGCCACCACGGTCGGATGATTGGCGTTCAAGACAGAGAGGTTTTCCAAATAGTCATATTCATCCCCAAATAGGACTTGATCTTTTCGTTGCAAGAAACCATTGACGGTTTCTTCCGTTTGAGAATCATCACTGATATAAAAGCCATTGGTTGAGACATGGATCAACTGCTGCCCTTTGACCGTCGACCCTCTTTTGAACTGAGTATTGAGTTGCGGATTTCGTAGTTCCGCATCAAAATCCGTCTGTTCACCGCTCAAATAATAGCCACTCAAGACCTCGTCTGATAATTCGCCAGAATACCGAATGTCCTCAGAATCAAGTCGTTGTTCGATAGGAATCGTTTGGTTTGATTGTGAAACCATCTGATGCTCGCTGCGAGCCTCACTATAAACATTGAATAAAAAGACATTCAGACCAAGAAAAGCGAGGAAAAAAATCCATTCGATTCGTTTAAAATCCAATTAATTCTCCTCCGTTTCTGCTAATTTTGTCATTAATGCATCATAGCTAATCCAAGACGAGTCATAATTGACATACCAAGCAGGCGTCAAATCAACCAGTGGTGCATCTTTGATCTCCCCCCACTGATAGCCGACGATGATCTGTTGCAACAACGCTGGGTCAGCCCCTGCCGCAATCAAATCATTTTTGACTGACAAACTAGAAGGCAATTCAATCTCCGTTTCAGAAGGAATCGGCACTTGGATCGCATTCAAGCTGGCAGAAATCGTCATTTCACGACTGCCGGTCTGACCACTTTCTGAAAAAGCGACACTGATCACCCCTTGGCCGCCAGTACTAAAGACTGGATAGCCTTCGACGAAAACCCGATAATCCAAGTGTTTGTCTTGTTGATCAAAATAGCGGATCGTCCCAAAGTTATTGCCTAGACGAATAATGTAATCCGCACTCAACATTGCCAGATCCATTTCATCGGAACCGTCTGTGGTGGTTTCAAACTTGACTTGCTGCTGATCTTGCAAGACCGTCATGTTTTGCCCACCTTCATAATAGTAGGTATCGACACTTTCGTCGTTGATCTTGACATTTTTAGGATTGCTGAAAAAGGCTTCTCGGAACAAACTCTGAGACTGTGTCGAAGAATAGTAGCTGTATTTTTTTAGCTTGATCGAATCCTGCGTATAGTATTGATTGCTAGATCGTTCTTGATCAGTCCTCATTGCCGTCCATTCCCGAGGATTGTCTGCTAGCAAGTGTTTTACTTGGCTTTTATCCCAGTCGATCTTGCCTCGAACTACTCGTTGATGGGTAAAGTCAACAAATTGGATCGTATTTTCTTCGAGATCAAACTGGATGCGAGAAAACGGAAAATCCTCTGTTTCACTTTCGTCCTCTAAGGACAGTTCTTTATCAAAGGTTTTCTCGTAATCTTTCAAGTAAAATGTCGTATAGTAGTTTAAGGATATTCCTTGATCGACCTCTTGGGCTTTCGAAAAAGCCTGTTCTTCACCATAGGTTCGCAGGGTCAAATCACTGATCGTTGCCTCGTTGATCACCTCTTGGATCTCTCGAATCACCGCTTCAGAGTTGGTTTCTTTGATATCCTCTTCATCATTCCATGTTAGATATAGGGGCAAAAACAAATCGCTTTTTTGTTTGTACGTTTGAACCGAAGGATTGACGCCAGTATCTGTTTCGGTGCTGGCATTGTTGAACCCGGTCGGATTTAGCCAAATCATATAGGAGAAATAAAAACTCAATGCGATCATCACGATTAAACCTGCTCGAATGATTTTTTCTGAGATTCTCATACCCACCAATCCTCCTCATACGGTTCATACGGCAACATAATGTAAAATGTTGACCCGCGATTTTCTCGACTTTCCGCCCAAATCGCACCGCCATGAGCTTTGATGACTTCACGTGAGATCGCCAACCCTAAGCCGGTGCCTCCTTGTTGGCGGGCTCGAGCTTTATCGACTCGATAAAAACGATCAAAGATCTTCGTGAGATCTTTTTTCGGAATTCCTAGTCCTTGATCATTGATGCTAAGGACGATGTTGTTATGAGTCTCCATCAATTTCACCGTAATAATCCCACCATCTGGCGAATATTTGATGGCATTATTCATGATGTTGTCGATCACTTGGATCATTTTGTCCGTATCGACTTCTACCCACAATTCTCGTTTGGTGAACTCCCGACGAATCAGATATTTTTTGCTTTCATTCGTCACCATCATGTCAAAACGATCCAACACGAAATTAACCATCTCATTGAAATTGATATATTCCAATTGCAGTTGTGAATTGCCGCTATCCATCCGCGACAAACTCAATAGGTCATTGATCATGCGAATCATCCGATCCGTTTCATCCAAGGTCACTTTTAGAAAGTTCGGTGCAATTTCTGGATCTTTCCAAGCGCCCTCACTCAGCGCTTCGATGTAACTACGCATACTCGTTAGAGGTGTTCGCAACTCATGGGAAACATTGGAGACAAATTCTCGCCGTTCCTGCTCATTTTTTTCTTGTTCCGTGACATCATGCATTACCGCAACTAGACCGGAAATGAACCCGGACTCTCGACGGATCATGGAGAAATCGATGCGCAAGATCAGATTTGTTCCCGTCAAATCATTGCTAGGACGTTCCAAAAGCATGTCTTCAGGATTTTCCAAAAGTTTTCGCAACGTGTATTCTTCATCGATTTCCAATAACGTCAAAATCGACTGCCCGATCGCTTCTTCGTTAGTGACATTCAACAAGGACATCGCCATCTCATTGATGGTTATGACTTTGCCTCGTCGGTCGGTGGCAACAACGCCGTCTGTCATGTGGGATAAGACACTATCCAAACGATTTCGCTCGGACTCCATCGCCTCTTGAGTCTCTTCGATTCGTTCCCCTAGTTGATTGAAGGTTTCCGCCAATTGTCCCAATTCATCTTTCCCATGAATCGCGACCTTTCGGCTATAATCTCCTTTAGCGATGCGAATCGCTTGTTCCCGCATCTCTCCAATTGGTTGGGTAATCGAACGAGAGACCAATAGTGCCACAATGATCGAAATCACTGCCGCAATCAGCGAGGCGGTAACAAAAATGACCGCCGTCGTACTGACTTCATTGTACTTTGACTCTAGATTGCTCCGTAAATAAAGGGTTCCTAAAACGGTATCCCCTGTCGGTGATTGGATCGACTGGACGATATTGAACACCCGCTGACCGCTGGATTCATCATAAAGGACTTCACTGCGGTTCGTATCGTAATCACGGTAATCATTTTTTTCTCCCACCGAGCCACGATCATTGATATTGGTGGTTGCACGAATAATCCCTTGCTCATCCACCACCCGCATCTCCAAAATTTCTGAAGAGTTGGTACTCGTTAAGATTCGATTCAGGGAAGCATTCATGGAATCCCAATCCAACCCGTCATCATTATCCATGCGACTCAATTCAGAGCCTAATGTCACCACTAACGTGCTGGCCCGTGCCTCCATGTCGCGTTTGAAGGCATCGACCGTTGTTCTTTCCAATTCGCGAATAAAATACGCCCCGATAATCTGGATCGCAATCAATAAGATCAAGATAAAAGTCAGGGCGATTTTGAAGTTCACCGATTGAAAAAAGCGAACCTTATTTTTCATAGCTTATTCCTGTTCTGGGTTCCGCAAGTAATAGCCCACTCCGCGACGAGTAACCAAATAGTTTGGATGGCTCGGGCTGTCTTCGATTTTTTCACGCAAACGGCGCACCGTCACGTCAACGGTTCGAACATCACCAAAGTAGTCATAGCCCCAGACAGTTTGCAATAAATGTTCTCGGGTCATCACTTGACCAAGATGTTTTGCCAAGTAGTGCATCAATTCAAACTCCCGGTGCGTCAATTCGATGGCTGCACCATTTTTAGTGACCATGTAGGCATCCGGATGAATTGTTAAATCACCAATCGTTAATTCGCTGTTGGCATTGTCGTCTGCTTCCTTCGCAGCTGCCGAGCCGCGACGCAGATTGGCTTTGACGCGGGCCACCAATTCCCGGTTTGAAAATGGTTTGGTTACATAATCGTCCGCACCAAGCTCAAGGCCTAGTACTTTATCGATTTCAGAATCTTTGGCTGTGACCATGATGATCGGCATGTCATGGGTTTTGCGCACTTCCCGTGCAACTTCCAATCCATCCATTTTTGGTAGCATCAAATCAAGCAAAATCAGATCAGGATCGACCTCGGCTACTTTTTCTAATGCCTCTTCTCCATCATAGGCGGTATATACTTCATATCCTTCTTTGGTTAAATTAAATTTGACGATATCAGAAATTGGTTTCTCATCGTCCACGACTAGGATCTTTTTCAAAAATGTCACCTCAATTTTTTTTGGTTTCTTACTTATTATACATTATTTAAACAGGCTTTTCATCTTTCCCAAAAACCGCCGCCTCATTCTTAAGGAAAGCACAAAAAAAGAAAGGCACGGGGCCTTTCTTTTTTACTCTTCTAAGAGTTGAATACCGATCCCTAACAACCCAGGACCCGTATGGACAACTAACGCGGGAGAGATTTGCCCAAACAAGATTTCTTTGACCTTAGGAAATTCGGCTTCTAATCTTGCTTTCATCTCTTTGGCTTCTTGTAGTGCATCACCTTGGGCCACGGCTAAACGCACATGGCGATGGTCACCGATGAATTGCTTGATCAAGTCAACGGTTTTATCCAAGCTTTTCTTCCGTCCACGAGATTTTGCGACCGTATAGTAGATCCCTTCTTCATTACAAGAGATAATTGGATTCAATTTCAAAGCATTACCTAAGATGGATGCAACCAGACCGATCCGGCCGCCTTTTTGTAAATACTCTAAGGTAGCTACGTTGAAAAAGACTTTGTTTTTCGGTACTTCATTCGTTAATTGTGCCCGCAATTCTTCCCAAGTCACGCCTTTTTCTAACAGTTCTGCCGCACGAATCGCTTGCAGCCCTGCACCGATCCCAATATTTTTCGTATCAAGTACAAAAACCTCAAGATCCGTCCGTTGTTCACCTAACAGTCGAACGACATTAAACGTTCCGCTCAATCCGCTGGAGATGGTTACGGCAAGGACTTTTTCATACCCATCGGCTTTGATCCGATCAAAGATTTCCCCGATCGCCGCGCCATCAGGTAATGAAGTACTAGGAATCTCTTGCGGCAAACGTTCGTAAATTTCTTCGGCAGTAATATCAACTTTATCGGTATAGGTCCGATCCTTGTAGATTATTTGCAATGGCAGCATATACATGCCGTATTGCTCCATGATCTGTGCGGGAACATCGGTACCTGAATCAACTAATAGGGCAATTTTCTCTTTATTCATGGGCTTCTCCTTTATGTGTTTCTAAATAAATGACTTCTAATTCGATGGTTTTTTCTGCCAACAATTTATTAGCAAAGGAACGCGTTGCACCTTTCATGGCCACTAATTCAATCGGGATTGGTTCCGATGCCATTTGCTCGGGCTCTCCCATTGCTTCTTTGCCAACAAGATGAATTGCTTTTTCTTGTTCTTCACAAAATACATTATAGGCATTTCTGATTCCGACAGCTTTCCCTTGAAAAAGGATGCCTGTCTTTATTTCTGGAATTGTCAACACTTGCTTCAGCATCGTGATCGCGATCAAAAATGCGAGATGCTTTTGGTTGTAACGTTTTTTTTCTGGTGCGGGGATCATCCCTTTTTTGACATAATTATTGACCATAGAAGAGGTCAATAGCGGATGTTTTTCTGTTTGGATCACAGGTGATAAATATTGGTCAATCAAAGTGATTACCTGATCCATATACAGTTCCAGGGTTGGCAACTCTTCCCACCTAGGCAGATGGAATTCCAGCAGCGATTCACCCCATGTTTTCATGTCCGATTGTAATTTTTCCATGTCATCCTCCATTTTGACTAACAGAAGGTTAGATTATCACAAACTAATCATCTAGTTTCGATAACTAGATACATTTTATCACGGTTTTCTGAGTTTTTAAAGCAATCTGATCAATCTTTTAAGAATTTCCTATCATTTGAAATTGGGGAACGAATGGTGTTTTTTTAAGATAACCCCTGTTTTCCAACTGAAAAAAGCGCACATTTTTTTCAAAAGAATGATTGATTTTTAAACACCGGAGTGCTAAGATAATGAAGTACTTTTGGTACGGGCCGTTAGCTCAGTTGGTAGAGCAGCTGACTCTTAATCACCTGCCCTCTTATGTAGAGGTGTGTTTATAAACGTTGATTTATAGAGGTTTTAATGAGGTTTACTTAGTTGATAATCTTCAAGCCTTTTAATTGCCAACAATTTGCCAACAAAATGACAGACTTTTTTTAATAGTAATCGTTTAAAGACTTGCCAGTTAATTTTGATCAAGTCTTTTTTTGTTATTTATTTTTTGAATCCAAATGTATTTGCTAAATTTTCTGCAGAAGCATATTTGAAACTTGGATCAAGGTGTGCGTAAAGATTAGCAGTTGTCGTATAAGAGGCATGGCCAAGCCACTCTTGCACCTTCTTCATGTGCTCACCATTTCCAATCATTATAGAAGCTGTTGTATGTCTCAAATCGTGGAATCGTATCCTTTTTATATTGTTTCTCTTGATTACCTTCGCAAATCGTTTGGAAACGAAATCTGGTCTTATGATATTGCCATTTTCCATGGTAAAGAGATAATCGTCGTCTTCGTAATTATATTCAGCTCCGAAAAGCTTTTTATTTTTTTCCTTCCACCACGCTAATTTCACTAACTCCTCTTCAACTGTTTCTATTAAAGGAACAGAACGATAGCTGGAAGCATTTTTAGTTCTGTCTTCTTTAAGAACGGTTGTTAAGTCTTCTTTATTTTCCAAAACTACGTGTTTAATGGTAATCGTCTTATTCACAAAATCAATCGCATCCCATTTAAGCCCTAAAACTTCACTTCTTCTAAATCCATAAAATACTGTTAATAGAATTATTGGATAGAGCTTCTCACCTTTAAATAGTTGAAGTAGTTTTAGCACATCATCCTTTGTGTAAAAGTTTGGCACGAAGGAGTCCTTTTTTGGTCTACGTACACGATCAGCAATATTTTTATCTATCTGTTCTGTCATAAAAGCTTCCTGTAAAGCTTTTCTAATAAAAGCGTGATAGTGTAGAGCAGTATTTCCAGTGCACCCATCGTCTAATATTTTTTGATAGAACCTTTGCAAGTGGACCGGTTTTAAGTCAGATAACATAATTCCACTTGGTCCAAAATAATCTTTTATCCTAATATCGATGTAACGTTTATAACTAAAATAAGACGTTTTTGACAGTTGTGTTTTAGCAGTTTCAAGATAACTATATAGGTAATCGACAAAAGGCGTTTCGGTTCTTTCCAGTTTTAAAACAAGATAATCCTCTTGTTTCATAGCAATTTCTTGCTCGATCTCAGATATAAATTGTTCTTTTATTCTTTCAGCTCTTTTTTTATTTCCTTTCATTTTTAGTTTGGTATCTCTCCATCGTTGAGAAGTTTTTCCAAAATCATCTTTTATTGTAACGACAACTTGGAGAGTTCCTCGTTTTTCTACAATATTCGCTCGTAATTTCAATTCAAATCCTCCTAAAAATGAAAAAAGCAAGCTATGGAAAACGCAATTCTAACATCTTTATTATACCATAGCCTGCGTATGCTCATCTGCCACATTTTGGGCATCTTGTAAGTATTCGATCACACACTTTTTAGGAATCTTGTAGTTGCTGCCTATCTTGACATGTTTTATCTTGTTCGATTTTAGTAGCCCATAAGCTTTATTTCTCCCTATCCCTCCTAACATTTCTCTCAATTCATTTATTCCAACCAGATCTTTATAGTTCTCAAACATGACGTCATAAATGTTTCGCTCCATTTTTACCTCCTAAAAAAAACCATAGATTATTGTTGCCAACATTTTAAAATAGTGATACTATATCAAAGTAATAAATTTTGGGCCATTAGCTTAGTTGGTAGAGCACTTGACTCTTAATCAAGGTGTCGAAGGTTCGAGTCCTTCATGGCCCATTGGGTGCCAAACCCACGGAACAGGTAAATGTTGGTGCGAAAGCATTTCGAAAACATTTATGCTGTTCTTTTTTTATTTTAAACATTTTCTAAACCACCTTGGAAAAGGTACACAGGAGTCTCCTCCTCCCCCTGTTCGTCAGCGGGACGCTTACGTGAGTATCATTATCTTCAACAATTATCTCTTTGCCTAAAGTTTCCATGCTTTAGTCGCAACTTTTGGTTTATCGCTCCTTCAAATCTAAGAGATCTTGGCGCCAAAAGTTGCCTGCTACTTAATCACTGAAAAGAATTTAGAAAATGGGCTATTTGGTTATCAATGAGCAATAAAAGAACGAAAGCGTTCCTTTCTAAAATAGTTTTACCAAATTTTTTTCAGAATATATATAAGTACAGGCTAGAATGACACATATTGAAAAGTAGTTGATCCGAAACACAAAGACTAGTGATTCTAAAAGAACAGTATGTCTCCTTCCTTCAATTAATTGTTAGTGATTGAAGACACCACTGGATTCATTTATCGTTCATTTTGATTTTCTTCTATATTGATAATAGCCCCTATATACTCGCTCAACATTAACATGAGTATCATCGTGCATCCTCTTAAGATAGTTGCTTTGCAAATTACTATAAGATATTTATATTAGCTTTTCTTTCACCAAGTATTCATAAATAGTTTTTGATCTAGTTGGGATACCTTTTTCTTTTAAAAAAGAAGCTATATATAACGAAATAATGTCATAATTATTCTTATATTTTTGGTAATCATTCTCTCTTACATATTCTTCATAAACTCTCTCTTGTGAAACTTTCTTGTCGTATTCAAATCTTTGATTCTTTAACAGAACATATTCTTTTGATAAAGCAACAATTTCATCCATGATTTCTATTAGACGAGCTTCTATTTCTCTACTTCCCATATCACTTTCACCTCTAAATAGTTAGGCTGTGCTCTTTCCAAGAATTAAAATAGTTTTGTCTATATTCTTTTGGAGATAACCCGGTTTCCTTTTTAAAAAAAATAGTAAATGCACTGGCGTTAAAGAAACCAGCTTTCTCACCAATCTCAAAAATTTTTTCATCTGTCGATTCCAACAAATTTTTCGCTAACGTAATTTTGATATCATTAATTAAATCCTGAGGCACTTTATTTAATTTGTTCATACAAAAACGATTTAAAGTTGGTTTGGACATGTGCATAAACTCTGCCAAGTCACTAACGGTCACATTTCCAGATAAATTCTCTTGTATGAATGCTATTAACTTAAATATTTCAAAGTATTCTTTTAGCGTAGAAAGATTCAATCGAAATGTCTTTCTTATTATCATTTCGATAGCGGGATTCACTACATACGTTCGATCTCTCGTTTCAAACCTTGTAAAAAGTAACTGAATTAAGCTAGATAACTCTTGATTGATTATCAGATCAATCTTTTGAATATAATTTGAAGAAGGCTTACAAAATAAATTCAACTCGACAATAATGATTTGATTCATTAAGCTCTGCGAAATGTAATGGAAGATCATATGTGATTCTATCAGAATTATTTCTACCTCAGATTTCTCCATATACAGTCCTTTCTTCGTCAACAGGATAGCCCAACCATTTGCGCCATGATCATTTGGAGAATAGTTATTACCATTTGTATAATAGATATTTTTGATTTCTATCATTCTTTTCACCCTCCTACTTTATGCTACTCACTTTATTTGTAAAAGTTGTCATATTCTGTACGTATTCATCAACTTCTTAATTCACTTTTATCATAAAGTATAAATAAGTAAAACGTTTTCAAATAATAATGATTAAAACCGCAAAATTATTGATTCAAATTACAAATTATTATTATCACTTCTAAATATTTCAATCCATCAATGCTAAATTATCAGCATATAATTTTTCTTTTTAAGCGATTCAATATACAATCCAAATTTCAGTAAAATATATCACTTATTAAGAAATAACACCGATAAAAAACTCTATAAACGAATTAAAAATAACTATTTAATATAAATAACAAAATTTCATATCTTCTCACGAAGTCCTGCCAAAATACTTTTTAATAATCAAAATGTCACCTAACTTTTTCGAACGCCTAACCTCCTCTTTATAAGTGTTAATTGATGCCTTTGGAGACACAGATCCTAATTTTTTCTTTTTACTTATTTATTGAACTTCTTTAACCTTTATATGGCGGTTTTCGAGTAAACCTTCAAAATTTTCTAACCTAATAAGAAAAAGTCATCACTAATGCGATGATTTATCCTGATCCCAATAGAAAAATAATAGATAAGAATACCCATACAAAAGAAATATTACTAGTTTCCTACGGATTTGAATCATATGAGTAATTGAGAACCAGGCCCTTTCTTGATCATCAATTGTTCAATGTGGAAAAGCAAAAAATCTGGGCCAGATTGATGTTCAATCTGACACAGATTTTATTTTGCACAACTAATCAATCTTTAATGACTAAGGTTTTTTTAATCATGTATTAAAATTAAATCTACTCATTATTACATATCTAGGAAAATCTTTCCCTTACTGAAAAAGCTATTCCTGCATTAATTGTAAAGTCCTTGTTTATGCTTTATGAAATCAAGAAATATAAAATTTTGAGTCCACGCTAAGCAAAGTCCCATTTTAAAATGTTCTTAGTTTACATTTCATATTCTTCCACCACTAACTTTCAAGAAAATAATTATTTCCTCTTTCTACTGATATCAAGAGATATTAAATATCATTGAATTTTCCGTTTTCATGCTTAAATTATAGCCACATAACTCTTTGAAATAGGTTCGATAATCATTCTCGGTGATTCGAATGATTTCATTACTTGAAAATTCTTGAATTTTACACAATTCCACTAAAAGATTCAACTTTGCATCAATCCCCAGTATTTCTGGAAGATCTTGCCAAAATGTTGTTTTTGAAATATTATCAGTCAGCTCTATCAGTCTAACTATCTGTTTATTGATATACTCTCGAATTTCTTCTGTATCTCTGCGAGACTCATCCAATTCTTGCCAGAAATAGTTAGTATAATCTTTTTCTGTTGTGAATAGAAGCATGTTTATTTTCCTTTCCAAACATTTAAATGTTATATTTGGTACATTCTAGCTACGCATTATTTTAATTCTTTTCACTGCCATCATTATGGTCTGTATCCTTTTAAAGAAACTATACATGACTAAAAATATTTTTTTCGTACAGTAATCAGGTGGATATCATATACCCTTAGACATGTAAAATAACACTGAAACTTAGTCAGAACCTCTCACCTATCATCTTAATTGACTTAAATTAGCTTAAGCAACTGTAACGATTGTTTACTGTATTCTTATGGATTAATTTTTTTTGTTAGAGAATTTACTTATTTGGTCTCCTATCACTATGCAATCTTCTTAAGTTGCTTTCTTATTCTTATAAAAAAACACTAAGAGTAAGAGTATAACAAGAAAAATAGAGATAAATAACCAGTAATTATTTGGACTAGAAATAGTTATATCTTGTCGATTAAATTCCTTAGACGTCTCATCATCTACCACAAATGACCTCGTCCACTCCCACTCTAATTCTCCTGAATTTGCTTGTAGATGGAGAACATAAGTTCCTGGGATAAATGACTCACCATTCAAAGGAATTGGAAACGCAAAATTGGAGTGAGGAGCCATTTGCATTCCTGATGCCTCTGTGGAATAAAGGCGTTCTGTTTGATCTTCATTATAAATTGATGCAATAACCTCAAACTGATTAACAAACGTCCCCGATTGATTTTGAATCTGAGCACTAAACACATTTCTAAAGTTTAATTGGTCCGCATAGACATCTAAAAGATCTAGCTCGGGAGAAAGTTGCTCCCGCTTATTCGATACAACGAGGCCCATAACATAAGACAGTGTGTTCTCAATAGCCATTGATTCTTCTGACAAATGCTCACTATCTTTGATTTCTTCCACGCGAATTCCTGCTGCTAGAACACCTTCAAATGGTTTATCTTCTGGTAAGGTTAATAAGAGATCTAATTGTTTCGTCTCCCCTTCACTAAGAGTAATCTTGCCATCTCCTTGAATATAATCAGCCAAAAAAAATGGTAGGGTGTCATCTGGGATATCGGCGTCACTACCATATTCCACTACACCACTCACATTTGTAAAAGCTGTATGTACGGATATTGATAAGTTGATCTCTTCATCAGACATATTTCGTAACTCCAAAGATAACGTCTGGCTTTCTCCAGGCTCAAGATTCAGATCAAAATAGCCTACCTCAGAATTCACTTGATTTTCACTCAGAATCGGTCTAACTGAAAAACCAGCAGATTGATCAGCAAAAGCAACTGGGCCAAAAAACAGGGTCAATATAAAAATTACCACTATGTACATCATAGTTTTCTTACTGTCAAATAGTATTTTATTCATAACGATCTTCCTCTCTATATTCCACGGGGATTGCCTTCATTTCTTTTGTTACTACCATTAGTGCCTAATTCCTACCCAGCATAGCAAAATTCATGAATCATATACGCTCGATTTGTGCATGCGACGATGACCAAACTGACCATCATGATTACTAATGAGGAGCAGTACCGCCAGATTCCTCTTGCTTGTAATCCTCGCAAATGGCCAAACAGAAAAATAGCCTAACAACCAAAATGATTTCCTATTGGATGTTAGGCTGTTTGAACATCTGATGAAGTACGCATCCAGTTGATTTCTATCATTGAATGACATTATCAGGGACCGATTGAAGAATCCACTCCAAGGTGGTTTCATATGTTCCAGTTTGACGTTTGGTGTTAGTATCAAATCTTAGACAGCTTTTCGTAGAGACAAGAATAAATTAAACTTATCTACGAGAGGATGAATTTTATGACCCGATATAAAGAAAATTTTAAACAGATGATTGTTGAACTGAATCAAACTGGACGTTCTGTTCGAGGGTTGGCGAAAGAATATGGCTTATCTGAAGCAACGATTTACAAATGGAAGAATTTATATTTACCTAATCAGTCCACAGGACTGACTGGAAAAGAAGTGGCTGAACTGAGAAAAGAAAATGCTCGTTTGAAAGAGGAACTTGAAATCTTAAAAAAAGCCGTAGCCATATTCTCTCGAAAAACCTAAATTCGCTTGTTCAATTTATTGAAAAGTGGTGTAAGGATTACACTGTTTCTTTGTTGTGTCGGTTATTAGAAATCCCTAGAAGTGTCTATTATTTTTATAAGAACAAACCATTGACAGTTACAGAAATCAGAAATAATACGTTGAAAAAGAAGATTTCAACTATTTTTTTTACGAATAAACAACGCTATGGCGCCACAAAGATCCATCAAGTTTTATTAAAAGAAGGTATTTCAGTGTCTCTTAAACATGTCCAAAAGCTAATGAAACAATTAAATTTAAGGTCGATTGTAGTTAAAAAATATAGACCTCAAAGATCTAATAGACCGATTATTTCAAAAGAGAACCTCTTAAATCAGGACTTTTCTACTAAGACTATCTGTGAGAAATGGGCAGCTGACATTACTTACATTCCTACTAAGAAAAATGGTTGGTGTTACTTATCTTCAATCATGGATTTACACACGAAAAAGATTATTAGCTATACATTTTCAAAACGAATGACTGTGGATTGTGTCATTCAAACGCTGAACAAAGCAAAAATGCAGTATGACATTCCAGAAGGAATGATTCTACACACTGACTTGGGTAGCCAATACACAGCCAGAGAAGTGGAACAATGGCTTGAAACCAACAAAATAAGGCATTCTTATAGTAGAAAGGGAATACCTTATGATAATTCTGGAATCGAATCTTTCCATGCTTCATTGAAAAAGGAAGAAGTCTACACGACTAGCTACTCAGATTTTGAAGAAGCAAATCGAGCACTATTTAGCTACATTGAAGGGTTTTATAACCGAAATCGAATCCATAGCTCGATTCACTATCTAACCCCACAGGAGTTTGAAGAGTTGGCAAAAGCAAAAATGACGTAACAGTCTCTACTAAAATATGTCCAAGATATTGACTCAAATCCATATCTCAAATCGTAACAAGTTTACTATTGATTCTTCCACAGTTACATTATATACAGCATATCCAAAATAATTTATTGACATTAATGACATTACATACTCTCCTTTTTATTGGCTTATTGTAATTCAGTAACTGTTCTATTGTTTACTATAAATAACGAATACCATAAATACATTCTTCATGTATAAATGATAAAATTTTTAATTCATCACTAGATTGGTCGCTATTATAGTACATAGATAACAGTTCATTAAATTTTGCAAATACACTTTCAGGAATGGACAACAATCCCAAACCTTGGCTGAACATTATCTTGTTAGCAGTTAACAATGCTGTTCGCTTATTGCCATCCCAAAATATTTGATTTTTCGAAATGAATAGAAACAGTCGCAATGCCTTTTCTGTCTCTGATATCTCTTGATTCATTATTTCGTCATATTGATTCTTTACCTCATCTTCAGTTAACATTGGTGGCACATATCTTCCTTGAATAGTCGATACTTCTACTCCGCCGGTTCTTATTTCACCAGGAAAAAGGGCATCTTCCGCTGCAACTATCCGATTAATCCGCTTACTTGTCTCTAACAGGGGCTCCTGTACGTCGTTTAAAAGCATTTCAAAGCCTCTTTTTAAGTTAACGACGGTCAGGACATCATCTACAGCCACGTTATTGGCCCGATTATATTTAATAATCTCTTCTGTTTGTAACAACGTTGTATTCAATCCTTCGAATTTCCCCGCATTATACACCAGTTCCACAATGTTTTTCTTCAATAAATACACAGACTCTTTGCGAGATAAGTGATATTTATCAGGAAAGTTAGGCCGTTTTTTTTCGTTCATTTTCTCACCTCTTGAATTTTTCCTTCTATTATATAGGGCGTTATTCTGTCATAAATCCAAACTCTTTACTGCGGTATCCTTATCTTCCTGAGTGATCCCAATATAGCGTAAGGTCTCCCGTTGTGAAGAATGGTTGAGCAGCGACTGAATGATCTCTGTTTTGGTCCCTTGCTTGTACAAAAAATAGCCGAAGGTCTTGCGCATCGAATGGGGACCAATTTCTTTCAACCCAACCGCTGTTCCAGCTTCATGAATGATCCGCCAAAGGCTTTGTCGGGTCAAGGGCGTATCTGCTCCTTTTCGACTTGGAAACAAATACTTGCTGAAGTCTTGTACTTGCAGCTGCTCAGGAAATTCGGATTGAACATAATCAAGAATCACTTTTCGTAATTTGTTCGAAATGAAGACCGAATTGTGTTTCGCTGTTTTTTGTTCCTTCATGGCCAGACGTTCTTTGACAATCACCCGACCACGGGAAATTTCTAACACATCACTTAATTTTAACTGTCTTAAATCGGAGATTCGATACGCCGTATTGATTCCAATCGAAAAAAGCACCAAATTTCGTTGCCCATATTTTCCGGAAGCTAAAATTGCCTTCATGGCATCGATCTTTTTTTTATCGCGAATCGGTTCCACGCTCTTCATTTTTAGTCCCCTCTCAAATGTTACTTAATATGATTATAACAGATAATAAGTCACATTTAAACAAGCTATAGAAAAAAGGCCCTAAAAGAAAAGTGATTTCCTCTTAGAGCCTCTAAGGATGGAGCGATTTTAACGAATGTGACAGAATCAGATTGTGTCACATCAGTAAAATTTATGGAATATATTTAAGCAGATACTTTTTAATAGCACTTTTCTCAGAATGTCTTGCATAAGACCATTAAAATCAATGATTTTTATTCTCTACATTTGATATTTTATCTGATAGATAATCAGTGATCACCAAAAGCACACCAAACGTCAACATTACATCTGCAATATTAAATACAGGAAAATTTAGAAAATCAAGACGTAGCATGTCAACTACATAGCCAATCCTTATTCGATCTACTAAGTTTCCCAATGCACCTGCAATAATAAAATTCAGGCCACTCGTCAGAATCTTTTTTTTACTTTTTAACATTAGCCAACCCAACATAGCGATTATGGGCACCGATATAACAATCAATAAGTTTGTATTATTACTCAAAATCCCCCAAGCTGCCCCACTATTTTGAATATAGGTCAGTGAAAAAATATCGGGAATAATGACTCTTTCTTCATATAATGCAAAAATATTAACTGTCAATAATTTAGCAATCTGATCTACACTTAGAAGAACGAATATTGATATTACACTTACAAATAACATGAAAGCCCTCATCATCTAAATATTTATTTATTGAATAAATTTGAAAGTTTTTCCCATAACAACAATATAGTTTCCTTGTTATTAAAAAAAGGTATTTGCACAGTATCTAAATTTTCAAATAATCCAGCTGCCTGATCATAATAATCTGCTAAGAATGTAGCTTGTTCATTCAAAAGAGCATTTGCTTCTTCAATATTGCCATTAGCTATTAGATCTTTGATTGTTTGTAAAATTTCTTCTCTATTCATTGAGTTCCTCCGTATCAAAATATTTACCTCAATTACTTAACACATCAGCTAATAATCACAAATTAACACTGATAAAGATAAATGATACTATAATTAAAACTAGGAATATTTGAGTTAAACAGCCTAAGCAGCCTCTGTTACTTCTATAGGAACCATGATTACCATGATGTTCTTTTTTGTAAGTGTTACTTTTATGGTGGTCATCTCTATAATAATCTTTTTTGTGATGGTGTCCCACAAAATTCACCCTCTTCCATAGTGTGTTCAAACAGAACTTTTAAAATAGTTTTTATATGTTCATCATTCAAGGAGTAGTACATATACTTTCCTTTACGCTCTGCTGAAACCATCCTATTACTTTTCAACTTAGAAAGATGATGCGATGTTGCTGTGTGTGATCTTTGGACCAATGACTGTAATTCAGAGACATTTCTTTCTTGTTTCGACAAAAAAAACAGTATTTTTAGTCTGGTTCGATCATTGAGTACTTTTACGATTTTCTGGGCTCCCTCAACTGATCTTTCTAAATCCTTATTTTTCATTTAGAATCTCCGTCCTATAATTTTCACATTTCTTTTTGAGGAATTAATAATCTCAATCCGTTAAAAATAACCAACACAGTACTTCCTTCGTGAGCTAAAACTCCTATTCCTATAGTCATTTTACCTAAAAAGTTTAATGATATTAATAGCAACACAATAAACATTGAAAAGATAATATTCTGCCAGACAATTTTATTTAATCGTCTAGATACTTTATGAGCATAAACTAAATTCGATATGTCATTCTTCATTAGAACCACATCCGCTACATCGATAGCAACATCCGTTCCATCGCCCATAGCAATTCCTACATCCGCATTAACTAAAGCTGGCGCATCATTGACTCCGTCACCTACCATTGCAGTTAGTCCATATGAATCCTGTTGCTGTTTAACAATTTTCGCCTTATCTTCCGGTAAAACATTAGCAATTACTTGACCAATCTTTAGCTCATTGCCAATCGATTCACCCGTAAGTTTAGCATCTCCTGTAATTAAAGTAGTGTGAACACCTTGATCATTGAAGTATTCTATTGCATCTTTTGCATTCGAGTTAGGGACATCCATTAATGCAATTAAACCTATAACTTCCTTATTAATTGCTATTAAAACAACAGTCTTTCCGTCTTTTGAATACTCATTAACTTTTTCTTTTATGTTTTTATCATAACTGTTAAATTCCGAAGGTTTAGAAATTCTATACTCATTATCATTGAAAGTTGATACTAATCCTCTGCCAACCTCATTTTCTACTGATAGTGTTTTTGTCTCCGTATGTGGAAAATTACTAACTATAGCAGTCGCTAAAGGATGATTTGATTCTTTTTCCATTGATACAATAACGTCGATTACCTCTTCTTCGTCGACCCCATCAATGAAATATTGATTTGTAACAACGGGTTTTCCTTTCGTCAAAGTCCCTGTTTTGTCAAAAGAAATAGCTTTAAGTTCCCCTAAATTAGATAAAAATGATCCCCCTTTAAACAGTACACCTCTCTTAGCTAAATTAGAAATCGCTGATAAAGTAGCTGGTACCGCACTAGCTGCTAATGCGCAAGGTGAAGATGAAATTAAAAATACAATACTTCGATATAAAGTTACATTCCAGCTCCATCCAAAAACTGTTGGACCCAAGACCAATATAAATGGGAAAATCATCAATACTAAGGTCACATACTTGGGCTCTAACCTCTTTATGGTTGTTGCTGTTTTACTCAAATTTTTCTGCGATTGATCAACTAGTTTTAATATTTTTGCAAATACAGTATCACTACTATCTTTTGAAACTTCCATAACAAACGAACCGGTACCATTAATTGTACTTCCGAATACATCGTCACCTACTGTTTTTTCTTTTGGAATACTTTCACCGTTTATAGACGACTCATCGATTGATGTTGTTCCAGAGATTATTTTTCCATCTGTAGGCACTTGTCCTCCATTTAAAACTTGCACTTTATCTCCGACCACTAATTGATCAACTGACACGACTTCAACAGAGTTGTCAATTGATAGTCTTCTGGCTTCCGTGGGATTTAGCTTTAGCAGATTCGTAATTTCTCTCTTACTCTTACCCTCTGCGTAATCTTCTAAGAAATGTGCTCCTGCAAAAATCAAAATTAATAGACCAGCTTCCTCGAAACTGCCAATAATCATTGCAGCAGCTGCTGCTAATACCATTAAAAAATGAATATTAGGCATAAATTTTTTTGTTTTCAAACTATCTTTTATTGTATCTCCAAAGCCCTCTATGATTACATGGTACCCTGCAGAAACCACCGTAATACTAAATAACATGTTAGAAAGTATAAGTAGATCTTCTCCTAAAAATAGAGCAATTAAAAATGCGATTAACCCAATGAAGTAAAAATACACTGGGATATTCCCATGGCTGTGATCGTGTTCTTCATTATGTTTATGCTCAGTACCCCCATGGTTACTAGTCTCGTTTTTAAGAGAATGATTTTTGTTGTTGATTTCATCTTTGTCCATTTATGTTACCTCCTAAATATTGTTTATGATTAATCATAGTTTTTGAATCCTTTGTTTTCATTTAAAATCTCATCCACATTTCGCCGATAAAAATCATGCTCTTTCAACCACTCCTTAAAGCTACCCTCAGATAACTGATAGATTCCTTTTATTTCTTGGTTATTGAAACCTAAGCTAAGTAATTTTAAATATTTTTCTAAAGTTAAGTCTCCAATTTTTTTGTTTTTGGAGCTATATCCTAGAAACTGTCCCAACAACTGAATTTCTTTTTTTAGTTCTGTATGATCACTATCTAACCAGTTAGGATTTTCATTTAAAAGCTTAATCAATTTTCTCCGTATTTCTTTTTTTCTTTCTTTTGACATCTTACTCATCCTTTAGTTAATGTAATAATATTATAAATGACCAATCACACATATGTCAAATCATTCATATGTTTTTTTAAAAAATACGGTTTTTCTTCTGTGTAATTAGCTTCGACCGATTACTTTTGAACATATAGTACCAATTTTTACCTAAATTTACGTCGATATCTAAACCACATTCTATAAATGAGATTAAACTATTTTGAAAAATATTGAAATAATTATCTAATTTATATTCTTTATACTTTTCTTTAACGTATTAAAAGTTAATTCTATTACTTCGAATAGTTTAAAAAAAGGTGTATAAATCAAATGAAAAATCTAGCGTAATAAAGCATACTGCCTTAAACACTAGATTTTTCTAAAACAAAAAAATTTGCAATTCTATAAGCCTATATAAGTCGCTGGGTCCACAAAACCGGACCACAATCCTGTAGACATGCCCAAGTGAAGGTGAACTCCAGTAGAATTACCCGTCGTTCCCATCCCTCCTAAGTATTCTCTTGAAGAGACTGACTGGCCTACTGATACCGCCGGTGGTGTACTCATATGCATATAATAACTATACATACCGTTAGAGTGTTTTATAATCACATGATTTCCAGTAGACGGTCCATAACCTGCCGCAACAACTTCTCCGGAATTAATTGAATAAATCGGAGTTCCAGTAGATCCGGTAAAATCTAAACCGTCATGCTGATTTCCAGAATATCCTGTAGGATCTGAGCGAAACCCAAATCGGCTTGAAATATTAATAGAATCCAGAGGCCTAGTCCAACCATTATTTGACGAACTAGACTCCTCGGTTGATGGAACATCTTTTTCTTTGGAAGACAAATCTACGTTGCTTTTTTCTTCATCCGATACAACATTTTCTTCAGATTTACTTGTCTCGCTTGGATTTTCTTTTATTGGTTTTTCATCAACCAATTCCGCATTCTCTGCTGAATTATTATTACTTGTCTCTTGTTTCTTAGATACTTCCAAATCAGCCATTCTTTTAGCTTCTTCTTCAATTTTTCGTTGCTTTTCCAAAGCCTCTAAAGCTAATTTCTTTTTCTTTTCTGCCTCATCTCTTTCCTCAATGAGTTTCTGTTTCTTTTCTTCTTCAGTATTTAGGGATAAGGATAATTCAGCTATTTCTAATTCTTGTCCCAATTTGATATCTACTAAGTTTCTCTGTTTCTTATCTAATTCAGAAGATTGATCTTCGATGTCAGCTAGTTTTTTTTCTAATTCTTTTTCAAGTACAACACTTTTTTCTATATCCATCTGCTGTTGTTCCACTATACCATTACTCGCGTTCATAATCGTAATAGAGGCAACTGCTTTATTTATTGCATCACTAATAGATTCTGAACTGAGTAATGTCTCCATTAAACTATTTGATGAATCAGAAGTTTGAATATCTCTAGCTTGATTTCTTAGTAAATCTTTTCTTTTGTTAATCTTTATAGTGAGCTCCGTTATTTCTTTAGAAATTTCATTTGCTTTTTTTTCTGTAACTGATTTATTTTCGAGTATTTCTTTAATCTCGGCATCAATTTTCTTAATTGAATTATCGGTATCTAACTTTTGCTCCTCTATGGTCTTTGTTTCTTTCTTTATAACATCAATTTTCTGTTCCTGTTTACCGATCTCATTGTCTAGATCCTCCGCATATGCAGAAACCACTGACATAGAAAACAACATTAAAATACTGGAAATAAAAATATTTTTTTTCACAAACAGTTCTCCTATACTTTTAATAAATATTATTTATATAAAGCATAGCAAATAGAACAAATAATATTCGAAATAATAGAATTTAAAACAAATAGAAACAAATAGAAATATTTTGTCATATTTTTGAAATACAAGTAACCGATTTTGATAGTAATCCGATGGATACTCAACAATATCTGATTACACCTTGTAGCATTAAAAAAGATATACCACTCCCTGTTAAGCTTTTTCTTATCCTATCTCAATTTTACGTAAGTGTGAGGATTAAAGGATTTTAGCCAATTAATTCCCTTTGTAATTCTCATCTTAATAATAAGCTTTTCTTAAATTGAAATATCAGAGACTTGTAAATCTAAAAATTTTCTACATTTACAGTTCATGAGTAACCAGTGGCTTCCTACAAGTTATTCCCATTGGAACCAATAACATCTTTATACCAACAAAAGGATTTTTTCTTGTATCTTTCAAAGTTTCCTTTCTGGTTGTCATTTCTATTGACATAAATCAACCCATATCCCTTTTTCATCTCCCCTGTGCTTGAACTGACAATATCTATAGGACTCCAAACCATATAGCCCCAGACTTCCACACCCTCATATATCGCTTGCTTCATTTCTATTAAATGAGATTTTAAGTAGTTAATTCTGTAATCATCATTAATTGAACTATCTTCTGTAAATTTATCTACTGCCCCCAATCCATTTTCTACAATCATTAAATGAATATGGTTCTGTTGCAAAGTTTTAAATCTACTATCAAATAAGGTAGAATAATAGAAAAAGATAGCAGGAGGAATGACGATGAATCATTTTAAAGGAAAGCAATTTCAGCAGGATGTGATTATTTTAGCCGTGGGCTACTATCTTCGTTATAACCTTAGCTATCGTGAAGTTCAAGAAATCTTATATGATCGTGGCATTAACGTTTCTCATACGACGATTGGTTCTGTTGCAAAGTTTTAAATCTACTATCAGATAAGGTAGAATAATAGAAAAAGATAGCAGGAGGAATGACGATGAGTCATTTTAAAGGAAAGCAATTTCAGCAGGATGTGATTATTGTAACCGTGGGCTACTATCTTCGTTATAACCTTAGCTATCGTGAAGTTCAAGAAATCTTATATGATCGTGGCATTAACGTTTCTCATACGACGATTTATCGTTGGGTGCAAGAATATGGCAAACTACTCTATCAAATTTGGAAAAAGAAAAATAAAAAATCCTTTTATTCATGGAAAATGGATAAAACGTACATCAAAATTAAAGGAAAATGGCATTATTTGTATCGAGCCATCGATGCAGATGGTTTAACCTTAGATATTTGGTTACGTAAAAAACGGGACACACAAGCAGCCTATGCTTTTCTTAAGCGGTTAGTGAAGCAGTTTGATGAACCGAAGGTTGTAGTCACAGATAAAGCCCCCTCTATTACAAGTGCCTTTAAGAAACTAAAAGAATACGGCTTTTATCAAGGGACAGAACATCGTACCATTAAATACCTGAATAATTTGATTGAACAAGACCATCGTCCAGTAAAGAGACGCAATAAATTCTATCGAAGTTTACGCACTGCCTCTACCACGATTAAAGGCATGGAAGACATTCTAGGATTATATAAGAAAACCCGAAAAGAAGGCACTCTCTTCGGGTTTTCGGTCTGTACTGAAATCAAGGTATTATTGGGAATCCCAGCTTAAATCATAGATACCGTAAGGGATTTTATTCTTTATTTAAAACTTTGCAACAGAACCAAGAATCACTTTAAAAGTGTTTTTTTGGTTACCTTTTTATTATATTTGTTTTTAATGTAACTTTATCTGACAACTGCAATGTATTGCCAACATATGTTACATGTATTGATTCAATTTAAAATTTAATCATTTGTTAAGGAGGAAAATATGTTAATTACTGATCATTTGAAAGAACAAAATACAATGACTGAAATAGAACAAAGTATTTCTCAGTATTTTTTAAATCATGAACAAGAAATAGAAACCATTTCAACACGAAAAATTGCAAATGAACTATACATCTCTCCATCTACAATCGTCCGTTTTTGTCAGAAATTAGGATATACCGGCTATGGAGATTTTCGTAATAAATATTTGGAAGAGATACATTACTTTAACGCTCATTTTAAAGAAATCAATCCAAATTTCCCCTTTAAAGAAACAGATAGTAACTGGCATATTGCAAATAATATTGGTCATCTTTATAAGGAAACAGTATCAGATACTTTGGAATTAATCCGCTATCAAAATTTAGAGGAAGCTGGCTCATTGTTAAATGGAAGTGAGCATATCTACATTTATTCAGTAGGCGATTTGATTGAACCAGCTTACAGCTTTGAAAATAAAATGATTCGTCTAGGAAAAAAAGTGCAGGTGTTAGAACGAGCTGACTTAGCTTATGTTACCGCTGCACAACGAGAAGAAAAAGTCTGTTTTATTCTTATTTCATATTCAGGTGAAACAACACAAATTTTACGTACTGCTGAGTATTTATATCAAAAAAATGGTTCTGTTGCAAAGTTTTAAATAAAGAATAAAATCCCTTACGGTATCTATGATTTAAGCTGGGATTCCCAATAATACCTTGATTTCAGTACAGACCGAAAACCCGAAGAGAGTGCCTTCTTTTCGGGTTTTCTTATATAATCCTAGAATGTCTTCCATGCCTTTAATCGTGGTAGAGGCAGTGCGTAAACTTCGATAGAATTTATTGCGTCTCTTTACTGGACGATGGTCTTGTTCAATCAAATTATTCAGGTATTTAATGGTACGATGTTCTGTCCCTTGATAAAAGCCGTATTCTTTTAGTTTCTTAAAGGCACTTGTAATAGAGGGGGCTTTATCTGTGACTACAACCTTCGGTTCATCAAACTGCTTCACTAACCGCTTAAGAAAAGCATAGGCTGCTTGTGTGTCCCGTTTTTTACGTAACCAAATATCTAAGGTTAAACCATCTGCATCGATGGCTCGATACAAATAATGCCATTTTCCTTTAATTTTGATGTACGTTTCATCCATTTTCCATGAATAAAAGGATTTTTTATTTTTCTTTTTCCAAATTTGATAGAGTAGTTTGCCATATTCTTGCACCCAACGGTAAATCGTCGTATGAGAAACGTTAATGCCACGATCATATAAGATTTCTTGAACTTCACGATAGCTAAGGTTATAACGAAGATAGTAGCCCACGGCTACAATAATCACATCCTGCTGAAATTGCTTTCCTTTAAAAGGATTCATCGTCATTCCTCCTGCTATCTTTTTCTATTATTCTACCTTATTTGATAGTAGATTTAAAACTTTGCAACAGAACCGATAGAAACAACGATTTAGAGCCTGTAACTCTTAAAAGTGGCAAATTAAACAGTAACATCTCAACAATAAAAATAAGTGATAACAAAAAAATAAAAAAAGTGCCGATTGCCATATTAATAGACAGTAATACAGGGAGTTCTGGCGAATTAACCGCTTTGTGCTTTAAGGGGATCCCTAATGTTAAATTTTTTGGGTCTGATTCAGCAGGTTACACTTCTGCCAATCAAACTGTCTATTTATACGATGGATCGACATTACAAATAACTTCTGCTTTTGTAAAAGACAGAACAAATAAAATTTATAAAAATGTTCCTATTAATCCAGATGTTCAAACAAATAATAGCAAAAGTTCTGCAATAGAATGGATAAAATCTCAATTAAAGTAAAAAAAACTTGCAAAGATTTTTCTTTCCAAGTTTTTTTTTACTTTGCTACTTGTGCTTTTTTCTTGCAACATGAGTAAATCCAATACTTAACCACCCGAAAAATAACACTAACCAAGTTGTACTATGTCTTGCTAGAAATGCGATTAAACTTAAAATAGCGACAATAAAATATAAAAAATAATCATATTTTGAAAAGAATTTACCCATAACTATTCCACCTTAAAGTTATATTTTCTGTAATATATTCTCTTTTCTTAATGTTGGTCTATCAGTTTTTAGTCTTAGTATACGTGCAGCTGCTGTGTCAGGAACTTCGAACGCTTCAAGCAAATCGGGACGACCTAGCTTGTCTGCTGATACCAAAAAATTCAGCAAGTTCTTTTACTGTCAACATTTGTTTTGGTTATCTGTCCGTTGTCACAAGGGTGCCACCTCGTTTGTTTTTCTTTTAGTATACATGAATTCGCTTTGCCAAGCGAAACCGATTGAATGCAGCAATCAAAGTAGAGGAACATGTAGTAAGAAAACTACATGTTTTCTTCTAGTAATTTTAGTATATAGTCGTCCGCTATGATCTCACCTTGCATGATCAGCCGTAAATGGTCGAAAGGGATTTTTGTGGATTTACTGAGTTGGTTCAGTTCTTCCTCACTCTTGATCCTTTCATAAATTTTTTTGGTTCGTTCGATTCGATCCCATTCTGTATTGGTCAAGTAGCGGGAAAGTTCATAGGTTAGCCGAGAATCCTCTGCACCGTGCACAATATCAACTCCTCTTTTTATGGATTATTATAAAGACAATAGAAAATAAAGAAACAACTGATCACTTGAATTGTTCATGTTATACTCGTTAATGGCAACTGCCCCGTGAGGGGGTGTAAATATGCTAGAAACTTTAATATCGCTGATTATCGCTCCACTATTCGTGGGTCTAGTACTCTTACTAGTTGATCGCTGGCTAGACGATTAGCCGATAGTCGAAGCAGTTGCCTTCTGGCCCCAACGCTGGAGTCGCAACAGCGCAAAAAAAGCCCTCCTATTCGCAGTAGGAGGGCTTTTTGGTGTAAACATGCTTGTTCTTTAATATCGCTTCGCACATTTATTATAGCAAGAAATTTTGAAAAAATCAAAATGCAGCAATCAGTACCGATCGTTTTTTTACATTAAAACTATTTGCGATTTTCTGTCTAAAAAAGTTGGTTACATTCTCAACTTTTATCGGTCAAAAATGTAACCAACTTTAAAATTGCTCAATCCCTTGCAGCACTAAGGTTTTTCTGACCTCGTTACATGTAGGAAGTCGTTTCCTAACCCCCCTATTAGTAAATGGGGGTTCACGGTCACTTCAGCTCGCACAGCAAGCTGAAGTGACACCAGAAAGGCTACAAGGATTTTTTGCTAGCGCAAAAATCCTACAGCGTCTGCACAGCAAACGCTGTACGCCATTTCTCTTTTTTATCATAACGAAAGTAAACTATTTTGCAAAGTTTTTTCTCTCTAACTAATCAAAAGTTTTGTAAAAATTGATCAATGGTATCTGCGCTTCAACCCTTTACTTTAAATGAGTCGCTCGTTTTAAAATCATAAATCATTACACAATCTGCTTCTATATTTTCTTTGAGAAGTGGGTTTCTTTTTTGGTTTGTTTCTGCGTTGATTGCACGTAGTGTAGTAAGGTCGATCTCTTTTTTTAATGCGCTACTTAATTTACTTTTTAACCGAATCACATCAAATATATTTTGGAGCAAAGACCCTTCACCGTCGATTAAAATATCTAAATCACTGGTTTCTGTTGCTTCGTTTCGAGCGTATGACCCAAACAGAAAAGCTTTTTTTATTTTCCATTCTAAAAATATTGGTGTACATAATTTTTGAATGTCACTAATTGTATAAATCAAATAACCGAACTCCTTGTCTTCAATTTGAATATTAAAATAAAAATGAAAAGCGACAATTATACTCACCGTTTAGGAAAAAATATTGATAAAAAAGGGAAGGAACAGGTAAATCGATTGCTTCTTTTAGATCAAAAAAAGGGAAAGAGCATAAGGTAGATACCCCCACCTTCTAGTTAGAAGGTGGAAAATAGGCTGTGCCTATTGGGTTTTAAGAGATTTCAAAGTGATATCATTGCGGCTTTTTTAGTGGCACCCAGATACCACTACCGATGGCACCTAGGTGGTACTTTTTGTAAAAAGTGCCACCTAGGTGCCACCATCAACCCTCAATTATTTTGGTAAATATTGGGAAACAATATCATTAAAATCACGTTCTTTTTTGACATCTTCTTGAACAGATTTGACCTTTTTCTTTTCTTCTTTCTTTGATTCGTCCTTCCTGTTTTTAAAGCGATAGTTCTTATTTCGAACAACTTTCTTACTCATTGTGACTGCTTCTTGATAAACATCAGAAGAAAAAAGGTCTTGTATTTTGGTATGATCTTGCTCCAATTTTGCATTGGTCATAATCTCTAATAAAGACAAAGAATCCAATACTTTTTTTTTCGAAATTTATTTCTTTTCTCACCCGATTAAGTAATTCAAGCAGCGCATATCGAATCATCGGACTATCTTTAATATCCTCGTCAACGGGCAGATAGGTTTATAATTCTTTCAAAGCATCTTCATGTTCCGTGTCTAAAAATACCGGAATTCGTTTCTTTGACATGTTATCTCACACACCTTTTTTGAGTTCGTCAATTTTCGATTCAATCAACTGAATCGTCTTTTCGATATCAGAAATTTTGGTTTGATTATCTGAAATGTTCCCTTTAAATGATTCAATCGTATTCTCCAAAGTGGTGATTGAATCTTACATTTTTGCTAACTACTCTCCGACTTGATATTCTTTTTCTTCAGTGAAAGAAGCAATTTTTTCTCGTGCATTTTTTATTTCTTCGACAAGAGATTTGTTCTCTTCCTCAATCATTCTCGGATATAATGAATTTTTAGAATTTGATAATTTCATGAATTTATAAAGAAACTAGACTTTTTGAACCGATCCCCAAAAGTTAGATTCTTAGTCTAACTTATAGGAATCATTTTTTTTATGATAAAATTTAGTTGTGATTTTAAGAAAATAAATGGACAAAATTATCGTAACGATAACTCTTAAATAACAATGAAATGAAAGAAAAGACGAGAATCTTCCAGTACTTCGAGAATCTTGTCTTTTCTTGTTGAATATAAAAAACCGAAAATAGATATATTTTAAAGGCTCTTGTCAATAAATCTAATGGTAATAAGTCAAGTTGAAGATTGAAAATATTTTTATTGTGTAACCTGTTTTGAAGCGCACTTAACTAGCTCCGCCTAAAATCAAATTTTTTACAGGGGATTTCAAAGGTTTGCGTCAATAACAGAATGTTATTTACCTATTACTCTCCTTGGCAACGCGTAGAGTCGATGGTTACGTAGTAGCGTATCCACAAGACGCGTAACTTAAGACGATTGCTCGTTTGTGTTTATATTTGGGACCTCTTTACATTTGCTTTGATAAAAAACTTTATATTCAGGAAGATACTTTTTTATAGAGTTGGTAGCTTTAACTAAGTAGTATCCAAAATAGCGATTCCCTTGTTTTGTCAGAGGTGTATTTTATGACTGACAGTTACCAGATTGTTTGACTTTCGAATATAAGCCTGCATATTTTGCCAATTTTGTTTGATTTTCCAATCGTTCAATTTGACCGATTTCAACGATTAATTAAGTGGAGTACACCTTTCCAATACCTGGAACACCGGGCAAATATTGATATTCTCGAATGCCGACAAATAATTGCTTGATTGCTTTTCCAAGTCTTTGATGTTCTTTTCAAGCGCACGAATTTCACGTACAAGAACACTTAGAACGACATTGATGGATTCTTGTGAAAGTCTACCTAAACGATAACTCATGGTAATTGCACGTTGAATGATTTGGCAATTTTTTCTGGATCTTTAAAGCAACCTTTTCCTTCTTCTTGTAGTAAGTCACAGAACGCCTCTAAGGCTTCTTTAGCTATAGTCGCAGCATCCGCAATATTTCCATAGTTAATGCAATTCCTTTTACGGTATCTTCACCCATGACAACCATTCTAAAAATTTTCGCTAACTCGTCCATTCCAGCTGGAAAAGAATCCCAAAAATCAATATCATAATTACCATTTTAATGATTTGTATTCAAAAATCAGATGAATTGTTTGACGTGGCAATTAATAATAATACTTTAGCAATCAACAAGATGATTGACGGTATGTGGTTAAAGAAGAAAAATAGCTAGGAGATTTTTGAGAGATGACTGGTAAATTTAAAGATGAATTATTAACTGTTGTTGCAGATAATGATTTAAAAAATATTATTCAGTTAAGAAGATACTTTGAAAATCATAGTGATGAATTTACGTTCAAAAATATCACTCGTTTTCATCAAACCATTAATAATAATGTCGATGTTTTTGGTCTATATTTTGAGGGTAATCTTCAAAATTAAATGCACTTAAATATAAAAGCCCCCTGACGAAAGTCGAAGGGGGTTTTTATTTTGGTTTGAGGTTTGCATACCTACCGAAAAGGTAGAGTAGCAAAACGTCAAACAGGTATCAGCTAAATGCCACCATAAGGGTGCGCTGATACTCGGCTCAAAAGAGCCGACAGAGCCGTCTGCAAGACCCCTCGGAGAGCCCACACTTTACCTTGTAAAGTATAGTGGGTTATACTTTACAAGGAAGTAGTCACCGAATTCCAGTTAGAAATTACTTTGTAACTACGTTTTGAGGAGGAGTAAAATGCTTTCCTACGTTCGACATTACCCATTAGCGATAGCTAAATTAATGTGTCTGTGCTCTCCTAAAATCTGCTGATTTATTACTGACTAATACTGGAGGTTTTTTTATGGGACAGACAATCATATCTGCTATTGGTGTTTATATTTCCACCAGTATCGATTATTTAATTATTTTAATTATTTTATTTGCACAGCTATCACAGAATAAACAGAAATGGCATATTTATGCGGGGCAATATCTAGGAACTGGCTTACTTGTAGGGGCGAGTTTAGTTGCTGCTTATGTCGTCAATTTCGTGCCTGAAGCATGGATGGTTGGATTGCTTGGTTTAATCCCTATCTATTTAGGGATTCGCTTTGCAATTGTTGGAGAAGGTGAGGAAGAAGAAGAGGAAGAAATTATTGAAAGATTAGAACAAAGCAAGGCAAATCAACTGTTTTGGACAGTCACATTGCTGACAATTGCGTCTGGCGGAGATAATTTAGGTATCTATATACCTTATTTTGCTTCGTTAGATTGGTCACAGACCCTCGTGGCGTTGCTTGTGTTTGCAATCGGCATAATTATCTTTTGCGAGCTTAGTCGGGTGCTATCTTCTATTCCGTTAATATCCGAGACAATTGAAAAATACGAGCGAATCATTGTGCCCTTAGTATTCATTCCACTTGGACTATACATCATGTATGAAAGTGGCACGATTGAGACTTTTCTGAACTTTATTTTATAGATAAAAAAGCCCCTTAAATGGGGCTTTCAGACTGTAGACAAAGTACTAGTTTTTAGTGCTTTGTCTTTTTTTATCCGTTAAAATAAGAGTATCAATTGGAGGTGTATCCAGATGCTCTCAAAACAAGATATGAGTAAACGCGCACAAATCGGTTTCTTTTCTCTTGAAGACTTGGTCCCACAGGACCATTTATTGCGGCAAATAGATCAATGTATTGATTTCTCCTTTATTTATGAATTGGTTAAAGAGAAATACGATGAAATCCAAGGACGTCCTAGCTTGGATCCTATTCTTCTAATTAAATTACCAATGATTCAATATCTATTTGGTATTAAAAGTATGAGACAAACAATAAAAGAAATAGAAGTGAATATCGCTTATCGCTGGTTTTTAGGTTTGAGTTTAGAAGATCCTGTTCCTCATTTTTCAACATTTGGTAAAAATAGTGTTGCTGACCAATACTATTTGACACAGAACCATTTAACTTAACTTGATGCAAATAATAACTTATCTAAATCAAATATCTCAACATATTTTTGAGTATGCTGTTTAATTAAACCTCTCTCTTCCAATGATGAGAACTTACGACTTATTGTTTCTGGGGTTGTACCCAAGTACGAGGCTAGATCTTTTTTCGACATTGGTAAAGTCACATAAGTATGGTTTTCTTCATCTTCAACGTATTCTGATAGAAAATCAATAATACGAGACTCTACTTGCTCCATACCAACCTGCATCGTTTGCTTTTCTGATACCTGTAAACGTTTCGTAACATCTGATAGTATTCTTCTCATAATTTCTGGGTAAGCGCCTAAATAGTCATCCATATCCTTTTTATGAATTCTACATATGCTCACTTCTGATATTGCTTCAGCATAATTAGAATGGTAACTTTCAGTTTGAAAAATAGCCACTTCTCCCATAAAATCACCAGGATTTAATATGCGTACAGTTTGTTCACGACCAGATTCATTTAAGTTATAAACACGTACACGCCCATTATTTATAATATAAAGTGTGTCATCTTTATCACCATTTCCAAATAACAACGCATTCTTTGCATAATGTACTTCTTGCGCTGATTGCGCAATTAAACTCATTTGTTCTTCATTTAGGTGATTAAAAATCGGAACTAAACGTATACAATCTATATGACTATGGTGGTGATGGTGTGCCATACAGCTTTCCTCCTAATTAATCGTTATCTATATAGTCATCATCTTCTAACGCATCCTTGTTAACAAAGGCTTGAAGTTGCCAAATATTTATATCTAAGTAATCTTTATAACTAATTAGTAAATCTTCTAATGCATCATCTGCTTCTTCTTGTGCTAAACGCATTGCACGAACGGTAAATTCACGATTAGTCCTAAAATCTTCTACTAACTGTATGACCATTTCTTCAGCAGAATAATATTTTTCAGACGGATCTTCAGAAATTATTGTAAATTCCTGAAATTCAGTAGTTGTTGAAGCTGGCTTAAATCCTGAAGCTAGTAAACGTTCTGCAATCTTATCAAACCATGTCTCATTCTCATTGTATAAATTCTCAAAAACACTATGCAATGAATAGAAATTTGTGCCTTTCACATATCAATGATATTGATGTAATTTTACATGTAAGGTATGGATATTAGCAAGTATATGATCTGTGACAGCTACAGCATTAATCTTAGTATGATGAATGTGTTCTTTATATGCTTTTTCAGCAGCTAATTTTTCTTGTCTTTCATTTGCTGTTGTCATTTTATACACCTTCCTTTACTTTTGAACTAATAACTGAATATCCTAGGTTTTCAATAGCTCTTTCAATTGTACTCAAATTGACTTGTTCTTCATCAAAATCTACTTTTACCTTACTTGCATTGAACAGTACTTTTACAGAATCTTTTTCTACACCAGCTGTCTGTTTTAAACCACTTTCAATTTTTTGTAAACACGATGGACAAGTTAATGTTTCTAATTTTAATGTTGCTTTAGTCATATCTATCACTCCTTTAAATAAATTATACAGGACATTTCTTTTAAGATAATTGACATAGATCAATTATCTTAATTGATATCTTCTTAATCTCATTGCATTTAAAATAACTACTAAAATACTTGCCTCATGAACTAACATACCTATCGACATAGACATCCATTCACTAAATATTAAACTAACCAATAATATTATCACCACACTAACAGCAATTAGAATATTTTGTCTCATATTCGCATATGTCCCTTTAGCTAAACCTAAAGCATGGGGGAGACGATTAAAATTGGAATTCATTAGAACAATATCTGAACTTTCAATAGCCACATCTGTCCCATTTCCCATAGCAATCCCTACTTCTGCAGTAGCTAGAGAAGGGCTATCGTTCACACCATCACCAATAAAAGCAATAATTTCACCAGTAGACTGTCTTTCTTTTAGAAACGCTTGCTTGTCCTCAGGTAACATATCGCCATGAGCCTCGGTTAATCCTAGCTCCTTTTTAACTAAATTAACTGTGCCTTGATTATCCCCTGATAATACAGTGAGATTTTTAACACCAAGTGATTTTAATTTTTGTAGGTCTTGTTTAACACCTGCTCGAACTTGGTCACGGATTCCCATTAAAATAATTAACTTACGATCAACTGCCGTTAATACAATACTCTTCTTTTTTTTTCAAGAACTCAAAAAAGCGGAAAATCCCAGATTTAAAAATCTGAGTTTCCGCTTTTGTCATTTCAAGGATGGACTATTGTCTCAGCCTCTTCTAATTTATTCTTAAGATATTTTTACTTTCTCTGCAGGTGCTGATACTTCTTTTTGTTCTTTTCGACCTTTCAACTTATACTTCATTAATCTCATGCCATTGAAAATTACCACCAAGATACTACCTTCATGAACCAACATTCCGATAGACATATTCATCCATTCGCTGAAGAAGACGCTGGTCAACAAGACCAACACTACTCCAATTGAAATCACGATATTTTGTTTCATATTATTTGCGGTGGCTTTTACTAATCCTAATGCGTGAGGCAAGTTGCTGAAGTTCGAGTTCATTAAAACGACATCGGATGTTTCAATCGCTACGTCCGTTCCGCTTCCCATTGCGATTCCAATGTCTGCTAAAGCTAAGGACGGACTATCGTTAACGCCATCTCCAACAAAGGCTACAATTTGACCACGTTGTTGAAGTTTTCCGATATAAGCCGATTTGTCTTCCGGCAACATGTGGCCGTGAGCTTCGGTCAAACCAAGTTCGCCGGCGACCACATCAACGGTTCCTTGGTTATCTCCTGAAAGAACGACTAGATTTTTCACGCCCAAGTCTTTTAATTCCTGCAAATTAGCTTTCACACCCGGACGGACTTGATCGCGAATGCCCATCAGTACTTTTAATTCACCGTCGACCGCTGTCAAAACGAGAGAGTTCCCTTGTTGTTCAAACCGTTTGACATCTTTTTGCACTTTTTTGCTGAGAGTGACATTTTCTTTTTCCATCAAGGCCACATCCCCAACAGCCACTCTATGTCCAGCTACACTTGAAACGATTCCGCCGCCTTTCACGACTTCAGTTCCTTCAACAGGATAAAAATTTGTTTCTCCAATTTGATTTAAGACCGCTTTTGCTAATGGATGATCTGATTCCCGTTCCACACTGGCCAGATAGCCAAGCGTTTCAGCAGAATCTTTTTCATACAGTTCAGTCGCTGCAACGGTTGGGTTTCCGACAGTTAAAGTACCTGTCTTATCAAATACAATTGTATCCACATTGCTGAAGTCTTGAATGACTTCACTCCCTTTTAAAAGAACACCGTTACGAGCACCATTCCCGATACCGGCAACGTTTGAGACAGGCACTCCGATAACTAATGCGCCTGGGCAACCTAGAACCAAGATGGTGATTGCTAACTCAATATTTTGACTGAACGCCCATACAACAATTGCCAGAACCAAGACAGCTGGTGTGTAGTATTTAGAAAAGCGATCAATGAACCGTTCCGCTTCGGATTTAGAATCTTGTGCTTCTTCCACGAGTTCAATAATTTTTCCAAATGTGGTGTCCTCACCAACTCGGTCAGCTCTGATTTGAATCGTTCCGTTTTCTAAAATGGTTCCTGCAAAAACTTCTGCATCAGCTAGCTTGTTGACCGGAACAGCTTCCCCTGTAATGCTAGCTTCATTGATATGCCCTTCGCCCGTAAGGACTGTGCCATCCACTGGAACTTTCGCACCCGTTTTAACGAGCAAGATATCCCCTTCATCTACATCATCCACTTCTACTTCTTCAAATTCGCCATTATCCATTTGTTTCAAGGCGCTTTCGGGTGCCATTTCAGTCAATTCTTTGATAGCAGATCGCGTTTGGTTCAATGTTCGTTGTTCCAAGTAGTGTCCGAATAAGAATAAGAACGTGACAATAGCCGATTCTTCATAATTTTGAATAAAAAGCGCACCAATCGCTGCAATACTGACTAAGACATCAATACTGATGACTTTGACTTTCATTGCTTGAAACGCTTGAATGGCAATTGGCGTAATCCCAAAGACAGAGGCGATGATCAAAGACCACTCTGAAAGTCCTACGTTTTCTAAAACAAAGTGACTGAAGAAACCGAGTGCGATTAACAATCCACTGATGACGGTGATAACATTTTTCTTGCTTAATATATATTGTTGCATGCTTTTTCCCTCCAAATTTAATTTCTCTTTTATTGATAAACACAGTATAAGATAATTGCCTAAGTAATTAATTGACTGACATCAAGTTTTGAAAAAATACGTGTCCCTTCTCACTATTTTTTTGATCTAACAGCCTCAATGACACTTATTCCTCTTTACAGTTATAACGATACCCTCTTTTTATCGAATAAAAATTTACGGCTATCAAGTTTAGAAAGTTCTCTTTTATCGTTTCTAAGCACCTCGAATCGGATTGCAACAAAAAAGCAATCCCGGAAAAATAGCTTTTCTTCCAGAATTGCCTAGTTCATTTAATCTGTTAAGCGGCCTTGACTTTTGCTTTAAGGACCGGATAGCCTACGTTTTCGATAGCTTTTTGAATCTCTTCAATCGAAGTGACAGCTGAATCAAAATTGGTTTTGACTTTGCTGGAGTTGAATAATACTTTAATGCTGTCTTTATCAATACCGTTAACTGATTTCAAGGTACCTTCAATTTTTTGCATACAACTTGGACAAGACAACGTTTCTAATTGCAATATAGCTTTTTCCATAATTCCTATCTCCTTTATGTGTTTTTATTTTATCCGCAGCAGATTAATGAACACTGCCTTTTCCTCTTTACAACTGTAGTATAGCTCACTTTTAGCAAACGAAAATTGACGCATATCAAGTTTTGCACTTCTTTTTATCTTTTTGCTCAATTCACCATCTTAATAGTCTTTTTCTGCCCCTTATTGCCATCAGAATAATAATAAATTGGTGGATAGTCTTGTCTGCGTATAAACCATACTACAATCGCGCCAATAAACAGGGCCAGAGACAAGGCTTGTGAAACGCGGATCTACTCGCCAATCCATAAACTGTCCGTTCGCATACCTTCAATGAAGAACCGACCCACTGAGTACCACAAAACGTAACTCAAAGCGACTTCTCCTTGACGCAAAAGCTGTTTTCGGTTCCGTATAGTGACGATGAGGACAAAGCCCAACAAACTCCACAATGACTTGTATAAAAAAGTCGGATGGTAGTAGGTACCATTGATATTCATTTGTTCAATGATAAATTCAGGTAAATAAAGATTTTCCAAGAATTGACGAGTAACCGGTCCACCATGAGCTTCCTGATTCATAAAATTGCCCCAACGACCAATGGACTGGGCTAACAATACATTGGGCGCTAAAATATCAAGAACGAGTGCCAAAGAAGTACCTTTTTTCTTTGCATACCAATATAGCGTACCCCCTCCTGCAATCAATCCCCCATAAATCGCAATGCCGCCATTCCAAATCGCAAGGATTTGTCCTGGATTTTGCAGATAATAACCAAGTTCAAATAACACATAATAAAGCCGAGCGCCGAGGAGTCCAATCGGAATTGCCCATAAGGCCATATCGATAATGGTATCCTCTTCCAGTCCTTTTTTCTTTGCTTCCTTGGTGCTCAACTGGAGAGCCGCTAATATGCCCGCTGCAATAATGACTCCATACCAATGAATCACAACAGAACCAATCTCCACCGCATGGGGATTCAAAACGCCTAATACGAATTCCATTCTATTTGCTCATTTCTTCAATTTTTCGCGTCATTCTAGTCATGGTGATGCTGAACAAGATTCCGGCTAAGCTCCATGGAAACCAAACAGTAAATACACTTTTATCTCCCTGGTCACTCGCTTCGTAATACGCCACTTTTCCGTGTCCGATTACGCCGGCTCCTTTTACAACTTCCTCTTCTTTTTCCATAGCTAACCTATCTGCCTCAACAACGTTAGACGTTTTTGCTTCGCCGCCAATCGTGTTCTTGGTGAAAGGGACGACAAAGAATGCACCCGCTGCTGACAACGTGATGGCAACTATCACCCAAAAATAATGCACATTCACCCCTACTTATTTTTACGTTTTGTTCGACAACCCTATCTTAAAGAAAAATAAAACAAAAAAACTTGAGGGTTATCATGTTTGTGCTTTTATTTTTCCAATGAATGAAGGTCGTTCTGTCTTAAAAAAGCCAAAAACGGACAGATGGAAGCAAAAGCACTGAGTTCTGTCCCGTTGTTAATGAAGAGCGACAGAACACCAACGTGTAGAAAAAAGTGTGTCCGATTATTCGCTGTAAAGCAATAAATCATCTAAATCCTGAATCTTGATCCTTTTCCCAGACAGCTGTTGAATCAATCCCTCGTCCTCCAATTCTCCAAATTTGCGACTGATGGTCTCAGGTGTCGTTCCTAAATAGGAAGCAATGTCCTTTTTTTCCATCGGCAGGGTGATGGTGGGAGAGTTGCCCATTTCAGGTTCCACATTTTCTGCCAAAAACAAAACTAAACGGGTAATGACACTCTCCAAGGCTACTTGTGTCGTTTGACGTTCTGAACTTTCTAACCGTTTAGACATTTCCGCCAATAGTTTTAAAGAAATAGCTGGGTATTGTTCCAGAAAATCTTGGACATCTTTTTGCTGAATCATACAGACAACGGTATCTCGGGTTGCTTCGGCATATTCCTCGTGTACTGCATCCGGGTTGAACAAGGTCCATTCTCCGGTGAAATCACCAGGGTTCAAGATCCGCACTAGCTGCTCTTTGCCAGAGTCTGCCAATCGATAAATACGGATTTTCCCACGATTGATAATATATAAAGTATCCTCTTTTTCTTGTGAACGAAACAGAAACTCTCCTTTTTGATACTGTTTCGTGTGGGCTTTTTCAGCAATGTAATTCATCGCGCTATCCTCTAAGTGATTGAATATTGGAACCAAGCGGATACAGGCTGCGTGGTCGCCAATTTCATGATGGGTATGTTTAGTCAATTCATTCTCCCCCTTTATTTATTTTGTTTATATTCGCTGCTTTTATTATATAAGTCTCTTACTACAAAAAAATTGATGCACATCAAGAAAATGGAAAAAGGACTGGAAAGAATTCCAATCCCTAAATCAGCTTCTACTTTTACCTTAATCTTCATCCTCATCAAGAGCGTCATCATCTTCTAATGCTTCTTTACCAATGAACGCTTGCAGCATCCAAATGTTCTTGTCTAAGTCATTTTTAAAAGCAATCAATGTATCTTCTAAAGCATCGTCACCCTCGTCTTGAGCTAAACGAATCGCGCGAATAGTTAGGTCACGAGTGCTTCTGAAGTCCTCGATAATATTTTCAACCATGTCTTCTGCTTTAGCGTATTTATTAACTGCATCTTCCGAAAGCATCGAATATTTTTCAAATTCAACCGTTGTCGAAGCAGGTTTATGCCCAGAAGTAATTAGACGCTCCGCAAGTTTGTCGAACCATTTTTCATTTTCGTTATACAACTCTTCAAATTTTTCATGCAACGTAAAGAAATTGGCTCCTTTTACATACCAGTGATATTGGTGCAGTTTCACATGTAATGTATGCATGTTGCCTAAAAGATGATCCGCAATGGCCGCTGCATTAATTTTCGTATGATGAACATGTTCCTTGTGTTCTTGTTCTTCTTGCAATCTTTCTTGGGGTGTTCTTTCTTGAGTAGCTTTATTTTCAGTCATGATTTATTCCTCCTATAATTTTGGTTTGTTTAAAATAGCTTTCTTTGATTCCTCCTTTTTCTTTACTGAATTTAGTATAGGATAGATTTCCGTTAAAAAAATTGACGCTCATCAAGAAAAGTATTTCTTAATAGACGCCAGGCTTCTCTATTAAATTCAACTGAAATAATCAAAGGAATGAAGTCGTTCCCTCCAAACAAAAATTTCATTAAAGTAGGGCCTAAAAAAAGAATAGCAACTATACTTTGTCAAGAGACCTGACTGCTATTTTTTTGCTTGTTATTCTTCAATTACCAAATGTCTTGCCTTGCAGTATATTTAATACTCTTTCTCACTAGTGTTGCATGCAACACTAGTGAGAAAGAGTATTAATAAGATTAACCTAGAAGAATAACTTTACTTTATTTATGTCATACCATAAATAAAAATTGAAAAGAATTTTTTATTTATTTTTAGTAGATCGATTAATAGGAGTTTTAGCTTGGGAGCGTCAAATTTGCTGAATTAGATATTAGTATTATAAATGTATTTTAAAGAAAACAAGTGTCTTCTTCATAACTATTACATCTCCTCCATCCTCAAAAATTTATACCAAAAAATAAGAAAACAAATGCAATATAAAGGAGAATTCCCCCTCCCAAAACAATAAAAAAGTAGAAAACATATTTAGTCGTTTTGCTAATATCATTCGCATTTCTTATCTTAATACTAATAAAAATATAAAACCCTATGAGTATTAAAAGTGGTAGCATTTTGATCAACAATTTTTATCCTTCCTTTGAGAAAATCGGGAGCGTCAATAATTTTGTGTAAATGATTCTTCCCTACTGCAGATTATTTCTAATTCTCAATCAGTTGGCTTAGCATTTGTTCAAGTTCGCCTTCGGCCTGTTGGAAACCTTTATGACTGCGACCTAGGAATTTTTGGTTGTGAGTATCAAAAGACGAGACTAAGAAACGTTCCATCGACTCTTCATTTTGGAACTGTTCCTTGCGGTGGCTGTATTTCTTGATTTGCTTATTAAAGGATTCAATCAAGTTCGTAGAATAAATACTCTTGCGTATGGCTAATGGGAAATCATAGAAAGTGAGCAAGTGATCGTTCGAAAGAATCGATTCAACCACTTTTGGATAGCTGGTTTTCCATTTTTCCGCAAAAGCACCACGTGCTTCCAACGCCACCTCTTTAGATGAGGCTTGATACACCATTTTAAAATCATCACAGACTTCCTTACGATCATCGACACGCACTTTGTGACTGATATTACGGGAAACGTGTACACAACAATGTTGAAAACGAGCTTTGGGATAGAACCGACTAATCGCTCCTACCATCCCCTTTAAGCCATCCGTGATGAACAGGAGGACATTTTTCAAACCGCGCTCTTGAAGGTCCAATAAAATTTCCTCCCAAATCGTGATGGATTCAGTCGGTGCAATCGCATAGCTCAATACTTCCTTTGATCCATCCGGGCGAATGCCAACTGCGATATGAATAGCTTCCTTGGCGACGGTTTTCCGCTTTAACGGAATATACGTTGCGTCCATATAAATAGCAGCATAACGGTCATGAAGCTCCCGCCCTTTAAACGCCGTTACCTCTTCTGTAAATGATTTTGTTATATTGGACATGGTTTGGGGCGTGTAGTGATGCCCATACATTTTCTCAATCAAGTCTGCGATTTCCGACATGGTAATACCTTTTCGGAAGAGGTGAATGACGGTCTCCTCTAACGTGTCATTCGTCCGTCTATAAGCAGGAACAGTCTGTTGCTTGAACTCACCATTGCGGTCGCGCGGAATCTGGAGATGAAGTTCCCCATACTCGGTCTTGACCGTACGGTCATAGGAGCCGTTACGAGAATTACCCGTGTTAAAACCAATGCGATCATACTTTTCGTAATCTAGGAAAGCCGTTAACTCCGTTTTGAGAAGCGTATTGACTGCTTTCTCCAAATGGACACGGAATAATTCATTCAAATCGCCTTTGTTCGCTAGAGTCTTTAGAATTTCTGTAGTAAAATCGTTCATAGGGAAGTCCTCTCTTCTGTGAATGTGTTGTGGTAACTCTATTCTACAGAAGGGACTTCCTTTTTTCTATTTACACAAAATATTTTACACTCTCCTGAGTTAAACTGAATATCATTCTGTCTATATAAATTTTAAGATGGATTACCATACTTTTGTTTGACTCATTGACAAAAATCTAAAAAACTTATCCTCAGCGAGATTGAGTGTCTTTTACCAGACACAAATCCCTACTACAGATAAGTTTTTTATTTTTTTATGCTTTTAGGCTTTTAGGTATATGGATATTTCAGTTTTTCCTTACTGATAAGTTTCTGTCCGCAAGAATTCTTCTTGCTTTAATAGCTCCTCGATGGAACAATTTTTTTCCAATGCTTCTTTGACAAAAGCAGTGGCTTTTTCATAACCAATTTGCGGTGAAAGGGCTGTAATAGTCCCTGTACTGTTATTTACAGCTTTCGAACAAGCTGTTTCATTGACGGTAATACCTGCCACACATTTATCGGCAAAAATTTGACACGCTTTGGTCAACAGTTGACATGATTCAAATAAATTATGGAACATCACCGGCTCAAAAGCATTCAATTCCAATTCTCCGGAAGCTGCCGCAAAGGTGATGGCACCGTCATTTCCAATCACTTGAAATGCAATTTGACTGATAACTTCTGGAATGACTGGATTGACTTTGCCCGGCATGATCGATGAGCCTGCTTGTCTTGCTGGCAAGTTGAGTTCATGAAAACCAGTTCGCGGACCGCTGGCTAAGAGACGCAGATCATTGGCGCTTTTGTTCAATGTGATGGCAATCGTTTTTAATCCACCTGAAATCGAGGCGAAACTGTCGGTATGCTGTGTACTATCAATCAGGTCATTCGCTGGCCGTAAGGGTCTTGGAAAACGTCGGTTCAATTCTTGATAGAGGTATTCTTGATAGCGATAGGACGCATTAAGACCTGTCCCAATGGCTGTCCCACCCATATTTAAGGTCAATAGTTCTGCCGATAAGTGGTGCAGCCGTTCACGGCAACGCGTCAAACTGTGGGCATATGCAGCGAAACTTTCCCCTACTGTCATTGGCACCGCCTCTTGCAGTTGGGTTCGCCCCATTTTTGCCACGTGCTGAAATTCTTTCGCTTTCATATGCCATCTGTCAATCAACTGTACCAGCGCTTCATCCAATTGTTCAATATATACAAGCAAAGCCAGTTTCCCAGCACTAGGATAGACATCATTGGTGGATTGGCTTTGATTGACATCGTCTAAAGGATGAAGATATTGATATTCCCCTTTCTTATGCCCCATCAATTCTAACCCGCGATTGGCGATCACTTCATTCACATTCATGTTGGTGGATGTTCCTGCTCCCCCCTGAAATGTATCAACAATAAATTCTTCATCCCACTTGCCCATGATGATTTCTTCCGCAGCAGTCACAATGATTTGTGCTTTTTCTTTGGATAGCGTGCCAGATTGTTGATTGGCTAGCGCAGCTGCGGCTTTGATACGTGCTACTTGTTTGATCATCGTCAGATCAACTTTTTGATCAGTGAAAGCAAAATTTTCTTTTGCGCGATAACTATGAATACCATAATAAGCCCCCTCGTATATAGGTAGACTGCCAATTGTATCTGATTCGATCCTCATCATGATTTAAACACCCCTTTTTGTATTATATGTGATAAAATATCACATAAGAGAAAAAGACACGAGCCTTTTCAGCCATCTCTTTGTTAATCCTTGAAATTGATTCCTTTCACTTTGAAAAACAAAGAGAAACAGTACAAAAACAGAAAAGAGGAAAGTATTTGGATGAACTAGATAAAAAGTTGTTGAATCTGTTGCAGCAAAATGGTCGGTTATCGATCAAAAAGTTAAGTGAAGCGTTATTCATCACTGCACCTGCTGTTTCCCAACGAATAAAACATTTAGAAGAAACCGAGCAATTGTTGTATTATCAAGCGACGATTGACTATGAACAAGCCGGCTTGCCGATCAAAGCATTTATCCACCTGTCGATCGAACCACAGCAAAAAGCAAGTTTCTATCCTTTCATACAGGCGATCCCCAATGTGTTGGAATGTGATTGTGTCACCGGCCCTTATTCAATGTTAATCAAAGTCGTTTTCCCTTCTACCAAATCATTGGACAGCTTTATCAATGACTTGCAAAAATTCGGTCGAACCAACACCCAAATCGTTTTCTCGACGCCAGTTCCCTCTCGAGGATATCAATTCTGAAAACCCAAAAAGCGCGCTTATCTCACATAGACAGGCACGCTTTTTTTATATACAGGGGTCACTGGTCATCGACTGGCACTTGCAACCCTCGTGGTCCGACATTCGTTGAAAATACAATGTGGGTTTTGGTATCCCCATAAAATTGCAAATCTGTGATAAACCGATCCAAGACGACCGTATCACTAAAATAAACCTTCAAGAGCATAGAATAATCTCCAGTGATACAGTCACACTCGATCACATTTGGGATGTCTGCGATATAGGCATAGAAGGCTTCTTTATCTTTGGCATTCACTGCGCAATGGACATACGCTTTGATCAGATAACCAAGTTTTTGGTAGTCGATCAGTGCCTGATAAGAACGGATATACCCAAGGGTTTCAAGGTTTTGTACCCGCACAGAAACAGATGGCGATGAAATAAAGCATTGCTCTGCGATCTGCTTGACAGTGACTCGGGCATTTTGCTGCATGATGTTCAGTATCTTGCGGTCTAAGTTATCCATAATCATCCCCCGTTCTCATTATTTTCTCAGTTTATCGAGAAAACAACAGAAGCGCAAGTTGCAGATTACATCCTATGTTAAATTTCCTAACATCAACGCTGAGATAATTGGAAATAGCGATAAACAATCATCGCCCCACAAGCAAACAGACCACACCCAAAAAACATCATGTCAAAGCCAAAAAGACTGGCGATGATTCCCCACAAAAAAGCCCCACCTCCATAAGCTACATCTAAGGCTGCTGAAAATACCGCTGTCCCTTGCCCTCGCTGCGCCTCAGACACCGATTCTAATACAATCGTATTCATCACAGGCAATAAGCCGGCATAACCGACACCATAACAACTCGCGGCCAGAAGCAAGCTACTGAGCTGTGTCGTAAATGGCAACAGACAAAAAGAAACCAAAATCAATAATAAACTGCCATAAATCAATGTAGCCGTTTGGATTTTGGCGAGCAAACGTGGAAATACGACCCGTGTTGTGACCGTCATGATCGACATGACCGTAAAATAATAGCCTGCGCCGATAATCTCACGTTCAAGGGCATATTGTGCAATAAACGCCACCACGCCAGAATTGGCAAAGCATATCAAAAAAAGGATACCGCTAGGAAACACAACCGCTTTGATGCGAAGCAGTTCTCGTAACGATGATTTCGCTTCGCCAGAGTGCGTATTCCTCCGTGAAAAGGGCTGTTCTTTCAAAAAGAAACTCAACAAAAAAGCTGTTCCGCTCAACAAGACAGCCATCCGAAAAAGTACAGGAAATCCATAATTTTCTACAACAGCAAGTCCTATCAACGGGCCGATGGCACTCGGCACAGCCTGGGCGATACTGAAATACCCCAATCCGACTGCTAATTTGCCTTCAGGAATCGTATCAACTGCCATCGTCGCTGCTGCTGTCGCTTGCAAACTATTGCCCACCCCTTGCAAGATGCGCAGACAAAAAAGCATCAATAGCCCCTGCAGCAGATTCAATAAACTAAAATCAATCAACAGAATGGCTAATCCCATACAAAGCAAGACTTTGCGTCCATATCGATCCAATGCCACACCGATTGGCAAACGGCAAAACAAAGCAGATAGCCCCAAGACACCTACAATGGCGCCGGATACTGCTTTAGAACCACCTAAAGAAGCAACATATAACGGCATAGTCCCCATTTGGGTCGTGATGGCTGTCATTGCTAGTACCGTGACCACCATCACTAAGTAAAAATCTTTCGACCAAAGCCGACTAGAGCTGTTCACATTTTCCATATTGTGCCTCGCTTCTATACAGCTAATTGAAAACGTACTTGTGTCAAAAATTGCTGTGTACATTCTTCTTGCGGATCCTCAAAAATTTCTTCTGGTGTTCCCGCTTCTACCACCACACCATCCGCCATGAATATCACTTTATCCGCGACTTCTTGTGCAAATTGCATTTCATGCGTCACGATGATCATCGTTTGCCCACTATCAGCCAGTTGCTTCATGACATTTAGGACATCACCGACAAGTTCTGGATCGAGCGCTGAAGTGGGTTCATCAAACAGTAATAACTCTGGCGTCAAAGCCATCGCTCTGGCGATACTTACACGTTGTTGCTGTCCGCCAGACAGTTGACTAGGATACATCATAGCTTTATCTGCCAAACCCACTTTTTCTAAGGCAGATAACGCTGCTTTTTCTGCCAGTTTTTTTGGGAAACGCCGTGGTGTGCGTAGTCCTTCCGCCACATTTTGCAACACATTCATGTGGCTGAACAGCTCATAGGATTGAAAGACCATCGCTGTTTTGCGGGCGATCTCCAATCGTTGGGTTTTGCCAATATGTGCGAGATCATACTGGAAGTCACCGATAGAATAACTCCCCGCATCAGGCTGCTCCAACAAATTCAAGCAACGCAAAAAGGTCGTTTTTCCAGAGCCGCTAGGACCAATGATGCATACAACTTCCCCACGTTCAATTTGTAAGCCAACATTTTTTAAGATGACTTGTTTATCGAAAGACTTCTTCAATCCTTTGATTTCTGCTTGCAGCATACTCCCACCCTTTCTTTTCTATCGCTCAAAGCGCGATCGTATTGGCAGATTGTCCTTCTAGCAAAATATCTCTTGCATTGTTCAAAGCTGTTTCTGCAATTTCTTGTACAGCCAATTGGGTATAATACGCAATATGCGGGGTCAAAAGCACATTTGGCAGTTGATTCAGCTGTTGATAATAAGGATTTTGATCCCACCCAACTGAAAAATACCGTTCTTCATTGGCGATAGCGTCTAATACAGCACCAGACAAACGCCCTTGCGCGAGTGCGGCAATCAACGCATCCGTATCAACGATTCCCCCACGTGCCGTATTGACCAGACAACTGCCAGGCTTCATCTGTGCAAAAACAGAGGCCGAAAATAGCCCTTCTGATGCTTTTGTCAGCGGGATATGGATCGACAAGACGTCCGATGCAGCAATCAAGGTCTCAAAGGACACATATTCGACAATCCCCTTCAACCGAGGATTTTCACTCCTACTAGTGGCAATCACATGTCCCCCCATATGATAAATCGCTTCTGCGACTAGAGCACCGATTCGACCAGTGCCTAACAAACCGACTGTTACGTCTTGTAGCTCCCGACCAATCACAGACCGTCGATCAAGTTTTCCTTTGATCATTGCTGGAATATTGCGTAAAGCCATCAAGATCGACATCACAGTGTAATGGCCCACCGATGTTGGGCTATAAGAAGGGACATTGGTGACCGTCAACTGATGCTTTTGCGCCCAGTCAAAACGAACACCGTCGACCCCCGTTGATTTGATCGATAACTGCTTCATCCCTAAAATATGCAAGCGTTGGTACAGGGACTCATCTTGCTGCATAGCCAGACTAGGATACAAACAGATGCCGTCGTGCCCTGCTGCCAAATGGATATTCTCCCAAGACAAGCCCTCCATTACGATCGTCACTGGTGTTTTGTGGATAAATTGCCACCGTTCGATATAAGCAATTTCCTCTTCACTTACCCCGTAATAAATCAATTTCATTGGCAACACCTCCTAAATGACCCCTTCATATGCTGGCGGCATAGCGTATTCCAACGCATCACCTAATAAAGCGATCCCTTGATCGATCTGTGCCAATGTCGGCTTCGTAAAATTCAGCCGAAATGAATGCTCATAGCCTTTTCCCGCAACACTCATGATATTGCCTGGAATGACCGCAACTTTCGCCTCATCAAGGTAATCATAGAACCGCTCTGCGTCCATCTCAGTCGATAGGAAACAGGTGATAAAATAGCCGCCTGTTGGTTTGATAAAGGTAAGCTTATCCGTTGGCAGTGCCTGTAATGCTTGCAGCATGCGGGCATATTTCTCTTGATACAACAAGGTCAATTGGGCCACATGACCTTCGAAATCATGATGATCCATATATTCGGCCAATACCACTTGCCAATAAAAATTGGTGTGGGAATCGGCGGATTGCTTGGCCAAAATCAATTTTTCCATTGCAGGACCAGCAGCCATCATAAAACCAATCCGGCTGCTGGGTGCCAAAATTTTTGAAAAAGATCCCGCATAAATGATTCGTCCTTCGGTATCTAATGTTTTCATCTTAGGGATCGGTGTACCTTCATACAACAACTCACCGTAAGGATCGTCTTCAAAAATCAGCACATCATATTGACATGCCAATGCATAAATGGCTTTACGTTTTTCCAATGGCATTGATGTGCCTAAAGGGTTTTGGAAAGTGGGGATCAGATACAACATTTTCACTCTTGCGTCTGTTTTGAGGATTGTTTCTAAAGCGTCAAGATCCATTGATTCTGCTGCAAGATCCATCGGTACCGGCACTGGTATCGCCCCATATCCTTTGATAGCATTCACCGCACCGGAAAATGTTTGCTCCTCGCATAACACCACATCGCCTTCATTACAAAAGACTTTTACCGCCAAATCCATGGCTTGGGTCGAGCCCGAAACCACCAGCACCTCCTCTTCGTTATCGATATTTGACAATTGACGCAAACGTTCTTTGATCAAGGTCCGTAAGCGCGGATACCCCTCTGATGCCCCATACTGCAAGAAAGACTCTGGGTCCGCTTCGTTATCTAATTTTTGCGAGATCTCTTTCAATGTAGCCATTGGAAATGCTTCTGTCGGTGGAAATCCGTAAGCAAAGGAAATAGCTGCTGCAGACTCCATATTTTTTTTTGCATTCTCTCTTAATGGAGATGCTTCTAATGTCATGATACGTTGTGCGAATTGATAGGCCATTCTATTTCCTCCCTGCATAGTTGTTAGCCGGCCAGCTGTGTGGTAAAGCGGGCTAAAAAGGCTTTGGTTCGTTCTTCTTTGGTTTCCTCGAATACTTGTTGCGGTGTGCCTTGTTCAACAATATGTCCATTCTCCATGAAAACGACTTTGTCTGCTACTTCATACGCGAATTTCATTTCATGGGTCACCAATACCATGGTCGCACCGGCTTCCGCAATTTCTCTGAGCAGCGCCAATGTCTGTCCCACTAGTTCCGGGTCCAATGCCGAGGTAGGTTCATCAAACAAGATGACCTTAGGATTCAACGCCAACGCACGGGCGATCCCGATACGCTGTTGTTGTCCACCTGACAGTTGGCTAGGATAAAAATTTTGTCGTTCAGACAAACCGACTTGATCCAACAAAGCCTCTGCTGTTCGCAGGGCAGCTTCTTTGCTTTGTTTTTTGGTCACGATCAATGGCATCATGATATTTTCTTTGGCTGTTTTATTTTGAAACAAGGCATAATTTTGGAAAACCATCGCTGTTTGCCGTTGATGGGTCAATATTTCTTTTTTACTTGCTTTGTGCAATGTGGTGGTGGTTTCTCCCAATTGAATCACACCTTGATCTGCTCGTTCCAAAAAATTGAGACAACGCAAGAAGGTCGTTTTTCCCGAACCGGAAGGCCCCAATAAGACGACTACTTCGCCTTTAGCGACATCAAGATCAATCCCTTTTAACACTTCTTGTTTGCCGAATCGCTTATGGATATCCGTTACTTTCATCATAATGCGGCCCTCCTTAGTTTGCGCAACAGCCGATTTTCCAGTAATTGTGCCCCTTTTTCGATGACCAAACTAATCAGCCAATAAATGATCGCAACAGCCACATACGCTTCTAAAAACCGATAATTTTGCTGGGCCGTGATTTTAGCTGCCGCAAAAACATCGACAACACTGACCATGGAAGCTAAGGCCGACGCTTTAACCAATGAGATCAGCAAATTACTGAACATGGGCAATGAAATCGGCCAGGCTTGCGGGAGCAGCACACGACGGATGACTTGTAAGTTCGTCATGCCGATCGATTTGGCTGCATCGAACTGCCCTTTTTTGACTGCCGCAAATGCGCCCCTGAAAATCTCGCTGCTATTGATAGCAGACATTAAACTCAAGGCGGCGATCGCTATCCAAACCATGTTGAAATCTTTAAATCGCAAAGTCCAATGCATCGACTCCGCCCAAATATCAAACTGTTTAGCAGAAATAAGATATAACGCTAAAATCACTAAAACCACTGGGACCCCTTTTAAGACCGTGACAATCACTTGCAGCACTGGTACGAGGATCTTGATCCTATACAGACGAATCAAGGCGATGATCAACCCAACCACCGCGCCAATGACTAGTGCGGTCAACGCCATAAAAAGCGTCGTACCAATATAATGACTTGCTGTTTTCAGCGCTTCGATCATAATAGACAATTGAAAACTCATCGCCATTCCTCCCTATTCTGGGACGTAATCCCCATCTAGATATTTTTCTGATAATTCTTTGATCGTTCCATCTGCTTTCAATTCCTCTAATGCTGTATTGACCGCATCAATAAAGTCTTGGTCAGCTTCTTTGTTGAACAATAAGTAGGCATCTGAGTTGTGGACTGGTTCGCTGCCGATCTCTAGATTTTCACTAAATGAATTGTTCCAATTATCGACTTGATATTCTGGTGCTAACGTTGCATCGACCGCACCTGAAGTGACTGCTTGTACGATTTGCTCGTTGTTGTATTCCCCATAAACCAATTCAAAAGCATCGGGATTTTCTGCCAGATAAGCCTCAGCCATTGCTGCTTGGTTAGTAGCAGTCGTCACATAGACTTTTTTTCCTGCTAAATCTTCGAAGCTATCGTAGACCGTACCGGCATCTGGATCAGAGACAATATACGTATCCCAGACCACATACCCAACATCCCCATAGACGAATTTTTCTTTCCGTTCATCATTGACTTCATATTCATAGGCAGCCATCTGGACTTTATTGCTTTCTAAATTTGATAACGTCGTTGGGAAATCCGCTCCTTCAAAGGTAAAGGTATAATCAAGTAATTTTTCGTCGATTGCTTTAACGACGGCGACATCATAGCCATCATATTCACCATTTTCGTCTAAATAAGCATATGGCAATGCTTCATTCCCAGTACCCACCTTGATTTCTGTTGCATCACTTGCTCCACTGCTTGCAGTGTCGGCAGAACTGCTTCCGCAAGCCCCTAAAACCAAAAGTGTCACCAATGTAATTGCACCTAAAATCGTTTTTTTCATTTGAATTCCTCCCTTTCCCTCTACCCAAAATTTTCCTATGTTGTTTTGATTTTTTGCTGTTTTTTGGTCCATGATATCAGTGGTACTTTTGCTGTTTGTTGTTTTGTTTTCGAAAAACTCATCCGACGTTCCAGACCGGTGAAAACACGTTCTAAGAGGAAGCTTAAGGTAATAAACAAGATCGCCGCACCGACATAGCCTTCAAGTGTATGGAAGGTCACTGCGCCTATCGCTCGCGCTTTGCCGACAACATCCACTACCCCAATGGTAAAAGCCAGCGATGTGTCTTGCAGCAGTGCAATCGTAGTTGTACCAAATGCAGGTAATGCGACACGGACAACTTGCGGTAAAATCACTTGTCGATACATTTGTGTTTTCGTCAATCCGCAAGCAATACTCGCTTCCTTCTGTGTGACCGGTACACTTAGAATCGCAGCCCGGAAAGTTTCAGACTGAAAGGCAGCAGTATTTAATCCGTAGGTGATATAGATGAAAATAATTTTATTCCATGAGGAAACATCGATTTGAATCATTTGTAATAAGGCGGGTACACCATAATACACAACATACAGTTGAACCAATATCGGTGTGCCTCGAATAAATGAAACGAAGACTGCCGCCAGTTGACTCAGAAATGGCACTTTTTCGACACGAATAAATGCAAGTAAAATCCCTAAAAGCAATCCTGTAATCGACGCCACTGCTACTATCATCAACGTAACCGGCAAAGCACTTAAAACCTTTGGAAAATATTCCCAAACTAATTTCCACTGAAAAAATTCCGACATATTGCCCCTCCTTTTTCTGAATATTCTGATTATTAGACAATATTACTAATGGAAAAAAATTTTTCAATAGATTCATTACTAAAACTTCATTAATTTTATAAATTCTCCCTTTTAACTAAAAAAAGAAAGATGCAAACGGCATCTTTCTTTTTAATATAAGAATATAAAATACTACCCGTGGTGCTAGTTAATTTTTTCCTAGAGGAAAATGTCTAAACATGTTGGTAAATCAACAAAAAAACGCATATAGTAGTCTCAAAACTCCCAAGAAATGAGGACTATTTAACAAACTACGATGGTTACGTCGTGACAACTGAACATTTTGACTTAGCCAATCCTGTTACTAAAGTCGATGATATCCCCGATTATGAAATGTACAGTCAAACAATCGATAGCTTAAATAAGCGTTTTGGCAATCGTGTTTTAAAAGGCATCGAAATCGGTTACATCGCTTCTGAAAAGGATCGGATCATCGACTATTTAGCCGATAAAGATTACGATTTAAAATTACTCAGTGTGCATCATAATGGTCAATTTGATTATTTAGATGACGAAGTCAAAGATATGGATCCTGCTATTGTGATTCCTCAGTATTTTGCACAACTTTCAGAAGCACTAGTTGTTATAGAAGCAGATGTCTTTGCTCATTTTGACTATGGTTTTCGGGTATTTGGTCTATCCGTTGCTGAATTTAAACAATATGAAGCGCAGTTTTTACCGATTCTAGATCAAGTAATCAAAAATAAATTGGCATTCGAATTAAATGCTAAGAGCGCTTACTTGTATGACAATTTAGCGTTATATGAATATGTCATCGATTTATATCTTTCACGTGGTGGTACCTTGTTTAGTGTTGGATCAGATGGGCATTACCTTGAACATTTCCGTTTCCATTTCGATGATCTTTTTGCTCTGTTAAAAGCAAAAGGTGTGACGGAATTAGCGATTTATCAAAAAGGAAAGCGAATTATGGTTCCATTACCAGTCTAAAAAAACGTCCTCAGCATCAAAAGTGAGGACGTTTTTTTAGATTTCTTTTTCTAAAATCGGACAAATACGATCTTGTTTTCCTAAAGGAAAATGTTTGATCCCGATTTTTTTAAATCCATGACGTTCATAAAAACGAATACCTGCATGATTTTTTTCATAAACAGTCAAACGTAAATAACGTTTTTGTTTCGTTTTAGCATAACGATTCGCTTCATCGAGTAACCGTTGCCCTAACCCTTTGTTTTGATAATCTTTGAGCAGATAGAGCCGTTGAATCTCTATAGCATCTTTTTCATCATTGACTTTCATATAACCAATGAGTATTTGATGATCCTTAATACCAATAAATTTACTGGTTGACTGTGCCAATTCTACTGCCAATATTTCAGTTGTCAATTGTGTCTGTAAATATCCTTGCATATCAAGTGGATCTGCGCCATCGATAAACGATTCATAAAAACTGACAACACTTACAACTTGTAAAGCATCTAGATCATCATAATCTAAATACGCTAGTGTGATTTGATTGTTCATCTAACTCCTCCTTTTGACATAGTATACTATAAATCACCCGTGGTGCTAGTTAATTTTAATATCCTAAAGAATATCTCAAAGTTCCTTCAAAACGTCGTTGTGCTCGACTTAATAGAACACTGTAAGCCAGTAATATGCTTTCAAATCTACTCTCTAGCCCTTTAACAGAACGTGAGTTGAAATTTTGACAACCTAATTTTTCTAAGGAAGAAAAAACAGTCTCAACTGTTTTTCTTTGTTTTCCAAGTAAGCTGTGGTCTAGTTTTTCTGATTTATCCATGTTTTTACGTGGCGGAACGGATATAGTAATGCCCTTAAGGGCAAGTTTTTCATGGATTTTATGGCTAATATATCCTTTGTCCCCTAGGATATTGGGAAGATTCGCTTCTTCCGATAAAGTCTCTAACACTTTCACGTCATGGACACCTGGATTCGTGATTTAGTAAGTAATCGGAAAGCCAGTCTTAGTAACGATCATATGAATTTTAAGACCATAAAAATAAGATTTTTTTGTTGAGTTATAGCCAACTTTGGCTATTTGATTCAATAGTTTTGCTTGTCTATTTCTAACTGGTTTACATAATAAACTAGGAAAACTATCTATAATTCCGACTAGTTCACCTTTGGTGAGCTTCTTGATGAAAAAGTATCGAATAATCTTGATAGTGTAAGCTAAGTTTGAACTTAAGCGAGTGAATCGACTCCTACTAGGAAAGTCACCATTAGGAAATAAGACGGAACAAACCGCTCTATACGTGGCTCTTTGGCTAGTATAGCCATTAATTATGCCCCATATAACACAAGCAATAATCACTGTATCGCGTTGCTTCAGTTGATCAGTATTTCTTCGGTTTTTAATCTTATCTGGTACACAATTGTGGTATATGTTAGAAACAGTTCTCATAATTTCCTTGAATGTTATAAAAGTATCTGTATAATGTTCAGTATATTTTGATGAACGCATATGTAGTCCTCATTTCTTGGGAGTTTTGAGACTACTATATGCGTTTTTTTGTTGATTTACCAACATGTTTAGACATTTTCCTCTAGGAAAAAATTAACTAGCACCACGGGTTTAATAAGTTTTGTAATAATTACTCGACACGGTAGTTCGTTAGCTACGCAGCCACTGATCGTTGCATAGTTTCTGACATTGTTCTTATGATTCAGTAACTCTTATTTCGTTTGACTCCTAATAGTTCATGGGCGAAGCGCGTCCGTCTAAAATAGTTGTTTCTATCGTTTGAACCTCATTGACAATTTTTGGAGAATCTTACCATTCCTTTTCAGCAGTTAAATGTAAAATTCTTTAATAGCTACGCTTATTTTTCATCCAGAATGATAACCTCCCAAATTTTTCCTTCTATCTATATAGCATCATTTTGTGTTTTACGTAATTGAACTAGTTGAGCAAAATCAATTAAAGATTCAATCGACAATCCAGCATTTCGCAAGTTTTTTGCTAGATAAATCCAATTTAAATCATTGGTAGTATAATCTCGGTAGCCGCTCTCGTGGCGGTGAACGGGTGGTATCACGCCAACACGCTCATAATAGCTTAGTGTATCCACACTTAAATCAAACATTTCAGCTGCTTTTTTATATTCATCGAATCTCCTCCTCATTCTTCTTATTTATAATAAACCATGGAGTTAACTCTAGAGAAACCAGAAGCCTCTTGTCTCTATGCTAATACTATACTAAATACCTCCTCACATTCCGTAGACTATTAAAATATTAAGCAATAGATAAAATCAGTTAAATGCAACTTCTCATATTCTAATGTTTATTAAGTAAGAATAATGTTAAAATAAAAAAACGAAGAGTATTCGGCGCAGTCCAGAAAAACTTCCCCAAGTTTTCTGTGCCGGTACTCTTCTTAGATTAATGCATGTTGCTTAATCAGCCTACGCTATATATTTCTTTTTTGCAAGTAATTACGATGTAGAAGCAATGCTTAGGAATCCCTTACGTTTTTTCTATTTTTACTTTTGACTTCTTTTAAGTGCTATACTGGATAAGTACCATGAAAGTAGGTGTTCAAATATGAATACTAATTTTTATCCAGTGGAAGTTTTTAGTTCGGACTACCGTTTATATTCATCAAAAGCAAAAACAAATTTGTATGATTTTCAATCGAGACCACCTTTGATCACGTCATTTGCTGTGCTAAATTTGAAAGAGTTGCACAATATTCAACTCAAATTATTTATTTACGATATTGATATCGAAAAATTTTCTACTTTAGAGGAAGCTAAATCTAGATGTAACTCTCTTATGTATAAATAATTTAACTAGCTGATCATAGCTAGTTTTTTTGTATATCTGTATCTAATGAACTAAATGTTCATCCTTAATCTGCTTAATAAAAAGAAATATTTATCGCAAAACTTATGGTGGCGGATTTAGAAGTTTATAGATTAGCGAATGACACAGAAATATCTGCCATCTGCTATGGGTGAATCAGATAAAATATATTTCTGGATGGTTCCTTTGAAGAGTTTTTCTCCTTCACAGCAACTTTTTAAAGAAGTATACATTTTTTCAGAACCATCCAGATAATAAACATTGATTCCCTGAATCTGATTATAATTAATCGGAGAACGTCGTGTACAAGAAAGTTGATCTCCTAGATATTTCACTTGATTAACAATCATTGGGTCATTAAGCCAATTTTTGTTAAGTGTCAATTTTACGATTAACTGATGAATAGCTTCTTTTTGCATTTTATTCCTCCACTCAAACCAATCGTCTATCCAGTTTACATATACATAGTACGTGATCAAAAAACTCAATCTATTCTTCATTGATTTCAGTTACTCATTAAATTTTTATAATTTATAACTGTTCTTTCCGTAGTATTCGTCACTTCTGAATTTGAAAGGGTTACAACTGCCGAATTGCTGAGTAGCTTTATAATTGTTCCAGCTGCTTGTTTTTTTCTATATCGAAATATGACCTGTTGATCTATATGAAAAGCTTGGCCTTCTATTGAAAGTTGTTGTGGTTTCCATTGTGAAAAACTCATTCTTACCCCTCCTTTGAAGTATGAAAAAACCGCCTCACACATGTTGAGACGGGTTAAAAGGCACTTTTATGCTTTATAGATATTAGCAGCTTGCATACCACGTTGACCTTCTTCAGTATCAAAAGTGACTGCTTGCCCTTCATCGAGAGACTTGAATCCATCTGCTTGAATCGCAGAAAAATGAGCAAAGATATCTTGACCATTCTCTCCGGTTATAAAACCAAAACCTTTGTCTGCATTAAACCACTTTACTGTACCTTTATTCATACTATTTCCTCCTTGTGCATCATTACGAATGCATTTTGTTGCAATAATTGTTTGATAAGCAAAAGGAGAGTATAAATTTCTGTATAGCACTCTTAATACGTTTCAAAGTTTATCACTATAAGTAGTATACCACACAAACTCTTTAGTTGCAACTTTACATAAAAATATTATTTTTTTATAAACTTATCACTCACTATACACTATTTTATTTTTAATGTGCTATACTATCTATATAGAATTTCGCTATGAACGTTATCGTTACCTTTCGTCACTATTTGAGAGAGGAGAATGTATTATGACATTCACTAACAAAACAATTGATTATCGTGTTACTTTGGACACTAACTTAAACTTGTTTATTGTTTTTTCTAAAAATGATGAAACCAAAGTGGCAACCGGTACTACAATCGAAAATGCAATACATGAATTAGAAAAACTAGCATAAGGAGTGAAACTCTCTAATGGCCAAGCTCTTTTCATATTAAAGGCAGCTACTTGTAAGAATGAGTAGCTATCTTATTCATTTTTTGTGTGCTAATTTGCTAAAAATGATCTCCATTGTTTCAAGTGTATCGATATCCATCTGACACAACCAGAGAAATACCTTCTTTTCCTCCTCCGTCCAAGTAGTTTTTGGATAGGCGGAAAGAAGTTTCAGATATTTTACACGTTGGATACTAGATGACAATAGCCAGTGCTGTTCAAAACTCTCACTTTCTTCCATATCATCCCTCCAAAATGGTATTACCTACAGTTAGACATAGCAAATGCAAGTAACTTTTAACTAAAAAATATCACAAACTAGCAAGCCAATCATCACAGATTAAAAATTGCTTTTTTTATGTTAATAAAGCAGTACATCTATTTATTGTCTCCTATTCTTAGATCCAGCTTCAGCTCGATTTTAAAATAGAGCAAAATCCTATAATTTCTGATCCGTTAAAATCAATATTGTAGAATTCATAATCATTTTTTATCAAGCAATCATTTATTTAAAAACCATTCACATAAGTAATAATTAACTTTTCGAAACCTAAGACTTTAAGGAATATTATTTTATTCTATAGTGGTTTTCCGATAATGCTTCCACATAATATCTTAATAACTTGTAATCTTTTTCATCAATACTTTTTATTATTATTTTATTTCCAAATAACGATCTGTGTGAACTTTTTAAAAGTCTGTGATGTATCTGATTTACAATCAAATACTCTACTTCTTCGTCCTTCAAGTTAGGATCAGTAATCTTTTCTAAATCCCGATGAATATAATTATATTCTAAGTGAGACGCGTCATTAATAACTCGTTTAAATACAAAAAAATCTATTGTTTTTATACATAAATACCCTAACATTCTTATGCAAAACTCTTATCAATAGATCATCTAATCTAAATCATAAAAATAGACCTAATAGAATTCCCCCTAAGATGAAGAATGCAGAGTTAATTTTGTATTTAAGAATACCTAATAGACTAATAAAAAAAATTAAAATGAAATACCATTCAACAAAGATATTTTGTCCTAATTGGATGGTAACATTAGCCATCAATGCTAATGCTGCCGCATTTATACCAATTAACATTTTGGAAAATGTATTGGATTGTTTAAGCTTGGAAAATAGTGGTGCTAATATAAGAACCAGTAGAAACGATGGTAAAAAAATCCCTACTGTAGCTACCAAAGCACCTGGGATATCGAAAAGTAAATATCCAATAAAAGTTGCTGTAGTAAATACAGGCCCAGGAGTAAATTCGCCTACAGATATGGCATCTATCATTTGAACTTGGGTCAATACTTGTAACTTATCAACAAATTCTGATTGGATAAACGCAAGTAATACATAGCCACTACCATATAAAAGTAAACCTATTTTCAGGAAAGTTAAAAATAAAATTGAGAGACTAAATGGCTCTATGACATAATTTTTAAAATTCCAATCTTTTTTTATTAATAGTAAGAGTATTGCGGCAACTATTAACACAGTGAGTTCCGAAGCACCAAAAACAACCAAAAGCAGAGACAGGCAAAAAACAATAAATGTAGACATATCTTTTATAGCTGTTTTAAAAAGCTTTATTAGAGCTGCTACAATAATTGCTACAATGACAGGCTTTATATACTCCATAATTGTTTGAACTCTAGGAAGGTCTCCATATAATTTATAAAAGTGCCCTATAATCATTACAATGACCATTGCTGGTAAAATAAATGAAATACCTGCTAAAAATAATCCCCATTTTCCAGCACGCCGATGACCTAATATAATTGCCATCTCTGTAGAGTTTGGACCAGGAATCAAGTTAGTAAATCCTAATAAATCTAGAAACTCTTCCTTAGACATCCATTGCCTTTTATCCACGACTTCTTCTTCCATCATAGCGATATGAGCAGCTGGTCCACCAAAAGCAAAGAACCCAAGTTTTGAGAACACTTTAACAATCTCGATGTATTTATTTTCTTCCATAAGCCCTCCAATAGCATGATAAATATTAAGTTATGTGCATGATTTGTTATATCAATGATTGGTTTCAGTTTAGTAGATCTTTACTTTCCAATAAATAGTTTAGAAAAGGACGCAAAGAGAAAAATAGAACTTTCTCTTTGCGTCCTTTGATGAAACCTTCTGAAAAACGATAAATATATTATCATTACAGTAGATTTACTCACCTATAAATATAAAAGCAACATATAAAAAGAAGACTTCCCCAATCTGCTTTCTCCGCTACTCTTTTAATGAGACACACTAGAAAATTTTAGAACAATTATTTATATATAGCAAGTAAAATGCCCTTGTTAAACAATACTATTTTAATGAACCGTCCAAGAGATCTTGATCAAGCCAAAATCATGTTTAATTGCATAATAAATCAAGAATAAACAACAACTGTGTTTCTACCTCTTTTTTTTGCAGCATACAGCGCTTGATCAGCCTGATTGATGAGTTCATATACATCTAAAGAAGAATCATACTTAGAAATGCCAGCAGAAAAATAAAGCGTAATCTTTCTTTCCCCTCCAATATTCAACTTATTTTTTAATAAGAATGCCTGAAATCTTAATATAGTCTTTTGAACAGACTTTAATGTACTGTCTTTGAAAATAACTAAAAATTCTTCGCCTCCATATCTATAAACCTCTACTTGATCTTGGTGTGCTTCACTAAGAAAAGTTGTTATTTTTTTTGAAAAGAATATTAAAGCACGATTTCCTGTAATGTGTCCATAGTGATCATTAATTCTTTTAAAATGATCTAAATCCATCATAATAAAAATAAGCTTTTCCTTTTCAACATCTGTCATACTATCTACGTCTTCATTTAAGCTTCTAATATTTTTAACTTTCGTCAATTCATCGTAGTTTCTCTCAATAAGTTTTCTATTTATATCTTTTAAGAATTATTTTTGAGTACTTAGATAGTATTGCCAAGAAATACAAATAATTATAGACCCTATAAACAAAGATAGATATTCCCAAAAAGTAAGTTTATATTCAAAAAAGAGCATAGAATTCAATCCAGCCATCATTAGAGTAATTAAAACAAAAAATATATAAAACGGTATCTGTATTTTATATTTATAAAAGGTTTTTTTAATTACGAAACTAAAAGTGAATGCCAGTATACTTAGAACTAGAATACTAAGTAATGTCTTGATATCAATAATACTTATTACGATAGTCCGATAAACACCATCATTAGAGCCAATAAAAGAAAATAATTTTTCATTTTGAATGAGTTAAAGTATAAGATAAATAAAGGTAATGTATATTCATAATAAACATACCCCACATTATTTATCGAAAAAGTTATGATAAAATACATTTGCGATACAAATAATATTAAACCAATAATTATTTTAAAAGAATATCGTAAATGGAGTTTCTTAAAATTTTTTACAAATAAATCATAGGAAATAAGTAAGCTAATTACTATAATTGAATACAATATTACACAAAGCAAATGTAAAAGTCCCATAGACATTTCTCCATTTCTTTTTTACTGTATACCAAGACTATAAGTATGAGATTTTACCTTTTCATTCCAACTATATAAATTTATTTTGCATATCTTTTTGCTTCTCTTATTTTATCTAGAATAAAACTTGTTTGACTATAATCAGTTAGTTCACGTATTACTTTTTTCACCGTACGATCAACAGCGCAAATACCAAACATATCAGAATAGAAGTCAGTTATTGATTTGATTGGACTAAACAATTTTTCTGATAATTCAGTTTTTTTTGAGTAATTCATTTCTAAGTACCCTTTGTCTACTAGCCGATCAATAACTAAATAAGCTGTATTCAGCTTAAATTCTGGGTATTTTTTTACAAAGTTACGTTTTGTTATCCCTCCCTCGCATTCATATAATGAAATCAAAACTCGGTATTCAATTTTAGTTAAATCTACCATCTTCAATTTCACCTCTAGTAGTCCATAATATATAAAAAAATGAAGCTTGAAAAAAATACAAATGTTACATCAAACCTCAAAATAAGTTTCTTCCTAATTATTCCAATATTTAGAATTCTATCATAATTTTTGTATCGTTTCACAAACTTCTTGATAGTTTTTATTTCCTCCGGATAAATTATAAACTTGTTTAAATCCTTTGTTCAGTAAAATATTTTGTGCTGCATTTCCAGTAACGCCTTTATTACAATAAGTTACTGTCACACATTCTTTATCCAATTCCTCATATCGATCTCTTAACTCAGCTAAAGGTATGTGAATTGCTCCCTCAACTTTCGAAGTTTCAAACTGTTTTCTTGATCTGGTATCAATAATTTGTAATTTTTCGCCGCTATCAATTCTTCTCAATAGCTCTATAGGGGTCATTAACGGGGTATCATTATTTATATCGTTGTTCAAAGCCATCCCAGTATAATGAATGGGATCTTTTGTTGTAGAAAAAGGTGGGGCATATGCTAAATCCAAGTGAAACAAATCTTCAGCAGTTGCGCCAAATGAAATAGCAGTAGCAAGCACATCGATCCGCTTATCTACCCCATCATAACCTATGATTTGAGCCCCAAGTATCTTCCCATTTTCTTTATTTGCGATTGCTTTGATCACCATTTCTTTACCATTCATATAGTCCGGCTTATTAGGTTTAATATTATATAAAGTAGTAATAGCTATATTATTTGCTAAAGCATCTTTTTCTGTGAGACCAGTTTGAGCAATTGTTAAATCAAAGAATCGTAAAATACCAGTTCCTAAGATTCCCTTGTGTCGTAGATTGCCACCTGTAATAACATCTCCTGCGATCCTTCCCATTTTATTGGCTGTTGAAGCTAAAGGTCGATAAATTGGTCGCCTAGTTATGCGATCAAAACTTTCTGCAATATCACCTACAGCATAAACATTTGGAAAATTGGTTTCTAACTTATCGTTTACTTCTATAGCTCCGGTAATTCCTAATTTAATTCCCATGGATTTTGCTAATGCGGTGTTCGGCTTTACTCCGGTAGCTAATACAAAAATATCTGCCGAAAAGATAGTTCCTTTAGCCGTTTCAATAGACTTCAGACTACCATCACCGTTAACTTTTCTGACGGTTTCTTCAGGGAAAAAGGCAATGTTTTTCCTTTTCATTTCATTAATGATTCTTGAAGACATGTCCCAGTCTAAATGGGACATGGGATATTTACTTCGTTGAAGTAACGAGACCTCAAGACCTAGTCTCTGTAACTGCTCGGCCATTTCTAAACCAATATATCCAGCACCAATGACAACTGCTTTTTTTGGCTCGTTTTCATCTACAAACTTCTTGATACTTTTCCCACTCGAAATATTTTTCACCTGAAAAACATTCTCAAAATGTCTATTAACAAATATTTCTGGGGTATTATAAACCGATCCTGTGGCCAACACTAAAACATCAAAATTATTGGTAAATGATTTTTTTGTAATTAGATTGATTCCGTGCACCAATTTTTTATCATAGTCAACCTGAGTTATTTCATGAGAGGTATGAATATCTACGTCGTACCTTTTTTTAAACCATTCAGCATTACGAGGCGTCAGTTCATCAAAGTTTTCCACTTCTCCCCCCACTGCATATGGAATCCCACAAACTGCGTAAGACACATCCATATCTTTATCATACAAAACAATCTCTGCATCTTCCGTATTTCTTCTTGCTTTTGCAGCGACACTTGTTCCAGCAGCGACAGATCCAATAATGATGATTTTCATTTCTCCACACCTATCCTTTATACGTTCTTGATTTCACTCAAAGATTCCGGATTTATGAACCAGTCTTTTGTTTTATTAGAAACCTTAACTAAAAGTAACATAACTGGCACTTCCACAAGTACGCCTACGACTGTTGCTAAAGTTGCTCCCGACTGTAATCCAAAAAGTGATATTGATACCGCTACTGCCAACTCAAAAAAGTTACTTGCTCCTATCATTCCAGCAGGAGAAGCAATATTATGTGGCAACTTCCAAAATCTTGCCCAACTATAAGCAATTGTAAATATTAAAATCGTTTGAATCGTTAAAGGAATTGCAATCAATAAAATATGCAATGGATTAGCAATAATTCTTTCACCTTGGAAGGAGAAGATAATGATCAGAGTTAGTAATAAACCAATAATCGTCACTGAATCAAATTTCTTCAAGAAGACATTTTCAAAATAGGTTAAACCTCTTTTTTTTATGATCAACACTCGAGTAATGAAGCCTAAAAACAATGGAACAACTACAAAAAGAACAGTAGACAGTAATAAAGTAGCTAAGGGGACACTTACATTATCAACACCTAACAAGAAAGCAACAATAGGTGCAAATAATACTAGGATAATTAAATCGTTGATTGCGACTTGAACCAAAGTATAGGCAGAGTCACCTTTTGTTAGGTAGCTCCACACAAAAACCATCGCTGTACATGGTGCTGCTCCTAGAATAACTGCACCAGCGACGTATTCTTTTGCTAGTTCTATTGGAATCAATTGTTGGAAAATCACATAAAAAAAGAGTGCTGAAATGCCATACATCGTAAACGGTTTAATAAGCCAATTAGTAACGCACGTGATAACTAATCCCTTAGGTTTTTTAGCAGCACGAACAATACTGGTAAAATCAATTTTTAACATCATAGGATAAATCATCAACCATATCAAAATAGCCGTTGGAATTGAGACCTGAAAATACTCAAATTGACTTAATGTATCAGGGATAGCTGGCGCAAATTGTCCAATCAACACGCCGACAATCATGCACAATATTACCCACAGAGTTAAATACTTTTCAAAAAAACCCAACCCTTCAGATTTACCTTTTGGTTTCATTTTTACTTTCCCCCTATTTTAGATCCTTCTTTTACTTTACATACACAGTTGCCTTCATTATTTACAAGTAATTGTTGAATAGATTCCATAAATTCTACAACAAATTCTTCCCTCAACGAATAATGGTGCCATTGTCCTTTTTTACTTACACAAACAACACCCGCTTTTTCAAGTACTTTCATATGATGAGAGAGTGTAGGTTGTGTAAAATCAAAATATTCAAGTAAATCACATGCACATAAACTGCCGCAAGAAAGCACATCTACTATTTTCATGCGATTTGGATCCGCTAGAGATTTTAATACTAATGAAAGAGATTCATAATTCATTCTTTCGACCCTCCTTATATAGATGATTATCTATATACAATATAGATAATCATCTATATAAGGTCAAGTTATTTATTCATAATTTCTAAATGAATTGAAAGTAATAGCATAGTTAGTAGTATCACTAAAGGTTATCTATGGGAAAATCTAGCATAGAAAAAGTGTCCAAGAATATCTAATCTTGAACACTTTTATAGTATATAGCAACCAAAGAGTGATCATAAACTCTTAAGTTTCTGACCCCATCCAATATTTGTCCTAATACTCATAAATCTAAATTTTAATTGAACAATGATTTAGTTACGAGTTAATGAACACGAAAGCAAAGTAATACTTATTAATTATGGTATCTAAAAAGAGTGTCCAGAAAATCGTCATTTTATGAACATTCAAACATTCACTTGAATATAGATGGATGTTCTGATACAATACATTCAAACAAACATTTGAATGTAAAGGGATGATCGTATGAATAATGAAATTTGTGAAATAACTTGTATTCATGAAGACAAAGTTAATCGTGCTAAATCTAAACTAGCAAACTTTGATACTCCGTCAGTAAGTGGTTTCTTTAAAATATTGTCAGATGAAAATCGACTTAAAATTGTACATGCTTTAGTTCATGAAGATGAGCTATGTGTTTGTGATATTGCTAATATCATTGATGCTTCGGTCGCAACAACTTCACACCATCTGAACTCCTTAAAAAAATTGGGAATAGTTGATAGTCACAAGGATGGTAAGTTAGTCTACTATTTTATTAAAAATATCAAAATCTTAAATCTTATGGAGCTTGGCGTAAATTTTAAAGAAGAGGTGCTAGCATGAGTGAGAAAATGACCGAAAAAACCTATCGAATAGAAGGATTAAGCTGTACAAATTGTGCAGGTAAATTTGAAAAAAATGTAAAACAGTTGCCAGGAGTTACGAGTGCAACAGTAAACTTTGGTGCAAGTAAGATTTCAGTAGAAGGCCAAACAACAATTGAAGAACTCGAAGAAGCGGGAGCCTTCGAAAATCTTATCATTCGTGATGATCAAGAAAATGATGAACAAGTTAGATCAAAAGAGTCTTTTATTAAACGGAATATCGCTTTAATCATCTCTCTTGGTTTTATACTTGTTGCTGTGATTTCCCAACTATCATTGGGCGAAGATCATTTATTAACGAAAGCTCTTTATATATTGGCAATAATAATTGGTGGATTTGATTTATTTAAAGAAGGGTTCTCTGATTTGATCAAATTGGACTTCTCCATGGAATCTTTAATGACTATTGCAATTATTGGGGCCGCATTTATTGGAGAATGGGCCGAAGGTTCTATTGTAGTAATACTATTTGCTATTAGCGAAGCTTTGGAACGATTTTCAATGGATAAAGCAAGACAGTCGATTCGTTCTCTTATGGATATAGCTCCCAAAGAAGCTCTTATCAGGAGAAACAATGTAGAGCAATTAGTCAGTGTCGATAAAATCGATATCGACGATATTATGATCATTAAACCCGGACAAAAAATAGCCATGGATGGGCTTGTTATCAACGGTCATTCTTCAGTAAATCAAGCAGCAATAACAGGAGAATCGGTTCCTGTTGAAAAACAGTTAGATGATGAAGTGTTTGCAGGAACACTAAATGAAGAAGGTGTTCTTGAAGTCAAAGTAACAAAAAAAGTAACGGATACAACGATTGCCAAAATCATTCACTTAGTTGAAGAAGCGCAAGGAGAACGAGCTCCTGCACAAGCCTTTGTAGATAAATTTGCAAAATACTATACGCCATTCATAATTATTATGGCCCTTTTGATAGTGGTTGTTCCTCCGCTATTCTTTGGTGGTGACTGGAATAAATGGCTTTACCAAGGGTTATCCATTTTAGTTGTCGGATGTCCTTGTTCATTAGTGATCTCAACACCTGTTTCAATTGTTTCGGCTATTGGTAATGCAGCAAAAAATGGTGTTTTAGTAAAAGGCGGAGTCTATCTGGAAGAAATTGGTCATTTGAGAGCAATTGCTTTCGATAAGACTGGAACCTTAACAAAAGGAAAGCCTGTCGTAACGGATTTCATTGCAACCAGTTCTGAAACTGATATAAATTATCTATCGATTATTTCATCGTTGGAATCTCTTTCTCAACACCCATTAGCTTCTGCTATTTTAAACGAAGCGGATAAAACTAATGTGGATTACAAGTCAATACAAATCGAGGATTTCCAATCTATCACAGGTAAAGGACTTACAGGTATACATCAAAACATACGTTACTATATTGGAAGCCCTAAACTGTTTTCTGCATCAGTAATCGAAGAAACAGCGGTCAAAGTACAATACAGACAATTTCAAGAACAAGGGAAAACCGCCATGTATTTCGGTACTGACGAACAAATTTTAGGAGTAATTGCTGTCGCGGATGAAGTAAGAGATTCAAGTGCTGCCGTTATTTCTGAACTCCACAAGTTGTCAATTGAACACACTATTATGCTTACTGGTGATAATACTAAAACCGCTGAATCTATTGGTAAGCAATTAGGTGTGACTGAAATAAAAGGAGATCTAATGCCTCAAGAAAAATTAGATTCGATTAAAGCGTTGCGGACAACTTATAATAAAGTAGCAATGGTGGGCGACGGCATTAATGATGCACCAGCATTAGCTGCATCGACGGTTGGTATTGCAATGGGCGGTGCAGGAACAGATACGGCTCTCGAAACTGCTGATGTTGCTCTAATGGGCGACGATTTACAAAAATTACCATTCATTGTTAGACTTAGCCGCCAAACTCTAAAAGTAATTAAGCAAAATATCACCTTCTCATTAGGTATAAAACTATTAGCTCTACTACTAGTCATACCAGGTTGGCTAACACTATGGATTGCTATTGTAGCAGATATGGGAGCAACGCTTTTAGTAACATTAAACGGATTACGATTGATGAAAGTTAAATAACACAACAAATAAAAGAAGGCATGTTTATAAGCGTGCCTTCTTTTTATGATACATTTTTAGTTTTTTTGAACGCTAGTTATGAAGCAAACTATGCGCCATTTAAATATTAAAATGACAAGGCCCTAAAAGAAAAGTGATTTCCTCTTAGAGCCTCTAAGGATGGAGCGATTTTAACGAATGTGACAGAATCTGATTGTGTCACATTAGGGTTTTGATATTTTCGGTAAGATTTGATTATCTCAGAACATTAATATTGTCCCTTTAAAAAATTTTGTCAGTACTTTTAAGTTATTCTATTCTGAAAATTCAAAATTTTCAGTCTATATCATTAACTTATATTCAGTTTTACCAAATGATAAGCTTTAAAAAGTATTCAGAATTTAGTCATGTTATGGATCCAATAAAGTAGATATGGAATATTTATTTTCTCTTGTCTAATTTATAAGAATATGATTTGTCAAAGAATTAAAGCTATGAATTATTCAGGAATAAAAATTATTTTTAATAACAACCTATTATCCTTTCCAAGCTTGTAGATATTTTGGTTTAGATGTTTTTTATGTGAGTTCAATTGGTTCTGTTGCAAAGTTTTAAATCTACTATCAAATAAGGTAGAATAATAGAAAAAGATAGCAGGAGGAATGACGATGAATCCTTTTAAAGGAAAGCAATTTCAGCAGGATGTGATTATTGTAGCCGTGGGCTACTATCTTCGTTATAACCTTAGCTATCGTGAAGTTCAAGAAATCTTATATGATCGTGGCATTAACGTTTCTCATACGACGATTTATCGTTGGGTGCAAGAATATGGCAAACTACTCTATCAAATTTGGAAAAAGAAAAATAAAAAATCCTTTTATTCATGGAAAATGGATGAAACGTACATCAAAATTAAAGGAAAATGGCATTATTTGTATCGAGCCATCGATGCAGATGGTTTAACCTTGGATATTTGGTTACGTAAAAAACGGGACACACAAGCAGCCTATGCTTTTCTTAAGCGGTTAGTGAAGCAGTTTGATGAACCGAAGGTTGTAGTCACAGATAAAGCCCCCTCTATTACAAGTGCCTTTAAGAAACTAAAAGAATACGGCTTTTATCAAGGGACAGAACATCGTACCATTAAATACCTGAATAATTTGATTGAACAAGACCATCGTCCAGTAAAGAGACGCAATAAATTCTATCGAAGTTTACGCACTGCCTCTACCACGATTAAAGGCATGGAAGACATTCTAGGATTATATAAGAAAACCCGAAAAGAAGGCACTCTCTTCGGGTTTTCGGTCTGTACTGAAATCAAGATATTATTGGGAATCCCAGCTTAAATCATAGATACCGTAAGGGATTTTATTCTTTATTTAAAACTTTGCAACAGAACCGTTCAGGGCGTATGGCGACACAAAACGAAAAAATGGTTTCAATAGATATGCTTTTGAAAAAAGCACTCCATACTCTTGTCTTTTAAGGAAAAACGATTGCGATTATAGGAGTTTTTCTTTTCCCTGCTTTTGTTATTATTCTCTCTTTTCATCAGTAAATGAAAGTCGCTGATAAAAAAAATCAGGACATTTACTCCTTGTCCCCCTTCACAAAACGAACACTTGTTCTTATAATGGTTCTAAAGGAGTGATTATCCATGAAATATTTGAATGACGAATATCAAGACCGGGGTATGAAAAAATGGGCGGGCTTTTTCTTATCTGAACACACAGCTGAACAGGAAAAAATTCAAAAAGGATTGGCTCACATCAATTCCCCAAAGCCCCAAATGTCCGAACAAGAGATTGGCGAGGTGCTTCAAGTGGCTAGATTAAAAAATAAGTCCGTTGCCATCCAAATCGAGGCCATCGATAACGAAGGAAATTATTACGATTAATATGCCACTGATGACGGTGATTTGATTTTTCTTTCCTAAAATACACCTTTGCATGATTTTTTCCTCCTGTTTGTTGTTTGTAATGTAAGTCTACTGGATTGAATCAGATTAAGAATTGATCCTCATCAAGAAGTGGTTTTCCTTCGAAAATAGTTTTTCACTGCGCGGTCTTTTTTGTTTTACTCTTTCGTATAACTCTATGATAGCTCCTTTATTGTTTTTAATAATTGATGACAATCAAGTTTGAATAAACGATTTTTAGCATGTATTTAAAATAGATAAAGCTGATAATTTCTGTTCAGAAATTATCAGCTTTTTTGACGATTTAGGCTTTCGCCAAGGGTAAGCTTCATTCCCTACAGATACAAATTTAAAAAGCTGTAGATATTCGCTCACCCTTTCAGCTAATATCATGATGCAGTCTAATAAGCACCACTTAATTCCGCTTTTGTTTTTTCGGACCCTAACAACCGCAAGCCGTTTAAGATGACGAGGATTGTGGAGCCCTCATGGAATAGTACTGCTAAAGGAAGTCCCAGAACGCCGAACATATTTAAAGTAATCAAGCTGACAATAACAGCGATGGAGAAAATGACATTTTGAATAATGATTTTATTTAATTTCTTGCTTAGCTGATAGCTATAAAACAATTTAGACAAATCATTCTTCACTACAACGACATCAGAGGATTCCATTGCGACTGACGAGCCACTTCCCATCGCAATTCCGATATCTGCATTCGCTAGCGCGGGCGCATCATTGATCCCATCGCCAATCATCCCAACAACTTCTTCTTTTCCTTGGCTTTTTAAGACAAAATCTATTTTATCTTCCGGTAACATGGAAGAAATATAGTCATCTACCTTTACTTCCTTTGCAACCTGTGCCGCAACCTTTTCGTTATCTCCCGTTAAAAGATAAACCTTGATGCCCTCTTTTTGGAAATCCGCAACCGTACTCGCTGACTGCGGACGAATTCGATCCCGGAGTGAGAAGTAACCGACGACTTCATTTCCCTTCGCTACAAATATGGTCGTATCGCCTTTTTCCAGTAGCTTTTCAAACTGATCAAATTTATCATATTGCTTAAATGCATCCGGTTTTCCAACTAGGATTGCCCCTTTTTTAATTCCCGAACCAGCAATTTCTTCAATCGATTCCGCTTGATTCACTTGTGCTAAGTTAATCTCTTTAAAGGCAGAAACAATTGCTCTTCCGATTGGGTGACTGGATTGTTGCTCCATATAAATGACTTCTTTTAACAGCTCTTGGTCCAAATGATAATCGACCACTTGGAAGTCGCCATACGTCAATGTTCCGGTCTTATCTGTATACAAAATATTCATTGTACTTAACGCTTCCATTGCGGCTCCACCTTTAAATAAGATACCGTTTTTGGCTCCATTACTTATCGCGCTTAACGTAGCCGGTGTAGCTGATGCCATCAATGCACATGGACTAGCCACTGTTAAAAGTACCATTCCACGATAAAATGCTTCTTCTAATGGTAGGCTTAGGAAATAATATAGAAAGAAGATGAAAATAGGTATGATAATTAAAACGCCAATCACGTACTTACTTTCAATACGGTCTATAAACTTTGCGATTCGAGAAGGTTTGTTTTGTGCTTCTTCAACCATCCGGATAATATTGGAAAACATGGTTTGATTCAGTGTCTTGTTTACTTCTATATGAAAAACATTTCCTTCATTAATCGTTCCGGCAAAAACTTCCTCCTTTAACTCTTTTTCTACTGGGACAGACTCACCCGTTAAAGCCGCTTCATTCACGATTGCATTTCGGTCGATCAAGCCATCAATAGGGATTTGACCACCTTTCGATACCACGACAATGTCCCCAATAACTAACTCTTTCGTAGGGGTAACCACTACATCCCCATTTTCTTTTAGCACTTGGGCTGTGTCGGGTACTTGCGCCATTAATTCTGAAATCGCGCTGGTGGATTTGTTCGTTGCATAATCTTCCAAAACTTCTGCAGCAGCAAAAATCAATAGCAACGCCGCTCCTTCAGACTCAAAATCAATGATTACTGCACCAACTGCTGCCAAAACCATTAATAGGTCGACATTTGGTGAGCGATCTTTAATCGTTTCAACAACAGCATGTTTTGCCGCATAGAAGCCTAAAAAGAAAATTGAAATATAAAATAGTATGGAACTGTATGCATCATTTAGTGGGATAAAGATAAACCCTAAGATTGTAAATAAAACACCGACAACTAAAAATTGTCCTTGCCTACTTTTTGTTAGATACTCAACCATTTCTAAAACCTCTTTCTTATTTTTTGTTTTTTTGCTTACCAATTATTACAAATCCATTTCATCTCATCTTTTCACTCCCCTTTATTTAGAAATATATATATAAAAAAGGGCACACCTATAGAACAGAATTAACTGTCCCACAGGTATGCCCTTATTATTTACATACTCTGCTGCCGCAAAAATTGCAGCCCGGCTGCATGGACCTTTTATATGTCCACCGCCTGTTCAGATCACAATGAATATAACCAACAAACAAAATCTGTTATATTCCAAAGCTTTCATTATTTAGTTTTAATATGCTTCATTGATTCTCATGTGACTATTATAACAAATTTTTTTTGAATTTCAAATCGCTTTTCCATTATTTGAACAGGGTAGAATAGCAATCGCAGCCATAAGCTTTGTGGCGGATCGAAGTCTAGGAAATGTATGCTTCCTTAGTTAGTTCATAAAGTTTTATTTCCACTTTTTTAAATAATTTTTGATATTCTTCTCCCATTTTTTGGTAAATTTCTAATAATTGCATCAATTCTTTTTTTTTAATAAATCACCCATGTGTTCACTCCTGTTCTCCCTCTGTTGTTTTGAATATTCATAATACTTTAAAGGGTTCTGTTGCAAAGTTTTCTGATAAACTGATTTTAAGGTAAAATGAATGGAAAAGATAGCTTGGAGGAATCAAGATAGATCATTTTAAAGGCAAGCAATTTCAGCAGGATGTGATTATTGTAGCCGTGGGCTACTATCTTCGTTATAACCTTAGCTATCGTGAAGTTCAAGAAATCTTATATGATCGTGGCATTAACGTTTCTCATACGACGATTTATCGTTGGGTGCAAGAATATGGCAAACTACTCTATCAAATTTGGAAAAAGAAAAATAAAAAATCCTTTTATTCATGGAAAATGGATGAAACGTACATCAAAATTAAAGGAAAATGGCATTATTTGTATCGAGCCATCGATGCAGATGGTTTAACCTTGGATATTTGGTTACGTAAAAAACGGGACACACAAGCAGCCTATGCTTTTCTTAAGCGGTTAGTGAAGCAGTTTGATGAACCGAAGGTTGTAGTCACAGATAAAGCCCCCTCTATTACAAGTGCCTTTAAGAAACTAAAAGAATACGGCTTTTATCAAGGGACAGAACATCGTACCATTAAATACCTGAATAATTTGATTGAACAAGACCATCGTCCAGTAAAGAGACGCAATAAATTCTATCGAAGTTTACGCACTGCCTCTACCACGATTAAAGGCATGGAAGACATTCTAGGATTATATAAGAAAACCCGAAAAGAAGGCACTCTCTTCGGGTTTTCGGTCTGTACTGAAATCAAGATATTATTGGGAATCCCAGCTTAAATCATAGATACCGTAAGGGATTTTATTCTTTATTTAAAACTTTGCAACAGAACCGTTCGTCGAAAGTTCTCATTGGTTGAGGATAGGCATGTTCAAAACAATCAGTCCGATATCCTTTTAATCCAGTTGCTGCACTATATAAAAAATTTCATCATAGTTTCGCCCTAGTCGTTCCAAAGATTCGATGACAAAAATATCCTTCTTCCTTAAAAAATGAAGTTCTTTTTGCAATTATTCTCGTGAGGTCTTCTTTTAACTACATAAAATTGTAACCACTGGTTTTAAGAGTAGTGTATCATCCCAAATCATATAATTAATTGACTGCGATTGTTATAAAACTCACGGTAAGCCATATAACTAGCAATAAACGAAGAAATCGCAGTAACTGAAATCAACATAAACATCACAACAATTTGGTAACGAATCGCTTGAACAGGATCAATTCCCGCAAAAACCAACCCTGACATCATACCTGGTAGGCTGACAAGTCCAACCGTTTTTGTTTGGTCAATTGAAGGAGCCATGCCCGTTTTGACGCTTTCTCTTACAATACTCATGGACGCTTGTTTTTTATTGGCTCCCAATGCCAATTTTTCCAATACCTGTTGGCGTTGGTCCGTAAATTTTGAATTCAAAGACCGATAGGTCACTCCAATCGCAGTCATGGCGTTGCTGGCAATCATGCCTGTAATTGGAACGATTTGGGAAGGGGACCAGTCAATGACTCCTGAAAAAACAAGAATGAGTAAGGACAAGGCTGTTCCTACTCCAATAGCCGTCGTTGAAATTTTAAAAGAGCGGTTGATCCCCTCACTGCGTGTATGGGCGTTATAAGAAGCGTTGAACACAATGAACAAAACCATCGCTAAAGTGAGAAAGTTGTTATCCACTCGTAATACGTAGCTCAATACATATCCAATAAGGAATAATTGAACGACAGCGCGAATTCCCGCAATAAAAATGTCGTTTCCTAATCCCAATTTCTCTTTGTAATCAATCAACAAGGCAACTATCAAGAGGACAGAGGATAAAAGCAAAGAAAGATTACTGATTTCTAAATTGTTTGTCATTTCGATTCCTCCATTTTTCCACCTTTGATAGTAATCAGACGAGAAGCTTGGTCGATTTCTTCCTGGTTGTGAGTGACGGCCAACACCGTAGTTTGTTGGTCTTTCATCATGTCTCGGACTAAATCAAGGACAATCGCTCTGTTTTCTTGGTCCAATGAACTGGTAACTTCATCCAGGAGCAACACTTTCGGTTGATACATCAAATTTCGGACCAATGCAACCCGTTGTTTTTCCCCTCCTGATAGTTCCTTGACCTCTTTCGATAAGTAAGTTTCAGGTATTTGAACTCGTTCTAACAATTTTTTTGCACGTTCCCGATCAAATCCTTCTTCTCTTATGCGGGCAGGAAAAGACAAGTTCTCTTGAACTGTCTCATCGAATAGAGAAGCGTTTTGAAAGAAATAAGAGACTTCTTTTCTATACTCCACAGGATCGATTTTTTGCAGATCCGTACCTCGATAATAAATTTTTCCGGAAGTTGGGGAAAGCAGCGTACCAATTAATTTCAAAAGGGTACTTTTTCCACTTCCAGAAGGACCAGAAAAAACAATCACTTCCCCTTTGTTTACTGTAAAAGAGATATCTTGAAGGATTTGGTTTCCGTTTGCCTGAAAACCAACCTTCTCTAATTGAAACAATGAATCACTCATACCACTTCTCTCCTTTATAAAAAAGCCCTGCACCAGTGGACCATCCATACGGGTGCAGGGCTTTTGTTTCATCCTAGTGTACCTCAGTGTTCGTTTGGATCGTTTTTGGCGTCTTCATGAGTAGGGTGAACCGTTCCTTCAAGGTGATCTGGACCAGCATAAATGGTATACAGTCTGAGCGGCTTATCACCGGTGTTTTCGATGTTGTGCCACATGTCCGCCGGAACAAATACGGCGTCATCATCCATCACTTTTTGTTGAACATGTAAGTTATCTTTAGAAGGCCCCATTTTACACACGCCTTCTCCTTCTTCAATACGGATAAATTGGTCAATGCCTTCGTGCACTTCCAAACCGATGTCATCGCCCGGTTGAATGGACATTACGGTGACTTGCAATTTACTGCCTGTCCAAATGGTCGTCCGGTAATTATCATTTCCTGTGGTGGCGTCTTCAATATTAATGATATACGGCTTCTTCCCATGATCCTTGTAGTCTATTTCCATCTTCCATTCCTCCTAGTCTTTGTACTGAAACAATGATACCTACTTCTTATTTATAATAATTCTAATTAATGGTACCACATCTAAAATTCTATGCAAAAAAATTGGCTTTTTGGAGAGCGATTCTAAACAAAGACCATATAATGCGCAATTACAATTGGTACCCCTTAATCCTCAGCACATAAAGGAAAAAATATGGAATCAAAAAATAACCGATATGTACTCTGGTTATGACTTGAATCAGGGAGAATTTCAGAGACGACACATCGTACTTTTTTAGTTTGCACTTGTAAACTAACTAGCGTACATTAAGTTTATGCTCACTATCAAGCGTTGTCAATCCTTTAGACTCTTATCAATTTCGAAAGAAAGTAGCAAGGTTATTGATTGTGACTGTAAAAGTGGGGTGTTCCTATAAGCACATTAAACTATCTTCTCTAATTTATCATGCTATTTAAATTCTGTTTTTTCATGAGAATTTTTGTCCAAAATTTGTTAAAATGATTTTAAAAAATACTTACATGCACAATCCCCAAAAGACACTAATGTCATTTCAGTCAAAAAAGATACCGCAGAAAATTTCCACCTGAGATTCAATACGATATTACTCTCTTGACAGCCAGCTTAATTCCTTAGTTGAATAGATTATTAAAGTGCACAAAAAAAACAATGCGGCGTTTGTTATATTTTCTGGTATAAGCGACGGTGCTATAAACTTTTTTGCAGATTAAAAATCATATGAATTTAACTCCAGTAATAAGAGATTAAGTGCCAATGCATAAATGGAGGCATGTCCAGCACTATGCGAATGCTAAAACATCAATAGTACAGGAAATCATGAAAAGAGTGAATAGTAATAATGCTTAAGGAGAGTGTCATGTTTTCTTGGTTTGTTATAGGAGGTTATATCAATGAAAAATACAGTAGATAATTTGTCGAAAAGTAAAGTTATTTTAATGTGCGGCCCTGCGGGAGCAGGTAAATCAACACTAGCAAAAAAATTTGAAAGTACCGGGATGACAATACTATCTTATGATGAAGAATCATTCAAACGAGGTTTGAATGAACATCCTTTACCTCAGGAGGTTTTAGAAGATATTAAAACCTATCTTGATGAAAAACTAATTTCACTTATCATGCAAAACATTGATATTGTTCTCGATTATTCATTTTGGTCTAGAGAAATGAGAAATGAATATATTTCATTATTAAAGAAATACGACATAGAACCCAAAATCTATTATATAAAGACACCTAAGGAAGTTGTTATGGAACGTATTCGAAAAAGAAACGGAAATCATCAAAATGATATCATATTGACGGAGCAAACAGCTTCCACTTATTATGATCATTTTCAACCCCCAACTGATGAAGAAGGTGAAGTTATAGTAGTCGAGGGATATTAATATTGTGGTTTTAGGCATGGAAATTGTACTAGATGATAAGTTTTGTCAAATTTTTTGAAAGATATACTTCCAACAAGGGGATACCAGCTTCAGGTGATATCATTATTGTCATCTCAGAGCAGGGGGTAGTATTGATTCAGCCGGAAGAATAAGTGGCGATGCAATGAAGACGATGAATGCATTATTGAAATTACAGGAAAAAAACTTACTGAAATACGTTATGTTTATTCTTTTGACAACTCTACTCAATCATGATTATGCAATTAGACACGTTATTTTTTATCATGAATGGATATGTTCCCGTCTACCGATGGTGCTAAAAACGCAGTGAATATGTTTCCGAGAACGAACATACTCAAATGACATTCATTCTGTCCTCTCAAGCCACATCGAGTTGGTGGGATTGATAACAAGGGTGGAAAAGTAGAGGCTGGAAATGGCTTGATATAGCGGTATTTTGAGGATTTTGGAGAGTTGAGATTATTTCTTCTTCCATTTCTAAATCCAATGTTACTTGTTCTGATTCTGGTTCTGTTGGCTCATTTGGGATTAAATCCACTACTAGCGTTGAGTTAGTTAACTTTGCAATTTGTTCTAGTGTTTTTATGGTTGGATCTGATTTTCCTGATTCTATTCGTGAATAATTTGATCTACTCATTTCTAATTCTTGGGAGAATTTTTCTTTTGATTTGGTACCTCTCATCTTTTTTAAGTTTTCTCTAAATGCTAGTTCCAAGTTTCTCCCCCCTGTTTATGTAAATATTTTGCACGTTTTCCATTTAATTATATCGTTACACCTTGTAAATCACAAGTGATTAATCACAAATCACTTGTGATTAGTGATTTTAGCTTTTATCTTAATTTATCAACTGTTTAGAATATTAAGTATGCTATACTAATTAACGGCAACTTGCCCCGTAAGGGGGTGCTATTCATGGAACAAATTATCTCGTTAGTTATCGCACCACTTTTAGTGGGTCTAATAATCACATTAGTTGATCATTGGTTAGATGATTAGACGATAGCAAGCAAGTTGCTGTCTAACTCACACGCTTGTATTCGCAACAAGTGCAAAGAAAAGCCCGACCTACTCGCAATAGGTTGGGCTTTTGTGCTATTCATTAGAACTTATCTCGTTTCGCACATTCATTATAGCATGATTTCAAAATGAAGCCAAGTTGCTGATTCTATCTGTTGTTATTGGTGTTGCCTAGAACGATTCTAAGCACATGTTTAATTTTAAAGTGGGCAATTTTATCTTTAAAATGTCCTACAATGATTCAATAAAAGCATGGCTGCTAGTGAAACTTGCGACCATGCTTTTAAATTTACTTAAATTCTCTTTTTAAAAATGATTCCTGATCCTAATACCATTAATGAACCTAGGACAGACAATGCAATATTTGCTGTTTCACCTGTTTTTGGTAAAACTTTCATTTTTCCGTCTAAACCTTTAACTGTAACTGTTCCGTCTTTTTGAACGTCTGCTCCAATTTCTTTAGCTTCAACTTTTTTTGTTGTTCCTATATTCAAAAATCATTTGACGATTAATTATTTTTTAGGTAGCGTATGTTTCAATAAACCAATTGAGTCTATCGTTAATAAGCTAAATAATCAGCGGTTCTGTTGCAAAGTTTTAAATCTACTATCAAATAAGGTAGAATAATAGAAAAAGATAGCAGGAGGAATGACGATGAATCCTTTTAAAGGAAAGCAATTTCAGCAGGATGTGATTATTGTAGCCGTGGGCTACTATCTTCGTTATAACCTTAGCTATCGTGAAGTTCAAGAAATCTTATATGATCGTGGCATTAACGTTTCTCATACGACGATTTATCGTTGGGTGCAAGAATATGGCAAACTACTCTATCAAATTTGGAAAAAGAAAAATAAAAAATCCTTTTATTCATGGAAAATGGATGAAACGTACATCAAAATTAAAGGAAAATGGCATTATTTGTATCGAGCCATCGATGCAGATGGTTTAACCTTGGATATTTGGTTACGTAAAAAACGGGACACACAAGCAGCCTATGCTTTTCTTAAGCGGTTAGTGAAGCAGTTTGATGAACCGAAGGTTGTAGTCACAGATAAAGCCCCCTCTATTACAAGTGCCTTTAAGAAACTAAAAGAATACGGCTTTTATCAAGGGACAGAACATCGTACCATTAAATACCTGAATAATTTGATTGAACAAGACCATCGTCCAGTAAAGAGACGCAATAAATTCTATCGAAGTTTACGCACTGCCTCTACCACGATTAAAGGCATGGAAGACATTCTAGGATTATATAAGAAAACCCGAAAAGAAGGCACTCTCTTCGGGTTTTCGGTCTGTACTGAAATCAAGGTATTATTGGGAATCCCAGCTTAAATCATAGATACCGTAAGGGATTTTATTCTTTATTTAAAACTTTGCAACAGAACCGCTTAGATCAATGCCTTCCACAATGGTTTTGTAAGAAGCTGACGTTTTTAAATAAATACAAATTAGGGATTCAATATGCTTTAAAACCCAGGTATAGTAATGGTGCATTGGAAAGAACAAATAATAAGATAAAAGTGATAAAACGAGTAGCCTACGGCTATCGAAATTTCCACAACTTTCGAGCAAGAATTTATCTCATTCAAGGCTTGATCTTCCAAGTAAAACAAAAACCAGTTAAGCACTCTGCCTAACTGGTTATGACTAAATTTTCAGTTGTCTCTCTACCAGCACTAAATGTCGAAGAGCCAAAAATCTGAGCCAGAATGAGGTTCGTTCTGACCCAGATTTGATTTTGCACAACTCATCAGTCCTTATTAACAAAGAGCTCATCTTCCTCATGTTGAGAATACGAAGGCCATGTACCAGCTTATTGGTTTAGTATATAAAATTACTCATTATTTTCGTCATATTCCATCTCATCTTCAGTTACCCACATATGATTCTTAACTTCTTCTTGACCATCGGTTGGAGTGTAATTAACAACGTAAACAGTTCCTGTAATAGATTTATCTACTTTTGCTTCAGCTCCCATCATCCCATCCATGTGATCGGCATTCAAGATAACAGTATCGCCCTCATTTGCTACAGTCTCAGTATCTTTTAACTCTTCTTGTACTACCCATCGATGATTGTTAACCATTGGTCCCCCAGTTTTTGGCTCATAGCTTACTTCATACATTGTAGTATCAAAGGCCCCTACAACTTGAGCATTTGCACCTTTCATCCCTTCCATATGATCGCCTAGCAGTATAACATTACTTCCCACCGGGAATTTAGGGTTTGCAGCATCTTTCATTGAAGAAGGAACCATACCTTCGTGATTCATTCCCTCCATACTATTCATTTCACTAGACGCTGTAGAAGTCGATTCCTCGTTTGTGCTTTTAGAATTATTCGATTCACTTTGATTGCTACACGCTCCTAAAAATACAATAATTCCAAGACTTGCAAATACTAATTTTGTCATCTTTTTCACTGTCTTCATCCTCCTTTAATTAATCACATTTAGGTCATCTCATAAATTTGTAATCCAAAAACTTCTTTTTTAATTGTAGCTATTGATAAGTCCTTCTTAGAAAAGATTACTACAGAATTTGATAAGATATCTAAATGAACTTTTTCGACACTATCTATCGAAATCAGTTGAAAAAATATTTTTTTTGCCCAACATTCACATACTAGTTTAGCAATTTTTATCTGTTTTTGAAACAAATAACTCTCCTCCTTTATTGAAATGGTAACTTTATAACAAATTTAGTTCCTAGACCTAATTTACTTTTTACAGTTATACTACCTTTATGCGCTTCAATAACGCTCTTTACAATAGCTAATCCGATACCTTGCCCCCCTAAAGCTCTACTTCTGGAGGGGTCAGCCATATAAAATCTATCAAAAATATGAAGTTGCTGATCTTTTTCTATACCGATGCCGTTGTCTTCAACAATTAAAAGAACATGGTCTTTATTTTTACTTATAGAAAACTTAATGGTTCCCTCCTTTTGCGTAAATTTAATAGCATTATTCAAAAGATTGATAACAACTTGGTTCATTTTATCTTTATCTGCAGATATATTGATGTTATCCCCTTGGATTTCAACATGAAGGTTTTTTGACTCAATTTTGCTGGCGAAATTTTCAATAACGGATTCAATCAACTTATATATGTTAAACTCAGTTTTATTTAAATGATCATATTTTGCTTCAATTTTGTTGATTACTTCTATATTTCCAATTAAACGAGTTAGACGATCTATTTCATCATAACAAGATTGTAGGCGCTCGGGAGTTATTTTCCAGACTCCGTCAATCATTCCTTCCACATTGCCTTTAAGGGTAGCTAATGGAGTTCTTAATTCATGTGAAATATCAGTAGTTAATCTTTTTCGAAGTCCATGCTGTTTCTCCAACTGACTACTTAAATCATTTAGGGAATCAATCAAGGAATTAATTTCAATAATTGAAGTTTCTTGTGGGATTTTATCAGCATATTCCCCACGGGTTAATTTATGTGTAAAGTCGCTTACATGCTTTAGTGGTAATCCTAATCTAGCAGAGATCCACGAAGCAAGTATAAATGATACAAGAAGAGCTGCAATAGCAACATACATTAAACTTTGTTTCATACTAGAGATAAACAAGGCATCGTGCTCAGTATAAGCAAAAGGTCCGAAATAATAAAACGTTACTTTTCCAAACTCGTTTCCATCATTAATTAACTTCTTTTTCGCTTCTATTGTTTCGTCTAGTTTCACACTTTTTTTCTCGGAAACTTTCAAGGCATTTTTTTTCAGTTTGTCCTGTGCTGACTTCAAATTTTTTCCTTTAAGTTCCCAAACCATGTTGCCTTGTTCGTCTTCTATAGAAAAATAAATATTATTTTCTAATGCTTTCTCAGAAAGTGCTGCAAGTTCCTCGCTGTTCCATGTTTCTCCACTATTTAACCACAATAAATCAATTGTATATACATACTGATTCAACAAATCTTCTTGTCGCTCTTCTACGTATTTACTAAAATGATTGTTCGTCAAACTTAATGCGACTAAACTAATCGATCCTATTATTAATGTTGCGATTGCTAAAAAGGAAAGAACTAATTGAGTTTTTATCGTTCTTTTTCTCATTAGTGGCTACCAAATCTATATCCTGTACCATGGACTGTCAAAATATACATAGGTGATTTAGCATCATTCTCAATTTTATGTCTTAAGTTTTTTATATGAGAATCGATGCTCCTATCTAGTCCATCAAATTCTATTCCCTTAACTTTCTCTATCAAATCACTACGAGAAAAGACTTTATTAGGTGTGGATATTAGGGCGTGTAGAATATCAAATTCAGTTGTTGTGAGGTTTAATTCCACTTGATGTAGATAAACTTGGCGACTTTCAGGATATACTATCAATTCCCCATTACTTGAAGAAAGCTTATTAGGATTTGATAAGGTCTCAGTTCTGCGCAATACAGTTTGTATTCTCGCAACTAATTCTTTGGGACTAAATGGTTTAATCATATAGTCATCGGCACCTAACTTGAGACCAGTAAGAATATCATCCTCATCAGATTTAGCTGTTAACATTATAATTGGTACATTTGATACTTCTCTGATTTTTCTACACACAGTCAATCCATCAGTATCCGGAAGCATTAAATCTAACACAACTAAATCAGGATTATTTTTCTCGAACTTTTCCAATGCCATTGCGCCACTTATTGCTTTATAAACTGAATAATGATTAGCAACTAGATAGGCATCAATAATTTCCAAAATTTTTTCTTCATCGTCCACAATAAGAATTTTCATAGACAATCATCCTTCTTAAATTATTTTCTATTTAATTTCCATTTGTCCCATCATTCCATACTCTTCATGTTCTAATATATGACAATGATACATGAAAATACCTTCACGGTCGAATTTCACAAGAAGTTCTACTGTTTCATCCGGATTTACCAGCACAGTATCTTTCCATCCTTGCTCGTTTAGTGCGGGCTGATTTCCATCTCTAGATAAAATTTGAAACTGAACACCATGGATATGTAACGGATGAATCATGCCTCCCATCATACTACTAATATTGTTAACTTCCCAAATCTCTTGAGTACCTAATTTTTTATATAAATCTATTCTTTCCATATCAAATTGCTTATTGTTGATGTTTACCATGTGAGACATTCCTCTTAAATTAATACTTTGTCTTGCTAAATCTTCCAATTTCTTTTCATCTAAAGTACTAATAGTATTTAGACTATCAGAGGGAGTAAACTCTTTGTTTTCTATCGTATTCTCAATTCTCATTGTCAAGGCAACCAAATTATTTGCTAGTAAATGAATTACCTCACCTTTTTTATAATTCTGAGTATCCACTAATATTTCTGCCCTTTCCCCGGGGGCTAAAAGTAGTTTACTAAGTTTAACAGAAGTATTCAGAAAACCACCATCTGTAGCAATTTGGTAGAATGATTCATCTTTATCCAAAGTAAAAGTGAAGTTTCTTGAATTAGATCCATTAACAATTCTATACCTCATCCATCGGTTTTTTATCTCAATATATGGATTGATAGTGCCATTAGTAAGCAACGTCTCCCCTTTTGTTCCATCAGAGTTAAAATCATTTTCATAGTTAATTTGATTAGTGGAGCTGAAAGATTTATCTTGCACAATCAAGGGAATGTCGTCGACACCATATTTGGAAGGTAAATCTAATGATTTTGAGTTGTCATCATCAATATACATCAAACCTGCTAAACCCTTATAAACTTGAGATGCTGTTTCTCCTTCCGGATGGGGATGAAACCAGAGTGTAGAAGCTTCTTGATCAACCTCGAATGTTACACTTTTTTTCTGTCCTGCTTCTATAATCTGATGTGGACCTCCATCTGCATCAGAAGCTACTTTCAAACCGTGCCAATGAAAAGATGTGCTAGCATCAAGATTATTGGTTGTATTGATAGTAACTTTTTGACCTTTTTTCAGTCTAATAACTGGTCCTAAAAAATCCCCGTTATAGCCTAATGTTTCAGTTTTTTCTCCATCCATTATTTGAACTTCTCCGTTTTGAGCAACTATATCATATATCACATTTTCTTTGCTTTTTGAAGATGGTTCAAGAACAGGGGGAATCAATAGTTGTCTCTCCGTTTGGTGTACTACCTTCAAATCAGCTTCTTGATTATCCCCCATCATATTGGACATTCTACTTGAGATTTGTCGTTGTTCTTCTTGAAAGACAACTTCAGCATGCTCCTCCTTGTTCTGCTGTTGAATCAATATGAAAACACCGCCTAGGGTCAACATTGATATTGTTGCTGCTAACCAAATATATTTATTATTCTTCAACCCATCATCTCCCATATCTATTATGTAGTTACCATAAAAAAAATATGTGGAGATTTTGTGTTGATTCCCCCACATATACTTATACTTATATAGATATATCCCTAGTTACAGTATACTTTGTATTTTTTAGTAGTTGATTTAAGAATGTTAAAGTTAATTTTGAATCAGCATCGAAAGTAACTGTACCTCTAGCCAAATCAACTATTTTTACACTGACTGTTGGCTCTGCTTCCAAAGCATTTCTTACTTTTGATGCACACCTTGAGCAATTCATTCCGTCAATAACCACTATTTGCAAATATTTCATCATAAAATTCCTTCTTTCTTAAAAAAGTCGCCTATATTGGATTTACTAATCTAATCAATCTTTTAAGAATTGTCTTACAAGTATCATAAGGAAAATTTATGGAGAAACCATGTATAGAGTTTGTTTTAGAGCTTTTAAATATAGGATAGATACAGATTGATTTGTTTAGTGTATGATTGCATATCATGTACATATATCGCTAAGTATCGCGCCCAAAACATAGGTTTCGAGTTTCATGAATATCCTAACAGGTAGAAGTGCTATGATGATATTCGATAAGCATCCTAATATGAAATATAAGTTTAGAACTGCTATTTTGGATAGTTCTTCCTCCTATTCAAATAAATAATTGTTCTACATAAGAATTTCACAATCCTCTCTACCCTCCTCTACTACCAAGTGAAAATCCATTTCAACTAATACCAAAAACCTACATTGGGATTCCAAAGGATTTTTGAGTTCAAAAAAACATGAAATGCCTCTCAGAAATCCGTCCATTGGATTCAACATATACTTATGCACAAAAAGCAGTGAATAAATTTAAAAAACTGGTTTTTCTATATATCTCAATTTGAAAAAAGTAGAATATAGAGGAACTTTCTTACCATAAGAATTCACATATTTAATGTGATGATTCACCAAACTTATAATGCCTTATAATTCGTATTTTTCAACAATTGATTAATAACGCTAATTGATAAATCTGTCTTTGTTGCAATAGTTACTAAACCTTCTTCGAGATTTACTTTCCTAACAGAAATTGAGGGATTCTTTTCTAATGCATACTTAATTTCTCCGGCGCATCCTAGACAAGCCATTCCACTAATAAATAAGGTCTGTAAATGTTCAGTCATAAGACAATCACCTTTCCTATTTGACTTTGAAGTTTTTTAAGCGAAGTGAATTTAAAAGTACTGTTATTGAGCTAAAACTCATAGCAACGCCTGCAATTAACGGGCTTAATAAAGGCCCCCAAAAAATGTTCAAAACACCCATCGCTATTGGAACACTTAACATGTTATAAGCAAATGCCCAGTACAAATTTGACTTTATATTCCAAATTGTTTTTTTGCTTAAATCGATCGTGGACATTAGCAATTGCAGATCGTCGTTCATCAATATTATATCCGCAGATTCCATCGCTATATCAGTACCAGAACCCATCACAAAACCTATATCCGCTTGAGCGAGGGCAAGTGCATCGTTTATCCCATTACCTACCATTGCAACCCTATGTTCTTTTGACTGCAACATTTTAACATAATAGGCCTTTTCTTGAGGTAATACCTCACTAATAACGTTGGTGATCCCAACTTGATTAGCTATTGCCTGTGCAGTAAGTTTATTATCACCCGTGAGCATAACCACATTGAGGCCAAGTTTATTCAACTTTTGAATTGCTAATGCACTTGCTGGCTTTATAGTGTCTTCAATCGCAATTATTCCGAGAAAGATACGATCATTTGCAATATACACTGGTGTCTTTCCTTTAGATGCTAAATTATCTGAAATTAACTTAAATTTACTAATGTCTATATTCAACTGCTTAAAGAACTCTTCATTTCCTAAACTTACTTCGGTACCTTTCAATATAGCATTAATGCCCAATCCAGAGAAAGATTCGAATATACTAGGTTCAACCAGATCAATCCCCACGATTTCGGCTTCTTTTACAATTGCCTCCCCAAGCGGATGCTCGGATGCTTTTTCAGCAGAGGCCGCTAAAAACAAGAGAAAGTTTCTATCCATATTTTCTGCAAGTATTATATCTGTTACCACAGGTTTTCCTTTTGTAATCGTACCAGTTTTATCGAATAATATTGTTTTTACGTGATGAGTTGTTTCTAAAGCTTCACCACTTTTAATTAAAATACCATTTTCAGCGCCTTTTCCCATACCGACCATAATAGCTGTCCGTGTAGCTAAACCGAATGCACAAGGACATGTTATAACTAAAACTGAAATTAAGACTGAGAATGAAAACGAAATACTTTGTCCAGATAGCACCCAAAGTAGACTAGATCCAATCGCAACTAGAATAATGATATATACAAAGTAACTTGAAATGATATCAGCCAGTTTTTCGATTGGAGCTTTCGAAGATTGTGCATCATCCACTAGTTTGCTTATTTGAGCTAAAGTGGTGTCTTTACCAATATGAGTTGTTTCATATCTTATTACGCCATTTTTATTTTTACTGGGTCCTATTACTCGGTCATTAGCTTTCTTTTCAACAGGAAGATTTTCACCTGTAGGCATAGATTCATCAACTAAAGACTTACCACTTATTACAATACCATCCAGTGGCAAACGCTCTCCTGGTTTTGCTATGATCACATCTCCTACTAAAACTGATTCAATAGGAACAGTCTGTTCCTTATTATGTCTGATAGTTTTCGCTGTTTTGGGAGTCATCCTCATTAATTTTTGTATTGCTTCAGATGTCTTATCTTTCGTCACCAACTCTAGGTATTTCTCTAGTCTGATTAACGTTAATATCACTGCTGATGCTCCAAAGTAGAGCTCTTTTGTATAGAGATAATTTCCGAATATAATCTGTATTGTTGCAAAGGTGCCGTATAAAAAAGCAATACTTGTACCTAAAGCAATTAATGTATCCATATTCGGATGTTTTTTCATGAGTGCGGAAAATCCAGTTTTATAATAGTCTTTATTGGCCAATATAACCGGAGTGGTAAATATCAATTGCGTCAGCGAAAAAAAACTAGGGTTTGTCGTAGAATCAATTATTTCAAATAGGGGTAACTCAAGTATATTTGCACTAGCAACATATAGAACAGGAATTGTAAATAGCATTGACGTGATAAATCTTCGCCTTAGCTTCTGTTGCTCTTGTTCTTTTGTTTTATAAATTACTTGTTCCTCCTCTTCAGAAAGAGCATATAGCTGATATCCAAGAGTTTTGACAACATCACTTATTTTTGCAACCGCTGAAGGGTCAGTTGATATTACCGAGAGTTTTTCTGCTTCAAAATTTACGTTGGCATATTTGACATAAGTCATTGATTTAACTACATTTTCAATTTTGTTAGCGCAGGACACACAAGTCATTCCACTTATTCCAAATACCTTTATCTCAGTTTTTTTTCGAATCTCAGCGTCATAACCAATGTCTTGAATAGCTGTTATAACTGTATGATTAGACAAAACACCTTCATCATATTCCAATTTTAGAACCTCAGTTGTTAAGTTAACTTTAGCGAAATATACTCCATCCAACTCATGAATTTTTTTCTCTATTGTTGTTGCGCAAACTGCACAAGTCATTCCATAAAGATTATATTTTGAAATCATTGAATTCCTCCGTGTCAGAACGTTTAACCAATCCGTTTAAATAGTAGCTTACTTCTGAGATACAACCTTCATCCATTCCAGAAAGTAACCTTTGTATTTCGGTTTCTAAAAATTCTTGCTTCTTAATCAGTGAAGTGTAGTATCTTTGGTTTTTTGAAGTGTTAAACGTGATCACATTTTTATCTAACAACCTTCTTATTAACGTTTTTGTTGTGGAGGGATGCCAACTATTACGCTCTTGCATTCCATGTGTTATTAAACCACATGTTACCGGTTCATATCTCCAGATAAACTTTAAAACATCTAACTCTGAATTCGATACCTGTATTTTGCGTTCGACCAAGACCATCCCTCCTTAGGCTATTCATAAAGTACGTTCTTCTTTATTAAACAAATGATGAATTGTTGTCAAAGTAGAAACACTTATAGTTACAATTAATAAAAAGCATAAAAAGAAAAATGTTTCCGGTAAAAAACTGATAATTGGATCTGTACGATAGTCAAACATCCAATCATCATTGTCAAAAAATACTTGATGAAAAAGCACAAATGCTTTATCAAAAAACAGAAGTGCCATTACACAGACTGATATTATCATCCACTTGATTAAACTAGTGATTTCTCTGACTTGATCACGCGTTACTAATTTTTTCCTGTTTAGGTATAAAGGAACGCTACTCGTAGAAAGAAGCAATGAATAGTTAAGCTGGAACAAAAATTTAACATCTTTAAAATGGTTTATACCGCGATCTGAGACGTATAGATTATCAAAAACCAATTCTTTTTGAAAAGGATTATTTAAATAGCCCATTAAATTTTTAAAATCTTGATTAACTTGAGATCTACTCCAGTTTTGAAAATTTATATCGCTTTGAAAGAATAAATTGATTTTGAGCAAACCAGGGAAGTTGATTGTCAATGTAATCGCGAGGGATACAGCAAAGACAAAAAATAATAGAAATAGCATGCTTTTTTTCATTAAATTAATATTTATATTAGATCACTCCTTTTAATATAATGATAAAAAAACTTGTGTAGAAAATGTGTACTAATGTATCTGTCAAAAAGTCTACATAAAATTTCCATAATAGCCTGCTATAGTCAAAACAAGTTCATTAGGAAGGAGGGAAGAATTTGAGAGAACCCTACGACAGAGTATTTATTTCGTTTGGTCCATTTACTATTTATTGGTATGCCATTTTCATAGTGTTTGGGATCATAATCGGATATTTTGTTGCTAATAGAAGAGCAAAGCGTGCGGCATTGCCTGAGGATACAATTGTTGATCTGTTGTTATATGGATTGCCAGTTTCTATTATATCGGCCAGATTATACTATGTACTTTTTGAATTACCTTTGTACATTGATGATCCTTTAAGTATCTTAAAAATTTGGGAAGGTGGTCTAGCAATACATGGTGGATTAATTGGTGCTGTATTGACAGGGGTTATTTATTGCAAGAAGAAAAATCTTTCTTTTTGGAATGTTGCTGACGTAGTTGCTCCCAGTATAGTAATTGGACAAATCATTGGACGATGGGGAAATTTTATGAATCAAGAGGCCTATGGAGAAATTGTAGACATAGAGTTCCTGCAATCTCTGAAACTCCCATCTTTCATAATTGATCAAATGTATATTGATGGGGCCTACCATCATCCGACTTTTTTATATGAGTCTTTATGGAATATAGGAGTACTCATTATTTTGCTTCTGGTGTCTAGAAATAGAATGTTCTTTGGGCAAATATTTTTAATTTATGTTTCACTATATTCCGTCGGGAGATTCTGGATTGAAGGATTACGGACCGACAGTTTAATGCTAACAGCAAACTTGAGAATGGCTCAAGTCCTGTCCATAGTCCTATTAATTGGCTCTATATTAACTTACATCTATCTCAAAAAATCTAAGGAGGAAGATTTACATGGAAGCATTACTTAATCTCTTACCACTACTATTACTACTAATTTGCCCTATCTCAATGATGTTTATGCATAAAGGGCACGGACATGCTGGGCATCATCATATGCATGGAGAAGATCATTCAAAACACACTGGTTCCGAAAATGATATAGCAAGTTTAAAAATCCAAACTGAGCAATTAAAAGAAGAAGTTGCTACTCTAAAGAACTTAGTTAAGGAGCGATGACAATGCAGTGGTTATTACTTTTATTATGTCCGATAATGATGATATTTATGATGAGGGGTATGCACTCAGGATCGCATAATGAAAAAGATGACGAACAATTGAAACAGGATCTTGAAAATTTAAAAGAGCAAAATGATATCTTAAGTAGTGAACTAAGCGATTTGAAATCACGGTTAAAATAAGTTAAAGGAGTGTGATTTATATTTCACACTCCTTTAAAATTCACTAAATTCATGGTTCAGAATAGAATTGATTCTCTCAAAATATTTAGTCTAACTTTACTCTTTATAAAACGAATAAGGCATGCGTGGTTTATAATCTTTCTTTATGTATTTCTGACACCAAAGAAAATGATCCTCATCATTCCATCCACTCGTTGCATTCCACCAAGAGTACATAACATTCCCTGGTGTATGGGGTAGTCCATACACCAGGGGATTCTAGAAGTAAGATTTATTGTTTCTTTTTTAAGTGCAAATAAAACCATTATCTTCGATGAATATAAGGAAAATACCTTTTTAGATAACATTTCTAGGTTATGAATAGATAGTATTCACTCTATCCGCAATTTTCTTCAACGAAAAGTTACTAAAATGGAAGCATGGGCAGCATTAATATGATGATTTTCTTCTAGACGTTGCTAAGACATTCAATAGCAATGAGCGCCATTATAAATGTGGAAGCTACTCGTAAAAAAAGGGAAGATTGATTTCCAATTCTGCCCAAATGCTTATTTATACTACAATTAACCGTATTAATTTCAACTTCTTTGTCCAGAATAACTACCGAACTAGTTCACCACTTGGATAATGAGATATCGGGGCTAAAATTGTAAAATCTTTGCCAAATTTCTTCATAAAATTAGCATGTTTCTCTAAATCTGTAAATAGAATGTATCGTAAGTGATCATGCAAATTTTGATTACGCATATAATGTGGTCTATTAAATTGTGCTCGTATCTCCTCTTCACGTTGATCTGGTGAGACAATATACATCATCAAATTTTCTTGATGAATCGAATACAAATCATCCATTCGATTCATCCCAGAAATTATTGACGTCGATTTTTCAACCTCAAAAGCACATATCGGTTCCCCATTTTTTGAAAACCAAATAACATCAATCAAACCAATCGTCCTACTTAACGGATTTGGTAATTGATAGATTGTTTCTGGTAATAGAGGTATAGACACATCTCCTAAGCGATTCCCATCTACAATTCTATTATGATCGTTTGAGGCAATCCAAGCATGATAACCTATCTCATTACCTAAAGTAGCTAAGATATATTGGATTTTTTGGTGCACATTTTTGCCATCCTCTTTTTCCAACTTCTGTTTTATTAATTTCTGTGTGTTACTTTCTGAAATTCTGACATACTCTTCTTCATTTTCGCGAACAATATAATTTAGTTTCCCAATATCAAATAAAAAAGCTGAGATAGCACCCAAATCTTTCGAAAAAAGTCCTCCTAAGCAGTTGAGTTCAATCATACCATCACGGAGTTTAAAATAGTCCTCCCATTTACCTAAGCGAATTTTCGAGCCCGTAAGATAATTATATCCATTTACAATAGCTGTGTTAAAAGGAGGGAAAATGGTAGGTTCTAGAAAATATAAAATGTTTGCGACAGCTGGACCAAGCCCTCTGATTTTCTTTTCTGCTAGAATATTTATAGTAAATAACATTTTAATTTCTTGATTAGCTTTAAGAATTTGATCAAGACAAAGTGAAAAAGCTAACTGATTTTCCCTATTTTCATAAATATCCGGAATTCTCAATTTAGGTTTCCACATAAATGCATGCTTGGCTCCTTTAAAAATTTCTGTTTGTTCTGCAATTACATTCATTATGTCCTCTAGGGCTGAATTTTTAAAATCTGTTGGGAACGTTCCGTTATTGACATGTTTGATAAGTACTTGTACGTATTTCCTAACTTTTTTAAACGCTTTCAAACGTTTTTCACTTTTGATAAACCAAGTTTGATACAGTAAATTTTCGCGTAATTTATATTGATTAAACACATCTGTTAAATAAGTATTATCCACTGTAATGATAACCACCATCCCTATTAATATCAATTATTAATATTTTTATAACCTAGTCATCTCTAATAAAACGTGCTACATGCAACATTCCTAATATAATCAATTATAACGATAGTAGTTACTTTGGCCTGATATCTATGACTTTTCTTATTAAAAGTCTAGTTCGGCTCCATTCTGTAATCAATGTAAATGTAGGATTTGTATTATTTATTAGTCATACTAATAAATTAATGGATTCTCTTCTATTCCTAAAATTTCAACAATCAATTTATGAGGTAAACATATACTCATTTCCCCTGGTCTACTAATCCAGCCTGTACGAACAGCAATTTGATCAGGACTATTATCTTCTTTTACCCTAATTTTCCCTGGAGCTACTTCAATAATATTGTATTTCCCTTTTTGAGGATAATATGTTTTTTCTAAAGACTCACTAACTTGTGATAAGTTAAATTTGTCTACGACTTCTCCATCTATTTTAACAACTGCAATTACATCTTTACTTTCTCTATTATTTTCATTTTTATTAGTATCAAATAGTAAATATGGTAAAAATGATGCCATAATGACTCCAATAATAATGAGATAGTCCCAAGGTTTCGTAAGTCTCAATATTTTATCCACTAAATTCGTTCTCCTATATTAACTTTTGATATCATACTTTACAGTTGTGTGAATTTTATGTAGATATGTTTCTACTCCACAAAATCTCCATAAGTTTTAGTTATTTTAAATCTGTCTATTAAATTGAAATGTAGCATATGGATCCTATTACTTTTTGTATAGTAATTCCAATTTCAGTTCCTAATAGAACCTGTAATACACATAAAAATAGAGAGGAGAATATTTGTAAAATATTTCTTCACAATTAAAAATAAGGGAAGTGAAAAATCAATTTGAAAAAAATAATTATATCTACCTCGGTCATTGTGTTTTCGCTATTTTTTAGTAATAGTATATTAGTTAAAGCGCAGACTATTGAGGAAAAAATTAAAGAAAAAAATGATAAAATTGAAACGATTGTGAAAGATCAAAAATCAGCTAAAATTTATCTTACTGATTTAGATAACAAAATAACTCAGCTAGAAAATGAATATCAAAAAGTGCTAAAGGAAAAAAACACATCTGAGAAAAAACTTACCGAAATTAATCAAAAAATTACTACTCTTGAGAAAAAAATACACCTTAGAAATAAACTTATCGAAGAACAAGCTCGGAATGCACAAGTAAATCAAAAAAGTGACTCTATAATATCTGTCATGGTAAACGCTGAATCATTATCAGATGCAGTCACAGCAGCCTTTGGTATGACTAAGCTTATTTCTGCTAGTAATGAGATTATGCAGGCTCAGATAGATGATAAAGAAAGTTTAGATGAATTAAAAAAAGAAGCTGAGAAAAAAGTTATAGATGCGGAAAAGGAAACTCGCTCTCTCGAAGAGAAAGAAAAAAATCTTATAGAAGCTAAATTGAATCAAAGTATAAAAATTAATGAGATATCCGCTTCTTTGGCGACAGAGCAATCCGAGAAAGAAAAATTTGAAAATCAAAAACAAGAAGCAGAAAAAAGAAGGGAAGAGGAACTTAAAGCCCTAGCAGAGGAAAAGAAAAAAGAAGCAGAAGCTGCGGCTATTTTAAAAGCTCAAGAGGAAGAATCTGCATCTATTATAAAAGATCAGAAAAACGAAGTATCACAAATAGATGGTAACGAAGACATAGGAACAGATCAAGGAAATACTGATACGCAGGAAGAAAAACAGATCACAAATGAAACTTCGGATAAAGAATCTAACTCAGTTAATCAAGATGAGTACCAAGACAACAATAATTCTTCCAATAATAATCAGGTTCAAAGCCCTAGTTCTTCTGGTTGGGGCGCACCCGTAGCCAACATTATTGTCACAAGTCCATTTGGCGGAAGATCTGATCCTACTGGATTCTCTGGATCTTTTCACGATGGTATAGATATGGGTGGAACTTCGTCAACGCCTATCATGGCATCTAGATCAGGAACTGTAGTGCAGGCATCCTTTGATGGATCCGCAGGTAATTACATTATTATTGATCACGGAGATGGCTACTACTCATATTACCTTCACCTAAGTAATTTTATTGCTACACTGGGCCAATCAGTGAGTGCTGGCCAGACCATTGGCACCATGGGGACTACAGGAAATTCAACTGGAGTTCATTTACATTTTGGAATAGCGACTAGCTCAAATTGGTCTGGATTCGTAGATCCTGCTCCATTTCTAGGAATCTAAAAATGATAAAAAGAATCAAGCGTATTTTTTTAAATTTACTTTTAATTACCATTTTTCTTATAGGCTTAGTTTTAATATTTAATTTTCAAATTCGATCTTACTTACTGAATAAACAAGTTCAACAATATGACATAGCAAATTATTCAAAGAAAGATTTGGAAGACAATCTGAAAAGGAAAGGAAACTTTGACTTTGATTCTGTTGAATCTATTTCAAATGAGTTAGTATTAAAAGCACAATTTAAAAATAGTGATTTACCTATAATAGGTGGTATCGCTATACCTGATGTAAAATTATCTTTACCCATATACAAAGGCTTAGACAATATTTCACTACTTTCTGGGGCTGGTACAATGAAATCAAATCAGCAGATGGGAGAACGAAATTATGCTTTAGCAAGCCATAGTGCTAAAGATAAAACTATATTATTTTCTCCATTAGAGTTTATTTCTCTAAAAGAAAAAATATATGTAACAGACTTAAAGAATATTTATATTTACCAAGTGTCTTTGAAAGAAAAAGTGGATCCATCAAAAGTAGAAGTCATTGATGATATTCCTAATAAAGAAATGATCACTCTTGTTACATGCGGGGATTTGGAAGCTGTAACGAGATTGATTGTACAAGGCACACTGATCGATACAGTTGAATTTAAGAATGCTAATCAATATATCCAATCTTTATTTAGCTAATATAAAAAGTCTTATCAGTCCTGACAGATTACGAGTAGTACTTTTTATCAAAGAAAGAAGGTGCTTTCTAAATTCAAATTGTTTTATGGTCATAATAAATTAAATAGGGAAACGAACGCGATTATAAGTTCGTTTCCCTATTTTTTATGAGTGTCTTTAATCTAATTGAAAAGAGCCCTTTTTGATCCAACCTCAAGAAAATTTTGAAAAAATCTTACTATGGAGCTAACTAGTAACGCACCCTATTTAATCAATTAGGAATTTGCTCATCTCCCCCTTGTCATTCTATAGTTTCTAGGGAAGATTCAGACTGTGATTTTCCTAAGGAATATCCTCGTAATGACCGCAAGTAGCAATATTAATAATTGATTCCAAAACCATAAAGCAAAATTTATTTCCTACACTACTAGCAAATAACCTAGAATCACTGACCAAAAAAATTCAGCTGATTAGTATTTTCTTCATTTCCCATAAACCTAAGTCTAGAGCCCGTGCCATTAAATAGATACATAGGAAACTAAAAAGAAACGCATGCCATAGATTAAACATTCTCGACGAGTAATCTGCTTTGAGAGAAAGAAAGTCGGTACCACTACAAGTGATTGTATGTCACTATATATATGCGGATAAACTGATTTTGTTGTATTAACAAAGGTTCGATTAAAATAAACTCCGTTAAAAATCTTTGCTAAGAATTTAGTAAAAAAAGTTGATTCTATCGTTTGAACAGTGTTTCGAATCCCTTACGTCAAGTAGAACAATGTGGGGAGAATAAGTGCAGCCGTCATTAATAACGCTAATAGTGCATAAACAGTAAGTTTTAGCAGCATTCGACTAAATTCCGCAATTCGAAGATGCCTTCGATACCCCACAGCAAAAAAGAATAGAACTGAAAAAAAGTAACCATATATGCAATATAAAAATTCGAAACAATCAACAGAAAAATTCACACAATGTACCGCTTCAGCAGAATGTTCTTTTCAATGAAAAAGTGGATCTCGTCAATAATGAATGGTAAAAGAAAAAAGCATCCAGCCAAATAACATTTAAAAAATAGCCAGCCATTATACCAGAAAACATATAATTCAAAGCTTGCAACAAAGCAATACCTGGCTTATTGCTGAAGGGTACGTGGGTAACCATCTAGAACAAAGCCATTTTCAACATCTTTTGCTTGTAAGCGACTCTTAACCAATGAGATTATCCACTCATCTGGAACTAGCTCTCCTTTATTCATATATTCTTGCACTCTGAGTCCGAATGTATCTTTCTCCTTGGTTGCTTCTCGTAACATTTCACCAGTTGAAATAGCCGTCAGGTGGTACTCCTCTGCGATTCTTTTAGCTTGGGTGCCTTTCCCAGCACCAGGTAACCCTAAAAGGACCAGCCTCATAATTTTTCCTCCTTATAAACTAAAAAAGGAAGAGATGATTTTTTAAATTATTTCATCTCTTCCTTTCCTGTGAAACTATTGTATTTTTACACGATAAGGTCATTCAATTATTTCATGTGCCAAATAACTGTTTATTTTGGCTCTAATTTCAATGTCATAGCATTGATGGCAACAATTACAGTCGAAAGTGACATCAAGACGGCACCGACTGCTGGAGTTAATGTTATGCCAATTGGTGCTAGTATTCCTGCAGCTATTGGGATCGCGATAAAGTTATACCCTGCTCCCCAAACAAGATTTTCTTTCATCTTACGTGTGGTCTTCTGAGCCAACTCGATAAAGGATTCAATGTCGCCAGGGTCTGACTGTGTCAAGATGACATCGGCTGAATCCAATGCTACTTGAGTTCCGGCACCAACAGCTATACCAACGTCTGCTAATGCAAGAGAAGGTGCATCGTTGACCCCGTCACCGACCATGATAACTTTCTTTCCTTCTGCTTTAAGTTTTTCAATTAATTCATATTTGTCTTGAGGAGATTGATTAGCTAGATAATCAATACCTAAAATTTCTGCAGCTCCTTGAGCCGCTTTTTCATTGTCACCCGTTGCCATAATCGGCTGAATCTTGTTCTTTTTAAGGGCTTGTATTAAGTCTTTACTTGTCGGTTTTAATTCATCCCCTAAAGCTACAGCACCGATTGCTTGGTCGTTTTCTACTAAGACACTGAGGGTTGCTCCTTTTGGAATATCCATATCCAGATTACGTCCATATGATTTTTGACTGATTAATTGATAACGATGTCCGTTAGCTTGACCTTCTACACCAGCGCCAGAAATAACATCAATCGAATCAAAACTTACTGGACGTATCCCTTGCTGTTCTGCGTAACTAATAATTGACTGAGCGATAGGGTGACTAGATCCACCTTCGATACCTGACAATAAGGCAACGATTTCATCTTTCGTATATTTATCATTAAAGAGTTCAACATCTAATACTTTAAACTCACCAGTTGTTAAAGTTCCCGTTTTATCTAAAACTATAACATCTGCTTTTGTAGTCAACTCCAAAGCGTCCCGGTCTTTCACTAATAATCCCCGACTGGCCCCTAAGCTGGTACTACGAGCAGTCACCAATGGAATAGCCAGACCCAGGGCATGCGGACAAGCAATAACTAATGTGGTGACTGTAAAAATAACTGCCGTTGGTACATCAGCTATAACCATCCATATGACAAGGGCAATAAGCGCTACAATAACCGCAATATAAAAGAGCCATCCTGCAACTTTTTGTGCAAGATTTTCTGCTCGAGAAGATTGGCCTTGAGCTTGACTGATTAATGCCTGAACCTGAGAAATGAAGGACTTATCGCCCGTCTGCTTTATTTCCACATAGAGGACTCCGCCACCATTGGTTGATCCACCGATGACCTCATCTCCGGGATTTTTTTCAATTGGTTTCGATTCCCCAGTCACAAGCGCTTCGTTTACACGTGATTCTCCGCGAATAATGATACCATCAGCTGGAACATTTTCTCCTGCTTGAACACGGATAACATCTCCAATCTGAAGTTCAGACACAGGACGAGTCTCAATCGAATCGTCTTCTAAAACAACATGAGCATCTTTCGGCACCAACTCAGCCAATGCTTTTTGCGCGTCCCCTGCTTCACCCAATGCCTTCATTTCAATCCAGTGTCCTAATAACATGATTAAAATTAACGTTGTAAACTCAAAGAAGAAGTCCATGACATGTTCTCCGGTCACATATCGAGCGGCCACTGCGTAAACACTATAGGCATAAGAAACCGTTATTCCCAAAGTAATCAAGGACATCATGCCTGGAGCTTTTGAATTAAACTCATCTTTCGCACCCATGTAGAATGGTTTTCCGCCATAAATGTATAGAATTGTTGCCAATACAGCCGCTACAACGTCTGCATAAGGAAAAATAATTTGGAAAGGCAACTGAATATCCATCATAGGAGTAATGAGTAAGATTGCAATTCCTAATGGGAGTGACTTCAAGAAAATCTCCTTAAAGCTACCGTGATGGTGGTGGGCATGCCCTCCCATTGCGCCATGATCCATTTCACTGTGATTCATCTTGCTGTGATCCATCTGACTATGGTCCATCTTGCTGTGATCCATCTGACTATGGTCCATCTTGCTGTGATCCATCTGACTATGGTCCATCTTGCTGTGATCCATGGCGCCGTGATTATGATGACTATGTGACGAATGTTTTTTGTTATTACTCATTTTTAATTCCTCCTTATTATATTAGAGAATAATTTTAAAGTTTTAGAACTTTCTCATCTAACACTGCATATAATTCTCATGAAAAGGGTTCTATACTTTATCTCTATCTACTATCTATGAATAAATGGTATTTGTACTTTATGCACTTAATACTGAATAGTTAGTTTCTGCTAAAGCAGCATTGAGCGTTTCGGTATCAATCTCTGTTTGACTTTCAAGTACTGCTTTTTTAGTCGCAAAATCAACCTCTACAGATTCAACCCCTTCAATAGCTGAAAATCTTTCTTGTACCGTGTTCGCACAACCTGCACATTTTACGCCATCTAATAAGACTTCTTTTTTCATTATTTTATTCCCCTTTTTTTTTTTATCTTCTCCTATTATATAGAATAGGAAGAAGTTTAAATCCCAAATAAGCTACGTGTTTTCTAAACAACTGCTGGTTTGAATCGTCTTAACCGTAAAGCATTGAGCAAGACCGATACGGAGCTGAAACTCATGGCGACTGCCGCAAACATTGGATTCATCAATGGTCCGCCAAAAATATGCAAGAGACCCATCGCAACTGGAATACCTACAAGGTTGTAAGCAAAAGCCCAGAACAAGTTTTGTTTAATGTTTCGTAGCGTTGCATGACTTAAATCAATCGCAGTCAATACAGCGGTTAAATCATTACGCATAAGGACAATATCAGCCGATTCAATCGCCACGTCTGTACCTGATCCAACTGCAATTCCGACATCTGCTTGAGCTAATGCGGGTGCATCGTTAATGCCGTCTCCAACCATCGCTACCTTCTTGCCTGCCTCTTGTAGTTTTTTGACTTCCTCTGCTTTATCTTCAGGTAATACTTCACTTAATACACTGTCTATACCCACTTGCTTAGCAATCGCTTTGGCTGTTCGTTTGTTATCTCCAGTAATCATGATTACTTCAACACCGCGTCTTCTAAGTTCTTTAACAGCCTTCATACTATTTTCCTTGAGTGTGTCAGCTACTGCGATAATTCCAGCTAGTTCTCCATCAACAGAGAGATACATCGGTGTTTTTCCTTCGTCTGCTAAACGATCGGATTCTTTTTCCACACTTGATAAATCAATCTTTTGCTCTAGCATCAGTTTACGGTTTCCAATGTACATATCTTTGCCCTCAATTTCAATTCGAATCCCGTGTCCAGGAATCGCTTCAAAATGATCTGGTTTAGCTAATGTCATGTTCTCTTCTTTTGATTTCTGTACGATGGCTTCGCCTAATGGGTGTTCAGAACCTGTTTCACCGGAAGCTGCATAATATAAAAGATTTTCTTTAGTAATAAGAGGAGTTACCAAAATATCCGTCACGATAGGTTTACCTTCTGTCAGTGTCCCTGTTTTATCAAATACAATCGTGTCTAAATTATGAGTGGTTTCTAACGCCTCACCACTCTTTATCAAGACACCATGTTCTGCCCCTTTTCCGGTTCCAACCATAATACTTGTTGGAGTCGCCAAACCTAAGGCACATGGACAAGCAATGACAAGGGTTGTTATGATAACGGATAAAGCAAATATTCCAGATTGACCTGCAATTAACCAAGCAATCCCTGCTAAAACGGCTAATGCTATAACAATCGGTACGAAATATCTGGTAATGATATCGGCCATTCGAGCAATGGGTGCTTTAGACCCTTGAGCATCTTCTACTAATTTTATGATTTGAGATAGAGTTGTATCACTTCCCACTCGAGTCGCGCGGTAATCAATGGAACCATTTTTATTGATACTAGCCCCAATAACCTCGTCTCCACTTTCCTTTTCCACGGGGATACTTTCTCCTGTCAGCATTGATTCATCGACTGAAGTGCGTCCCTCAACAACAACACCATCTACAGGCATACTTTCTCCCGGACGAACTCGAATAACATCTCCTAAAGCGACTTCGTCCACAGTAATCTCTTGTTCCACACCATTACGTATCACTCGAGCTGTTTTAGGAACCAAGTTGACTAATTTTTCAATCGCTGAGGACATTTGCCCCTTTGATCGCTCTTCTAAAAATAACCCTAACGTATGAAGAGTTAAGATAACTCCAGTCACTTCATAGTAAAGTAAATCGGAAAAGTTGCCGTAACCTAAGCCAGCTCCGATCGTCGCTGCCAGACTGTATACAAAAGCGGCCGCGGTACCAAGGGCAATCAGGGAATCCATATTTGGGTGACCTTTAAATAAGGTTTTGAATCCCTTCTGGAAATATTCCCAGCTTACTACCATTATCGGCAAAGTCAGAATAAGTTGTAAAAGAGAAAAATTAAATGCATTTATCATTGGGTCAACGATATTTGGTAGAGGCATACCTACCATATGACCCATGGATATAATTAGTAAAGGGATTGTAAATATAATGGATATCCCAAAACGATTTGAAAGTTGCTTCATTCTTTTTTCTTTTTTCTCACGCTTCTCTGCTCGTGAATTATCTTGAGTCTCAGTTGTTTCTAATACGGCTGCATAACCACTATTGGATACAGCACCAGTCACATCAGATACTGAAATTGCTGACGGGTTATAAGAAACTTGCATTTTTTCTGTCGCTAAATTGACTGAAGCTTTATCTACGCCCGACAACTTTCCGACAGCTTTTTCAATTGTCTGTGCACAGGATGCGCAGGTCATCCCTTCAATTGCAAAGGTTTGCGTCGTTCCTTCTTGGGCAATCAGTTCATACCCTGAATTATCCACCGCTTTTTGTAGATTTTCTACCGAAAAAGTTGTTTCATTGTATTCTATACTCAACTTTTCTGTTGCTAGGTTCACGGAAGCCTGTGTGACCCCACGTACTTTTTTTGCCGCTTTTTCTACTGTCTGCGCACAAGACGCACAGGTCATACCTTCTATGGCAAACGATTTATTCTCCAATTTTTTCGCTCCTTATTCTCCATGATGATGTAAATGGCAATCGCATTGCCCTTCTGTACACTGACAATCCACTTCTTCTACTGCGAAAGCTTTTTTCATCTCTAATATTTCTTCTAGTCGCTGGATATCATCGAAGCTTAAGACATGATCTTCAATGATACTCCCTACTACATTCCCGACACTCTTTCGACAAATACGGTTGAAAATATCGTTTGTAAAACTTCTTACCGCTTCTTTCTCTTCGATATTTGCCGAATAAATATATTTTCTACCTTCTTGTTCTGTATTCAGTGCGCCTTTTTCCACGAGTCGACCTAAGAGCGTTTTGGTTGTCGCTTGTTTCCAGTCCATTTTCTCTCCCAATGTAGAAATGACTTCTTTACTAGTCACTCGACCATTCGCCCAGACTACACGCATAACTTCCCATTCAGCATCGGTTATATGAAGGTCTACAGCTATAGTACTCATATTCTCTCCCCCTTTCGTTTACTCGCGTAAACATTAACGTTAAATAGAGTTTACACTAGTAAACAATTATTGTCAAGAGTTGGTTCTGTTGCAAAGTTTTAAATAAAGAATAAAATCCCTTACGGTATCTATGATTTAAGCTGGGATTCCCAATAATACCTTGATTTCAGTACAGACCGAAAACCCGAAGAGAGTGCCTTCTTTTCGGGTTTTCTTATATAATCCTCGAATGGCTTCCATGCCTTTAATCGTGGTAGAGGCAGTGCGTAAACTTCGATAGAATTTATTGCGTCTCTTTACTGGACGATGGTCTTGTTCAATCAAATGGTTCTGTTGCAAAGTTTTAAATAAAGAATAAAATCCCTTACGGTATCTATGATTTAAGCTGGGATTCCCAATAATACCTTGATTTCAGTACAGACCGAAAACCCGAAGAGAGTGCCTTCTTTTCGGGTTTTCTTATGTAATCCTCGAATGGCTTCCATGCCTTTAATCGTGGTAGAGGCAGTGCGTAAACTTCGATAGAATTTATTGCGTCTCTTTACTGGACGATGGTCTTGTTCAATCAAATTATTCAGGTATTTAATGGTACGATGTTCTGTCCCTTGATAAAAGCCGTATTCTTTTAGTTTCTTAAAGGCACTTGTAATAGAGGGGGCTTTATCTGTGACTACAACCTTCGGTTCATCAAACTGCTTCACTAACCGCTTAAGAAAAGCATAGGCTGCTTGTGTGTCCCGTTTTTTACGTAACCAAATATCCAAGGTTAAACCATCTGCATCGATGGCTCGATACAAATAATGCCATTTTCCTTTAATTTTGATGTACGTTTCATCCATTTTCCATGAATAAAAGGATTTTTTATTTTTCTTTTTCCAAATTTGATAGAGTAGTTTGCCATATTCTTGCACCCAACGATAAATCGTCGTATGAGAAACGTTAATGCCACGATCATATAAGATTTCTTGAACTTCACGATAGCTAAGGTTATAACGAAGATAGTAGCCCACGGCTACAATAATCACATCCTGCTGAAATTGCTTTCCTTTAAAAGGATTCATCGTCATTCCTCCTGCTATCTTTTTCTATTATTCTACCTTATTTGATAGTAGATTTAAAACTTTGCAACAGAACCGACTCTTTAATCCCTGTCTGATCACTAATCTCTCTTAACGTAATCTTCTTTTCATCTACATACTCTTTTAAATTTATCTTTTGTTTTTTCATTTTTATTCTCCTTACATTATTTTCTAATTACCCCATACCTCTCACGGTACCTCTTGAATGTTCTCCGATTAATTCCAGTTTTCAACTCAATATCTTTCTCGGTACTTCCCTTTAGATACAATTCAAAAGCATGCTGTAATTTTGGGTCATCTTTTTGATACTTCAGCTTACCACCTTTAAATTTCCCTTTTTGCTTCGCCAGCTCAATTCCTTGCTGTTGACGTTCACGAATTCTTTTTCGCTCTGATTCTGCCTGGTACTTGTATAATTCAATAACCAAATTATTAATCAAACGCCTTAGATTTTCGTCCTCAATCCCTGACATCGACGGTAAATTCAAAACTTCAAGAGTTGCTCCTTTTTGTTGAATTTGATTCATAATATCCGTTAAATCTTTATTATTCCGTCCTAATCGATCCAGTTCAGTGACAACCACAATATCACCTTCACGAATATACTCTAACATTGCTTTTAATTGTGGCCGCTCGAGTGATTGTCCACTTACTTTATCTGAAAACAGCTTAGAAACGTCCTGTAGCGACTCAATTTGTCTATCTAAGTTCTGATTTTTACTACTTACCCTTGCATAACCAATTTTAGCCATAAAATCGCCTCTTTTTTGATTGTTTTAAACAATACCAATGCTCAACTTAATTGTCTTGTTCCTGTTCAGTTTAATTATAAGACAAAAAAATCGATCAAACAACTGATAATACAATTGTTTGATCGATTAATTTTTTATTCATTTCTTTGAAACTTATTCAAGACATTTAGGCATACTCTGGTGTCCTCTTAAAAAGAAACTTTCTGACCTAATTAATTGAGCTACTGAAAGATTTATCAAACGTGGAATAAAAAAAGGATCAAAAACTATTGATTTTTTGACACCTGACCATTTAAAAAATAAAAAAAGATAGTAGTTTATTCTAATTGTGGGTAGGAAATATTCCCCTTCCAAACATCCCTTTCAATAAATACATCAAAATATTCTGCTATTTAATGTCTATTTTTCTAAAATCTTCGATCCCTATAATTGAGATTATAATGAACAAAATATTCCTGCTAAAACGAATTAGACTAAATAAACATTGCTAATCATCAGATATTTTTTTCTTAGATGATTGAACTAATTTTGATAGTAAGTCAAGGTATTCTGCATCACAAGACTCACGAATTTTTCGATTGACAAGATTACTTACTACCGATTTACCAATTAGCAATGAAAAAAATTCTGAGAACGAATGTTTCACTTTATATGAACACTGCTCTGATTTCTTTTTATCCACAAGAACTTCAAGATAATTTTTATCAACTAAACGATCAATCGTCAGGTATACTGTATTTCCCTTGAACTCAGGATATTTTTCAAGAAATGAAACTTTTGTTAATTGATTATTTTGCTCATAAAATGCAATCATAATTCTATACTCTATTTTGGTCAATTCCATTTTCTTAGATCCCTTCCTTACGTCTAATTAATAACAAATTCGTTAATTGAAAAAAAATCACAAATTAACAATGAACTATTGAATTATCATATTTTTGTTTTTCTCATTCCATTATGTAGCGAGGATCATTATATAGCCCTTCAACATAATACTTTAGTAACTTATAATCACTTTCGTCAACTTTTTTTATTATTATCTTATCTTTAAATAGGGATTTAGGTGAACCTTTCAAAATCTTATGGTGTACTTGATTTACAATCAAATATTCTACTTCTTCATCCTACAAATTAATATCTTTAATATTTTCGCGATTTAAATGAATATAATTATATTCCAGATGTAAAAATAGATTTGTAAGAGGTATCCAATTGTCAGTTGATTGTTAAAAAGAATTCCCATAGTTATTTTATGGACACTTTTTATTTATTTGTTTATTCTTTCTAATATTGATCTAACTATATTATTCAATGAAAATTTGTATTTCCTAACTATATTATTTTCCATCATCAAATGTAATGCTATTAAAATCTCTTGCGTTTCTGAATAAGAGTTTGACCATAACTAAAACTCTAATTAACGTGAAAATTAATTTTGGTTATCTATACTCAACTTAATCCAAGATTACGTGTAATGCTTCCAAGGAATCTATATCTAACTGTTATAACCAAAGCAAATACTTTTTCTTATTGTATAATTGAAAAATAAATATAAATAGATAGTACTTACTTAATTGATTTTAGAGCAAGGGAATAAATAGCTTACTCAGCTTCTCATTAATAATAGTTAAAGTTGATTTTTTTTGTTGATAGTTATAAACACTTATTGAGCATTCCAAATCTCTTTCAAACTGTTGGTTCAATTTATTAACGGTTTCTGATGGACCATAAATAAAGACTGATAATTCATGGTTTAAATGAAAGCTTCGAATGTCAAAATTCGTTGATCCAATCGTTGCAATTTCATCATCCACGATAATCACTTTACAATGTATGAAGGAATTTGGATTATAGAAAAAAACTTCGATTCCTACATCTAACAAACGGTCAATAAATGAGTTAGTCCCATGAAAGGAAATGCCTCGATCTCCTTTTCCAGGAATGATTAATTGTATTTTAATACCACACCTTGCGGCCCTTCTTAAGACTGCTAAAGAATCCTCGTCAGGTACAAAATAAGGCATGGCTATTTTTATTGACCTTCTAGCTTTACCAATAATGTTTATGATGGCATCTTTGATTATTCGTTCAGAATCATAAGGTCCTCCATATATAACTTGAATAGTTTCTCCAGAAAGTTTCTTTTCTGTAGTTGGGAAATAATACTCTGACTGTTTCAGAAATGTTTCAGCTTTAATATCAGTATTTAAAAAGAACCAATCATATAGAAAGATTTCTTGTACCTCAATAACCGAAAGACCCATCATTCTAATATTTGTGTCGCGCCAATAATTAAATTCTTTTGTTTTACTCAAATATTCATCACCTATATTCATCCCACCAACATGAGCAATTTTACCATCAATAACTATCATTTTCCGATGATTTCTCCAGTTAACCCGAGTACTTAATAACGGTGAATTGACCAAATCGTAAACTCTTGTTTCTACTCCAGATTCTTTCATATATCTTATTAGGTCATATGGAAGTTTAATTGATCCAACGCTATCATACATCAACCTTACAATAACTCCTTGTTTTGCCTTTTCTGCTAATAGTTTTAGAAGCTTTTCTCCCGTCGAATCTCCCTTAATAATAAAATAGAATACATGAATATGGTGAGAGGCAGATTGAATATCCTTTAATATTTCTGTAAAGGCTTTATTGCCATCGTGAAATACATCTATTTGGTTTCCAACAACCGGAGACTTCCCAGATAGTTTAAATATTTCACTCGGTAATGTATTGTTTAAATGTTGAACATAATTTTGACTACGAATTAGCTTTTTTACGTATTTTTGTATAGCCAGCTCATTTTGTGTTTGTTGTATTGAAAATTTTCTCGACTTTGGATTTCTACCAATCAAAATAAAACTAATAATCCCCAAATAGGGAAACATTAAAATAGCCAGAATCCAAGAAAACTTTGATGTTGTATTTCTTTCATCAAAAAAGATTAAAGAAATACAAACAATAAGCGAAAATAGTTCTGTAATTACTGTTAGATATATAAAATAAGGAACATACAAGTAAAAAATGAAGATCAAAATTACTGTAATTAGTGTTAATACAAACAATTGTTGTAGTTTATTCTTCATTATATGCCCCCTCATTAATAGCTGATTTATTTTTATTAGTTAATCTATATATTTTTATGCTATAAATAATTGTAACTTTTATTATAGCAATTATAGGTAAGACAATAATCATTCCAAGAATACCAAAGAGTTGGCCAGTTATAAGCATAGCAATTATAATGGCCACTGGATGTACTTTTAGTTCTTTACTCATAATGTATGGAGAAACTAGATAAGATTCTCCTAGCTGAACAATCAGAATTCCTATAACAATAATAATGACATTTGGTTCATCTGAGACCAAAGCTGATAAAATTGCTGGTAAGGTGCCAATCCAAGGACCGAAATAAGGAACAATATCCATTATTCCAGCGATTATTGCAAAAACTAATGCACCCTTTAACCCTGCAGCATAGAAAGTTATTAATGCTCCAAAGAAAACATATAAGCAAACAAGTGATTTCCCCCAAATATAGTCTGAGAGCACTTTTCCTATCTTATCAAGATATTCAGATGAGATACCTTGGTATGATTCTGGTATACATGTGTAGATTTTTTTAGGTTTATTAGCCTTTTTTAACATGAACAATACAATAATTGGAACTAAGCTAACTGCTAAAAAGGAACTAGCAATAATTGATAGAATAACTTGAATACCGCTCTTCAACCCAAGAAATAATACAGCGATTATATCTTCGGTAGATGTGTTGATTAAAGAAAGATAGTATTGAGTATTTTCTTCTCCTAATACTTTGGAGTGGAGTATCAACTGATCTAATTCTTCAATCCATTTTGGTAGTTCGACAATGATTATATCTATTTGCTGGAAGAAGACTGGAATGACTTCTCTAATCAAAAAATATAATATTAATATAAAAATAGCAAAAGTGCTAATCAAACTAAAATGCTCATTTTTTATATATTTATAAATAAAAAGATATAACGGAAATAACAAATAATATAAAAAAATAGAGATTATCAATGGGATAAGCAAGGTACTAAAAACAACTTCAAAAAACCTCATTAAACCAACACTTTTTTTTACTTCTGACCATACAAGCAAGGTAATAAAAACTAATGTTAAACTATAAAAATATTTTGATTTTTTAATATAGTTCATTTGAAATCCACCTTCATTCTATATTCGTTGGAAATTTATACCTATTTTGTTGCTAATAAAGCGATTGAGCTCCTCATGAATACTAAAATCATGGGGAGCTCAAAGTTTTTATGACTAAAGACGAAGACCCTGCACTATTTGAACAAATCCGAATAGAATAGCAAAAGATCCGACCAAAATAGGTAAGGTTAATGTTACAATTAGCGGATTTAAAATAAGCATTCCTGCAATGATTAGACAAAGTATATCTAATAAAAGAATCCCAATTTTTGAAAAACCGGATTTTTTTGAGAAACGTGCAGTTAAAAATAGATTTCCTATACTTTCTATAAAAAACCAAACTGCAAAAAAGATTCCTATCCAAAGCGCACCTTTGACAAGATTCGTGACAAAAATGATTCCGATTAATATGTCAACCGCGCCAATAAAAATTCTTACACCTCGTGATTTAATATCCGCATGTGCACCCATTCCTGTCAATGTGGCAATCCCTCGAATTATAGAAAAAATACCAAACCAGATAACCAAAACACCTAGTGTTGCGATTGGGCGATTTAATGAAAATATACCTAATCCTATAAAAACAATACCTAAAACAATTTCTATAATTTTGTTTCTACTATCCTTACTCATATACATACCACTCTTCTATTTTATAATTTGTCTATAATTTAAACAGTAAAGATAAGAGCATGATTAAAAAATAACACACTCACTTATCCCACCATAAATCCAACAATTAAACCACCAGTTATCACTGAAGTAATTGTTACTGTTGAAAATCCGGCTGTCACCATGATTGGTAAAATATTTTGTTCGATTACTGCGATTTCTTCCTCTGACTCACCAACGGCTGCAGCTGCCTCTTTGGTAAGTACCATTGTCCCTGGAAATCCAAAAAAGGTAGTCATACCGATTGCTAAAGAAAGAGCCCCAGAATATCCTACTCTTCTTCCAATCATGTAAGAAATACCAAAAATAATTAATACACCTGTTACCAAGTAAAACGCAATTGGCCATACCAACGTTAATAAATCGGCAGGAACAATGTCAGCCAGAGGGCCAAAAGCAATAACCATTATTGAAATCATTAATAGCCCAAAAGAATCTGTTGCTGATAAAGCATTTGGTTTCAACACTTTAAAATGTCTCAATAAAATTCCTAATAACAACGAAATTACAAATGTATTCAAAGCTCCGTTTGTCAACGCGCTCAAAAATCGAGAAATATAAACGGTTAATCCTAAGAGAAATAAAGTTCCGTAAGCTGTTTGTAAAAAACTTGGCAAAATGCTCTCATACGAAGGTTTAATATTTTCTTCAACTTCTTTTTCATAGAAAGTTAAATTCCCTTTGCGGTACTCACCTCGAACACGCAAAGCCTCTTTTTTTAAAATATTAGCTGTCACCAAAAATCCTACAAGGTTTTTCAAGTTGAGTACCAGTAGTGGAAAAACTGCTAATAAATAGCTAGATAATATGCCTAAGTCTCCTCTTGCTGAATTAATTTCTAAAACCTTATCTTGTATCATCAGTATTGAGAGGGTTCCACCTGTAATTGAGGCAGTACCTGCGATAGCAATATTGCGATCAAATACCAGTTGGCCTACAAAAATCAATATAACTGTCATCAAAACGACAGTCACTGATCCGATAACAAAAGTTCGCCATTGCGCTTTTAAGTCTTCCATACTCATCATTGTCCCTAAATGAACAATTATTATACCAATCACTGCATTACCAAGTCCTAATAATCCGGAATCTTGGATTAAATCATGCGGAAGAAAATCTCCTGCAAATCCAATCAGAAAAATCATTGAAGCAACAAGCATCATGGATACAAGAGCTTTTGTTTTAGTTGATACAAACTCGCCAATCGTCCAAATCAACATGACGATAGTAAATGCCAAAATCGGTTCCATATTCATTCTCCTTATTTACTGTATTGGATGATAGGTAAACCCTTCTCCATGGACATCAGCTACATTATAAGTAATCATAAAACTTTTAGGATCAATCTTATCCACAATTTTTTTAACCTGAGGATATTCCTGGTTGGACACAACGATTAACAACATTTCACGCTCTTGCTCCTTTTGTCCGCCTCGAATATCCAAAATTGATAAACCTCTATTGATAGATTCCATAAGCTGAAACCTTATAGCTGAACTTTCTGTCTGACTAATAATCATAATTGCTTTCCGTCGTTTTATGCCTGTTTCAATGTAAGTCATAGTTACAGAAGTAATTCCAATTGATAATATCGCAAATAAAAACTCTTCAAACCCAAAAACATATAAACTCATAGAAACTATGATAAAGTCAGTAATAAGTAACCCTATAGACTTATTCAGATGAAAATATTTTTCAAAAATCAATGGTGGTATAGTTGTTCCCCCACTTGAAGCTTGAATAGTGTACAAAATTGATACTCCTATCGCAAAAATAGAACTACCAAAAATAACTGATAACAAGCGATCACTCGTAAGCATTACTTCAGGTACGGCTCTTAATAGGATTGGAAAAGCTATACTACCCACTACAGTATTTAAAAATACTTTTTTTCCTAGAAAAATCGCTGCTAAAACTAAAACTAAGCTATTTAAAAGTAATACAACCCATGATCTATTGATTCCAAAGGCAGTTTCAACCAATATACCAATACCACTAACTCCACCAGCAGCAATATGATGAGGGCCCAGAAACATATTTACACTGATTGCTAAAATGAGTACCGCAACTACTACTTTCATAAAGTTCTTCATCTTTGTCATCATAGTTAGTTATTCCATCTTATTGGGTGAATTTTTAATTATTTCGATAACCAATTGTACAGCTTTCTTCATTTCTTCAACAGGGATGTATTCATCTGTTGTATGAATTTTTTCGTATCCTATAGACAAATTAACAGCTTTCTTCCCTTTTTCATTGAAAGAATTTGCATCACTTCCACCACCACTTACTTCTCGAACCACCTCTAAGCCTAAATTTTTCGCAGATTTTAGAAATGTCTTCATCACGTTTTCATCGTCATTTATATGAAATCCTGTAGCCATTCTTTTTATTTCAATTGTGACAGATCCTCCATGCTTTTTAGCTGCTTGACGGAAATAATTTGATACTTCCTGAATCAATATGTTTGCCTTTTGGGGATCAACGGAGCGAACTTCACCTTTAATTAACATATGATCTAAAACAACATTTGTCGATTCTCCACCTTGAATTACACCAATATTAGCTGTTGTCGTCTCATCCAGTCGCCCAATTTGTATATTTTGTAAAGCATCAGCTAAAATAGAAATAGCTGAAATACCTTTTTCTGGTTCAATTCCTGCATGAGCTGCGACACCAGATATCGTCACATCATACATATACAAGGTTGGGCTAGCAATTGTTACTCTACCAACTACTCCACCGCTATCCAATACATAGCCATTCGTTGCAGTAAGCATGTCCATCTTCAAAGCCGAAGAACCAATCAGTCCAATTTCTTCCCCTGGTGAAAAAACGAATTCCACCTTTCCATGTGGTATCCCTTGTTCTTGAATTTGTTGAATTGCTTCTATTATAATTGCAATTCCAGCTTTATCATCTGCTCCTAAGATAGTATCTCCTTTCGAAAATAGTTTTCCATCTTCCTCGACGACTTCAATTCCTTCTCCCGGAGAGACTGTATCTGTGTGACATGAGAAAAACAATGGTTCTTTCTCACTAGTACCCTCTAAAGTTGCAATTAAATTATTCGCCCCTAAACTAGTTTTTATTTTACTATTGTCTTCTGTTACTTTTAGTCCTAAATCTCTAAATTTCTTTTTTAAATAGTCATGTACCTTTTCTTCACTCCTAGAAATAGAGTCAATACTCACCAGATTAGAAAAATTTTGTATCATTCTTTCACTTAACATAGTTTCCCCTCATTTCTATATAATATCTAAAGAGAAAATAGAAATAAATCCGTTTTCACAAATGAATTATATTTTATTTTCTGCTTAATATCTATAACTATTTTCCATATTATTTATCTCTTGAGTAGATATTGTAAAATATGTCTCTTATAATTATTACTTAGCTAAAGTTCTGATTGCTATCTAATAACAGACATAAAATATATTGAAATGACAGAGATCATATCCGATGATATAGGATTTCATAAAGAAATTTATATTTTCAATGAATATTGATAACTTTTAATTTTTTAATTTCAGCACACTTACCCTTCATTGATCGCATGTTTTAAATCGTGGAAATAACTGAATAGACTTTTTTTTACTCTTTCAAATTTTTATTCATTTCAATAAGACACTCTATTAATTTATTTTGCTGACTAACAATAAAAGTAAGTTGCTCATTTAATTCGATATGTCTGCTCTTTTTTTTATTAATTAGCTTCATTCGAATAAATTTATAATTTATTAACAATTTTACTCCCTCTATTATATTACCTGCAAAAATAATCCCTCCTGAAACATAGGTACAAAAAAGTAACCATTGTCTTAAAATTAAAAGTTGATTCCACATTCTCATAACTAATTCAGGGATTTCTCTAAAACTATGGGTATGCTGTTGTATATTTAATATTTGCTCTAGTAACCACATAAAATTGGTTACTAAATATTCTAATGAAAAATGAATGCCTAAAAATATTTCTTGAACTTGATTTTTAAAATCTCTTAGTTCTTTATAGCTTATAGTGTTAATTTTTTGACCGATTATAATATAAGTTTGATAAAATTCTAAACCAATTTTTATAAAAATTACTATAGATGATACTGCTAAAAATAAACACCCTACCATTATTAGCTTCTCACTGAATCCCCAACTATCAATTTTCTTTAATTTTATTAAAAAATAAATTACAAGAACTAATCCCAAAACAAAAAAAAATATCTGTATAAAAAAAAGAGCTGAGATTTCTATGCTCATATTCCTCAGCTGCTCCCTCAATAGTTCTCTTCGATTAGATTCTGTTAAAAATAGCAGGGCTGTTCGAATATTAACTTTAAAATACTTTTCAACAATATTTTTTATAAGCTGTTGTTGATTTATAATCAATAATAAAGTCATCGAAGCTAATAACAAGCTAGTTATATGAAGCATTAATCGTATAACTAGCTTATTTTCTTTCCAATTTTCCATTTTTTCCTCTTACCTCTGTTCTTTTTTTGTTAATAATTGGATTGAATATATAATAAATTATCTTTTGATAAAAATGACTAACCAAGATTTCATATTAATACTAACCAATATTTTAGGTTTAGCAGTGGATAAACTATCACTTTTCATAATTAACAGCAATATTTGCTAGTATTTCTCTAGAAAAACTGTATGAAAATCATCAATTAGAATAATTGTAATCGCTACAAAGTTAACACAATACATATAATATTAATATATAAACAATTCTACAGTTTGTTATTGTTGAGCTCAAAGAATAATATAAGTACAAGGAGATGGTATAGAGAAAAAATACTCCGCTGATCGACACCCAATACCTTATTAATTATAACTATAAAGTGCTATTACTTTGCCTGTTAGCAAAATAATAGATTAGAGCATGAAACTCTGGTATATTTTTTAATTCATTACACCTAAAATTTTCGTAAATCTATATAACGTTAATAGCAAAAATCACTACGAGCTAAATATCTGGAATTGAATTTTGTTCATTCGATCCCAGATATAACTTTACTCCTATTATTAATATAAATATTCTATAAATCAGTATGGATAAACTTCATACTCATGGTAAATTGTGGATTTTCTTCTTTTTCAACTTCTTTAGCTTGTCCTGAAAAGTAAAGTTCCCTAACCTCGTTTGCATGTAACGTCATTAGAAAGTTATCTTCTAAAACATTTTCTTTTCCATCTAAAACGAGTACTGATTCATTTATTTTTAAATATTCTATTGAAGATAAATTTTTTACATTTTTAATCGAATTTAACTTTACGTTAATTGAAAATCCAGAGAGATTCTCAATCAGATATTGATTTGATTCCAAGATTGTTAAATCATTAATATTTGATCGAAATATCATATCTACTGGTATTTTTACCTCAATGGATTTAGGAATAACTCTATAGATATCCGCCTGTTCGGTTCCATAGAAATTAGACATAAAATCTTCACTTGTACTAAATTCTTTCCCTATAACATCGCCTTTCCACATTTCTCCTTCTGACAGCGTTCTTAGTTCTTCAGTGCCATTAAACCGGAAATATGGTCCTAAGTGAAGTGTATCTATATACCTAGCACCTATCAACATTCCCTGAGTTGTAGTTTCTGGACTTACGGTAAAGCTAGATAAATTTATTTCCTTTATTAAAGACTCAGCAAACATATAATTCATACTTATTACATTACTCGTATTAAAATTAGTAAGGTCCAAGTGATTCACACTATATAAATAGCTGAACATATAATTCATATTGACTACACTGCTTGTATTAAAATTACTTATTTCCAAGTCTCTTATATTCCATAAACCACTGAACATATAATTCATGCTTATCACATTACTTGTATCAAAATTACTAATATATAAATCTTTTAAATTAATCATGCCCTGAAACAGGCCTACCATGCTTATTACATTACTTGTATCAAAACTTCTCAGATCTAATTTTTCTAATCCATACATATAATTGAACATATAATCCATAGATTCTACGTTTTTAGTATCAAAACTATCCAAATTTAATTCTTTAATTTCTCGTAAGTTATTAAACATATAATTCATATTTTTAACATTGCTTGTATTCAATCGATTTAAACCGATAAATTCCTTTAAGTTTGGAAGATCGGCAAACAAATATGATGATAATGAGTTAGCTTCTACATTAGCAACAAACTCAATGGATTTAATATCATCCCTATATGGATACCAAGTAGGTCTGTTATTAAAACTTGATGGATCAAAATGTCCTTCTCGAATTTCAAGTTTCCCATCTTCGTGCAATATCCATTCAGATGTGCCCCAAAAATTTCTTTCATCAACTATTTGAAAATTCACATTAACTCTTGAAGAATACTCAAAATCTCCCAATCGATCAATAACTCTAATAGTTGAGCTTTTTAACCCCGGCGTTGACAAGTCTGGAACCCCTGAATCCCAAAGATATTCCAACTTTCCTCCATCCATTGTATTGGTTACATTAACAAGTTCTTTTATTATCTCTTCTGGTTGAGAATTCAACTTAAATTCCTTGTTTGTATTTGCTGTAACTGACAATTGTGGTGGATTTACCAATGTCCTTGCTACATCCCAAGCAGGTAATGCCCCAACTGTTCTGCCATTATTGTGTATAACATGATAATGATTTACAGAAAGCTCATCGTTTAGCCTGGCTCCCGCTGGTCCCCATCGATAGTGGTGATAACTCATTCTCACATTTGGATCTCCAGAATGTAGTATCCATCTGGTATCAGTCAATGGAGCCGATTTTAGACGTTCTAACTGAACTGAATTATGTTGTAACGTAACTTGTAGAACCCCATCAATAGTTCTATATACTCTAGGATCCCAATATCCAGCGATCTCAAATCCCATCATTGCATGCTCTACACCAACTCCTGAGCTTATTGCAGGTACGCTTACCACGTTATTCCATCCTCTGTGTCTTTGGAATCCAAGACCATAGTAATCTGAAATATTATTAAACTCCCGCCACGTATTAGGCCCCAAATTCGGCCATAAATCCCCATTTGCTGTGACAGAGTCTCCCACCTTGTAACCTAAACCATCTCTCCCTAAACGCATTAACATATCATATGCGTTAATTTGCATTGTAATTTCAGCTACCCTATGAGATATCCAAGTTGTGTTAAATGACCCTACATTTGTATATGCGGAAGCATACCACTGGGGTGACAAATATCTAGCTGGCATCATATGTGTTCTTACCGTCTTATTTTCATAGCTAATTTCTCGCTCATCCTGCATACTATTGATTTGCTCTTCACTTGATTCGCTTTCTTCCATACGTTCAGTATCCTGTGCTTTTGATTCATCCGTATTGTCTTCCTCAAACGAATATTCAGAATAGGATGATTCTTGATTGTCAAGATTCTCTTCTGAAAATTCAGTAATAGATTGATCTGCTGATAACTCTTCCTCTATGTTTTCAATCTGTTCTTGAGCTTCTGCTAATACCCAAAACTGAAGAATTGCATCCATAGAAAAAATAAGCATAAATACAATAGTGCCGACAAATATTTTTTTCTTTAATGGCATTTTATTGTCACCTCCTCATTATATATTATTAGATAAAAACTGCCTTTCACCTAAGTATATTAATGACCACGGAGCTTCTGAATTCAAGCTCACCCCAGTCCGTTCGCGATAAAAAAATTGACTATCATGTTCGATAATAGTAATTAATTCTTTTTCAGAATACTCTGAGAAACAGTCATTTAACCAAGAAATTGACTCAAAAAGAATTTGAATTTTTGCATCAATCGTTAACAATAGTTTGACTTTATCCAGAAATAGATCTTCACTATTCTCTATGCCATATAACTGTTTCTGCAAACTATTATAGTAATGAAAGAGTTCAGGATATAGACCTTCAACGTTCTTCATAGCATCATCAAACGGCTTTAAGTAATTTTGTATACCAGAATCTTTTTGGAAAAACATACACAGTTCCTCTCTTCTAGTTTATTCAATATGTGAGCTTTTATACTTGTTTTTTAGAAAGAAAAAACTATATATTAGTAACAATCCCAATACCATCATCGTTAATCCATTCAAACTGCCAGTTTGTGGAAGTCTGATTTGTCCGCTCGATCCAGAAAGAATTATCTGTACTTCTCTTTTAGGTAAAATTTCTGAAGCTATTGTTTCTGATATCACTGTATCTGATACGACACCAATTTGACCATAAACTGTAAGACTATTTTGATTCTCTGCTGCTAGCGCATGCGTTGTTCCCCCAATAAAAAGCATGGAAATTAATAGTAGAACTGATCGATAATGTCGCATTGCTATTTTAATTCCTCCCGATTGTGGTTTGACTTAATACATATCGTAGTTCTCTACTCTGCACCAGGAATAAATTTAAAGACAACATTGAAATGAGGGTTAACCTCTTCAGAACTAGATGCTCCTGATGCTTCCCCAGAGAATTTGAATACTCCTATGCGATCTGCACTATTGTCACTTTGATTATCCTTCAATGTAAATAAAGTACTTTCTTCTTCTAAAGATACTTCTCCATTGGTGATAAATTCAATTTCTCCAATTTTCAGGCTATCAATAATATCAATATCTTTTGCTTGTTCAATCCCCGCAACATTTACTGACACTCCTCGTGCAGAATTATTTATAATTGAATATTCTGGTGACGATAATTGTGTTTTATCAACAGAAGTACTATAAAAAATTGCTGTAGTTGGTAAAGTAACGTTAATCCATTTATTAATATCTTCTGGATCTGGCCCTGGTGTAGTAGAATCGAACTCTCCAATACTTCCGCGTACACGGATTTGAGCTTCCGTATCATTAGTAATAGTTTGTTCTGCATTAACTTGTGTTGCAAAACCTAATGCCGTAACCAAAAGAGTTCCTGTTGTAATCACTGCAATTGTTTTTTTCATCGATTTTATCTCCTCTTCATTATCAATTGTGGTTTGACTTAATACATATCGTAGTTCTCTACTCTGCACCAGGAATAAATTTAAAGACAACATTGAAATGAGGATTAACCTCTTCAGAACTAGATGCTCCTGATGCTTCCCCAGAGAATTTGAATACTCCTATGCGATCTGCACTATTGTCACTTTGATTATCCTTCAATGTAAATAAAGTACTTTCTTCTTCTAAAGATACTTCTCCATTGGTGATAAATTCAATTTCTCCAATTTTCAGGCTATCAATAATATCAATATCTTTTGCTTGTTCAATCCCCGCAACATTTACTGACACTCCTCGTGCAGAATTATTTATAATTGAATATTCTGGTGACGATAATTGTGTTTTATCAACAGAAGTACTATAAAAAATTGCTGTAGTTGGTAAAGTAACGTTAATCCATTTATTAATATCTTCTGGATCTGGCCCTGGTGTAGTAGAATCGAACTCTCCAATACTTCCGCGTACACGGATTTGAGCTTCCGTATCATTAGTAATAGTTTGTTCTGCATTAACTTGTGTTGCAAAACCTAATGCCGTAACTAAAAGAGTTCCTGTTGTAATCACTGCAATTGTTTTTTTCATCGATTTTATCTCCTCTTCATTATCAATTGTGGTTTGACTTAATACATATCGTAGTTCTCTACTCTGCACCAGGAATAAATTTAAAGACAACATTGAAATGAGGATTAACCTCTTCAGAACTAGATGCTCCTGATGCTTCCCCAGAGAATTTGAATACTCCTATGCGATCTGCACTATTGTCACTTTGATTATCCTTCAATGTAAATAAAGTACTTTCTTCTTCTAAAGATACTTCTCCATTGGTGATAAATTCAATTTCTCCAATTTTCAGGCTATCAATAATATCAATATCTTTTGCTTGTTCAATCCCCGCAACATTTACTGACACTCCTCGTGCAGAATTATTTATAATTGAATATTCTGGTGACGATAATTGTGTTTTATCAACAGAAGTACTATAAAAAATTGCTGTAGTTGGTAAAGTAACGTTAATCCATTTATTAATATCTTCTGGATCTGGCCCTGGTGTAGTAGAATCGAACTCTCCAATACTTCCGCGTACACGGATTTGAGCTTCCGTATCATTAGTAATAGTTTGTTCTGCATTAACTTGTGTTGCAAAACCTAATGCCGTAACTAAAAGAGTTCCTGTTGTAATCACTGCAATTGTTTTTTTCATCGATTTTATCTCCTCTTCATTATCAATTGGTTAGTTTTTAATTATCAACATTAATCCTGCTTGTGTAGATCCTTGTTTCTCCGATGTTTCTGGATCATATATATCAATTGTTGCCGTAGCTGAATGCTCTCCTTCTTGTAAAACATTCATTAATCGCGCTTTCCTAATTTCTTGATTCGGATATATCGCACCAGATTGATAGATTTCTTCTCCCGTCTCATCAAGTGTTATTACAACAGAAATCGGGTAAACATTTGTTCCTGGATTTATAATTTCAATATCCCCTACGCTCTCCCCATCTTCAAAGTATGCAACTGGACTAATATTCAAAGTAAAATAATTAGCATCTGCCACTTCTTGAGCTATTTCTTCGATTGAACGGTCTCGGGCATCCGTCAGTTCAGGTAATAGCTCTCTACTGGTTACCTGAATTGGTTGCGCCCTTAAAAATAACCAGTAAAATCCTAGCATGAGAATGAGGCAAACTAAAAATATAGTCCATCTTTTTTTTATTCTATTTTGAAAAATACAATTTAAATTTTTCAAATCTAATAATCACTCCTCCTCAAATTGAGTAAATCTAAAATATAAATAGGACTAAATCTATACTATCATTCTAGATCACCTTGAACAGATGGATTTTTTTATTTTTTTTAAAAAGCTTATTTTTAAAGTAATAATAACGGAAAATTTTGTGATAAACATTTGGTTAACATCTTTAAAATTAAAATAAAATGATAATAAAGTTGCGAAAAGAAATAAAGTTAATCTATTTATAATTTTTATTTTAAAAACTTTGAAATATTTAAAATGTATGAATAAATTAAGTAGATGAGCTTTATTAAAGAATATCTAAACTTTTCCTCATTTAATCATAAGTGATATTAACTTAGCTATAATAGATTATTTCATTTTAAAAGAGCTAATTTTTTTCTTATAAATACTATTTTAATTGTGTTTAACTATTTAGTTGTAGTAATTGATGCAGATCATTAGCATAATATCCCATTGAATTGTTGACAGAGTATATTACATAATCTAAAATCAAAAATATATTTTTACTTAAAATCCTGAAGAAGGAGATGCACATAATGATTATTACTGATATTGAATATCAATTAATATGTAAAAAATCAGTTATCAGAAAGGTTAACATCTTAAATAGCCTATCAATTCAAAAACAATCAGCATCTGAACTAAAAAAGACTAACGTTATTTCTCAGGCAACTTTAACTAAAGATATTTCTGAAATAAATAGTCTAGGTACTGAAGGTGATTATCCTCTAATCAAAGAACAACCTAAAAATTTTTTTGAGCTAAATACTTCAAATATGAATAAATTAAATATGTCTTTAAAAAAGTTGTTATCTGACAATCCACTATATGTAATAATTGATGATCTATTTCATAATAAGTCGTTTAGGATAGAAGAATATTCACAAAGATTATTTATGTCACAATCCTCAATCCGAAGTGCTCTATACATTCTAAAAGAATATTTAAAAACATTCCATATACATTTAAATTTATCTCCTCTACAGTTAATTGGAAGCGAAGTTAATGTTCGAATTTTTTTCTTTCACTATGTACAAAATATTTCAGGTATTAAAGATACATATTTTTCATCAAAGATAGATAAATTTATTGTCAAATCAAAAAAAGATTTGCATTCTCCTTTACACTTGGATTATCAAAGACTAAAGAATTGGTTATATGTTTTTTTTAAAAGAATCTTAGCCCAAAAAATGGTATCTTTAAACAATAGTTTGAAAAGGCAAATAATGGGTATAGATTCTTATATTTTTTTCAAAAAGATTGTTCATAAGAATAGTAATTCATTTTTTAATATTCTTATAGATAATGAAGATGAACTGATTTTCTCTTATATTGTAAGGTTGGATATAATTATTTACGAGAATAAACGGTTTTATTTTATATCGAATTTTCAAGACAGACTCTCGAAACATACAGTGGTTGTTTCTAAATTTTTTTCTATGAATAACCTTACATTGTCTGAACACTCAGACTTAATGTTTTCTTTACAAGCGCTCTTTTGCAACTTGGATTTGCTCACAGAGATATCTCCGCTCTTTCAAAAAGTAGATAACTCTTTAAAAAAACAAATTAAAGTTATTTACAAAGAGTTATTTGAATGTTGGTCACATCTCTTAAGCAAGTATTTTAGTTGGCAATATACGGAAGATGTTGCTGTACAAGCCACACTTTTAGTTTATTCCCATCTAACTTTATATTATAAAAAAAGTATTGAAGTACTCTTCTCATATACCGGATCACCTACAAATGCAATGTATTATAACGCAATTACAAACCAAGTCATTCCATCATCCGTAAATGCCCATTTTATTTTTGACGACAATATTACTAATAAGGTCTTACAAGATATGAAAATTGATATTTTGGTATGTAATTTCCCTCCGAGAGAAGAAATTACTTGCTGTAAAGTAATTCAGTTACCATCAATAATTAGTGATAAAACATGGGGATGGCTTGCTTCTATAGGTTTTTATAGCTAATTCACATCAAAAAAATTAATGGATTTAAATATCTAAAAACCTATATTTCAAAATAATTGTAAAATGTATAATCTAACAAAGTATTCCATGCAGTAGCTGTTATTTCTTTTCCCAATTATTTAAGTTGATGCAGAAATTATCCAGTAAAATGCCCCGTGAAACGGGTGCTTTTTAAATGACCCCCAACCGTTCACAGCCCTATATCTTTTTAACTATTAAAATGGATCTGCATACTCTTGTTTACTTATAATATCTCTAATTAAATACTTCTTGTTATCGAATATATTTTTCAGTTTTTTTGATTTACGTCATCTGTAATCATATGGTATCTTTTGGACGAAATTCCCTTATTTCCATATTTTTATTTTAAATCCGCATGTTTTCACCTCGTACCTTTAGATGGCTCATAAAACGGGAGATACTGATCTTAAACTGTATTTTTACTAACCTATCACTGTGGTCAGACATTGCACGAGCTTAATTGAATTCAACATCTTTCATCTCAAATAATTTTCTTAATATCTGATAAATACTTATTCTTAACTTTCCAAAAATCATTTTTAGTTGATACTTTGGGGCGAAGACTATATGATACTTACAATTCAATCTCTTATGTATTAAGCTTTTATCTTCATTAAACATAAAAAGCACTTCGACATTTAGTGTTGTATCTATCTATACCAACACTAAATGTCGAAGAATCAACTAACAAAGGACCCTCAAATGATCCCCAATAATGTAGTGACCCCCAGAAGTTAAACCAAAATCTAACTTCTGGAGGGTCAGTACATAAAATCTTTTGAGCGTCCTTTAATGTCCATGGTACTTTCCCTTTAATTTCTTAGATAAAGTGAATCAACTCCTGAAAGAACATGGGAAATTCCAGTAATCCATCGCCATTTTATATAGAGAGACATTATTCCTATTCATTTTTCTGCCTCATTATTTTATCTATTCCACACATCTCATTTATTTACTCGAGACGCAGATCGTTAAATAAATGAGTTTGTATTTAATAGAACATTAAAATTTATAGTATATCGTTCTATAAATATTAATGTTTTTTTTTGAAGTACAACATTACTAAATGCTATTATTAAAAATAATACTTGCTAGTATAGGAAATTATCTATCTTTATTTTTAGTTCTAATTAGTATAAAATGTAAGCGAATACAAACAACTATTTCAAACTGAATTACCTTGTTATAATATTCTGTGGATACTAATCTAGAATATATTTTCTTTATCAAAGTCATTAAATTTCTATTTTATAGACAACAAACATTTTTTTCTAACCAATCCTAAATTTTATTGGCATAGAACATCAAAGTATAAAGAAAAAGTACTTTAAAAATTCAGATACTATTAGTAAAACAAAATATTCAAAAATTAAATATTAGATAGCTTTCAAACATATTATAATGCTCTGTTAATCTCTCATTAAAATATTTATTAGCTTGCACTAAATATTATGATACTAGAACCTTGTTTATTTTTTATATACAAAATTTGATTAATAAATACCATCTTGATATTTTATTTTGGTAAAACTCTTAGTTTATTTAAAACTAAATTTTTTAATTAATTTGAAAAATCAAAAAAAGGGTGGTTTGTATGGAGAGATATAAAATACTTAGAGTAAATGATGTCTTTGATAAACCTTATTTATTCTTCGAGAGTACTCCTTCTATTTACCTAAAAAAAGCTGAGCTTGAGTATATTTTTTCAAAAGTGTTTGGTTATGGTAAATTTAAAATTTGTGATGTTTTTAAAGAAGATCTACCCCCAAAAAATTTCCAATACAGATCTAGGTATATTATTTTCATAGATAACAATAACAATAAAATATCTATCTTTTATTATTTTATCAATTGGGTTTTCTAGAAAAACAGCCTAAATATGACTCCAAGAATACCTGTTTAAATGTATTTCAATTAAGCGGTTACGACACAAAATGATTTGAATAATGTACTAATTTATAACATGAAAGTTTTGTGGTATCATGCATTTCTACCTCCTGTTTTGTGTCGAAAATTGATTGATAACTTTTTCTGGAATGGCCATCGATCTCACAATACCCAACACATCGGTAGCCAGCTTGTTCCATCCCTAAACGAAATCCTCCGATTCCTGAAAAAAGATCTAAAAAGGTGCCTTTATTTTCTGTTGTACCATTTTCCATTGTTCACTCAGTTTCTTCATGCGCATGAAAGGTATTTCAAGTACCTGATGGATTAAGAATACCGAGAAAATGGATGGTTAAATTTCGGAACAATGGTGGTACTTAGACCTTTTTTAAGAAAGAAAAGCGATCTTTTTTGCCCTCCACGTTCCAGCCGCCTCCACCACTTAGGAGGGCAAAAAAAATAGACGTGCAAGGCACGTCTGTAGAGCAAAAGGTTGATATTTCACTGAAATCTTGCTATAATTACTATGTAAAGAGGAGTTGCGCTAACAACTCCCCTACAGCACCGTTTAAGACGGCGGCGGATCAATTAGTTAAAAATAACCGTAACCCTGCTAAAGTTGACGGTTATTTTTTTGCACTCTTTTTTCGTTTCTTCTTGCTTTTACGCTTAGAAGAACGAGTGTTTATAATCGTATCTGCTAGTTTCACACATGCTTCGATTAAACCAATAAAGGCTAACAAAACAGGCGCTATTGCTAACAAAATGCCGATTATATCCACATCTTGCAAAAGGCTACTCCTTTCTTCAGATTTCGATAGTACATTCATAATGCACCACCTCACTTTCAAAAAAAGCGCCACCGTCACAAACTTTACTGTACTCATATTATACCATAACTCACGCTAAAAACCTATATTTATCAAGGCTTTTAGCGTTTTTTTTATGTCTAAATTCGATTGAAATGCTTGTTCCTTCAGTCGCTCCAGCCACCACCACCGCTCCTTCAGAAACCGTGTTGCTGACACAACCCGAAGTGATCGATAGAAAAAAATACCAGGATCAGGCAGAGATCTCTTGTTCTTTTAAAGCCAAAATAGACAAAGCATTCGCAAACTGCAGTAAGCCTAATTGAGAATCATCGACGATCACATTTTTCTGATAATGGATCCGATCGCTCACATGATTGATTGATAATCCGTAGACAAAACGCATCAAAAAAATCTTTCGTCTCCGATCGGTGATTTCTGGTTTATATGGATGGCTAATGGCCGTCAGACCCAAAGAAAACAAGTGGTGAAAATAAAGAAACTCTTGTTTGAACTGCTGATTTTCTTGAACAAAGCTAGAGTGTTTGATTTCTGGTATATCTTGGTCTAAGAGCGAATACGTTGAATGAATCGACGGCATCCTCCTCAATCCCATCCTTTCTCTTGAAACAAGATAACTAGAGAGCATCGATCCGATCTCTCCTTTGGTTTTTTCCCAATCGATCACCTCTTTTTTAGGTAATTCAAATTGGTGAACATCAAATAATCGCACATTATTCCTCTTTTCATGATAGGTGATACAAACAGTTGTCGTTTGAACCTGAATTTTATATCAAAAAAGACCTGGGGTTTCCAGGTCTTTTTTCGTCTTTGTTTCTCAAAATGGCAAATCATCATCTGGTAAATCGATTGCCGAGCTGCTTTGTGCAAATGGATCCGTTTCTTGTTTAGGTAGCGGTGGCGGTGTTGGTTTGCTTTTTTCAGCTGTTTCGTTGAATTCATTCGCACGCTGCTCAGACACATCTTTTGATTCCATTAATTGAAACGTCTCTGCCACGACTTCTGTGACGTACACTCGCTGTCCTTGTGGGTTATCGTAAGATCTTGTCTGAATACGTCCAGTCACGCCGAGAAGCGTCCCTTTCTTTGCGTAATTGGCAAGGGTTTCGGCTGGTTTACGCCAAATGACACAATTTATGAAGTCAGCTTCTCTTTGACCGCTTTGATTGGTAAAATTTCGATTCACGGCCAAAGTGAACGTGGCCACTGCAGCACCGTTCGGTGTAAATTTTAATTCTGGATCTCTCGTTAATCTTCCTACATAATACGACGTTATTGATCATGCTTTATTCCCTGCTTTCTTTGCTTTTTTTGGCGCATTGACAAATGATACAAAAGTGATCTGTCCCGTATCGCTCAACTTGATTTTTGCATTATAGGTCGTCTTGTCTACCTTTTTGATTCCTGAAACCACGGTTTCTTTCCCGACTAACAAATCCTTCAGATTGGTTTTCGTCAATTTTTTCTTCCGGAACTGATCAGATAACGTAAACGTACAGTTGGGATAATTCGAACAACCGTAGAAAGACTTTTTCAACACCACATTTCCGCCACATTTCGGACATTTACCGATCGTCTGCTTATCAGCTTCTTTTTTGACTTCCGCTTGGTAGGTGTGGAAATTCAACTTCTGAACATCATCTGGCACGTGTTCGATCAAATGCACAATAAACTTCTTGATATTGGCAATAAATGTCTCTTGATTCCCTTCTTTTTTACCGATTTTCTTTAAGTACGTTTCCCATTTTGCCGTCATTTCAGCACTCGTCAATAAGTGCTGGCTTTCGACTGCCTGGCACAGTAATTTTCCTTTTTCGGTGACGATCAATTTATTTTTTTCTACTTTGATATATTCTTTTTGCTTCAGTGTTTCAATAATGCTCGCACGTGTCGCTTCTGTACCGATTCCTTCGACTTCCTGAAGGATCTTGATCGCTTGTTCATCATCTACGGTCTTATTAGCCGTTTTCATTGCTGTAAGCAACGTGCCTTCAGTAAATGGTTTCGGTGGCTGCGTCTCTTTCTGTACGCTTTTTACCTCCGCTTGAATCGCTTCACCGATCATCACAGCTGGTAATGTTTGGCTCTCTTCGTTCTCCTTGTTGGTATCGGCTTTGAATAAGATCTTCCATCCTTCGACTTTTGGCACTTTTCCCGTCGCTTTAAAACAGAGAGTTGACACCATGGTTTCTATTACGGTTTCTTCATACGTGTAATCTGGTAAAAACATGGCGATCGTTGTTTTCATGACGAGCAGATAGATTTTCTTTTGTAGATCATCTAATTTATTAAAGGCTGACTCACTTGCGACTTGCTTCGTTGGAATAATGGCGTAATGCTCTTGCACCTTACTACCATCGACATATCGCTTTCTTGGCTGATCTTGCGTCATGGGTTCATCTATGGATAAAAAACGGGCGTAACTGTCGTAATTCGCTTTTAAGTATTGAAATTCACTGTCTGTAATAAATGGTGTATCTGTTCTTGGATAGCTCAACAATTTTGCTTCATACAGTCCTTGCATGGCTTTCAACGTCTGACTGGCTGTTGCTTTGTACAGCTGATTGATTTTTGACTGCAGGCTGCTCAATGAGAATAAATTGGGACTATTCGTTTTCTTCATTTTTGTTTGAAGATCTTTGATCGTTCCTGGTTGTGCGCCGATTGCAGCGCCCTTAGAAGAAACAAGGGAAAGTAGTTCCTCTTTAGTAGAAAAACGTTGTGACGGGCTTAATAGGGCTTTGAACGAGCCATTCGTTGCCTTGATCAATGATTCGATTTCATGAAATGGTTCTTTTTTAAAATGCTCGATCATTTGTTGGCGTTGATAGATCATGTAAAGCGTTGGTGTTTGTACCCGTCCAAGAGAAAACGTTCCATTTGCCCCTTTTGAACGAAGATTCAACGTGTAAAGCATACTCCCGTTCATGCCAATGAGCCAGTCGGCAATTTGCCGTGTCTGTGCTTCTTGATAAAAAGGATAATAGTCCATTCCTGGTTTTAAGTTTTGAAACCCACTGCGAATCACATCTTTTTCAAGACTGTTGATCCATAAACGCTTGTATGTTTTTTTAGTAGAAAAAGCGCCTGATTCATGGATGATCGACCAGGCGATATTTTCTCCCTCTCGATCACTATCTGTTGCAATTATGATCGTATCGGCTTTCTTTAACAGTCCGGAAACGATCTTAAATTGTTTTTTCTTATCAGCTGCGACCTGAAAATCGTATTGTTGCGGAAAGATAGGCAATGTATCCAATGCCCAACTCTTCCATTTTTCATCATAATGTCCTGGTTCTGCTAATTCGACCAAATGACCGAAGCCAAAGGTGATAAAGGTCTCATCTGAAAAAATTGGATCTTGGATCTCAAAAAAGCCATCCTTTTTCACGCTATGCTTTAAAGCACCTGCATAGGAAGCTGCTTGACTTGGTTTTTCTGCTAAAATTACGGTAGTCAATACGTACACACCTCTTTTTTGTGATTGATAATCAGTATAACGAAAAATGGTTTAAATTTCTTATAAAACAGGAATCAGGGCGATAAAATTGTAAGCACTATGAACGATCATCGATCCATAGGCTTTTTTCGTTCTGAGAGCAACCCAGGAATAGACCAGGCTGTTTAAAAAATAGGGCAGTAGAAAAACCTGCCCATGTAAAACAGAAAAAATGAAACTAGAGAAAAGAACTGCAGCTGGTAAATTCGTGCGTCGAATCAAAAAAGGTAAAAGTTTGACCCGTATCAAGTATTCTTCACTGATCGGTGCCAATACAATAGAGAACGTTGCGGCAGAAAAGGTGATTCCATGTTTTGCTTCAGGAAGTTTAGGAAGATACGTTGAAAAAAATTGTTCGCCGATCCACATAGTTCTTCTTGCCTATGATAAAATTTATTAAACAGTTTAAAAGTAAAAACTATTCAAAGAAAGTTGGCGATAACAATGGGATTTTGGTATTTTTTAACGTTAGCTGTTGGCATAACTCTGTTGATCATAAGTGTTTCAAATAAAGAAGTATCTAGATCAACCAAATTCGTAATAGCCTGTTTTGTTTTAGGGATCTTGTTAGTCATAGGTAGTCTACTTTTATTTTTACCAGGCAGCTCTTCGATTATTGAACAACTACTTCAACTAAATTAGCTTTGTTTATTAAACATATTCGTGTTGGTTTTAATGAAATTTTTCCAACTAATTATATAGTAACACTAGGACTTAATCAGGATTCAATGGTAGTGCCAGGAATCACTCAGTGGGGGTTCCAAGGATTTAAGCCCGGTCAACTTATGATCAACGCACGTTCAGAAACAGTAGAAGAAAAGAAAACTTTTTCTACAGCCTTCAGAGAAACTCGCTGCGTCATACCAGTCTCCGGATTCTATGAATGGGATTCCGAAAAACGAAAACTATTGTTTACTGCAGGGGATAATGATGTTTTTTATTTGGGCGGATTTTATCGTGTGCATAAAACAGGTGCAGGATTTGAAACGGAATCGATTATTATGACGACAAAACCTAACGATTCAGTATCCCCAATACATGATCGTATGCCGCTTATTATTCAAAGAGATCATATAAAAGATTGGATCACAGATCTGGATTTCGCACGTAACTATCTTACAGCTGACATGCCAGAATTAAATCGTACTGAAGTAGCAAAATAAAAAGAGCGAATCTTTTATAGATTCGCTCTTTTGTTATTGTTTTGTTTAACTTTACTCAGGATCACTTCAAACGTTTCAAACGTATCGATATCGAGTTGACATAACCAAAGTAAGTACTTCTTTTCCTTAAATGTCCAGTCGATAGTAGGGTAGGAGGATATCAAATTGTTATATCTTGCTTTTTGTTCAGTCGAAGCTAATTGCCAGCGTTTTTCAAATATTTTTTCTTCTTCCATAGCCGATCCCCCAAAAAGAACGTTGCTTGAAAATATAATACTTAGCAACGAATGTTAAATTCTGTAGATATAAGTATAGCACAAGAAACAGATACGAAAAAATTCAGCATGTTCAATATCTACATTTATTCTACTAGCAAAACTCCTGCATTTTTGTCAAATCATAATTGCCCCAAACTAATGTCTCAGAACTAAAGAAGTGCGCGGTTTTTATATCGTTAAGTTCGTTTTTCTCACCAAAGAATCCAGTCCTTTTGAGTTCGTCTATAGCGCCCGCACCTCGCGCAGTATAGTTAATATTATAGAATAACATGGCCATTTGATTTTCGTTCATGTTTGCTCGTAGAAAACCGATATAATTTTTCTTGATTTCTCTATCATTTACATTCTCATTTAGATACTTTATTATTCTGTGAAATATTCTGAAATAGGATCCGACTTGTTTGTAATATGATGCTTGAGCTTTTTCAACTACGTCTTTTTTTCTTTCTTCTTCAAGTTCTACATTTTGTTTTACTTCAGTGTATCCCTCGAGAAAATGGTATATTTGCATAACTGAATTTTTATCTTCCGGCTCTATTAGTTTGTTCCTATACATGACAGAATTTAAATTATCTAGTAGTTTATCAACTCCAAATAGTTCACTTGAACTTGAGTCTAATTCAAAGAATTTCTCATTTTCAATATCTTCTTTTAGATTTCGAATATTTTTTATTCGAATTGACTCAAAATATACATCTTTGAAATCCAGACTACCATAATTTTCATGTGGCGTAACCGCCCAATCCAATTCTGACATAGTTTCTAATGATTCACGCTCAACTTCTGTTAAGATGGGCAGCTTTGTATCTACATATGTTTCTGAAGCTTTCAATGCTTTATCCAGGAGAAATAGTAAATCTGATTTATTCTTATAAAAGTAGCATAGTCCTTGTTCCCTATAAGCAACCATAGAATTTTCTTTTATTTTTTCCAACATATCTTCAAATAGATCTCGATCAGGATTTTTTTCTGAAATCAAAGAATTTTGTTGAGAAATAAAGAGATTCAACAGATTAAAAAAGGTATTATCTACTTGGTCCGATTTTCTAGACTGTTTCTCTTCTTCTAGCTCTTTATCTCTAGAAATACTTTCCTTTTTAAAACGCTTTTTCTCATAGGATAATTGAAGTTGAATAGCCATTAAAGCGCCAGCAACTCCGATAATAGCGCCAAGATATCCTCCCCAAAAACCTAACCATCCATCATCCGATCCTTTATGTGTTGTATCCCAATCGATTAACCCTTGAACGACTAAAGGGATAAGAATAATACAACTAAAGCCAATAACAGCTACACTTACTACCCATACTTCTTTTTTGTATTGTTCATAAAAACTTTTTTTATTAGCTTCCATAAGATTGTTCCTTTCACTTTTCTTCCGACCAAGCCATTATAAGTCTAAACTTTTTACTGCTGTATCTTTGTCTTCTTGCGTAATTCCAATATACCGTAACGTTTCACGCTGGGAAGAATGGTTAAGCAGCGATTGAATGATTTCTGTTTTTGTTCCTTGCTTGTAGAGGAAATAGCCAAATGTTTTTCTCATTGAATGCGGCCCAATATCTTTTAGTCCGATTGCGGTGCCAGCATCATGAATGATACGCCAAAGGCTTTGGCGATTGAGCGGTTCGTTTGTACCTTTGCGACTTGGAAACAAGTAGTGATCAAATTCCTGCTGAAGGAGCTGCTCTGGAAATTCCTGCTGCACATATTCTAAAATCGTTTTTCGCAATTTATTGGAAATGTACACCGAATTGTGTTTCGCCGTTTTTTGTTCCTTCATTGATAGTCGATCTTTTACCACTACTCGGCCACGAGTAATTTCTAACACATCGGCCAGTTTTAATTGACGCAAATCAGAAATTCGATACGCCGTATTGATCCCGATTGAAAAAAGCACCAAATTTCGTTGGCCATATTTTCCAGAAGCCAAAATTGCTTTCATGGCATCGATCTTTTTTTTGTCTCGAATGGGTTCAACTGTCTTCATTTTCTCTCTCCCTCCTAATAAGACTTAATACCATTATAATATGCAATATGTCTTATTTAAAACGAGCGAACGAAAAAGGCTCAAAAAGAAATGTGCATTTCTCTTAGAGCCACAATGGATAGCGCTTGTTTCGCCAAAGAGACACAACTAGCTTGTGTCTCTTTCGTCGGAAAATTTTATTCAAATACTCTGTCATATTAAAATCAGATGTTGGAATCAAAAATGCGAGGAAGAAAATGAGTCTATTTAATAGAATCAACTTACTTTTCTAAATACCATTTTTCTGATATTTTAGCACTATTTCCATCTGTGTTAGGTATTGCTTCTGCAAACGAAGTCAACATAGGAATTTTAATTGCAGAGCCAAAAACGAGAGCATGCCCTGTTTGTAGATAGGTTAAGCGATCAATGGTATCTCTGTCGATATAAGGCACCATTCGAGAGATATAATTTAAATCATCCGGATTTTGAATTCTATGAACAATAAAATTACTACATTGAGAAACTACTGTTTTTGATAAATCACTAGGCCTTTGTGTAGAAACACATATTAGAAAACCATACTTTCTACCTTCTTTTGAAATCCTTTGAAATATATCAAAATCATATGTTCCATGTGAAAGACCATTATCTTTTATATACCTATGTGCTTCTTCAATAAATAAGTTTATGGGTTTATCTGCTTTTTTTTGATGGCCTTTTTGATAATCTAAAATTATTTTGGCCAATACTCTTATAAGTACTTCCGACATCGAATCATCCATAGCGCTTATATCTATGTTTAAAATATTACTGTTATCCAAGAGTTCCTCAAAAAAGGATTCTTTATTTTTAAATCTAGTTTTATTAAAGATTTTACTGAATGGCGACTCTACTAAGCTTTGCATCCTAGAAACCAATGGTGCGGTGTACTCCTGTACTCTTTGACTGTTCAAGCTACCTTCATATAGAATCGCAAATTTCATAGCTGTTAAAAAATCATTAGGAGAAAAATGCACTAATTGATTATATTTTATCTCTTCCATTAGAGAGAAATTTATATATTTTTGTAGAAAGGATATTATATTTTCAATATCATCTATTTTTCCATAATTAACATTCAAACTGTCTCTTAAATTTTTTTTACTATTAATTTTTGTTTCTAGTTTTATGCTTTTAGTTGGGAAGTTGGTCAATAATGAACATACTTTATCCGATTTAGATGGAGATGACTCGGAACTATTTAATATACCTGTGATAGTAGAAGCTAATATATGATTCTTAGCTTCTTCAGAACTATCATTTTCAGAATAAAAAATTTTAACTACTTCCATGGTTTTTCTCAAAACCGGTATTTGTGTTTTTTCTGATGCATTTAACAAGATAGCCCAATCATCTACTGATAAAAGCCAAATTGGAACTTCAAAATTATCCTGATCGGAGAGAGGTTTTATGAATTGACACTTAATATCATTATTTATTTTTTCTATTTCAGAAAAAGATTTTTTATACTCTCCATTTGAATCAATAAGTATCAATCTAGATCCAAGAGCTGAATAATTTGACTTTAAAAATATGTTTTGAATTATTCTTGCAATAGAGTTAGACTTTCCCGCCCCAGTATTTCCAAAAATAGCTGAGTGGTAGCCAAAAAATTTATCTAAATCTACTTTCACATCATATTCTGAGAATAACACTGACTTTCCTAAAGAAAATTTTGAGACTCTTGTATTACTATCCGAAACGGTAATTTCAGAATTGGATACATCTAACATCACATTTAATTCTTCATTTGTAACAATGTGGACTTCAGAATACAATAATGGCATCTTAGATACCCCAAAAAAGAACTCATTATTGGTAATTTCGCCTATCAATCTTAATGAAATAATTCTGCTTGCATTGGGCTTAGCTAATGGAGCATTGGAAGCATGCTGAGAACTTTCAGCAGATAATACTTCCGCTATGAGTGTTCGACCTAATTCATAAATTGACACATATGTTCCAATCTCTCCAACAAACCTGGTTCCATCAAATGTATTTATATAGTTATCTATATTGTTGAATACTTCTGCTAAAACAATGGAGTTTTTTATAAGAATTAGTCTTCCAATAGAACGATTACCCATTATTGTTTCCTCCGCTTTCGCTCAAATCTGAGAAAACTTTGCTTATTTGATCAGAAATTTTTTGTTTTTCTTGTTCCTCACTTGGAATAGCTGGCATCAACTTTTCAACAAAATTTTTAAAATAATGAATTTTGTTACTAGAATTAATGATTGTAATTCTACTATCATCCATATTTCTAATTTTTCCTATATTGGTCTCTATTTCTTCACTATCACCATTTATATAATCAGTTTCTCCCAAAATGATTAGTCTAAATGAAGGAATTGATAAATTATTTAGTATTATTCGGTTTATATGATCATCTCCAAAGCTATACCCTAATGTAATTAATACACTATTTTTTTGAGTTAAATTATCTTGAAATGATCGCATCAAGTCTGTGTAAGGTACCATTAAGGTGCTTCTATCTTTTAAAGGGGTTGGGTATATCATCACATTTTCGAGAGAACTTTTATCTATTTCATTCATAGACACTTCATATATATCATTTCCACTTTTCTTCCATGAAATCGATCCATGAATTTTGTATAAATTATAAAAATGATCTACTCTATTCCATATATCCTTATTTAAATTCATGTTGTCTACATACATATATTTATATATATTTGGATTAAATGTTCTCCTATATGAACCAGTAAACCCGTTGTTATAGATAAAATTCAATTCATCCAATGCGCGTTCATTATACATATCATAATTTGTAGTTACTATATTAATCGGACTTTTTCTACTTGATGAAATTGTTTTTAAATAAAACTTTTTATAAATTTCAGATAATTCACTACAATTCATGCCCTGAGTAATTTTATCTGTGATGAATTCTTTAACAATATTAATCTTATTATCGATCTCTTCATCAATTTCCTTAATATGGTTTACTTGTCTAAGCGCATTCATAAAGTCCATTAGTTCTTCAAGGTTTTGGTTAACTTTATCTTCTATACTGACGTCCAATATCTTGAAGTCTTGGTGTTGCTCTATAAAAGCTTTAAAAAGACCAGCCATTGTTGATATGGCTGCTTCTTCTTTTACGGCTGCTCCTTCTTTATTGATAAGAAAACTAGAACAACCGGCGCCCATCAATATAGAAAGATTTTCCATTTGCATGGCTTGTGCAATAGTTTTTTGCACTTCACTTAGAGGTTTTTCTGCTTTATTTGCTCCTTGATAGTAATTGATTTTTTCTTCTAACTGACTCAAATTTGACCCCTCCACCAAATATAATTTCTTATCACAATTATATCATTTTTATACGAATTTTTTAATCATTGACTAAATTTATATAGCTACTTATTTAATAACTTATGATTAAACAAACAACGTATTTGAATTTTAATAATTAACATTATGTAATGTACTTAATGAACCTAATTAAGTGAGCTGCCGATAGAGCCATCAAAATGATTTGAAAAATAAGGGTCAAAAACTTTTAAGTTTCTGACCACAAAAATGAATTGTTTTAAAATTCATCCACTCCTACTTTTAGTTGAACATAGATTTTGTTACAGTTTTGCGTTCACAATACAGAAAAATTATAATAGAAGTTTGATCCAAATAAGAGTGCTCAGAAAACCTTTATTTTCTAATCATTCTTTATCTAAATTTATTCTGATTAAATACTATTAAACATTTAATCCCTTCCATTGCCTATCTGTCGATTCAGTTTTTATATCTCGGATATAAGAAACAGAGAGCTTGATACATAAAAAAGACAAAGAGAAAAATCTTTCTCTTTGTCTCAATATCTATCCTTCTTTTAACTCACTGTATGCTTCTAATAGCTCATTTCTTCGTCGATAATTGCGCAAAACAGTACCACGAGCCAAGGGGGAGAAAGGATAATCTATAGGAGAAGCATTAACTAGTAACAATACACTTGTACCTAAACAAAAAATGCCTTTACTAATTTTTTTCATAGTAAACCTCCGCTTTTTTTATAGTACTGATTACGTTTAATTATGGAACCCAGAAGTATGCTTCCATTTTTTAACAACAGAAATTTTGGGTGAAATATTTTTCAAAAGTCTAGTTGATTGATACAAACAATAGTCTTTTCACAAAATTACCCAATCATTTCATCCACTGACTACTTAGCTGTTCGCTTAATAATGACTAAAAACATTAGCATTCGCTCAAAATGTCAGTGATGTAAACTTTTTCTAAACCAAATTTACATAAGAAAGAATTTTCTGCCATCTCGTGTTGTAGATTAGGCTCGAATGACCCTTTGAATGGTTACACTACTAAGTTCCTCTTCAATTGAACAACGTTCCAAAGAAGAATAGTTTTTAGTTAGCCCACTCGAATACACAACAACCACGCCTTTAATGTTTTTGTAATTTAGAGGTGAACGCCGCGTTATCACAAGTTGCTTACTTAAACTTTGTACACCTGCTACAGTTTTTGAACAGTTAACCTACTCTTGATTTTCCGTCAACCTCACAATTTTTACGTGAACCAGTTTATTTTTCATTCATTATCAACCTTAAAAATTTACATGGACTTTTCCTTTTTGATTAGATAAACGCTTCTTATTATTCAATATTTTCCAGTTTCATCTTGCATCATTTCATTCATACAATAAGTATCATTCTCGATTATCCTTTCCCAGAGAGTCAGTATTCTTAGATAGAAGGTTGGTTTGATTGATTAATTATAAGATAATATAAATGAAGATATTTCATTACGAGGGAGCAAAATAGTTCCATTGATACAGCTACTATCCCCTCTGACAAAGGATAACCGAGAAGTAGGATCGTTACTTAATTTATAAATGAAAGATACAAATATTTCAAAGCCAATTTATCGTATCTAAGTTATTAGAAAGATAACCTATGCAATCAACACCCAATATTTTGGGATAATTCCCCTATTTATTAAAGGGTCAATAAGTAATTTACACGTTGCTCCAAACAACAGAAGCTATTGCACTTCGGGAGTCGTTTATCCCGATCTCCCAACTTATTTCAGCATTTGTACTTCCCTCATTAACAATTTTTTTTATATAAACAAATGCAGTATCTGTAATTTCCGATTCAAAACGCATTAAGAAGTTTTGAATGACTTTATCCTTCAAAAAATCTAGAGATAAAGTATCGAATATCCATTTAAAGTATGAACTATTCGTGACATGCTGGTTATAGTCAATATCACTTTGATGGACTTCAAAACACGTCAATAATACAGCCCCCTCTTGCACGTTAGATTTTACAGGAAACCGAATAAGGCGATTGCTTTTTTTTGCTCCTAAGGCGTGACCAACTTCAGAAGGTATTGAAGTAATCTTTCTTTTTTGAAGATGCATAAGAGATAGACTTAATACCAAAGAACCAACATGTTCTTCATCGATAAAAAAATCAAACGTTCTATACATGAAGTATTTATTAAATGTTGTTGAGTATGCTTCAATAACAAGTTGATCATTATATACAGGATAACGCTCGAAATTCATAGCGAACTCATTTACAATCCAATTTGTATACTTTTTTTCAAAATACTGGTATTCAAATCCAACATTTTCTAAATGGATAAACGAAAGTTCAATGCACCAATTCATTAACTGAGTTATCATTAATCGACCAAAACTATCTATCGTCGGGTAAGAAATAGTAAAGGACTTTTTGATTCTATTTGCATTAACCTTAGAAATGTCTAATGAGCTATTCAATATCCTCAGTTCCTCTCTATACACGTTCACTCAAATAAATGAGGCCCCAGGGTGGTTGGTGATGCATCGTTAGCCCTGAAAGCTCCCGATAAAAGTATTGACAATCATTTCTAATCAGTTCAACCAATCCTTCTTCTTCTAACTCAAAATTACTCCAATGAAAATTTGTACAGAATTCGACCATTATTTGAAATTGAGCATCTATCCGTAATAGTTCCGCAATCTTTAAAAATGTGTTGTTTTTGGAATTCTCCAAGATAAGTCTAAACTCACTTTTTAATGATTCGTAATATTCTCTAAGTAGTAAACTTTCTACAAATAAGTCACTTTTCTCAAGACTTTCATCAATAGGAGCGAGATAGTCTTCAACAGTACTTATCTTTTCAGCATTTATCATATTGACTTACTCCTCGTAAAATATATTTTATCTAATAGCATGTATTCCCTAATATAATTAAGATAAGATATTCCAATCCTGCAATTACTTCAATAACTCCTACAAAACAGTTTTTTTTCACTTGTAATCCTCATGGGATATGGGAATTTTTTGAAGGATAAGAAATCATATTTTAACTATTCTTTATCCTAGACCAAATACTACACAACTAAATCAATATTTAAAAATCTATTTCTGCGATATATCATGCAGTTTCTTTCCTTATATCAAATACCCAATGTAGATCCATTGAATATCTGATTATCTGAGCGGGGTTGTTGGTAAGAAATCTATTCGAATTATATTGATTACAAATAGAAGATTTCATGTTACTATTTATAAAATATATAATTGATATATAATTATAGTCTATAGCTTTTTTAATGAGAGTGTAAAATATTTTGTGTAAATAGAAAAAAGGAAGTCCCTTCTGTAGAATAGAGTTACCACAACACATTCACAGAAGAGAGGACTTCCCTATGAACGATTTTACTACAGAAATTCTAAAGACTCTAGCGAACAAAGGCGATTTGAATGAATTATTCCGTGTCCATTTGGAGAAAGCAGTCAATACGCTTCTCAAAACGGAGTTAACGGCTTTCCTAGATTACGAAAAGTATGATCGCATTGGTTTTAACACGGGTAATTCTCGTAACGGCTCCTATGACCGTACGGTCAAGACCGAGTATGGGGAACTTCATCTCCAGATTCCGCGCGACCGCAATGGTGAGTTCAAGCAACAGACTGTTCCTGCTTATAGACGGACGAATGACACGTTAGAGGAGACCGTCATTCACCTCTTCCGAAAAGGTATTACCATGTCGGAAATCGCAGACTTGATTGAGAAAATGTATGGGCATCACTACACGCCCCAAACCATGTCCAATATAACAAAATCATTTACAGAAGAGGTAACGGCGTTTAAAGGGCGGGAGCTTCATGACCGTTATGCTGCTATTTATATGGACGCAACGTATATTCCGTTAAAGCGGAAAACCGTCGCCAAGGAAGCGATTCATATCGCAGTTGGCATTCGCCCGGACGGATCAAAGGAAGTATTGAGCTATGCGATTGCACCGACTGAATCCATCACGATTTGGGAGGAAATTTTATTGGACCTTCAAGAGCGCGGTTTGAAAAATGTCCTCCTGTTCATCACGGATGGCTTAAAGGGGATGGTAGGAGCGATTAGTCGGTTCTATCCCAAAGCTCGTTTTCAACATTGTTGTGTACACGTTTCCCGTAATATCAGTCACAAAGTGCGTGTCGATGATCGTAAGGAAGTCTGTGATGATTTTAAAATGGTGTATCAAGCCTCATCTAAAGAGGTGGCGTTGGAAGCACGTGGTGCTTTTGCGGAAAAATGGAAAACCAGCTATCCAAAAGTGGTTGAATCGATTCTTTCGAACGATCACTTGCTCACTTTCTATGATTTCCCCTTGGCCATACGCAAGAGTATTTATTCTACGAACTTGATTGAATCCTTTAATAAGCAAATCAAGAAATACAGCCACCGCAAGGAACAGTTCCAAAACGAAGAGTCGATGGAACGTTTCTTAGTCTCGTCTTTTGATACTTACAACCAAAAATTCCTAGGTCGCAGTCATAAAGGCTTTCAACAGGCCGAAGGCGAACTTGAACAAATGCTAAGCCAACTGATTGAGAATTAGAAACAATCTGCAGTAGGGAAGAATCATTTACACAAAATTATTGACGATCCCTTTTTAATTAGGAGGAGATTTTATTGAAGCACTTCCAACTAAAGTTTGTAACAGATAAATCCATTATTCGCTGGTTAAAAATTTTAAACTTTTTTGAAAAAAATAAGGCGTGTATACTTAGCGAATTAATTGATCTTACGAGTAGTTCTCCTCGAACATTGATAACCGATTTAGGTGCTATACGAGATTATTTTGGAGGCACTTTAAAGTTAACCTCTTCAGAAAACGGATACTCTTTCGAAGAAATAAAACCGAGTGAGTATATAGAAAAGAAGAGAGCCCTCTTAAGAAATGAACCAATCTTTATTATCTTAGAATCTATTTTTTTTGGTGAAATTCATCCTTTATCGGAATGGTCTGAAATTCTTCATATGACTGAAAAAACTTTACGAAAATACTTAAGAGAAGCTAACCTTCATTTAGCACCTTATAAGATTACTTTTCATGCAAATCCAGTTACTCTTGAAGGAGACGAAGTAAATATTCGAAGCTTTCTTTGTGCATTTTACTATGAAATGGATATTACTCCACATACAGTGTTTCCGTCTATAAGCACTCAAGAAGTAATCTATGATATTTCTGAACTATTTCCTGAGAATTCGCATGAGTTTACTTCGTATGGCTATTTTAGTTACTTGCTTTATATTTCTCTTGAGAGAGCTAGATTAGGACATAAAGTAGATCTAGATTCTAAACTTATAGAAATCATTAATAAAACAGAACTGTTTACTACGTTTAAACAAGTCCATCGATCAATTTCAACAAATTTTGGATTTATCCCATCAGAAAATGAGCTAATTTATATTTTTGGGTGTATCATTTGTCACAGAAAAATCATCAATCCAATAATTGAAGACAGATTTTGTAACATAATGAATACATGGCCTTCAATTAAAGAATTAACGAAAAGCTTTTATCTTTTAGTACAACCTGATATTAAAGATACTGCAGGAGCTGTTATATTGTTAGAATCATTCTTTACTACTATGAAAATAAAAGAATTACTCACTGGAGCGTCACCAATAAACATTGATGATGTAAATGGATTTGTAATAAATCATTTTAGTCAAGAGTACTCTAACTATTTTTCATTTCTTACCTCTACGTCTCAGTTCAAAGAATTGTTTGCACCGAACAGTTTTGAGGATATTTGTTCAAATCTTGTCTTGCACACAGAAACACTTCTTAGTTCTTTTTGGGGGGAACCTAAGAACATCGCTTTTATTTTTGAAGGAAATGTTTATGTTAGCCACTACGTTCAAAGTTGGTCCCAGAAATACTTTGGAAAATTTCATAATGTCTACTATCCTAATTCAAGTGATTTATCTCAAGACTATTTTGAGGAAAACAATATTGATTTGTTGGTCACAAATTATTCTGACTACTTGACGGATTACTTATTAGATATCGAATGTATTCTATTTAAGTCCATTCCTGAAGCAAGTGACTGGAACAAGCTCTTTTATTGGCTTAACCCTAAGATTACACACGATTTTATTCTTGAAAATCGAGTGTAGCTTAAAAGATATAAAATCATTACACTCTTTTATGACTCTCTTCTCTATACTCAGTAAAATGACTCTTAGCAACGTAAGCGTGTCATAGGATAGTACCTAAATACAAATAGCCCGATTTGATAAACTCAAATCAGGTGATTTGTCTCTGGATTATTTACAGATTTCTTGTATCTGCTGATTCCATGGTAAATAAGCGCGTAGCACTTCAGGTGTCATCGAAGACAGATTAGGAATTTCTGTAAAAAGGTGATTTAAATATTTGCGTATGTTTAACCCATTCGCAACAGCTGTCTGGATGATACTCAAAATAATTCCAGCTGATCTAGTCCCTTTTAAGCTTTTAGAAAACAGCCAGTTTTTTCGACCGATCACTAACTCTTTTATGGCGCGCTCTGCTCGGTTATTTGAAAGTTCCAACCGCCCATCAAATAGTACAAGCTGGAGTCCTTCTTTATGCTTGACTGCATATCGGACTGCCTTTCCTAACTGTGATTTAGGCAAAGAAGCAAAACTCTCACACCAATTAAAAAATTCAGTCATCACAGGCTGCAACATTTCCTTCCTCGCTACAAATCTTTCTTCTGCACTGAGTTTATTAAAGGTTCGTTCGATTCGAAACATCTTGTCACAGTAGTCTAAACCTATTTTGGCGTGACTTTTTGACGCTGGATATTTACCTAGTGCTTCAAAAAACTTTCTGCGAACATGCGCCCAACAATAAACATTGTTTACTGTCAGCTTCCCGTAGGCTGCATAAGCATCCGTATGCAAGAAACCACTAAATGATTGTAAAAACCTTTGGGGTTCGTCAAAGGAACGTGAATTTGAGTGCTCGTAGAGCACAACTTTTTTTCTTCACTTTTCCCTGAGGCATATAGCCAGTAGTACGTCTTTTCTTTGTGACTGTCCAATACACGATAACTTGTTTCATCCGCGTGTAAGACTTCCTGATTGCTTAATTCTTGATGAAGGCAATTGTAGATTGGCTCTAAGACCATTTCACTTACCTTGATATGCCAATCTTTTCTCGATAGACGTCTAATTTATATTGTTAGTAAGCGGTGGCTTGCTTTGAGCCACCGCTTATTTTAGCGAAAACTTGACTTTCAACGTCTAATCAATTACTCATTCCCTGGTGTAAAGCTTAGCTGCCATTCAATGGTTGCCTCATACTTATCAGCTTTGGGGTTCGCTCCAGCAGGGACATCTAGTTTGACACTTGAACCCGCAGTGTCTTGGTTACCATAACGCTGAATCCATGTACCGCCACCTTCAGAATTACGTGCTACAGCTAAAGAGCATAGATTTCCAGGCCCTAGTATAGCGGTACTTTGGTAAAATGGTTCAACACTAGTGTTGGTGCTCGTTGTGGCCATCTCGGTATTTTCTAATAGAATTCGTGCCCCTCTCAATGGCTCCCCAGTCGTACTTCGGAATCCTTCTTCTGAAAGCTTCGCAGTTAATTCCCAGCCATCATTTATTGGACGTCGATCAGAGACTTGGACGTAGTTTGGCCGTTCTTCATCGCTTACTGTTCCATCTTCATTCAGTAGTTGTTGAGGTAACGCACCATAAACACCTCCATCTGCTTTAATCGGTACTTCTCCAAAGTCAAACTGAGAGACAAAATCAATACTTATCAAGCCTTGTTCTTCAGGTAGTACCGGTGGATTTTCTGGACTGACTTCGCTATCTGGATTCATCGGATCTACAGGAGACACAGGCCCTAAATCACTAACAGTTAAAATAGTGGCTGGTTCAAATTCCGCATCTCGATAAAGCAGGGGCTCTGCAGGATTGATGTTCCCACGTTGATTATTCGTTTTAGGAGGATTGATCACTCCAGCGTCTTCAGCGGATCCTTCTGTATCTCGCAAAAAGACTTGTATTTCATCATCCATTTCTAAGGAAACAGCACTTAAATCTAATGTAAACCTCCCATCAGGTTCTACCATAACTTTTTCAGTATTGAGCGGTTCGCCATTGTGTGTGGCTGTTACTTCGGCATCTACATTATCTGTCTTCCCTTGGATCGTAGCACTGTTTTGCGCAATTATCGACGAAGAAAATTGCGCAGGTGTGGGTGGGATGATGGGAAAGACTTCAACGGTATCTGTCAAAATCTGGTGTTCAAAGCCATCTGTACGTTCGCCACTAGCTAGTTCGACTTTGCTTATACGAACTTTTGATCCAGCCTCTAGCGGTTCATCCAATTCGATTTCAAAAAGTCCGCCACGCGGTTCTTCTCCATAAATACTGATTCCTGATGAGCCATCTGTATGACCAACCGTTTTAGCGGTATATTCTTGTGTGCTTTCTCCAGAAGGTGACTCTACTTCGACGGTAACGATTGCTTCATCATCCCAAGCAGGACGACTATCCTCTAATCCTACTGGAAGACTTATTCGCCCGTGAATTTTCTTATCGGCATTGGTTGGGACTCTAAGTTCATCTGCAATTGCCCATCGGCCATTATTGGAAGACAGTCTACTGAACTGATAAAGACCACTAGTTCCTATAACATTCGTGTTCAGTTCTTCAGGGTTGCTTGTGCTAACCAACGTAGAAAGATTGCTACCTGAGAATGAATAGTCTAAACGCCGAAAATTAAAAGTGGGGTCAGAATCTAAATCACTTAACCGTTGCCACAAAGCTAAATCACTGTTTAAAGCAGTTAATTTGGATTGATTATCAGTCGCAAAGACAACTCCACCGCTTGATTGTAAATTTCTAAAATCTAAGAATAAGGGATTGTCGAAGTTTACATTCAAGGTAGAAACATTAAATGTACCCGAAGCTGTTGTGCTAGTGTTGCCAACTGCTGAGAAATAACCGCCATTACTCACTTCTATACCCATAGAGAATTTGCTATCACCCCAAGAATTTGTTATAGCAGCACCATTTCTAGCAACAATTGATATTTCAGATCCTGGATCCCGTACAATAAAACGATTATTGTCTCCATTTCTAAATGATACTCCTGCGTTTGGAGCTCCAGATTGACTATCATTAGGCGTACCGTTTCCTAAATTATCTATAAAAAGCTTTCCGCCCTGTTCTACAGCAACAGTTGAATTGCCTAGTGCCATCCTAAATCCGCTAGCGCTCGGTCCGGCACCGTCAGAACGCCTTATAGATACTACTGCACCGGTTGTAATTGAAACAGTTTGTTCCGCTCTGTCGGATCCCATCACACCTTCTGTAGGCTGGATTGGGCTTATCCATCCTCCAGGTCCAGTTACTGATCGGATTCCATCATGATGAAGATTCACAAAAGAATTGTTTTTTATTTCTACATTGAAAGCATGGTGGAACAATCTAGCAGAATCAATTTCAGAATTGTCAATTTCTAGTGTTTCACCGGTCATTAAGAATAATAGTCCCGTTGGAATAGTAATCTTGCTATTTCTAATTACTGCAGATCCAGTATTCGCTTCTAGACTATCTATTGCCCTAGCATCATTGCGGGTATTTACCTTGATGTTACTATCAACAAATGAAATATCAGCAGACAAACCATTCACAAAAAGACCTCGTCTTGCTCCAGAAACTACATTGATATCTAAAGCAGCATCCTGGATATTGAGCTTAGGTTCATCTCCTTGTAAATGAATGACGTTATTTACTGTATTTGACGCACGAGTTGTTCCACTGGTTGTTGTTACTGATAGGTTAGATTCCCCGGTGATTGAAAGTTCCGGCCGAGCATTGTTTCCCCCAATCTGGATATTCTCTAACTCTCCAGTTCCTCCACCTGTGATTGCCAGTGTACTCTGATTGTTCAAAGAAAGTAATGCATCTGTTCCCTGTAAGCGTATCCCTTGCGAAGCATCGGTATCAGTTATAAGTAACTGACTATCATACATGAGTACTTGTGGCGTTGCCCCCTCCAAAGAAATCCCTTGTCCTGTTGTCGCACTCATGTCTAATTGACTATTTCTCAGATTCAATACTGGATTGGCACCATTTAGAGTTATTCGTGTACCAGTGCTACTTGTAATAGTTACCCTTGATGAATCAAAAATTAGTTGTGGAGAGGCACCATCTAAACTCGTCGTCCCGCCCGACGTAGAATATAACTGAATCGTGCTATTTTCTGACGAAAAAGAGGGGTGATGGCCATTAATGCGGATGGCTGCTTGTGACGCAGAAGTAACGGATAACTCAGAATCACTGACTAAAAGCTGTGCATCATCTCCAGACAGAAGAATTCCTCTTTTAGCTGCTGTACTTGTGACTGTCATTTGTGCGCCAGAGGTCATAGTTATTTTAGGTGTGGTGCCTGTTAATGCAATCCCATTATTTGATGTGTTTGTAGGTTCCGTGTTAGTCCCAGTAGTAGTTATCCTCAATTCCCCACTTGAATGCAAATCGATTTCAGGTCTAACTCCTCTTAGATTAATCGTATTTGCTGTTCCAGAGGAGGTAGTTATCGTAACTGTCGCACCCTGTTCTACAGTGATCTTCGGATCCGCTACAGTGGCAGAAGAAAAGAAGACCATCGCATTTCCACGACTAATCGTGACTTCTGCTTGATTTGTTGCTAAGACTTCTTTTGCTTCAATGAAGGTTGTTGTAGAAGTGGTACGTGTAAAGTTTGATACACCACCTGTAAAATGAACGCTTCCTTCTGGAAGAGAGGCTAAACGCATATTATTCGTATTCACCTCTGTAATATCTTCTAATTCTACGGTCCAATCTTTACTGGCTGCTACTGATATCGCATGGATTAAGGGTGTAGTCCCAGCTTTTGTCAGTGTCGCATTTTCAATTCGAAACGTGCTTGCTTGTGTTACTTCGTCTAATTGAAAGAAAGCCCCGTCGATTCCAAAATTCAATGTATGCCCATTTCCTTGAATAAGCAACGGACGATTAACTCCTACTCTATTTGCGGTTGACTCTGTCAAATTGGCTTGCACAGAAATGATGCCAACATCAGGATTGGCGACCGCTGCTCTGAATTGCGCCATCGTAGTGACTTCTGCTGTTTCTCCATCAAAGACTGTTGACTCAGTCAACTCTTCCTCATCGTTGGTCTCTTCTTCCTCTGTTTGTTGCTCCTGCGGAGCTTCTGCTACAGGCTCACGCCCCTCATTTTCCTGCTCTTGATCTTCACCGCTTGCATCATCTTCTTTTGAATCCTCTTGATCTGCGAGATCTTCATCGGAAGATTCTGTATCTTCTGTTGAAACTTCTTCATGGGTCTCTTCTTGCTCACGGATTTCTACATAAGCTGTTGTTTCTTCCACAGACAGTTCGTAGCTTCCTACCTTGTCAAAAACCAATGGAAGGACAAATGTATGTTGAGCTCGTTTTGACTGAACAACCCATTCTCGAGGCTGCTCTCCTTCCTCAACTGAAACCCCTGTTGGTAACTGCTCTTTTAAGAGTGTTGCCTCTTCGGGTAAAGATACTCGTGCCTCTAACACTTCTTGATCAGAAAAAAATGTCACTTGTATGGGGTCTTCTACTGAACCTTGCATCTGGGAGCGAGTGAAGAAGAACCGTGGCTCTACCTCTTCTCCTACTCCAGGGTACAAAAAATGAGAGCTAATTTCAGTTGCATCGTTGGCAGTTTCCTCTATTGCTTCTGCGCTGCTAGTTATATCCGCATAAGCAACTGCCACAGGAGACATAATTGTGCTGATAGCTAAACAAGACACACTTAAAAATGTCCCTATCTTTTGTTTTTTAGGCATCCTATTTCACTCCTTTAATCCTTCATTTGGCGTTCCTTTTTTCTGTTTGTATAGTACATAAAAAAGAACACTACCAAGCACAAAAATAGTCGAAATTGCGGCGATCACCCACCAATTCGTTCCGTCAACAATTGTCACATCTTCACGGTTCAACCTTCGAGCATCGTCCGCTTCAACGGTAAATACTTTTCCCCACGTCCATTCTTGCCCTTCAGAACGCGCTGTTATATCCATAACATATGTACCACTTCGAAAACGATCGCCCTCTAGTGAAACTGGAAAATTAAAGTGTGAATTCGGGGCCATTTGCATTCCTGTTTGTTTGGCTTCATAAAGAATATCGCTTTCTCCTTCAGCTCTCACAGTTGCTTCAACTTCCATTTTGTTGACAAATGTTGGTGTAAAGTTTTGGATCTGAGCACTAAATACATTTCGATAATTTAATTGATCCGCAAAGACGTCCAGTAATTCTAAATCTGGTTCAGTTACTGAGCGAGAATTGCTGACGACTACACCAATAACATATGAAAAAGCATTAGTAATGGCTACGCCTTCCCCTTCTTCAGTCTGTTCTTCATCTGCTTTAACCTCTCGGACACGAATACCGCCTGCAAGAACGCCATTAAATTCTTCTTCTGGCATGGTTAACGGCAGTTCAATGGTTCGTCTCTCATTTCCTGAAAGTGTGATTTCATTCGGCGTTTCAATTAATTCATCTAAAGATGCTGGCAGTGTAGGATCTGGATCGGGAGCATCCTTACCATATTCCACAACACCGTTAACATTTGTGGAAGCTGTATGAGCAGTAATTTCAATCACAATATCTTGGTCAGAACTATTTTGTAAATTTAAACCAAGAGAATCCACCTGACCCGCACCTAGATTCAAATCAAAGTACCCGCTAGCCCCCCCTTCCAACTGACTCTCTGGAAGAATAGGAGTGACGAAAAAATTAAGTTCTGATTCGGTATCCGCAAATCCTTTCAACGGAAAAAAAGGGAGTAGACTGAGTGTGACTAACATGATTAGCAGTTGTTTCCAACGATGATTTTTCTTTTGTGTAATCATTTGTTTTCTCCTTTCAAAACAGGCAGACAGAAAATAATAAGCTGTCTGCCTGTTACGGCCATTTCTTTTTGACTAATTAGTCCTCAGGTGTTGTTTCACCTTCGTTATCAGCTACTGAAGATAAGGACCATGTCATCGTAGCTGCATATCGTGCTGCATCTGGGTTAGCTGACCCTGGTACGTGAAGTCGAATACCATGGTTTAATACATCTTCATCGTCTGCATTTGATTCCGCTTGATTATTTAAGTCAGTTTGGTCACCCCATACAAGAGAAGACCGTCCTGCTCCTTGGCCATCATTTGCTGACATGACAACAACATCGTCTTGTCCAACATTTAGAAATAAACTCTCTCCATTATTTGTAGCAGCTGACGGTGTACGATCTGTATCAGTTCCTTCATAGGCAACCCAAGGTGCGACAAACTCAATCTGAGCACCTAATAGACTATCGTTGCTTGTTGCCGAAACAAAATCAGTAAGGTCTACAGATAGTGTCCACCCTTCGTGTTTTCCTCGTGTATCAACTACCTGTGCAAAAGAAACATAAGGTACTGGCTCCCCATCTGCTGTTTGCTCTTCCGCAATCATTGAATACGCGCGATCCTGGGTAGTGATTGCCTGTTCACCAAAATCAAATGTTGGTGATACATATGCTAGTGTCAATGGGCCTGTTTGTCCTGGAGGAACTGGATCAATAGGATCAATTTCTGGTTCTATTACTGGTGGATTAATGACCACTTCTTCTTCATTAGGTGTAAAGGTTACAGTATTATCCGTTTCGGCGCCTCTGTTCTCTGCGGCAAATACATTGGTTACGCCACCAGCTAAAATAGTGGCAGTCAGTACTGCTGCTGTTACTAAACGAATTGACTTCATATTATTTTCCTACTTTCTTCTCGGTGTAATTTTAAATAATTTAAGTTTCTTTTTGAGAGTTTCCACTTCTATTAGTTATTTGCTTCGGATTATCTTGATTCACCCGTCATTCCTGGAACATCATTCAATTCCCAATCTAAGGTAGCAGTATACATCGCTGCATCTTTGACAGTTGCCCCTGGAACATGGAGACGAATCATTTCATTTTCAACCACATCAATCTCATCATCTGCAAATTGCGCACTTAAATCAGCTTGATCTCCCCAAACAACGGAAGAAGTTCCCGCACCTCTACGTTCAGCTGCAGAAAGCACAGATTGTGCAGCTCCTCCAGCTTCTAGCATTAACCCATCGGCATGAATCGTTGGCGCATTATCAGGGTTATTGCCATTGTATTGCAATTCTGGAGATCGGAACTCGATTCGTGAACCTGTCAAAATGTTGTTTTGTGTATTTTCAGCAGTGAAGTTGCTTAAAGTTACCCGTAAGTCCCATCCAGCATTTGTACCACGAGTATCTTGAACTTGGGCAAATGAGATATACGGAACTTTATTTTCATCACCTTCTGTACCTGTAAGTTGTTGCATCTCTGCCACAAGGTTATAGGCCTGATCTTGATTCGAAATTACTTGTTGGCCAAAATCCATAGTTGGCGCGTAAGAGATCGTTAGAGGACCTGTAGTACCAGGAGGAACTGGAGGAATTGTGACATCTGGTTCCCCGGGGCCAGGAGGCTCAACAATCGTATTCTCTGAATCGTTAGGACCAAATTCAATTTGTCCATCCGTAGTAACTTCCCTAGCTTCCTCTGCAAAAGCAGTGATTCCCCCAGCAAACGCCGTTGTTGTCAAAGCAGCAATCGTTGCTAAGCGTAAAAATTTCATTTTATTTCCTTCTTTCTCCATAATATTATTAGCTCAATTTTCATCTCCCTGACTGTTCTTCTTTTTCTTCCATAAGACAAAGAAAATCAGCCCAATTCCGAGATAGATAAGCCAAAATTGTGCCACATCATTGGTTTGAGGTAATCTTCCTCTTGGTCTTGACCCAGGTGTAGATGGATTGGCATTTAAATCAGGTCCTCTATCAGGCCCTGAAGGCGGCGTAGGATTTGGTGGGTCTAACGGCCAACTTCCAGTAAAGCTAATACTTCCTTCTGTTTCAACAGACCGTGCTTCCTGTGCATAACCGTAGATAGGTGTATTTATCAAAATAAAAACACATAATATACCTATGATTCCCTTGGCAATGCGCAAGCTATTTTTCATTCGCTCCCTCCTTTCAAATCTTACCAACAGCAAATTTTCTGTTTACCAATACTGCTTGTTTATGTGCTTTTACAGAGCGCGCTTAGTTTTTGTTGGTGTCTATTATTTTTAAGTGACCTACTCCTCCATTAGATTATCAAGTCTGCAGAAAAAACAAAAAGACGTTTTTGCACGGCTTTATGCAACCTTCTTCCCATTCAAATAAATGGACAAATCACAAAGCTTAGAAACCCAATTTTTTCATTCTTAAATATTGACTAAAGGAACATAAAAAAACCAAATCTATTGAGTATAGATCTGGGGCATTTTGATTTATTAATCTTTTAAATCTCTGACATGGATTTCATTAACATTATCATATGGAAAAAGTTTCCGCATCATATGTATAGACTGAGCCAACTAATTACTTATTTAGAAAAAACAAGGAGATATCTCTGTAAAATAAAAAAGAGCGCTGCCTGAAACTTCAATAACGGGCAGCGCAAGTCTAAATTAAGCAGATCTATTTTTATTATACTCAAATTTGAAAAATTACAAAGCTAAATCAAAACATTTTTATAGCCGCTTAACAAAGCCTCGTTTAAAGGGCTCCCTAGATATCTCTCCAAATTTCCTACTCAAAGAAAACCTGCAACATCGCTCTAGGTATGAGAAAAATCTTTAAGTTCATTCGAAAAATCACTTCAAGACTATAATCGCTTGATAGATTATAATTACTTGATTCATAGAAAAAAACTCTTGAACAATTACTTTATTCAGAAACATCTTCGGGAGAGTTGATATATGAATCTAAGCTAAACTATGTTTTTTCATATGGTTTCTCTTCTGAATGGATTCGATTATATCGCTTTTTAAATCTTCGAAAAAGAAAAATGACTAAGATCTTTCCAATTGCATACAAAGGAATACCAAAGATCAAACCAAACAGTCCAAACAAGTCACCCATAACCCATAAAACAAAGATAATAGTTACTGGATGGATAACCATATGTTTTCCCATTACTTGAGGTTCGATAAGTTCCCCGTTTAACAACTGCACTATTACCCACACAATACACAATTGCAGAAACATCATAGTTGAAGTCATTAAAGCAATGATTGCACAGGGAAAAAAAGCTACAACCGGTCCGATATAAGGAACAATAGCCGTTATCCCAACTAGAACCGCTAAAGTACCTGAAAACGGCATTCCGATAAACAAAAAGCCGACAAAAGTCAAACTGCCAATAATCAGACAAACAACTAGCTGCCCTACATGCTATAAACACAGAAACAAGAGCAAATAAGCTCAAAAGAATACTAACAACCTTCGATAATCCTAATTGGGTTAACCAGTTCACTATAGGCTTGAGGATAAAATACAGCACAAGCGTCATCGTAATAGGAGGGGATATAATTTTTAAAGTAGTAGCAATTGGTTCGAGTAAGAACGTTAGTTTGCTAAACAATAAAAAGACTCCTCCGATACCTAGTAACAACGCTAAGATAAATAAAGCAGTTTTATCACCTAATAACTGTATAACCTTGTTTTTATTTTTAACTTGACCTCTCCTTATAAAAACAAATATTTTCTTAAATCTAAAATTACTGTCTTGAGAATAATTTTAGCATATTTAGCTGTCTCCATAGATTATAATAACCCAACGATTTTGCTACTGGTGTATCTTATAAGCTCCCGAGGAAGATTTTTAAAAAATATAAAGACATAGTTTCAATGTTGGTTTAAAAGTATTTTTCCATCGAGCATCTTCATCTATAGGGTTGTTTTGGGTGAAAAACAAAAATTCATAGTTATTTCCTAGTATCCTGCGAATAAAAAAATACCCCTTAATAACCTCTAAGAAGAAAATAATCTAAACACACATATTTATGGATAAAATGCTTGCCCAAACAAACGATTCTTTATAGTTCAAAGAGCTTTTTGGACAATGACGTTTGCTCTATTTTTCTATAATTACATTTTAACTTAACCTACTTATAGTGAGGTAATGTATAAGCTAGAAAGTGAGGTATAAAAAAAGATCAAAAACTATTAAGTTTCTGACCCCTTTTTAATTTATGGATCTTTCTTAGAGGTTTAAATAAAAACAACCCTTTTAGAATAGTTATCTAAAAGGGCGTCTTTGTTTAAAAAATTCATTCAATAAAAGTAGGTACATCAGATATCTTATCTAATAAGATAGGATCATTTTGCAACGTGGGGATAATTAGGAAATTTTGCTTGTTAGTTAAAATTATCAAACCATCATTATTGTTACTTGAATCTAAAGTGTAAGCATGTTCGGTTGATTTTTCATATTCCCCACGATCATATTCTTTTCCGTCAAAATATAATACATATTTCCCTTTTTTATCAAAGGTAACTTGCGTCATTTGATTGTCGTTTGGACTACCAAAAAAACCAATGATATCAGGAACTCTATTTGTGATCAGATTAAAAACAAACGCACCTGTAACTAATAAAGTTATCAGAATCAAAACTATTGTCGATTTCTGTTTCACATGCTTCACCTTCTTAAATTATTGTGCCTTTGCTGACAAGGTTCGAGAATAAAGTGTTTTGGGGTAAGTATAATATAAGAACTGTTTTGGTCCATTTGGATTTGTGTAAGGAGCTCCGTATACTGCTACTTTTTGGACTTTATACTTTTCACTCACATGTAGTTTAAAGTATTGTGTTTTGTTAGGTGCATTTACAAAATTCCCTGAAGTTCCTGATTTTCCTAAATTGGTAGAAATACTAATCCCTGCAAAACCTGCACTTACGCTGACGTTAGGTCCACCTCCAGATGACCAATAGAATCCACCTCCTGAAGGAAATTTTGTTCCTTTTGTTGGTTGATTTCCTGCATATCCACTAGCTACTGGATATTTTGTTTCAATAACTTTTTGAGTGAGATTTACCCAGGTTGGACTTCTTGTTAATCCTGTTTTACTAGAAATATAGTCTTCAACTTGTTTTTGTAAATCTTGCTCAACTTCATCTTCAGGAACTATCATTTCTATAGTCCCATCCTCTTTAGTTACATAATCCGAAGCAACAGAGTTACTTGACTCTTCCACAGCCCCAACTGTTGGAGTGGTTAAACTACCTACCATAACAAAGGAAACACTACATAGTAAAATCGTTAATACAATCTTTTTCATCATTATCCCTCATTTCATTTTGATAGCTTAAGTATGACAAAATTTAATGAGAAATAAAAGAAACCAAATGTTTACGTATCGGTATTAAATGCTTAGTTTACAATGTAAACTTCTGGTTGCCTTCTTCATAAATTGGATTTCTTAATTGAAGAAACTTAATATTTTCTGCACGGATATTCCAGTATCTCCATATTCAATATTTAAATGTCTGCTCCAACCTAAAATGGTAATCCTCCATAAAAAGTATCACGACGTTTATACTCGATTTTTTTGTACAGTTTCTTTACATCTTCTAATTCCTCTTCATCATAAAAAGGTATTATGTCGTCGAGTTCTTCTTCGTGTACTGGTTTCTTTAGTAATTGATCTGCCATTCCTAGAACAGTAGATACTATCAATGCTTCTTCTAAATTCAGTTCCATTACCATCGTTTCTTTACTTTCTTTACTTTCTTTACTTTCTTTTTCTATCATTTTTTTCCCTTCTTCCTATTTTCTATAATCCGTATTATTCTATGATTGCATTTCAAAGTTTCTCACTAACTTTTTAATATATTGAAATTGTGTCTACTTCCAGTTCTTTTCCCCTGTTTCCTCTACTGATCCTCGCTGAAGATCAATAGAGGAAGCACAGATTTATTATGTTTGAATGTACTACCTCTATAATATTAATCTAGAACTGTATCAGCTGTATGAATATTACAAGCGTAGACATACCCGTCTTTTTGTTCGCCATCACTATAATATAGTACAGCTTCGACCGGTGTTATTTCAACCTTAGTCACATTTGTTGCTTGTGCGTACGATTCTCCATATTGTCTCGCTTCATTTTCTGTAAAAAATACTTTTCCTTCAGGAATTTGGTCATCTTTGAATAAGTAAGATTCCACTGCTCCCTCGTAGAATCCATTATCATTATTTTCTTCATAATCAAGTTCAGATTTGTCCTGGTCTTGATTCAACTGTTTTTCTAATCGATCGATTTTCAGATCCATCGCTTCAACTCTTTGCTGTTGACTTTCGATAGTACTCGTCAAACTTCTAAAATAAATAAAAATTGAGAATACCAGAGCGGCCAAAGAAAGATACGCCAAAACTTTAATTATGATTTTCCTATGTTTTTTCAACTAGACCCCTCCTATTTAACTAACTTTTTCATTTGTTTCCTCTATTTATCCTTGCATAGGTTAATTACAGCATACTCAGATATTTTTAAGCCTCACATCAATGGCATTCTTTGCAAGCTTGTAACCCGTTTCATCTACTCCAGAAAAAATTTCTAAAGGAGAAATGTAGTATTTTTTCCCACTCTCGAACTCATAGAAGTCCTGATTTGTAAATAAATTATAAGCTAAAGCAAGTAATTTTTGCTCACCGCCTGATAAACTACCGTCAAACCATGTTTCACTGTTGATTTCTTTTCCTGTAAAATTAACTAGTGTATAACGTTGGTTAAACAATCTGTCATTACCAGACAGAATAAACGTCAAGCTTGTCCAGTAAGGGTCGTGAAGATCTTCAAATCCTAGTTCATTCATCATGCAGCTAAATTTGGCAATATGTTCCTTGTCAAAAAATAAATCCTCCATATCTTTTCCTCCTAAAAATTTTGTTAATTATATTTAAAAAATTTCTCTATACACTTAACTTATCTTTATCAGTAAAGCGTACTCCCTCTTCATATCCAGAGTAAAATGCTTCCCGATCTTTCACGTTATGCGACGTGTCTTTCCCAGGGACAAGTCCAATTTCTTTGACTGCAGCCTGGACCACTTCTGGCACTTGTAAAGCGAGTGCGTAACCGTTTGTTAGAACCTGTTTTCTGAAAGTCTCCGATAATCCCCGTAAATAGCCTTCAAGATAATCTTGCTTGAGCTGCCATTTCCGCTTGTACTTGCGACGAATTTCCGGCAATTGCAAAAACTGTTTTGCACAGAAGCTGGCACTACCACGGGCGTATTCAAATGTGATCTGTGCGACTTGAACGTCCGATTCGATTCCAACGAAATGGAGTTCAATCGGTGCGCCAGATACATAATAGTAGCGAACCCGAAAGTTCTTAGCAATTATGGACGCTAATCTATAGAGCCATTTTTGCGGACGTCCTTGATAAATAGCCACATCTATCACTGATTCGGCTTTTTGCTCTTGCTTGTAACTAAATACTTCAGATTCGTCAATATTGTGTTGAAGCATCAATTCTTGGGCTTTCGCTAAAGCAGACATCGATTCTTCATCGTTAGCGTCATTTGCTAAAGCAAGTAATTTTACTATTTTTTGTTTTGCTTTTTCATCCATCACAATAATTCCTTTTTCCTAATTTAGTTTACCATTAATGAGATAGCGTTTTCTAATTTTTTTTAAAAAGTGACAAAAATCCATTTTTGAATTCCGTTATTTCTCTGTATGCTATCTTGTTTAATTAAGTAATTCTCTAATATTCTGAATATGAATATAGTCATATTTGCTAATTAACTTGTCGATTGCATTTTCCTTCGTTTTAGCTTTCACCCAGGATATTGAATATATTAATTGGTCGAACTCATAGTACGAAAAGTCAACGGCAAATCTTACCATCATAACACCTTCTTATTGTTTAAGATCTTATAACCATGTATACTCTACAAGACATAATAATTTGCTGCTCTCTTAGCGGAAACTAAGAGGGCAGCTTTTCTTTGAATCCGGTGAATAACTTAATCACCAAGGTTCTTCTGGCTCAAAAGGGAACTTAGCCACTTCTTTATTATTTGAATTCAACCTGAATGTTATGACCTCATTATCAATTTCATACCCAACACCTAATGCCATACAAACACCCACCAATTTCCCCTCGGCAAGAATTATTTCTGGTGGTTTTCCTAAAAGTGTTTTCCCGTAGTTTGACAAAGCGTAGACGTATTCAGATACAATTAATTCTAGTAGCTCTTCTCTATCTATCCCTACACTCTTCAGAAACATGAAGGTCACCTCGATTCACTTATTTCTGTCTTTTGTGGATATGGATTTACTACCTCACCTATAATTTGTGCGACTTTATCAGCTATTGCGTTCCTCTGACTAAGGCACCCCAATCCACAAAACAATCACTTTTTCCCACTTATATCCTTCAACTCGCGCAACAGCTCTTTTTCCGATTGCTTTTGATAGTGAATGATTTTCATCAAGTGATTTAACCTCGTCTTCAATAGCGTACATTTCTTTTTCAATTAGCTCTTCTTCATCTTGTGATTTAAAAAAGATTCTTTCCCCGTTATCCCATATATAATCGATTTCAGATTTTCCAACTGAACCCATCCATGAAGCATACCCATCATCTTCCACTATTTTTGAATTTACCAAGGGCACTATTCGCACTTCTGGATTTTCTTTAATCAAATCATGTAAAAATTGCACATTTTCTTTTTGAATTTCAATTTCTGTTCTCATAATAAGATTCCTCATTTATTAGTTGCTTATTTCTTCCATTAACCGACTTCGATATCCCAACGTTTATCACCAAATAAAGACTCAAGTCGTTTATTGATCACTTCCAGCTGCAACTCCTTTTCCGATATTGCCAGTAACAAATCCTTCGGTGATCCGCAATAAACCGTGTCGGGAGTTTCAACCCTACATTCAATTTTTCTCTTTTCCAGTGCTTTTTTCAATGTTTCCATTCCCCTGCACCTTCTCATTTTGACTATTTCCACATATGTCACCTATTCAGGTTTTTTCGTGCTTTATTAGTTTGCCGTTCAGCCTCTTTATACGTTTCGGAGTTTTTTTCATACCCCGAAGATTTGAGTTCTGACAGGTCTTTTTCCAACTTCTCAAGCCACATTCTTTTATGTTCTAACTGACTATGTCCCATATTTTCATCTTCCTTTCTAAAGTGATTTTCTATCATTTCTTGTCTTAAGATTCAAAGTATTTTTTCAGCTGTTGCCCAATCCATCTTCCCATATCAACTGGAACAGCATTTCCAATTTGTCTATACGCATCATTATCAGTACCTTCAAATTTGAACCAGTCGGGAAAACCTTGGAGCCTTTGATATTCCAAAACGCTGTAAGGTCTTATACGCTTGCCATCATCTACGAGACGTGTGCTACGGTCTTTCGCATAATGCGCAACACATGTCGGTGCTTTACCGTTTCTAGGTGTAATAATTGGTTTATCTCGGTAGCCACCATTAAGACGTTTGTACACATATTCGGGTATATGAATTTCTGGATCACTTTCCAAAATATCCCCAACTGTTACGGGTATTTGATCAATAGCAAGCGGATAGTCCAAGTTGTTAAACGGTTTTCTAGTACCGATCACAATCAATCTTTTCCTCTCTTGAGGTAGCCACCAGTTCGCGTTTACCGGACATTCGACCCTTACGTAGTAATCTGGAAGCTTTGTCATACACTCCATTACAACTTGGAATTTCCTCATACCTGGTACGTTTTCAATCACATAAGCTTCGGGCTTTGACAAAGCGATATGTCTAAAAAAGTGAAGAAACAAATCATCACCTGTACGTGTACCACTTATATCAGCGATATTTGAATACTTGGTACAAGGATAAGTAGCAATATAAACATCAGCGTCCTGTTGATCTAAAACAGTTATCTGAGTAATATCACATTGCGTTATTGTATGGTCGAAATTTATTTTTAATGTTGCGACTGCTTTTTTATCTATTTCAAAAGACTCTAAAATATTAATACCAGCTTCTACCATTCCGAGATCCATACCGCCGGCTCCGCTGAAGTAACTTTTTGCTGTGATCAAATGATTTCCCTCCTAAGCGTTAAGTAGTGTTGATTAAATTTAATCAAGCTGCTGTTTTATTTAAAAAAGTGCCATCACTATTATGAATTAAGGAATAAAGTGGTATCACTCTCTCAGTTTCGGTATTTCAAAACCAGCTTTTTCTTGCTCAACCAACATATCTAACGCAATACACAAAAGTTTTGATTCACTCTTGCTATACTTCTTTTTCAGCTGTGATAGACTTTTTTGCCTATGTACATTAAGTGTTACTGGCAGTCTTTTGTTCCCTCTTGCGATTACCATATGCATTCTCCTTATTGATCTTACATAGTGAATGTAGAGATATGGCACAGGATAAATCGTTTTCCTGTGCCATAAACCATGCTCTACTGTTGATTCTTTTTGGCTTCTTTTGCTGTAGGAGTTAGTTCATAAACATAAGCGACAGCCATACCACATCGGATCGCTCCAAGTCTTTCTGGGCAAATGACATCTGCATCAATCAAAGCTTGTTCAATCCCTGTATTTTCAGACCAACCTTTAATTGCTACAAAATCTGGTTTGATCGCTGTATCTGTGTTTACGGTCGCAGTAGTGACTAATTCTTCTTCACGCATCCTACCTTTTTTCGGTTTTACTACCATGATTGCGACATTGTTGTTATCGGCATATTCTTCAAATCTTACTTGGTATTCTTTGTTTTTTAGCATCATGTTCATAACGGGTTCCTCCTCTAATTTAGAAAATCTATTTCCTTACAACTCTATTATATAAGGATATGCTTATATTTGCAAACGTTATATGGATATTCTTATATTTTTTTGATATAGTGTAAAATAGAAAAGGGGGATAAATTTGGATAATTCATCGCACAAAACCAGTGAAGCATTAAGACAGGCTGTAAAAAGGTATGAACAAAAAAATGCCAAAGCGAAGCAATATAGGAATAAAAAGTCTGCAACCAAAAGTTTCATTTTAAACTTGGCCACGGAAGAAGACTTACAGCTAGTTGAAGAATGGTTGAAAGAACGAGAAAATCAAGGCGATCATGAGTCATAAAAAGAAAAGATCCTCATAACAAAACAAATTGTTCATTGAGGATCTTTTTTAGTTTGCTATTGATTAAATTCAACGGGCGGTTATAAACTACATCTCCCTTTCTTCGTTTAAATAATCTTCTTTGGAATACGCTACTTGAGATTTCTCGGTTTCTTCTATCTCATCAGCTATTGATTGTGTGTCTGACTTATTTAGTGAGGACTCAATTTCTGATTGAATCTCTTGTTGGCGCAATACCTTCTCTTGTAATTCTTGAGCGTGGCTGAAAGGTTGTTTGATTTGTTCTTTAGCGCTTTCCATCTTTTCTTTTGTTTCTTGGACTTCTTCAGCTGCTTCTTGTAACATTTCGGGCAGTTGATTGATTTTGTTCTCTATCCGGCGAATGCTTCCAATTTGGGTGCTAGGATCTACGAGTAAATCGTAATGCCCTTTACCATGTAGACGTACTTGCAAACTTCCATAGCTTAATTCGCTTTTTCGCACAGAAAACGAAAACCCCTTGTATTCACCGATTTCCACGAAATCTGGAGAGCGCATATAAAGGAACGTGGCACTTTCAAAGACTTCTCCTGCTTTTGATCTTTCTGTGTATTCTTTGCCATCGATCACGATCGAAAACTCGTCAGGATCATTGTCTTTATAGCGTTGAATGTCTTCTTGTAGCGTGGCCATATGCTGCTCCCCGCTTTTGATCATTGACGGATAGATTTGATCGATTGAACGTTTCAATAGCTCTCGCTCATTCAAATACGAAGATTGTAACATTCTTAATTTCGTGATCTCATTATCCAACCGCATTTTGTCTGCTAGCAGCGGATTACCTGTCGCAACGGCTTTGATCTCAGAAGCGTCTAGAACCGTTTCAGACATCTCGTCTACGGTTCGAGTAATTGCCTTACCAGTCATTACTTGAGAGATATACGTTAGCTTTTGTTCCTGAATCTGCCACAAGAAACTATCAAATGTTCCTTTAGCCACATAACGATAAATCTGAATCTCTTTGTTCTCATTCCCCTGTCGAACAATCCGACCATCTCTTTGCTCAATATCTGAAGGACGCCAAGGACAGTCTACATGGTGTGCTGCAATCAATTTGTCCTGAATATTCGTACCGGTCCCAACTTTTCCGGTACTTCCAATCAGAATTCGGACTTCACCTTCTCGGACTTTCTCAAATAAAGCATCACGTTGTGCTTCGGTTTTTGCATCATGAATGAACGCCACTTCGTTTTCAGGTATATTTTTTTCAATCAGCTGACGCTTTATTTCATCGTAAACATTGAATTTCCCAGGTTTTGGCGTTCCGGAATCAGAGAAAATAAGTTGTGTCGATCGTTGTTCTTTTGTCTCTAACCAAATGGAAAATACCTTTTCAGCTGCACGTGCAATTTTGGTTTGTTTCAATTCTTGTGGATCGTATTTTGATTCATCGTAGTCATCTAACAGGCGTGGATCTAGTGCCATTAACTTCGCTTCGTTCGTGATTTTCAGCATATTGTCTACTTCTGGAGACACTTCACGATTCCTGATTTTTTCCGCACGCATAGCCAACTGATCCATCTTATCTTTTTGATAGGTAATAGGCTCAGTAACAATGATTTGTGCTTTCTCTCCTTTAATTGCTGGTACAGGAAGATTAAGCATGTCTTTGGTTTGAATGTCCGCAATTAAGTTAAACATACTCATCAGTTCCGGAAGATTGTGGAATTTAGAAAAACGATTCTTCATCTGATAGCCACTGCCTTCAGGCGTGATTTCCAGTGAAGAGACGATTTCGCCAAACGTGGAAGCCCAAGCGTCAAAATGGTAAACACCAAAGTCTTTTAATACATCTGGTTGTAAGTATTTTTGCATGGTATACATTTCCGACATCGAGTTAGAGATTGGCGTTCCTGTCGCAAAAACAACACCACGACCCTGATTTTCTTCAAGCATATACTTCACTTTCATTTCCATATCACTGGATCTTAGACTGTTAGACGCATTGACCCCTGCTACATTAGATAGCTTCGTGTAGGAATAGAGGTTTTTATACAAATGAGCTTCATCCACAAACAGAAAATCGACGCCCAAGTCCTCGAAGTAAATCAAATCATCTTTCTTGTCTTGTTTATTCAGTTTGGCTAACCGTTCATTGAGCCTTTTCTCAAAACTAACCATCTGCTTGATCGACCAGGAATCAACATCATTCGCCATTTGATAAGCAGCGATTGCTTCAGATACCTGATTGATTTCTGCTTTTAACATATTTCGTTGGCGTTCTGGAGATAAGGCAATTCTTTCAAACTGAGAATGGCCAATAATCACGGCATCATAGTCGCCGACAGCGATTCGAGAAACGAATTGTTGCCGATTGGCTTTCTCAAAGTCTTTCTTGGTTGTAACTAGCACTTTTTTGGACGGATAGAACCGCAAAAGTTCGGTACCAAAATCGCCTGTCAGGTGGTTAGGCACAACATACATCGCTTTCTTGATCAAACCATGCGTTTTCATCATCATTCCTGCAGAAATCATCGTTAACGTCTTTCCAGCTCCCACCACATGAGCCATCAATCCACGTCCGTTTTGAATAATTCGGGCAACCATATTCTTTTGGTGCGGTCGCAATTCAATTTGTTCATTCAGCCCTTCAAACTCTAGGTAGCTACCATCATAGGCCCTCGGTACTAATCGATTGAATCGCTCTTCGTAAATTCCTTGCAGCTCTTCAAGGACTTGAGAATGATTCATGACCCAATTCTTGAAGATCTCTTGCAGTTCTTCTTGTTTTGAACGAGCATATTGTGTTTCTTTAGGATTTAATACATAGTGTGATTTTCCATCGCCGTCTTCCACTCGATCACGGATTTCGATTTTTTGGAGATTTAAACTATTTTCAAAAATGAGATACGCATTCGCACGTGCCGTTCCGTAGCGGTTACTGACGATCGGTCCTTTATGTGTACTTTTTCCAGAAATAAAGTAGCGAGAAGCGGTTGGATCATAATCCAATTGGACATAATGTTCCCGAACCATCCACGGCGGTGTTTCAAACGTTTCAAACATAAACTGTTCATACGTTTCTTTAGGTATCCAGGTACTTCCAACCGAATAATCGATTTCACCAGCTTTCAATGGCTCAGGCTGCACGTCCTCTAAAGAGGACACATTTTTTTCAAATAGTCCTGGATAGGTTTCATTGAAGTACCGAGCTTCTACTAGCTTTTGTTTGACATCACCGCTTAGATATTCTTCTCTTACTTCCCAAACATCATCAAATTGATCCCCTTTATACTTCAATGGATCAATGAATATTTGACCTTCGAGTTCTTTGACTATGGTTCCTTTGTCTTTTCCATAAACATCCGCCATAAAATCTAAATCTACTTTTAAACGCCGTCCTAATGACAGCTGTAATGCTTCGATCGCAGAATCGACTGTTGTAACTGGTTCTTTTCTCCGGATAGTTGCCTTAAAAAAGACATCCCCTTTTTCAACAGAGCCGTCCTTATGCACAATTTCAATTGATTTAAGTAATGGAAGGTATTCGTCACGTTGAAACACTTTCGAGTTTTGCGCAATCGGACCAAAATCAGATACAAAGGTATCATACGCCTGATTCAGTTTTGCCAGTGCAAGCTGAAATTCTTCCACACTATAATCTTCTTGTCGTTGAACATAAATCACTTGTAATAGCTCTTCTTTGATTTTGATCAATTGGGAAAGTTGTTTTTCGGCTTTTTCTGATCCTTCAAATGCTTCTAAATAGCCATTGTTGTTGAAATAGATTTTCCCTTGGCTTTGGCCGTAATTGAAATTCGGGATCTCGGAAACTGAAACTTCACTGACTGTTCTTTGTTCTACGATAGAGATCTCTTCAGAGGAAGGCGTAAGCTCGAACGTCCCTGGTATCTTTTCAATCGCAGTCCTTAGTTCATCAATCAAATTCGCTTCAGGATTTGCTTTCACATCGAGGGTTTTCCCACGAAAATTCTTAAGTGAAAGTTCGCCAAGTATCATGTCCGTATATTTCACAAAATAGTTGTTAAAAGGTTTTCCTGGTACATCTCTATGCATGCCAACGAAAACCCAGCTGGGTGTATATGAGCGCTCGATTTCCGAATTCTTTTGAAAGAATATAAGGTCAGTAACAACATCGGTACCTGCTATTTTTTTAAACGCATTGCTTGGTAAACGAACGGCACCAAGCAATTCACCTGTTTTTGCATACTCACGCCGAACATTTTCACTCTGCTTATCTAATGTTGAAGTGGACGTGATAACAGCTACAATACCGCCTTCTTTTACACTATCCAATGCTTTTTTTATAAAGTAATCGTGAATGGCATAGCTATGGTCGTAGTTAGGATCTTCGATTTGTATACTATCAAAAGGAATGTTACTGATTACGAGATCAAAGCCATTTTGGTTTAGAGGGGTATTCTCAAAACCAGTCACCTCAATGGTTGCATCTTGGTGTAAGTGTTTTGCGATCGCTCCAGTCAATGGATCTAATTCAACACCGTATAGATTGGACTGAGTTCTTAATGATTCAGGCATAGCAGAAAAGAAGTTTCCAGTTCCCATCGAAGGGTCTAAAACATTTCCTCCCTGGAATCCCATAGTCTGTAACTTCTCATAGATCACTTCTATTAGCCGTGGATCTGTGTAGTAAGCCGTTAACACACTTTCACGTGCTTGGCGGTATTCCTCTTCAGTCAACAATTTTTTCAGCTGTTCACGCTCGGTCTTCAATCGATCATCACGGGTATCGAAGATACTCGCTAACCCGCCCCATCCAACGTACTTCGCCAGAACCGTTTGTTCTTCTGCCGTAGCCATTCTGCTTTCAGATTCGAGCTTTCTGACTAAAACAATCGCATCAATGTTGGCCTGTATCTTGTCTTTAGTTGCTTTTGGATAAAAGGCATCTAGCGATTCCAACGGAAATGAAAAATGATTGTTGCCTTTGGTTATCACGTTGTGGCTTTCTTGTTTTTCGACGGATACAGAAGGCTTCTCAACTTTTGGCATTGGAACAAAGGCGACCTCAGAGCCGTACCCACTGTCTTGGAGCGGTTCTTCAGTGGCTTCAAAATCATCAATATCAAAGAGAGTGATTTCTTCTACCTTATCCAGTGATTCAGTGGCTTCATCTTTTGGGTCACTTACATCAATCGGCTGAGAAAGTTCGTTCGTTTTTTGGAATACTTCATTTACTCGCTCTTTTTCTTCTGCAGTCAAATAGTCATTCCTACCAATAAGGAAATCAATTCTTCCTGCAATATCAATCCATTTGTAGTCTTTCTCATATTCTTTACCGTCAACTATCTTAGTGATTCGAATACCTCGGTCTGGCCGTGAATTCATGGACGAAAAAGTTGCTCCAGGGAGATCCAGTGTTTTGCCATACCAGCCAAATTCTTTTTTCAAAAAACGAACACGCTGTATCATGTCTTTTGTCTGAGAAAAAGCTAGAGAAACACGGAACTTTCCATCAACAGTTCCAGTCCCGTCCTTTAAAAGACGGGTAATCAATGATTCAGGAAATAGATCTGCTTCTAAAGAGGCACTACTGTCTTTTTGCTCATCTGCAGACACAAAAAAAGGTTCAGAAGACGTTGTCTCTTCCAAACCAGTTTCCAGATCATTTTGTTTTACAGAAGTTCGCTCATCGCTAGTTCGATCGCTTGTTCCCGATAGTTGTTGCGAATCTTGGTAGCTGTCTCCAGATTCTGCTGCTCCTCTAAGGTTAACGGATTCTGTTGCTCCATCTGTTCCGCTAGTGTTGCTACTCGCTCCCACACCTTCTTGTCGATAGTGTGGCCGTAAGTCATTAGTTCCCCTTGCATCAGTTTCATCTGATACTCTGTCGGCTGTTCTTCCTTCAGTTTTTCCACGGCGATTGAGCCAAAACGACCGAGCGGTTGGTTTTCTGGATACTCCATTTGCGGGATCAGCTGTCCGTTCTGGTTTTCTTGATACGTCAATTTCATCTTCCTTGCTCCTCTCAGTTTTATAAATCAAAATATCTTTACTTAAAAATCGGTTGATCTCGTTTGCTTTGGTCATTACTTCCACAAACGTCCGAAAATTTTGCAGTTGTGCCAGTTCTTCAAATTCAGGAATTGGCTGAATCAAGGCTTTACTTTGAACCATGGCTAAACCTATCTCTAAAGCCAATCTTCTATGAACAGGATCTTCCAAGTCTGCTGTAAAAGAGTCGATCATATCCTGTCTTTCTTGTGTGATAAAATCTGGCCACGTGTGTTCTTCCAAACTGTAATCCGGAAAATCTAGCACTTTCCCAACGGTCTGATTCACGTCAAAGTAATAAGAAGCCATCATTTGATTATTGGAAAACCCAAGTGTCATGATTGCCTTGCTTCCACGTTTGACTTGACGACCGATTTTTTTCCATGTAGCGAAATCCGCTAAATAGCGAGCTTCGGGATTTTGACCATGAATAAATAGTTGGTCATTTACATCGTATTTATGGAGGAACTTTATTTGTTCCAAGTACTGTTGAAAGGATTGTACCGTTTCTACAGTTTCAGCAAATGATTGCTTAAACAGCATTCGTAAGGTAGATTGTTTCTTTTCGTCCATGTGCGCCTCCTGAAAGTTAGTGTAGCGCATGGATAAACTCAATCAAAAAAAGGAAAGTCAAAAATGGCTAAGAAGGTTTGAGCAACTATAAGAAACTCCCCTTCATCGCATGTGCCGGACAACGTGTACAGATCTGCAGAAGGATTGATCGTAAAAAACTCAGAACAATCGACAATCATCGAATGTTTCGAAGTCTCTAAGCTAATCTTGACCTCTAATGGTGCTTCAGTTGCAGCATCTGTCACTTTGCAGACGATCACTCGCTCATATGTGTCGTAAAAGACATCTGCACTAAGGACTAGATACATTTGTCCCTCGTTATCTGATAGAATATTGCGTTGACTCCAGTTACTTTTCATCGCTATTCTGCTTTAATGGATTTTCAATCTTTGGAACAAGCTCAATAATGCCATTTTCTTTTTGGTGGCAATAAAAGTATTGATTTTCTTTTATTTGTAATTCTTTGGGCAGAGAAATGACGAGCGAGTTTCCAATGATTCTAGTTTTGACTGCTTTCATGATTGCTGTTCACCTCATGCGTTATTATACTCGTATATCCATGGATATACAATAGTTTTTATTTGTAAAAAAAAGAACCAGCTATGCTGATCCTTCAAAATTCCATCTCATTATTCATTTTTCTCTCTTTTTTTAATTTCTTTTTTTCCTCCATTTTCTCCTGATCCAGTATCAATTTCATCAAGGAACCAACTGATTCCAATGTAGATTCAAAGGAAATATCTTTAGCAAAATTGTTTTCACCTTGATATTTTTCCCATTTATCTGCCAGTGACCGGCTTTCAGTCAGCTGAGGCATTTCGCTGTTGTATAGATTTTTGAATGAGGTGGAATTAGACCTTTGTTTAAAGGTACCACGTATACTTTTGTATAGACTTTCTGCATCGATACTCTCCAGTTTAGGAATCATATACATATCATAAAAATCCTTCATCCTTGAATTGTCGATACCAAAACTGAATGTTGCATGTAGCTTTTCAGATAGAATTTGTTCCGTTGGGTAGGCAGGAATTTGTATTTGTTTATCTTCAAACATTAATTTATGTTCGTACATCGCAGCTTCCGGAATAATAGAATCACCTGACGTAATATCCAATTTAAAAGGGACACGTGCTGTATCTAAATAAGCAACTATTTTTGCTTGATAACCTGGATAAAAATCAGCTTCTCGGGTTTCTGATAATCCTTGAAGTTCAAATTGAATCCCGTCCTTTGTTGGATTGGCCATCAACTCAGTAAAAATCTCTGTTAGTTTTTCTTTAGTCAACTTTGAATTTCGGAAAGTAGTATCAATATCTACGGTTGATCGATTCTCTAGTCCATACTTAGAGCCAATCAAAAATCCACCTTTCAAGACGAAATCATCTCGGTAGTCAGATTCTGAGATACATTCCAGTAGTTTTTCCATCATAAAGTATCTTTGGACGATCTGTGGGTTCAAGTGTTTTTCCATTGCAAAGTTTCGAGTCTTTGCCTTAAACTGTGTCGGGGTCATTTAGTTGTTCCTCCTAATATAACGGTACCATATAAGCACTCATTTCTTTTGGCGATTTCAAAATTTGCATGTACTTTCTTAATTTACTTGTATTTCTACTAGGGCTATTCATATACTCTTTTAGCGCTTCTTGCTTTACTTCTGCACTTGCCGTATATCGTGAATTCCACATGTCACACAGGGTTCTTTCCAGATCATAAAGAACAATTTTGTTTCCATAAAAGCTTTCTGTTTCTGTTAACCCTAATTCAAATGTTTCTTTTGTTGTATAGTGAGGTTGAATAGCATATTTCTCAAGGCGATCTTTAGGAACATTATAGCCTTTAGGAAATGTCATATTTAACTTTTTTGGAATATAAGTTCCCACTTGATAAATATCTAGTGCTGTTTCGTGAGAAAAAACGCCCTTAGAGTAAACACTTTGAGCCAAGTATAGTTCATCGATAAACGTATCTTTCATCGCATAAAACCCTGGTGCTACCTTTTCGATTTGTTTAGATTTAACTAACCGATCTAATGTCATAGGGAGGATTCCCTCTTTTCGGGCATCTTTCAAAGATAGATTTCCACCATATTTTTCTAAAGCATCAGCAACCTTTTGATTCAAAATAAATCCCCCCTTTTGTTAACTTTAAACTAACTTAATTATACTACGTTAGTTTAATATTAACAAGAGGGAATCAGATTTTGAACCTATTTAAGTCATTTCAAATCCTTTTGCTTTTTCTTTCCGCTTCTTTTTACTTTTGTTAATTGCCACCTTTTCCTCGATAATCATTTCATCATCTTCTTGTATGAGCAGATTGGTAGTTTCAATTTCTTCAATTTCGTCCTCTTCCTCAATCGGTCGATAAAGTGTTTCAAATTCCTGAAATGAGCGCATTCCCTGGTTTTGAGCTATGAAGGTTTCGACATCTCGATAAGAATAAACCTTTGTATAGTCTTGAAGACGTTCCGCTAAAACATACAGCTCTTGCTGATTCTCATCAGGAACCACCGAAATCGTTAACGTTGGATCTTTTTCAAAATAAGCGACAATCTTTTCTCGTTCTTTTCTAACATCTAATCCTTGATCTCCAGTATCTGTCTGAACCATAATTTCCCTCCTAAAAAAACGGTCAGGCACTTTCGCCAAACCGTCTTTTCTTTCTTATTGTTTTTGTTAAATATTTGATTGACTCTCATACTGCAGTTCACGATATGCACGCTCATTTAGATAATGCTGCAGACTGTTTTCGCAAGATCTCCTTAATGATTGAACCATCTTTCGCATTTCCATTTCTTTGCGACGATCTTGGAATCGAGAAACATTTCTTGGAGCCACGCTTTTCCCCTTTGCGGTTTCTTTTTTTAGTAGCTCTTCGAGTTCTGCAGCTGTTGGTTGATAGGCTTCTGTTTGACTAATATCGTAAACACAAATTTCTTCAAAGACGACTGTGTCTTCTATTTTGTAGGGCGCAATGATAATCAACGGTTGATCGATCTCGTCTTCACGCACCTTACGGCCATTTAGTTTCCATTGTTGTGGACCATAAACAAACGTGGCCCCAGGGTTTTGACTCAGGATCATTGTGCGGTTCTTTTTTGAAAATCGATCAAGATTGTGTTGCTCGTTACCTTCCTCGCTCTCCGAAGATTTTTGTTCTTTTGCTGACACGAATTCTTCATCCAACGTTTTATGTTTTTGAATACTTGTTGGTTCATAGTGAACAAAATCCGTCTCACTATCCACCGCATGAATGTACATCGCTCTTCGCTCGATCGTATCCTCCCGATCGGCGTTCTCCTGATTCAGCTTATACTGTATCCCCATTTGACGCTGGTCTAAAGATTCATCTCGCTTGTCAAAGTGCTGTTTCATCAATTCGAATGCTTCAGCGAGTTGGTTCGACCGTTCAGTAGGAATCGAGTCGCTCTTAACTTCAGGTGATTTTTCAATGAACGGTTGCTCAATTTCATCTTCTTCCACAGGTGGCGGGATCTCATTTAGCAGGTGAAATACATCTTCCATTTCCGGAGAAATAAAATCTTGTTCTGTTGAAGATCCTAAATCGATTGGTAAAACCGCTTGTTCTTTTTGAAGGGCATCAAATTCTTCTGCAGTCATATTTCCCACTGCTTTTTGCATTTGTTGACTCTTGGCAAATGTTCTTACCTCATGCAAAATTTGGTTTCCAATCTGAGCGTATAACCCATTTTTTCCATACAACTGATTCTCGTAGTACGTCGGTGCGTTTCTTGGATTTCCATACGCTGATTCGTATTCGTCAGAAATTGGTTTTAAAAGGCGAACCACTTTTTCCATCGTTTCTTTTCCGTCAGTGTTTAAGAACAAATTGACCATCCGATCGAGCGGTTCTTTGAAACCATGCCTTTGGGCAAAGCCATATTTCCAAAAGTATTTGTTATCAGGCAATGCTTGCAGTAAATCGGTTGCTAACGTTTCGTATCGACCAGCCAAAAACTCACTACGATTCTCTTTTGCTAAGGTCACTTGTTGCTGTATCGACTGGCTTAACTCTTTGAATTGCGTTTCATTTTTGAGAAGCGTATTTACAAACGTCCGGCGTGTACTTTTTATGGCGGACTGTTTGAATTTGGCCATATACTGCCAACCAGTTTTCTCTGGATCAGTTGGGTGTTCATAATATCCCCACTCCCTCGTTGGTTCTTTTTCTACATACCCGATATGGACATGAATATGTTTCGTGTTGTAGTGAATGGCGCCCGACCACTCGCCTTCTAACCCTTCTTTCTTTTCTAAATCTGTGACTGCCTTTCTTGCTGCATCGATCAGTGAAACAGTATCCACTCGATTCGTTTTTTCATTCATTAATGCATGGTCAACTAGCCACTCATTTTTGAAACTAAAAACCATTTGCCAAAGTGGCGATTGATTTTCTTGTGCTTGTGTAAAGTAATCCTTTAAGTGATTCATTACTTCGAGTGGCGCTTGATCATAATGGCGAGTAAAAGAAGAACTTGTCTTTTCGGGATTCGACATATAGTCGTTATAGGTGGAGAACATGGTTTCATTTCCACCTTCAATACTGTTGTAACTATCCGCTTGATTCTGTTCCGAAAACACATTGTACTTATCAAAGTTTTCGTTCCGAACGGCGGAACTTCGGTTCATATAGTCAATGAATTCATGGAAAGCCTGGGCACTAGAGATGACGAACGCTGCTGAGTAAATGACGCCAGCTGTTTGTCTTGCCATCAATCATCACCAACTTGGTTATATTTTTTCCGGTGGTGCGCTGTTTTGATTTGACTTTCAAGCAGTTCTTGATATTGTTTTTTTGCTTCAATTAGTGGCAAAGAATCCATTGATTGAAACCCTTCAATCTCATGAAACCACATCATCGTGTTGAGTAATTGTTGATTCAGTTTACTGTTCATTTCAGCTTCACGTATGATAGTCATTTGTTGCCTTTGAAGAGTCAATAATTCTTCCATCGCTTGCTGTTCTTGGGAATGATTCTTTTCATAAAAGTCTAACAGTGCTTCTAAGGTGTAGCCTTCATTCTTATCATTCCTCACATCATTCCAATAGCGGATACGATCGATAGTGGATTCTTTTACCCAATAGTTTTTCTTTCTCCACTTTTCTTCCTCTAGACTTGCTTGTTCTAACTCTTCTTTTTCCATAAGTCTTGCCTCCTATCTTATTCAGTAAATGGATCCTTTTCTATTTCAGAATAGGATTTTTCAACGACGGTTATAGCTAACCATTCCATGAATTGTTTTTGCTTTTCTATGAACTGCCGGTACCTGATTTCACTGTCCAATTGGAACTCATCATAAGCAATTTGCGTTAACACTTCTCGCAACATCTCATCACGACTTTTGTATCCTTTTTTCTTCGCTACCTTAACCAATCTTTGGTGGATCTCTTCATCTACATCACGAATTTGTAGTGGCTTTGTCCGACTCATCGTTGACCATCCCTCGTTTTTTTATAGCCAATTGAGGCCCTATTTTTTTCCTGGGGTCTTAACATTGGCTTATTCGCCTCTGTCTAGTGTAAGAGCATAAGGGAAAATGGATTACACACAAGGTGTAATGCCTTGCAGTGCAAGGCTTTTCTGTGCATTGCATTTTTCTACTTTTTCGCCCCTGTGTCGCCCTTAATTTCTAGTATTTTCGCCCCTGTGTCACCCTTGATTTTCCTTCTTTTTGAGGAATTCGCCCCCCGTTCGCCCCTTTTCTTAGCATTTAGCACCCTTGGTTCGCCCCAATTCGCCCCTGTGTCGCCCATGGATTTTTTGTTATTTATTCTCACTTTCCATTTGAGCAGCTTGATTTCGATCGATCAGTTTTTGACGTCGTTCTTCTACTACTTCAATTTGTTTTTGTGCTTCTTCAATTGCTTTGTAATAGCTATCAATTTGACTATTCAGCTGCTTATTGGCATTCTCGATTTCTTCTTTTTCACGTGCAGTTAAATACTCAGTTGACGCCTCATTTTCTAATATTTTTGACTTCGTTTTTTCGATCTCTGATTCGATTTTTTGAATGCTCTCATTTAGTTTTTTTCGTTCAGCGATCGCTTTTTCAATATCTTTTTCGGTCAATTCAATGACATAATCATTCACATTGCGTTTGGCCAGGGTTTTACTCGTTTGGACTTTACGATAATCTATATTGAAGCTTGTTTGATTGACTTCCTCTTTATCTTCAAACACCATTTCTCCTTCTTGATTGTAAGTGGGATTGACGCTGATATTCTTCTCGGAGTAGCCAAAATCAATCAGGATCGTTGTCCATTTTTTAGGAAGTTCCGGAATAGTTAAGAGATAGTAATTATCAAAAAGTGGTTCTAGTTTGGACTCTAATGCGACCCCTTTATTGCCTTCTTTGACTGAACCTGCAAATGCTTGGTATTCTCGATTCACGCTAGTTTCATTGCGGCTTGTAAGGAGTATGACCTCCATATATCTAGTTTCGGGATTGTAGATACGTTGGAAGATTTGAACCGTATCATTCCCGATTGTCTGACTACTTTCTACACCAAAACCGCTATCTATAATCGGACTATCATCTTCAAATAGAAGTCTTGAGGTAAAGAAAAAGAGCGTTCCTATTATCGTAAATAGGAACATCCCTTTATAGATTATTGGTGATAGTTTTGCTCGCTTTTGTTTTACTTTTGTCTTCTTTGACTGTCCTTTTTGGAAGTCATCTCTGAACGTTTCAATCCGTTCAATCAGTTCTTTAATTTTTTTCATTTGTGCCGTCCTCCTCTATTCATAGAATCTTTCCGGCACATCATTCGTGGTGACTGTTTCTCGGATTTCATTCACTTGCCATACGTTATTATCATTCTTTTTAAGATCCATCTGTACCAAATAACGTACTGTAAAAGGTTTATCTTCTTCATAGCTTGTAGACACATATAAGAAGCCGGTTACTGTAGCTTCGCCCAGTACGTTCTCTAAATTCACGTAGTATTTTTCACTGATTTTGCTCTGCTCAACAGTCATCTTGTCGTTACTTTCTACCCAATATGGAACGATTTTTCCCTTGGCTTTTGGCGTGAGATACTCTTGAATACTATCCATTTTCTCTTGAATATCATCTGAATTATTTGTGTAGAAACCATCTGTAAAAGCCTTGGCTACTTTCTCAATATTCTTGAATTCTAGTTCCGATCGTGTGTCTTTTGGAAGATTCACTTCCTGGGAATCAAGTTCTTCTTGCAAAGATTTATTTTCTTCAACATAAGAATTTATCGTCTCCTGATTTGCTTTTTGTTCAGACAACAACGTACTATTTTCCTTCTCTTTAAGAACTGGTTGAAGATAATTTAGGGCAATCAAAACACCTGAAACAAAGCTCAGAACGCTAACAAGTATGAAAATTACGGCACTATTTTTTTTCTTCATTCGACCTCTTCCTTTCTCTCTATTTCAATCCTAGAACTTCAGCTGGATCGATTAAATTTGATTGCGATAAGTCACTCGATTTAGCTATTTCTAAATGTAAATGAGGACCTGTTGAATTCCCTGTACTGCCAAGCTGTCCGATTGTTTGACCTTGTTTTACAGTCTGACCGACTGTTACTAAAAGCTTACTTTGGTGAGCATACAAGCTTACTTGACCATTCGCATGTTGGATTACTACATGGTTCCCCCAGCTATAATGTGGACCGGCCGTGATTACTTTTCCATCTGCAATTGCTTTGATATTTGAACCATAAGGATTCGCAAAATCCAGACCTCTATGAAAGGCTGTTCCTCCTCCGAATGGATCAGATCGCCAACCAAATCCACTCGAAATCACAGGATTATCTACTGGCAAAGCATATTCACCATTAGGAGCTTGACTGCTTTCTGTATTATCAATGTATTGGTACACAAGTTCGGCATAAAAGAAGTTACCTGAATCCCTATAAAGATACGTTCGCCCATCTGCTTTTGATACTTCATTTACGTAAGAATACTTTTGACCTGCATTCGGATACCCATTTGCACGTTGACTTGGTGCGACAACATTTCTTGAATAGGTTTCGGCTTCATCAACAGAATGTTTTTTATTACCATTCCCTAACCAAGAGACATAGCTAGAGCCAAAATTATAGGCTTGTACGATTGCCTTTTTATCATTTTCCAGACCGTATCTTTTTGCTAATTCTAACGTTGTCTTATAGTGCTTTACTCCTTGACGAATCGACCATTCAACACTTGAAATGCTATTTGGCGGCATGCCTCCTGATTCACTTGATTGCATAGGATCACTCCCTCTACCACCCGATTCGACCATCATAATCGCAAGTAGAAACGGTACTTCTGAGGAAATTTCTGCTGCTTGTGCTTCTTTTTCAACGATAGATTTTAATGCTAAGACGTCAGCTGAGAGGTCTTTGTTTCCACTTATTTCAACAGCCTGGCTCGTTTGTTCAATACCCAAAATACCGGCCATCATGGTTTGAGTTTGCTCTATAAACATCGCTACTGCCGAAAATGTGAAGACAGAAATAATTACGATAAGCAGCAACTTTATTTTTAATCCTCTCATGATCAAACCCTCTCTGAGTACGACATTTGCATCGACTGAACAAGTTTTTCTGCTTCTCGTTTTTCTTTTAACTTTTCGGCACGACTATTTAATAGTCCGGTTTTTTTAAGTTCCAACATCTCGTTCCAATCACCATTCTCCAATTCAGGTAGAAGTAATTTGAGTGTGTGGGCGGATTGGTACTCTCTTTCGTCTTTGTAGGTTTCATGTACATCTTGAACAAATTCTTGTCCTTTTTCATCGTTATTTACGGCAAGAATACTTTCTACTTTTGGCGCTTTAGTCAATTCTTGTAATAGACCTTTTGTCTCCCAAAAGGTGTCTTCTTTTAACCCCGAAAGAGATAAAAACCAAGAGTTAACAGGCAGAGATTCTTTTTGCAACTCAAACAAAGAAGCTGATTCAATCGGGCCTTCTGTGATAAATAAAGTCAACGGAACGTTATAAGCTACATTCACTCCAAATAAAAAGCCACGCTTGTTCATGGAGTTTTCACCTATGCCTTTAAAATACTTACGAGCTAATTTCAACTTTCCTTTGTCATTGAGTGAGGTTCTTTTTTCAAGAGATCGTGCGTAGGTTCCCTGTATATCGCAACCTACAATGTTTCCAGTTTTACCGACGCCTATATCAATGTGCTTGAATAATAAATTGTTTTTATTATCGGTAGAAACGAGATTTAGCTTTTCTAAATAATCAATTGTTTCATCCGATAGATAACGAGACTTTAAGTAAGACCGCCCCTTTTGACCGAGTTCACTTGTATCATAATTTCCCATTGTCGAAATGTGTTGAGGGTTAAATGGCTCTATTTTGCTTTCTAAGACATTTTGTCTAGCCGAGGACTTATTGATCGATTGATTCATTACACGCCTCGTGCTTTGAAACTGTAAAAGGTCTTCGACAGTTGTTTCAAAAGGTTCATTATAAAACGCCATTGATAGCTCAATGGCGTTGTTCCAAGAAGTAATATTTTGCGAATACCAGTTAACGACGCCTGTTTTAATATTTGCTCGTAAACTGTCATGGTCCTTATGCTCAACAAATTTTGAAGAAACCTGTTCGAATGGTTCTCCTCGCTCTAGCATGTAGGCGAGCATGTTGGTCTTACGTGCATAATTCAGTTGTTTTTCGGTAAACACTTTTAATTGGCTCACTTAGATCACTCCAATCCTACTTAAACGAACAGCTGCAATAGCAGATAAAGAAAAAAGACAAAAACCACAATAAGATAAAGGGTCTTTGTCTTCGCTGCTTCCATTTTTTTTCCTGGCTCTTTTGGTTTGCCAATGACGATTCGCCTTGTCAGCTTTTTCGTCTGTTGCCAACGTCTAGCTCGTTTCTCTTTCTTCTGCTCTTTCTTCTCATTTTTGTCCTTCATTATAGACCTCCATCAAAGATTTCTTTCTCACGATCGGTTAGGTCGTAACGAAATTTAATATTTGTAGATCCCTTAATGTTTAAAAGAATATCCCGTTCTTCGAATTTGAAAATCTCCGCTAAATCATAGTTACTTAGCTGTTTCCCAAAGATTTTCTTCATAAGTTGTTCTGAAGAGCTATCCTGTTGTAGCAAAAAGCGATAGGTAGTCAATTTAAACAGGTTCATTACTGCTTTAGATATTTCACCCATCTTTCCGTCCGTATAATCCGGAAATGCATCCGCAATGTCATGCAAAATAAACGTTTGTCCAATCAACAACTTGCGAGCTTCACGGTTATAGCGGTCCAATTCATTTAACAGGGTCAAATTTTCCGTTCGGATCGGATTATGGAACTCATCTGAAGTAATATTCGTGTAGATCAATTCATCCACTCGCTTTTGTTTTCGGTCAAAGAGATATTTTTCCCTCTGCCCGACACGTACCGCTTCACTGAAAGCAGCAGTATAAAGGTTATAATATTGCGCATTATAGGTCGCTTTATCCGATTTGATTAAGTTCTGCATATCGAACGTAACTAACTGCCGGTGACTAAAATCAAATTCTGACGGTTGATTAAAGATATTCCCTGAATTATCAATAAAAGATTCTAATTGCGATACCAACTCATACAAGCTCTTTTTTCGGAATTCTTCAACTTCACTTACCTGTTCTTTCTTTGCAAAGTCTAAAATATCCGAATAAATTGGATATTGTTCTGGCTCATATTGAGTGATTTTCGATAAATCAAGGTTGTGATCTTCCATATACTTGGCATAGGCTTTGGGAAATAATTTTTTCGCCTCCACCATCACTGGATCATCACTCTTTATTTCGTTGTTCAAAGCAAAAATCAAGCGCATTTTTGTTAGATTTGTTAAATAGGACTGTTGTTCTTTCGTTCTCTTTGTTTTTGCATCCACATCTGAAGCGTAAATCTGACAAGGATTTAACCGTGCTTCTGCGCCATCTAAATGGATTCCACCCAGGTATTCAGTCAAACGCTTTGTTTCATCAGACATGTAGAAGCCAAAATGATTATTGCCATATTCTACAAATTGTTTCGCTAGTTTCTTGGAAACGGTCGTTTTACCAAACCCCTGACTACCGACGATTATCATGCTGTACGATTTTCTTTGGCGATCCTTGTGTGTAGGTGATAGACAGATAATTCCTGATCCGTATAAAGGATAGCCGGAGTATGGAGCATCTGGATCAATATGATTCGTAAAATGAAATGGATAGCTGCCTGCAAGCGCAGACCCTTTGATTTCTTTCCCTTTTCTTCGAATCAGTTGCCGTCCTTGCGTATAAGAAACAAAGGAAGCTTTAAATTGTCGCTCCTGTTCATCTAAGAAACATGACGCCTGAAACTGTCGTTTACCTAATTGCATATGGACTTCTTTTTCTTTACTGTTCAACTCTTCAATCGATTCCGCACTGATTATATAACGGACATGGATTTCTTTTAGCACCTCTTGACCTTCAAGAATCTGTTCAACTGTTTGATCTAATTTGTAGTATTCGTTCTTCGCCTTTTTCTTCGATATTCTGGATTTTGAAGTAGCTACTTGATCTTCGTACTCTTCTAAGGAGTTGTTTAGATTTTTCTCTACCATAGGATTAGCCACGTCGATCGATCGCATGTCTAGCGTTGTCACCGCATTCTTCATATTGAAAATATGTTGTCCCCAAAAATTCGGATTATTTTTTGGCCGATAAACAAGTAGATTCAATACACGAATGAAGCCATTACCAATTTGTAATTCTGTTGGCGAATGAGGTTTCAATCCCCCTAGTGGTTGAATCTGGCCAATAAAGAGTGGATCATATCCTTTTTTATCAACGATTTTTTGAACATCCGGTCTTCTGCCAGATTCATCCGTATCCTGGTAAGGAATACCAATAGGAATTGTTGATAAAGGATTATACAATCTTACAAGTAGCTTGATTTTTTGAGTTAATGACATTTTGACAGGTCGGAAATTCGCCGTAGTGACACTCATAATTTCTCGTTCAACGTCTTCTAACTCTTCTTTATCTGTGGCGAATATTTGTAAGTAAACCGTGTTGATTGGTTTGTTATTATCTAAATACTCTAGTTGACTAAGGGTGATTGCCTGTTCTGTTTGTACATTTTTGTTTCCTTTTCGCATCTTAAAGCGCCGACGTGCATAGTCAATGTTTTCCGACATATCGACTGGAAAACTGGTAAAGATCAATTTGAGATTCTTGTGGACGGTACGTAAGAATACCAGGTAATCATGCAATGCTTCTTGTCGCTGCTGTTCACTTCCGTCACGTGCAGACGCATCTTCGATTCGATAAAAATTAGTGACTTCTTTTTCCATCGCAAAACAATCTTCAGATATGATTCTTCGATACGGAATCAAAGATAAGACGGTCTTCTCTTGTTTTAGTCGACGAACTTTCTGCCTTTTTTCTTCAAGCAAGAGATCTTTCACTACTTTAGGGGTCGTTTCTTGTTCATCTAATTCTTGTAGTAACGCTTCTGAGTTAATCATTTCCTTTATTTGCACCTCCAATAAATACAAAAAAGCGTTCCATTAACATTTGGTTAACGAAACGCTCTATGCTTAGGTAAACTATAAATTCGAATTTTCTTCAATTAAATCGTTTAAAATCGTAGTAAAGAAGTTTGTCAATCTAGAATCTAATTTTACATATTTTAGCAGCCCTCTCACTGAGACAGCTATTAAGAATATGATTTCAATGAATATGATACAGCCAACGAATTTGTGTGGTGCGTTGTTGATCAAAAAATTGTACGCAACTGGAATAAATACGAGTAATTCTTTTATCGAAGAGAAAGATATGATAATCGCTACTAAAAAAGATATATAGGTTATGTCCTTGTCTTTTACCTTTAATTGGGAATGCCATAGTTTAATATCTTCAATTGATAAAGAATTGCGGATATGGTTTTTGATATAAGAATATCGAGTTTTATTTTTTTCGCATTTCTTATCAAACTCTATTTCTCTCAATCCTAAATCTGTTATAAGCTCAGTGACATCACCAATTTTATCTTCTGAAATCCAAAGAAAGGTATTTTTTCTAATCTTCTCCCTCTTTTTTTCTTGAATTTCAAAGTATATATTTATTACGAAACTCGAAATAAATAATACTGCTTGTACCAATATTATAGCCAGTTCGATTGCAATCAGATAGACTAAGACATTGCTTATTATCACAGTGTCACGGTCTGTTAAATATCCACCTCTTTCAAGATATAACGCAAAACTAGTTGCGAAATAAATAAACCATATAACAACCAAATGGAAAATTTTGGAATCTATGGATAACTTCAGTTTAAGCTTCATTAAACCATCTCCTATTTTTTAAAATAATTATATCAAAATTGGGAGATTATTAGATTCTTAAATTTAAGGCTGCTACTTTTTGATTCTAGGTACTTAGTTCTTACTTCAAGGAAGAACGTCTATATAAGCAATAATTGAAAGGAAATCTAAATTATGGTACTATGATTATGTAAAGAGGAGTTGCACTAACAACTCCCCTTGGACAGCACCGTTTAAAGAACGGTGACAGAAATTTAATTATCTAAAAAAGAGATAACCGACTCCTGCTAAAGCGACGGTTATTTCTTTTTGTCGTTTTTAAGCAACTTGACAACCAGACTGATTAACGCAATGGTAAACATACCAAAACCGAGAATCGTCTGAATTGTTTCGTACGCAGACAAAAGGCATCTCCTTTCATAAGGTTTTGGAAGTACGCTCATACGCACCACCTCACATTCAATTGGATAGCCACCGTCATTAAACTTTACTGTCACCGTCATTGTACCATAAATATTTTCTTTCCCTTTATCATTTATCAAAATGGTCGCTTTCTAGCTCTTCTAAGGAAAGCATTTCATCTTCCTCTCGAATTTCTTCGGTTGTCCCCATGACCATTTCAATTCGTTCCTGTACCTCAAAATCAATTCGCTCAATCGCATGGTAGGTAGATCGATTGTTCGTTAAAGTAATAAATAATCGTTGATAGTTCCTCAGTTTCGCATTACTCACACTAGGACATAACCAAAAAAAGCCCATCAAGATTACAAACCAGAAGGAAAATCCTTGTAATGGCCCGTAAGTCGCATTCTGGACGCTTCTCGCAAGGTTAAACACAACAAGTCCGGCCACGCCATCTTTTAACAAGATAGCGCCCCAAAATTTTGTTTCTGTGAATATCTCATTTTGAATATCGTGCATACTGTTCCTTCACCTACTCTGATTTATTTTTTGTTCTTTTTCTATCCAGGTAAGGAGCGACAGATTCAGGGTGCTGCTCTTCTCTTTTGTTTCTACGTTGTTTTAACCATTCATTTACTTCCTGACCAAATTCTTTGTTTCGATTGTACCCATCAACCATGTTTCCTACCTTATTTTTCGTATTCTTTTGGTAGTTTGACGTATGGACCATTTGATTGACTTTTTTAGAGAATGGATTCGGCATTTCTTCATCTTTATCATTTTGCGGCTTTTTATTTTCCGTATGATTTCCTTTGACATTCTTAGTTGCAGAATTATTTTTCACAGCTGAATCTTTCTCATTAACCGTCTGTTCGGTATCAACATCACCTGAATTTAAACTGGTAGCAGTTGACTCATTGATTGGCACTTCATTGTCACTTGTCGATAGATTTGATTGATCATTGTTGCTTTCTGGTTGGTCTGTAAGTGTTGTTTGTTCTTCAACATGTGGTAAACCGCTGGATTCCCCTTCAAAGTCATCTACACTATTGTTATTGTGATCATCCCCCATATTATTTTCGTAATCATTCGCATACGGCTCAGTTTGTTCCAAGCTCGCATCATTTTCAGACAGTTCAAGGTTTTCTTCAATACGAGCTTCTGGCTCTTCTTGAAGTTCAACATCTCCTTGATTTTCCGGCGTTTGTGGTAATTGATCTTCGTTTGTTTCTTGCTCTGTTTCTGCTTCATTTGTACCTGGCTCATTCTCTTGAGGTTGATCAAGTTCTTCGGAATTTTCATTCGAATCTTCTTGATTTTGCACATCCGGTTGTTGGTTGTTACTGCCGTTCTTATTTTCTTCTTCCGGAAGATCCTCGTTGGTATTCTTCGCCATTTCGGAATTTAGACCAGCTTTTTCATCATTTTTTGGTTCCTCTTTTGAAGACATTCCTTCAGATAATCCTTTCACAAAACCGGCCGTGTTTGCGGCACCATTAACCGTCTTACCAGTCATTTCGCCTGCTTTCTTCACAGCTTTCATTGCACCGATTCCCATCACAAAACTTCCAGCTGTAGATAGTCCGGCGTCGATACCAAGCGTTTTTTGAATGATAGAAGGACCATCATAGATAAACCATGCACCTCCGATAATCCCAAATATCTGAGCTAATACGGATAATTGTTGTGTCCCTAGCCAGGAATTATAAGCAATAAACACCGCATACATTCCAAAAATAGAGAGAATCAAAACAAATCCTGAAAAAAGCTCTAAAACTGCAGTCTTGAGAAATTTGATATTTCGAATACTGAAGTAAGCAACAATATTTGCCCAAATATAGTTAAATCCGAGTTCAATCCCTAACCTACCACAACGAACAAGGGAAATAATCAGGGAGAATGCTAGGCACGCAAGAGTCGCAATCAATGGTAGCCAATTGATCGACCACCGATAGTAGCCTTTAACAAAAAGCTGTTTCATAAGCCATTTGGCGATTGTTCCTCCATCAGAATCAAATTTTTGGAGTTCTTTCCCACTACCTGACTTACTGTTCACCACTTCATATAGCAAAGGCTCTCCATTATCAATATCTTCTGCATCTGTGATTTTTTCATTTACATCAAAAAAATTCCGGTCTTCTAAGTAATTCTTATTTTTTGGTTCCGTTGTTGTCCACCCATTGTCGGCTAAGACATAAACATCGGTAACATTTTTTTTGAAGCTGTCAAAGCCAAATTCGGCTTGCTCGCTGCTAACTGCATCGACAGTAGAATTTACGATCTTAATTCCATCTGACATGATTGAAGGAAGTAACATAACGATAACTACCATCAACAGAGCATTCAACGGAACAGCTCTGGTTTCCTCAGTTTTTCCTAGAAACAGAACCGCTCCTATAATCAAAAGTGTGATCCCTATGCCAAATTTTTGAAAAGCACTAAAGGTTTCTAGTATTCCACCGTCTCCGGCCATATCTGCAGATTTGTAAAAACCTAAGACACTAACCATTTCAGTCAGTACCCCGCCTACTTTTTCAACAATCCACATCAAAACACTGGAGATCCAATAGAGTACCGCTCGGCCAATATCCTTGATCATGTTCTGAATACTCAAGAATGGCGCAAATTCGAGTAGCTTTTCTAAAATTTCTTTATCACTCATAAGCTATCTCCTTCCATTCTCGAAACTGCTGTATATAACGATTGATCATTCGTTCTTCACTGGTTGATAACAAGAATGTACATAAAGACTGTACCTGGCCATTTTCAAGTATTTGTTTCAGTTCTTGTAACACCTCTTTTTGTCCAACAAAGAAACGAGCCATTATTTTCTGTATCTCTTCCACTTGCTCATTTGAATAATACTCTTTAACCGATCGCTTCCTTTCTTCAACCGAATATAGCCGTTCTAAAACTTTTGCTTTTTCTTCTTTTTTCCGTCTTTCTTCCTTTCCACTGTTTTTTTCTAACTGGATCAATTCTTCCAGTGACAATAAAGACAATTGTGTCCCCTCCTTCTTAGGAACAGGTTTCTTGTAGGTTTCGATTGGTGAGACTTCCTTTTGCACCACAGTTGGTTTGTCTGATTTTTCCTTTTGGGGCATAAGTGACCAATCCAAATCTTCAAGTTCCATTTCCACAAATTGGTTGTTTACAGGTATTTCTTCCCAAGAGACTTTGTCTAACTTCCGAAATTCATAAAAAGGGATCATATTTGAATCATTTTCTTGAGAATTTAAAATTGGGTACTGGTAAATCGGATTTCCTTTTAAATCCGTATGTTTATTGATTCGAAGGACAACTGACTCACCGGTTCTCGTTCTTTCTAACTCAAAACTGGCTAATAGATCGATTCGTTCCGAACTTTCAGTTTCAGAAGAACTGATCGACGTTGGGTCTTTATGCCTTGTCTTAGAATAATTTGAGCGAGTTCCTAACCGTCCAGAGATATATTCATTAGTAGCTTTAGAACCCGTTCGAATATACACGAGGTTGGCCGTATTCCCTAAAATGATTTCCTTTGTTTGCTCGTCGTATAACGACGTTAATTGTTCGGTATCTTGTAAGACCAGGTGCTGAAATAGCTTTCGACTCGCCCCTGAAGTCCACTTACGTGCTAAATCAGAAATAGCAACGCCTAAATTTCCTCCTTCTTCGTAAATAAAATGGACTGCTCGATAACAAGCAGAGTCATCCTCTAAGTTGCATCGATTGAGCAACAATTGATAGATTTGATCAATATAATTGACCCCTACTGCATTATTAGAAGAATCTGCATCAGATAAAACCACAAAGACTGCAGTCGGGCGTTCACGATCAAATCCGATTGATTCAAGGTCAAATCCATCATCATAAGCAGTCATTTTTGCGTTGGCACTCATGAGGAATTGTTGGAGATCTCCATCAAAATGTGTCACGATATTTCCTAGCGTCACTTGTGCGGGAGCAGATGCTTTGATTGCATCAAAATAACGTTTCGCAGGGTGATTTCTTGGCATTTCACTAAAAAAGACATCCAAGTATGATTTATCTTCATATTCAGCTAACAAGCGCTGTAGGTCCTTTTTATCCTTTGCGAACTGATTCAAAAAATCATGGCTGCCTTCTTTGATATGTTTGGACATCATGTCATTGACCACTGTGTAGATGGTATATGGATTTACTTTCATTTTTTCATTTTGTTCAAACTCTTGATCTGCCAAAGCAAGACCAGTAGAAATAAACAAGTTACGACAAGCTTTCGTCCAAAAACCACCATCTTTGCCTTCATTCACTTCTTTGAAATAAAGGAATGCAGCTTGGTTGATCGCTTTTTCTGCATTAGCTAATTGTTGCTCGGCCAATACGTTATACTTAATGCGACTCGCTTTATCCTCTTGTTGTTTCGCTTTGTCTGCCTTTTGCTTTAGTCGTTTGTAGTGTCGATAATAATTATTGAAAACAGCTAGGGTTGGGATTGGGTCTGAGAAATATTGATTCACGGTATTACAGATTCGAACGTTGTACCCTCGTCGTTTCAGTGTTTTGTACCATTTTCTCGGCTCGTCCCCTTTGGTCGCAGTCATGACAAAAGAAGCCCGATTAGCAATTAAGCGGGCCCTGGTTAAAATATCAATAAAAGGATCAATAAAGTAAATGCCTTTCCCTTGCCTTGTACCGGCAAGGGTCGCCGAGTTCGAATCAGACGTATCCACATAATAGTGAAATATTCCTTTTTCTTTCTCTTCAGGTGTTTGCGGTTTACGACCTACTGGATACCCTGGCTTTCCATCATAAAAATCTTCATCTTCAGCAAAAATTTGAACAGGGACTGTCTCATATTCTTTTTCCATATCCTCTTCAGGGGTAAAATGCATGGTTCCTTGTGTTAAATCGTCTTCTAGAGGTCGAAATGACGTGTATAGTTTAAAATCAAAGTAACCAATTAAAGCCACAATCCCAAGGAAAAGAAGTAGATAAAATAGTGGATACCGCAATAGTGGGTAATAGAATATCGTTTGACCATACGAAACATGCGCTCGCTTCACTGTAAAATCAAAGAGTGGTTGGCTTAAAAAGGCAACACACTGGTGGAAAAGCCAATTTCCTAATGTCATTAGCATCAAAAATGCGATCACGGAAAAATAAGCAAGAAATTTTCGATTAGCCAAAAAGCGCAGATTATTCTTCTTTTCTTTTTCGTAATTCTTTTTGTGGTCTTTGCTAATTTCTTTTTGTTTATTTTTTGTTACCATAAGAACCTCCTCTCATATATTCGCTAAAACAGATTTTTTTGCACAAAAAAAGACAAATGAATTAGTCATCTGTCTTTGCTCATCACCTTGAATCTCTCAAGAATGAGGTTATTATTTTTTCAAGAATAGAGGATACTTGCTAGGTCATCATAGTTTGCTTGTCTTGCTTGCTATGGTCAAATTTTCTTATACAAATTTCATCAAGACTAAGTTGAAAAACTACAACAATTAGCTATTATTTTTTTCTTCACTATTAGTTAAATATATCGTTTTATCTTCCCAGTTAATTTTTAAAGAAATAGCCCATGACATTTCTTGTATTTCGATATCACTATCAGAAATTACAAAGGAACAGAGCGCCCCTGTATCATTTTTATCTCTGATAACTAATTCATTAGAATTTTCGACGTTTGAAAATAATTTTAGATCTAAATTATTTTCAGCAATTAATTTCCAATCATTTTTTAAGTTCATTATATTTCCTACTTTCTTAATTAATTATTTTCCTGAAATTGTACCATCACCATCTACTGTGGCAACTCTTTTACCATCTTTATTTAATTTATACCGGCCTTTATGATTTGTTCTATCTTTTTGAATATCATAACGACCATTTTTAAACCTTTTACTCGATTTTCCATCTGAATCTTTGGGAGGATTACCAAATTTATCCCTGAAATCCCTAATCTTTACTCTCCCATTACCATCAAGAATTTTATTTGAAATATTATAATTATAGGCGATATAATCTCTTTTTGAAACAGACTTTTGATAATTATATCTAGTTGTTGTTTTATTTTTTGGTCTTGGCCGAGCGTTGACATGCGCTCTTATTTTATTATAAGCCCAGTGTCCAGATTTTATAATGGCTTTACTAAGTATATAGCTCCCATATGCAACAGCAACAGCAGCAGTTGCAACCACAGCTATTTGTCCAATCCCAGGAACAGTATAAAGCCAAGTAGTTGCATACCCAATGGCAGGTATATAAAAAGCTCTGGACTGAATTGGTCCCGATGAATTTCCAGTTAATTCGATCGAAACTTCCGTAGGATCCTCCATTTTATCTAGAAGTTTATCAAATTCTTCTGGGGTATAGAATTTGCCATCAATATAAACGCCATCATCTGTAAATTGGATATTCGTATCATCAACAACTTGTTCCGAAATAAAGTTTGTAATGGAGTCAAAATTAAGATTTTCATCTAACGTTTCTGGTAAAACTTCATTATCAGCTGAAACTTCTGATTGTTTTTTCTCATAAGCATCAAGTTCAGTAGCATAAGTTATAACCGGTATTACATTCGAACTAAGTATACAAAGACTTAGCATTAAAGTGAAGCACGTAAAAAGCTTCTTCCTTTTAGAATAAACGTTCTTTTTTCTTCTTCTCCAACTGCTATTATCAAACATGCTACCACTCCTTATTTTAATACTTTCTATGTAAAACTATACCACATAGAAAAATAATTACTCCTTACAAAATTGTAAGCAAAGGGGAAGCATTGATAATAATAGGTCTTACGAACACTAATGGTGGTAACGGACTCCTTTGCCAATAGCCAGGGCTTTATTATTCTCTTGAGCTAGCAATCTATTCCATTTCCTTACTTTTCTATGCGCTCGAAATTCTCGGATCTTTGTTAATATGTTTACCTCTCCTCCATCTTTTTTCATAGTTATTGGGGAAGGTACTCTTTACCAATTTGCTTGAGTTTTCTTTCCCACAATTCTTGGTTTTTTGAGTCTTTTTCTTTGGAATAGTGTGAGATCATTTGAACATAGATCTCCGTTGTATCAATCATTTCTTCCAACTGATCATCGTTTAATTTATCCTGTATCTTCTTTGCTTCTTCCACGTTCTTTTGTCTTAAATATCCAATAGCTAGCTGCAAAGATAACTGTGTACCTTCAAGACTGGTTTATTTTTGTTTTTTCTCTTTGTTAAAAAACTCCCTTCATCTCCAAATAGTGTAATCCTCCTCATATCCAATCGTCCGTTTTATTCTCTCAAGTAGTTAATAAATTTTAGGGAGTAAAAAAGTCGACTTCATTCACTGAAGACGACCCGTATTCATCAAGCTATTAAAAGAGCGAAGCTTTGATAAACATAATTTGTGGTAGGAACACAACTATCATGAGGAAAATATTAATGATCAAAGCTACTTTCCAAAAAAGAAGTCTTTCCTTTTTATATTGATAAACAAATAAAAAACATAAAGCTATTAGCAAAATATCAATAGCGATGAGAGGCAATAAATTCATGGAAAACATTTATGATAACTTCATTCCTGTAACTAAATAGTTACCAGAAATATTTCCATATAGTCTGACCGTTGTATTCCACCCTAACCAATCTATTCCTACCGAAGTTTGCCCCTTTACTCCGGAGGTTGTAGACGTATAATATGGGCTTCCTAAGCTAGTTGACCAAAGCAAACCATTAGACCAAGTTCCATACGCTCTTGTGATCTTTTTGTTTTTTACAGTTACTTTATAACCAAAGTTACAAGTTACTCCAATAAAAGATACACTATAAGTTTTATTAGAAAGCTTATATTTGTCCCCTGCTTGTCTTGTTGTGATGCTCACATCTTCTTGAACACTTAACTTGCCTAAATAGTTTCCATCGCTATCAACAATTGTAGTTTCCTCTTTGCCTGATGATTCATCTAGTTCTATTTCAGAAATTATGGTAGTTTCCGGAGCATCGTTTACTTCGACCACGTTTGTGACTGGTTCTTGGCTCACTTCAGAAGCTGATGCAAGTACCGCCGGAGAAAACTCCAGTGCAAATAGACTCCCCAATAAAACTAAAACAGAAATTTTCTTTTTCATAACAAAACCTCTTTCTTTTTTATTATAAACACACAAACATGTGATTATAATAACAATGTCAGCATAAAAATAACCATTTGGACTAAAATTTCGTCCGATGTTATTTTTTGCATCAAGTTTTATCAGTATTATATTACCACAATACTAACATTTCTGTTTCGTTTTAAAAAATACATTCCCGTATATTCTAATTTTCATTAATGCACCCTATCTTTGTCTTCAAATTTTACCTCCTATGGAAGAAACTCGTTACCAATTTTCTCGAGTTTTCTTTCCCACAATTCTTGGTTTTTCGTATCTTTTTCTTTGGAATAGTAAGAGATCATTTGAACATAGATCTTCGTTGTATCAATCATTTCTGCCAACTGATCATCGTTTAATTTGTCCTGGATCTTCTTTGCCTCATCCACGTTTTTCTGCCGTAAATAGCCAACAGCCAGCTGCATAGCTAACTGCTCATCTTCCAGACTTTCGCTTATTAGCTTTGCTTCTTCCAATTGGTCTAATTGAATAAACGCAATCGCCATCATCATTTTCCTCGCATTGTTTAGTGTAGAAATATCCGCTTCTATCACTGTCTGCCAGTCCTTTTGATTGAAAGCCACTTCAAACTTACCAATCTCCGTTGGATAGGCTTCTTGAAATGCTTCTAACTGTTCAAATGCTTCTTGCTCAACTAAAAAATTGACAACTTCCTCTTGTCTATCCGTCTCTTTTTCCGCTACTTCCATATAATTATCAAGGGTAATTTTTGTTATTTCGACACTTGAAGAAATAGAAGTTGTTGGCTCCTCTTTTCCTGAAAGAAATTCCTCTTTGAGAAAATACGCACCAGCTGCTATTAATAAAATCAGGAAAAGTTTAACAAGTGTGGAAATCGAATACGTCCTGAAAAAAATATTTGATCGTTGACTTTGCGAAATTTTCTCTTTCTTGCTTGGTCTAGGTATTCTAGTGGAAGTAGCTTCGTCTTTCTGCTTGTGTTTTGTTGGTAAGGAAGGCTTTTTATCGATAAAACCAGTCATTTCGAGAATTTGTTGCTCCTCTTCTTTTGTGATTCCCTTCTTTTTTACTAAGAGTTTTAGTTTTTTCTTTAAATCATCTTCGAAAGATTCTAGGCTTGATTGTTTTTCATATTTCCCTTGATAAAAAGGCGCTCCATCAACTTCCAAAAGCTGAAAGGATAGCATTTCTGAAGGATTCATTGCTTCAGTAACCTCCAGAAACGCTTCCCATTCTAAAGGATAAAGAGGAAGTGTAAATCCCTTGATCTGAGCGTCAAGAATTTCCACTTCAACCATTTGTTATCCTCCGATCCAACCCCAGAAAGTATCTCTGATCCAGTCAAAATTGACGATTACAATGGCACCTACAATCGCACCAATCAATAATTTTTTAGCCCATGACTTGATTTCTGCTCCTAAGAATTGGGCGCCACCAAAAAGAATGATAATGATCCCGATTCCGATATTTGCGATTGCTTTGAATTGTGTGCCTGCACCGGTTTCAATATCTTTCAATGTAGTTTGAACATCCGCAAAGGCAGTTAAGTCAATTGTGAAAAATAAAAAAGCCATTGCCCAAAGGACAAAAGCCAATCCTAACCATTGATAACCTGTTCTCTTTTTTGTCATTCTACTTCTCCTCCATGGATTGCTTGTGTTGGTTGACTTACGTCGCTTTTTTTCGTTTGTTGCAATTTTTCGTCCATTAATCGATCAAGGATTTTTTCTCCTTGCTCGTCCACGAACTTTACATGTTGTTCATGCAGCCACTCATCATACTCCATGCCGTCTAAAGACATGAGTTTGATTGTTTTTTTCTTGATTTCCGATCGTTCTTTTTTAGTAGCCATGCCACTTCTCCTTTCTTATTTTGGTAATTTGATAGTAAACGGCACTTCATAGAGCATCAAAAACTCTCTTTCTTGAAAGAATTTCTTCGTAGGTACTTTTTTTACATAGTGTTTCTTTACGCCATATGCTTCATAAGCATAGCCATGCTCTTGAAAAAGATCATTTAATTCGAGATCCGGTTTTACAGCCACGCAGTAATCAAAGTCAAAGATTCGTTCTAGCTTCGTTGTCACTTCTACTGTGATTTCAGCGGCTGTTTCCCAAAGTCGCTCCTTTTCCTGGATAGCTTCCTCTTGGCTTGAAAAAGATTTGTGCCATACTTTGCCGTCCTTTTGATAATTATATGACCACCTTCTAAGCTCGCCCTTAATGGCGTAGCCATTTATAACATAGACATCATACGCAACCGGCAGGAGAGGATACTTCAATGTCCATACTGCTGAGTTTCCGCAATTTGCTACTATATCAGCTATTTTTCCTCTTTGTTCTAGTTCGTCGATTTCTCGAATGGAAAAAAGACCCAATTCTAGTGAAGCTTCTAGCAGCTTCTGTAAAATCGGGTACGCACCTTCTGATTCTTGAAAGAACTCGTTGTTTACTGTGTCGATATGCATTGCAAGACATCTTAAGCAAGTCAAGTAAAGTTCTAGTGGTGAGCGTGTTAGGTTATTCAGTTGAATCGTTCTTTCAAAATTCTTGTACTGTCCTTCTTTTTTTAGCTCTTTTGGGACCACTTTAACAATAAACCCTTGATACACATCTGAAGGTTCAAATATTGCATCTAAAATTGAAATGAGCAGCCTTTTAATAGCAAGTTCTTTTTCATTCAAGGACTATTATCTCTCCTTTCTTATCGGTGGAGAACGACTACAAGGATCGTACGGTTCCTTCACGCCATCAAATCCTCTCACCATTTATTATTCTATTAAAGATTGTTCAGACGTCTGGAGTCTGTAAATCCACTTGTTCATTGATCTCAAGATCAGAACTATCAGTGTGTTCGATCAGTTCCTCTTTAGAAGGTTCTTCTAGTGCTGCTTCAACAGAATCTAAGTGATTTTCGGTAGGTAATGACGTGTGATTCTCTGTTTCTTCAGGAACCTGATTTTCAGGAACTACTTCACTATTTTCCCCGTCCCCACTAGGTGTATCCGACTCATTCTCTTCTGTTTCTGGATCTTCACTTGTAGCAGAATCGTCTTCTACAACTGTAATGATTGTAAGAATGGTTGTTGATTTTCCGTGACTATCTGTAGCGGTTATTGCGATTTCATAAACGCCTGGTATATCTGTACGAATGGAATACAAGGTTTCTTCATCAACCGATATAGTTGGTGTCAGGTGATTTTTATCGTCTTCTTTATCAGAAACTGAAATACTATCTAAAAAGGCTTGTGGATTAAATGAATCGCCAATTTTTAGTGTTTGATTGCTTACTGTAACGACAGGAGCCTCATTTACAACTTTCACTGTGATAACCTTATCGTCCACCTTTTTGCCGTCACGATCGGATACATTTCCGATTTTGATAGTGTAATTACCTTCTTTCCTTAAATCAAGATTATTCTCTAAAATATTATCGTTTGTCAGTTCAATCGGATAACCATCTCGGTCATCTTCTTTATCTGTAACAGATAGCTGATTTAGAATCGAGAATGATTCGTCGATCGATACCGTATATGAAGATTCACCCTGAATGACAGGCGCTTCATTTTTAACGAAGAATCGGATAGTTACAGGCACTGCTTCAAAACCTTTGCTGTCTGATACCGTTGCAGTCACCAAATATTCTCCCTCGATTCCAGTATTGACAGTTGAGAGGAATTCAATCTTCTCTTGTAAATTCCCATCCTCTGGATCTGTGGCTGTAAAATATTTAACCATGTCAATAGATTCGTGAATCGATACTTCTATTGTGGTAGCAAAAGCATGAATTTTGGGTCTGCCATTTACTTGTACGGTGATTGTTGCTGTATCTGAATAACCAAATTTATTTACCGCATGAATGATCATGGTGTTAGTTCCAACACTAAGCGTACTATTCTCAATCCACACACTTGGTGACTTATCCATTGAATCAAAGACAGAATAGTAGTTACTTACATCAAAAGAATCGCCTTCGTTCAATTCGAAGTAGGATTGACTAACAACAATTTTGGGCTTTGACTCAACTGGCAAGATAGGCGTTGGTTCTGGATCAGGAGCCGGACTAGGATCAGGAATAGGCGTTGGTGTAGGTAGAGGTGTAGGTTCTATTTCCTCGTCTTTATCTGTTTCTTCAACATCTTTTCCTACTAAAATAGGACCAAGCCCTTCGTTATCGGTATTAACTGCCAAATCTTTTCCTGAATTTTTTTCTTTTTCCGTAGTTTCCGTTACTTTGGCTACTTCCTTCAGCTCTGAAAGTGTTAGCAATGACTTAGCAGGGCTTGTTTCTTCACTGGAACCTTGAATACGGGAAAAAATAGAATCAAACAAGCCTGAATCTGCAGACGTTGTGTCACTGCTTTTTTTCTCATCATCTTGTTTTTGGTCAGTACGATCACTCTCAGATTGGGTTTTAGATTGCGAAGAACTATTTGTATTCTGATCTTGGGAACTGGTTGTTACACGTTCCATATCCTTGAATTCACTTTTGGATGACGAATTTAGAGCATTAATTCCGAGCGCTGTACTGAAAAATATCGCTCCTAAGGCGACAGCTATAACTATTTTTCGCTTATTACTCGGCGTTTTTTGAGAGCGAGTCTCTTTTTCTTCACTCATAGCTTCCTCCTAATAGGTTATTTTTTATGCGCAATCGCACTTTTTCGAATAGCAATTTTACGCTTCTTCGCTTTTTTTTGCCGCTTCTTGTTTTTGTAAATAGGCTTGATATTTTTTATTAATATGAAAAAGAAGCTCAATTTGAGAAGGCCGAAGGTCTTGTTCTTCAGAAACGATAAATTCAAAGTGTGACATCTGAAAGATATCTTTCCCCTCATATGTTTGTTCTGTTTGTTCACTGTCGATATTAAGGACAACTGGTGTTTTGTCTTTAAAACCAATCAAGTCTTCCACGTTGATCACGATATTACTGTTGCTGCCAACGATTAGGCCTAGTTTTTGAACGCCTAAAATACTGGTACGTGTGACCGTATTGTTACGAATAAGCTCGCCAAGACGGCTTTTCGATAACTGAACCGTCGTTACTTTTGTTCCTTCCTCGTTATAATTTAGTAGGACGTCTAGTCCAAGTGATAGATGTAAAATCCCTGGATCATGGTGCAAGGTTTCACTCATTTGATTTCCTCCAACTCTGAAATTTTATTTTGTATATTTTGATCTGAACTCGTCGATTTGGTCTGCTCGACCAGCCACAACACAACATGCGTAGACAGCTAATACGATACAGGCTGCTATAACGACAAAAATGCCAATAAGCATTGCTTTTAACATACTCATGATCTCCCCTCAAAAAAGGGAAGACCATGAAGGCTCTTCCCTTTCGTTTTATTTATTCATCTGTTTTTTTCGTAAGAAGAAATATCCCAAAGCCACTGCTAGTAATAAAGCAGCACCGGCTACCGTCAAATAAAGAGAAGTCGTTGATCCTGTTTTTGGCAACGTCCCTTTCTTCACTGGTGTAAGAGCTTGTTGTTTGTCTTTACCATCGAAGTTATGCTCACAGTCCTTTTCGCCTGCTTCGTTGTAACCAACTTCCTTGAAGAAGAAAGTCGTTCCTTCAGGGTATTTAGACGTGTCTACTTTCGTTTTCACTTGTTTAACGATCGTCGAGTCATTCACCACGTAATTAATTTTTCCAGAAGTCCAAATATCGGTCATTTTTCCATCTGGTGTTTGAGCAACTAGAATCGCTTCAAATGCTCTTTCAGTGCCGTCTAAGACGTTCTCATGGCTCAGGTCTACGTTGTCATAGGCGTTGATAATATCCCCGTGAGTGAACGTCTGTGTCTTATTGTCACCGGTATGTGCTTTCGTGCGAATAGATACTTTTGGTGATATGAATGTAACGGTTTGTTCGTCATTCTCCAATTCGTCATGGCGGCCGATTTCCTTCGTTTTGTCTTTGTCTTCATAAATGACATGCGTTGCAGTCAGACGTGTGCTGTCTTTCAACGTGCCTTTTGGCAAGGACAATTCTGTTGTGAACTCAAACGTTCCTTCCTTGTCTGTTGTGATCTCAGACGTAGAAGTGGATACGACTTCTTTTGTATCACGATTGACATATGCTGTATCAACAAAATACGTGTGACCTGGTTTCATACCATCGACTGCTACATAGTCCGTTAATTCATTATCAATATCAGGATTTGCTTGTTTTTTCCCATCTTTTGTCGTCGCAAATTTTGTCGTGATCTCTAACGGTTTGCGGAAGTTGACTGCATTTACTTCAATCACAGACCCATCTTCTTTAGGTGTGACCGTAAAGCTTAAATCGTCAGTATTGTCTTCGTACCAGTCTAATGGACGAGATTCAACGAATTTGTAGTTTCCAGTTGGAAGATTTTCAACAACGATCTCCCCAGCTGCATTCGTCGCATGTTTAGAAATCACTGTTTCTGTTGTCGTTTCTTCACCGTTTTCGTCAATCATTGAATCGATACGAACTAAATCAAACGCTACATTTTCTAGTGCTTGACCGTCCAAATCATCGGTTTTCACTAATTTGACCGTCGCACGGGCCAATTTATTAAGAATTGGATTTCTAGCAATCCGTGTTAACGCTTGTTTATTTTCTGCAAAGCTGTCTGCCCATACATGGATCTCATGTTCACGATCATTCGTTGCCGGTGTGTAAGTGAAGAAGTATTGCTCTTCGTTTAACACATGATCGCTACCAGCGTCCACTTCTTGCAAGTAGTAATCGGCTTTAATATTCGGCAGCAGCATGTTTTCAAAAGAAAGCACACCGTCATTTACTACTGCATAGCCTAATGTAGTACCGGCTTTCAGTGTTGTATCACCGATTTGTAAGTCTTGTCCGGTTCTTAGTGCAAATACTTGGCCATTATTGGCATTTTCCAATTCAACAACAGCTTTTCCATCTTCCCATCCAGTGATCACTTCCTGTTGTTTGTGACCATAAATATTGATTTCTTGAAGATAGTTTTCAGCAGTTGCCGTAGTTGAAGTAATATCAACGTTTTGACCTGCATAAGTAATTTCAAAAGGAATCGGTTGAGTGTCTTCCAAATTCACACCAGCAGGTGCGCTCGTTTCGACCAATTCATAAGCCCCGATATACAAGAAAGCGTCTGTTTGGAAATTCCCTTCAGAATCAGTGGTCCAAACTTTATCTTCTCCGTCTTTTTGTAAGAATTCACCAGCTGTAAAACGAATCGTGCCTTCAGCTGTCACGATATCTTCCGTTGGACGGATCTTGAAACTGAAGCCTTCGCCATTTGCTTGATCGAATTGAATCTCAGAATAGCTGCCATACTCGCTTTCTTTTGTTTCAACGGACATAGCCGTTTGAACCGTTTTGTGTAGGGTCACTTGTCCTTTTTGGTTGTCATTTTTGATCGTAACAACCACAAGACCGTCTTTTTCTTCACCGGTCACTTCAAAATCAATCGTGTTTTTCGCCACCACGTAGCCTTCAGGCGCTTTTACCTCTTTGGCATAGTATTTCCCAAAAGCAAATTGCGTAGGCAACTGAAGGACGCCTTCTTCGTCTGTGTAGAACACAGATTGTTCTTTGCCTTGAAGATCCTGCATAACTAATTGTTCGCCGGTGGTTTTTGAATAGATTTCAAAGCCAGCATTTGAACGAACGATCGTTTTTCCTGTTTCAGCATCAACTTTGACAAATTTCACCTTGGCTTCTTTTACTTTATTTTCAATGACATAGTGGAAACGTTGACCGTCTTCGCTGATCGTCACTTTAAAGTCTGCAATACCTGTATATCCGTTTGGTACTTTCGTTTCGGATACCACATAGGTTCCATAAGGCAATTTATCAAATGACACATAGCCTTGCTTGTCTGTGAGTGCTTTACCAACGACTTCTTTCTTGCCAAAGTCTTGTGTAACGGTAAATTCGACGCCTTCAAGAACGGTTGGTTGGTCTGAAGGATCTTTCCCTGTCAACCAGTTCCAGGCTGTCGTGTACCAGTTGTAATTTACGGTCTTGATCAAATCAAATCCGCCAGTGATCACTTTGTTTTTCTTTACTGCAGTCGCTTGTTTGGCGACGCTTGCTGTTTGACCTGAGTATTCAACAGAAAACTCAACCGGCGTTTTATCTAAGACGTAGCCGATCGGCGCTTTCGTTTCTAAAAAATAGTAGGTGTCGATCACTAAATCATTGACCGTCAGCTGTCCCTTGTCATTGGTGGTATAATGACCGATTTTCTTGTTATCTGACTTGCGGAACAAATCGAATTCTGCACCGGCAAAGGTTGTATCCCCTTGAGAAACAGTACCCGTTTCGCTATCTTGTTTTGTGAGAACAACCGAACCTTTTTGTTCTTGGTTTTCAATTTTTTGATCTACGTTCGTGATTTCAACGTTTTGACCTGCATAGGTGATTTCAACTGTCCAAGTATTCGTATTTAACAAATACCCTTCAGAAGCAGCTGTTTCTTTCAGCGTGTAGGTGCCTAAAGGAAGGGACTTTGTTTTTGCCTGCCCTTTTTCATCCGTTGTGATTGTAGCAACTGGCGTGCCGGTTGCTTTTGATCCAGCATAAACCTCAAAAGTATTACCCGCCAACGTATAATTGCCATTCACCATATCTTTTCCAAACTCCACACCAGACTTATCGATAGAAATCGAGCCTAACTGGCTTTTGTTTGTGAACGTAACCGACTTCGTTTTGTTTGCTTCAATCGTGAGTGTTTTCTTTTCCGTATTCAAAACATAGCCGGTTGGTGCTTTTACTTCTTTGATTTCTAAGACAGTTCCTGTATCCCATGTACCAGAGATTTTTCCGTCTTTATCGGTTGTTTTGGTTTCCGTTTTGTTGGTCGTTTTATTCGTGATCTCAAATTGCGCTCCGGCTAATCCTTTGCCGTTTTCGTCGACTTTAATGATTTCACCTTGACCTTGTAATTCAATGTTCAAGCTTACATTGAAGAATCGAGGGTCACCAATTCTAGCCTTCATAACATCTTGTAAATAAGGCGCTGAGTAAATAATTGTTGCTCCTTCGTATTCAGCTGCAATTTGATAGCGTAATGTTAGTGTCCCTGATTCCTTACTATCTGATTTTGGTGTAATTTTTAACGTATTGCCTGATTGAGATACTGTCATATTAGCCGTATCAGCTGTCACTTTGTATTTTGGTAAGTTACCTGTCGTATCTGTTAATATTAACGTCTCTCCAAGTTTTACCGTGTAAGATTTACCTGCAAATGAAGGTAGTGTAAAGAAGCTTTCTACTTCTTCCAAAATATTCTTACGGAACGTATTGTAGCCTGATTGACTAGCCATACCCGCATAATCATATATACTACCCGAAGTTACTCGGGTAGTGATTTCTTGTACCAAGCGCTCTGTATAAAAAGCATTGACGACAGATTTTTGTTTTTCCCATCCATAATAAACAGCTAACGAAGCCCGAATATACTTGTCTTGGGAAACCTCTGACGTTGTATAGGGATAGTTTGCACCCCAATTCAAGGGAACCCCAGGTTCAATACACCAGAGCATACCACCATTTGCATCTTTTTTCGCATACCATCCTAGTTCAGAAATGCCATTCGAATACGTCCACCCGATTGTAGACGAACCATAATCACGGTTCACATAAACCGATTGACCCGCTGCTTTTGCCATTCGTAATCTGATTGGATTTGGGTTTAACATGTTTTGAACTTCTTGAATAACGGACAAATAGTCGTCTCGATAAGAGGTTCCATTCGTACTAACGATCGTGCCATCAGCGAGCATTTCGTATCCTTGTTCACGGAGGTAATCATAAACCGATTGATCCGCCTCTTCAGTTGACGGTTGCGTCGCTTCTTCTGCTGTTTCACTCGTCGGACTATCATTTGCATTTTGACTCTCTCCGATTTTTTCCTGTTGATCAGTCTTCGTATTTGTCGATTGATCGGAGGAAGTGGTGCTGGTTTCTGCTTCTTCTGTGGCCGATTCTACTACTTCAGTTGCAGTAGTGTCTTCTTGTACTTCTTGTGTCTCAACCGTGTTCACTGTTTCTGCCAACACAGATACAGGTTCAACGATCGTACCACTCAAAGTCAGAAACAGCATGAGAGTAGTCATTAATTTTTTTACTTTACTCATAAGTACACTCCTTTTAGTTAGTTGCAATAAAAAAAGACAGATTTGATAATCTGTCTCAATTCATCGCTATATTCATATTCGCTAAATTTAGTTTTTATAATTCTTTTCAAATTGTTTTTCTATAGCACTTTATTTGTTAGATTTGTTTTCCATAAAGCCAACGTTTTTCTTGAATTCTTCTAATTTTTTTCTTTATTAACTTATATTTGTTTATGCTTTTTAGTGTTAAAAAACATTTCAAAACCTTGGTATACCTATTAAAATTCAACATATCCAAAGCATTTTCAAACTAAATAAAACTATCAATTATTTAACTCTTAATCAGCGGGTCGCGGGTTCGAGCCCCTCACGGCCCATTGGGTGCCAAACCCACGGAACAGGTAAATGTTGGTGCGAAAGCATTTCGAAAACATTTATGCTGTTCCATTTTTTTGTTTATTATTATCACCTTGCGAATAAAGGGATTTTTTTTGATAAGAGGATTTCTTATTTGAAGAGGTCTGTGTAAAACTTCAAAAACGTTTGAGCGATGAAGAAGGCATCTCAATACGATTCTCTCCCTTACTCAAACGATGACTCATTTACCGATCACGAAACGAGTATTCTACAGATTTAAATCATTTGAGAACATGAGAATTAGAATCATTTTGATCAATCAACTAATCAAAGTAAGCTAACAAAAAATCTGAGCCAGAATGCTATTTATTCTGACCCAGATTTGATTTTGTACGACTCATCAGTCCTTATTGACAAAGAGTCGAAATAGTTTAGCATATTATATCCCACGTTCATAGTGTGACCAAACAGAGAGAATCGTGATCGTTTTACTCTCTTCTTCCACGCTGTATACCAACCTGTGTTTGATATTGAGACGTCTTGAACAGTAAGGTAATCCTGTTAATTTTTCGTAAGGCGGCGGTGTTTGAAAAGGATTTTCCTTAATGACTTTGATCAGTTCATCAAACTTACTAGTTAGATTGATACTCTTCAATTTAGACAAATCTTTGCGAGCATTCTTTTTGATCTTTACATTCTATCCCAATCAATTTCACCTAAGTCTTCACTTTCTTCATTCTAAAAGTGTTTGATCCGATCAAGTACACCCACATTTTGTAAGTTGAGCGTTTCTTGTAAGGAGTTCCAATCGCTCTTACTAATCATGATGACGCTTTCTTCCTCTTTTGTACTCGCAATTTCTACAGGTTGACTGTCAGCCACAACATGCTTAATGATTCCATAAAGGTTTTTTCTTGCATTCGTTGGTGTAATTACTTCCATGTTTTCTCCTCCTTCTATTTAAAAATCTTAAGCATATTATAACGTACGTAAATAAAGAGGAAGAATATATTTAATTTTTCTTACAAGTCTTCAAGTCTTGTAGTAATCGTTTTTTGAGCCTTAACTTGTGGTTTCGATTGCTCAAAGTGCTTACTGTTTGCCGTCCTATTTACCAAATGGGCGGTTTCTTGTATTGATTCTTGGTCTTTAACAGCTGTCATAGTCATTTTGTCTTCAGCGGATTGCTTTTTGATCCGTTTATTAATCGAAGAATGCAACAAGAAAAGAAATTGCCAATCACTGTTTTGCTTCTAGTATGACTGTCCTTTGTGTCCTGCACAGTAATAAGACTAAATGTATTGAAAAGGAGTAAAAACATTTTGATGCTACTTCATTTATTCTTTTGCTCAATCACTACTTCATCTTCATTTATCGGTTCTTCGAATCCCGAAAAAAACCGTTGAAGGATTTCTTCTGTAATAGGAAAAGCGGAATTTGCAGTCTGGACTTTATTTCTGATCGCTAATCGTTTTCGTAAAGTATCATAATCAGCTTTTAGATAGATTACTTTAATCGTCACATCATATGCTGCCAGTAGTTCTCTATAAGCGTCTCGGTGACTTTTAGCCCAAAAACTAGAATCGACAACTACGTTTTTTCCTTCTTGAACAGCCCTTACTGTAAGCTCTTTCAATTTAACTGAAGATAATGACGAAACTTTTGCATATTTTTCCGAAGGGTAATCAACACCATAAACGCCATAGTCTTCCCAAATTAATTCATCTATTGCTAATCTTACATAACCTTCTTGCTCTTTTTGTTTTGAGTAAGTGGTTTTGCCTGCACCACTAACGCCACACATCAAAAGTACCTCAACCATTATTCTCCTCCTACCTTTTCTGATCAATAAACAAAGAGAACGAAAAAACCTTATTTGTAATCAACGCTCGTGTTTTAGACCACTGTTCGCCACCCACATCTGATGATACAATGATAACATTGTTTTTATGAACAACAAGCAGATTGGGAAACAATCGCAAGAAAAATAGTAAGTAAAACCATATATTAGAGAATAGAAGCGTTAGCCACTTAAGCTAACGGATAAATCAAATTTTTGTCCATTTCCACTCTACTATAAAAAAATTATTTTCTACAAAAAATAGGAACGCAAGCCAAAATACGAAAGAAACATCATGGCTAAAACTTATGTATGTAATGGTATCTTTATTCCTATTATTCCAATTTTAAAATAAAATAAGCCACCACTCCAAACTATGATAGAAAAACAAGAATAGACTCTTGAATAGAACTTGAATGCAAAACTACCTCCAAAATCAACGCAAGAGTCTATCTGTATAGATAAAGATCTTTATGTGCAAGTTCTTTTGCACCAATAAAGATCCTTAGAATCAAACAAATCAGAATGCTTTCAAATCAAATGTGATAGTGTCATTGTTCTTTAAAATCAACTCTTGTGCCCCTTTATCGGTCATTTCGTCATTGACGGTATAGACCCAAAATAGATTGGCTTTTTGATCTTGGCTGATGCCGTTGATCGAGGTGATAAAGCCATCTTTTTCTTTGATCGCAAAGTTTTCTTTCATTCACTTCGATAGAGACTAGTTCCCCATCGATTGCTTTCACAATACCGATTCCTCGTGCAGGATATTTAGGATCAGCTTTCGTTGTCAAAATCACCAAATCATCCTTACCCAACGTTTGATGGGTTTGATCCTTGAATGAGTAACGATCCAACATAATCAAACGAGCGATTCCCTCAAATGTTTTGGTCATATCCGGTGTGATCGCCGAAACTTCTTGGAACAACTTGATATCCTCGTTCAATTTCTCAATCGTTTGTTTTTTGTAGTCCATTTCTTTCCCTCTCCTTCTAAAAACACAACATATTGTGCTCCGTTTTCATTATCGTACTATATAATGTGTATTTCAATCTTGAATTATATTATTTTCCATGTATAATGAGAATGATTATCAATTAGAAAGTCGGCGATTTTCATGCTTCCTCCCCAATCCAAGGTATTCTCCGTTCAAAGAATTTCTCATTTAGCACTGCTCACCGCAGCGTGTATCGTTGGACGGTTGGTTTTTGTCTTTATCCCTAACGTTCAGCCTATGAGTGCCCTTTTATTTTTAGTGGCTTTTTCTTACTGCTTAACCGATGCGTTGATGATTGCCTTGCTAAGTTTGCTCGGAACAAATATCTATTTAGGCATGGGTCCCTGGACGATCAGTCAATTGGCTGCACTTACCGGCACCATCGTTCTTTTTCAACAGCTTGGAAAAATCCCGATCATCAAGAAAAATCGTATCCTGCAAGCTTTCTTTGCCTTTCTTTGCGGACTTCTTTATGGCTTGATCGTTTCGTTGATGGAGGTTTGGCTTTATCAGTTTCCTTCGTTTCTTGCCTATTACCTTCAAGGACTACTGTTCGATTTCTTTCATGCCAGTGGAAACTTCGTCTTTTATTTGCTTTTATGGCCAGTATTTGAGCGAATAACACCCAACTCCTATAAATTGAAGAAAAAAAACCAGTGATTTCGATGGAATGAAGAATCCAGCTAACTTTGTTTTCGTGTTTCTTTGAAAGAATGTTAGCGTAAAGTTATTGTTAGAAAAACAAAAAAACTATGGCTACTCTTCTGTTTCCTTTGCTTAAAAATCTATCCAAAAAGTACCAGCTAAAAGCCTTTCGAAAGGGTTTCTTTCATCTTTATGCGTCCATTCATTTAAATGAAACGTTCTCTATTTCATCCACGCCCTTGACCGAATGTAGTAGCATTTCTTTCAGATTATTAATGAATGATGATGTTTGCTTTTTCTATCATCAGAAATTTATTATTTTTTTAAAATAACAATTTAATTTTTCTTGACCAAAAGAATTCAGAGGTTTATCCTAACTATGGAAAATCAATGACTGGATAAAAAAGAGCAGCTGAAATTTTTTTATTCAATTTGACCTTTGACATTTGTGAAAAAGTGCATAAGAAACTTGATAGTGATCAAGCGCTTATGGAAAGAAATTTTTTTCTCACTAAATTTCAAAAAACGCTCTATTTTAACCAGTCAGAAAAATCATTTTAAGAAGGAGAAAGCGATGAATGAGAAACAATTACGCTGGTATAATATTGCGCTGATGGCGTTCGTCTCTGTTTGGGGACTGGGAAATGTTGTAAACAATTACGCTCAACAAGGATTGACTGTTGTTGTTTCGTGGCTATTAATTATGGCTCTTTATTTTGTACCCTATGCATTAAGTGTTGGTCAGTTAGGATCGACCTTCAAAGAGTCAAGTGGTGGGGTCTCCTCATGGATCAAAGAAACCTCAACAAAGCGGTTGGCTTTTTTTGCTGCTTGGACTTATTGGGTCGTGCACGTGCCCTATTTGGCACAAAAACCTCAAGGAATCTTAGTGTCCTTGAGTTGGTTATTTAAAGGAAATGGTACATTTGTATCGACGATGGGTTCCATGGAAGTCTCGTTGATTTGTTTAGCTATTTTTCTATTCTTTTTATGGATTGCCTCTAAAGGATTGACGACCTTAAAAATGATTGGGAACATCGCGGGAACAGCCATGTTCGTGATGTCGATTCTTTTTATTCTTTTAGCAGTCACCGCTCCAGCAATGACTGGTGCTGAAATTGCTACACCAAACATGTCATCTGTTTCAACCTATATCCCTAAATTTGACTTTACCTATTTAACCACGATCTCGATGCTGGTATTTGCGGTAGGCGGCTGTGAAAAAATCTCGCCTTACGTAAATAACACAAAAAATCCTGCAAAAGAATTTCCAAAAGGCATGATCTTTTTAGCTGGTATGGTGGCGTTATGTGCCTTGCTCGGCTCGATTGCTATGGGGATGCTTTTTGATGCCAACCATATTCCAGAAGATTTGATGGTCAACGGCGCTTATGAAGCCTTTCAACGACTTGGAAACTTCTACGGAATCGGCAACTTCTTTGTCATTCTTTATTCCATCGCCAATGCGTTGGCGCAAATCTCTGCTTTGGCCTTTTCAATTGATGCCCCATTGAAAATATTACTGTCTGATGCTGATTCAGAATTTGTACCAAATGGCTTAGCAAAACTAAACAAAAAAGGAACACCAGTAAATGGATATATTATGACTGGTATCCTAGTCAGCATTTTGATCATCATTCCAGCACTAGGAATCGGCAATATGACCGAACTGTACCGTTGGTTGCTGAACTTGAATTCAGTTGTCATGCCACTGCGTTACTTATGGGTCTTCTTAGCCTTTATGCTAGTCAACAAACACGCCAATCGCTTTACTTCCGATTATAAATTCGTGAAAAACACCAAAGTTGGCTTTGGGATTGGCTTATGGTGCTTCTTGTTCACGGCCTTTGCCTGCATTTTAGGGATGGTTCCTAAGCTTGATTATGCGGCAGATCCGCAAGCTTGGTTCTTCCAATTGGCCTTAAATATCATTACGCCGATCGCCTTTCTTTTGATTGGCTTGATCTTGCCAATCATTGCGAAACGTGTAAATAAAAAATAACCATTTGCTCAAAAAAGAGGTGTCCGACAACTATTTCAATTGTCTGGCACCTCTTTCTTTGTAAATGAACTTCTCCGCCGTGCGAGGTATTTGCTCCATCCTCTTGCCGAAGCATTCATTCCTCTTTGTTGTACTCTTTGTTGTCCTTTTTGATTCCATACTTGATCCACTGCACCTTATAGCGGAAATCTTTGATCAGCTCTTTTGCGGTCCATTCATTCGAAATAAAATCTGTCAGACTATCCATCACGACCGCCATAATAAAGTAAAGGAAACTGACGGCTTCTTGCGTATCATGGATCGTGAAGCGATTTTCTTCCAACAGCTCCAACCATTGGCGAATCATGGGCGAATCGTCAGGGATCGCATCGCGCTTCGTCCAGGCATTGCTTTGGGTACATAAGTGGATCATTTTCCAATGATCATCTTCAGGTGACCATTGACTGCACCAAGCCAAGTATTCTTCGATCCCTTTGAAAAAATCATTTTTGTTGCGATTGATAAACGTAAAAATCGCAGAATGGATTTGGTTGGAATAGTTGGTGATCGCATAGTCATAGGCATCTTCTAAGTTTTGAAAGTACTTGTAAAACGCCCCTCTAGAAATTTGCGATTTTTCGACGATGGCAGAGACCTTGACTTGACTGATATGCTTGCTAAAAAATTCTTCTAAAAGCACGGCATCGATTTTTTCTTTTTTCTCTTGTTTTAAATGAAAAAATGTTGTACTTGGCAAGGGATTCTCCTCCATCATTCGCAATCTACTCCCTCTATTATAAACAAATCCCTCTACTTTTCCACTCAGACTTGTGCAGTTTCTCTTGATGGGGCGTTTTGTTCGATCAGATTGCCATCTTCCATTCGGAAAATGCGATCACTCCATTGGATCATTCGCTCGTCGTGGGTGACCATGACTGTCGCTTTCTTTTTCTCATGCGCTTCTTTCACCAATAACTTCACGACTTCATACGCATGATCCGTGTCTAAGCTGGCAGTTGGTTCATCCGCCAAAATCAAGCTTGGGTCATTAAACAACGCCCGGCCGATTGCTACTCGTTGACGTTCCCCACCAGATAAATCGCGGGGAAACTTGTCTTGAAGATCGAGAATATCTAATGAAGCAAGCAATTCATCAATCCGTTCCTTTTCCTTGGCTTTTCCTGAAACTTTGTCGACCAAATAAAATTGTTCCTTTACTGTTAGAAAAGGGATCAAATTCGAGCTTTGCAAGATAAACCCAATCTCTTTAAAACGCAACTTCCCTCGTTGCTTTTCATTTAATTGGGAAAAGTTCACCTGGTTGATGATGATCTCTCCGGTTGTTGGATTTTGTAAGCCGCCAGCGATGGTCAAAAAGGTACTTTTTCCTGAACCAGAAGGACCGATGATACTGACAAACTCCCCTTCTTGAACATGAAAATTCAGTCCTTTTAATGCCGTTACTTCGGTATGCTGCTTGCCAAATTTTTTTATAATATCCTTCATTACTAAAATGTCTTTCATCTTTGTTACCCTCCTATTGCCGTGATTGGATCGACTTTTGTGACCGTCCGAATGGAGAATAAGCCGCCTAGAACTGCCACGAGAATCAAGATGCCGCTATAAAGCAGCCATTGCTTTAATTCAAAGAAAAATGGCATGGCATCTGGTAAAAACAAGCTGGTGCCGTATGCCGCCGCAAAGGCTAGGGCTACCCCGATCACACCGACCATAAATGCTTGCGCAATAATTGATTTGGCAATAAAGCTGGTCCGAATCCCTTGGGCTTTCATCACACCAAAAATCGCTGTTTTTTGTAGGGTGATCACATACATGAAAATCCCCACGATTGCCGTTGCAACAACAAATAAGAAGTAGATCATGGCATTTAAGGTCAAGTTTTGGGCAGAAAATCCAGGAAGCTTTTCAATAAAGTCTTCCGTTGCCAACACTTTAAGCTGGGTTCCTTCTTGGTTATCGACTTTCGGATCACTTGATTTGGTCACAATGATATTGATGGGCTGCTCCTTATCAGATGCGAATGGTTGATTAGCAAACTTCATTTTCGTCCAAGTATCGAGGGAAGTATAAATCACTGGTGACACCGTATAAGACGTTTCTGGGGTGATACCAACGACTTTGAAGGTTTCATCTGAGCGTCCGATTTTCACTTGATCCCCGACCTTGATACCTTCTTCTGCTAAGTTTTCTGAAATCGTGATCTCATTTTCTTTTGAAAACAGCTTGCCCTCTAAGACTTCTGGTAACAAGAACGCATCGTCTTGTGTACCAAAAACAGTCACATTGACTTGTTCATCGTTGACCGTAATGACACTGCTGTATAAACCAATTGGGGCTTTTTGTGTCCCTTCTACACGGTCTAAATCCCCTCTCGTCAATTGCGAAGCCGCAAATGTGTCATTCGCATCTTCTGATAAAACGATCGCGGATGAATCCCAGTCGACGATGGCCTTTTTAAAATCCCAGTTAAGTCCGGTAGCTAAGCCAGACAATATAAAAACAACATAGGCGATCAAAAACATGATTCCTACGATCAACCCATATCTTAATTTTGAATAACGCATTTCTTTTATAGCCAGAAACATTGTTCTTTCCTCCTACTTTCCAAATATTGACAAAGTGTCACTTTTTGAAGAATACCACATAAGGTGACACTTTGTCACTTTTTACCACTCGGAAAGTTTGTAAGGTTGATCGATCATTCTTTTTCTGTCATTCACTGAGGATGTTTTTTCCTAAAGGAGTGTGAACAAAGAGAGTTGAATACTGGGCGTTTCGCGTAAAATACGCCATTTCCTTTTAACATTCTTTGCTAGATGAAAAAAAGCATGGCAGACCGTAAATAGTCGAACCATGCTTTGGCAAAAACGAACACGAGGATTTCATTATTGGTGTTCTAGAGATCAGCTGACTTTGCTTTGTCCAATTGTGGAAATTACTGCTCGTAACTGATGACACGAAGTATCAAACTGCCGTTTTTCCTCAGGGGTAAGCGTCAATTCAATAATTTCGCGGACGCCGTTTTGGTCCACGACTGCAGGAACCCCTGTGAATAAATCGTTGATGCCATATTCCCCATTAAGGTAGGAAGATACCGGCAGAATCGCTTGCTCATCATTTAAGATCGCTCGAACGATTCTTGCGACACTCATCCCTATCCCGTAAAAAGTTGCTTGTTTTCGATCGATGATTTCATAGGCAGCATTTTTTACTCGTTCAGAAAGAACCGCTAGATCGGCAACGGTCAAACGATCCTTTTGCTTGATCAATTCTACGATCGGTTGCCCACCGATCGTTGTATGGGACCAGACAGCGACTTCCGAGTCACCGTGTTCCCCAATGATGTACCCATGAATATTCCGTGGATCGATGGCTAATTTTGCCGCCACTTCTTTTCGAAGTCTTGTGGTATCGAGGGTCGTTCCCGTACCAACGACCCGATTGGCTGGCAACCCGGACACACGCCATGCTTGATAAGTTAAGACATCGACTGGGTTTGAAGCGATAACAAGCACGCCATCAAAGCCTGAAGCCATCACTTGTTTTGTGACGCTTGCCATAATTTCGGCGTTCACATCAATCAATTCAAGCCGTGTTTGTCCTGGCTTTTGGTTGACCCCTGCGGTAATAACCACGATGTCAGCATCTTTACATTCCGAGTACTCTCCAGCCCAAACTTTGATGTTTTCTTGCCCCCATGACATACCGTCTAACAAATCGAGGGCTTCTCCTTCTGCTTTGTCCCGACTGACATCGATCAAGACTAACTCATTGATCAGTCCTTGATTGATCATGGAATACGCAATGCTCGTTCCAACGAAACCTGTTCCGACAACGACAACTTTTCTGCTTGTACTTTTCATGTGCGAACCCTTCCTTTTCTTTTCAAATACTTGTGCTATTGTTTTGCGTATATTACGTATTTTCTCAAAAAATGTATGTTCTCTTGTGTACTCTTGTGTTTCCTTAATAACTATGGCCGGCAATCAGCGCTTTGGTTTGTTGATACAAATGAATTGCATATTTTCCTACCACATAGCAGACGACAATCACGGCAAAGCTTGTTTCAATAATCGTTAAGGCTTGTAGAAACCCAAATATCAGTGGGTGATTCGCAAAAAACAGCCCTGATTTGAACATAGCAGTCGCTGAAATCACAAGAGGAAACGTAAATGCCGCATAGCTTGGGTAAAAGCCGACTGCCAGCATGTTTTTCATATAAGCGACGACACAAAAATAAATCGTTTGTGACAATAACAGCATAAAGGCGACAAACCAAGCAGAGCCTTGTTCAAATACGGAAAGGTAACCTGCTAAGCAAAGAGAACCTGGTGCTGTTAAAATCGTGATCAAAGGAACTGCCGCACGTTCCGTCAGCTTCTGATGGACGATTCGTTTTAAAATAATCGGCAAAAGCGCAAAATACAATACCAATGCGATCCAGACGATCACTTCCCCCAGCTCTTTAAAAAAGACAGCAGAAGTATTGGGAATGACGCCAATACCGACAAAGGTAATAAACCAGCTCGGATAAATGTATTCCAGCGAAAGGTCGACAGGCAAAATATGCACGACAACAAAATAGATCATTAAAGCAAAATGTAAGCCGATAGCCCCCCACCAGAGAAGATCATTCACCACTGCATCGGGAATGACCCGTTCAAAAACAGTGGAAATCACCATCAGCGCCATCGTAAAGGTCGGCGCCACAGAAGCAACGATTGGGTTTTGCAACTCTGACATCGTGTGCTTAAATGTAAAGCATACTTTCAGAAGGAAGAGCCCCATGATGAAAATACCAAGGGTGCAAAACGCATTTCCAACCGTCTCCATTCCTTCTGAATACAATAAATTCCCCAAAGACACAGTGCCTAAAATCAAGCCACAAATCGGGATTGGCAATGAATGTAAAAAATGCTGGATCGATGTTTTCATCAACTCATCCTTTCTAAACATATGAAAATTTCAACTAAATTTGCTTTCTTTTTTCTCTACACTTATACTATAATCACCTGATAACTATTTGTAAAATTGTACTTTTAAATACTATTTATAAATATTATTAATAATAAAGGAGTCCCCAAAATGATTGAATTGCTCAAAACCTTCATTGTTGTTTATGAAACGAGAAACTTTAGTCTTGCCGCCAAACAACTCTATAAAACTCAACCAACGATTTCCTTGCAAATCCAACGCTTAGAGGCCGAACTTGGCTTCAAACTTTTTGAACGTAAAGGAAAACAATTGATTTTACCCACCAGCCAAGCGGAGTTTTTGTATCCTCGTGTGGTCGAGTCTCTCCGCTCATTGTCCACTATTTTTTCGCAAGCCAAAGACACCAAAAATTTTAAAACAGAGTGTGTGCTCGCTTGTTCGAATACGACCGCCGTCTACTTACTGCCCAGCATCATGGCGCAGCTGATTGAAGAATTTCCAACGTTTGCCTTTGAAATCAAAATCATGAATTCTCAAGAAGTAATCGATGCCGTCGAATCAAACAAAGCCCATATTGGGCTGATAGAAAAATCAATCGTTTCGCCATTGATCCAAAAAGAATTCGTTTATCGCGATGAATTGGTGTTAGCAGGCAACCTCGCTTCTGATTTTTGGGTCTTGCGGGAAAACGACTCGGGGATGTACTACATTAACGAAACCTATCTGTACGCACAGCACTTGCATCCGCAAATCATCAAAGCCAATAACAGCGAAGTGATTTTGTCCCTACTAAAACAAAACATCGGCAAATCGATCATCTCGAAACTTTCATTACCAGAAGAGTTGCCTTGGCAGGAACTTAATCCAGAGTACCGCTATCGTGACCTTTTTATCATTCAGAATCGTCAGCGTGCGACACCGGAGACCGGAGAGATTTATGAGGAGATTAAACGGCTGTTGTTGGAAAGGAATAGAGCTGCTGGTACTGGTGAATCGAGAAGATAACAAAATATCCTTTATACTGATTCTTAAGAAAATTTCTCAGAATCAGTATAAAGGATTTCCATCAGACAACTTCGATTTTTTGCAAAAAAACAAAATACATTTATGCGACGTTAAATACTAAAGAATATCTCGTTTCCATACTTAAATCATACCCACATAGTTCTTTAAAATAGCTTTGATAGTCATTTTCAATGATACGGATAATTTCTTCGCTTGGTAGTTCTTCAAATTTAATCAATTCAACTAATAGGTTTAATTTTGCATCAATTCCCAAAATTCTTGGCAGCACACTCCAAAAATTTTCTTTTGAGATTTCATCAGTTAGTTGGTTTAAACGCCGCAACAAATCAATTAAATAGTCTTTCAAATCTTTTTCTTTTCTTGATGCATTCCCAAATTCTTTTTGATAATAGCTGCTATATTCTTCTTTCATTGTGAATAGCATGATTCATAAGGTCCTCTCTATGTGATTATTTCTTTCTAATGCGTTCCAAAAAATAGTGAACATTCTTTTGAAGCTAATAAAATGCATGCCTCTCGATAAAGTAGTTTAATAGGTGAGATAATGTATGAATGATACTCTTGAAACCTCTTCTTTAAAAAAATTTCCAGATGTAATTTATGAAGAAGCGACAATAGCCAATAAAAATCTCCTTCATTATGGGAGTCACTCTTGATCAACAAAAAAACGATTAAGATGTAAAAGTGATTTTAAACATGCTATTAACGTCGGATTCATTGAATCCCCCTTGAATCCGAACGAGTTGGAAAGAGAAGATCCCCCAAAGAATACTGATAACCGCCAGTCTACTATTAAACATTTTACTTTTATTTTACATCACTGCCGATACCACTAAGCATTCATTTTGAGCAACTGACGTTCTTCTTTTAATACTTGTAAGACTTTTGATGTTAAGGTTCTATCGAGCATTTTCTCTTCCTGCTTTACTACCTTCATTTCCTTATTGACTCTTTTAGTTACACCTTTCCATAATAAGATTCATTCATCTTTTACTTGCCTCTTTTATTATTGCTTATTTCGGTGTGATATATTGAACCAACGAGGAACGAGCTAGATCATTGCCAATCACTCGGTAAGAAATCGTTGTACCACCATAAACGTTTGCTTCGGAAATTAAAATACCATTCGGTCCAACCGCTTCTACAAATGCGACATGACCATACCTGGGATCCGACCCCGCTGTCCCGTGGCTGAAAGAAATCAAGGTCCCGGCTTTTGGGGTTCGACTAACTTGATAACCTAATCTAAGACCAGTAGTTCCCCAATCTCCCCCATTTCCCATGTAATCATCTACACGACCACCTAATTGTGCGACTCGATTAAATGCATACCAAGTACACTGACCTACAGGATAAGAACCAGAAGTATTATAATCTTTCCCATTATAAGCTGGGAAAGTCATTAACTCCCGATATTCATTTGGAACTTCTTCCAATCCTTTAATGAAGACACCACTTTGTTGTGATTGATCCTCATCGTATTGGGTCAACTCGTAAACAGCAATCAAAGAATTCAATTTCTGATTATAGCTAGTGTCTGTTGCATAGGTTCCGGTTAAAGCATCAGTTGCACGCAAATAGTTTTTTGCTTCTGAGCGCCAGACTGATTTATAAAAAAATGAATCGTGGGAAACGCCTCCGCGAATCAATGCAATATAATCTGTTAACGATTCATCGTAACTTGGATAAACACGAAAAGCATCTTGAATTTCAATCATTTCGCCATTTCCTAAATCCTCTTTGGTAGTCATCACTACTGCACCTTCTCGATAACTTCCTTTAATACCGAAAAGGTTATAATAGGGTGCCTTTGATAAAAGACTACTACCGTTGCCACTTTCTAAAATAGCTTGCGCAATCAAGACTGAAGCAAAGACGTCATACTCTTGCCCTAGTTTCCGAGCTTTTTCACTAATTTGTTTGATAAATTCATGTGTAGCAGTATTAAATTGGAAATCAAGTTGTGCTGGATAATTTTTCACCAACTCTTTACCTACTTCAGTTAACTCTGGTGATTGCGCACGTTTAATCAATAATGAAATGTTTTCTTCATCCCATTCTTCTTGATCGACCTGTTGATAGGACAGCTTCTCAAGATAAACCACTGAAGTCGCTGATTGATTTAAATCAACGTCTTCATTCACTTCATCTTCTTGAGATTCTTGTTCCAATGTTTCTGACATTTCTTGTGTACCAATTGTCCCATAATAATCGTTTCCTAGCCAAATTCCCAATAATTGATTCCCTTCCGCAGTTTCCTTATAGAGAATATCACCAGGCTGTAATGAATTATAGGTTGATTCTTTCATATCAAGATTTTCTAGATTTGTCGCCAGTACTTCGTTATAAAGTTCTTTCAGCCAAGTATCGACTTCTTTACTCTCTAAGTCATCTGCGCCAACCTGTCGAATGGTTTGATACACCAACGCAGCTTGCCAGGAGTGGTCAAAGCTAGCTAATAACGGTAATGTGAAACTCCCTAACGTTGATTCAGCCACTTCACTACTTCTAAATGCATCTGGAAGTTGATTCTCTGCACTATTGAGTAAACCTTCAAAAATAGTATCAATCTCTTGATCTGTAGCAGGTGGTCGAGTCACCGGAGCACTCGGTGGAAATGGATTAGCTCCTGAATCAGAACTTTGATCCTCTTGATTTGTTGAGGAAGTTGGTGGATCGGGCTGCACTGGTGACTCAGAAGAAGGTGGTACTGTTTGTTCAGCTTCTGGTACTTCAGACGGAATCGTTTCTTCTATTGGGATATCTGGTTGCTGCGATTCTTCAGGTTTGTCTGACTCTTGTTCTTCAGTGTTTTCTTCCCCCAACTCTTCATCTTCCCAATGAGACTCTTCTGGAAAGTCGGTACTTTCATCGGAAGATTCACTTGACTCTTCTATTATTGGAACATAACCATTAGACAATTCGGTTTTGGAGCTGGTACTCATTGCTATATTCGATGTTACATTAGACACTTGTCGCATACTCGAAACTAACTCTATGTTGGGTTCTTGCAAATCAACATTCGATTGCTTCCTTTCCTTTGAGAAGGTGGATTGGCTTGCGTCTTCTGATTTATCAGAAAGATGATCAGTTAAATTGCTTGCCAACAAAGTTGGTGTGGTAAAACTTTGTGCTGCTAATACACCTAGGCTGATTAGTGTGATACCTATCTTCTTATTTTTCATCTTAATACCTCCTCGCGCTTCATTCTCTCTTTCATTGTTTCTTGCTTTCCTATTTCTATTCAAATAAACGCTTTTTTTTAAAATGTTAGATTATTACACAAAAATTTATCTATATTAAATATTCTTTGTTCTTAGTATTTTGCAAAAGTTGACCATAAATGACCGATATCCGATAAAAATGGTATGATTATCTTGTTTCTGTTGACTGTTGCAAGAATGCTCTTTCACAAAAATTATTTGTATTCTTCAAAGTCATTAAATTGTAATTTATTATGTGCTAGCTGTTTTACTTTAAATTGCAAATCTTCAAAAAGATTTGTCACTTCGTCTTTTGTTTCATCTACGTCGAATAGAATCTCTTTTGCTCTCTCATGAATAGAACTAACACGTACTTCTGCTAATCGAATCATTTTATTGGCTTCTAACTGTGCTTCTTCGACAGTTCTTTTAGCTTTTCGTTTTGCGAATGCTAATACTTCACCAATTTCCTCTTCGAACTCTTCTTTCTCTTTTTGCAACTTCTCTTTTTCTTTTGTTAATTTACTCAACTCTTTTTTTAATTCTTGAACTTCTTGAATTTCTTCAAGTTCTGTCTCTAGTTCCTGAAGGTCCTGGATTGCTTTTGGAATATCTTTTTTTGTAATAACTAATTCTGCTATTTCTTTCTCAGAAAGCTTATCTTTCAAAGTATCAATCTCATGTTGTTTTTCTTCTAATTTTTCTTCATAGCTTTCTTCAACTTTGTTGATGGTTGCCTTTAACTGCTCTTTCTCGACCTGCCATTCATCATATCTTTTTTGTGTATCAGCAATAACATTGGTTAATTGGCTTTTTAGTTGTTCAATTCGATAATCTTCCGTATTTTCTTTTTCTAATTCTTCACTATTTAAATGATTAGGGCCGTATTGCTCTAATGATTGTGTTAATTCAATTACTTTTTGAGTTGCTTTATTTAGTTCGTGTGTAAGATATTGGTTATCCTTCTTACTAGTTTCGAATTTATTTTTTAACTCCTGATACGCTTCTTTTATTTCTGAATTTTTATTTTGATTTTCAATCTCTTCTAATTTTGTTCTTAACTCTAGGTTTTGTGTATTCAATTCACTTTCAACCATATTTTTTTGACTAACCATTTCTTCTAACTTAGTTGAAAGTTCATTTTTTTCATTTATTGCTTTTTGAAGTTCCTTTTCAGTCGTTTCCTTGACTTCAATAGCCAATCGTAATTGTTCCTTCAAATTACTTCCGTCTTTAGTCTCTTTGTTCTTTGATTCCAAGTCATTTTCAATTTTTTCTTTTTGGCTTGTAATCTCTTTTACTTTAGTTGAAAGTTCGTTTCTCTCTTTTAATGATTTTTGTAATTCCTTTTCAGTCGTTTCGTTTACTTCAAGAGCTAGTCGTAATTGTTCCTTTAAATTATTTCGATCTTCGGTAATCTTTTTTAAATTATTCTCCTGCTGCTTCTGGATTTCTTTTATTGCGCTAAGATCATTATTTATTCTTTGATGGTTTTTCTTACTCATCTCTAGTTCTTGAAGCAAATTGTTCTTCTCAGCTACTAATGTATTGACCTTTTTTTCAAGTTGTTCAGTTCGCTCTTGTTTCTTATTGTTATTCTCCTGAGAGTGCTCTTTGACTAATTTATCGCTTTCTAACTCAGACTCAGTGTCATATAGATCAATAGACTCAACATTTACTTCTTGAATTTCATCTAATAATTTTTTGTAAAAACTTTTTTCTTTCTTAGCCATTCGTTATTACTTCTCCTTTTTGCTCTACTTTTTCTTTGACTTCAGTCTTATTTTCATTTTCTTGCTCCACACTATCATCGCCCTTTTCAAGCAATTCTAGTTCACCAGAATCTGTCCTTAAAAATACTTCATCAGAAATCATAGTTTCTGTATCGCTATCAAAAATTTGAATGTTTGCCTGATTTAAAAAACTTATGTCTTGAACTTCGCTTAAATAAACTTCGATATTTTCCTGTATCTTTGGTAGATCTTGTTGATTATTTACTTCAATATAGATTGACAAAATTAAGTATTGTAAAGGTACATTATTAGTGATGATTGACACAGTACGACCAAAATAGGGCGTAAGATCCCTGCCTATTTTTTCTTCATAAACAAAACGCTCTTCTGGCGTTATCTGTGCAAGGAGATCTTTCCAATCAATCTCAGAAAGACCAATACCTTCTTCCGGATAGCTATAGATTGATAGTTCCAAAAATTTTTCTTGTGCTTTTGATAATTCATCTACTTGTTTTTCTAGTTTCGTTAATTCTCCCGAAACATTTTCTACATACTTCTTATCTTTCATTTGTAATGTTCCTAATGTAATTAGGCTAAGGAGCATTGTGGCAGTCACACCTAAAATAATCCAGATATTTACACTTTGCTGTATTTGCTTAAAAACTATTAATTTTTTTTTTAGCAGCAAATCATTTCCAATTGCTAATTCTGTTTTCTTTAATTGTCGCTCTTTAAAAATCCTCCATGAGATGAGTATTAATAAGGCTATGCTCACGAGAAGCACAGATAAATAGATATACAATTTTTTCACCCTATCTTAATTGAGTTTTTTGGTACACCGTCTGTCCCATTGGAAAAGTAAGCATTAATTTAATTTTTAAGTAGATTCAAAAAAATCATTATGATATTCCACTGTCTCTATCAATTCTCCTTGAATTACTAGTCTTCTTGTTCCTCTGGCATCATCACATGTCACAAGAGTAATCATCTTCCGATTGGGGATATCTTCAATTAAATACGTACTTTCTGGGTTTACGATTTCTTTAAAAGAAACACTGTAGATATAGACTTTTTCCAAGTCTGTTATGTAAATCAAATCATTGATTTCCACATGCTCTAAAGGCCTAAATAATAAGCTTTTACTTTCACTTCTATGACTTGCAAGACTATAGTTTCCCTCTCCCATAACTTGGTCTTGTTTCATAGTTCCTGCTCCAAAACTTAACGTAAAATCTGTTACTCCAAAAAAAATAGGTAAGTCAATACCTACGCTTGGAATCAAAATTGCGCCCATCGTCCTATCCTTAGCTACTGTTTCGTTATTTTCATCTAGCTGTAATCTGACAATCGAAGACAAACTTGTCAATGAGATTGACTCAAAATCAAAACTGTTTTCCTCACTGGGCTCATTTTCTAATTCTGTTAATTTTTCATGATTCTCCTTCACTTGTTCCTTTGTCATATTTTCGATGGAAAACTGTTTTACATTCATATTAATGATTTGATTTTTTAGAGGAACACTAAAAATAGCTATTGCCCCTAAAATTATTAAAAATACTATGAGTATATTGGATATATACTTCTTCAGCGTGTCTTTAGCCATATACATTGACCTCTAAACTATTAATCCTTAAAATTGTTGATAGAACACGAAGAGTGTGTTCTATCAACAATCCAATTTTTATTTCTTTCTATTTTTATTTCTTTTTCTTTTTCTTTCTATTCCACAATCCAAATCCAGCACCTACAGATGCTAAACCACCAACAACTGAGGCTGCAATCGAGGAAGAACCTGTTTGTGGTAATTTGCTACCCGGTTTCTTATTGCCAGAGCCTGAATCGGAATCCGCATCCGCATCTGAATCGGAATCAGCATCAGCGTCTGAATCGGAATCGGAATCAGCATCAGCATCAGCATCAGCATCAGCATCTGAATCGGAATCTGAATCGGAATCGGAATCGGAATCTGAGTCGGCATCCGCATCGGCATCGGCGTCGGCATCTGAATCGGAATCTGAATCAGCATCCGCATCTGAATCGGAATCGGCGTCCGCATCCGCATCCGCATCTGAATCGGAATCTGAGTCGGAATCTGAGTCGGCATCCGCATCCGCATCGGCGTCTGAATCAGCATCAGCGTCTGAATCGGAATCTGAATCGGAATCAGCATCAGCGTCTGAATCGGAATCTGAATCGGCGTCCGCATCAGCATCGGCATCAGCATCGGCATCAGCATCTGAATCGGAATCAGCATCAGCATCGGCGTCGGCATCTGAATCGGAATCTGAATCTGCATCCGCATCGGCGTCCGCATCCGCATCTGAATCTGAATCAGCATCTGAATCAGCGTCGGAATCTGAATCGGAATCAGCATCCGCATCGGCATCGGAATCCGCATCCGCATCTGAATCGGCGTCGGCATCTGAATCGGAATCGGAATCGGCGTCCGCATCGGCGTCCGCATCTGAATCGGAATCGGAATCTGCATCCGCATCGGAATCCGCATCGGCGTCCGCATCCGCATCTGAATCGGCGTCCGCATCCGCATCTGAATCTGAATCAGCATCTGAATCAGCGTCGGAATCTGAATCGGAATCAGCATCCGCATCGGCATCGGCATCCGCATCCGCATCTGAATCGGCGTCGGCATCTGAATCGGAATCGGAATCGGCGTCCGCATCGGCATCCGCATCAGCATCAGCATCTGAATCGGAATCGGAATCGGAGTCCGCATCTGAATCGGCGTCTGCATCGGCATCGGCATCCGCATCCGCATCTGAATCGGCGTCCGCATCTGAATCGGAATCTGAATCTGAGTCGGAATCTGAGTCGGCATCCGCATCAGCATCGGCGTCTGAATCAGCATCGGCGTCCGCATCGGAATCGGAATCAGCATCAGCATCTGAATCGGAATCTGAGTCGGCATCCGCATCGGAATCGGCGTCGGAATCGGCATCGGAATCGGAATCGGCATCAGCATCTGAATCGGCGTCCGCATCGGAATCGGAATCTGAGTCGGCATCCGCATCTGAATCGGAATCTGAGTCGGAATCTGAGTCGGCATCCGCATCAGCATCGGCGTCTGAATCAGCATCAGCGTCTGAATCGGAATCAGCGTCTGAATCGGAATCAGCATCAGCGTCTGCATCGGAATCGGCATCGGCATCAGCATCTGAATCGGAATCTGAGTCGGCGTCCGCATCAGCATCAGCATCCGCATCGGCGTCGGAATCGGCGTCCGCATCTGAATCGGAATCTGAGTCGGCATCCGCATCTGAATCTGAATCGGAATCTGAGTCGGAATCTGAGTCGGCATCCGCATCTGAATCGGAATCGGAATCTGAGTCGGAATCTGAGTCGGCATCCGCATCCGCATCGGAATCAGAATCAGCGTCGGAATCGGAATCCGCATCAGCGTCGGAATCGGAATCCGCATCAGCGTCGGAATCGGAATCTGAATCAGCATCAGCATCTGAATCGGAATCTGAGTCGGCGTCCGCATCCGCATCGGAATCGGAATCTGAATCGGAATCCGCATCGGCATCCGCATCTGAATCGGAATCTGAATCTGCATCCGCATCGGAATCAGCATCGGCGTCCGCATCGGAATCGGAATCCGCATCCGCATCTGCATCTGCATCGGCGTCCGCATCCGCATCGGAATCGGCGTCCGCATCTGAATCGGAATCTGCATCCGCGTCGGAATCGGAATCGGAATCGGCGTCCGCATCCGCATCGGAATCGGAATCCGCATCTGAATCAGCGTCGGAATCGGAATCGGAATCCGCGTCGGAATCGGAATCGGAATCCGCGTCGGAATCGGAATCGGAATCCGCGTCGGAATCGGAATCGGAATCCGCGTCGGCATCTGAATCGGAATCCGCATCGGAATCGGCGTCCGCATCCGCATCCGCATCGGAATCAGCATCTGAATCCGCATCCGCATCGGAATCAGCATCTGCATCCGCATCGGAATCGGAATCCGCATCCGCATCCGCATCGGAATCGGAATCTGAATCCGCATCCGAATCGGAATCGGAATCCGCATCCGCATCTGCATCGGAATCTGAATCTGAGTCGGCATCGGCATCCGCATCTGAATCTGAATCTGCATCCGCATCAGCATCAGCATCGGCGTCTGAATCTGCATCAGCATCAGCATCAGCGTCTGAATCTGAATCGGAATCTGCATCTGAGTCTGAATCCGCATCGGAATCTGAATCGGAATCAGCATCGGCGTCTGAATCTGAATCAGCGTCTGCGTCTGAATCTGCATCAGCATCGGCATCGGAATCTGAATCTGAATCCGCATCCGAATCGGAATCTGAGTCAGCATCCGCATCGGCGTCCGCATCGGAATCGGCATCCGCATCCGCATCTGAATCCGCATCAGCATCGGAATCTGAATCAGCATCGGCGTCCGCATCTGAATCGGAATCGGAATCGGAATCTGAATCTGAATCCGCATCAGCATCGGAATCTGAATCGGAATCGGAATCTGCATCAGCGTCGGAATCTGAATCGGAATCTGAGTCGGCATCAGCGTCTGAATCTGAATCAGAATCTGCATCGGCATCAGCGTCGGAATCTGAATCTGAGTCGGCATCTGCATCTGAGTCTGAATCCGCATCAGCATCGGCGTCTGAATCTGAATCTGCGTCTGAATCGGAATCTGCATCTGAATCTGAATCCGCATCCGCATCAGCGTCTGAATCTGAATCGGAATCAGCATCCGCATCGGAATCGGAATCTGAATCCGCATCCGAATCAGCATCTGAATCGGAATCGGAATCAGCATCAGCGTCTGAATCTGAATCTGCGTCCGCATCGGAATCGGAATCTGAATCCGCATCCGCATCGGCGTCTGAATCAGCATCTGAATCGGAATCTGAATCGGAATCGGAATCGGAATCAGCATCCGCATCGGCGTCTGAATCAGCATCTGAATCGGAATCTGAATCGGAATCGGAATCAGCATCCGCATCGGCGTCTGAATCAGCATCTGAATCGGAATCTGAATCTGAATCGGAATCAGCATCTGAGTCAGTATCAATAGGTTCTTGTATAATTACAGCAACCATATCAGACTGTTTATCATCACGATTTTCCTGATGTCCGTTTACAACAATACTTACTTCATCACCAAGATTGAGCTCAGCATCTAGTGGAATTTCAAATTCACCGCTAGCATTGATTGGTACATTCTTCTCTACAAGTTCACCATTGATATAAACGTCAAGTGAATACGTTCTACCAAATGTATCATCTTGTTCATGACTTCCTGTTATTACATTGTCACCAACATAGATATCATTTAGTTTTGGTTGATTGACTACCCAGTTATTGTAGCCAGTTGTGTCATCGACATTTACTGTTGTCTCAACTGCCTTAGTTCTTATCTGACTCGGATTAGCAACATCCGGTTGTTGTCCGACAACTCTGACTGTTACTTCATCGCCATAAGAAAGATCTAGATTTAATTCATTTACATCATATGCGAATACATAACTTCTACTTGTTACTGGAATATCTTCTTCAGTATTAACGAGACGGCCATTCACCAGTAGTTCTAAGTTATAGCTTCTCTCGTACGCTCTACTCTGAAGTGGAACACTTCCACTAATCAGTTGATCGTCTTCTTTTAATGGATCAACTCTTGCAGCTTGAACTTCCCATTGATCATAGTCATCGATATTTTCAACAATCATCGTAGTTGTTGAGCTTACTTTATCTTCATGCCCATCTTGTTTTCCAATGACATATGCTTCAACAACTGCACCTTCAGGCAACGGCGCTGGTGATCCATCCACGATCCACATTGAAGAGAATTCAAAATCATTTGAGATATTTTCTCTTCTTAGGACTTCCTGCCCTTCAATAGTCAATACTAAATCATACGTTCTTCCCGCTTGACGATTTTGTGGCAAGTTTAACCCAGTAACTAAATACTCACCAGTGTACGCTTGATGAACTATTGGATTACTTACTACCCAATCTTCATAGTCTACAATATCTGTACCTGTGCTATGGTAAGTAATACCAGAATATTTTGTATACCTTTTTCCATTGCGCAATACGTATTGATGAACTCCTTTTACCCTTGCGGTAACGATATCACCCTCTCGCAGAAAACTACCAAAATCGTATTCCCAATTGCCGTCTTCATCCATACCAATTGTATCTCTTGGTACACCATTGACTAATAGTTCAACAAAATAATCGGTATCATGTTCATTAACGAGATCTTGCTTCCCATTTCCATAGAAATTTTGATCGTCAGAAGTTAATAATGTAGTCGTCTCTACCGGGTTCTCTATCCAAGTGTTATAAATCCCCTCAGAAGAAAGTTCCCCGGATATTGTTCCACTACCTCCAATAACAATCCAGTCTGCACTAGTTGTTACACTTCTAACAGAGTAATTATCCTTCCTAATCACCATGTTGTCTCGAGGATTATCTTCTTTCCATCTTGCCAAATCAATCTTTAGATCAATAGCAATATCTACACTACTCAACTGAATTAAATAGTTAGGGGTATAATAGGTGATGGAATGGGTATCAGGATCATACCCCATCGTTTCATAACCTGAGATAATGCCGGTTCTCGCATCCCATACATCTTTAATGTCTTCAGTTACATCACCCCAACCTAAGAAAGTTGACGGTCGAGAAATCGTTCCTGAAATATAGTCTGTATAATTTGGGGTTAAGAAGAATTGATCTGCTAAATCAGGATCTAAATAGATCGTTTGCTTAAATTGAGAAATCAAACCAATGTTTAGCCATGTATTAGATTCACCTGCTGTTGCTATGTGAATCCCGTCCTCATCTGCAGATAATTTATTGAACTTATCTGTGAAGCCAAAGTTAATCCCTATTCGAGGTGCAACTTCTTCATAGCCTCCTGTGCTATCTGTAACGTTTACAGACTCGGCATTTACTTTTGTTTCAGCTACAAACAAGCCGCTTGTAATTACACCAGCAATCATAGCATTGTAAATTAGCTTATTTTTAGCATTTTTTTTCTTAATATTTTTCCTATTCAATGACTGAACGTGATCAAATTGATTTTTCATTTTTTCCTCCCTTTTAGTAATTAATAAGATTTCTATTAATTGCTAAGTTCACATTCAAAATAAATATAAACTTAGCAATTAAGTGAACCTCAATTGCTTTTGAGATAATTCTTATAATTGATTAGTCCACTTAAAAAGTGCTCTGCATCATCTATTCTCATTCTAAAATTATCGTGTCTTGCAAAAAAACCACCAGCAATGATATTTGGTTTTGCCATATACATAGCAACCTCCGGATAAAACACCCCTACGTTCATTTCATGCAACGCTCGCTTATCCATAGTTGGTTTTATATCCTTCGCTTTAGGAAACTTCTCTAACAAATGTGAATATTGTTCACTTGTATCTAAGTGATCAACAAATTTAGCAGCCGCAACTAAAAGTTCTAGCATGGTAGGATAAGCAGTGTCTCGTTTGTTGATAAAATTCAAATTTTCTGTAGCATTTCGAATACCAAACTCATAATATTCCTCTTTAGGTAATAAAGCTGATAGCTCATTAACGGCATAGCTTATCCAATGGTCATGGTATTTATAATATTTTTTTTCTACTAATTTTTTCAAAATTGATTCCGCTAATGATAAAGTGGTATCATCTGGAATTTGCTTATACGCTCTAGCGAGACCGAATAGTACTTCGCCATCGTAATAAACTGTCCGGAAAGCCTCTTTTACTTCTAACTTTTCGTTTAGAACGTGAATTGTATCTCCATCTTGAATAAAATATTCTTTGATCATTTTCACCGTATTGATAAGAATTTCTTCATACTGTAAATCACCAGTTATTTCTTGATACTTTGAAAATGCTAACAGCACCATCGCATTGCTTCCAAGTTTGTATTCAAAGGCGTCGATTCTTCGATCGATAATATCTTTGAAAAGCAAGTGCCCTTCAATATCAGTCGTTAGGTTTTGAATCCCCCAGTCAAGCCCACTCTTAATTTTCGGAAGATCTTCTTCATAGGTTTCTAAGTCTTCGACTGCTTCTAACCACGCATACAAAGTGGAAAAATGTCTTACCGTATTGTAGTTGATTAGCGTTTTATTAAACTGAGGAAAATAGCCATATATGAATTTTCCTGAATCAAGTATTTGGTCGCTTAAATATTTGCGCCCATCTTTAATCACTCTTTCTAAATCAGATACAATATTTTTCTTCAAATGCTGTCTCACATTGATCCCCGGTCCACGATACTGAAGCTCATAGAGTTCCGAGCCTTCATTCACCATTATTCCTCTCGTTCTAAAAATGGTGATAGCCTTGAGGGGATCGGGTAAAATAATAGGTTTCTTATATTTCCGGAAAAGATATTTGCTCAGATTTACATGATTGAAAGATAAATTTGGTTTATTTTTCCCAATTTTATGCTCTCTATCCGGTTGGAAAATCATATTCCCATTAATTTCTTCTTCCAGCAAAGAAATACGTAATTCCTCATCAAAAGCGATCCCATATCGAAAATAGTTGTTTCTTGGTGTTTCTTTTAGCATTTCGTCAAATTTTTGATAAGGAATTTTCTTTGAGTAGATGACAACATCAAATTTGAGATACTTGACCATACTCAAATTATTTCTTTCAAAAAATCTTTGAACCTTAATCCATGTTCTATCAAAATCCTTCGAGCAGAAAGACTTTACTTCTGCCCTACTTTGACCAGTTGACCACGAAATGTAGATGACCGTTTGACCTTGCATATTACTTTTTTCATAATAGCTACTAAGTTTTGCTTTAATTTGAACTAACTTTGAGTGCTTTAACATTGAACAACTCTCCAATTTAATCAGTTTGACCAGTTTTTGAGATAAATCTTCCATTCATTGCGTTAAACTTTTACTCATTGCTATGATTTCAATGAATGCTCATGACTGTTTATACATGTAGTGAGATAGCTAACTATTTGATGTACTCATCCCCCTTCTTCTTTTCCTTGAACCATTTTTCTTAAGGAGCGTCATTGAAAAATAAGGTTTTGGTTCGAAAGCTAAGATGACATGCTACGTTCTTTTCTATAGATCCTAAAATTTTATTACTTACCTGCTTCGCTTTTATAAAATAAAAAAGGATGTTTACCGCAAATAGTGAATATTTCCACGATCGAAAACAATGAATTTGATCGCTAATTAAAAGTATTGAAATTACGCATCCTCATTACACATATAAGGTTACACAGGGTAGTGAAGAAATTAAAATCTAAATTTTCATAGCATATTGCACTTTTCAGAAACGCAGATAAAAAGATGATTTTTTTAGCGTTAATATAACAAATAATAACCATATGTCTTTTTTGAAAACTTCGCTAAAAATTGGAATAAGAAGAAAGCCCATTATGGTTCGATAACGTTTCCATCTACATAATCTTTTGTTAATTTTAATAAAAAGAAAGAATATTTCGCTTTGTATCGGTATATAAGCTTAATATAAATTAGCCATCAAAATCTTCATTATATAAACTTGTTACTATATAATTTGCCTACTTTTATTTAAAACTTCCTAATACGACTCATGTAATAAGAAAAATATCCCTTCCATATATAACAAATGAACCCTCCAAATATTTCAACTCAATCAATGAGGCAAACCAAAAAAATACGTAGAAAAGAACTCACGTCCTTTTCTACGCAATCGTAACTGCTACTCGCTAGCTAATATTTTTTATGTTCTCACTTTACCAGTAACGAATTCCATTTTGACCATCTCATCGATTAATCGGTAATTATTATGAGATTTAATGAGCATGACTCATCATTAATTTCCCTCGTGAATCCCCATAGAAACATCACAATACCTTAATATGACGAGTTTTAAAATAATCATAGTGCACACAAAAAGTATGATGAATTCCAATCTTTCGATTTGTGTACAATTTTGCTTTTTGTACTTAATCTTTGAATAAGTAAAATCATCAACCCTAGTAAGTATTTTAATAAGATTATCTATCTTCATTTTCAAAACGTATTTTTTAATCAAGTTAACTTGTCACTAAAGTATTTAACCTCTGCATTAGTTGATCCCAATCTTTCTGATTTGGAATTGTATTAATAAGGAGATAATCTTTCTCCAACTCATAATCAAAAATATATGGTCGGTAATTCGTGACTATTAAATCTGTTTTATTAGATTTTAAGCGCTCCTCTGTCAACTCTGGTAAGGATAAAAAATTTAGCTGATAGCTTTCGCCTAACAAACGTTGTGCTTGAAGACGGATACTTTGAACCACCATTGAATCGCCCTCCAATAAAAATAAAATATTTTGACGAGGCTGATGAGAATGAATTAAAAGTTCACTAAATAAAGTAAATCCAACAGCTAATTCCTCAAGTGCTGTAGCAGATAATCTTAATTCCTCCTGATGTTTTTTCAGGAACGCTACATTTTTTTCATAGGATGATTGTTGCATGGCAATATGTCTCACTTCTATTTGCTGTTTATTCCATATTGGCCAAAGAGCGTTACTTAATTGCCATGCAATGAAATAAGACCTCGTAAAGGTTATTAACAAAGGACGATCCCATTGACTAAAGAGTTCATTTGAAAAGTAATCAGTGACTATTGCAGTAGTTTGAGGCCATTGATCAAATCGCAGCAAAAAACACTGCTCGTATTCCAAGCAACTTGTAGTACGTTTTGATACAATCATTAAATAGAGCCAGACTAACTCATCTTTCGGCAGGAGAATTCCGTATTCTCTATCAATGATTGGGATCAGTGACTCAAATAACTGGTAATCCTCATCCTGATAAACGAGTCTCTTAGCCCATTCGGGAACCTTAATCAACTGTTCTTGTTTTACTCTTACCATAGTCAAGTAAAGTAATGAATAGAAGGCAGCAATTGAAATTCCCGTTCCTATTTTATAAGTTTTCAACTCTACTGAAAGTTCTTTTCGAATAATTGCATGCAGGTCATCTGGGGGGCGAACCGTTTGTGGAGTTTGTTCGCCTCCATAATAAAAATCAAAGAAAAATTTCCTTATGTTTGACTCCTCTCCAATAAATTTTACAGGTTTAAAGCTGAGGCTAAGATCGTATTCTTCCAATGTTGGTTGTGTCTTTTTTAAAAAACGTCTTAGGGTAGTTTCTGCATAATTGTACTGATGTGCGAGTTCATCGAGGTCAGCAAAATCACCATAAAAAATTCTTTCCAATATTTCATAAAGTGCATCTTGGTCTAAAAGTTCCTCTTTTTTCTCTTGGTACATTAGACGATCGATTTCAGCAAAACGAAAACCAGTATTATTTGAATAAATAGCAACACTATCACCGAAGTGTTCTTTTATTAAATGAATATCTTTGACTAGTGTACGTTGGGAGATTGCCAATTTATCAGCTAGCGTAATAGTTGTAAAAGTCTCTTCTTGTTCTATAATAGTTAAAATTCGCATCCATCTTCTGATCATAGGACTTGTAATAAAAGCAATTTGAAGTTCACGCATCATATTCCTCGCTTTATTTGTAATCATTTTCTATCTTTCCATCTACTAACTAGTACTTAAATAGATTGCTAATACTCGCTTTAGTATCGCTTTGTTCATAAGTATCATTCGCTCTATTAGCATTCATTTAGTTCTTTTAGAACCTAGGAACTCTGGTATGTTTTAAGAAATTTCTATCACTTGAACAATGGATCCCTATCCAACACTGATCATTTTAGAAACATACCTTGATTGTAGACTTCACCACAAAGAGACCTGTTAAGCGATCAGAAAAGTATCGTAAGCCTTCAACTAAACAAAGAAAGACACCTATTATTAATATCTGTCAGAATAATTTATGTGCGCCCATAAAAAAGGGAGGAATCATTGATTTATCATTATTGAATGACGTGTAGATGATCTGTCAAAATGCACGTATAGGCTATTCTGATTCTCGATTTAATACTTGTCCAAACTTAAACGAACGGTAGCATGGATAGTAGCTATCAACTCCATCGCAGACCTTTTCACTTGATATTTTCCTATATAAGCCAAAGAAACAAACTTTTTCACGAGAGAAATCAATTAGATGGTACCGAACTTAACTCCCAGGTTAATGTCGTTTTATAACTTGCAGCATCAGGATTGGCACCCTTAGGAACCTCTAAAATCACACTTCGACCAGCACTTTCAAAATCACCAAATCGATAAATCCATGTTCCCGTCCCTTCAGCTCCTTGAGCTTTTAAAACCGTGCGTTTAGCTCCACCAGGAATAAGTGTGATAGGTGTCGTCTGCTGCAAGCCAGGTTCGATGCCATCTTGTACTGAAACTAATTGTTGATTCTGGAATATAAAGCTTGCCCCTGTTAACTCCGATCCTGTTTCAGCGCTATAGAATTGCTCGTTTTGACTCACAGAGAGCTCCCATCCCCCACGAGTATTTGATGGACGGCGATCGCTGACTTGAACGTAATTTGGTCGAATCTCCTCTTCAATGAACATTCCATCAACTGATAATAATCTTTGTGGCTTAGCATAATATCTTTTGTCTTGTGCGGAAATTGCAAAGGAGCCAAAATAAAAATTGGATGCAAAATCAATACTGAACAATCCCTGGTTTTCAGGCAGAGATGGGGGATTTTCAGGATTTACTTCTTTATCTGGAGCTAGTGGATCTAACGGAGAAACACGATCATTTTCTTTTATATAAACGAATCGGATCCATTTGGGAGAGTCTCTTTGAATTTTTAAAGTAAGAGATTGCACATCTTCTAAGATTTCCTCATCATTTTGAATATATAAGAGTTCATATCCTTCAAAATATTCTGCAGAAAATTCTTTGTGTTGATTCACGGGAATTTCAACGGTTTCTTCTTTAAAAACAATCGTTCCTGGCTCGGCGACGTGCATCACTTTGACTTCATTTTTTGCTCTAGTAAAGTAATAAATAATTGTCTTTTCTTCATCTGAAAATGTGTAATATCCTTTGTCGTCAATCAGCGAAGAGGAGTCTTCACTAATTCCTACAAAATCATAGCCATTAAGAAATGGTTCATCACTTTCTTTACTTTTAGGATCGATGAAAGTGGAGTCACCCAACTTGCCCGTAAAGGATTCCCCAGACAAAATATTCTCCTGTGTATCAATATCTTTGTATTCAACGTTGACCGATCCCTCTCCAACAATATATTTAAAGTAATCTACCTCTATCTGTTGTAGATTACTCTGAGCGCCTGTTGCTGCTGAAATAATAAAAGACAAAGCAGTAACATTTCCACTAGATAGCCATTCACTGACATCATGGTGCCAAACCTGACCATTATACTCAATTGACAAAATCGAATCATACTCTCCGGGATTATAGGTCATTTTAAACTCTCTAAATAAATTATTATTATTCCTTAAGATCGCCTTTGCTGCTGAACTATCGTTATTGTTACTTACATGGCTAGTCAACATTCCATCGTCTCTGGTATAGATGAATGACCCATGTGGATTGTGGGTAACCAAAGGCCAAACACCAGTGGATCGAAACTCGTCTAAATCTGCAGTGGCAGATCCCGAATCCACACGATTGTGATAAGTATCTAATTTAAATCCCCAAGCGTTTTGCAGTCCTGCTATGCCCATCCCTTGTCCAGACTGACCTAACGTATCAAGTTCAGATTGATGGAAGCCAAAACCTATTCCATCACCGCCATCACTTCCGCTCAAAGAACTACCCGATGCTCCTTGTCCTCCGTTTCCATTCCCAATATTGACACGGCCTTTAAACTCAAAGGGATGGATATTACTCAATTTTTCTTTAAGTAAAATACTACCGTTTTGATTGCTCCTATCCTCGGTTAGTGTGACGATTCCAGTCTGGTCATTATAAATTGCCGAACCGCTCAAATGAAAATGGTCCAAAAAATTGGTCCGATCCCCTTCAATAAAATCATATTCCGTAGCTGCTGCCACATACTCAAAGCGATCAAGACGAATTTGATGGAGGTTGACTGACCCACCTGTCGCAGCAGAAATGATAAAAGATAAGTCTTCTGTGTCTATCCACTGAGAAACATCAACTCGCCATACTCTTCCTTCATAGCTAATACTGAGTATTTTGTTGTCGACACCGGGATTGTAAACTAACGAGAAATTTCGAAAAGAGTTATTACTGGGATTTGTTGTGACTCGAGGAGGCGCTTCATTCCCTTGATAGTTTCGCAGGATGCCTGAGTTTGAGTCTGTATAAACAAATGCACCAAATGCAGAGTTTGAAGTTCCATCTATTGACGAGGGGTCCGCTTCAGTTAGAGCTGTTGCGCTACTGTTTCTATACGTATCAATTTTAAAGCCAAAAGAAGAAGCCAATCCTGCAAGCCCCATCCCCTGACCTGTTTCACCTACAGCATCTAAGTCATCCGCATGAAAACCAAAGCCGACCCCATCGCCACCTCTACTCGAACCTAAACCCGTATTACTGAGACGTCCAGTATTAATCGAGCCAGTGACTCGCATAGGATAACCAGAGAGCATTTTTTCTTTTAGAGTTATGGCACCGGCTTGATTGGTTACTTCTTCCGTGAGTGTCACTTGACCAAAACCGTCATTCTTTGCGTTGCCAATAAAATGAAAATAGTCTTGCAGATTGTTCACATCTACGATAACTTTTCTGTTCTCGTTTAATGGTGTGCCTTCAAAAACTTCATTGAATAACTCAAGATGTTCACTGTATGCTTCATAATCAATACCCGTTTCTACACTTTCTTGTCCAGCAATTCCATCTTCATCAGGAAAAATACCATTGTTTTCCTCTGACTCTGTGTCCCTAGCCTCATTTGTAGGTTGCTCTTCTTCTATTTCAAGAACAAGTATTTTTTCTAATACAGATACTTGATATTTCCCTGGAACTTCGAAAAACAAAGGAATGTCAAATGTATCTTGAGGACGAACGGATTCAATTAGCCACCGACCTAATTGTGCTTCTTGTTTTATAGAAATACCCTCTGGTAATTTTTCTTCAACAATCTGTGCCTCTTCTGGCAAAGTAATAGGAACAGATAGATACTCACTGTTTGAAAAAATCTTTACGATTATCGGTTCTGATACTTTTCCTTTAAGATAAGTATCAGAAAAATGAAAGGTTTCATCCTTTAATTCGTCCGCTTCTGTTTGCTCCACGATAGAAGGAAATTCATTAGTTTCAGATACATCATCAAAATCAGTAAGCGTTTCTGCAAAAGCCATGTTCAATGGTACAGAGAATGATTGTGCAATCATTTTGAAAGCGATAATATAAATTACCGCTTTCCTAAATAATTTACTCATCCGATCTCACACCTCCTGACTTTCTTTTAAGCTTTTTCTTATAGAGTTCGTAAACGATCATCCCCAATAACGCAAAAAATAAAACAAGTGATCCTATCATCCACCAGTTTGTTCTTGCGTCAATCGTGACATCTGTACGGTTATAACTTCGCGCTTTTTCAGAATCAATCGTAAATTTTTGTTCCCAGGACCACGTCTCCCCTTTAGAAGTTGCTGTCAGTTTCAAAAGATAATTGCCAGCTTCAAAACGATCGCCTCCCAAAGGAATTGGAAAATGAAAGTGGGAATTAGGTGCCATCTGCATTTGCTCGTCACTTGCCTCATAAAGAATTTCTGTTTCACCTTCGCGCTGAACACTCGCTTTAATGGCTAGTCGATTCACAAAGGTTGGCGTCACATTTTGAATCGTCGCGCTAATTACATTGCGAAAGTTCAATTGATTTGGGAAAACATCTAAGAGTTCTAAATCTGGTTCTACAGAATCTCGAGTATTGCTGACCACAACTCCTATGACATAAGCAAATTCATTTTTTACTGCAACCCCCTCTTGCTCACTAACCGTTTCTTCTGTCTCTTCCTTCACTTCACTAATACGCAGCCCACCTGCTAGAAATCCATCAAAGGAAGCGTCTGGCATTTGAAGTGATAAGTTCACTGTTTTTGTTTCATTTCCACTGAGCTCGACCACATCTGGTGATTCAATCAATTCGTCAAGAGAATATAGTAATGTTGGGTCCGGTTCTTCTGCCTTTTTGCCATACTCCACGAAACCATGCACATTGGTATAAGCAGTATGAGGGGTGATTCGCACTTGAATGGTTTCTTCACTCCCGTTATGAAGCTTTAAGGACAATTTCTCTTTTGAACCTGGTGCTAGATTCAGATCAAAGTAACTATTTGTACTGTCTACTTGGCTAGCAGGTAATTCCGGTACAACATGAAAATTCAGGCTACTTTCTTCGGCTTGGACCAATGCTGGAAACAAGAAAATCGAAAGAAGAAAAAAAACCTTATATTTAAGGAACAAATGCTGTAAATAAGTAGATATATGAGTATGGTTCAAATGAATCATCCTTTCTAAAAAAAACAACGCTACACATTCATGCAACGCTGTAGAGAATTTTTCATAAAGTTTTCTGGTGCCTGCTCTTACTAAATATTATTTTCTTCATCACCAACATCGCCATTAGGAGTCGTTGTCAAATCCCATAACAGTGTTGCCTTATACGTGGTCGCATCTTTAGCAGTAGAACCCGGAACATGCAATTTGATGGCACCATTTTCTACAACATCATTTTTAGAATCAAAATCTTCTGAGGAAAATTGATTTGTCAGTTCTTCTTGATTTCCCCAGACAACTGAAGAAACCCCGGCGCCTTGACCTTTTATCGCTCTCATCACTGAACGAGCAGCCCCGTTTGTGAGTAGTTCTAAATTATCTTCATGAGCGCTAGGTGAATTTAAATTATTGCTTCCCTCGTACCTAATCTCAGAACCAACAAACTCTATCCAAGCACCCGTCAAAATATTGTTTTGTGTTTGTGACTCAAAATTACTTAAACTAACTTCTAGATCCCAACCGGCATTTGTTCCTCGTAGATCATGAACCTGAGCAAAACTGACATAAGGTACTTTATTATCGTCACCCGTTGTTCCAGATTTTTGCTGCATTTCTGCAACCATGTTATATTCTCTATCTTGATTAGATATTACTTGTGTACCGAAATTCATCGTTGCTACTTTCATGATGGATAATTCTCCAGTGGTCCCAGGAATTTCGGGTTCAATCTCCACATCTGGATTTGGTACTGGATTCACCACCTCTAACTCTCCATCCTCTTCACCCGCCGGACGAAACTCAACTTGTCCATTCGAGGTTACATCTCGAACCTCTTGTGAATAAGCTTTGGTCGCACTTCCAGCTAAAACAGTGGTAGATAATACGGCAATTGACGCTAAACGAATAAATTTCATATTTCATTCCTACTTTCTTTTAATTCATATATGTTTTTCAATGCTTTCCCCCACCAACAAACGACAATGATAAGTAAACTTAATCCAATCGATTTCCACCAAGTTTTTGTGATCATATTTGTTTGTGGAAAAGTTTTTTCCAAACTTGAACTACCATCTGAAGGTGGCTTGACAACGTGAACTGGCGGCTTAGGCTCTGGCGCGCCAATGGGTTCGTATGTACCAGTGAAACTAATCATGCCTTCAGTTTTCACTTCTTGAGTTTGTGTACCATAAACAATAGTTGGAAAATGGATGAAAACTACTATGCAAAAGACCAACATTCCCTCACCTATTTTTGATTTCATTCACCACCCTCCTTTAGTGAAAATTAGCCATCAATTTAGATGACTCATTGTATTTTTCTTTTATAAAAGCTGAATCACTTCTAACAGATATTTTTGAAAAATAAATCTTTTAGTCTACCTTTTAAAATTAGTGATTCAACTTTTCGAAAAAAAACGGTGCGTTCTGTTTGCTTCTTGCATCTAATAGATTACAAGTGGGTAAGAAAAAATCAAAATCGAAATTTTCATAGCGCCATGCATTTTTGAGAAAAATAACAATTATTTATAACCCGTATATTCATTTATTATTTCTTGCATACTAAGTCCCCCCCAGAGAAAACAATTGTTTTTTAATAAAAAAATAGTAAAAATCATTTTTAAAATGGCACCAAATTCGCAAAAATACCGTGCAAAAAAAAAACAAAAAAAGCAGCTTTTAAAAATTTTAGGTCTTGCTTTTTTTAAGTTGTTGCTTTCCTATGTCATTCCCTTGATATAGCTAGGCTATTCATATCACTACCGGGTATTTCTTCTAGTTATTAAAAATCAGTAGATAAGAAAAAAAACTTTCTTACTAAAATAACAGGCCATAAATAGAGGGAACTTCCATCATAAACTCATCTCTTTTTCAATATTTGCATAACACGAAGTAAATATCGAATGGCAATTTTGTATCTTCTTTACTACTATATTTTAAGAAGAAAGGGTGATTAAATGAGGGTCGAAAAAGTAAAATTGACTGCTTTTATTTATAAAATGAGCTGTCTGGAATATTCATATTCTTTGATTAAAAGCGGGTATTCCCCTATCAAATTAACCACAGAAGAAGAGAATGAAATTGAATCTATCATCAATACTCGATTACATCGATCCTTGCTATCAGCCAATCGAAGACGATTTAAATTCAGCAAAGTGAAACTTTCAAGAAAAGGAAAATCAGCTTATCAAAAACTAAAAAAGTTTGAGTATCTGATTGATCTTTAGCAAACATTAATACATTCCTATGATTAGACGGATAAAAATGTAGCAATTAAATGGGTTTATCTAGTGTACGTCCATTTTCCTCAACGATTGAGTGATTTTCTTACCACTATTCAAGTCATAGAAATAGAATGATATCTATTTAATCGTGGACCAGTTAATAAAATTATCCTCTTCACTAAAAGATTAAAGAAATGTTCCTCCATGATCTATGCATTTGTATCTGAAGGCTACAGCTAGCATTGATCCCTTAGAACCTAGATTTTCTGTCTTAAATTGAACAAATAAAAACGTGGATACAAAAAAGACGCTGAAGAGTCGTTTGTCACTCCTCCAGCGTCTTTGCATTTTTATAATTCCTTGATAAACCGTTTCTGTTCATGACTGCTGTGGTAGCCATGGTTTTCATAAAACTTGTGGGCAGCATGGCGTTTGACATTCGAATTTAATCGAATGCCTTGCATTCCTCGCTGTCGGGCTTCTGCTTCAATTGCCGACAGTAGTTTCCCGCCAACGCCTTGCTTTTGCACTTGATCATCCACTACCAAACCTAGGACATTAAAAAATCGCCCGGCAGAATAAACTGTTGAATATGGCTGTGCTTCAATCATTCCAACTGCTTTTCCCTCTATTTCAGCGACCAGCAAGAGATGATCCTCCTCAGCTAAAATTCTCTTTAGGCCTTCGATCAATACTTCTTCTTCGATTGGATAGCCTAGTACTTTCGACAAATGAGCTAGTTCTTTATGATCAGACAATGCAGCAGCTCTAATTCTCATAGTATTCTCCCACCTTTTGGCTTTTATTCGGTCTTGTTTTAGATAACTCACATTCATTTATCAACTTAGAAATAAATGACAGCTAGTTGATTTGTACAAGTGCAATAGAAAAAAAGTATACAGACAATGTACTAGAAATCCCTTTGCTATGATCTTTTATGTTATTTAGCTAAACCAGTTTTTAATTTTGATCAAATGAAATGAGTGCATATTCGTTAGGAATATACCTGATTGTCGTATATTCGAATAATTTTCCCATATCATTATAGACCGCATTTTCCAATATTCCCACACAATTATTTTTTCCTAAAGCTAATTCTTTAAAGTCAGAATCTTTTGCAGATTCAACTTTCATTATAGACTTTGATGCAGCGATTTTAAAATCTAAGTTTTGTTTGATATGGTCGTAGATTGATCCGGCTATGATTTTCTCATTAAGACCCTTAACGATACTTTTTTTGAAATAACTCGTATCTGACATCATCGCTTTCCCATCAATGAGGCGTAATCGTTTCACAAGGTATACTCTTTCACCAACCGGAAATGAAATTTTTTTTGCTAATGAATCATCAACAGTCAACTCGTGAAATTCTTGCACAATTGTTTTTTTTTCGACCTCAGTATCTGCGGATAGTGCCTTCAATCCTTGAAAATTTCCTACCTTGAAAGACTTCTTGTCAATCTCGATTCTTTCAAGAATAACTACCCCTCTTCCTTTCACACTATAAACCAATCCATCTTCATTAAGCAGTTGAATCGCTCTGCGAACTGTATTTCTACTAGTACCAAATCGCTCAATTAACGCCATTTCGGTCGGTAAAACCATTGTATCGTTATAGAGTCCCTCATTAATTTCATTTTTCAAAGTGTCATATATATCCCGAAACTTATTCACCATAGTTCCACCTCACTCTTTCAGTTAATTATAACATGATATCATTCTACCTATACAAAAAACTTAAATTTGTTTAAACAAATGCTTGATTATTTGTTTAAACAAATTTAAAATGAGCGTAACCGGTTAAAAGAAATGAGGAGGTTTTATTATGAGTGACAAACAGTTAGCGGAGTACATGATTGAGTACGTTGGTGGAAAAAATAATATCAAAAATGTGATCCACTGCATTACACGTGTTCGTTTCTATCTAGTGGACAAAGAGAAAGCCGATACAACTAAGATAAAAGAGTTGGATGATGTAATGGGCGTAGTAGAAGCTCAAGGACAATATCAGGTGGTTGTTGGAAACAAAGTAAATGCTATTTACGAGGAAGTAATGCGCCAGTTAAACAATGATCAAGTCTTTGATTCTACAGAGGGAGTGGTGGAAAATGATTCCAATAGTGATTTTCTTCAGCTATTTCGAAATGGCTTCAATCAGTTTATTGGCATAATTACAGGTTCAATGATGCCCGTCATCGGTCTTCTTGCAGGAGCTGGAATAATCAAAGGATTACAAGCTTCGTTGGTGACGTTTGGTTTATTACAAGATAGTTCGCAATCTTATCTATTGATTAGCACGATTGCAGATGGCATTTTTTATTTTTTACCTGTCATCTTAGGTTTTACTGCAGCTCAAAAATTAAAGGTGAATCCTATTGTTCTGGCAGTCGTGGGTGCGATACTCATTCATCCAAATATAGTCACTATTGCTTCAAGTACAGCTGCGAAGGTCGCTATTTTTGGCATAGAATTCCCCATTATGAATTATACAGCTTCGGTTTTCCCTATTCTGGTCGCTGCTTGGTTAGCAACGTATGTTGAAAAGTTTTTAAAGAAAATTGTTCCTCTCGTGATTTCTTCCATTGTGTCACCAATCGTTGAAGTTCTGGTACTAAGCTTAGCCGTTCTTCTTATCATCGGACCAATCATAACGATTATTAGTGATGGGCTAGCATTCGGAATTAGTACCATTTTTGACTTTAACACGATTATTGGCGGAGCAGTCTATTGCGCACTTTTTCCAGTCTTAGTGGTCTTCGGCATGCATTGGCCATTGATTCCGATCATCGTCAACGATTTAACTGTTAACGGATTTAGTATGATGAATGCCTTCTCGTCTGTATTGATGATGGGTATCGCGGGTGCAACGTGCTCAATCGCATTGAAAACAAAAAAAGCTCAACTAAAACAAGTTGCCTTTGCTGCCACTCTTTCACAAATATGCGGTGTTGGCGAACCTGCAATCTATGGTATTCTACTAAAATACAAAAAAGTCTTCTATCTCGTGACCCTTTCAAATATTTTTGGTGGTTCTCTAGCAGGTTTCCTTCACTTGGTCAACTATGGATTCGCAGGTGGTGTTATAGGATTTGCCTCTTTTATCAACCCGGTTGCAGGGATCGATAAAAACTTCTATGCTTATCTACTCTCTCATATAGGAACATTTTTGCTATCCTTTCTTTTGACTTGGCTTTTTGGTTTCAATGATAAAATGAAAGCTGCAGATGAACTGTAAGGTGATATATGATGAAAAAAATAATTTGGCATCAAGTATTTTCTAATTACCAAGTACTAAACTTTTCTCCTAATGGACGTAAATTACGTTTAAGAATCAAGCAGCCGCTTTCTGGACAACGATTAGCACTCGAACTTTGTAACCGCTATGATTCTTTTGATTTAAACGTAGAGTCGATAAAAATCAGTAGTAATCCGGGAAACCAACAATCCAATGTTATTACCTTAGATAATCGACCACAATTCATTGTCCCAGCTGGATCCACTTTATGGACAGATGACATTGATTTTTCAGTAACCAAAGGAGCCGATATTCTGATAGAGGCATTATTCTCCAACGAGATCAATCGAGTATCTTCCTCGGCAAACTTACTATCTGATCAAGTAGTCCATTCGAATATAAGAGAAACCAATAACTTTATTTTTGGGATTACTTCAGTTGCTCTAGAAACGAAAGTTGATGCAAAAGTCATTGCTTTTTTTGGCGACTCTTTGACGAATCAAGGATATTTTAGTGATAGTGTCATCGACAATCTAAACAAACGTGGTCTGATTGCAACAAGCTTTAATGCTGGCATATCAGGCAATCGTCTGACACATGCTGGTTCAGGGATTTCTCGTTGGAAAGACAGCTTTGGTGTTGCAGGAATCGACAGGTTCCAAGCAGATGTCGTGGATCAAAAGCCAGATTTGATCGTTTCATTGATTGGGTTAAATGACTTATTTCATCCAGGAACGGGCTCTCCACTTTCAGAATTACCTACCAAAGATGAGTTGATCAAACACTACAAAGTTCTAATAAATCTGGCAAAAAAAGCAGACATTCCGTTTGTTCCCCTCACGCTTCCCCCTTTTAACTATTCTTACAACCAAGGAAAGCCGAGTTGGACCGAGGAAAAAGAAGCTATCCGAACTGCGTTTAATCAATGGATAATGACTCAAGCAAATACGATCGATATCAATGATATGGTAAGAGATCCTTCTGATAAAACGAGATTAGCTTCTGCATTTGATTCGGGGGATCATCTGCATTTTTCTCAAACTGGAGGGGAAATTTTAGGAAAAGCTGTGGCTGAGAAAATTCTTTGCCTTTCATTGCTGTGAATTGATAGACTCTCAACAAAAACTGTTAAAAATAGTCAAAAATAAAACCTACCTCCCATACACATCTGGTTAAAATGTATACGGGAGGTTGACCTTTTCACTATGAATTTTCTTCAACTCTGCACTTGAATATCCTTACTCTCGATCACTAGCAATTATTCTACATACAATGTCACAAATTTTGCATGGCCTATCTTTTCAAGAGTGACTACATTCTTTTCCACAAGAAGTGCTTCTTTTGTAGCTTCTTTTAAATCGACTGTTTCTACTACGTTCACTGGATGGTTAAATGTGATCGTCGCGTGTCCAACTTCATCTAAAAGCCCATTGTATAGACGCAAAATATAACCTGGACGAGCTTCGGCTTTTTTCAATACACTTAGGGTCAAATTGCCATTGATCTCAAAAAGACTATAGTTTGCCGGTAAGGTTGGTTCAACCGGCCCTAAAGTAAAAATCAATCGGGAATTCAGGAATTCTGCGGATTGATAAAGCGTGATCGGTGTTACTGCTTGTTTGGCACGTTGCGCAACATTTGCTTGATCAAATCCTTGCGCAAAGTAAGCAACAGAAAAATCAAAATGCATCGTTTTGTGACACTGCGCAGCTGGTGTCGCAATCACTGATTCTCCTGAAGCACGCCCTGGACGATACAGTAGATTCTCTTTCCCCATGAAGCCATAGGTTCGGAAAATCGTTAAGCGAATCGTATCAAACGCTTCCCCCACGATCTCATATTCACGTACACCCTGAGGCATTACTGCTACGCCATGGGATGCATCGAATAAACTGACAAACGATTGACACGTTTCTATGGCGATCGGTTGCTCATTCCATTGCTCTTTATTGGCTTCCCAAAGGGCCATTTCTTTTTCAAACATAACCGGACGCTGCAATGTACCAAACTGTTGGTCAGCCAGCGAAAATTTCGAGGCAATTCCGGTATCAAATAGCACACATACCCGATGGCTATCCACTTGTTGATTTTCAACCGTTAATTTGAAATCAATTTGTTGCGATTGTTTTTTTAACACGATCGTCAATTGGATCGGCAGTGAAGCCGAGATCTTCTTTTCTGCACGTTCAGCTAAATCCTTCGGAACCCTCAGGGTGAATGCCACATCAATCTTTTGGTAGATCGCTGATTGCAGAATCGAGATCGTTGGTTGCGCATCAATTGATGAAATCACAAAATCTTTCACAGGTGGTGAATAATTGAATGAATCACCATCGTCGCCATTTTCTTCAATAATCCCTTGATTTTGATAAAGCACTTGATTGGTTTTATCTAGAATATCCAACGAACCATTGCTATTGACAGTGATCTGATAGTACTCATTTTCGATCGTATTGGTTGTAATCTCCTGCAATGGTGCGCTTGTATCACCTTTTAAATCAATCGTCAGCTGGGTATACCCCATACTCGGCACGTCAGTCGTTTCTATGGCAATTTTTGCTTTATAGACTTTCTCCGGCAAATAGATCTCCTTGACTGGATCTAATATGTTCCCCTGATTCAACACATACTCCGTTTGGTCGGTAAGCTCTAAAATCGTATAAGGTAACGCCTGACCTGACTGGTCAAGGATCGCAAACTCTTTTTGCGGCAAATAAACCTCTGCTTCGATCACCCCATTACGTTTTGTGTCATAGGTATTGAAAAGCGTAAAAGTAATTTCTTTTGCTTGTGGGTTGTTGATTGCAATAGAAATCTGTCGTAACATCAATTCGACAAGATTCATAGAAATATCTCGCGCTTGCTTGTAGCGCATATAGATATCTTCGTTTGTCGTATCAGAAACACAAGAACCAATCGAATCATGCGCCGCATTTTCAAACATTAACTTCCAAATCTCTATGACTGTTTCTACGGGGTACTCAAATCCTAATTGCATAGCCATAGTTAAGATAGGCTCCATGACATTGACTAAGTAATGTTGGATCTGAGTGTTCATCGCCTTCAAATCAGGACGTGAAGAAAAAATCGTTTTGTGAATTCGCATCAATTTTCCGTTGATCAGTTCACCAGCGATTTCTTCCAACTCAGGATGGCGTGCTTTGACCGCAGCAATGTATTTTTCGATCGTTGAAAATTGTAACTCATACTCATCCTGATACAGTTGATTCATTCGATCAACCAATTCTGGAAGATTTTCTCTAACTGGTGCTTGGTCGAAACCATTTGGAAAATACACTTGATCCGTTGCACTGCGTCCCCAAGTCGTTTTAAACGGTTCTTGATGTAAGAACTCTGCTAATTCTGCTTCTCGTTCAGGAATGGCACCGCCAATGTAGTACCCACTTGGGATCTGGTAAACATTGACCACAGAACCATCTTCTCCACGCCATTTGTACTCTGTGTGTTTAACATCGTCATCACTGACACCGCGCCAAAACATCGTGTCAGTGATACCAAACTCACGATAGATTTGTGGCATACTAGCTGCTTGTCCGAAAGAATCTGGCACATAGCCGACATTCATGTAGGTTCCGAATGCTTCACAAATTTTCATGCCATATAACATATTTCGAACAATGCTTTCTCCCGAGATCACTAATTGATCGGTTTGTGTGTACCATGGGCCAATGATCAATTTTCCTTGTTGGACAAGTTGTTGAATCCTTTCTTTGTCCTGTGGGCGCCATTTCAAGTAATCATCTAACAGAGAAGCCTGTCCATCTAAAATGAAACTTTCATAAGGATCATCCTTTTCTAGTTGTTCAATGACGTTTTTTAGATCGTGCATCAAATAGATTTTCGAGCGACTCGTCGTAAAATACCATTCGCGATCCCAATGACTGTGGGGTACGACATGTACTGTTTTTTTCATTCAATCATTCCTCTCCCGTGATTAAAAAAGGCACGTAACGATGGGTGTCGTTCGTGCCTATTAATTTTTCTCAATTTTTTTACCATCTGGTACGCATAATTTGATCCTTACATAAATGCTTCGAATTTTGAAAATCGTTTCTCTTCAAATACTCTTGTTTTCTTCCCCAAGTCTTGTCCTTGTCAGATACCTTAAACCGTTCTTGAAAAATCACCTGATCGTGCCTTTTCTTTTGCTACTATTTAGCTAATCAGCCTTGTTTCTTAGTTTTCAAAGCTCACTTCAATATCATCGAGGGCAATATCTTCTGTTTGTTCTTCTTGCTTATTGAAATTCACGAATAAAGGCGCGACAAAACCGATGAAGGCTGCTCCTGCAAATAGTCCAATCAAATACGCCCAACCGTTTCCAACAGTGAAGAAGCCGTAGATTCCCCCAACTGGTGGCATTTTGTCATACATTCCTAATGCGATCCCCAAACCAGAAGCAATTGCACCTCCCAACATGTTGATCGGCACAAGCCGTAATGGATTGACTAATGTAAAAGGAATTGCTCCTTCTGTGATTCCGATGAACCCCATGATAAAGTTATTACGCCCAGCATCCAGTAGCTCTTTGTTGAATCGATTTTTGTGGAACAAAGTTGCTAAGGCATATCCAAATGGTACCGCACAAATCGCAACATTCACGATGATAGCTGGCAAAAAGACCCCTTCCGCTAGTAACACATTTCCTGCCATCCAAGCAGCTTTGTTTACAGGTCCCCCTAAGTCAGAGCCAATCATTGCCCCCATGATGACTGCCAGTAAAATTTTGTTAACGTCATTTTCAATCATGGTTCGGATCCATTCAACCAAACTAGTATTGATCCACGCCAATGGCTCAGAGAGTAAGGCGCCCATGACGATTGCTACAGACAATGTAGCAATCAAGGGTAAAATTACCAGCGGCATCACCCCAGCAAACGACTCCGGTAATTTGATATGTTCTTTCGCCCACTTCACTAAGTATCCTGCTAAGAACCCAGCAATAACTGCCCCTAAAAACCCAGCATTGGTGCTAGAAGCGACTGCACCACCGATAAAGCCGGCACCTAGCGCAGCCTTATCTCCAACAGAATACGCGATAAAACCAGCCAAGACAGTATTGATCAAGCCGATTCCTGTCCACCCTACTTGTTCAATCAAATAAAGCGCATGTTTAAAGCCTTCCGTGTCAGCATAAGGATCTAAGCTTGTGATCCCCATACCAAGAGCAATCATTTTCGGAATGGCAACAACCAGTGAAGCACCAATAATCAATGGCAGTACAAAACTAATTCCACTCATCAAGTGGCCTTTTAAATCTGCTAGAACTCTTTTCATCATCCTTGCCTCTTTCCTTTAGTTTGCGTTTCTTTGTTCAACAGCAGCGACACATTTCTTCAGCACCGCTTCCGGTGCTTTGATACACGTATTGATATTTACTCGAATTTGCGGTTTTCCTTCAAACCGTTCCATCCCAACAACTTTTTGGTCAGTCGCTAAAAGCAAGAAATCTGCTTCTTTTGCTTCTGCTGCAGTGATCTCATTGACTTGCCCTAACGAGCCTTGCTGTTCGATCTTGACCTCATAGCCAAGTTTCGCACCAGCTTTTTCTAAAGCTTTTGCCGCCATCGGTGTATGTGCCAATCCTGCTGGACAGGCGGAAATCCCTACTATTTTCATATAATTTTCTCTCCCATCATTTCCTTTTTGATCAATTCTGCTAAATAAGCTTTGTCTTCTGATTGTTGAATCTGCTGGATGAATGTCTCTTCAAGCAATGCGGTTGCTAGACGACTCAGCATTTGCAGATGCACCGTTCCTTCATCTTTTTTAGGGACCATCAAAGCAAACACATTTTTGACTGCCGAATCATCGAAAGTTTCCCATTCGATGGCTTGCTCTAAACGAATAAACAAAACGGTCGGTTCCAAAACCGGTTCAGCTTTTGCATGTGGAATAGCAAAGCCTTCTTGTAAGCCGGTTGAATATTGTGCTTCCCGTTCAATGAATGCCTCACATGTATCTGCTGCATTGGTAACGATCCCTGATTCATAGGCATGATGCGCAATTACGTGAAACAGTTCTTCTTTTGATGTAACAGCCACATTCAAGAGAATATTTTTTTCCTGAAAATCCATCTCATCTGCTCCTTTCCTTTATTATGAAACCATTAGCGTAATTCGTGTGGTTTATTTTCTGTACACGTTTAATTTACGGTTTCTGATTCACCATGTAAACACAACAAATTTCCAATTCAAGCGGCAATCATTAGTAAAGCGTTTTCCAAAATGATTGCCAACTCTTCTGGAAACTTTCGGTACTGGTGAAGCATTTCATTCTTATTCTTTCTATTGTATGATGAGAAAGAGCACGGAGGTGAAACAAGTGTCAAAACTTGCTTATCAACGATTAGATGATCTAATGGAAGTATTAACTAGACAAACGGCGCCGCTACCAATGAAGGAGTTAACAAAAAGCTTCTCGATTTCTGAGCGAACGGTTCGGACCGACATTGCAAATTTGAATGATTTGTTAACAAATGTAGGAGCCTCCATCAAGTTGATTCGAGGACAAGGCTATTTGTTGTCTATTGGTTCAAAAGAACGATTTCATGACTGGTGGACTGAAAGTATGTCGACTACCGAGTCCTTTCTAACTACGAGTGAAGAACGACAAGCTTATCTACTTTTCCTTTTATTTAAGAATGAAACCCCTTTATCCTTGGATGATTTTCTTGATCGATTATTTATTAGTAAAAACACTTTTTACTCATACTTAAAAACGGCTCGAGACAATTTAGCGACCTATCAATTAAAAATAGTAAATCGTCCAAATATTGGCTTTGAAGTCTTGGGTAACGAATTCGCCAAACGCCAAGCAATCAGTGATCTGTTGATTGAAAAAGATCTCCAAGAGTATTTGGTCGGCTTCACGGAAATGGAACTTGAGTTGTTTGATACGATTGATCTAACCCGCTTGCAAGAATTGTCATTAAATCATCTGGCACCCTTAGACTTATTAGACTCTGATTACTATCATAAAAACATTCTTTCTCATTTTGCTTTAGCAATCAGTCGCTTTATAGCCGGTCATCAGATCAACGAATTTCCCTTGCATGTGCCCGCGCTCAAAAAAGACGCCCAGAAAGTTGTAGGTCACTTCTTAGAAGAAATCGATCATGCATTTGATATACAATTGACTGCTGGAGAAAAACAATACTTCATTTACTATCTCGCGATGAACGCACCACGTTTAGTTGAAACAGGCGATGCAAGCGATTCTTCCACGAAAACTGCGAAAGCCATTGTGGAAGAATTATTAGCTGCGATCAAACAGACGTCAAACTATGCATTAGAGACAGACAAGATGCTAATAGAAGATCTGACATCTCATATTGAGGGCTTTATCAATATGAATCTAATGGATGCACGCCGTAGCAATCCATTGCTGACAACGATCAAAAAATCTTTTCCACAGGCTTATGATTTATGTTTGACTCATTTAGAAACGGTAAGCCTGAAACACGGTTTTTATTTTTCTCCTGATGAGATCGGCTATATCGCTTTGCACATCGCAGGTGCTATGGAAAGGAATTCCATCAGAAATCATCATAAACATCGCGTCATCCTTGTTTGTGGAACTGGTCGAGCCATGAGTCGTATTATTGAAGCAAAAATTATCAAGCACTATCAAGAAACGATCGAAGTCGTTGATCGCTTTTCTTACGTCGAGCTACAACAATGTGATCTTTCTGCGATTGATTTTGTGATCACAACCGTTCCATTAGAACAGTTTTCGGTTCCCTCTATTTACATCAACATGGCCAAGCTAGATAAAGAAATTGGCAAAATCGAACCGTTCATTGAAACGCTCAGTGAAACAAAAGACGGCATCTATTCATTGTTTCAAAAAGCATTTTTTCTTCATGAAAATCATGCAGATAAAGAAACCTTACTAAAGGAAATGGCGCAGCAATTGTACCAAAAAGATTTTGTGCCCCAAGATTTTTATGACAGTGTGAAAAAACGAGAAGCAATCAATCAGACCAATATTAACGAGTGGCTTGCTATCCCCCACCCCATGACATTGCTGGCAAAACGCTCAGCCGTTTCAGTGGCGATCATTCCTGATGGTGTTGATTGGGGAAATGGTGATTTGGTTAAATTTGTCTTTCTCTTTGCGATTCAAAAAGACGAATATGAAGATACCGAAGAAATCTATAGTCTTTTATTAGAATTGATGGATCGTGAAGATATTCAACAAGCAATCTTACAAAAAAGTGACTATCACCACTTTTTGAGCTGTATAAAGCAATTATAAAAGGAGCTGGGGAATCCAGCTCCTTTTGTTGATTCTAACTTTTGTGAAATGCATGCAAACTATGGTTAGTAAATGAAAAGATTCTGAATTCAGAGAGTTTGACAATCTCTCCCTTTTCAGCTAAGATTTTATTATTGTTACATTAATTGAATATCCAAAACACCACCGGGTGATAGAAGTGTTTGGTAAACTCATTAGGTCCTTGAAGAGTTTACTGAATGCTTATTTTTTTGAGGAGGAGAATAAATTATGACATGGATTTATTTACTTTTAGGAGGATTTTTTGAGGTCGTATGGGCATCTACCATGAAACTGAGCAACGGGTTTAGCCACTTTTGGTATAGTATTTCAACAGTCATCGGAATGCTTTTCAGTTTTGGCTTCTTGGCTTTAGCGGTCAAAAACCTACCATTAAGTATCGCTTATCCTGTTTGGACAGGGATAGGTGCGGTGGGATCGATTATTGTGGGGGTCGTGTTCTTTAAAGACCAGCTATCCCTTCTGACTTGGGTTTTCGTCGTCTTATTAATAGTTGGTATTTTGGGCATCAAGTTTACCAGCGGACATTGATTTAGCCATTTGATAATAGTTTTGCTAGCCTTTTTGTAGGTACCTTCATTAATCAAGCGCCTTGACTCCTATAACGAAACACGGATCCAAATCGCCATTTTCAGCCCATCTAAAGAATTTTTTTTGCAATTAGCCTATAGGTAAAAAATATTTTCAAAAAACGTTTGACCTTATAGTCACTCTAACCTTTATGCTATTCATGTAAAGAAAACGGAGGGAAAATAATGAAACAATGGCATAATTTGGATATTGAAAAGGTGCAGTCAGCGACAAGTAAGACGCTTATCACAAATGAGGTACGTAAAGCGTATCAAGAAAAACACGGGAAAAATAAATTACAAGCATCAGAAAAGACACCCGAATGGAAGAAGTTTTTATCTTACTTCCACGATGCGTTAATGTATGTCTTGATCGGTGCAGCTGTTTTAAAATTTATTACGGGAAGTTTAGTTGAAGGAGCGATCGTTTTACTCGTTGTCGTTTTAAACGCAATGATTGGTTACTACCAAGAGAGAAAAGCAGATGATTCACTATCTAGCATTTCAAAATTACTTAGTTCAAAGGCGACAGTCGAATCTGAAAACGGACGTCTTTCAATCGATGCAGAAGATTTGATTCCAGGGGACCGTGTTTATTTAGCACCTGGTGATGTTATTCCTGCTGATTTGCGTATGGAAACCGTGAATGAACTAAAAATCGATGAATCGATTCTGACTGGAGAGCCTGATGCAGTCGTAAAAACAAGTGCTCGTTTAGAGGGGCAAATAGCACTTGCTGAACGAACCAATATGGCGTATTCAGGTACGCAAGTACAGTCAGGAACTGGAAAAGGGCTCGTTGTTGAAATTGGCTCGGACACTGAGATTGGTAAAATCAATGCTTCTTTAGCAACCATTGAAGTGAAAGAAACCCCTTTATTGAAAAAAGTGAACGAAATGAATCATGCTATTTTTAAAGGGATCGGCGTCTTTATCTTCTTATTAGGATTGATCAGCTACTTCATTTATGGCATGAGTCCGATGTATATCGTGTCAGCAATCATTGCTTTGATCGTTTCTTCTATTCCTGAGGGATTGCCTTCTATTTTGACGATTATTTTGTCTTCCGGCGTGAAAAATATGTCGGATCAAAATGCGATCGTAAAGGGACTGCCTACTGTCGAAACACTTGGCTCAATGACAGTCATCTGTTCTGATAAAACAGGTACTTTGACCAAAAACGATATGACCCTTACCAATGTGTTTTCTAATAAACAGGTAACTGTGATTGGCCATGAAGACCAAGCAGATTCCTCGAACAATGAACTGCTAGCAAAAATCATGCAAAACTGTCAAGAAACACAGAGTTTCGATGATCGCCACTGTCCAGTGACCGGAAATGCAACAGAATTAGCTTTATTACGTTGGACCAATCGTATTGGCACACCGCGGATCAAGAGTCTAGAAACATTACCTTTTGACTCAAAATATAAGTATATGGCAACAAGCCATTTGATCAATGGGAAAAAGCGGATTTTTGTAAAGGGTGCTCCAGATATCGTTTTAAATAAAGCGACTGCTGCACATATTGATGGGCAGATAGCGGAGTTTGATCATGCACAGTGGGAAAAGATCAATTTGGCTTTTGCTTCAGAGGGACAACGAGTGATCGCGTTTGCTTATAAAGATGTAGATACAACGACAGAATTGACTCATGAAGAGATGGACGAGCTCGTAATCATCGGATTAGCTGGCATTATCGATCCAGCAAAAGAATCAGCGATCGAAGCGGTAGCAGATTGTAAAAAAGCCGGGGTCAGAGTCGTAATGATCACCGGGGATCACCCAACGACCGCAAAAGCGATTGCCAAAAAATTAGGAATCGACCATTCTGAACGGGCAATCACTGGAACTGAACTGGATCGTTTATCCACAGATGAGTGGCAAAGAGTGGTAAAAAATACTAATATTTTTGCCCGAACGACACCTGAGCATAAACTGATGATTGTTACTTATTTACAAGAACAAGGCGAAATCGTTGGAATGACTGGTGATGGGGTCAATGACGCACCCGCACTTAGAAAAGCAGATGTAGGGATCGCCATGGGAATTAAAGGAAGCGATGTTAGTAAACAAGCTGCCGACATGATCCTCATTGACGATAATTTTGAAACGATTGCAAAAGCAATCAAAGAAGGCCGTCGAATTTTTGATAATTTAAAAAAGACGATCCTCTTCTACTTGCCAACCTGTCTGGCCCAGGGGCTTTTGCTGATCGTTTCTATGTTGGGAAATCTTCCTTTACCACTAAGCACAGTGCAGATTCTTTGGTTAAATCTAGTTGCGTCAATTACACTCTCCTATGCGTTAGGTTTTGAACCAGCTCACAAAATGATCATGAATCGAGCACCTCGTGATATGAAAGAAAAAATCATTTCCAAATATACACTCTTTCGAATCGTTTATGTCGGCCTACTCTTGACCTTCTTCGGCTTTCTAACGATGAATGCATTCGGCGACGAAGCTGTCAGACAAACCGTTTTGATCAATGCGATCGTTTTCGGTCAAGCTTTTTACATGATCAACTGTCGTGAGATCACGGATTCAGCCTTCAGTAACAAAATCAAGCAGAATAAAGCCTTGATTTACTCATTACTTGTTATGGCGATTCTCCAATTAGGAATGGTCTATTTTTCACCATTGCAAAGTATCTTACAGACCACCTCTTTAACTTTATCCGAACTGCTTATCAGTGTTATCCCAGCAACTCTACTTTTCTTATTAGTAGAATCTGAAAAGCACGTAACACGAGTCATTCTAAAGGAAACTACTCCCACCTACTCAATGGATACCAAAGTAGAGAAATAAGAACAGTTCTATTTCATAAGTCATCTTATCGATAAACTTGCTGAATCACTAAGTACCAATAGATACGTTTCTCCTTGATCGATTCTGTTTTAATCGGGTTGATCAAGGAGAATTTCTATTTTACTCACGTATTCTTCCGGTAAATTCGTCTCATGAAAATCAATCAAGTAGAACTCATAAAAATTTCCTTTCGCGACCAGTCTATTTTTCTTTAGGTAACTTTTTAGTTCTGCTAAAGCAGCTAAGCGCTGCTTATATGTGCCCGTATAATAAATAGCGAGATACTCTCCTGCAGGCATTGTAAATGCCTTCTCATCTGCCAAATCGTTTGTCAGACAATAGAAAACTTGATGCCTAAATGCGTCTTCGTGCGGCAGTAAAATCGTTCCGAAAACATTTTGATTATTGGCATGCAGTTCTTTTTCAAATTGTTTGTGCAGGCGTTTAAGTTCAAAGTACAAGTCTTTCCCCATTGTGTCTTTCTCTTGACTTAAAACAAGGTACCGTTCTTCATAAAATGTACGTTCAATTTCATGGTTTTGCTTTTTTTCAGCGTAGACAAGCAAGTCAATTCGCTCTTTTAACAAATCTTGTTTCTCTTTTAACGCATGGATTCTATCTTCTAATTGCTCCATCTCGAAATGAAGGATTTCTTTAGTCAGCGCTTTATTCTTTGTATCCAAGTAGTTCTTAATTTCCTCAAGTGATACATCAAAAAAACGCAGGTCTCTAATGGTATTTAATCGCTCAATATCCTCGTATGAGTAATCTCGATACCCATTCTCAGTATAGTTGGGTGATAACAAACCAATTTGTTCATAGTACCTAAGAGTATGTGGTGTGATATCATAGTTTTCACTCACTTGTTTTATCTTCATAGTTCCATCCCTCCCTTTATCTTTCATAGCGTGTCTCTGTCACAAAATCATATCATAATTTTCTTCAGAAAACGAAGGAGTTTTTCCATTGAAGCGGTAAGAATTTTTGGTGCGTGACAGTACTTGAACAAGCTTCAAATCATAATGAAAAGACTGCTGACAAATTTCCAAGATTAGTATGGGAATTTATCAGCAGTCTTCTACTTCGCCAGTATTCTATTTCATTTCATAAGAAAGTTTTTTCTGATTTCTTATTTTCGTTTCTGTCTTAAGCGTCTTAAGAAAAATGCTAGCAGGGATGATACCGCCATAGTCACTCCAGCGTATAATATGAAGGGTTCCTCTTTCTCTCCTGTTTTTGGAAGACTTTTTTCACTCGTGACTGTTCTTGTTGTTTCTGATACGTTAGTCGCTATTTTCATATCAGTAGACGGTGTGTTATCATCTGTTTTTGTCTGATCATTTGGCGTGTTGCTTGACTCTTTTGATGAGTCTGTTGGATTGGCTTCGTCTGTTGCATTTTTTATATACGTCACAGTCAGCTCCGTATCTTCATCTTCTGCAGTCATTCCTGTTTGTTCTTTGACTGTCGTCAGGTCTGCCGTGTAGCCCTCAATTTGCTTGCTTTTCACCTCATCAAATGTCGTGTCACCATTTGTGGCTGCCCAGTCACTATATGCGACTTCACCAGTCAGCAGATTGGTTGTTTCCGTGCGTGTATAGGTTAAGGTTTCCGTATAACTTTCTGCCGCTTGGCTACCATCTTCATAAACATAATGAATCGTCCGCGAAACCTCTTTACTTTCCTCTTTCGTTTCCGTATTTGCTTTGTAGATCACAGTCAACTCGGTATCTTTTGCATCGGGTTGAATATTCGTAATTGCTTCGATCAACTCATTATCTGGTGTGCAATATTCAATCATTGGGCTGGAAATTTCAGCAAAAGTCGTGTCGTTGTCTTTTGCCTTCCATTCGCCATAGGTCACTACACCAGTTGCCAAATTCTTTGCTATCACCCGGGTGAACGTGACTTTATCGGTATGATCGTCCGCCGCTTTGCTACCATCTTCATAGACGTAATGAATCGTTTGCTTGACTTCCTCAGTTTCTGTTGCGGTTTCCATTTTTGGCACATACGTAACGGTGACTTCGATGTCTTGATTATCAACCGCTACTCCTGTAACTGCTTCGATCGTTTCCTTATCGACGGTATAGTTCTTAATCTCAGGACTCTTCACTTCGTCAAATGTCGTATCGTTTTCTTTGGCTTGCCATTCTCCATAGATCTTGTCACCAGTTGCTTCATTCGTTGTCACTGTGCGTGTAAAGGTCACCGTGTCTACTTTGTCTGGGGCTGCTTCTTTGCCGTCTTCATACACATAATGAACCGTTTGTTTGACCTCTTTGGTTTCTGTTGACTCAGTCATATTTGGTGAGTAAGTAACAGTCACTTCACGATCTTTGTCCTTTGCTGTCAAACCTGTGACTTTCTCAATGCTTGTTTTGTCTGCATGATAGTTCTTGATCTCAGGACTCTTCACTTCATCAAATGTTGTATCATCACCTTTGGCTTGCCATTCTCCATAGGTCTTGTCACCAGTTGCTTCGTTGGCGGTGACCGTCCGCGTGAACGTGACCGTGTCTACTTTATCTGGCGCGGCTTCTTTGCCGTCTTCATACATATAATGGATCGTTTGCTTGACTTCTTTGGTTTCTGTTGTTTCGGTCATATTTGGTGAGTAAGTGATTGTTACTTCACGATTTTCTGATTTTTCTGTCAGCTCTGTAACTTCTTCGACTGTTGCTTTGTCTGCATGATAGTTCTTGATTTCAGGACTTTTCACTTCGTCAAACGTTGTATCATCATCTTGGACTTGCCATTCTCCATAGGTCTTGTCACCAGTTGCTTCGTTGGCGGTGACCGTCCGCGTGAACGTGACCGTGTCTACTTTATCTGGCGCGGCTTCTTTGCCGTCTTCATACACATAATGAACCGTTTGTTTGACCTCTTTGGTCTCCGTAGATTCGATCATATTTGGCGAATAAGTGACAGTCACTTCGCGATCTTCTGATCCTGCGGTCAGACCTGTGACTTTATCAACCGTTTTTTGGTCCGCATTGTATTTGTCAATTTCTGGACTTTTCACTTCGTCAAACATCGTATCATCATCTTGGGCTTGCCATTCTCCATAGGTCTTGTCACCAGTTGCTTCGTTGGCGGTGACCGTCCGCGTGAACGTGACCGTGTCTACTTTATCTGGCGCGGCTTCTTTGCCGTCTTCATACACATAATGAACCGTTTGTTTGACCTCTTTGGTCTCCGTAGATTCGATCATATTTGGCGAATAAGTGACAGTCACTTCGCGATCTTCTGATTCTGCAGTCAGACCTGTGACTTTATCAACCGTTTTTTGGTCCGCATTGTATTTGTCAATTTCTGGACTTAACACTTCATCAAACATCGTATCATCATCTTGGGCTTGCCATTCGCCATAGGTCTTGTTACCAGTTGCTTCATTCATTGTGACTGTGCGTGTAAAAGTAACAGTGTCCGTTTTATCTGGCGAGGCTTCTTTACCATCTTCATACACATAATGGATCGTTTGGTTGACTTCTTTGGTCTCCGTAGATTCGATCATGTTTGGCAAATAAGTGACAGTTATTTCGAGATCTTCTGATTCTGCCGTCAAATCTGTGACTTTATCAACCGTTTTTTGATCTGCATTGTATTTGTCAATTTCTGGACTTAACACTTCGTCAAACGTCGTATCATCATCTTTGGCTTGCCATTCGCCATAGGTATTTTTCCCTGTTGCTTCATTCGTTGTCACTGTGCGTGTAAAGGTGACCGTATCGACACTGTCTGGCGAGGCTTCTTTACCATCTTCATACACATAATGGATCATTCGCTTGACTTCTTTGGTCTCCGTAGATTCGATCATATTTGGCAAATAAGTGACGGTTATTTCGAAATCTTCTGATTCTGCAGTCAACTCAGTGACTTTCTCAACCATTTTTTGGTCTGCATTGTACTTGTCTATTTCTGGACTTAACACTTCATCAAACATCGTGTCATCATCTTGGGCTTGCCATTCTCCATAGGTATTTTTCCCTGTTGCTTCATTCGTTGTCACTGTGCGTGTAAAGGTGACCGTGTCGACACTGTCTGGCGCGGCTTCTTTACCATCTTCATACACATAATGGATCATTCGCTTGACTTCTTTGGTCTCCGTAGATTCGACTATCTTTGGCGAGTACATGACAAATTCTTCAATATCTTCTGAATCGGCCTTTACATCGATAACTTCATCGATAAACTCCCTGTCTGTATAGTAGTTGACTATCTCTGGACTTTTGACTAAATCAAATATCGTATCATCATCTCTTGCTTGCCATTCACCAAACGTTTCTTCGCCAGTAGCTAGATTCGTCCTTACTTCTCGAGTAAATTCAACTGTGTCTACTTTATCTGGAGCAGCTTCTGTACCGTCTTCATGCAAATAGTGAATGACTCGTGCGACAATTTTTCTTTCCTCATTACTTTCTATTTTAGGACTATAGATATACGTGACCGTTTGCGGAACATTGCTAAAGACAATTTTTTCCTCTCCTTGAACTTCCTTCAATGTATAGTTAGGGATCTCCTCAGGAACAACTTCAATTGAATCGCCAATATTTCCGCCAGTCAATACATTAGGTGGCAATAATTCATTACCCTCTTCATCTAGGTAATTGACTGTGACTGGTGCTCCTTCAATAAACCGAGGCTGCCATACATAGGTGTCAGCCATCGTCGTGCCATCGTAAATCAGCACTAGCTCCTCTGATTTCAATATATGTTCACCGTATGGCGCATCTATGGTACCTGTCCCTACATTTTGCCAGTAGCCGGTATAATAACTTGAATTCCATCCGTACATCCCACTGGGGTCAACCAAGTTCACCGGATAGGAATTGCCTGGCCAATTGTTCCACCCAACAAAACTGAATTTTGGTCCTAATGTTAATTCTCTTAGATAGCGTACATTTGCTAAAAACTGGTTCATCCCAGCACCCAAAGAATTTATAACACCGGTGCTATCAAAATTCGATAAATCTAATGTAGATCCGCTATAGCCATAAAACATACTATTCATCGTGGTGGCTTGACTCGTATCAAGATAAGTCAGCCCAACAATCTCATTCAATTGAGAGGGTACAGTGCCATAGTGGGAGTAGCTCTCAAACAAACCTGCCACATCGGCTGGCAAAATGACGGGCGCAGTGAGAATAACTTTTTTTATGACCATGTTCTTAAGTTCGTCCGTTAAAGGAACCACTTGGTCCACCGCCGTTGTCAATGTACCTGCTCCTACGGTCAAAACTCCTTCAATATCTAATGTGGCTGGAGCGGTTCCCCAGTTACCTGACCAAAGGATATTTTCTGCTTCCGCTACTTTTGTTTTCGACTCCTCGTCAGATGTTGTACTGCTCTCAGTGGCTTCTGGCTCACTGGAGGATTCTGTCATCCGCTCTGTGGATGGTTCCACTTGATCTTCACTTGCTTGTGATGACTCCGATGCCCCTTGTTCCCCTGTACTTTCTACTACTTGTGTTTCTGAATCGACGGTTTCTTCACCTGTAGCTTGTCCGCCTATTCCTTCTTGTTGTTCAGATATGAATTCATTTGTACTTCGTGTTACTTCTTCTGTCGTTGAAGTGCTGATCGTTTCAGCTACTGCCGGAACACTGACAATTGCTTGCGTGATCAATGGGCTGCCTAATATAAAAACAGAAGAACTGATCAGAATACGTGATAAAAGTTCTTTCTTCGCTGGTTTTTTCATTGCTTTTCCCTCTTTCAAATTAAGTAAATAAGATCAGCTACACTCTCTCCAATTAAAAAAAGCTGCCCATTGACAACTACTTCTTACATCTATGTAATACGTTCGCTGACTCATTCCTTATGACTGCATTATTGCATGGTTTTCAGGGACGAACACGACAATAATTGTCATGAAAATGACAAAATAAGTCCTATTTTATAAAACGAAAATAAAGAATATGAACAACTGTGTCTCTGAAAGTGTGCACAAAATAAAAGAAATATAGCTTAACTTGCTTCCTAGAACTGGTTCACACTATGTTTACAAAGCGTTCGGAGTCCTCGTAAAAAACTTTGGGTTTATCCGATCAATCCAATTATCTCGAAGGAAAAAATAGCTGTATAGAGATAAAAAAAAGAGACTGGATATTCAGCCCCTTTTGTTTATCATTCTTATTCATAGAAACAGCCAAGACGCCCTTGATCTTCTCCCCTTATCCTACGGCTAACAAGCAAAAACATCGAAGCCCATTTTGATTTCTAGGTACTTACTTTCCCTGATCTTCCTTAAAAGCAATGGCATCGATTTGAAAAAGAATGCCTACCTCTCCAGAATGAGCGAAAGCTGTCTGAATTGATTTTCTAACCGGAAATTTCCCATGGAAGGTTTCTTTCAAGATCTTCTCCATCACTGGAATATCAAACACATCTTTAAAAAGTACATCCATTTGAACCACATTTGCAAATGTCAAATCGACTAATTTCAAACGTTCTTCTAAATGATTCAATGCCCCTACAATCTGTTGCTCTATTGGCTGCCCGATGTTCCCCACGCAATAGCCCACGAAAACAAAATTTCCCGCTTCAATCACACCTGAAAGTGCCCAGTCCTCATTGATATCGTATCGCTTCATTCGTTTTGTTTCCCCTTTCTATTTATTTTCATAGTAAAAACCATGTCTGTTAATTGACTTGGTCATATTATTGCTTTTTTTGTCTTTGAGCGTCAATCCGTACATTCCAACTGATAAATTCCTACTCCACCGAAAAATGCAAGGAATGAGGGGTTGGGGCGATCAATGTCAGCCCGCACCTTTCTTTAAAGTAAGTCTTGCTGTCTTCTTTTGCCACTTGCAAGATTTCCGCTTCAGTAAAAGGCACAACACTGTCACTGCCTCGAAGCTCACTACACTCTAAAATAATCAAAATCTCTGCTTCAAGGGTATTGATTTTCGCAAGCTGTTCGAAAAAATTTTTTTGATTGATTTTTTGAATCGCCATGCGAATTTCTAAACAGTTTCTATGGATTTTTTCTTTGATTTTTCCATACTCATCTTTACTGAAAAGCCGTTCAGATTCCTCAATATAAAAGTTCAAATATTCTTGCAATGTGTGGATTTTAAATGGTTCCTCCATCTCCAGCACCTCCTGTATTTTAATGGTTGATTCTTATGTAAAATGATTTATTCCAGTCTTGTATGTCTGTATTATCACACGGTTTTTAGCTGGAAACGCGTCAATATGTGACTGATTAAATACAAAATACGTCCTGTTATATAAATACTGATTCTAGTTAGTACAGTTCATTTACATAATCACCTTTATCTCCGAACATACTTTGCAAGCTATAGAAGGTGTGACACTGTTGTTCAGCAAATTTCTATCCTCTGGCTATAAAGAAAAACAGGCAGTCCTCTCAGATTTGAGAATACTGCCTGTTTGCTGAATCTTGGGTAAATCAATCATTTTCATTGTATTTTTTATTGGAGGTATTCTGAAATGTTTCCACCGCTTCAATTAGTTCCAGCCACCGGTCACCGGTTGGAAAGCTATTCCACTTAAAAAATTGGACGTTTGGATTTTGGTCCAAAAAGGCTTGCCGATCAACTGGATAATCGGTCACCACAAAATCTGGTTTTTCTGAAACGAAAGCGAGGGTATAGCCAAACCAGCGTTTCAATCGTTCTTTTTGTCTGATTTCTTGAATTTTTCCAAATTTTGATTCATGAAAGATGCGGACTGTCGTTCGATCGATTTTTGCTACAATTGAAAGAAGCATGCTGTATTGAAAAAGCAGTCGATTATTGGAAGCATACATGGTAGTAAAAATTGGGGATTGTTGGGCTAACGATTGGTACATCTCCTGCACGAGTGGAAAAATTTTGGGAAAGACTCTGCGATAATCTTTATCCGTTGTCGTTTTTCCAAAAGCATCAATTTTATTTTTCGACGCAAAGAGGAGTGACACAGAATGAATGTTCAAGGCATTAACGAAAAGATACTCGATCTCCCCTTCAGGGACGAGAAAGATCTTCTGAGCAGTTTTTGCAAACAGTCTTGCTGTTGCAATTGATCCTTCCGAGAAGTGATCAACAACTCTTAGTTGGCTAGGAATCTCTTCAGGCAAATACGTCGTCATCACAGAAAACATATAATATAAGAAGAGAAACTCTGTTTCTGGAACGTCACTTAGAATCAAGTTAGCGTTTAGCAATGGTTTTATGAGCTCTTCTTTGAATTGCTCGTAGGAAATCGTGTGATGGACCATTTTCTTCATCTCTTGAGGAATCTCTTTTACCGGAAAACCTCTTTTAAAACGATAAAGACTTAGTGCAAGCAGTTGGATAAATTTTTCCTGATCGATACCGCGATAAAAACTAGGATAACTTGTCAACTTCTCCTTCAATGCACGAACACTTTGCTTCGACAATCCAATATAACGCACATTCGTCGCATCATAGATCTGCCAATACATGATATGGAAAAAATGACGAATTCGGTATTCTTCCGCTACAAATAACGGTTTCTTTTTTAAATTCAATTTGATTTGATAATTCTCAAGAATCGTTTCTACTTCCTTGAGCTTTCTTTGAACCGTGCGATTACTGACATAATGTTGTTGGGCGGTTTCTTCCAAAGACACGTATTTATCACTAAAGAGTCTGTCTAAAATTTGAAAGGGCATACTTTCTGCTAACATAACCGAATAGAATTTTGACAACAAAAAATTAGGCGCAAAATCAAGGGCTAGCTCCCTTCCTTCTCGCATGTCGATTTCAAAAAAAGGGTATGATTTTTGTAAGTCTCTTGCACGCTCAAAAACTAAAACGATTCTTCTTTTTGATAAATGCACATGATCCGCAAGGTCACTCAATAGTTCACGATCAATGGCATGTTCAAAAAAATACGCAAATAGCTCATAGACATCTTGATCCAATTTAGTTAAAAGAAATTTATACATAGTAATACCTCTTAACTTTAGTTTTACAGTAATTATACTCTTTTAAACGTGCATTTTCATTTCCTAGGTGTTGATTCATTCGTTTCTCTCAATGAAACATTCTTGCTAAATAATTCTGTTATTCGAGATTGTCTTGGAACGTTAGTCTGATAAAGAATCAGAGTCTCAAATGATCAGAAATTCTTTGAGCTACTGGGAATAGTCAGATAAAATCCATTCAAAGATTAAGGAGACGAGGAAACCGTCCAATCCATCCTACAAAAAAGGAGTGGATCGCCCCACTCCATAAAAGGTTAACTTTTTAAACCAATCGTCCATTCTGGACATATTTTACTCTTTATAGAGAAGCTTTAATTCTCAGTTTTTCTTTTTCTTCGCCAAATTGCTAAGAAAGAAAATAGAACAATGATCGTTCCCAAAAAGCCCATGATTCGTTGACCTGTTAGTTGTTCTCCTGTGGCAGGTAATTTACTTTTCCCGTTGGTTTGTGTGTTGGTTTGTGTGTTCATTTGATTGTCTTTGTTTCCTGATTTATCCTCTTTTTCTGCTTCAGGGGTTTTGTTTTCTGATTCAGGCGTATCTGCTCCTGAATCATCCTCTGGTTTATTCTCTTTTTCAGCACCGTACACATAGATGACTTCTTGTGCGGTAGTACTGAACATCCCTTTGGCATTGCTTGGTATTTGAGAAACCGTCCAGCCTGAAAGTTCTTTGGCTTCACTCTCATACGGCAAACCTACTTTGCCGTTCAGAATCGTTGGTTCGGCTAACTGATTGCCTTCTGTATCTTCGTATCTTACCGTCACGGGTGCGGCATCACTACGTTCGTACACATAGACCACTTCTTGCGCGGTGTCACTGAAGATGCCTTTGGCATTCGCTGGCGTTTGAGTCACAGTCCAGCCTGAAAGTTCTTTGGCTTCACTCTCATACGGCAAACCTACTTTGCCGTTCAGAATCGTTGGTTCGGCTAACTGATTGCCTTCTGTATCTTCGTATTTTACCGTCACTGGTGCAGCATCACTACGTTCGTACACATAGACCACTTCTTGCGCGGTGTCGCCGAAGATGCCTTTGGCATTGTCGGGTGTTTGGGCTACATACCAACCAGAAATAGATTCTGACTTGCTCTCATACGGCAAACCTACTTTGCCGTTCAGAATCGTTGGTTCGGCTAACTGATTGCCTTCTGTATCTTCGTATCTTACTGTCACGGGTGCGGCATCACTGCGTTTGTATACATAAACGACTTCTTGCGAGGTATCACTGAAAGTACCTGTTTTATCCCCTTGGATTTCTTTCAATGTATAGCCAGCAATCGGCTCTTCTTGTGTCGTATACGGTTCACCAACAACCCCTGATAAAGTGACGTCTGGTAACAATGTCTTTTTATTTTCATCAACATACTTGACGGTCACATCTTCTGCAGTATTCACATACTTCACTGGTATTTGATAATTCACTAAATATTGAATGGTACCTGTACTAGCAGCTCTCTCGGTGGATAAACGATTAGGAACAAGAGAAGTGATTGATAAATAATCAACATTGGCGGGAATATGTTTAAATTGAATCCCTTCTTCAGTCAATTCGAACCCATCATTTTCATATAAGGGAAAGATATAGCCATTTTTATCTATCCCCCGAATCGAATAAGAATACTTTTTGTTGGACAAAGAAGAGAGCAACGCATTTCCTTGGGTATCAACCATCATACGGTCTTTATAAAGAACATCAGATTGGCCGTCTTTTACTAACATTGGCTCTAATAGTATTTTCTCCTGAGTCATAATAGATAGTTGGGAATTTTGATGGTGTTCTGCAGATAGCTCTAACTTAGAAAAATCCGTCATGCTACTTGCATAGACCGTCAGATAATCTGTAACCCATCCACTAAGATATTGACCAACCCCAATTAATTCTTGGGCTGTCAAATAGGCATCATAATTTCCTATGTGGATATTTGAAAAAGATCCTTTTGGAAAAATTTGTGCTAGTACATTAGGACGGGTAAACAATGTTGCATTGTCCGCCATAGTGATTTTGGGAACATTCGCAGCAATAATAGACGTCGTATATAACGCTTGTAAGTTGCTAGCGTATTCTAAGCCAGTAAAATCGACTACTGTGTCTTTGACTAAAGAAGAAAAATCTAGCTGTTTTAGATTCGCCATATCTTCTTGAGTGATTGTATTAACTGTTTTGTTTAGCCCTTTCGCTACCTCATTTTGCAAATTCTTATCCGGCATCCAAGCGTCCAATGGAACGCTGCGATCAGAGAATGCCTCTTTCATTTCTGCTGACGATTCGGTTGCCAAGCTAGCTGTGTCTTCACTTGAATCAGGTAGTTTTTTTTCTGTCCTTTCCGTCGAGCCATTTTTCTCATCATCATTAAACACTTCTTGCGATTCTGAGTTACTTGTGGTGTCCCCGTTGAATTCTTCTATACGAGAAGAAGCGACTGTTTCAGTAGTCTCCTCCACTTTTTCTAATGTTCCTAGTGTCGTTATTTCCTTGTTTGATGGAATGGTTTCCTGTTCCTCAGCCATAACTTGTGCCAAAGGTGCCAACACAGGCTGACTTAACAAGATCGCCAATGACAAATAGCCCCAAAATTTCCTTTTCATAACATTCTCCTTTTATATTCGTTTAAATACGATACGCTTTCCTATCTTTCACCTATCTACAAACTTCGCCTTCTGATGATGGTGATGACTTGTTAATTACAACTTTTAGACACAGGATGCTCCTGTTCATTTTGATAGTATTGCATGGTTCATCATTCTGAACACGTCAACATTTGTATCAGAAATGACCAAACTTGTCAGGTTTCAACGAACAGGTTATTCAAACAAACAGATCGTTCACTTAACCTGCTTCTTCATGCTCCAAGCTTGGACTCGGTCAGTGTTCCAATCACTGATTTAAATTGTTATTTTTACACACATAAAAAGAGACACATAACATGCATCTCTTTAGGCGCCCCATTGTAAGTTCAGTCTATTATTGATTTTTTACTAGTTATCCCGATACTCGATCGTCAATCCTTTTAAAAAGTTGCGGGCATATTTGTCTAAGCATGGCTTGTAATTGCGATGGCCTTCTTTGCGTAAAATGGCGCCCAGTTCACCTTTTGAAACCGTAACTCCCGCTTGCTCGAAAATGTTCAGCATTTCATCCGTTGTTAGGGAAAGGGCGATTTTTATTTTCTTCAGCATCAAATTATTCACATTGCCATTGTTCAACTCTAAGACAGGTTCTGCAGCATCTGACTTTGTTCCTCGTTGCGAGCGAATCAAACCATTTAAGAAACGCTCAAAGGCTTCATTGGTACACTCAATCTCGTAGGTCTCAGGGTCTTTTTTCTTCAATAATTGTCTTACTTCTTCTTTCGTGAAAGAAGCGCCGCCAAGTTCAAAAATTTTCACCATGTCAGTATCTTTGATATCCAAAGCATAGCGTAAACGCGTCAAGCGATCATTGTGATTCATTCTATACACCATCCATTTCTTAGGTTGATTATAACAAATAAAGGAGCAAGTGATATAGTTTATTAATTTTCCCGGTAATATCGTTACCTTATTCCAACAAACTATAAAAATTTCTAACAGAAAAATATTAATTGTTTAGAGTGACGGCTCAATAAGAAAAGTTGGATTCGAAATAGAACTGAAAATTCTCTCGGCTAACCAATCATCATCTACTATGGTATTATTCCTCCCGAAGTATCCTCCCACAAGTTTGTATTGCCCATTTGAATTGTAGGGATATCCTGATCGTGGATTTTCTGTAATTTTTCCTATTCCATTTTTACCAATTTCAAAATAGTCATCTCTATACTCATGTTCAAAATTCATATAAGATACATTATAAAATCTATTGATTATCATCCCTGTAATAGTTGCATCTACCCCACTTTGATCAATCATTTCATTAATTTTTCTTGTGGTCTCTAAAGTGTCAAATCTTTTCGGAAATAATGCTTCAAACTCATATTGTTCTTGTGACTGTTCATATTGTAACTCTTTTTGAATATACAAACTCTTATTATTATAAGTACCATATACATAAATAATTTCAAAAACAGAAAAGTTCACATTATTCATTTCTCCTTTTTTTTGATTTAATGTGTAAAGAATCGTATTCTCAGATTCGTTTAAGTCAAATGTAAATGCAGGATGTGTATTGGCTTTATTGAGCTCAAACTCCTCTCTTTTAAGCAAATTTTGTTCTTCTTGAATTATCCTACTATTTTCAGAGATTTTCATTTGAACATCGTTTGATTTATAACTTATAAAAATTGATCCTAATATTGATAATGAAATAGGAATAATTTCTAAACAAATTTTTCTTAGTTCTTTACCAACTTTTTTATTATTTTTTTCTCTAGTTAGTTGGTTATATCTTCTATAATATCTTTTCATCGTCACACCTCAATTTTATTTTTTTAACATAATTAAAACGTTAATTATATATTTAATATTTTTTTTAATCAAATCCAATATTCTTATCTTGCTAGACTCTTATTTACAATCTACGCATAATAAAGCTTTATATACCAAAGTATTAACATAATAATGTATATCGCTTCTCTCATTCTACTTCCTCCGCTATACTTGATTTAGGGAGTAAATTTATTCTAACAGAACAATAAACGAAAAAAAGCATCTGGTACGATGATGTTTTGGATTGCTTTATTGTTTTTATTTTGTATACAAAAGGGAGAGGAAAGAAATGAAGAAGTATGGGAAATTTTTGGTAATGATTGGGGTATCGACGGTGATTATGTTTTGTATGATGTATTTCAATGTCTATGCCCTCGATCATATTTTTTTCAGCCAAACCCGCCTGTTTATGGCACTTATGATGGGCGCGATGATGGCGATCATCATGCTATTGTTTATGTGGAAGATGTATGACAACAAGAAAATGAATATCGGCATTCTAGTTGTCAGTGTTGCACTCTTTTTTAGTTCACTTTTTATGGTCAGAAGCCAAACTGCCGTGGGAGATACAGCCTGGATGAAAGCCATGATTCCCCATCATTCGATTGCGATTCTAACCAGTAAAAATACCGATTTGTCTGATCCAAGAGTAAAAGAACTTGCAGAAAAAATCATCGACGCACAGGAAAAAGAAATCAAAGAAATGAAAGAATTGATCGAAGAGTTAGAAAACAAATAGCAATTTTATGTGCTCACTTAAAGAACCAGCAGATCAACTTTCTCCTCACGGATGAGAAGCCCTTCAAGCAATAGCTGAAGGGCTTCTTTTTTATCGTCAGCTACTTTCTTTCTACTGAAAAATCCTGACCGTTATTGCATCCGCTCTTGTTTGACTTTCTTATCCACAACATGACGCTTGGCAAGCTCTTGGCGAATAGCCGCTAAATCAATCCCCATTTCTGCCATTAAAACCAATGTATGATACGCCAAATCAGCAATCTCATAAACGGTTTCTTGACGGTCTTCCTTCATCGCCCCAATTACGACCTCGGTTGCTTCCTCGCCGATTTTTTTTAAGATTTTTTCACTGCCTTTTTCAAACAAGTAGCTGGTATAGCTGCCTTCTTGTGGCGTATCTTTACGACCTTTTATCAGCTCATACAACGCATCGATGGTTGGAGAGGATTTTGTACCATAAAGCACCTCTGTAAAGCAGCTTTCTGTGCCTGTATGGCAAGCAGGTCCGTCTTTTTTTACTTTGGCGACTAAGGCATCTTGATCGCAATCTGCGGTCAATGATACTAAATGCTGGTAATTGCCGCTAGTTTCTCCTTTGCGCCACAATTCTTGGCGACTGCGGGAATAAAAGGTCATCAATCGGTCCTTCAAGGTCAAGGTCAAACTTTCTTGGTTCATATAAGCCAAGGTCAAAACTTCATTCGTTTCCACATCTTGCACGATCACTGGAACCAATCCTTGTTTATCAAATCGTACTTGCACCATGTTATCCACTCCTTCTGTTGCCTGTCAAAACGCCAACGCTATACGGTTCGTACGGGAATATCGACGGCCTGTAATTGTTTTTTTAGCTCTGGGATTTTTACCTCGCCATAGTGAAAAATCGAGGCTGCCAACCCTGCTTCAATATTTGGCAATTGAAACAGCTCGATAAAATCGGCACTTTTGCCAGCACCACCGGATGCGACGATCGGTAATTTGGTGATTTCGCTGACAGCTTTCAGCAAGTCGAGATCAAACCCCTGCTTCACGCCATCGGTATCCATGCTGTTGATGACTAGTTCACCAGCACCTAACTGCTCAGCTTGGTGAATCCACGCCAATACTTCTAAGCCTGTATCTTCCCGTCCGCCTTTGGCAAACACATGCCAGTTCTCACCGACACGGCGAACATCAACGGATAAAACAACGCACTGGCTGCCATAGCGTTTCGCGCCTTCTGCGATCAGCTCTGGTCGGCGAAGCGCTCCCGAATTGACGCTGACTTTGTCGGCGCCACAGTTTAAGACTCGCTCAAAATCTGCTACTTGATTGATGCCGCCCCCCACCGTCAAAGGAATAAACACTTCTGACGCCACGCGCTGCAAAATGTCCGTGAATAAGCCGCGTTCTTCTGCAGAAGCAGTAATGTCATAAAAAACCAGCTCATCGGCGCCTTGTTCATTGTAAAAACGCGCCAAAGTCACCGGATCATTGACATCTTTTAAGCCAGCAAAGTTGACCCCTTTCACGACTCGCCCATCTCGCACATCAAGGCAAGGAATGATTCGTTTGGCGATCATGACCTTTCCTCCCCTGCTGCTAAGACATCGGCCAATTGGAGACTGCCGTTATATAAGGATTTCCCGACGATCACGCCAGAGATCCCCAACTGTTTTAATCCTTTGATATCTGCCAATGAAGCCACGCCGCCAGATGCCACGATGTCGCAATCCAATTGATTGAGTTTTTCGTATAGCGGCAGATTGATGCCTTCTCCTGTACCGTCACGGGAGATTTCGGTAAAGATGATCGTTTGCGCGCCCCATGCCACCAATTGTTGGCAAAAAGTAAACGCGTCTGTTGCCGTTTTCTCGAGCCAGCCTTCCACTGCCACTTTTTCTTCCTTGGCATCGACTCCAATGGCGATCTTATTGCCGTATTTCTTGAGCATCGCTTTTGTGAATGCTGGGTCTTTCTGGGCAATCGTGCCGAGGATCACCCGATGAACGCCTGCTGCCAAACAATGTTGGATCGTTTCCTCCTCACGAATCCCGCCGCCAACTTCGACAAACAGATTGGTCTGCTGGACGATGTTTTTTGCGATATCAAAGTAATGGAGTTTGCCGGCTTTGGCACCATCTAAGTCGACGAGGTGCAGATAGTTGGCACCCGCTTCTTCAAATGAACAAGCAAATGCCACAGGATCATCCCCAAACACTTCTTTTTGCTCATAGTCTCCTTGGTACAAACGGACCACTTTTTGATCTAACAGATCGATTGCTGGAAAAATTTTCATAGCGGCACCTCCGTAAATGCTTTTAAAATCTTCAACCCGACTGCCCCGCTTTTTTCTGGGTGAAACTGAGTGCCGAAGACATTGTCTTTTTGCACGATACCGGGAATTGCTAGACCATAGTCACTGTCTGCCACGACATACTCTTGGCAATCAGTAGCAAAATAACTGTGGACATAGTAGACAAAGTCTTGTTCCCCTAGACCGCTGACTAAGGGACTTTCTTTTCTGACAGTCAAACGATTCCAACCAATCTGCGGCACTTTCAGATTCAGTTTGGCTTCTTCAAAGGCGCTTTGCATGGAAACGATCCGTCCTGGAATCAAACCGAGCCCCGCATGTGTGCCAAACTCCTCACTGCTATCAAACAACAGCTGCATCCCTAAACAAATGCCTAAAAAGGGTTTGCCAGCTGCTGCCAATTCTTGGATCGGTTCGATCAGCGACAACTCTGCCAACTTTTGGCGGGCATCGCCAAAAGCCCCTACGCCGGGTAAAAGAATGCGGTCGGCAGCTTTTAATTCTGCTAGTGAACGCGTGATTCGGCAGTCAACACCCAAATAGTCCAGCGAACGAGACAAGCTGAACAAATTTCCGACCCCATAGTCGATGATTGCTAACATAATACGCCCCTTTCCTTATCTCATCCCTCTGTGTGGAAGATACGTAATCATTTTCCCCCTCATGAATCACTGAATCGTCCCTTTGGTTGAAGGGATCTCATCTGGGGCTGCTTGATTGATCGCCACCGCTTCACCTAAAGCACGCCCAAAACCTTTAAAGCAAGCTTCCACAATGTGATGGCTGTTTTTGCCAGCGATTTGATGGAGATGGATCGTAGCACCTAATTCACGGGCAAAAGCAATGAAGAATTCTTCAACCAACTCCGTATCAAACTGCTGCCCGATTTTTTCACTCGGTATCGCCAACTCTACGACTGCCATGCCGCGACCGCTAATATCGATCGCTGTCATAACTAAGGCTTCGTCCATCGGCAGCAGCATACTACCATAGCGTTTGATACCTCGTCGCTCCCCAAGACTTTCTGAAAACGCTCGGCCAATGGCGATGGCAACGTCTTCTGTTGTGTGATGGGCATCTACTTCTGTATCGCCATCACAAACCAACGTCAAATCAAAGCGACCGTGGCGGACAAATAATTCCAGCATGTGGTCTAAAAACCCCACACCAGTCTTGATTGATTGCTGACCAGTACCATCGATCGTCAACTGCAGGTGGATCTTGGTTTCCGTCGTATTGCGGGTAACTTCTGCTTTTCTCATTCCTTCACCTCTTCTATGATCGTTGTTAGCACCGTCATCAGTCGTTCCATCTGGGCCTTCGTTCCTACCGTAATTCGTAAATACTCTTTGATGCGGGGCTGATTGAACCAGCGGACGAAGATTTTCTGCTCTTTCAGTGCCTGATACAACTCTTTACCGGCAATCGCAGGGTGCCTTGCAAACAAAAAATTCCCTTGGCTGTCGGTCTGCTCAAAGTCGAATTTCGCTAGGGCTTGCTTGCTCCACTCACGCACGTGGATCGTTGCTTGGATTTTCTCATCGACATACGCTTGTTCCTGCAAAACTGCTGCACCAGCGGCTTGGGTCAAACTATTGACATTGTACGGATTCAAGCTAAATTTCAACCGATTCAAGTCTTGGATCAGTCCTTCATTGGCAACCGCAAAGCCTAAGCGTGCTCCTGCCAGCTGCCGAGATTTCGAAAACGTCCCCACAACCAAGAGATTTGGGTATTGATCGATCAAAGAAACCATTGAAGAGCCGCCAAAATCGATATAGGCCTCATCGACTATCACTAAGCGATCGGGATGCCGTTTTAGAAAGGCACAGATTTCGCTTTGTTCTTGATAAACCCCAGTCGGGGCATTGGGATTGGCAAAAATGACGGTCCCTTTGAGTGAATCGTAGTCCGTTAACGCGATTGAGAAATCTTCTTGCAGCGGAACAACGGTGGCAGCGACTTGGTACAAGGCACTATATACTTGATAAAACCCGTAGGTCACATCGGGAAAGGCGATGCCGTTTTCCGTGAAGCCTTGAAAGAGGTAGGACAAGACTTCGTCACTGCCATTACCGAGAAACAGTTGGGCTGGCGTAACGCCAAGATAGGCAGCCAGAGGGTTTGTCACCACTTCAGCAGCAATATCCGAGTAACGATTCAGCTTTTGGGCGGCATCAGCAACCGCTGCTTGAACACTTGGCGCTGGCGGATAAGGACTTTCATTGGTGTTCAGTTTAATAACGACTTGCTCATCTACTTGTTCCCCCGGTGTATAAGGAGTCAGCTTGTGATACTTTTGATGTAAAAAGGTCATTTTTCTCCCTCTCTTCGTACATTGATCGAACGGGCATGGCCGATCAAGTCTTCGGTTTCCGCGAACAACGCTACAGCTGGACCAGCTGCTTTCATGGCTGCCTCTGGGTAATACAAATAACTGCTTTTCTTAATAAAATCATCCACTGATAACGGCGAATAGAAACGAGCCGTCCCTTCTGTCGGTAGGGTATGATTTGGTCCAGCAAAATAATCTCCCAGTACTTCCGGTGTATGGTGACCTAAAAAGACACTGCCCGCATTTTCTACTTGTCCCAATAATGCAAAAGGATCAGCCACCGCTAATTCAAGGTGTTCTGGAGCAATTTGATTGGCAATGGTAAGTGCTTCGGTCAAATCTTTGACCAGAATCAGCTTTCCGCTAGATTCAAGCGCCGCAGCAGCAATGTCTTTGCGGGGCAGTTGCTTCAGCTGCAACTCAAGCTCGGCTTGTACTTCTTCAATCAAAGCTGCTTCTGTTGTGACTAAGATGGCTTGCGCTAAGGGATCATGCTCGGCTTGTGCCAAAAGATCCGCCGCCAGCCAGCGAGGATTTGCGCTGGCATCAGCGAGGATCAGCACATCGCTGGGCCCTGCGATCATATCGATATCAACTTCGCCGTACACCATTTTTTTCGCTGTGGCGACATAAATATTTCCCGGTCCGACGATTTTGTCGACTTTGGGAATTGTTTCTGTTCCATAAGCCAATGCCGCTACGCCATGGGCCCCACCGACTTTGTAGATTTCATCCACTCCGGCAACGGAAGCTGCCGCTAAAATAGCAGCCGGAACTTTTCCCTGACTGTCCGTCGGTGTGATCATAACGATTTTTTTGACCCCGGCGATTTTTGCCGGCAGGACATCCATCAAAACCGTACTTGGATAAGCTGCTGTGCCGCCAGGAACATAGACCCCGACTTTTGTTAATGGTAAGACCCGCTGTCCCATCACAACGCCATTTTCCTTCGTTAAGACAAAGCCTTGCTGGACTTGTTTTTGATGAAATGCCAAAATGTTTTCTTTCGCCTGTTCCATCACATTAAGCAGCTCGGGTGAGACGGCATGGACAGCCGCGTCTATCTCCCTTGGACTGACGGTTAAGGAAGACAAGGTCACTTGATCGATTTCCTCAATTAATTGAAACAACGCCTGATCTCCTTGCTGCTGAACACGGGCAATGATTTGGGCGACAACGGTTGAAACATCCTTCGTTTCCGACTGTTTCCTTGCCACAATCGTTTCGATCGTATCTTTTTGGGTCGAAAAAATTCTCATAATTGCTCCCTCACCTTCTCAATCACTGTTTGAATGCGTTCTTGCTTGAAACGCCACGTGGCGTGGTTGATCACTAATCGCGCTGAAGACGGCGCGATGTCTTGGATCACTTCTAAATCATTTTCTTTTAGTGTCGTCCCCGTTTCGACGATGTCAACGATCACATCGGAGAGACCTAATAAAGGGGCCAATTCAATCGATCCATGCAGTTGGATCAATTCCACCGAGCGACCTAACCCTTGATAAAACTGGCGGGTGATCTGCGGATATTTTGTAGAGACCCGCAGCGGTCGGGAGAAATCTTCCTCGAATTCCTTACGCGCCGCTACGGCCAAACGGCAGACCCCCATATGCAAATCAAGAAATTCGATGACTTCCGCCTTGCTTTCCATTAAAATATCTTTGCCTACGACACCGATATCCGCCACTCCGTGCTCCACATAGATTGCTACATCGCTAGGCTTGACTAAGAAAAAGCGCAGCTTGTTTTCTTCATCACAAAAAATTAGTTGGCGATTGTCTTTAAAGACGCCTTGCGCAGCGACTCCGGCTTTCGTGAACAAATCGTATACGGCATCCCCCATACGGCCTTTAGGTAGCGCAATGTTCAAATAGCCTGAACTTTCGTTGTCAGTCGGCACCTTTTGCCCTACATGGTTGAGCTTCATACCAAACCCGATCGCCCCTTGCGCTTTGCCTTGCCGACTCATTAAGCGATCATAACGGCCCCCATATAAAATCGTCTCTCTTGCTTCTTCGATAAATCCTTGAAACAGCAAACCACTGTAATAATCGGCATCATTTAAAATCGAAAAATCTAACCTTATTCGAATGGAGGCTGACAGTTGTTCTTTTTGCAATGCTTGATACAGTTGGTTCAGTTCTGCTAAACCAGCTTGAGCTTGGGGATATTCTGCCAGCAGTTCTTTGGCTTTTTGATACTTGGTTTCAAAATCACCTGACAAACGTACCAGTTTCGCTAATTTTTCAGCTTCTGTTGCTGACAAGCCAGCCTTTTCAGTCAGTGCATCCATGCCATGGGAACTCTTGTCCCGCAGGCAGTGCAGTACCTTTTGTCGATCCGCTTCGGGGAAGCGTTGGCAGATGCCATCCAAAATCCCCATATGAGACAGATCCAAGGTCCCTTTTCCCACCTGAGCCAAACTTTCCCACGCCAGTTTTACAACCTCCAGTTGATCTTCCCATGTGATTTGGTCAATGAGCTCCAAACCGATTTGATCGATCTTTTGGTATTCCCCTGCTTGGCGATCCTGTCGATAGACATCCTCCACGTAATACACTCTGCGCGCTTCTCCAGAAGGTGTATTTTTGGCAATCGACAAGGTGACATCGGGTTTTAGCGCCATCGTCCTGCCATCCGTGCCTGTAAACGTGATGATGGAAGAACCACGCAAGAACTGATCATTTTGCTGATAGTTGCGATACTCTTCAAAATTGTTCGAGTGATAAGGTGAAAAATGATGCTGCGTATACAATTTTCTTAATTTCAGTTCGACTTGTTCGGCTGGTTTCAATACATTCCATAACTCTTCCACACTTATCACTCCTATTTCATGCCACTGATTCGGCTTTCTCACTGTTAAAGGCTCGCTTTATCATCGATTCACCATCAGTTTTTCTAATAATACTAATGGTTTTGCCATAAATAAGCAATGGTATTTTTCGAAATATTCTGGATTTTTTCGATACAATTCATTGGTAGAGACAAAGAAAGGACATCAAATAAAAAAGCCCTGCTGAAAATTCAGGACAGGGCTTTCACTTGAAGGTATAGTTGATGTCTGCGTTAAGAAGCTTGAAAAAGAAATGATTGGGAACCCATTATTGAACTGAAAATAAATAATCGCTGCTATTTACTTTTTGCTGTATCGTCTGAGCAAATGGTTCATGATCAGCTGTGTTTGTGACAATGATGGGGATCGTTAGATCATAGCCTGCTGCACTGATTTCTTTTTCGTCAAAAGAAATCAGTTTTTCTCCAGCTTTAACGTATTGATTTTCAGCTACATAAAGAGTAAATCCTTTTCCATCTAAATGAACCGTGTCAATCCCGATGTGGATCAAAAGTTCGACCCCATTTTCACCTCTTAAGCCAATCGCATGCTTGGTGGGTGTAGTCATAATCACATAGCCATCAAAAGGAGCGACTATGGTCTCATCAGAAGGAATGATCGCCACTCCGTCCCCCATCATTTTTTCCGAAAACATCGGGTCCTTGACTGTCTCAAGGGAAATAACGCTTCCCGATATTGGACTGTTGACTTTCAAAGCATCTTCGGCTTTACTCATTTGACTTGCTTGAACTCTTTTTCGTTCTAAGAGAATCGTTGTAGTAAAAGAAACGCATACAGCTAGAAGAATGACGACAATTGCAAACCAAAAATTGCTATTGAATCCAGAACCATCTGTCGGGATAAAAGTCGGGATCGCAACCAGACCTGGTGAAACAACTGCATATTGTTTTAGTTGAACAAACCCTGCCATGATCCCACCTACTGCACCACCTAGAATCGCTCCTATAAAAGCACTTCGATAGTTGATCAAGATGCCAAAAATAGCCGGCTCGGTGATCCCCATCACACCAGTCAGTCCTGAAGAAAGAGCCAATGCTCGTTTTTCAGTATTTTTTTCTGTATAAGAAATAGCTAAGGCTGATGCACCCACGGCAACGTTAGCTGCTAGCATAGCCGGCATAACAAATGAATCATAGCCGTAGTCCCCTAACATAGCAAAGACCAAGGGGAACAACGCTTGATTGGTGCCGGTCATGACCAATAGCGGAGTCATTGCTCCTAAGACACCAACTGAAAACCAACCGAGTTTGTCGTATAAAAAGCTCAACCCACTAGCAATGTATCCGCCCACTGCATTTCCAATTGGCCCTAATACAATTAATGTGACAGGCACTGTAATTAAAATAACTAATAATGGCTTGACGAAATACTTGATCGATTGCGGAATACACTTATCCCCGATTCGATCCATTACCGCCATAAACAAAACACCAAATATTACGGGAATAGTCGTTGTATTATAGCTCATCGTTGGGATAGCGATTCCTAAGAAATTCAATCCTTCCACGCCATTGATCAATGAGTGGACGAGGATCGCACCTAGGAACATACCCATCAGCCCATTGATACCAAGTTTTCTGGCAGCACTATAACCGATATAAATCGGTAGAAAATAAAAACCCGCATCATTGATGGCATTTAAAATCGTGTAGGTTCCACTGTCAGCTGCAAGTCCGAAAAAGGTCACACCAATATTCAATACCGCCGATACCAGTCCAGCAGCTACCAATACGGGCAGAACTGGAACGAAGGTTCCACTGATAAAATCGACAACCAGCAAGCCGTAGTCTTTGAGGGTGCGCTTCGTTTTTCGTTCCTCCTTCGCCTGACCATTCATTTGATTTCGCTCTTCTGTAAAAATTGCATATACTTTTGGCACATCCGGACCGATGATCAGTTGAACTTCATGGCCTCTTCTCACTGTACCCAAAATAAGTTTGTTTTCTTTTAATTGCTTGTCATCAAAAGCGGTCGGATCACTTAGCTGTAGACGAAGCCTAGTAGCACAGTGATTGACTGTTTGAACATTTTCGATTCCTCCGATATTTTTTATAATATACGCAACCAGTTCATGATAGTTTGACATAGTGATTCATCCTCACTTTATTTTATAAACCGCTTTCATCAAAGTATTTTTTGGAGCGATAGAAGCTCTTTCTTCTATCGCTCATTTCTCATCCTTTTGGACGTACTAACGTTTGACCATTTGATTGGATCACTTCTTTATACCAATAGTAAGAATCTTTCGGGATTCTACGTAAATCCAGTAACTCTTCATCAGTTGTATTGATATAGACAAGTCCATACCGTTTCGCCATCCCATTGCCCGTACTCAAAAGATCAGTAAAGGACCATGGATTATAACCAAAGACTTTTGCGCCATCTTCAATCGCCAATCCGACTTGATAAATCTGATCATTTAAAAAATCAATTCGTTCTTGATCATGTACTTTTCCATCCTCACCTAGCTTCTCATGCGCCCCGTAACCATTCTCAGTAATCACCATTGGTAAATGATAGTGGTCTTCCATGTAGCGTAACAAGTAACGCATAGCAACTGGATCGATCTCCCAATCCCAATCGGTTGTCTCGACAAAAGGATTGACCGTTTGCGCAAAAATCCCTGGATAATTTGGGTAAACAAATTCCCCTTTTTTCCCCGATTTGTTCAACCCAATTTCTTGATGATCGGATGCCACTGGTGACTCCTTCGCTACGTTGCTACGGTAACAGTTGATGCCGAAAAAGTCGATTTTTGCTTGTGCAACCAATTCCATATCCCCAGGGCGAATATCGGGATCAATATTATTTTCTTTCCAATAACGTTTAATAAAACCATTGTATTCACGATTTGCATTAAAATCATTCCAGATTTTTTCCGTCAGTTCTTCTGCATTCATCGCTGCAATCTGATCTGCTGGTTTTGCTGACTCAGGATAAAACGGAACCATCCCAGGAACCGGGCCGATCTTGCCGTCTTCAACCAATTCATGACACGCAATCACCGCTTTTGCATGACATAGGTTCATAATATGATTGACTTTCCACTTATCTTCAAACCAAGTCTCTGGGTATTTGCATACTCCTAACCAGTCTCCATAGACAATTTGCATGTTTTGCTCATTAATTGCCAGCCAGTATTTCACACGATCGCCGAATGACTCAAAACAGGTTCTAACATATTGGTCAAATGCATCAATGATGCCTCGGTCGTACCAACCATTAAATTCTTCGTCAACCCAGACTGGCATATCGTAGTGATACAAAGTGACGATTGGAGTAATGCCATGTTCAACTAATTCATCAATCAGCTGATTGTAAAAGTCAATGCCTAATTGATTGGGCACCCCTGAATTATCAGGATAGATCCTAGGCCAAGCAATCGAAAAGCGATATGAAGTAAAGCCCGCATCAGCCATTAATTGGACATCTTCTTTGTATTTATGGTAATGATCAGCGGCAATCGAATTATCTGTATAGGGCTTTTTCTTTTTGCTGTTTAAGTCGATGATCGCAGTTGAACGCCCATCTTCTGCTACAGCCCCTTCAACTTGCCACGCCGCACTTGAAGCGCCCCATAAAAAATCCTTTGGAAATAGTGGTTTATCTTTATAATGCATGCCCATTGCCTTCTCTCTTAAATTTAAGTAAATAACCATTGAATAGTAGATCAAGTACGAAATCAATGCCATACGTATAGTAAAGCAGCTCAGTGATTTCTTTCTCATGTGTTTGTGAACTTAAATGATACAATTTATCAAAATAGCGGTTATAGATCGGGTTTCTATTATTTGTAAACAAAATCGTTGGTGCCTTGACCTCTTTTAGTATTTCAAGCATAGAAGAGACGAAGAGACCCGATAGCGAAAAAACAATGATCAAGGGATCTTGGCAATGTTCCAAGGCTAATGTCAGATCGCTCTTTGATGTTAATAAAGTAATTCTTTTACCAAAGATAACCATTCGCTGCTGGAAAGTTTTTACACTACCAGTAATATTGCTTGAACACAAAATCATAACTTCCCGGCTATCATTGATTAATCGGACAAGACGATCGACTTCTTGTGTATTAAACCGCAGACTTAATTCTTCCATTAGCGAAGTAATATTGGCTTGAAGCTTAGGCAAAAAATCAGAGTAGCCGTAAAACTTTAGAAATTCATTGATTCCATCATCAAAAGTTTCCGCGTTTTTTTTCATATCTAAAAAGTTCTCGTAGCCCAATTGTTTCGCAAATCGTCGAATGGAGGCCCGTGATACATGCTGCTCTTCTGCAATCTGATAAATGTTCCAGCGAGTCACGCTTTTGAAGTTCTCTAAGAAAAATTTAGCAAGTTCAAATTCAACCGTCCCTACTTCATTTTCGTTCACAATATGATTTAACTTATAAATGAAATTCAAGCGATTATTATCCATTTTTTTAATCTCCCTTGGCCAAGTTTGATTGTATCTAAATTATAACGTATCCGCTTCCAAAGTTGGGGTGCATGTCTTGTCCCCAGTTAAATCTTATCTAGAAATAAAAAAAGAGGCCCAGAATTCGGCTTCTGTCCCCTTTTACCTATTGTATGTTGTATAGTCACTGATAGTACTTCTTTCTAATCAGAGTCTTCTTCACAAGAATGAAGCAAAAAACTACTCTGTCGATCACTTTACAGGTCTTCTGAACTTTGTTGCTATGAAACCTGACTAGCATAAAAAAGCATGTGCTAATCATGTTTTTTAGTAGCTACACGAGGCCGTGCTTTTGGAGCGCTTGCGCAATCCCGCCGTCTTCTGGTCGAGCCGTCACCTCGTCAGCTACTGCCAATAGCTGTTCACAGGCATTGCCCATTGCAATTCCCGTCGCAACAGCTTCAAACATTTCGACATCATTATGGCCGTCACCAAACGCCAAGGTATCTTTGTTATCGATCCCTAGATGGTTCAAGAGAAAATCGATGGCTGTTTTCTTGTGGATATTCTTGATGCCGATCTCGCCGCTATCTTTGCCAAAAACAGGTACCGTACTGCGAATCATTTGGAATTGTTCGTGGTATTGGTCATGGACCTGTTCATAAGGAATGGAATGATTGATGAAGGAAACTTTGTTCACGTCATCGTAATCGATTTTCGCTTCGTCCTCAATCAGTAAATCAAGGAACCACTGAATAGTTTGAACGCGTTGTTTTCCTGCTTCACTTTCAACAGACTCACCTGCTAAGACGATCTCCAGCAAACGATTTCTTAGATTGGTACTTGCAAATAAACCTTGGTTCGATTCCAAGTAATACTCGATTTGGTTTTCTTTTAAGAAATCAATCAATCTTAATAAAGCTTCTTTTTCAAAAACTTTGTGCAAAATCACCTCATTATGCACCTCACAATAACCGCCGCCGGCACCAATCATCCCACTTAGGGGCAGTGCCAACACGTCTTCTGTAATTTCGGCCTTTGAACGACCGGTACATAAGAAAAATTCATGGCCTTTCTTATGTGCCGCTGTGATCGCTTGGCGTGCACTTTCTGGTACATTTCCAGCATCATCACATAATGTTCCATCTACATCTAAAAAGACAATTTTTTTCGTCAAATCATTCCCTCTTTTCTCACTCAATCAATAAAGCGCTCACATGAACGTACTTGCCGAACACAAGGTGTCAAGATCAGCTCCTTAGAATTAGTATAACAAATCACAAGGAAAGTGCGCTAGACTATTTTACTAGATCATAAGATGGGATTCTGTTATTGTGATCCCTCTTTCTATTCCTCTACTCCCGTGTTCATCGCGTTATTGCTCCATGTGTTCTTTCTTGAGATGGTTGAATTATCCTAAAATATGCTTACTCCTCACTTAAATAAATTAAACTCCATTTTGGTACTTGATTGTTTTTTTGACCTGTAAGCTCGCGATAATAAGATTTTTTATCATTTTTGATCATACAAATAATTTCATGCTCATCCATACAAAACTCTTTGCATAGGTTTGTTCTACTATTTTCAAAAAGTTCCAGTAAAATTTGAATCTGCGCATCTATTGCTAGAAGTGCTTTGAGCTGATCAAATAAATTTTTTGATCGATCATAATAAATGTACTCAAATTCATTGCAGAGTTCTTGATAAAAATGAAAAATTTTGGGGAAATCTGTCATTACCCCTAAACTTAGCAACACTTCTTTTGAATAACACAAATAGTCTTTCGGTTCCTTGATATTTTCTGATATCATATCCTTACTCCTTTACATCTATTTTTTTTTGGTGAAAGTAGCGCTATCCCTTCTGCTCGCTTTGATTTTCTTCCGATAGGTTTTTTAATTGAAGCTTAGCTGTCCAAAAACCACTAAAAATGATTGGGTCTTTAGCTCTTACCAATGCAGACACATTAAGAAAATCAGTTACGCCTATTATAGTTTCCCTTTCAGATTCTCTTATAATTACTTTTTATTAAATAAAAGAAATAAGAGTGAAAAAGAGGCGGCCCCGTTCCCTTCTGCTAAAAAGTAGTGCCCGAATGCAACTAGATCGTCTCTAATGACAAGAAAATGACTATAATATCCACAAAAATCAACAGATAGCTAAAATTGTTGCTTCATGTAAATAGACGCCCCATATCCATACCAACAAAAAAAACCAATAATCGAATCTATCGATCATTGGTCGAAACCTCAAATATACTGCTGGAAGAAGACGTTCAGTCCATTCTATTTTTCACGCTACAGATCAAAAATAGAAATGATTTTTAAACTGTATCAGTAAAAATAGATCAAGCATAGATATAATCTAAAATATCCTGCGGCGCTTCTGCCAAAGCATCTGGTTTTTCAGCGGAAAGTTTTTTCGCATCGTGGCTGCCCCAGGTAACAGCGATGGTTTTGACACCGGCTGCTTTGCCCATCTGGATATCAAAAATAGCATCTCCTACCATGATCGTCCTTGACGGATCAAACTGATACTGAGTTACTACTTTATTGATTCCTTCTGGATGAGGCTTGTAGTGGGACACCGCATCTGAGCCGATGATTTCTTCAAAGAACGCCACCAGGTTCTGAGCAGCCAAATTTCGTTTGACGACCGCTGTCTTCTTACTTGAAACCACGAAACAAGGAACCTTTCGTTTCATTAAGATTTCTAGGACATGGGGAATTTCAGGAAATACGTTCAAGGTACTTTCCTCGTATGTTTGATAATAGGTACGAAAAACCCGAATCAGTTCCGTTGCTGTTTCTTGATCCAATGGCTGTTCTGACATTTTAAAAAACGATTCTTCGATCGGTATCCCCATGTAATGTTCAATGACTACCTCACTCGGTACTTTGAGTCCCATCTCTGTAAAAGCTGCTTTTGTCGCCTTGATGCTGCATTCTCTCGAATCTAATAGGGTTCCGTCTAAATCAAATATCACACACTCAATCTTCTTCACGACATTTCCTCCTCTGAAAGATACTACAGCACGTTTCTCCAAAGTGCTTTTTAAATCCTGTAGTATTCCTTTTCATTACTGATTATCTCTATTTTAACACTAAAAAAAAGCATTATCATAATTTTCGATACCATCATTTATTTAATACTAATATTTTTATATAAAAAACGACTCAATTTGAAAACAGAGTCGTTTCTACCTGAAAAGCAGTCGAAGCTACAAAGAGGTCTATTCGTGAGAAATAAGGCTTCGATGCTCTTTTGATCACACAATTTTCTTTTTATTGTAAGATATAGCCTTTGCCCCAAGCGGTACGAACCCGTTTTTCAGTGTAGTCGTATTCATCTAATTTTTCATTGATTCGTTTCGCTAATATTGACAACTGAGATTTTCTCGAGTTTGTTCCACCATTTCCCCAAATTTTCCAACACAGGTCTTCTCGGTTAATAAATTGCTCTTCTCCTAAATTGTTAAAAAAGATCTGTTCTTGCAGACTAAGAAATTTAGGAAAGGATTCTTTCGTGACGGATGCTTTTTCTAACTTACGACTAATTGGTGGTAGTGCAGCCAAAAATTCTCTCAGCTCGACAAAAGAGCGATTCAGGTACGTGGCATTTTCAGCTTTTTCCATCCTACCTTCTTGTTCAATATTCCCTGGCAAGATACGGACGATTCGTTTTTGATAATAAGGAGCCAACGCCTGATTGATCAATAAAAATTCTGGATCTGCAATCGTTTCACTGACAAATAAGCAGTCAAATAATTTGGCGCTTTCTATCAACCATTCCGCCTCTTCTGTATTTTTCCCTACGAACACTTCATGACTCAAAATCTGTAACTCCCGCTGCAAATCAATCTCATATGATATATTTTTCGTCAGTATAATAATTCTCATGACACATCCTGCTTTCTTTCCCTTTTATTCAGAAATCATCTACTGAATCCTTTCCGACTCATTTCTGAATGCTTTATGTTGACATTATTACTTATTTTTATCAGTTTGAGGTGTCATTTTTTGTTCATAAATGATAGTCTACTGTCATGTTTTGTTGGAAGGAGCACCATTCGTTTCATGATTCGTTTTCTCGAGAGCTAATAAAAAAGCAACCTGTTGGTCAGGTTGCCTTATTAGTCATTTTGATTTTCTTTTTGCTGCTCCCACTTCAAATCTAACAGCTCCAGCATTTCATGGTAGGCGGTTTCTATGCGCTGTCGTTTTTCTTCAGGAACACGTTTGGCGTATTGTCCATCCGGTAGATAATCTTCGGCCAAGTAAACTTGAAAATCAAAGGCCTGTAAGACGCCGTATTCTGGATCATAATAGGTACGATCAGGGATCGGCTCTTTGGAGACCCAAGTTGGATGTAAGGCAATCTTACTTAAATAGGTCCGAGCTCCCTGTTTGGTGATCTCAACTTCTGGAATGACACCGCGTTCGGTCCAATAGTTGTTATTGACGGTTTCATAACGTTGATTCGACAATAAGTTCCCCATTGAATAAATGATAAATTTCTTTTCACCGTCCTTTTCGATGATTTCGGTTGGTTCTGCTACATGCGGATGGCCGCCGAAAATAATATCAGCACCAAAATCGATCATCTTCCGATAAACAGTTTGTTGTTCTTCCGTTGGTTCTAAAGAATACTCGACACCAGACTGAGGCATCACGATGGTGATATCCGCCAAGGTTTCCGCTTCTTTGATCTCTGCTTCCACTTTATCGAGGGACAAGTCTTTCAAATAGGTGTCATACTCTGCTTGAGTTAAGCTTTCTTCAAGTCCATTGAAGCCATAGGCATAGGCCAAGAGAGCAACTTTGATCCCGTTGACTTCTTTGACCAAAATTCCACTATTGTCGACCGTGACACCAATCGTTGCCAACCCTTGATCGTGAAAAGCAGCCGCCGTTGTTTTGACTCCTTCGATTCCCGTATCTAAGATATGATTATGAGCAAGATCGATCACATCAAAGCCCGCATCTTTGATGCTGGCAACGGCATCGATAGGCGCGTTGAATAAGGGAAAACCGCCAAGCGGTTTATTAGGATTGATGGTTCCTTCAAAATCACCCAGAGCAAGATCCGCCGATGCAATTAACGGTTTGACTTGCTCAAAATCATTGTCAAAATCATAACGCTTTCCATCGTAAGCGCTTAAATAAACAGGTGTATGATAAAGCATATCGCCACTAGCTGTCACTGTGATGGTTTTTACTTCTGGCTTTGTTTCGGTAGAACTACTTGATTCTTGCATTGGCTTAGTCGGTTTTGTCGATTCTGCTGTAAGACGCTGTTCGGGGATGCTTGTCGCTTGAATCACTAGATAAATCACTCCGAATGTGATCGCCAATAATGCTACACTTAACCCAGCAATGATCCGCTGCCTTTTCTGATGTTCCTGTCTTCGTTGCTGTCTCATGAACCCACCCTTTCAATGTCCTTTTTCCCAAATTTTTATTCTATTACAATCGAAAGAGAGTGCTTCTATTCCCTTTCGCACAACATTCACTAAATAATATCTTTTTATTAAATAATTATACTATACTTTTTAGCCCCTTAATAGGTCATTTCATAAAGCATAAAAAACAGCCCGATCGTGATCGAACTGTTTCTCCACTTCTATGGTAGCTGATTTCCGAATGAATCTTTCTTGTAGAACTGGACTAACCTCAAACGGCATAAATTAGTATCATTAGATAATCCTTCGGCTGTTAACAGTTCTGGATGACATCCCTCGCTTTCGGATGAACAGCAGCAAACGATGAAGGCAAATTACTCCCCTTCGCACGCTTCTCTCAATAAAGACCAAAGAGTATATGCTTTATTCTATAATACTTACAGTTTTTTCGAAAAAATTTATACAACAGCAGTACGTAAAATCTCTGCAAACCAGTGATAAACTGTTTCCGGACATTCATGTTTTTCTAATTCTCGAAAAAAGTCTTTGGATTCAATAAGGGTAATAAACTGAGTCATCGCATTTAGATGCTGCTTGCTGTCTAACGCAGAAAGAGTAAAGATGTACTTTACAGGAATCGTTCCTAAGACATATACTTCAGATTCTAATGTTGTCAATCCCATGCCAAGTTTTTTTGCACCTGCTTCAGGAACCGTATGCGGTAAGGCAACTTGATCGACTATCACCATATAAGCACCTTCTGATCTGGTTTGTTGAATGATCGAATCGATGTAATTTCTAGTGATGATCTTTCTTTCAATCAATGGATTGGCTGCGAGATAAAAGGCCTCTTCCCACGTTCTGGCTTTTTTGTTTAATTGTATCAATTCTGGACGCATCATATCCAACAGCATTGCAGGTTCTTTTGTCTTTTTTTCTTTTTGAGACATGATAGATGCCGTTGGCGAGCAGGTCTCTTGTACAAATTTCTCTAAATGATGCCGCAGAGCTGACTCGCTGGTAACCGTTGAATATTGTTGAATAACTTGCATCAAGCCGTCGATCGTAACAGTATTGGGCTTTATACTTGTACTGGTTTCGAATTTGACATCTAAAAACAACTGGGTTCGTTCCTCGTAAGACATGATCGGGTTTACTACAAAAATCGGTTTTTTTAACGGATAAAGTTGAAAGTTGGGTTTTGTCGTAAAAATGATATCGTAAGACTGATCAAATGAATGCAGTTCGCTTGTTTCAATCGGTCCCAATAAGATAAAAGAGGGAAAGATTTCCTTTAATTCATTGTAAATGATTGCTGAGCTTCCAATACCATTTGGGCAAACAACGACCCCCACTTTTTGTTGCACCATATATTCTTCAGAATTCCTGATCAAAAGCGCAAAGTGCATTGTTAAAAAGGCTACTTCTTCATCTGGAAGCTTTGAATCAAAGCTATCACTGATTGGTCTCAAGGTTTCTTTTACGATCTGATAAAGGTCATTATATTTTTCAAAAATTTTCTCCTGCATAGGATTGATGATCGGTAATCGAAACAGCATCCGGAAATAGGTCGGTCGAAAATGACTATATAATTGCTTGATGACAGAGTGTTTATCCTTGAAACGAATACCTGAAAGCAATTCAAATCTCTCGACGATTCTTTCTACCAAGTCAATGATGACCAAATTTCCTTGAAGCCATTCCTTTTCATTCCCTAATGCCATTCCCAGGACCCACCCACAGAGATAGTTCTTTTCTATACTATTCATCACCCCTGCGTTTTCTAAAATTTCTTCAGCAAAGCGGTACTCCTTCATTTTTACTAACTCATGATCATTAGAAAAGGGCTTTAGATTAAATTCATTCAAGCCCATTCTTGGGTATAAAAAAATAAGGATATAGTTCAATTCAATCAATCTATTTTCAACTAACTCTATCGCATGTTTTTCTAAAAGAAGAGAAAGATAGGTGTCCTGCTCATCCGCCAATTGTATTCGTTCGTTATGAATAAAGTAACGGTAAATAAAATCATCGTCCTTGCTAGTCACATCTTCCAAAATCATTCGAAATAAAGCGTAACGAATCATCAGTTCATCACCTGCTAAGTGATACCCCTCTTTTCTCGAGTAACTGATTGAAATATCGTACCCATGTAATTCCGCTTGTAATTTGCGCAGATCACTCATAAAGGTTGTTTTGCCGATTTTTAACGCATCTAAAAAATGGTTGACCGACAGATAGTCTTTCTCGTAGTAAAAGAGCGTCAAAAAGATATATTTTCCTCGTTCTTTTGAACTCATCTCATAATACTTAAACATACGCTCACGTAAAAATGACTCCAACAAATATTCCTTGCTTTTTTCAGGCAGTCGAATCACACTTTCCTTATTCACGCTAAGTGGTAGTTTTTGGGCAGATAGAAACTGGTTGATTTTATCAATGGTATACTCTATTTGAGTGCGGTTCATAGAATAATTCCGCTGAAGATAATCGTAACTGATGGTCGGTTTTTCAATCAGAGCCATCATCATCTTTCTCGTCCTATAGTCAATTTTTACCATCAATGTTCCCCCATTTCTGCAGCCTACTGTTCTACTTTCAATGTAAATCCTTCCGCTTGTACATATTTTTGAAGCACTTGATCTACCTGCTGCTTTTCTTCTTTCGTAAGATCTAGAACAGGCAGTTTCGGTAACCCAACATCCTGTCCGATTGCCCGCAAACAGTATTTCAGCCCAGACGGAATCGTTGAGCATTTGCAGGCTTCTCTAAAATCATCAATACTTGCTTGTTCTTGCCGCGCTTGTTCTATGTTTCCAGCTACAAATTGTTCATAGATCGCCACATCTGTTTTCGTCACAACATTTGCGGTTGAAGCCACAGAGCCATCTGCTCCTAACTGTAGCGCTTCTAAAATCTTAGAGTCGCTTCCCATCAGCAAAGAGAAATCCTCTCGATGATTTAATTCAAGATAGCCCTTGAAGTTTTCTAGATCACCGCTTGAATCTTTTATCCCAATGATCGAGTCAATTTTGAGTAATTCCGAGAAAACATGACGATTGATGAAATTTCTAGTATTTGGCGGAATATTGTACAAAATAATTGGTAATGTCGTTTGCTCAGCAATCACACGGTAATGATGAATCAGCTCCTCATCGGTATACTTCAAAAGATATGGCGTTATGATGGAAGCAGCATCAACGCCGATTTTTGCAAACTCATTTACTAATTCAATCACTTTATTCGTTGCGATGTCTCCGGCACCTGCAAATACTGGTACTCTGCCCGATACTTCATCGACAACGATTTTTGCAAACTGGATTTTCTCTTCTTTGCTTAAGGTATGAAATTCGCCATTGGTTCCTAAAATAAACAACCCGTGGACACCACCAGCAATCAAATGCCTTACAAGCTTTCTGGTGCCCTCTTCATTGATGCCGTTCTCATTTAATGGTGTGACCATTGCTGGTATAATTCCTCTGATTTTCATTGCGTAAGCTCCTTTTTTGTCGTTGCTCCTAAGCTTCCCCCTGGATGCCATTTAAGGTAATCTTCTAAATTGATTTCTTTTGCTTCTTGCAGCAACACCGACAGAACCTGCAGCTGGATCATTTGGGCGATCACAGAGGAACGTGGCGGTTTATTCAATGAGTCCCCTTCTTGGGAAACATAAGAAGACAATGTGACTTCAGCACAGGAAGCTAGGGAAGAATCTTCATTTCCTGTTACCGCTAAAATTACAGCGCCATTGGCTTTTAAGGCAGCAAGTGCATATTCTAATTCTTTGGTGTTCCCACTATTACTTATCGCAATCACTACATCGCCAGCCACGACTTGTCCTGCCGATCCGTGCACAGTTTCGGTTGTGTCTAAAAAATAGGTTGGCGTGCCGACAGATGAGAAAAGTGAAGCTGCATAGCCTGCTACATAGGAACATTTTCCCACGCCTGTTACATGAACACGCTTATGATTTTTTTCTGCATGGAGAATAAGTTCTTTGGCCTTCACCATCTGTTGATAGACTTCTTCTTCTTCAAGCCGATAAAATTGAGCATCGCTTTGGGCTTTTAAATTCGTACTATATTCAAACAAAACGTTTTTTTCATTCAATACAGATTTTCCTTCCTTATAGCAAGGAGAAATTGTATCCACCTTTCTCCTTGCTAATCATACTGTTTAACTAAATAGTTTTAAGATTTTATCTAGTAAAATTCCGATAATATTGTAGTCGATTTGAGGAAATCCAGCGTCTGTGATGCCTAATTCAGAAAAAGCTGGGAAAAGCACCAAAGGCAATGCAGTCAGCAAAATACCGCCTAAGAAGGATGCGATGATCGCCCCTTTCAACCCGCCTCTTATTGAACCAAAGACACCCATTGTTCCACCCGAGAAAAAAGCAATCCCAGCTGCTGGCAAAAGTACAACGGGAGAACCCATAGCAGCCATGGCAAACGTCGCTGTTAAGCCACCTATAAACGAGGTAATAAAACCGACAGGAACCATGGTTGGCGCATATTGGAAAAACACAGGAACATCTACTGCCGGCATTGATCCCGGGATATATTTTTCAGAGATCGCCACGAAGGCAGCCGTTAATTCAGCAATAAATTGACGCACACCATAAATCAGTACAGACATACCCGCCGCAAATTGCAACCCTTGAATCAACGGATACAAGAACCATAAGTCGTTGCCAGCCATTTCTTGAACGACATCCATATGACCACTTAAAACTGCTGCGATCGTTGCAATGTAGAAAAGAATAATCATGAAAAATGCAACAGAGAAGACAATATCTCGGAATACGGAGAAGAAATCAGGAAGCTCACGATTGGCTGCTTTCTCTTTCTTTGCTTGCCAATTTTCCCCGCCAATGACACTGCCGATGACACCTGAGAACCAGTAAAAAATCAAGTTAAAGTGACCTAGTGCAACCCCTGCATTACCTGTCAGCTCATCTGTATATTTCTGAGCCAATTTGGGCAACCCTGCTCCTGCAAAACCTAGTACCAAAGAACCAAAGATAACTGTTACCCAAGTGGGCATACCATTCGAAATAAAAATCAACCCAATGACAGCAGCAAAGAAAAGATAATGCTGACCGGTTAAGAAAATTGATTTTAAAGGCGTCAATTTCGCAATAACTAATCCGAATATGAACCCTAGCCCCATAATCATTGATATTTCAAAACCATATACATCCATAGCTAACGCTGTAGCAGGCTCTACTGCCAGAACCGTCCCTTGAACACCAAATGCGGTCTGAAACAACGTGGCGAAATTTGCAGCAATCGTTCCTACATGACCACCACCAATATTAAAAATCATAAACCCAATGCCCACTTTGAGGACACCGCTCAGGGTCTCCTTCGCAGGCTTTCTTTGTGCAAGTAACCCGATCAAAGCTAAAATCATTAGCAACACAGCAGTATTTCTGAATTGGTTCATTACTAAAATTGCCATTCAATTTATTCCTCGCTCCATCAATTTATTTTGTTTGCATCGTTTCAAGAAATGTTTCTAGTTTTCCTTGGATCTCTTCTTTACTCATAATATTTTGAATACCTATGACTTCATAAGGTTTGTTTTGAAAATCAGGTTCCGCTGCGATATCTGCCATACTCATAAAGGCATCACCCGTAAAACCAATGAGAACATCTAGATTTCCATGAATCGTTTCAATGGGATAGCCGTTTTCTTCAATCACTGATTTTACTTTTATGTGAAGCAGCGTTGAACTCCCCATCCCAGCACGGCATGCAACCGCTATCAAAAATTTCTTGCCATTACTCGCCTTAGGTTTTGCATCTGATTGGATCGATGCATCATTTTTCTTTTTTTGAAAGAATCCCATCTTAACTCCTCGTTTCTTCTAATAGTTGTATAAATGCTTCTGGTGTCTCCACATTTGCTAAACGATCAATGATATTGTCCCTTGCTAAAACCTCTGCTAACTCACTCATCAGTTCCAAATGACTGGTCGGGTCTATCGCTGCCAAACAGAAAATGACTTTCACTGGATCATTGGGCGAACCAAATGAGATGGGGGTATTTAAGGTCATCGCACTTAGTCCTAAGCGACAAACCCCATCTTCTGATCGGGCATGGGCCAATGCAAACCCAGGCATAAGCACGATATACGGCCCGGCATCTAAGACGGATTGAATCATCGCTTCGACATACTGTTTTGAAACGCTGCCATTCCTCAATAACGGCTGGGCAGCTTTTTTGATTGCTTCTTGCCAACTGGTACTGTCTTGCTGAAGTAAAATGTTTTCTTTTGTTAATAATGTAGTTTGCAAACGACGATTTCCTTTCTAAAAAAATTTCTTTAGGTTTTAGTAAAGAATTTCTCGAGATAATTCCTATACACACACTATAAGTGAAAAGTTTCGGCCTGAATAGACGATTTGCGACCACATATTTGTACGCGCTTCCAGATTAAGTGAACTGCTCTTCTCAAAAAGACCAGGAATACTGCCTATTTTTTTTACTAGCCTCCAGTTTTTCTCGATAACCTTCTTGAGCAGTTCACAAAACTTATTCTACCAAGGAAAAAATGAACCAAAAATGGACAGATCTTTTGCTTGCACCCACAATAAAAAAAAGAAGCTCTTAAATAAACTAAGAACTTCTTAAAGCAAACACTCTATTCATGGCTATAGATCTACCGTTTCAATTGTAATTCTACCGTAGGTGTTTTCACACGAATTTTTACTTACAACCGCTATTTTCTATTTTGCTTCCTCATGCTTCACGGGACAACTGCTGTGGCAATCAGAACAATGATCCTTTTTCACCATGCGGTACACCACACGACCGCCATAGCCAAAAATCAGTCCGCTTAGAATTACTGTAGCAATCATTTTTCGCCTCCTACGACTTGGATCAAGGGCGCACTCCCTCGGAATGGTTTCTTCACCAGAGCAAATACTAATAGACCAGCAATGACTATTGCCGCAAAAACACCTAGCGTGAGGTGTCCGCCTTCAAAGATGACGTGTCCGAATTGGTACACCAGAAAACTGGCGCAGTACGCCAAGCCGCATTGATAGCCAATGGCTAACCACGTCCACTTGCTGTCCCCCATTTCACGGTGGATCGCACCGATGGCAGCAAAACAGGGGGCACATAGTAAATTAAAGACGAGGAAAGAGTATGCCGCCACAGCAGTGTAATCGCCGCGCAACACTTGCCAAATCTCCGTCCCACTTTCTGACAACTCACCGGTTTGTCCGTAGAGAATCCCGAATGTGCCGATCACATTTTCTTTGGCCACCAAGCCAGTGATCGTCGCCACGGCGCCTCGCCAAGTTCCCCAGCCTAGGGGAGCGAAAAGGGGCGCCAAAAGTCGACCGAAAAAGGCCAAAATGCTTTGGTCTTCACTGACCCGCTGCAAGGCAAAGCTGTAGCTGGAGGTAAACCAGACAAAGATACAAGCCACAAAGATTATCGTTCCGGCTTTTTTTACAAAAGCAATGGCTCGATCACAGGCACTTTTCAAAATCGTTGTGAGCTGCGGCAAGTGATACGCTGGCAGTTCCATAATGAATGGTGCCAGATCACCTGCAAAAAGCGGCGTTTTTTTCAAGACGATCCCTGAAAAAATCACAGCACCCATGCCGACAAAATAGGCCGATGGTGCGACCCAACTATACTGAGGGAAAAAGGCACCCGAAATCAATGCAATGATCGGCAATTTGGCAGAACAAGGCATAAAGGTCGTGACCATCACCGTCAACCGACGATCCTTTTCGTTTTCAATCGTTCGGCTTGCCATCACCCCCGGCACGCCGCAACCTGTAGCGATTAACATGGGGATAAACGACTTGCCAGAAAGACCAAACTTGCGAAACAGTCTGTCCATGACAAATGCCACCCGTGCCATGTATCCACAGTCCTCCAAGATAGCCAAGCAAAAAAACAACACGAAAATCTGCGGCAAAAAGCCTAAAACCGCACCGACCCCAGCCACGATGCCATCCAAAATCAGTTCTTGTAGCCACTGGGCGACCCGCAGCTGTTCTAGCCAATGCGCTGTTGTTTCGGGAATCCAGCTGCCAAATAATACATCATTGACCCAATCAGTGCCGATCGTGCCAATCGTCTGAATCGATAAATAGTAGATTCCCCACATAATGAAGGCAAAAATCGGTAGTGCCAATACGCGATGGGTCAACACGCGGTCGATTTTGTCGCTGAAGGCTAAGTGCTGATCTGTTTCCTTGATGACTGCCAGCGCCAACAATTCTTCAATGAAGCCATAGCGCTCATTGACGAGAATGGCGTCACTGCTGTCTTTAAAGATCATCTCTAAAATCGAAATCGTCTCCTGAATGACTGCTTGCTGGGAATCAGTCAGTTTACACATTGTTTGAATCGCTTCATCTTTTTCGAAGAGTTTTATGGCAAACCAGCGTTTTCGCTGCTGAGGGATCGTCTCTGGCAAAATCGCCATGATCTCGGTCAAGCCAGCCTCTAGACGAGCATCGTAGCGGGGAGGGAGCTGTAGTGTGTTGGCTGCTTGCTTCGCTGCCTCGATCATTTTGGCTAAACCACGTTGTTTCAAAGCACTGATCCCCACTACAGGAATCCCTAATCCGTAAGCCAATTTTTCGAAGTTGATCTGCAAGCCTTTTTTCTTTAATAGATCGATCATGTTGATGGCTGCCACGGTCGGAACATTCATTTCTAATAATTGCAAGGTTAAATACAGATTTCGCTCAAGATTAGTTCCGTCAATAATATTGATCACCGCATCCAGCGATGCTTCCATCAAATAATTGCGGGAAATCAGTTCTTCAGGCGTATAAGGTGACAAGGAATAGATCCCGGGCAGATCTTGGATCAGCACGTGCCGGTCTTTTCGCAGTCGCCCCGCTTTACGTTCTACGGTGACACCCGGCCAATTGCCCACTGTTTGTTTGGCACCAGTCAATTGATTGAAAGTACTTGTTTTCCCACTATTGGGATTTCCTGCTAATGCAAATTGATAGGTCATCAAGCTTCGACTCCTTTTTCGATAAAAACCAACGCTGCTTCTTGCTTTCTCAAAGACAATTCATAGCCGCGGAGCCGAATCTCCATTGGATCACCCAATGGAGCCAGTTTCACTACTTCCAAATGAACGTTTTTCGTAAGCCCCATATCCATCAAACGACGGCGCAAAGCACCTTTTGCACCAATCTGATTGACCTTCCCGCTTTCACCAACTTGCAGCTGATCCAAAGAGGTAATGACCGTTTGCTGCTGGATTTCTGTGACATCGATTTGTTCCATGACCCGTGCATCTAAAGCAATCCGCGTCCCTTGGTGCAAAATGATGCCGCCTTTGCGATCTTTTTGCACCACAACGATTTCAACCCCCGTGCGAATGCCAAGATCGTTTAAATGAACCGTGATTTCTTTGGTTGTTGCCAACGAGTCGATTTTGTATGTCCCAGAAGCCCAAGTTTGCGCCATTTTCATTGGTTCTTACTCCTTTTGTGAAGTGTTTTTTTAATTAACCTACTTTAATTGAGAATGATTATCATTATAATAGAGCCATTTCCATAGGAAGTCAATCTGTTTTCGACTTAACTTTGAATCTTCCTTCACAATAGAGATTTTTTTTACTCATTTTGATTGCATATCCCCTCTAATAATTACGCAAAAACCTTGTAATTCTAAGTATTTTCCGCTTTTTTCATTTGCATAAAAAACACAGAAACACTATAAATTGTGTATGCCGAATTCACAAGCACAAGATATAGTGTTTTTTCATTGACTTTCTCCGAGACTTATTTATACTAGGTTTATAACTATTACAACTCGGAGGAAACAATTATGAATATCAAACTATTTTCTAAAAACAACTGCATGCAATGTAAAATGGCGAAACGCTTTTTAAGTGAAAATCAGATTGCCTTTGAAGAAATCAATATCGATAATGAGCCTGAAGCATTAGAATTTTTGAAAGAACAAGGATTTCAAAGTGTGCCAGTCATTACCTCTGATGCGCAAACGATCATCGGTTTCCGTCCAGATCAACTACGTCAATTAGCGAGCTAAGATTTTTCTCAATGTGATGCTTTTGAGGGATTTGTCAGTCGTCCAGACCGCAAGTCCTTTTTTATACGAACAAAACAAGAAAAGAGGTTAGCCATTTATGAGCTTGAAAGAAATCAAAGATGTCAGTTATTTCAAATTGAATAATGAGATCAACCGTCCAGTAGATGGTCAAATTCCATTAAATAAAGACAAAGAAGCCCTAGCGGCATTCTTTAAAGAAAACGTTGAACCAAATACCTTAACCTTTGCGACTGCAATGGACAAAATCAATTATTTGATTGAAAATGATTATTTAGAAGAAGAATTTATCAAAAAGTACCGTCCTGCTTTTATTGAGGACTTGTATCAATTCTTAGATGAGCAACACTTTACTTTCAAATCATTTATGGCTGCTTACAAGTTTTATTCACAATATGCATTAAAAACGAATGATGGTACCGCGTATCTTGAGCGTTACGAAGATCGGGTGGCGTTCAACGCCCTTTACTTTGCGGATGGGAATGAAGAGTTAGCCATGAGCTTGGCAGATGAAATGATCTACCAACGTTACCAACCAGCAACCCCTTCTTTCTTGAACGCAGGACGCAAACGTCGCGGTGAATTAGTTTCTTGTTTCTTGATCCAAATCACTGATGACATGAACGCGATCGGTCGTGGGATCAACTCCGCGCTGCAACTTTCACGGATCGGCGGCGGTGTCGGGATCACATTATCAAACTTGCGGGAAGCTGGCGCGCCTATCAAAGGCTACGAAGGTGCAGCAAGTGGTGTGATGCCTGTAATGAAATTGTTTGAAGATAGCTTCAGCTATTCAAACCAATTGGGTCAACGGCAAGGGGCTGGTGTGGTCTACTTGAACGTCTTCCACCCAGACATCATCAGCTTTTTATCAGCGAAAAAAGAAAATGCAGATGAAAAAATCCGTGTCAAAACCTTATCATTAGGTGTGATCGTACCTGACAAATTTTACGAATTGACGCGTAAAAATGAAGAGATGTATCTCTTTAGTCCGTACAGTGTCGAAAAAGAATATGGCGTACCCTTTTCTTATGTCGATATCACCAAGGAATACGACAACTTAGTCATGAATCCACGGATTCGCAAGACTAAAATCAGAGCTCGCGATTTAGAAAATGAAATTTCTAAATTGCAACAAGAATCTGGTTATCCTTATATCATTAATATCGATACAGCAAACCGCAGCAACCCAATCGATGGCAAGATCATCATGAGTAATCTTTGTTCCGAGATTCTTCAAGTTCAAGCACCATCTGAGATCAACGGCAAGCAAGAATACGAGGTTTTAGGAACAGATATCAGCTGTAACTTAGGTTCCACCAATATCGTGAACTTGATGGACAGCCCTGACTTTGGGAAATCTGTTCGAGCAATGACTCGTGCCTTGACCTTCGTTACTGATGCGTCTGACATTGACGTGGTACCATCGATCCAAAATGGGAATGCCTTGAACCACACGATCGGTTTAGGCGCAATGGGCTTGCATACCTATTTTGCAAAAAATCAAATGGAATACGGTTCACCAGAATCCCTTGAATTTACTGATCTTTATTTCATGTTGTTGAACTATTGGACATTGGTTGAAAGCAATGCCATCGCCAAAGAAAAAGGCGAAGTTTTCCATAACTTTGAAAAATCAGCTTATGCAGATGGCAGCTACTTCACTGATTATATCCAAGGTGACTACCAACCAAAATCGGAAAAAGTCAAAGCATTGTTTGAAGGCGTCTTTTTACCAACTGGTGAAGATTGGGCAGCCTTGGCACAAACCGTCAAAGAAACCGGCTTGTATCACCAAAACCGCTTAGCCGTTGCACCAAATGGTTCGATCTCTTATATCAATGATACGAGTGCCAGCATCCACCCGATCACTCGGATGATCGAAGAACGCCAAGAAAAGAAAATCGGCAAGATCTATTATCCAGCACCTTACTTGAGCAATGAGACGATCGGCTACTACAAATCAGCCTACGATATGGATATGCGCAAAGTGATCGATGTTTACGCAACTGCTCAAAAACACGTCGATCAAGGGATGAGTATGACCTTGTTTATGCGTTCAGATATTCCAGAAGGTCTTTACGAATGGAAAGAAACGACAAAACAAACCACCCGTGATTTGAACATCTTGCGTCACTATGCTTTCCACAAAGGGATCAAATCGATCTACTATGTACGGACCTTTACAGATGATGCAGAAGAGATCGGCAGCAACCAATGTGAAAGCTGTGTCATCTAATCCAACTTTTGCCTGAAAACGAACCAATAGCCTGCCCCTGCTCTCTATTGAGAGCGGGTCGGCTGTTGTCTTGATACGATTATTGGAGGAACCGACTATGGGTAAGACTTACTATGAAGCAATCAACTGGAATGAGATCGAAGATATCATCGATAAATCCACTTGGGAAAAATTAACAGAGCAATTCTGGTTAGATACGCGGATCCCTTTATCAAATGACCTTGATGATTGGCGGACGCTATCACCATTAGAAAAAACGACGGTGGGCTACGTCTTTGGCGGCTTGACCTTATTAGATACCGTTCAATCAGAAAGCGGTATGGATCAACTGCGTAAAGATGTCCGCACCCCACATGAAGAAGCGGTCTTGAACAACATCCAATTTATGGAATCTGTCCATGCAAAAAGCTATTCATCGATTTTCAGCACCTTGAATACAAAAGCGGAGATCGCCGATATTTTTGAATGGACCAATACCAATCCTTACTTACAAAAGAAAGCCGAACGAATCAATGAGATTTACAAAAATGGGACACCGCTAGAGAAAAAAATCGCCAGTGTGTTTCTAGAGACCTTCTTATTCTATTCAGGTTTCTATACACCCCTTTACTACTTAGGTAATAACAAACTAGCGAACGTAGCGGAGATCATCAAATTGATCATTCGTGACGAATCCGTTCATGGCACGTATATCGGCTACAAATTCCAATTAGGGTTCAACGAATTACCAGAAGACGAACAGCAAAAGCTGAAAGACTGGATGTACGACTTGTTGTATGAGTTGTATGAAAACGAAGAGCGTTATACCGAAGAATTATACGATGAGATCGGCTGGACCGAGGAAGTCAAAACCTTCTTGCGTTACAATGCCAATAAGGCTTTGATGAATCTAGGACAAGACCCGCTTTTCCCAGACACCGCCAACGATGTCAATCCAATCGTCATGAACGGTATTTCAACTGGTACCAGCAATCACGACTTCTTCTCACAAGTTGGGAACGGGTATCTGCTTGGTTCCGTTGAAGCGATGAAAGACGATGACTACTTCATCGGACTTGATTGATTTGCTTACAAATAAACACCTTGTTTCTCGCCAATAGAGGGTGAGAAACAAGGTGTTTTTAGTTAGCCAGCTGGTCTTTGATAAAGGTCAACGTTTCTGTCAAACATTCCTGTGCTTGCGGCAAGCTATAATCAAATTGGTATTCGTGGGTCACTGTTTCCGAATCCCCTTTGTAAAAACGACTTGTCACGGGAATATCAAGAGCTTGCAGCTGGTTGGCAAAGGCAATGCCTTGGTCTTCAAAGGAATAGGCGTTGCCATCCGTGATATACGTTGGTGGAAAATCAGCCGTCAATTTATCCACCAGTGAGATCTCCTGCAGTTGGGGACTATCTTGCCATTCTTTTTTGCCTAATAACGACCAAGCCACCGTTTTAACAAAGAATTTCATAAAACGATCATCCGAAGAAGTTCCAACGATCTGCTTCAAATCAAGGGGGCCGCAATAGGAAATAAACCCTTTCAGGGCCGATGTAGGAATGTCTTGATCAAAGGACATTTCCTTCGCATACGCTGGATTGGTTTGCAGCGCCACATATTGCCCGGCAATTTGGGCACCTGCAGAATCTCCACCAAAGAAGAGTTGATCGAAATCAAGCATGGGGTATGCTTGGGCATCTGCTTTGATCGAGTCTACCGCTTGGGCATCTGCTTTGATCGAGTCTACCGCTTGGGCTAATTGTTTGACCTGTCCCGGATAATGCAAACTTGGCGCCCATTCATAATTAATCGAAATCACAGCGGCTTTGGTTTCATCGACGACATAGGTCGCAAACTCTTTGACGCCTTCTTTGTCTCCCCCGACATAGCCACCCCCATGGACCCAAAAAATGACGGGAACAGGGCCTTGTGCCTCTTTGGGATAATATAGATCAAAGGTACTGCGTTGATAATCCGATTGATACGTCAAGTCCTGTTTGACCGTCACATTCGGCAAACTTTTTTGATAAGCCGCCTCATCCTTGATGGTCACTTCTTGGTTAAACAGATGACCGATCAAAAAAGCCCCCGGTCGTGGGGAGAGTTGAAAAGCCAGAAAAACGGCAGCTAAGAGTCCGATCAGGACAATCGCCACCCACATGAAAAAGCGCAGAATTTTTTTCACGCAAAAGCTCCTTCCTTCGTTCTGTTTCAGCTTTTTCATTTAACCATGTTTTTTTAGCAAATTCAATGACAATCGCTAAAGATTAAAAAAGGATGATACCAATAGGCACCATCCTTAAAATAACATCGTTTATAATGGCAACATCATAAACAAACCAGCTGCGATCGCTGCACCGATCATTGGACCGATGATTGGTACTAACGCATAGCCCCAATCGGAAGTCCCTTTGTTTTTGATTGGTAAGATTTGGTGAGCGATCCGTGGTCCTAAGTCCCGTGCCGGATTGATGGCATAGCCTGTTGGTCCACCAAGAGACAGTCCGATCGCTAAGATCAAGATCCCAACAACGATGGGATTTAATCCATCCGTAAAGGTATTGGCACCAAAAGCCAATAAGCCAAAGACTAAGACAAAGGTACCAATTACTTCAGTGATCGTATTCGATACTAAATTACGAACTGCAGGCCCTGTTGCAAAGGTACCTAAAATCGCGCCTTGGTCTTTTGTTTCATCCCATAATGGCAAGTAGTTGAGCCAAACGAGGATTGCCCCTACGATCGCACCAGCAATCTGCGCCAGCATAAACGGTACAGCTAAGCTCCAAGAAAAATTCCCTGTCATCGCCATGCCTAATGTAACGGCTGGATTCAAGTGAGCAGGTCCCATGTACCCTGAAACGTATACGGCTATGGTCACCGCCGTTGCCCAGCCCATCGCGATCACGATCCAGCCAGAGGCTTCTGCTTTACTCTTTTTCAGATTGACAGCCGCACACACGCCATCCCCTAACAAAACCAAAATAGCCGTTCCTAGAAATTCACTAAAGATCTGGGTTGCTTCATTCATCTTTTTTTCCTCCTTTTAAGGCTGTTAAATCTGATTCTGCGATCACTTGGTTCAATTCTAATACATGGGCTGCTTTTTCTTCTTCGCTCCAGCCAAAGAAGTCGGTCATAGCTGCAACGACACCGGCTTTGACATCATCTAAGGTGTCTCGCATAAATAGGATATGGTTGGTCCGACGCAATAGATAATCAACGGGCGTCAGAACCATTTCTTCATGTAAGGAATAGTTCAAGGCAGTGCTTTCTTTTTCATCTAAGCCCTCAAACTTCGTCTTGTAGTTCAACACTTGGGGAAGATTCGACCCATAAAGATGAGCCAAATACGTCGCAGCTGCTTCATTGAACCCAGCGGTTTGTGCTTGGTCAGCCAGCTTCGCTAATTCTTCCTCTACATTGGCTGCATCAAGCTCCCCACCAGAAACTGGGTACGTGGTTGAATCCACCAACTCGAAGGAAGCACCGCTTTCTTGGAGCAATTCATTGATCCGTTTGACTGCTCCTTCCGCCATCAAACGATAGTCGGTGATTTTTCCGCCTGCCAACGTCAATAGTCCGTCTTTTGAGCGTTCCAAACTGCTGCCGCGAGAAACTTGCGATGGATCCACTTTGCTGGCTTCTACTCGTTCTTGCGCTTGTTTTACTGCTTTTTCTACAACTGGTCGCTGCCGCTCATCTGCAAGATATTCTTTGACGCTTTCAACGATCTGCTCAAAGCTTTCATCCGATAGTTTGCCTTTACCGCCGCCATTGTAATCCGAACCACCATTATTCGTAATCAATGGACGTAGACCAGCCCAGCTCGCTTCGATATCATCAAGGGTGATTTGTGCATGTGGGAAGCGTTCATTCACGATGGTCAGTAGATAATCGACATCTTCTTGTGTGACCGTCGGATGGGCAAAATCGCCTGTATAGTCCGTATCGGTTGTGCCAAAATAGGTCTTGTTTTCTCTTGGTACCACGAAAACCATCCGACCATCATTTTTCCCAGTATCAAAATAGGTTGGTTGCGGCACTTTTAGTTTTTCCCGATCGACCACTAAATGGACACCTTTCGTCGGACGCATTTGTGGCGGCAGCTCATCATTCTTGTCTAATTGACGAACGATGTCTGACCAAGGGCCGGTCGTGTTGATCACGACTTTGGCGTGAACCTCAAAGCGCTCGTTTGTCAGTTGATCCTCCACTTCTACCCCATTGATGATGCCTTGCTCATCATGTAAGATGCCGACGACTTTGGCTTTACTGATCATTGCTGCCCCATCGGCTTGTGCTCGTTTGATGTTTTCGATCACCAAGCGGGCATCGTTGTTGCGAAAATCAAGATAGACTCCGCCACCAACTAAGTTTTCCGCCTGCAGCTGTGGTTCGCGTGCTAAGACCTCTTCTTTCGTCAACAGATAATTTTCGTATTTACTGCCTGTCACATTCGCTAAGCGATCATAAAGATCCATCGCCACTTTAACAGAAAACAAGGAGAAGGTTGCCCCCGGTTCATCGTAAATCGGTAAAAGCATCGGATCTGGTTTCGGGATATGCGGAGCAATTTGTTGGACGATCGCCCGTTCCCGCACGGTGTCAGCGACCACTTCCACGTCAAAGGTTTTCAAATAGCGAATACCGCCATGAACGAGTTTCGTGGACCGCGAAGACGTCCCTTCGGCAAAGTCTTGCATTTCCAAAAGAACCGTCTTCATCCCAGCCGCTGCTGTTTGAACGGCAACCCCTGCGCCGGTAATCCCACCACCAATGATCAACACATCATAGGTGGTCTTTGCCGTTTCTTGAATGGTTTCCTTCCGATCTTTCTGAGAAAAGGTCATGGCTTACTCGCCTTCTTTCTTCGCTTTGAATTTGAAGGTCTGAGTAGCCGCCACCGCTTGTTTCCAACCTTCGTACAAATTGTCTCTTTCTTCTGCTGGCATTTCTGGCGTAAACATTTGCCCTTCTTCTGCCATTGATTTCAATTCATCTAAGTCTTTCCAGAAGCCAACCGCTAGCCCTGCTAAATAGGCTGCACCTAATGCGGTTGTTTCCAGATTCGCTGCTCGTTGTACGTCAATGTCTAAAATGTCCGCTTGGAACTGCATCAATAAATCGTTTTTGGCTGCCCCTCCATCGACTTTCAACAATGGGATATCGATACCGGAATCTTTTTTCATCGTATCGATGACGTCTTTTGATTGGTACGCAACAGCTTGCAGTGTTGCCCGAACAAAATCTTCCTTCGTCGTCCCACGAGTCAAGCCGAAGACTGCTCCTCTTGCATCTGAATCCCAGTAAGGCGCACCTAATCCAGTAAAGGCAGGTACCACATAGACTTCATTATCTCCTTTTGCTTTGGCAGCTAGTTCTTCTGATTGTGGCGAAGTCTCGATCATGCGTAGACCATCCCGCAGCCATTGGATCGCTGATCCAGCAACGAAGATACTTCCTTCTAAGGCATAATAGACTTTGCCGTTGATGCCATACCCGATAGTCGTCAGTAGGTCATTGTCAGACAATTGTGGTTCTTCACCCGTATTCATGACAATAAATGCCCCAGTGCCGTAAGTATTTTTGATCATACCTTTTTCAAAGGCCATTTGTCCAAAGAGGGCGGCTTGTTGGTCTCCAGCCATTCCAGCGATTGGTACTTCACTGCCGTAAAAATGGTAGCTGCGGGTGTGACCATAGACTTCTGAGTTGCTTTTGACTTCTGGTAGCATCGAGCTTGGAATGTTCAAAAGATCCAAAATTTCTTGATCCCACTCTAATTTATGAATGTTGTAAAGCATCGTCCGACTAGCATTGGAGTAGTCGGTGACATGGACTTGTCCATCTGTCAGTTTCCACACAAGCCATGAATCGATCGTTCCGAAGAGTAACTCACCATTATCCGCCTTTTCTTGTGCCCCTTCGATATTGTCTAAAAGCCAACGCACCTTGGTCGCTGAGAAATACGCATCAATGACTAAACCAGTTTTTTCATGGATCATCTCTGTATGGCCATCTGCTTTTAATTGGTCAGCGATCGGTGAAGATTGACGGGATTGCCAAACAATCGCATTCGCGATTGGCTGCCCTGTCGTTTTATCCCAAACCACTGTCGTTTCACGCTGGTTGGTGATCCCGATGCCGGCGATTGCTTCTGGTCGGATACCTGATTCAATAAATGCCCCTGCGATGACTGATTGGACAGAGTTCCAAATTTCGTTGGCGTTATGTTCTACCCAACCTGATTTTGGAAAGTATTGCGGAAACTCTTTTTGTGAACTGCCGATTTTTTTCCCGTTACGATCAAAAATAATTGCTCTTGAACTAGTGGTTCCTTGGTCGATCGCCATTACATAATTTTTTTCTGCCATTTGATTCGCTCCCTTTGGTTTTATACGCGCTTTTTTTGTTAGCGCTTTCTGACTTGCTTTTATTTTAGCTGAACTTTTGCTATATGGTTCGTCAATTTTTTTTCAAATCTCTAAGAAATTGACGAAATCCACTATTTAAAGCGTTCACGGATCATTTTTTTGATTGTCTCACGATCATAAGCAGTCCCTAATTCACTGATTCGATAAGTCGGTGTTTTGGTCTCGATGGCATAATTCGCCAAGATCAAATCATATTCTTGTTCTGGACGATAGCGTTCGACAACTACGCCATTCAAATTTTTGAGATACAGCAGCCACATATAATAGAGAGCTTCTTTAAATAGCTCATCCATTTTCAAGGCGATCCCAACACGAAATTCTCGATTGATTTGATAGTCGATGATCGTGATGACACTCAAGTATTTGACCATCGTCATCATCAGTAGACTATTTTTCTCGGACAGCTTGATATTTAACTCTGTTAAGGCCTTACCTAATAGTTCATGACTGATTTGCTGAATGTTGCGGCTGGATAACTGCGCTTCTAACTGCCAAATATTTTCTCGATCAAAAACCTCCACATCCCCTTTGAAAAAATAGACGCGGCTGTGGATCTGCAGCAGGTGACCATAGCAAGTGGCTTCCATTTCACGAGGAACAAACGATGGGCGGTAAAGATGCAAAATATGTTCCAAAATCAATGTATCCGTCAAGGCAGTTGGCGTAAACCGAGAACGCTGCAGCATATACACCTGCAGATCGTGTTCGGATAACACCGAGAACGACAACAAAAAGACAAAATGCAGCATCGCCTCCTCTTCTCTGACTTCTAATGCGTAATGGCCAAAGCCACGAAATACCAACTCACGTAATTGTTGAAACAAAGGGTCTTTCATGTAAGGTGCCATTTTCTCCCGTAAAACTTGAAAGGATTGAGTAGCAATTTTAAGTCGCGCCTTCATGATCCTCAGCCATAGGGACAAGCGCTGCTGGGCTTCTTTCGTAAAGCGCATGTTCAGGCCGCGAGTGATCAGACCGACATATTTCTCATCGATCGGCAATGGCTGACTGTCAAAAGAATGAACATACCAAAAGAGTTCAAAATAGAAATAACGAATTTGGGTTTCTTCTCCAATCAGCTTTCCTTGCCAGATCTCTAACTCAAATTCTGCTAGCAAACCATTTAGCTCTTTGATTTTGCGAAACAAGGATGACTCGCTGACTGTTAATTTTTGTGCCAGCTGGACAGTTGTCACTTCTTGATGTTGTAAAAGATGCTCGAGAATTTGAAATTTCAAGGCCGAACGATAAAATGCCCATTCAATTTGGTTAAGAGAAAAGGTGGGACTCATTTCAAAAACCAGTGAACCATTTCGGTAATACAATCGACACTGCTCATGATAGTGCGTCAACTCATCTTGCAGCTCATCCACATACTTTTCCAGAGAAGGCTTACTGATGCCAAGATAGAGCGCTAATTCATGTAGATCCATTTGACCGCCAACTAGTAAAAGTTTTTTGAGCAGCTGCAATTGTTTTGCTTCTTTTTTTTCTAATAACTGATCAAGTCTCATCGGCATCACTTCCCGACCATATGAAGGTTTGATCCAACACATTAGTGAATCGTGGATGGAAGAAAAAGTCTTTTTGGGTCAGCTCCTCCATCGTTGCCTGCTGCTCGATCGCAAACGCTAGTAAATTGATTTTTTCCAAAATATTGGCTTTTGATAAAAGCTGTGCACCAACGATTCGACCGCTGGCTTGTTCGATCATCACTTTTCCATGAACCTGCGTCGAATCAAAAAGGGAAACGGTAGCCGTAAAAGTGTGACAAACGATCGGTGATTCATAGAAAAACTGATCCGACTCGGTCAAGCCGGTACTGGCTAAATACCACTCAAACAATTGTGTACCGACTGTCCGCAATCCACCACGAAACGGGGTCGTTTTGTTTGCTAGATTGCGAGCTGCCGCAATCCCTGAGCGAACAGCATTATTGACTAAGGGCATGTAGACCGTGTCTTTCGTAATAGCATTTGGAATTTGGATCAAGTCGCCGACCGCAAAAATATCCGTGGCAGAAGTTTCCAAGTAGGCATCTGTCCAGATAGTTTGATCACTGTGTAATTCAAAGACCGTAAATGCCTCTGGCAAGCGAGGATGAACGTTAACTGTCGTCAATACCAGATCGCTTTCATAACCTTGATCGGCGGTTTCGATCCGAAAGCCTGTTTCCGTTTTAACGACTGCCAAAGTTGGCTCCGACCAATGCAGCTGCAAGTTGGGGATTTTTTCGATCTCCGTTAAAAAGGGCTGCAAAAAATCGCGATCAAAATATTTGAATAAAGGATACGACATTGATTCGATCACACTGACTTTTTTGCCGATCATCGTTAAGGTATTCGCCGCTTCCATCCCGGCTTGACCAGCACCGACGATGGTAATCGACTCTGCTTGGGGCAATTGCTGTAAGAAATGCTTCGCTGCTTCATATTCTTTGTAGGTCAGCAGTGCTTCTTCTGGTTGCGGCAAAACAGTGGAATCTTGACTGGAACCTGCCGCCAAGACGAGTCGATCATAGCTTAGTTCCCGCTGATCCGTCCGAATCCGATGATCAGAAGGAAAGACTTCTAGAAAGGTTTCTTCTAAGGCTACGTCGATTGTTTCTGCCTCCAGCTGCTCCTTCGTACAAAAGAATGCTTCATCCAGTGAAGCGATCCTGCCTTCGATCAGCAATAACAAGCCGCTAGGAACAAACCCAAGATGGGCTTTTTTTTCTATCAATAAAATCTCTGCGTTAGGGTATAATCGACGTGCTTCACGGGCGCAGCTGACACCACCAAAAGACCCACCTATAATTATGATTTTCATTGGATCACCTCTCTCCCTTAGCTTAAATGAAACGCTCTCATTTGACGAGTAAAAAGCTATCTTCCTTACTATTATTTTGTTAACTGCGGTAAAATAAATGAGACCTATGCTACACTATACGCAAAGGAGTGTTCAAATGGTTTTCTTTTATCAATTCATGCTAGGATTGTTTGCCAGCATATTCGTTGCAGCGGCAGCATTCGTCTTTCAGTGGCTGACTATTTCTGGCGCACTGGCTGCGATTCTTTGCGGCACACTGGTTATTGGCTTTGGTCCGTGGTACAGCATCTTTTTGATTGGCTTTTTCTTTGCCAGCTCTGGCATCATTGGTCTTTTAAAGAAAATGCGCCGTCAGCCAGAGTCAGCGGTGCTTGCCAAAGGTGCTCGCCGTGATGCAAAACAAGTCTTTGCGAACATCGCACCCAGTATCTTTGCGCTCCTGCTTGCCTTTGGGACGAAAGAACCGCTATTCCTTTGGGGATTTGTGGCGGGAGTCGCTAGCTGTACGGCTGACACTTGGGGCTCAGAAATCGGCGTGCTGAGTCCAAGTCCACCGCGTCACTTACTAACGGGAAAAAAATTACCACCGGGACTTTCCGGCGGTGTCAGTTGGTTGGGAACTGCCGCTTCCCTAGCAGGGAGTCTCGCCATCACTGGTTTATTCGCAGCAGCCTTATGGTTGAACGGCAAGCCGTTCTCCTTTGATCTCTGGTTGACTTTGACTGCTTTAGGCTTTTGCGGTAGTCTTTTGGACAGCTTACTGGGCGCAGCGATTCAGGTGCGCTATCAATGCCCTGTCTGTCACCAATACACCGAAAAAAAAGTCCACCACGACGTTGCGACCAAGCAAGTCGGCGGTCTTTCCTTTGTAACGAATGAAGGGGTCAATTTGCTGACTTCAATAGTGATCGTTATTTTGACTGTGTGTTTCTTTTACTTAAAAATGTCTATCGCATCATAAAAAAAGCAGCAAGGCATCTCACTAATGTGATGTGTCTTGCTGCTTTTTGATTCAATACCCGTTAAGCAATATCCACCAAGCGGATCTTCGTGACATTTTTGTAAACAGACAATTCTTCGATCACTTCAGAAAAGCCTAGTCCTCGCGGGAGATCAATCGTATAAATGTTGGTATAAATGCGATAGTCTTCCATGAATTTGACATCAAAATTGACATCTTCGATCACGATATTTTTCTCTTGGAAGTACTCCGTCAAAAACTCTTTGGTCTCGGTGCGATGAATGTATTGGATCTCCAATTTCTTTGCTGTTGGTACGCGGACGATCCGCTTAACGATCGTCAATGCAAAGAAGATCCCGATAAAACTGCTTAATGCGATGGTGTAAAAGCCCATCCCGATGGCAATTCCTAAACCGGCGATCGCCCATAAGGAAGCAGCCGTCGTCAACCCCGTCACCGAGCGCTTCGTCACAATGATCGTTCCGGCGCCTAGAAAACCGACCCCGCTGACGACTTGTGCGATCAATCGTGCTTCGTCCGAACGAATCACGCCTGCTAAATCTGGATGATCCAGCGCATCTCGCATGGCACCTGTGGCGATCTCCACTTGGATCAAAGCAATGACACAAGCCCCCATGCAAACCAAGATATGGGTTCTAAGACCAGCTGGTCGGCTTTTGTACTGCCGCTCGTACCCAATCGCGCCACCCATGACCATCGCCAACAGCAACCTCAGTGCTACTTCAGGAATGGATAAATGCATATCAACCATTTGCATCCCTCTTTTCTTCGTATTCTCTCTTTTAACTATAGCATCTCTGATGGAAAAAAGGAAAAAACATCGCTAGAGCGGCCAAATAAAAAAAGCCTCCTCAGAAATAAGCAAGATAGATCCGAACCATCGCTCGCAGCTGCGCTGGCATTACTGCACAAGCGCAGGGGGAAGCTGCAAGGATGGCGCGTTTTCCTTCTGACTTATTTCTGAAAAGGGCTGATTTTGTTTTACAGGTTGCTGGCAGCAGCCTCATCGATGATCACGATCACGTCATCATGCTTTTGTAAAACTGAAGCTGGTAATTCGTTGGTTACGGGTCCTTCGATCATTTTTTGGATCGCATCCGCTTTGACTTCGCCAAATGCCATCAAAATGATCTTTTTGCTTTGCATGATTGAACCGATCCCCATGGAAATTGCCGTCGTTGGGACGTCTTCGACTTTATCAAAGTAGCGTTTGTTGGCATTGATGGTCGATTCAGTCAAATCAACGACTGAGGTCGTTCCTTCAAAGGATGCACCAGGTTCGTTGAAGCCGATATGTCCGTTTTGACCAATACCCAAGATTTGGATATCAACTGGGTGATCCGCAATCACGCTATCGTAGCGTTGGCATTCTGCTTCTAAATCTTCCGCTTTGCCGTTTGGTACGAAGGTTTCTTTGAATGGTTTTTTGTTGAATAAATGTGCATTCATGAAGTAACGATAGCTTTGTTCGTCTTCGCCGCCTAATCCAACATATTCATCTAAGTTGACTGAAGTCATTTCTGAAAAATCAACTTCACTGGCAGTCATTTCTGCATAAAGGGTTTCTGGCGTGCTTCCTGTTGCTAAGCCTAGGACTTTGGCGCCATTTGCCATGCCTTCTTGTATCAATTCAAAAGCTTTCTTTCCGCCTTGAGCAGCATCTTTAACGCGAATAATTTCCATGATCAGCGCTCCGTTTCTATTTGGTATAGTCCAATAATACCACAGGTTGTGTTGAATTACAATAATTAGTCTAGACCAGATGACGATTTTTTCTCGGCAATCAAAAAAAGACGAGCTCTAAAATGCGCTCGTCTCTACTCGTATTCTACTTGTTTACCAATTCGTATAAACATCAATACCGCTATGACCGACACCTGTGTCATAGACTTTGTAGGCACCTAAGGATGATTGACCGGTCGAACCTTTCGGTTGATTGTCACTGGCAACAACGATGTACCCATCGGCATCACGGATCGTTCCGTCAGAGGCCACATGGCGTCCAGGGATGTTCAATCCGCCTCCTGGCAAAACTTTTTGTGAGTAGTACGATTCTCTCACACCATTGAAGTAGTTGATCCCATCCACTGGATTCAGGACTCCAGAACCAGCACCAGGAATGCTTGAACGGGTTTGACTCACGTTAGCAGTCGCTGTAGATTCACTTTTTTCTGTGCTTTCTTTCGTACTTGTTTCTTTGTTTTCTACTGATTGGCCATCGTTAGAAACCAACAATGTTTCGCCATCAAAAATCATATTTGGATTTTCGATCGAATCATTCAAAGCTAAAAGGTCTTCGATCGTTGTTTGATAAGTAGCAGCGATCCCAGATAGGGTGTCTCCTGGTTCGACAACATGGGTTTGTTCTGCTGCTGAAACAACTGTTCCTCCAACGAATAAACCAAATCCTGCAACAACTGTAAATGCAAATTTTTTCAAATGAAAAAACCTCTCTTTTGATTATTTGTCCCGCTATCGGGCACAAGTAAGAGAATAACATTACAATGTTGCAGGAAGGTTTCAGAAATGTTTTTCATTATCACAATTGTTAAACAGAAAATTACAAGCTTTTTGATAATAAACAGTAAACTTACAATATTGTTATCCATTTCGATGAATGATTTCGGCTCCATCATGCTATAGTAAACCCAGTAATTGAAAGGATCGATGCACATGAAAAAACTACTTTTGACGCTTGGCGTTTTGATTTTAGCAGTAGGTGGCTATTTTGGCTACACTTACTATACAACAACTTATCAAGGGATAACGGCCTATGCCATCACGCCCAACAAAGTCCCAGAAAAGACCCAAACGTACAGCGATTCCGGTGAAAAAATCGATGGCTCCTTTACGTATAAGTACACGTTTGAGTTTGTTAAGAAAAACGGCGAGAAAGAACTCATGACCTATGATCTTTCTGGTGAAAATGTGAAACCATTCGCGCCAAATACCTTAGTCAAAGCAGAGATCAGTAAAACCCGTGTCATCTCGGGTCCCAATGAAGTCCCTCAATCAGAAGTCCCAGCAAAAATACTGTCTGAGCTGGAAACCTTTGACGAATAAGGACTTCTTACAAGAAACTTTCTACTTTTTAAGGTTCATTTTACTTTGACCGGCTATGCTAGCTTTATACCAAAACTATTTTTCTTCCTCTTACCAGTCCTCGCCCGACTGGTATTTTTTATTTTTTCTCAATGATCAGGCAAAATTTACGCGCCTTATAGACAGAACCGCTCTAGCTTCGCAATGTTTTTCTGTTCAAATTTTGATCAACCAGTTATTGACTATCGGAAATAAATAAACCGAGAATTATTAGGATAAAAGCTGAGTTCATCATAAAAAAACCGCTAGATTGTTTATCTCTAGCGGTTTTCTTGCGATTTTAGTATAGCTCCAAGTATTGTTCTCTTTCCCACTCGGAGACTGTTTGGCGGAAGGCTGCCCATTCTAATCGTTTTGCTTCGACAAAGTTGGCATAGATGTGTTTGCCTAAAGCATCGATCATCACTTGATCTTTGCGCAATGCTTTGATGGCATTGTGGATCGTTGATGGCAGATCTTCGATTTGTGCTTCTGCACGTTCTGTTTCGTTCATGATGTAGATGTTGCGGTCGACTGCTGGTGGTGGTGTCAACTCACGTCTAACGCCATCAAGTCCTGCTTGCAGTAAAACAGCCATTGCTAAGTATGGGTTGGCTGATGGGTCAACCGAACGCAATTCCAAACGCGTTGACAAGCCTCTTGATTCTGGTACCCGAATCAATGGTGAACGGTTGCGTCCTGACCATGCCACGTATACAGGCGCTTCGTAACCTGGCACTAAGCGTTTGTAGGAGTTGACGGTTGGGTTGCAGACAGCTGTGTAAGCACGGGCGTGTTCGATCAAACCGCCTAAGAAGTGATACGCTGTTTGGCTTAATTGCATTGGCCCTTCTTCATCAAAGAAGACATTTTCATCGCCTTTGAACAAGGACATGTTGCAGTGCATGCCTGAACCGTTGATGCCGAATAATGGTTTTGGCATGAAGGTTGCATGCAAGCCGTGTTTACGAGCAATAGTTTTCACGACAAGTTTGAAGGTTTGGATGTTGTCACATGCTTCCACTGCATCCGCATATTTAAAATCGATCTCGTGTTGCCCTGGTGCTACCTCATGGTGAGACGCTTCAACTTCAAAGCCAAGGCTTTCTAATTCTAATACGATATCGCGACGGCAGTTTTCCCCTAGATCGGTTGGGGCAAAATCGAAGTAGCCGCCTTTGTCGTTTAATTCCGTTGTGATTTCGCCTGCTTCATCTAATTTGAATAGGAAAAATTCTGGTTCTGGTCCAAGATTGAAAGAAGTAAAGCCAAGGGATTGCATGTCCGCTAATGCCCGTTTTAAGTTGCCGCGAGGGTCGCCTGCAAATGGGGTGCCATCTGGATTGTAGATATCACAGATCAAACGAGCCACTTTGCCATGTTCACTTTCCCAAGGGAAGATCATCCATGTCGACAAATCAGGATACAGATACATGTCACTTTCTTCAATACGGACAAATCCTTCAATAGAAGAACCGTCAAACATCATTTTGTTTTCCAGTACTTTATCTAATTGACTTACAGGTACTTCAACGTTCTTGTTTGTTCCTAAAATATCAGTAAACATCAAGCGTAAAAAGCGCACGTTCTCATCCTTTACGATTTGTTTGATGTCTTCGGCAGTTCTTTCAAATTTTGGCATAGTATCCCTTCCTTTTTCCCAATTCTTTTTTTATATCACAGCAATGATCTACAAATGTTCTACATTCGTGGACCTTTTTGCTGGTATGGCTGTTGTTGATTCAATCCACCTTGAGCCAAGAGTTCATCATAAAAAATTCGACGAACATCTTCATCGGTCAGCGGCGGTTTGTTCTTCGCTTCTTTTTCTTTGGCAACTTTCATTTCATAAACTCGTTTGATCCCAGCCATGTTCAGTCCATCGGAAAGATAGTCTTTGATCTCTAGCAAGGTATCAATATCATTCAGCGAATACATGCGTCGATTGCCATCGCTGCGTTCCGGGTGGATCAATTCTTGTTCTTCGTAATAACGAATTTGACGGGCGGTGAGATCGGTCAATTTCATGACTGTTCCGATAGGAAAGACTGACATTGAGCGCCGCAATTCTTTTTCCCGCATAACTTGGCTCCCCTCCGTTTCAATGATGCTGCGTAACTTTATGGAAACTATACCAATTCTTTTTTTGCGTGTCAACCCCTCATGTTAGAAAAAGTGACATGAATGCAAATTTTTTTGATTTTTTCATTAGGTCCTTGATTTGATCGTATGTTCAAGCAGTTGTTTTTATGGAAGAAATGGTGCTTTAGCCAAAAATGTTCGGTTTTTGCGTTCAAAGCAAGCCAAACCACTTATACTTCATAATTTTGTCACGACAAAAAAAACGGTGCATCGGTTGCACCGTTTCTGCTTATTCCTGTTCTTGCGCCATTCTGCGTAGTGGATAGGTATCCTCAAGCGCAAATCCTTTGATATGATAGGTCTGTGTTGCTTCATCGAAGGCATTGCTCAAAACTAGTGACTCCCGTTTTAAACGATTCAGCGCATTGCCTTCATCGGCTTGCAGAACCAGATGATAAGGCTGCATGATCTGCATCAACTCCATTTTGATTGCCTGAGTCAAGCGTTCTTTGCCTTTGGTACTCTTTGCCGAAATCAAGACGTTGGGAAAGAGCGTTGGGACAAACTGATCGGCGTCGATGCGATCCGCCTTATTATAGACCGTCAACATCGGTAATTGGGTCAAAGAAAGTTCTTCCATTAACTTCAAGACGGTCTCCTCTTGCTGAACCCGTTCTTCGGAACTGGCATCGACGACATGCAGCAAGAAGTCCATGTTTTGACTTTCTTCCAGTGTGGAATGAAACGCATCGATCAATTGGGTCGGCAATTCTTGGATAAAGCCAACCGTATCGGTAATGGTGACTTCAAATCCTTCCGGCATCCGCCAGCGTTTCGTCAAAGGATCGAGTGTTGCGAACAGCTGGTCTTGTTCATAGGTATCCGCACTGGTTAAAATATTTAAAATAGTTGATTTTCCGGCATTGGTATAACCAATCAAGCTCATTTGAAAGACTTGGCTGTCTTTGCGCTTTTGGCGTGTCCGGTCTCGATGGGCGGCCACTTCCTTCAATTCCCGTTTGATGATGGTGATGCGGTTGCGGATGTGTCGACGATCGGTCTCCAGCTTGGTTTCCCCTGGCCCTCTCGTTCCGATTCCGCCCCCTAGCCGAGACATGTTCTTTCCTTGCCCTATCAAACGTGGAAGCAAATAATCCAGCTGCGCCAATTCTACTTGCAGCTTTCCTTCTTTGGAACGGGCACGCATCGCAAAAATATCGAGGATCAGCTGGACGCGATCAATCACTGGCACTTCTAGCGCATCACCGATCAACTGGCTTTGCCTTGGTGTCAGTTCATGATTGAAGATCACTAGATCTGCTTCATGTGCTTCTGCCAACTGCTGCAATTCCGCAACTTTCCCTTTGCCAATCACGGTTTGTCGATCGACTTGCTGCCGTTTTTGCACCAGTGAAAAAACAACTTCACCATTGGCGGTTTTTGTTAAGCTTTTCAATTCTTTCATTGACGAATCAAAATGAAGATAGTTTTTCTCCGTTTCTACTCCGACAAGAATCACACGTTCTTGGCTCATCTTTTCTCCTCCAACCATTGGTTGATTTCTGTTTCAAGGGTACGTTGTTCTTCAGGTTGTCTCACTAAATCAATCCATCGGGGCTGTGCTCGGTTATTGAACCACGTCAGCTGCCGCTTGGCATAGCGGCGTGAGTTTTGCTTGATTTGCTCAATTGTTTCATCCAATGTGGCCTGCCCGTGAAAATAGGGCAAAAATTCCTTGTAGCCGATCCCTTTGGCGGCTTGCGTTTCTGGATACTGCAAAACAGCTTTTGCTTCTTCGATCAAACCTTGATCCATCATTAAGTCCACTCGCTGATTGATTCGCTGGTATAACAATTCTCGCTCAGTGGTTAAACCGATCATGAAGAAATCGTACAAAACTTGCGGTGTTTCTTTTGGTGCAGCAATACTTTCGCCAGTCATTTCAAAAACCTCCAACGCACGAATCACTTTCCGCTCATTGTTGTAGTGGATCTTCGCTGCTGCCAAGGGATCGACCGCCTGCAGCTTTTGCCATAGAGCTTCTTTGCCGATGGCTGCTGCTTCTTGTTCATAGCGCTGACGAATCGTTGGGTCGCCTTCTTCTGCCCCTAAACGAAAGTCATACAAAAGCGCTTGGATGTATAGCCCTGTCCCCCCCACAACGATCGGCAGCTTTCCTTGCTGCTGGATCGTCTCAATGGCCTCACGCCCCATTTGCTGGAAATCAGCCGCAGAATACGTTTCCGTCATTGCACGAATATCGATCAAATGATGAGGAATCCCTGCCATTTCTTCCTTCGTCACTTTGGCGGTACCGATATCTAATTGTCGATAAATTTGCATGGAATCCCCGCTGATGATCTCCCCATGGTATTTTTGAGCTAATTGGATACTCAAGGCGGTTTTACCGACTGCGGTCGGTCCCACGATCACTAAGACTTTTTTCATCCTTTTGTTTCCTCGCGGACCTGCTGCACAATTGCCCGAGCGTTTTCTGGAAAATCGGTGATGATCCCGGTCACCCCCAAAGCCAAGCAGGTGCGAATCGCCGCTTCTTCATTGACAGTCCACGGACGGATCGCAATCGGAAAATCAGTCAAGACCGTTGCTGTCTCTTGGACCCAGCGATAGGCCGGATGAATTCCTTCGATATACGGTCGGCTGAGCGCCAACGGTGGTTTGTCTTCCCCGCGTCCCATAATAAAATCAAGGATCGCATCCGGTTCGATCGCATGCATCCGATCCAAAGTCTCGATATTGAAGGAACAATACCAATGAGTAAAAGGCCATTCTTGGCTATTCAATAAGTCGGATACTTTGGCTTCGATTCCTTCATACTCATAATGATCGGTTTTTAATTCAATCGTCAAAATGCCACGATAATTCTTCGCTGCAAGTAAATCCAACACTTCTTTTAGCGTGGGGACTTTGGCGGCTTGGAAGTCCTCAGAAAACCAGCTGCCGGCATTGAGTTCTTTTAGTTCAGCAACCGTCAGGTCACAGATCCGACCTTTGCCGTTGGTCGTTCGATCAACCGTTTCATCATGCATGACGATCAAGCCGCCATCTTTTGATAGATGCACATCTAACTCAATGATATCAGCTTTGACCCGCACCGCTTCCGCAAATGCCGGTAGCGTGTTTTCAGGTCGGTTGCCGCTACTCCCGCGGTGGGCAACGATTTGTACCATCATTCTTTCACTCCATTCTCACTCTTTATTTTACCATGGAATCTGCTAGAACCAAAAAGCCTCTGTTTGTTTTGATCCTTTTAAGGGGACAGCGCTTTGTTTCGGTCAAAGAAAAACACTCTTACTATGATCGCAGTAAGAGTGTGTGTGATCAGTTGAAAAAGTGCAATCGTCGATACTATGGTTTGGTTACCTTAACCAAGGCGACCGACTGACCAGAAGAATCAAATCGTTTTTGAAAAATAGGTCAACGGTTCGCTCGTCATGTTTTTCATTTGGTTTTTACGCTCATTGACCATTTCAACCAATTGATCAAGGAAATTTTCCATAATGATCCGACCGCCTTTATACGTATACCCACCGAACTTAACGGTTTCCTCTGGCGACAAAATCACCCGACGTGTCCCGATTTTTTTGAAAAATTCTTCCAAGAAAAAATTCGGTAGATAAAAACTATTTTGCGCCGCAAAAGATTGTAGATAGGCGAAATCATCGATGGTGATATAACAGTCATCAAAGGCATCAAAGCTGACATACTCATCCATCAACATGACCCGTTTTTGTAGAATCTCACTGATTTTTTGATTCAATAAAACCAGCGTTTCGATTTCTTTGACTTTATGCTCCAACAAACGGCGTTGTTTTTCTTTTTGTTCCTCATACCGAATGCGTAAATTAAAAATGATGGTTACTAACAATGCGCCCACTAAGACGCCAATCAAACCTGCTATTGCTACTGCCATTCTTCGATCCTTCCTCATTCCTTTTTTAATATTGTATCATATTTGAAAGTTTCGCAAAAAAGATAACGAACTTTTTATTTGACCTTTCTTGACCTAATCGGTATACTATCTCTTAGATATTGCGAAAACTTTATGCTAAACTATATCTATAACGATTTTTAGGAGGACTATCACTATGAATTTAATTCCTACTGTCATTGAACAATCATCTCGCGGTGAAAGAGCGTATGACATCTATTCTCGTCTATTAAAAGACCGGATCATTATGTTGAGTGGTCAAGTAACCGATGACTTAGCAAACTCGATCATTGCTCAGCTTTTATTCTTAGACGCGCAAGATTCTGAAAAAGACATCTACTTGTACATCAACTCGCCTGGCGGAAGCGTTACTGCTGGTCTAGCGATCTTTGATACCATGAACTTTATCAAAGCCGATGTCCAAACCATCGTTATGGGGATGGCTGCTTCTATGGGTTCATTCTTATTGACCGCTGGTGAAAAAGGCAAACGCTTTGCGTTACCAAATGCCGAAATCATGATTCACCAACCATTAGGTGGCGCACAAGGTCAAGCAACTGAAATCGAAATTGCTGCCCGCCACATTTTGGCAACCCGCGAACGTCTGAACAAAATCTTGTCAGAACGTACTGGTCAACCAATCGAAGTGATTGAACGCGATACCGATCGCGACAACTTCATGACCGCACAAGAAGCCAAAGACTACGGCTTGATCGACGAGATCATGGAATCAAACAAATTGAAATAAGCTTGCATAAAAAGGTGTACGAAGCAATTCGTACACCTTTTTGCGTCTTTTGGTTCATCGTCAGACTTCGCCATATTGGCCTTGTTGGTAAGCATGCCCATTTTCCACGTAATGCGTGATGTTTGCCTGATTTTTGGCGATCTCTTCTTCTGTCAACGGGCGGATCACTCGTGCCGGACGACCAAACGCCAACACATTAGGAGGAATGACGGTTCCTTCCGTCACTAACGAACCGGCACCTAACAAACTATTTTCGCCGATCACGGCATGATTCAAAACGATCGAGCTCATGCCGACCAGAGCCCCTTTTTTGATGGTACAGCCATGGAGCATACACTGATGCCCAACAGTCACATCGTCTTCAACGATCGTCGGGGCATCGTGATCAACGTGGATGATCGTTCCATCTTGAATATTGGTACGCGCGCCGATTTCGATTCGATTGGCATCGCCTCGAATCACTGCTTGAAACCAGACCGTACTATCTTTTCCTAGAGTCACGTTTCCTACGATCGTCGCATTTTTTGCCACAAAACAAGGTGTCGCTTGCGGCGAGGCGGGCGAAACTGTTTTTTGGGTTTCATTCCCTGATTGTTCTTTGTCCATCAACTTCTCCTTCCAATCCATAAACGGATCTGCGCTTTCTTTTTTCACTATAGCACCACCCTTGCTACAATGCAAAAAGAGCGCCAGTCAGACTGGACGCTCTTTTCGGCTTACTCGGCTTCTTCTGAAAATTGACTTTGATATAGTTGGCTATAAAAGCCGCCAGCTGCCAACAAGGTCTCGTGATTGCCTTTTTCAATGATCGACCCTTGATCCATCACTAAGATCAGATCCGCTTCACGAATCGTTGACAAACGATGGGCGATCACAAAGCTGGTACGACCTTCCATCACTTTATCCATTGCTTTTTGAATCAGCGCTTCTAAGCGGGTATCTACCGAACTGGTGGCTTCATCGAGAATCAAAATCTTCGGATCAGAGATGACTGCCCGGGCGATGGTCAACAATTGTTTTTGTCCCAAAGAGACATTGTCGCCTTCAGAATTGATGATCATCTCGTAGCCATCTGGCATCGTACGAATGAAGTGATCCACATTGGCGGTTTTTGCTGCATCAACGACTTCATAATCGGTGGCATCTAATTTCCCAAAGCGAATGTTATCGCCGATCGTGCCTTCATACAACCACGCATCTTGTAAAACCATCCCAAACAGTGAGCGGACATCGTGACGTTCCATCTTCTTCGTGTCGATGCCGTCGATCTTGATGGCCCCTTCATTGACATCATAAAAACGCATCAACAAATTGATCAAGGTCGTTTTCCCAGCACCTGTTGGTCCAACGATCGCCACAGTTTGTCCAGCTTTGACTTCAAAGTTCAAGTCTTTGATCAATGGTTTTTTCGGATCATAAGCAAAGCCGACATGTTCAAAGGTCACGTCGCCTCTGATTTGTTCCGGCAATTGGATATCGGTTCGATTGACTGGCTCTTCTTCCTCATCTAAGATTTCAAAGACCCGTTTTGCTGCTGCTGAGGCACTTTGTAAGACGGAAGACAACTGGGTAATGTTCCCCATTGGCTGACTGACTTGCCAAATGTATTGAATGAACGCTTGCAGCTGACCAACAACGATCACGCCGCTGATCACGTAAAAACTACCCATGACTGCCATTGCGATATAGGTAAAGTAAGCGGTCATTTGCACCAGTGGCATCATCAATCCTGACACAAAGGCAGAACGAAAGCCGTAATAGCGCAACTGGTGGTTAACGTTTTTAAACCCTTCAAGTGTTTGCTTTTCCCGTCCATACACTTTCAACACACTGAATCCAGTCATGTTTTCTTGTACGTAGCCGTTCAGATCTCCTAACGCATTTTGCATGCCTTGGAAGTCCTTTTGCGACTTTTTGACGATTGTGCGAGAAATCAATAAGGAGGCTGGGATCATGATCAATGAAACCAATGCCATGTAAGTATTGATATAAAACATCATAGAAACCGCCATAATGATTCCTAAGAAGGCATTGACGATCCCGATCAAGGCTTGCTGCATCGCACCGCTGACGGCATCCACGTCATTGGTCACCCTTGACAGGATATTCCCTTGCTGGTTGCGGTCGAAGTAAGAAACGGGCAGACGATTGATTTTTTCTTCAATGTCTTGCCGCAAATCTCGCATCGCAGATTGGACAACGTTGGTGATCAGCAGCCCTGACATCAATTGTGAGAAACAGTAACCGACACCAACGACTGCGATCCAGATCAAGCAAAGGATCACGTAATCAAAATTAACGCCTTCGCCTGCAGCGATGTTGCGGCTGATCTCTGTCGTCGGCAATCCAGAAACATACGGCATTGCCGCATTGAAGCCGACGGTTGCAACTGTAAACAGCAAGACTAGGATAAATTGTACTTTGTATGGTTTGATGTAAGCACCTAACCGTTTTAAAGAAGAGATTGCTTTCATTGTGCCAACTCCTCCTCTGATAATTGTGACGCCGCAATGTCGTAGTATACTGGACAAGTTTGCAGCAGTTCTTTGTGGGTACCGATCCCAACCACATCGCCTTCATTCAAGACGACGATCTTATCGGCATTCATGATCGTTCCTACTCGTTGAGCAACGATCAAAACGGTCGATTCCGTGGTTTCTTTTTTCAAACGTGCCCGCAATTTTGCATCCGTTTGGTAATCCAATGCAGAAAAACTATCATCAAAAATATAGATCTCTGGTTGGCGAATCACCGCACGGGCAATCGCTAGACGTTGTTTTTGTCCGCCAGAGAAGTTGCTTCCGCCTTCTGCCAAATGAGCATCAAAGCCATCTGGTGTGCGAGAAATGAAATCGGCCGCTTGCGCAATCTCGGCTGCTCGTTCCAGCTCTGCTTGCGTGGCATCTTCTTTCCCATAGCGCAGGTTTTCTGCGATCGTCCCTGTAAATAGCAACGCTTTTTGAGGGATAAACCCGATCTTGTTGCGCAAAGTCGTTAAACTGTAATCCCGAACGTCAACGCCATCCACCAAGACTTGGCCTTCACTGACGTCGTAAAAACGCGGAATCAATTGGATCAAGGTCGATTTCCCGCTCCCGGTACTACCGATAAACGCCACAGTTTCACCTGGTGAAGCGGTAAAGCTAACATTACGAATCACTGGACTTTGGGCATGTCCCGGATAAGCAAAGGTAACATTTTTAAATTCCAAGAAACCTTTTGTCTTAGTTTCTGTCACTGGCTGTTCTGACTCTTTGATTTCAGAAGTCGCATCTAACGCTTCTTGGATTCGGCGAGCAGAAACGGCCGCTCGTGGATACATCGTAAAGACGGTCGCAAACAGCATGAAAGAAAACAGCGCATGGAAGATGTATTCGATAAACGCAATCAAGTCACCGACTTGCAGTTGCCCTTGATCGATTTGAATACTTCCCGTCCAAATAATCAAGATCATCACGATATTGAATAAGAAGAAAAAGCCCGGTTGTGCCGTTGCCATCAAGCGAAACAAGCTGCGAGAACTAGACGCATAGGCTTGGTTGACTTTGCCAAAGCGTTTTTCTTCAAATTTTTCATTGACGAAGGCACGGATCACTCGTAAACCAGAGAGATTTTCCCGCAAAATGCCATTGATTTTATCTAGATTGGCTTGTTGCTTGGTGGATAATGGTTCCGAGATTTTGGCAATGGCGATGACTGCCATTAGCAATATCGGCAACGCCCCCAAGACATATAATCCTAGTTGTGTACTTGTCCGCATGACCATGTACAAGCTGACCACAAACATCATGGGTGTCATCAAACCCGTCCGTAAGATGCTTTGCATAAACAGCATGATTTGATACGCATCATTGGTCACACGGGTGATCAATGATGAAACCCCGATTTTTTCATATTCAGTATGTGAATAGCCTTGGACTTTTTCAAAAAGATCGTCACGAATATCTGCCACAATGTTAGTGGTGATACGTGACGTGAAATAGCCTAACAAAATGTTCATCGTGATCCCCACAATGGTGATCGCGATCATCGCCGCACCCATTTTCCATATGTAGTCGCGATCACCAGCGGCGATCCCTTTGTCGATCATTCTTGCCAATAACGTCGGCAAACCTAATTCAATCAAAATAAAACCAAAAACACAGATGAAATTAAAAACCAGCAGTTTCTTGTTTCTCATCGTGTAGTGCCACATTAATTTCAAAAAATCCCCTCCTTTTTTACTTCATTACTTCTACTATAGCATAGGAATATTCTTATTGTAATGCACTTTCAACGAAAAAAAGCAAACTTCAGCGATAGTCCTTTCATTTTCTTTCAGTAAGCCTTTTCAAAATGACGTGTTTCTATACTTATTCGTTTTTCTGTGATAAACTAGGGATACTTGTAGTGGAACGACTTACAAACCCGGTGAATTTTTTATGACGACATTTGGAAAGCAAAGACGAGGCTTTCTCTTTTTTCTCACAACGATTGTCTGAAAAAAGCATGCAGCGGCTCTCGAAGCCTTCTTTTCAGGTCACTTTATTCGGACCTCGATTTTGTGATGCAGCGAATTCATCAACCAAATAGACTACTGCGAAAAGCAGATAAAGGAGAAAAGATATGATTTACAAAATTTATTACCAAGAAACAAAAGACCGCAACCCAAAGAGAGAACAAACCCACTCTTTGTACATTGAAGCAGACGATGCAGTGATCGCACGCCGTCTGGTTGAACAAAATACCCCATACAACATCGAGTTCGTTCAAGAACTAGATGAAAAACATTTAGCTTACGAAAAAGAAAACGCTGATTTCAAATTAGCGGAGTTTTAAGATGAAAGTTTCGCTGAAAAATAATGAGACTGGCGTATTCGGCGTCGGTGGACTTGGCGAAATCGGAAAAAACTGTTATGGGGTTCAATTCCAAGATGAGATCATCTTAATTGACGCGGGAATCAAATTCCCCGAAGATGAACTGCTTGGGATCGACTATGTCATTTCCGATTATAGCTACATCGTTCAAAATTTACCGAAAGTCAAAGGCTTGATCGTCACTCATGGTCACGAAGACCATATTGGCGGAATCCCTTACTTGTTGCGGGAAGCCAATATCCCGATCTATGCGGGACCCTTGGCACTTGCTTTGATCACCAACAAATTAGATGAGCATGGCTTATTGCGGGACGCGGAATTACACGAAATCAATGAAGATACGGTGATTCGTTTCCGTAAAACATCCATCAGCTTCTTCCGAACGACTCACAGTATCCCTGATGCTTTAGGTGTCGTTGTCAAAACGCCTTCTGGCAATATCGTCGCAACTGGCGATTTCAAGTTTGACTTTACGCCTGTGGGCGAACCAGCAAACTTGCACAAAATGGCAAAAATTGGTGAAGAAGGCGTCCTTTGCCTCCTTTCCGATAGTACCAATGCAGAAATTCCGACCTTTACCAAATCAGAAAAAACGATCGGCAGCTCGATCCAAAAGATTTTTGAAAAAATCGATGGTCGGATCATTTTCGCCAGCTTTGCCTCCAACATTTTCCGTCTCCAACAAGCTGCAGATGCGGCGGTTGCGACTGGACGTAAAATCGCCGTTTTTGGACGCAGTATGGAAAATGCGATCATCAACGGACAGCGCCTTGGCTATATCAAGGTGCCAGATGGAACCTTTGTAGAATCTCATGAGATCAACCGTTTGCCTGCAAACGAAACCATGATCCTTTGTACGGGTTCTCAAGGAGAGCCAATGGCTGCTTTAAGTCGAATTGCCAACGGGACTCACCGTCAAATCCAAATTCACCCAGATGATACCGTGATTTTCTCAAGCTCACCGATCCCAGGAAATACCACGAGTGTCAACCAGCTGATCAACTTACTGTTGGAAGCTGGCGCAAACGTGATCCATGGCAAATTGAACAACATCCATACTTCTGGTCACGGTGGCCAAGAAGAACAAAAACTGATGTTGCGTCTAATGAAGCCAAAATTCTTTATGCCTGTCCACGGGGAATTTCGGATGCTGAACATCCACACCCAACTGGCACAAGATGTCGGTGTACCAAAAGAAAATTGTTTCATTATGGAAAATGGTGACATGTTGGCCTTAACAGCGGATACCGCTCGCTTGGCTGGTCATTTCAATGCCAATGATGTTTATGTCGACGGCAGCGGTATCGGTGATATCGGGAATGTCGTCTTACGAGATCGTCGTATTCTTTCAGAAGAAGGCCTCGTCTTAGCGGTAGCGACAGTCGATGTGGCGAAGAAAGAAGTTCTTGCTGGACCAGATATCCTTTCTCGTGGGTTTGTTTACATGCGGGAATCCGGCGAGATGATCAACGAAGCCCAACAAATTCTCTTCCGTGCGTTGCGAGAAGTCTTGAACCAACCAGACCCAACAGAGCACAAATTAAGAGAAGCGATGTCATCGGCTTTACAGCCATTCCTATTTGAAAAAACCGAGCGTCATCCAATGATCCTTTCAATGATCATGACACCGGATGATTTATAGTCTCACATGCAAGGGGAGTTCTCAGGTTACTGGGAACTCCCCTTTTTCCTTTCCGTTGCAAAAAGCAAAAAAAAGACCATCGATTCGATGGTCTTTTGGGTTTTTGATTTCAAAGTGCTCTTACTGGCAGTTTGTTTGAAAGCTTACGCTTTGTTTACGTTAACTGCTTGAGGTCCACGATCAGAATCTTCCACGTCGAAAGTTACTGCTTGACCTTCTTCTAAAGTTTTGAATCCTTCACCTTGGATCGCTGAAAAGTGTACAAATACGTCTGTACCGTCTTCGCGAGAGATAAAACCAAACCCTTTTTCAGCATTGAACCATTTTACTGTACCTTGTTCCATTATAAAAAAACCTCCTCGTGCATAAGCACTTAATTATGTGTAACATTGCCTTTGTGCGATAGAGGCCTAACGTGCGTTTCAACATCTATTCAGCAAACAAAATTACAATAATATTTTACACTTGCCCGTATTTTTTTGCAAGACAGACGATTAGACAATTCACCTTTATTTTTAATAATGTTCGCAAATTAGCCGTTGTGTCAGCAAATTTCTTGATGCCAGAGGCCTTCTTCTCGCAAACTAACATAGGCATTGTCGCCAATAATTAAATGATCCAGTAGTTCGATCCCCATCAAGTCTCCGCACTTGATCAAGCGGCGTGTAAACAGCAGATCTGCCTCTGAGGCTTGGGGACTACCGCTGGGATGGTTGTGAACGACGATCACTCGTGCGGCACTGTAGCGTACCGCCCAATGAAAAATCTCCCGTGGGTGAGCGATCGACTGATTCAACGATCCGATGAAGATCGTCTTTTTTTGAATGATCTCATTTTTGGTATTCAAATAAATCCCTAGCAAGTGCTCCTGACGAAAGTCTTTTAATTCTTGGATCAGCTGATGAGCGATCGCCATACTGGAGTTGATCTTGCCGTACTTTGGTTGAACAGACCGCTGGATCCGCACACCTAATTCAATCATCGCTTTGATCTCGATGGCTTTGATTTGTCCGACGCCGCGAATTTCTTGTAATTCATCGATTGTCGCTTCTTTTAATTCATACAATTCTTCAAAACGATTCAAGACACTAGCCGCTAATTCCAAGACATTTAGGGGCCGTGAGCCAGTCCGCAACAAAATTGCCAACAGTTCTTGGTTCGAAAGGGCATCAACCCCATATTGCACTAAGCGCTCTCGTGGAAACGAGCTTTGGGGAATCTCTGTTTCATTGATCATAAAAAAACTCCTTTGCGTCGGTCTAATAAAAGATACGCAAAGGAGAGAGTATTTCATGAATAAGATGCGCAAAAAATCACAGTTAAATCGAAAAAGCCGTTTCTAGAAAATCTGGGACATCCTCTAGTGAAGGCAAGACTTTCAAGACTTTTTCTTCAATGATGGTCGTCGGCGCGATCAAATCGGGAATCATAATGACTGAGATCCCTGCCCCATGAGCAGCATGAATACCGTTAGCCGAATCCTCAAGGATCACCAATTCTTCTTTTGGTACCGCCAGTAATGCATGAGCTTTTTCAAAAATCTCAGGATCTGGTTTTGCCCGTGTGACATCATCAAAGCAGACAATCTTAGGAAATTCCGCCGTTAAGTCTGCTGCTTCCAGCAAGGTGTCGATCACTTTGCGCTGGTTACTAGACGCCAACACTCGGGGAATCTTTTTCTCATCAAGATAATGCAATAACTCGTGGATCCCCGGCTTCAATTCAGCCTCGCCCCGTTGGAACATTTCCAACGTTTGCTGAAAAGCCGCTTGAATAAATTCTTCAATCATCTGATGACCAAAGGCTTCATCGAATCTCTCATGATAAGCTGCCCAGACTTCTTCATCCGAAACACCTACATAGGCTAGGTATAACTCTTTTGTATAGGGAATACCCATTTGATCAGCCACGATTTGAGTCGCTTGGTAATAAAGCAGCTCCGTGTCAAAAATCAAGCCGTCCATATCGAAAATCACACCACGTAACTTAGCCATTTCTTCCTCCTATTGCCAATAACAATTCACGAACTTCTGAAACAAAATACAAGGATCCTGTCACCAGCAGCAAATCTTCATTGGTCATTTTTTCTAATAATTCTGCCAAGCCAAACTGCCATAAAGAAACGGTTGAGATTCGTTTTTCATCGAGTTCCTGATAGCCGTCTGCCAAATGCAGTGCTTTGGGAAAATCGAAGGTCGTTAAATAAATCTCGGCTTGGGGAATCGATAGCAATTGCTGAAGCATCTCATTGACGTTTTTGGTTTCAAGCGCTGAAAACAGTACATGGATGCGATAGTCGCTGAACTCTTCTTTCATCGTATCTACTAAACGAGCCATGGCGTGTACGTTATGGGCACCATCGATAATCACTAGTGGCTCACTACTGATTCGTTCCATCCGGGCGGGCCAATAGGCTTTTCGCAAGCCATTGCGAATCTCTTTGGCTGAAAAGGGCAGTTGCCGCAGGTCGCAATACAGGCTGTATAATTGGATCGCAACACCGGCATTTTCTGGTTGATGGCGGCCTAACATCGGTGTTTTCAAGCCTTTGATTTTGCCATGCTCATTTTCAAAATCAAATAATTCGCCCCATTCTTCATCGGGACGACGATAGGTCACACGGTACTCTTGCCCTGCATGATAAGCAGGTGCCTGTGCTTCTGTAGCTTTCAAATCGATCACCGAAAGCGCACTTTCAACGATATTGCCAGTAACAAGGGGTGTTTGCGGCTTGATGATCCCTGCCTTATGGGCAGCGATCGCTTCAATGGTATCCCCTAAGACATCCATGTGATCCATGCCGATCGTCGTGATCGCGGTCAAAATAGGAGAAATAACGTTGGTACTATCTAAGAGTCCCCCTAAGCCAACTTCAATAATCGCAACATCGACCTTTTTTTCTTCAAAATAGCCTAATGCCATAGCGGTAATGATCTCGAACTGGGTAATGCCCGTCAACGTTTCATCGCGATCAATTTCAGCAACCAGCGGCTGGATTTTTTCCACCCAAGCGACCAAGTCCTCATCTGATATAAATTGTCCGTTGATTTCAATTCGTTCATTGAACGCTTCAATGTGTGGGGAAGTAAAGGTCCCCACTTGCTGCCCAGCTTCTTCTAAAAGACTACGCAAATAACTGACGGTCGATCCTTTGCCATTCGTACCGGCGATATGGATCATGGTCACCTTTTTTTCAGGATTACCCATCCGTTTTAATAATGCTTCGACACGCATCAATCCAGGTCTTTGCCCAAATGTCAAACGCGAATGGATCCACGCTGTTGCTTCTTCGCTTGTCATCTCGCTCACCTCGCTCCTATTTTAACAAAAAATGAACGGCTTTCCCAATTTCTTTCCTTTAAACGAGAAAATTGTTCGCCCTGTTTCTATTGAATAAGCAAAAACAAGCATCTCCGAAAGATGCTTGTTTGCGTATGATGTGCTCATCCTATTGGATTGTGCGTAATTGTTCGATCCGTTCTTGAACGGCTTTTTGTTTTTCAAGATAATCGGCTTCTTTGCTGCGTTCTTGTGCCACGACTTCCTCTGGTGCATTGGCAACGAAGCGTTCATTCGCCAGTTTGCCTTGTACCCGTTGAACTTCTTGGGTGAACTTCGCTAGTTCTTTCTCCAAACGCGCGATTTCTTCTTCAATGTTGATCAACCCAGCTAGTGGCAAGTAGATCGTCGCACCTGATAGGATGGCAGACATCGCCAATTCAGGGGCTTGCAAGCTGTTAGAGATTTCTAGTTCTTCTGGATTACAGAAGCGTTCGATATAGTTTTTGTTAGCGATCAAGAATTCTTCGATCTCAGGCTCATTTGCTTGGATCAGCAAAGTGATTGGTTTCGAAAGTGGTGTATTTACTTCTGCTCGGATGTTTCGAACCGAACGAATCAATTCTTTCAACACTTCCATCCCTTGCGCCGCTTTTTCATCCGTCCATTCTGGAGCCACTTGTGGATACTCAGCAACGACTAATGATTCCCCTGTATGCGGCAGCTTGCTCCAGATTTCTTCTGTAACAAATGGCATGATTGGGTGCAACAAGCGTAAAATTTGATCAAGAACATGGACTAAGATGCTCTTATTAACTTGTTTCGCTGCTTCATTGTCACCGTATAACGTTTCTTTCGACATTTCAATGTACCAGTCACAGAAATCATCCCAGATAAAGTTGTATAATTGACGACCTGCTTCACCAAATTCGAAGCGTTCAAAAAGGTCAGTGACTTTTTCAATCGTTTCATTCAAGCGCGTCAAGATCCAACGATCCGCCACTGATTTTTCACCAGAAAAATCAATGTCTTCTGCAGTCATTTCGCTGACATTCATTAAGACAAAACGGGAAGCATTCCAAATTTTATTGATGAAGTTCCAAGCAGCATCCATTTTCTCATAGCTGAAACGCACGTCTTGTCCCGGTGCAGAGCCATTTGATAAGAACCAACGCAATGCATCAGCACCGTATTGTTCAATGACTTCCATCGGATCAATCCCGTTTCCAAGAGACTTACTCATTTTGCGACCTTGTTCATCACGGATCAATCCGTGGATCAAGACATTTTCAAATGGTCGTTTGCCAGTAAATTCCAAGCTTTGGAAAATCATACGGCTTACCCAGAAGAAAATGATGTCGTAACCAGTTACTAATGTATTCGTTGGGAAGTAGCGTTGGAAATCTTCATTGTTTTCATCTGGCCACCCCATCGTTGAAAACGGCCATAAAGCAGAACTAAACCATGTATCCAATACGTCTGGATCTTGCTGCCAATTTTCGGCATCTGCTGGCGCTTCAAGTCCTACATACATTTCCCCCGTTTCTTTGTGGTACCAAGCTGGGATTTGATGGCCCCACCACAACTGACGAGAGATAACCCAGTCATGGACATTTTCCATCCAACGTAAGAATGTTTGGTTGAAACGTGGCGGATAAAAGTCCACCGCATCGTCGGTTTCTTGGTTGTCGATGGCTTGTTTTGCTAATGGTTCCATTTTTACGAACCATTGTGTCGATAAACGAGGTTCGACTACTACGCCTGTCCGTTCTGAGTGACCTACGCTATGGACCATTTTTTCGATTTTGATCAGACGACCTAACGCTTCTAAATCTTTCACGATTTGCTTGCGAGCAGCAAAACGATCCATGCCTGCATAGGTACCTGCTAAGTCATTCATTGTTCCGTCATCATTCATGACATTGACCCGTGGTAGGTCATGGCGGTTACCGACCTCGAAGTCATTCGGGTCATGGGCAGGAGTGATTTTTACGACCCCTGTTCCAAATTCTTGGTCCACGTACTCATCAGCGATGATTGGGATCTCTTTATTGACCAAAGGCAAGATCACTTTCTTACCAATCAATGCTTGATAGCGTTCATCTTCTGGATGAACCGCGACTGCTGTATCCCCCAACATCGTTTCTGGGCGAGTCGTTGCGATCTCCACCACGCCGCTGCCATCCGCTAATTCGTAAGACATGTGGTAAAAAGCACCTTCGATGTCTTTGTGGATCACTTCAATATCAGATAATGCCGTGCGGGCTTGCGGATCCCAGTTGATGATGTACTCGCCACGATAGATCAAGCCTTTTTCATATAGCGTCACGAAAACTTTACGAACCGCTTCGGATAATCCATCATCTAATGTGAACCGTTCACGGCTATAGTCTAGGGATAAGCCTAGTTTCGCCCATTGTTCCCGAATGTGACCGGCATATTCTTCTTTCCAATCCCATACTTGTTCAACAAATTTTTCCCGACCAAGGTCATAGCGAGAAATTCCTTGTTCCCGCAGCTTTTCTTCTACTTTGGCTTGGGTAGCGATCCCGGCATGGTCCATTCCTGGCAGCCATAAGGTGTCATACCCTTGCATCCGTTTTTGACGAATGATGATGTCTTGTAACGTGGTATCCCAGGCATGACCTAAGTGCAATTTTCCTGTTACGTTTGGTGGTGGAATCACGATAGAATAAGGTTTTGCTTCTTTATTGCCGCTTGGTTTAAAACGGTCATGCTCTAACCAATCTTGGTAACGCCCGGCTTCTACTTCTTGGGGATTGTACTTGGTGGATAGATTCTCAGTTTCTGTCATAGTTGGTCCTCCTAAAGTTACGTTTTTTAAACGTAATGGTTGGTGTGGTTTTTTGGTGCCTGTTGCTGGGTAAAGCACGAAAATGTTCGAATCGTTCAGGATGAGTGCAGTGGTAGAGATGATTATCCGTTGTTTGTTGACGCCTCGTTTGTTGTTCGTAAAAAGTACGTTTCTTACAGAGGTCATGGCTCGCTTCGTGAACCAATTTTGGTGACTTCGCGTACTGTTCATCATCTGCTCTGTCCCTCTTTGTGGGCCAATCATAGTGATTCCTAGTATAGTTACTACGCTCCCTTTGGTCGCCTAGTACTGTTCATCATCTGCTCTGTCCCTCTTTGTGCGCCAGTCATAGTGATTCCTAGTATGGTTACTACGCTCCCTTTGGTCGCCTAGTACTGTTCATCATCTGCTCTGTCCCTCTTTGTGGGCCAGTCGCAGTGATTCCCAGTATGGTTACTACGCTCCCTTTGGTCGCCTAGTACTGTTCATCATCTGCTCTGTCCCACTTTGTGGACCAGTCGCAGTGATTCACAGCAAAAAGCGCCCTAATGCCGAGGCATTAGGGCGCTGATACGCGGTACCACCTAAATTGCAGATTGCTCTGCCACTTTGACGTGAGGTAACGTTCACGACGCGCTTGATCTTACTGTGCGGCTTTGTCTGCAAGAAACAAACCGTGGTTCGGATCAAAGACCTTCAAGCTACCTTTTCAGTGTCTGGGGAAGTCTTGCACCGACCGACTTCTCTCTGACCGCCAGGGTCACTGATACTCCTCTTGAACATTGTCTTGCTATCATAGATTCTTGTTTCATCTTGCTACATTCTACAATGAACTTTTTTGAAAGTCAATCAGAGGTTTGCTTTCGCCGCATCAATGGCTGCTTGATAATCCGGTTCGTGGGAGATCTCAGGCACGATCTCAACATGTTGAATCACGCCTTCACGGTCTAAAACGAAAATTGCTCGGGCAAAATGACCGAAGTCTGGGATCATGATTTGATAGGCCTCACCGAAGGTATTCGCCGGATCATGAAGCATGATCATGTCGACGCCTTCTTGGCCGCACCATTGTGCTTGTTCTTCTTTTGTATTGTTAGAGATCGTTACAAAATTTATATCATCCAATTGACTTGCTTCTTGGTTGAAACGCTTGGTCTGCAACGCACAGACACGTGTCACGATATCGGGAACCACGCTGATGATCGTTGGTTTTCCTAAAAAATCAGTCAGTGTATATTCCTTGTCCTCTAAACTTTTCAAGCGAAAATCAGCTGCTTTATCCCCTACTTTTGGTTGGTTGCCGGGCATCTCATAAACCGTTTCTTTGCGTGTAACTTGCATATCATCTCTCCTATAGCATTTTCTCCCAGTATAAGAAAGATTGTCAAAAAACGAAAAGGATTTGCTCAGACTTTCGATTTTTGCGAGTAGGTCGTATCAAAAAAAATCAATGTTTGCAATTCTGTCGTCAAATCAATGTATTGGATATTGACGTCTTTTGGCACGATGACGGGATCAGGGGCAAAATTTAAAATTGCTGTGATCCCAGCATCTACGATCGCATCGATCGCCATTTGTGAATAACGGCTAGGAACGGTCGAAATCGCTACGGTGATTCCTTTTTCTGCTACGACTTCCGCCAATTGGTCCATTCCATAGACATAACGTCCACTAATGGTCTGGCCAATTATTTCTGGATCATTGTCAAAAACCGCGATTACGGAAAGATTTTCATTTCTGCGAAAATTGTTGTTAGCTAACGCTTTTCCTAAATTTCCATAACCAATCAAGGCAATTTTTTTCTCCTCATTGGTTTCTAAAATATAGCTCAAAACCTCAATCAAATAAGGAACATCATAGCCATACCCACTTCTGCCTAATTCTCCTAAATGAGAAAAATCTCGGCGGATCGTGGCTGAAGGAACTTGCGTGATTTCTGCAAACTCTTTTGATTTGATTCGCTGAACACCAGAGGCATCCAGTAATTTTAAATGTCGTAAATAAGCTGGCAAACGTTTTGCCGTTGCTTTCGGAAGTTTTTTATCTCTTAGTGCTTCCATCCTGTCCACCCTCCTTGTTAAATGATTCACATATTGAGTGTAGCATGTTCCATTTTCAATAGCAAGAAAATATTCACAAACTCTCTCACTCGATGAAAAACGACCACAAATGTTCCCTAACAGTTGTGGTCGTAGTTTAAAAAAGAAACTTTATTATAAGAATTCAGCGAATTCGGTTGCTATTTTTTCTTGATTTGCCGTGATTACTTCTAGTTTCAACCCAGCCATCGCACGTTCCATCATCCCTTCGATATCGAGACGCTCTTCATATTGATGTACTTTATCCAGTCTTGGGCGTGTCTTTGGTTGAGGGGGGGCAAAGATTGTGCAGCAATCCTCAAATGGTTGAACCGACAATTCAAAAGTATCAATGGCTTCGGCAACTTCAATGATCTCCAATTTGTCCATCGTTGCCACTGGGCGCACGATTGGCGTATTGGTTACTTCATTGATGGCGACCATGCTATGCAAAGTTTGTGAAGCGACTTGTCCTAATGATTCACCATTTAAGATAATCAAGCCATGACGAGCCTCACGAATCGCATCTGTCAAACGCAGCATCATCCGACGGGTGATGGTCATCCAATAGCCTTGCGGCACACGGTTTTTGATTTCTTCTTGGATTTCCGTAAACGGAACTTCGATAAATTGGATGCTTCCCACATAAGGAGCAAGCTTCTTCGTTAGATCTTTGGCTTTTTGTAATGCTTGTTCACTCGTATAAGGAGGACTTGCAAAATGGACTGCTTCGATCTCAACACCGCGTTTCATGGCAAAGTAGCCTGCAACTGGCGAATCGATACCACCAGAAAGCATCAACATTCCCTTACCGCTGGTGCCAACGGGTAAGCCGGCTGCTCCTTGGATCGTTTCATAGGACAGATAGGCGCCATCGATCCGTATTTCCACCCGCAGATTGATGTCTGGTTTTTTCATTTGGACTTTGATATCAGGAAAACGGTCGATCACCGCATTACCTAAGGTCAAATTCAACTGGTTGCTATCTTGCACAAACGAGTGATCGCTGCGCTTAGCTGTGATTTTGAAGGTCTTAACACCGGTGTAGATCTCTGCCATAACGTCTTGAACGGCTTTCTTTAATACCTCAATGTCTTTTTCAACCCGAATACTAGGGGAAAAGTTTTGAATCCCAAAGACTTTTTGCAGCTTAGGAATGATCTCTTGGCTGTTTTCACCGTTCAATAGCAAGTGCATGCGATCTCGCTCGGCATGAACTTTGACATGGGGATAATCGGCTAAGGTACGTTTGACGTTTGAAGCTAATTGCATAATAAAACTACGACGATTTTTGCCCTTTGTTGACAGTTCGCCGTAACGAACCATGATTTCTGAATAATTCACGAGAAAACTCCTTTGATTTGGATTGATTTTATAGTGCTATGTCGTGCTTAATTGATTTTCGAAAATTTTTGGTACAACTGGTGGAAGACGATTAGAAACTGCTCGACTTCTGCCATCGTATTGCTCTCATCTAAACTGATACGAACAGCGGATGTCGCTAATTGTTCCGGAACGTGCATCGCATGAAGCGTACTGCTGGCCATCTTTTTACGGGAGGAACAAGCGCTCGTCGTCGAAAGATAGATCTGCTTTTCTTCAAAGGCATGGACTAAGACTTCTCCTCTGATCCCTTTTAATGAGAAACAAAGTATATGTGGCGCAAACCCTTCAGTGCCAGAAAAAAGCGTGACTTTCTCATAGCCAGCCAGTGCTTCTTGCAAATAGCCTTTTAATAATTGAACATGGTTCGGCTTTTCAGCCTTGTGTTCCGTCGCTAAACGCAGGGCTTTTGCCATGGCAACGATTGCTGGTACATTTTCGGTGCCGCTGCGCTGATTTTGCTCTTGCCCACCGCCGGTCATCAATGGCGCCAGCTTACGGCCTTGTTTCCAATAGATAAAGCCGGCACCACGAGGTCCATGAAATTTATGCGCAGAGAACACGGCAAAATCGACCCGCTCATTGAACCATTGCTCTTGCGGCACCTTTGTGATGGCTTGGACAGCATCCACATGGAAATGGATCGTTGGGTAGTCCGCTAGCACGGCTGCGATCTCATGGATCGGTTGGATCGATCCCACCTCATTATTGACCGCCATAACCGAAACCAAAATCGTTTCTTTGCGAATCATGTTTGCTAATTCTGACACGTTGACAAAGCCTTGAGCATCGACAGGTGCCACACTGACCTCAAACCCTAACTCGGCTAATTGAGCGGCTGTTTCACTGACGGCTGGGTGTTCAATACTGGAAATAATCAGGTGATTTCCATAGGCTTTTTTTGCTAAAGCAGTCCCTTTGATGACCCAGTTGTCTCCTTCGGTCCCTCCACTGGTAAATGCGATCTCTTTGGAAGAAACGTTTAACAGATCGGCGATCTGCTGACGGGATTGCTGTAGCAGGCGATTGGCTTGATTTCCCAAATCATGCAGGCTTGAGGGATTGCCGATGATTCGCTGGCTGACTTGGACATATGTATTTAAAGCTTGTGGATAAATAGCGGTTGTTGCACTGTTGTCAAAATAGATCAATGATAGGACCCTTTCTCTAAAAAAATTCTTTCCCATTATAACTGCTCTTGGGCTGAGTTTCAAGGTGACTCGCTGGCTTTGGCTTTATTTAAAGGAAACTTTTCCTTCCTTCGTAAGCGGTACTCATGCAGCGAGCCATTCTTTCCATGAAAAAAGCCAGTCAGTTTTTCACTGCTGGCTTTCGTATTATACTAAGTCGCGGTTATTGAAGTAGAAGTTTTCGATCCGTTTGAAGGCACCTGGTTCTACTCGTTCCAACGCTGTGCCGATTTCATCTAGCGCATCTTGATAGCGATATTCTTTACTGAACAAGTAAAGTGATTTGTCGATCGCTGCCTTGATATCTGGATGAGAATGACGATAGCGGTTGGCATATTGCATCATTTGCTCAGTCAATGCCGCAGCATCCACTAAGTCTTTCGTTTGTTCATCTAAAAGATCAAGATCTTCTTCACAGACAGAAACCAATTTATTGATTTCTTGCATGTTGATGCGAATCTTGTTCAATTCTTTGCCTAATTCTTCCACCCGATCTGTTGCCACGAAGAAGAATTCTAAATACTCGCCTGGCAAACCAGGTAAGCGTTGCTTCTCAACAAACCGCTTCAAGTTGCGTAGACGGAATTCGAAGCTTTCCACTTTTTCTTGCGCAACTTTTTCGCCACGACGTAATTCCGCAAGGGAATCATCGATTTCGACTTGCTGGCTTTCCACATCATCCAAAATCTTGTAGGCATCTTTGTAGAAGCTTTGCACTTCTGAATAAGGAATTTCGTGCTTTTCTAATTGTGGTAGGTACTCGTTGTTGCGACGAGCCAATTCGTCGACTTCCGTTTGGAAACCACGAACGCGACCTAATTCATTATGATTCAATGTGTAGCTTTGTGCCGTATGATCCAACTCGATCAACAATTGACGGTTGTTCTTCGTTGCGTGGTCAATATAGTCTTCAATGATTTGGCGGTTTTTCATGACATATTTCTTGGCATTGATTTCACGTTCCATCACCGTATACAAGGCATCGATATCACTTGCAGTATCACGACTTGCCACTTCAACGGAAGCGACTTCTGTTTTCGCTAGATCATTCATGGAGTTTTCAACTCGTTTTTTCACACGGTTGATTTCTTCTTGGAAGTTTGCTTCTGGGAACACATATTTTTGTTCTAATAATTTTTTGTAGCCATCTTGGATTTCTTTCAACTGATCTGGGAAGGTACGGTTTAATTCTTCGTAGGCCGCTGGGATCCGTTTCATTAAGTCTTCTACTTCATAGGTGTGTTTTTCTGCTTGGTCTAACACTTCCCGTGCTTCCACAGGATCGCCTGAAGTATTTAAGGTAACAAATTGGGTGAACTCAATTTCAATGTTTTTGATTTGTTTTTGCAGCTCATTGTAAGCAGGACCGAATTCTTCGCCTTGATCCCGTAGCTTCTTCTTCAAGTCTTCGTAAACGTCCAACGCTTTTTGGACTTCCAGTGAATTTCGTTCTTCACTTTCTCGTAATTCTTTCAAGCCGGCGCGAATCTCTTCTACTTGGCGTTCCATCTCATCCATGGTCGCTTCCGCTTGAACAATCGCCCCTTTTGCTTTGAAAAAGCGGATGCGTTCGTTTAGTTCTTCCACTTCAAAGATTTGACTCTCAAGTTCAGCAAAAGATTTTGTGGAGATATCTGTCCATTGTTGGTTCCACTCACGGAAGGTGTTTTGACTTTGACCAACCAAGTGCATTCTTTTTACTTCATCGACTTCTTCGATCACCGGTAAGTCAAACAGATTTTCTTTGCGTTTTTCCAAGTCATTTAGCTTTTCTTGGTTTTTCTTCCGCATGAAAAAGCCAATTGCATACAAGACCGCTGCGATGATGATGATGGCAATGACAATTCCAAAGATGATATTAGTTCCCATTTTGTGGTTCCTCCAATTTTCAAATATACATGTTTCGTCTAAAATCTGCTGATCAGCAGATTGATTGATAAGTTCATTGAGTATAAAAAGGACAGACAGTCCCTTTATAAAAAAGCATCTACGCTAGATTATAGCATAAAGAAAAAAATCAAGCATTAGATTGAGGCAAAAAAGATCGACTTTTTTCGCATTGAATAAAATCATTCACGGCTTTTCCATCGATAATGAAAACAAATCGTGAAATTTACATCAACAAGTGACTTTTTTTCTGATTTTTCCGATTTTTTTCAAGAAACCGCTTGATTTCTCCCTATTGAAACTGTACTCTAGTAAAAAGCTTGAACAGGAGTAATGTCAAATGAAAGTAGCGAAATTTGGAGGCAGTTCCCTTGCCTCAGCCGAACAAGTCGAAAAAGTTGTTGCGATAATTGAAAGTGATCCTAAAAGACGGTTTGTTGTTGTCTCAGCGCCTGGTAAGCGTTCCAGCGACGATCAGAAAGTCACCGATCTTTTACTAGCAGTCTGTACCCGTCTGTGTGCCCAAGAAGAAATTACTGATTTAATAGAAGAAATCTATGCCCGCTATACAGCGATCGCCGCCCCTTTTGGTATCGACCAAGTCCATTTAGACCGTATCTGGCAATCATTGGCGGCTTTTCAAACGCTGCCTATCCAAGACAATCCGCATCTTTATGATACGGTTTTGGCAAGCGGCGAAGACAACAATGCCAAATTGATCGCAGATATTTTGCAAAGCCGTGGATTAGCTGCTCGCTACATGAATCCACAAGAACTTGGGTTGCTGGTGACGGATGAACCCCAAAACGCCCGTATCTTGAACAAATCGTACGCTAAGATCGCACAATGGCGCGATAGTCCTGAAATCTTAGTGATTCCTGGCTTCTTTGGTTACACAGAAGCCGGCGAAATCTGTACCTTCTCTCGAGGGGGATCTGATATTTCTGGTGCCATCGTGGCGGCTGGTCTGCAAGTAGAATTGTACGAAAACTTTACCGATGTCGATGGGATTTTTTCTGCTCATCCAGGCTACGTTCATCATCCAGAGTCCATCAAAGAAGTGACTTACCGAGAAATGCGGGAGCTGTCTTATGCCGGTTTTACTGTGTTGCACGATGAGGCGTTGATGCCTTCATACCATGCGAAAATTCCCGTGGTGATCAAAAACACCAATAACCCAAGTCATCCCGGCACCTTGATCACCAACCAAAGAGACAATTTGGATCAGCCGGTGATCGGCGTTGCCAGTGACGAAGGCTTTTGTATGATCTATATCCGCAAATACTTGATGAACCGCGAAGTTGGGTTCACGTTACGGGTCTTAGAGATTTTCCGGGAATTTGATTTAAATTATGAACACATGCCTTCAGGAATCGATGATATCTCGATCATTATGCGCTCCAACCAGTTGAATCCAGTATTGGAAGAAGAACTGCTGCGCAAGATCGCCTACGAGATCGATCCCGATGAACTGCGAATGACCCACGATCTATCCATGGTCGTCGTCGTTGGTGAAGGGATGCGTCAGCGGGTCGGGATCACTGCCGACAGTACCGCTGCCCTTGCGCGGAAAAATATCAACTTAGAGATGATCAACCAAGGGTCCTCTGAGGTCAGCATCATGTTCGGCATCCACAAAGAACAAGAAAAAGCCGCTGTCAGAACCCTTTACTACACTTTCTTTGATTAAACCAAACGTGCCAGTTGCACCACTCCTTTTGCTGATAAGCAATCGGAACGGGCAACTGGCACGTTTCTTTATTATTCTGACGATTCTTGGGCTTGCGCTTGTTTTTGTGCCAATTGGCGTTTGATTTCTGCCTTGATTCGCGGTTCAGGAGCAAACCGTTCTTCCCAATCGCTAGGCTTCATGACTTTGTGGGTCTCAGGATCATAATGGGGCTGCCCATCTGGAAAAAGTTTCCCCATGTTGGCGTCATGAACGATAGCCAGGATCGGCGCTGGATCGACCCCTACCAGTGAAAAAGAGCCATAGGTAAAATACAGCAGATCACAGAGCGCATCGACTTGTTCTACTAGGGAATCACTGACAGGCTGTTGTTTGGCAGCCAGCTTGGCTTGGGCTTGATCAATCGCTTGATGCAAATGGGTCAACCCTGCTTGAAAGGTCTCTTCGTCATTGTTGCTGGCAGCATAAAGGAACTCAACTAATTCTTCAATTTTAAAACCAGCACGAAACTGGGCTTTTTCCGCTGAAAAAGCTTGTGGATATGGCGGTCGTGTTGGATCAAAGGTTTTATGAAACTCTTCCGTCATTTCAAATGGACTCATTTCTCTCGCTTCTTTCTGCTTTTTCTAATGGTTCTGTTTCATGGTTCTGCGCTGTCTCCTACGTTGCTTCATGGATTGGCTACACCTTGTTTATTTTTTTTAATTCAATCCCTTGCTTGGGCATCCTCGGCAATGATCCCAAAATGGATCAAGGCTTTCTTGATGCCGTCATGATCGTTGGTGTCCGTCACAAAGTCAGCACTGGCTTTGGTGATGGGCTGGGCATTGCCCATCGCAACCCCGATCCCCACGCCTTCTAACATTTCCACATCATTAAAATGATCCCCAAAGGCCATCGCTTCTTCCATCGCGATTCCTTCATAGGCCAAAAATTCTTTGATCCCTTTGATTTTCGAACCGTTTTTCGGCACGATATCAACAGAATAGGCATTGGATCGCTTAAAATCACATTGCGGCAGCTTGGAGCGTAATTTTTCGCGCTCTGATTCAGGGCTCAGCATAATGCACTGATAGATTGGCTCTCGTAAAATGTCCAATGATTCATAACGTTTGGCGTTGCGATTGGGACTGAAGCGCTGCAAGACTTTCTTTAAAAAACCGACGGGAAATTTTTTCGGTACATAGCGCAAGTAGCGCTGCATGACGGGTGATTGGCTTAAGCGGATCGTTAAGCTGCCAGCCACTTGGGTTTCTCCGCCAAACATGACTTGGCGGTAATTTTCATCTGCGTATTCTACGATCGCTTCCAGCGTTTGTTTTGGAAAAGGTTTAGCATAAATCAAGGTTTCCTTCGTGTAGACATATTGGCCGTTATAGGTGATAAACATGTCTAACGACAAGTAATCGATCACCTTCTCTAAATCAACCGGACCACGTCCGGTGGCAATGCCGCAGAGGACGCCATTGGCTTGGGCTTGTTTGATGGCTTCACGGGTACTGGCAAGCGCCTTGCCGTTGCTGGCAATCAGCGTGCCATCAATATCAAAAAAGATTGCTTTTATCATATGACTCCTCAAAATAATTTCAACTGATTAGGATTTAATGCTTCGTAATCGATCTGCAGCGCATCGATCAATGCGCGAGCATTGTCAGCGGCATCACGACCGGCATTATTATTGAAGACCACTGCGACTTCTTTGGCATTGGCTTCGATGGCTTGGACTGCGTGTTTTAACTCCGTTAGTTCGGCTTGGTCATAGCGATACAAGGTCCGCAGATTTTTGGCATCTGGCCCCGTCGCTGTCCAGCCGCTGTCGTTGCGTCCATGAAAACGGCACAGGACAAACGCAGGATTGGTCACGGTTGGATCAAGGGGAATCGTGGTCGATAGCTTTTTCGGCTGATCAACGACTACTAAGGAAAACTGTTTTCGCTTCATATAATCGATCATTCCCGGATACAGTTTCGGCTGATACCAGCTGCTGTCTCTCAGCTCAATCGCCACTGGGTAACCCGCAAACCATTCTCGCACTTGATCTAAATAGGCGACATTTTCTTTCGTACATTTAAAGCTGTTGGGAAATTGCGCCAATAGGCAAAACAGTTTGCCCGCTTCTACCATTGGCGCGATCGCTTCTTTATAAAGCTGCAGCGCTTCGGTCATGGTCAACTGATCTGGCAAATCCCCTTGGGTGGTCACACTTTGATGGACTTTCAACACAAAGCGGAAATTTTCGGGAATCTGGGTCAACCAATTGCGCACGTCTTTTTCTTTTGGCAAAAAATGATAGGTGGTATCCAGCTCAACTAACGGAAAATAACGGGCATACTCAAATAATTTCGAGTTTTTTCTTTGCACGAGACTGCCATGTTCACTAAATGTGGTACAACCAATTCGAATCATTTTTTCCCATCGCTCCTTGTTTTCTTATTTTAATAGTATACAATAGTTTTGAGTTAAGAGTAAATAAATCATTGCAGGTGATGAAAAAATGAAACGAATTCTCGTGTTGCACACTGGCGGCACCATCGCCATGAAAGAAGATACCCTGACAGGCGGCGTCAGCCCCGATGTCAGCAATCCGCTGATGGATGCACCGATCCACATTGATGACGATGTTGAATTGATCGTCGAAGACATTTTTAATATTCCTAGTCCTCATATGACGCCAAAAGAAATGCTGCAACTGAAAGAACGTATCCAGCTGGCGCATTTAAGCGGTGTCGATGGGGTCGTGATCACTCACGGAACCGATACGCTGGAAGAAACGGCCTTCTTTTTAGATACCACGATCGGCGGTCAGTTACCGATCGTGGTGACTGGTGCCATGCGCTCAAGTAATGAAATCGGCAGTGACGGGCTTTATAACTTTGAAAGTGCGATTCGGGTCGCCAAGTCCCCCGATGCCATAGGAAAAGGTGTCTTAGTCGTCATGAACGATGAGATCCATTCCGCACGTTATGTTACGAAAACCCACACCACCAATATTGCGACGTTCCGCACCCCGACATTAGGTCCGATCGGCTTAGTCACAAAGCACCGAATCTTGTTTATGCAAGAGCTGTTAAATAACCGCCATTTGGATGTTGATCGTGTCGATGGTTTGTTTCCGATCGTCAAAGCCTATGCTGGGATGACCGGGGAATTGTTCGATGCTTTAGCCGACTCGCTGATCGATGGACTAGTGATCGAAGCTTTAGGCGCTGGCAATCTGCCGCCTCAAACCATTGAGCCTTTGAAAAAACTGATCGCTAGAAACATTCCGGTCGTCTTAGTTTCTCGCTGCTTCAACGGAGTTGCCGAGCCGGTCTATGACTACTTAGGCGGCGGGATCGAATTGCAAGCTCTTGGGGTGATTTTCTGCAATAGCATCAATAGCCAAAAAGCCCGCATCAAATTGTTGATAGCGAAAAACCGTGGGTTGACCATGGATGAGCTTCCTGATTTCATGGAGAATTGACCAAACAAAAACCCTTTTGCCATTCCGTTAACGGAGGCAAAAGGGTTGTTTTATTTTTCTCGCCAAGTAAAGATGGCTTCGCAGTAAGTATCCTCACCGATCTTGATCTCGTGGATCGTTTGCAGCGGCACAGCCTCGCCGGCTTCATCGACTGTCTTTTCATTGATTTGAAAATGGCTTTCGATCAAATGGCCGTAAGCAACTTCCCGATCAAAGCGGATCGTCACTTGTGTCACTTCATGTTTTGTTAAAAACTCATAGCCTAAGACGTCCATCAGCCAATTGAAATACATGGCGTTGTTGACATGCTGATTGCTATCGATATCGTAGAAACGCACCCGATACGGCAAAAATTGTCCTTGCGTGATAGGGGTGATCTTCGGATAGCGTTTGATTCGCTTAATTTTTTCACTGCCAAAAGGTACCACGATCTCATCCGGAACACTGCTGACTTTGCGCGTCTCCGGGTCCATCAACGCAAAAACCGCTTCGATTTTGACCAATTCCGTTCCGTCTTCTGCCAATAACCAAAAGTAACGGTAGCAGAAAAACTTATTGTATTCTCTCGCCTGGGTCGCCACTTGGATCTGCTCCCCTACGCGCGGCAAACGAGTTACCGTTATGTGATAGCTGGTAATGATCCAGGTCAAGCCATAACTAGCGATGACTTCCGGTCCGCGGTTTAACGCCGCACTTTGTTCTTCTGATGTCTTGATGGCGATGCCTAGCATGGCTGGAAACGTCATCGTTTGGTTGACATCACATTCATAATACGCCACTTCATGCGTGGTTTGATACTTTGCTGCCATAGTTCTAATTGCCTCCTAAAAACGACTCAATATTTCATCGACAGTTGGTCCATAACTTTCGCCAAATTGATTCAAATGGACCAATAAATAATACAATTGATACACTGGCAGTCGCTCTTTCCAATTCTCATCTAATGGATAGACTTCTTGATAGCCTTCCAAAAATTCCTGACGAAAACCGCCGAAGAGCTGGGACATCGCAATATCCATTTCTCGATCCCCATAAGCGACTGCTGGATCAAGAAACACTGGTTCTCCTTGTTGATCGAACAGCACATTCCCCCGCCAAAAATCACCGTGTAATAAAGCAGGTGTGACGCTGCGATCACGCCAATTCTCATGCAAAAATTCTTTCAAACGCAGATAAGCGGCTTCCCGTTTGGCATGCCAGTGATTACCCAGCTTCGCTAATTCGACTTGCACATCCAAACGGCAGACTGTGTAAAAATCAAGCCAATCGGTGGTTTTCGGATTGACTTGCGGCAAAAAGCCGATGTAATTGTCTTCGTAAAAACCAAAAGACTCCTGCGTCTGCTGATGAAGCCGAGCCAAGCATTGGCCTAAGCGCCGCTGCTGTCCTTCCCCACTATCGATCCATTCCATCAATAAAAATGCCCCCTCTTCGGTCTGACCGAGGCGTTCGATTTTTGGCACCCGCACGAAAGGGGCTAATTCAGCTAAGCCGTTGATTTCTGCTTGAAAGAACATCGATGAAACATGAGGATGGGTCTTTAAAAAATAGCGATTTTCTCCTGTAGTGAACCGATACGTTTGATTGACATCCCCACCACTGATGGGCGTCAGCGAGCCGGTCATCCCGATTGCTGCGAACAATGCTTCCTCCATACGGATCTCCCTTTCTTTACTCAGTCAGTTGGGCAGTCAAATACGCTTGCTCTTCTTTCGTCACACCTAGTCCTTGCAGGAGATACTGATCGACCGAACCGAAATGCTGATCGATCGCAGCCAAACTTTCCTCAAGAAAACTCTCTTTGGCACTCATCAAAACCGTAATCGCCGTTAACAGCTCTTGCGGCAAATGCTGGGTCATTGGGGCAAATTTTTCTTTTAGCATTGGGGCTAGATAGCGATTGGTCGCTAAATAATCTTCTTTGATCGTCGCTGGTGCCACCGCCAACACATGCAGCAATAAAAAGGCGCCAAAGCCTGTGCGATCTTTGCCGGCGGTACAGTGGAACAAGGTTGCTCCTTCGCCTTCCGCATTGTCGATCACATGATCAAAGAACTGCCGATATTGTTGGCGGGCATAGTCGCTTTCAACAAAGTGACGGTAGACTTTTTTCATCTGCTCTTCGGCATCTTCCCCATCTTCCAAGCGCTGCTTCAAGCTTTCTGGCGACAAGGAAACCATCGTTTCGTCTTCTTTGAAAATAGGTAAAAAAAGCTGCTTTGCTGTGGCGATCGGTCGATCAGGCTGTGCATTGGCTTCAGCGATGGAGCGAAAATCAATGACCTGATTGACCCCATAGTTTGCCAGTACTGCTTGATCTGAAGCAGTCAATTCATTGATCGCCGCACTGCGGATCAATTTTTTTCGTTTGATCGTCGTGCCGTTTATCGTTTGATAGCCGCCAAGTTCTCTGACGTTTGCTGCTCGTTCTAGTTGAATCAATTGTGTCATTGCTTATCCCTCCCGCGATGTTCTAGTTAAAAGTATAGCAGAAACTTCGCTATTAAGGGCACTGAAACCTAGATTTTTCTATGAGCTGAGCTTTAACGGACAAAAAAAAGAAAGACCACACGCAGTCTTTCTTTGCTTTCGCTTGTTAAAAAATGTTTCTATTCGGCTTCGATCACGGCGGCAGAATCATCTAAGATCGAACGATCCAGTTCGTTGATACGGCTGCTGGTCACCATTCCCGCAACCATACTGTCGCTGACATTAACGAGTGTCCGTGCCATATCGATCAATGGTTCAACAGAAATAACTAAGCCTACGATGGCGATCGGCAAGTTCATTGAGCCTAAGACGATCAATGAAGCAAAGGTTGCGCCACCGCCGACACCAGCAACGCCGAATGAGCTGATCGTAACTACTGCAACTAGCAGCAGGATAAACTGCCAATCAAAGACATTGATCCCAACCGTTGGTGCAACGATCGTTGCCAACATCGCTGGATAAACACCCGCACAGCCGTTTTGACCAATCGATAACCCAAAGCTGCCTGCAAAGTTAGCCGTGGCTTCATCAACACCTAACGCTTTGGTTTGGGTTTCGATGTTCAATGGCAAGGCACCCGCACTTGAACGAGAAGTAAAGGCGAAGCTCAAGACTGGAAAGGCCTTTTTGAAATACGTTACTGGATTGACCCGAACAGCGATCAGCAATAATGAATGAACGAGTAAGACCAAAATCAAAGCGGCATAAGAAGCGATGATAAATTTTCCTAAGTTCAAGATGGCTTCAAAATCACTTGAAGCTAATACGTTTGTCATCAATGCCAAAACGCCATAAGGTGTCAGGCGCAAAACTAACGTGACGATACGCATCACGATTTTATATAAGCTGTCCATCAAATTCGCAAAAGTTTCCGCTTCTTTCGGTGATTTGCGTTTGACACCAAGAAAGGCGATCCCAACAAAGGCTGAGAAAATCACGACCCCGATCGTACTTGTCGAACGAGTACCAGCAAAGTCGGCGAAGACATTACTTGGGATGAAAGAAACGATTTGTTGTGGGATCGATAGATCTTGGACTTGTGTCGAACGTTCCGCTAATTCTGCGATCCGCGCTGTTTCCGTTGCCCCTTCGGTAAAGCTGGCACCGTCAAGACCAAAGACCATGACCATCACGATCCCGATCAAGGCAGCGATCGCCGTTGTCCCTAGCAAAGTCGCAAGAACCGTAAAACTGATCTTCTTGATTTTTTCGCTTTCTTTCATCTTAGTGAAAGCGCCAACGATCGAAACGAAGATCAAGGGCATGATCAGCATTTGCAAGAGGGCCACATAGCCGCTACCGACCATCGTGATCCAGTCAAGAGCTTGCGTGACAACATCAGAGCCTGTCCCAAAAATCAGCTGTAGCACACCACCAAAAACGATCCCGACGAACAACGCCGCAAAGACCCGCGTTGAAAACTTCAGGTGACGCTTTTGCAATAAGTAGAACCCATAAATAAGGGCAGCAAAAAGTAGAACAACAATAATAGTTAACAGATTTGTCATTTGAATCCTCCTTTTGTTCAATAAACATGACAAAGTCTGTCAGAGGAAGTAAAGGTTCCCAGTGACCATTCTTCAACAGTTCACTCTAATGAGACGTGTGGCATCATTAGTGACTATTCCATTTTAAAGAAGTTTGCTTCATCTTACAATAAATAAGTTCCCAGTTTTCTGGGATGGTACCGCTTTTTTGTCAGTAAATAAAAAAAGAACCATTGCCACACCCCCATGCTGCTAGGATTTCTGCTTTCCTAACAGTTAGATTGCGGCAACTGGTTCGTTATTTTTTTATTTCGTCTTTTTGAAAATTTTCAGTAAATATTCAGTTGGCCATTAGAAATTGCTGACTTACGCCAAAGCGCCCATTGGATCCCAAGGTGCTAAGACCGTTGGTTCTGCTTCAAAGGCAGCCAATTGTTCTGCTGTCAGGAATTCTTTTCGAACCACGATTTGATAGGTGTATTCATCCATCCATGCATCGCTCATGACGAAGAAGCCATTCGTTCCGACTTTTTCCCCCCAGCTGTTTTCGACTTTCCATTTGGTTGATTCGCCGTCGATCAAGTCAACGCCAGTCAAGACCATCGCGTGGGTCATTAAGCTTTCGCCAAAATCTAAGCGTTCTGCTTTGGTCATCGTAAAGTCGATATCAAATAGGTCGTTAATATCATACGCATCTAATGCCATGATCCCAGTATCTCTGGTAGAAGATTGACCGACATCACAACCGAACCACACGGACTCCCCTTGTTCCAATTGAGCAATCGCTAATTTTTTGAAGGTCGGCATATCGACGTTCAAGTATTTGACTTCTTTGCCGCCAACCACGTTGCCTAGCATTTCTACGGTATACGATTGATTGTAAGGTTTGTCGGCAGTTGGTGCGTTGATGATACTGGCATAATCGTCAAGATCCACCCCGACATATTTTTCATAAAAGCTTTGTGGTGTTAAGTTGCGATCAATGTGATAGTTTTTGTCTTCATCACGGTATTCAAAATCAAAGGTTTCTGGCGGTGTGCCTAAAGAAGTCGCTAAGAAACGATAAATGTCTTCCAACATCGCTTCTTTGGCTGTTTGGATGTCTTCAGCTGTTTTGCCTTCAGCCACTAGCTGACGCAAAGCAACCGCATCTTTACGCAGTTTTTTGTTCAAGTAATTGTTTAGGTCACGAGAATTGGAAGAGTTGCTGCTTTCTGGCATGACCGTTTTTGGTACGACACCATATTTTTGGAAAATCGAAACGATCATGTCCCATTGCCCACCATCTTGTTGTGGTGTTTGCAATAAGAAAGCAACTTTGCGACTTGTTAAAGGTTCGTTAGCAGTTGCTAAAATATTTTCATAGAAATAGTTGGCTTTTTCGTATTTGTCCCAAAAGAAGGTATGGTTTTGCGACAATTCAAATTCTTTTAAATTGAAATCATTCAGCATCTTATGACGGAATGTATTCAATGCGGCAAACATCCAGCAGCGGCCTGATTGTTTTTGGTTTGAGACTTTCCCTGTTGTCACATCGACTGAGAAAACCGGCACATTGTTGACTTTTGCTGACACGTTTTCTGTAGAAGCGGTGATCCCATTTTTCACAACACTCCGTTGCAGTGCCGTTTGTTTATTATTTTCTTGATACGCTTGCGCAAAGGCAGCGGTGGTCTTTTTTGAAATTTCTGACATATTTCTTCATCCTTTCACTTTCCGTTCCTTCCATTTTACGCCTCTGCCTCTCAAATAACAACCGCTCCTAGAAAAATGAAAAAATCATCTTTCTAAGAGCGGTTGCTCGTATCAAGGATTTAAAGGGTTAGCATCAAAAGCAAAAAGCCAAGTAAAACAAAGGATAGTCCTCGTTCAAATCGTGCATACAGGAAGCGGATCGGGCGGCTAGCTAGCAAGATCGTCAGTAAAACACTGGCTAACACCAACGTCACAAAGCCTAATACCGACAGATTCAAGTCGGTGATGGCTAATGCCCGCAAGCCCTTGATGAAGATCCCCTGTAAAAGATAGACCAGCAGTGTGTTTTTGCCCCACTTCGTAAAAAATAGGTGCTCTCTGGGCACGAGGCTCAGAAAACCGATGATCCCCATCAGCCCGATCACGAAAAAGACCGCACGCAAGGGACCGCCGAACAACGGATAGCTCAAGTAATCGTCATAAGGCTTGGAACCAAAAACCATGTACTTGTTCATCCCATGAAAAAACGCGATAAAGGTGTAGATGATCGGTAGGAAAAGCAAACTGATGGTTCGAATCTTTGGTTTCAATAAAAAGCGCATCTCATTTTTGGGAAAATAAAACCCGATAATGAAAAACGGCAAAAAGACAAAGGTCCGCTGCAAGGTCAACACTTGATTTAAAAACGGCACGTAGCCAGCAAAGATGCTCAAGCCAATACTCAGCAGGATCGCCTGCTTTTTGGACATTTTTTGAAAGATCAACAGCGAGAGCTGCCAAAAGAACATGCTAAGCAAAAACCAAAGTGCCCATTGCGGATTCAACAGTTGGATTTTTAGCGACTCCCGTAGACCGATCAACCAGTAATAGACGGTGTAAAACACCTGAAAGAAGACATAAGGCAGCAAGAACTTTTTCATCAACTCACGAAGCTTGTGTCCCTTCGTCAACGGTTTGGCAAAGTACCCAGCCAGAAAAACAAAAGCTGGCATGTGGAAAGTGAAGATAAAATAATATAGGTCATGATAAAACTTCTGATCGCCGATAAAAGGCTGCAGCAAGTGACTGAAGACGACCAAGCTCATCAGTAAAAATTTTGCATTATCAAAGTAAGCCGTTCTTTGCGATTGGCTCATAAAAAGTTCCTCCTCTAAGTTGTATCTGTCAAAGGATACCTGATCCATGAAACAGAACTGTAACAAGCTATTTACTTTTTTCTAACGATTCTTGTTCATTTGATTACCAGTTGCTATTTTGTATAGTTTGTATTAATATATATAATACAAAGGAGCTGTTTTCGATGATATTTGATATTCAAACCCAAAGCAACCAACCCATCTACCAGCAGTTGCGGGAACAGATCATTGTCGGTATCGCAAAAGGCGATTTGGCCGCTGGCGAATTGCTGCCATCCGTCCGTCAATTAGCCGAAGAGATCGGCATCAATACCATGACGATCTCAAAAGCCTACAATTCCCTCAAAGAAGAAGGCTTGTTAGTCACAGATCGCCGCAAAGGAACCGCCGTTGCCGCGCCACCACCGTTTACTTCCGGACAAGAAGCGGAGTATCGCCAAAACTTACAGCTACAGCTAGCAACCGCTCTCTTACACGGCAAAAGCAAGCAAGCGCTTTTAACGGATGTTCAACAACTTCTGGACCAATTTCCTGAAAGGAATGAATGCAAATGACTTATCTTTTTTTCATTATTGCCCTCGTCCTCTGTGGGACGACCGCATTTGGTTTACGCTTGATCAGTAAACCCCACAAAAATGTTTTACTCGAAAATACCCTTGCCCCTGAGCATCTGGATGATCCTAGCGTCCACAGCTTGATCACAGAATTTCGCAAGCGTATCTTACAAGTCGTTGGTACATTTAGTGTAGCAAGTCTCCTTTTTTTGTTCAATTTATCTGACTCCATCATCCTTACCCTGTTCTGGCTTTATATGGCCGCTTTGCTGGGGACAGCTTACTTGGTGCAAGTACATTACATCGGAAAAATGCGGCAATTGATCCTTACCAATGGATGGGAACTACCCATCGATCCGATTCGGATCGATACGAAACTCGTTCAAACCAAAAATAAGCGGATGCTGCCGTGGTATAGCCTCGTTCCTGCGGGGATTTTGTTGATGATCAGTTTGTACCAAGCATGGCAGTTGCCTGATCTTTCTACAGGATACTTGATGGGCGGTGTCTCCTTAGCAATTTTTGCGCTGTTCCTCTATCTCTGGGTGATCATCAGCCGCTTACCCGTTCGCGGGATCAGCGGTGATTCAGCTATCGACCAGCACATCAATGATTTAACAAAGCGCTATTGGTCCTTATTGATCGCTGTCACTTGTACCATTACACTGCTCTTATTGACTGTCCCGCTGGCGTCCATGTCCGCCACTGGAGCATTCAGTACTATCCTCTTAGTGCTCTTTGTTGTTTTGGTGGTTTTCTTGATCGTCTTTACCTTCTTCTTGTTGCTAGATCTGCGTAAAAAACAAGATCAGCTCTTAGAACCGGCAGCACAACCGCGCTATTATGGCGAAGATGCTTACTGGCGATATGGTTTTTACATCAATCCTAATGATGCGCGACTGTTCGTTCCTGACCGTGTTGGGATGAATATCGGCATCAATTTAGGCAAACGCAGCGGACAAATCGTCGCAGGCATCACCGCGGTCTTCTTACTTGTGTTAATGGTCGGTACCATCATTCCAATGTACCGCTTAGATTTCGCTCCTGATGCGATCACCGGTGAAGTGCAAGGACAAGAAGTCACCTTTGATGCACCAATGACCGGGAAAACAACGGTCTCTTTGGCAGATATAGAAACGGTGGAATTGATCGAAGCTTTGCCATCGCCTCGTGTTCGTACCATGGGTGTAGGAACCGCCAGTTACCAAATCGGTCAGTTTACCGTTGCCGGTGAGCCTGCCAGAATGTTCGTCGACACAAAGGTGACGCCCATTTTAAAAGTCACTACTAACGATGGCCCAATCGTTTTTTACACAAATAAAAAAGCCGCCGAAACGACGGATTTATACGAGGAACTAGTACAGAAGATTTCCTCAGCGGAGTGAGTGTTCTGGAAAAAAACTGGGGAACCCATTATCCCCAGGCTATCCACAACCAACAAAAGAACGGACTCTTTCCAACAAAAAAACGACCTTCAGAAACGAAGGTCGTTTTTGATACTCCGGCAGTAGGACTCGAACCTACGACATCATGATTAACAGTCATGCGCTACTACCAACTGAGCTATGCCGGAAGAATCTATCTGTACTATACCAAATAGTCAGATAATTTAGCAAGAGCAAAAATCAATTTTTTGATCCTTTTTTTCAAGAAAATCCCCTTTTAGAAACTTCCCTTCCCGCAAAGCGTTTTTCTCAAGAAATATCCGAAAATCTCATTGACAAAGTAGCGCCTTTACGGTATTCTATATCTTGTGTTAAATAACACGCCGCTTTAGCTCAGTTGGTAGAGCGCATCCATGGTAAGGATGAGGTCGACGGTTCAAGCCCGTCAAGTGGCTTTGGTAGGACAACGTTTGTCGAACGTTGTCTTTTTTTGTACATCTAATTCCCAATATATAGCGATAATTTCTAAAGTTAACAATTCGTATTGCCTCTAATTACTTGCGATATACAAAAGAAATAAGATCGTAAAACCCAATAGTACGAAAGATACAACGGCTTTCACCATTCTCGCTGCATCTTTAAATTTGAACAAGAGCGTATAAAGATTAATAAAGTAAATGATCGACAGGACTGCTTCTTGCGAATATTCCTTCACTTGGATCAAGCCTAACCATATACTCAGCAAAAGAATCGAAAAAACAACCTAATAGTTTTCTGCAACACGCTTCATTTCATTCTCCTTTCCAATGATAGCCACTTGCAACCAGCTGAATCATGGAAACTCAGTAAATTATCAGCCCCTCTCTCCAATACTTTTCCTACATCCTTTGCTTATTAAAAGTGTAACAAACTTTCTCTTCTAATGGTCAAACTTGTTCAATTTACATAGTTATTCTTTGTTAAAAAGATTAAAATGGGTTTTCAATCGTTACTCACAGCTCAATTTTAGGCACTTCTTTTTTACAACAAAAAACCCGCTCTCCTAAAGCTAAGAGAGCAGATTTTTCAACTAAACTGAATTTTTTTGAAAGGATATGCCTTATGCTGACTTAAAAAATAACATATTTTTCCGTTTAATTTAAATTTTTACTTCACGACCAGCACCGTACATTTCGAATGATTAACGACATAATCGGTGGTTGAGCCCACGACAGCTCGGGTCAATGTGCCTTTACCAGTTGCACCGATAACGATCAAATCAATTGGATACAATTCAGTCGCTGCATGAATGATAAAACGTTTTGGATCACCGACTTCAACGATCACCTCAACATCTTCCACCCCATGTTGATTGGCATCATAGATTTTTTTCAACATATCCGTTTCCACACGTAATTTTTCTTGATCAAAAATTTTCGCAAAAGCATAGGCACTTGTGGATAACTCAGCATTGTTGATAACAGAGAGGACATACAATTTGGCTTTGTTCCTACGGCAAATCGCGAGTGCTTCTTGGAACGCTTTTTCTGACTGATCCGACCCATCTAAGGCTACAAGTACATTTTGAGAATTACGTAACATCCAAATCGCCTCCTTTTCTTTATTTTACCACAAAAAATGGAAGCGTTACAAAAAAGGACGAGGTCTACTCTTAAGAGACCTAAAACTTCCTTTAAGATTTGTGAAGGTCCTTACTTGGTTCCGCAATTATGCAGTAAAATAAGAAGAACAATGATTCGAGGTGAAAGAAATGCGCTCTTTTTTCCATGCTGCAGTCACTGTGCTCTTGTACTTAGGGCTTTTCTTGCTGATAATCGGTATTATCGCCTTTTTCTTGCTAAAACTTTAAGCTTGGTTTGTTGAAAAGCAAGTTGCTGTCACATCCCTAAGAGGAGTGATACACTTGGTTTATCAACAATTATCGAAACGAACAGCTTGCTGCTCACTCGTTTCAAAAAGGAGATCATGCAAAATGGACTTACATATTACCCCTAATGCCGCTGCTCGCTTTCCAGAAGGACACGACTTATATATTCTGACGAGTAATGACGGATCGAACCAATTTTCTTCAGCAGCTGGATGCTGTATGATCGGCGAACGTTTTTTGATCACACCGATCGACGAACCGTTAGACCCATACAATGAGTTAGTCTCAAGCAATCAGTTTACTTTTTTTACATCAACCTATGATCAAATGTTCTTGACTGGTCATCTAATTCTAGATGTTCACCCAACTTCAGGAACCTTGATTTTGAAAAACGAAAGCGGCTATTTGGATACCAATCTTTTATTGGAAGCTTCTCCGCAGTTGAAGCAAACGAATGTGTAACAAAAGAGCTGACAAACGCCTTGTAAGGTGCTTGTCAGCTCTTTTTCTCTATACGGAATGGGAAATCAACGAAAGAAGTTCTTGTGTCTCAGCGGCTAAAGCGATTGCACCAGCATCAAGCAATTCTTCTCGTGACCCAAAACCATATAAAACACCGATTGCCGGTAACTGGTTTTCTTTTGCACCTAAAATATCATGCTCACGGTC
>NZ_CP172960.1:0-695000 GCF_050548785.1 Enterococcus sp. AZ009 | reverse complement strand
TCCCCGGTTGAGCCGGGGGCTTTCACATCAGACTTAAGAAACCGCCTGCGCTCGCTTTACGCCCAATAAATCCGGACAACGCTTGCCACCTACGTATTACCGCGGCTGCTGGCACGTAGTTAGCCGTGGCTTTCTGGTTAGATACCGTCAAGGGATGAACGTTCTACTCTCATCCTTGTTCTTCTCTAACAACAGAGTTTTACGATCCGAAAACCTTCTTCACTCACGCGGCGTTGCTCGGTCAGACTTTCGTCCATTGCCGAAGATTCCCTACTGCTGCCTCCCGTAGGAGTCTGGGCCGTGTCTCAGTCCCAGTGTGGCCGATCACCCTCTCAGGTCGGCTATGCATCGTTGCCTTGGTGAGCCGTTACCTCACCAACTAGCTAATGCACCGCGGGTCCATCCATCAGTGACGCAAAAGCGCCTTTCAACTTTCTTCCATGCGGAAAATAGTGTTATACGGTATTAGCACCTGTTTCCAAGTGTTATCCCCTTCTGATGGGCAGGTTACCCACGTGTTACTCACCCGTTCGCCACTCTTTTTCTTTCGGTGGAGCAAGCTCCGGTGAAAGAAAAAGCGTTCGACTTGCATGTATTAGGCACGCCGCCAGCGTTCGTCCTGAGCCAGGATCAAACTCTCATAATGATTTGTTTGAATGACCATACGGTCATTAAGCTCATAAAAATTAACTTTGCTAGCTATTGCTTGCATGTATTTGTTTCAATAAATTGAAACGTCCTACACATTGGTTCGTTTGCTTGCTTTGTTCAGTTTTCAAAGGTCTACCGTGCTGTGTTAGCAACTTTTATATCATATCAGAGTGACAGTTGATTGTCAACTCTTTTTTAAAAGTTTTTTTCGCTCGTTGTTTTTCAACTTCGCAGCGGCTGTCTCAGCGACTTCATTAGAATAACAAATGATTTGTTATTTGTCAACAACTTTTTTTAATTAATTTTGTTGATGTATCAACATCGATTAACTGTTTTAAAATTGCGACTTCGTTATAATATCATCTGTTTCATTTTTGGTCAAGTCTTTTTTTGAAGTTTTTTCAAAAGCATTTTTGACCCGCTGACTCAATTGCCAACGTTGACTAATTTACCATTCTTCTTGACTCAGGTCAAGGAAATATTTCATTTTATTTACAAAAAGTTTTCAATAAAAAAAGACCGTCATAACGGTCTTCAGTCTTTTCACTAGTATACAGTTGCTAAAAGAACGGAACGCCTTCAATCTTATAGTCTTCGATGATCTTACGAAAGATATTGGGCTCTTCCCACGCATACCCTTCTGGCAGCTGTTGCGTTTGTCCTGCTTCTTGTGTTTCAAAAACAAATAAAGGAATGTTTTGCGTATCAATGTTGCCATTTGTGAGTTCAACGAGTTCGATCGCTGTCACATCAAGGTGGATACGGTCTTTAAACAATTGTAAGATCGTAGCCAAGCCGGTTTTATCTTCAGAAAAATCCGTTGACGCTAATTCCGCAGTGCCTTCGTGTATTTGCATCAAAAATCGTTTCGAACCATTTGTTAAGTGCATCATAACTGTACCCGCTACTTTTTTGGATCCCAAAATACCCACCTCAGTTATTCATCTGTTTGTAAACTAATTTTAGCACATTTTCAGAAAATATGCACGATTATCTGTTGCTGTTTTCTTTTTCTAACATTTCTTTAGCTTCTTTCACCCACACTGGTAAAGCTTCTCCAACCGTACGGAAACCAATCCGCTTATTCTTATTTGTAAAGTAGCGTTTACGCTTAAAGGGTGGCTGAACAAAACTTGTTTCCAATGTACGGCGGGACAAACTGATCTTTTGGCTGTATTCGTCAATATCAATGATTTGTACATGGATTTTTTGGCCGATCTGTAAGACTTCATGGATATTTTTAGTAAACCCGGATTGGATCTCTGAAACATGGATCAAGCCTTGCGTTTCTTTATCTAACGAAACAAATGCACCATAGGGTTGAATCCCAGTGACTGTTCCTTCTATAATGTTCCCGATTTGATAATTCATAGTCTTTCCTCTCTTTTCCACTTTCATTATACTTGAACTAGTGGTAGATTTGAAGCATCAGAAACAACGTTACACAATATAGGAGGGAAACGCATGATCAATTTTGACAAAGTTCATCCGCGCTTAAATACCAATAGCGTCAAATGGGATACGATTGCAAAAACCTATAAGGAAGAAAACTTATTGCCGCTTTGGGTAGCCGACATGGATTTTCTGGCACCAGAACCAGTGAAAAAAGCTTTAGAAAAAGCAGTTGCCCAAGGGATCTATGGGTACTCCACCATCCCTGATTCGCTGCTTGAATCCATCATCGATTGGCAGCAAAGACGTCATGGTTATACCATCAATAAAGAAGCGATCCTTTTTAATAGCGGTGTCGTCCCTAGTATTGCACTAGCGATCCAAAGTTACACCCAAGAAGGAGATGCCGTACTGATCCACGATCCGGTCTACCATCCCTTTGCCCAGGTTGTCAAAAACAATCAGCGTACCTTAATTCAAGAACCGTTACTGGAAAAAGATGGCCACTTCGTCATCGATTTTGAGGCGATGGAACAAACCATCATCGAAAAGAAAGTAAAATTGTTTCTTCTATGTAATCCTCATAATCCTGGCGGACGCGTGTGGTCAAAAGAAGAACTCCTGATGATCGGCCGGATTTGTCAAAAGCACCAGGTGGTCGTTGTCAGTGATGAGATCCATCAAGACATCGTTTTTGCGCCAAATCACTTTGTCTCTTTCCAAACAGTCGAGCCAAGCTTTGCCGATTTTTCGATCATTTTGACTTCAGCAACCAAGACCTTTAATTTAGCTGGGATCAAAAATTCGATGGTATTTATCAAAGACCAAACCTTGCGCAGCCAATTTGCAAAAACACAGGAACGTAACGTTCAAGGGGAAATCAATACGTTTGGTTTGGTCGCTACTGAAGCAGCGTATCGTGAATCTGAAGCATGGTTAGAAGAACTATTGTCCTACTTAGAAGCAAATCGCACCTTTGTCTGCGACTTTTTGACTGAACAACTCCCAGCAGTGACGTTTCAAAAGCCCGAAGGTACTTATTTGATCTGGCTGGATTTTTCTGCCTATGGCCTAACGGATAATCAGCTACAAAGAAAACTGATTAAAGAAGCCAATGTCGTATTGAATCAAGGAAATATCTTTGGTCCCCACGGCAGTCACCATATGCGGCTGAACTTTGCCTGTCCTAAAGAGCTATTAGAAAAAGCACTCAATCAAATCGCCGCTGCGTTTAAAGACCAACCGATCGATTAACGCTTACGTGTAAAAAAAGAACCCTAAAGCTGCCATTTCAACGGTCTCCTGAGGATGACCGTTGAAACTGCTTTTGGGTTCTTTTTGTTTTATTCGCTGATTTCGATCGTTTCGATCACTACATCGTGCACCGGACGATCTTGTGGTCCCCGTTGCACGCCAGCGATTTCATCAACGACTGACATTCCTTCGATCACATGACCGAAGACTGTGTGACGGAAATCTAACCAAGGAGTACCACCTGCTTGATACGCTTCGATGATTTCAGCTGGATAACCAGCACCTTCTAATTGACCTAACATGTTGCTAGGAACATTTTGATTGTTTACGATGAAAAACTGGCTGCCGTTAGTATTCGGACCAGCGTTTGCCATGGATAAAGCGCCACGAAGATTGAACAATTCTTTTGAAAATTCATCTTCAAAGCTGCCACCATAGATGCTTTCGCCGCCCATCCCTGTACCAGTTGGATCGCCGCCTTGAATCATAAAATCAGGAATGACACGGTGGAAGATGATCCCATCGTAATACCCTTTTTTCGCTAATTCAACGAAGTTTTTCACTGTTTTTGGTGCCAATTCTGGGAACAATTGTACAACTACATCCCCACGATTGGTTTTGATGACTGCTTTATGGCCAGTTTGTTTTTCTAATGCTAACTGTGGAAATTCAGACACATTAACTCCTCCTTCTCTCTCATAAATCCATGATAGCAGAAAATTGAAAAAATGCTAGTTTGGATAATTTTTGCTATAATAAAGCTATTCGTACACTACGAACACGCTTCACCCCAACGTGGTTAGAAAAGAGGAATAACATGGATATTTTTGATATAACGATTATCGGCGCGGGACCTAGCGGGATGTTTTCTGCTTTCTATGCCGGTATGCGTAACGCCAAAACCAAAATCATCGATAGCTTGCCGCAATTAGGCGGTCAGCTTGCTACTTTATACCCAGAAAAATACATCTACGATATCCCAGGTTATCCGAAAATCAAAGCGGGCGATCTTGTCCAAAACCTGGAAAAACAGTTGACGACCTTCAATCACCAATATTGTTTAGAAGAAACCGTCTTGTCGGTCGAAAAACAAGAAGACTATATCGAAGTCACTACCGACAAAGGAATCCATTACTCGAAAGCCGTGATTTTGGCTTTAGGAAACGGCTCCTTCCAGCCGCGCAAACTGACTTTGCCAGAAAGCGAGCGGTTTGAAGGATACGGCTTAGACTATTTTGTCACCGATTTGATGAAGTATGCCGGACGCAAAGTAGCGATCGCCGGTGGCGGCGATTCTGCCATCGATTGGGCATTGATGCTGGAGCCGATCGCTAGTGAAGTCTACTTGATCCATCGCCGTCCTGAATTTCGTGCTCATGAACATAGCGTCAGCAAATTACAAGCTTCTGCCGTCAACATTCTGACTCCTTATGTGATTCAAGAGCTCCAAGGAGAGCAACGTTTGACTGGTGTCTCGTTGCAGCAAGTCAAAGGTGATGAAACGGTCAGCCTTTCATTGGATGCTTTGATCGTCAATTACGGTTTTTCTTCCACATTGAACATCAAGGATTGGGGCATGAAAAGCAGCCGCCAAGGAGTCTTCGTCTCTTCAGATATGAGCACGTCTGTTCCTGGGATCTATGGCTGTGGGGATGTCGTTTTATACGATGGAAAAGTCGACCTGATCGCTACTGGTTTCGGGGAAGCCCCAACTGCGGTGAACAATGCACTCCATTACATTGATCCCAAAACGCGGACGCAACCCGCCCACAGTACGAGTCTTTTTAAGGAGTAGCTGAGATGAAACAAGTTGGTCTTGCCACCTATACTCTCCCTTTACAGGGGGAGACCCTCACTGAGCAAATGGTTCAGTATCTGGAAGCCTTCGATCATGCCGAAACGGCGGTCCACAATCTAGCCGTTGCCCAAGAAGCCAAAGGATTGGCAGAACGGTTTCAAGTCAATGCGGATAAAGCTTACTTGGCAGGACTGCTGCACGATGTCAGCGTCGTCATCCCTAATGACCAGCGAATCGCCTTGCAGATAGCAGTAGGCGAACCGATCTTAGATGCGGAGCGGCAAGCACCTTTTTTGCTGCATCAGCAGCAATCCGCTTTGTTGGCAAAAACGGTTTTTCAGGTGTCTGATCCAGACATTCTGTCCGCCATCAGCTGTCATACCACCTTAAAGGCCCAATATAGTCGTCTCGATCTGATCGTTTTTTTAGCCGACAAAATCAAATGGGATCGCAAAGATCAAGCACCTTTCTTAACCGGTTTATTAGAGCGCCTCGATGATTCCTTGGAATCTGCCGCTGGCTATTATATGGACTGGCTCTTTGCCGGTGACTTAGTGGTCCCCCATCCTTGGGCAGTGGCAGCCAAAGCAGAACTAGCAAAAACCTGTGCTTCAATGGATGTCAGAAGGGACTAAAACCCAAATGGCATTGGCTGCAACTGGAATAAGGCACTACTTATGATTGCAATCCATCAGTCGCATGTTGACTTTTGAATAAACTATTTTTACATGGAGGGGAACTATATGGTATTAGAAAGCAAAACACTTGAAGACAAAGCAAGAGAATTGTTGGCCGACCGCGGTGTCTCACTGCAAGACATCGGCGAATTGGTGATGTTCTTGCAAAAAGATTACATTGAAGGCATCACGTTGGAGATGTGTATCGAAAGCGTCAACGCTGTCTTAAGCAAGCGGGAAGTCCACAACACGATTTTGACGGGTGTCCAATTGGATATTTTGGCAGAAGAAAATCAACTGCTGCATCCACTGCAAGAAATCGTCAAAGAAGACGAAGGGCTTTATGGGATCGATGAGATCCTCGCACTATCCATCGTCAATGTGTACGGCTCCATCGGTTTTACTAACTACGGATACATTGATAAAGTCAAACCGGGCATTTTGAAAGAACTGAATAAGCACGACGGTCCCCGCGTTCACACCTTTTTAGATGATATCGTAGGTGCCATTGCCGCTTCTGCCGCAAGTCGCTTAGCCCATCAACACCCAAGTAAATCTCATTACATTACGCAATAAAAAAAGACCGACGATCCGCCTTCTTCAAAGGAAGTGGATCGTTGGTCTTTTTTTCATTACGCTGTTTTTTTCAAGCCTCGTTTGCCCCACCAATAGAAAGCAAAAAAGAAGACTTCAATCAAGACAAAAAAGAGAATAAAGCAATGCATGAAAAACGTTTCTGGCAATACGTTGATGATCGGATCGGTGGCTGGATTAAATAGCCAATCATCGTTACTGAAGAAAATCTCATGGAACGTAACGAAAAAGCGATCAAAGCCGACTGCCATCAAAAACCCGAAAATCAGCGGCAATATCATCCCCCATTGAAAAGGACGAATCAAGCGCCATTGCTGTTGGTTTTGTCGTAGCCGATTGACGAACCAGATACTCGGCAGCAACGTGACGATCATCACAGCATAATTTAATAGAAACAACTGTTTTACATCGTAGAAATGACCAGCCCCCGCTTCAGACATTGGAAAATCTGGCAAGGCGAGCGTACTTGCAAAGGGATTGTTTAGAAAATCTAACAATAAGCCATAGTTCTTCAACAACTCTTCTCTTGTTAGCGAGGTATAATCCAGCAGATTTAAGTGATCGACATCAAACCAATATAACGGTCGAAAATTGATCGTTAGGGTGATCGCTAGACTGACCAAAAACAAAAACAAGCAGACAAATCCTAAGCGTTCAAGCCACACTTGTTTTTTCATTGTTCAAAATCCCACTCATCTAAAGAATCAACCACATAGGTTGGTGCTACCGGTAATGTCGGAACCGCCGCTTTCGGGGTAAAGCCAGATAATACGAGCAAAGAATCGATCCCGTTTTGGATCCCCGAGCGAATATCGGTTTCGTAATTGTCCCCCACCATCAAGACCTCTTCTTTTGATAAGCCGATGTGTGCCACCGCTTTTTCCATAATGATGGCTTCTGGCTTGCCAATAAAAATTGGTTGCGTTTGGGTGGCAGTCTCCACCATTGCAATCAGTGAACCCGCACCTGGCAACAAGCCTCTTTCCGTCGGGATATTTTTGTCTGGATTGGTCCCGATAAAGGTAGCTCCTTTTTGGATCGCTAACGTTGCTAAAACAAATTTTTCATACGTCACGTGGTTGTCTAAACCAACCACGACATAATCCGGATTGGTTTCTTCCCACTCAAATCCAGCAGCTAAGATCAAATCGATCAACCCCGCTTCGCCGATCACAAACACTTTGCGGCCTTTGCCATGGTCTTTCATAAAATCGATCGTTGCCAAGCTTGCGGTATAGATCGTTTCTGGTGCCACGTGAATCGAAAATTCATCCGCCAATCGCTGTGCCACGACTTCGGGACTGCGGGTCGTATTGTTGGTCACAAATAAATAGGGCAGTCCTTTTTCTTGTAAGGATTCTACGAAGCGTTTCCCAGCAGGGATCGGCTCTTTTCCTAAATAAATCGTGCCGTCTAGATCAATCAAATAGCCTTTATATTTCATCTTATTCTTCCCTTTGTCGAATCGTAAACTCTTTTTTGCCTTTTTTCACCGTAGTTGTTTCGGTTTTTTTGACGTTTTTTTCTTTTGGTTTACGATTTTTGATCGTTGGTTTGCTTTTCTTCTGCGGAATTGCTTCACGCTTTTCTTCTATATGTGCGTTTTGTTGTGTAGTTTGATTTTGATTCGTTTGAGCTGGCTTTTTCTTACGTCTTCGGGAGGTACTTTTTTCTTTCTTGCCGCCAACTCGTTGGATCACGAAATAGGCACAACCGAAGTTGCAATACTCATACAAATAGTCTTCCAGCATGTCAATGCGCTGATCGGGTAATGCTTTGCGGTTATCCTTTTCAAAGAAGCCTTTCAAGCGTAGCTGTTCATAACCCCAATCACCTACGATATAATCATAGCGTGCCAAAACTTCACTGTAACGCTCACCAAGTTTTTCAGGATCGAAGCCTTCACGATAATCCATGACCAATTTGTATTGTCGATTGCCAATCATTAATTCTTCATCATTCAACAAAGTCACCAACTCGCCTTTTTGCGGTTGTTTCGCTGGTTCTTCAATAATTTCTTCTAGTACAGATGTCATTTCATCTGTGATCGTTTGTTTTTCGGTCATTTTTTCACCACCTGCTGTTTATTATACCTTGTTTTATTCCTCAATGATAGTCGCGGTTTTCCTCAAAAAACCACTGGAGGGGTACCAACTACTGAATAGGGTATTTCTGACTCAAGTAATCACCGACCACCGTCCGAATAAAGTCTGGAAAAAGAAACTCAACAGTTCCAGCAATCTCGATCGTCGGGAAAAACGGAATAAACAAGTAGTGATCCACAAGAGTCAACGTGTAGCTTTGAGAGACATCAACTGGTTCTTGCTTCCACAAAACTTGGTGGTTTTTTTCATCAAAGCGAATGCCTTCATAAACCAGTTCGCCAAAAATCTTCCCTCGAAAGCCCATCCCCATAATTGGGAAATTGCGCAAAAAGTTGCGATTTTTTTCCATCTCTAAGACCAATCGAATGACATCCGCGCCTTGCAGCGTCACTCGAATCAAATGCATCGGATGGGGCAAAATCGTGTGCAGCTGATCTTGATCGACCCGTCCTTGTGGTAAATCATCTAAAAATAGCCCCGTATTTAAGATGGCGGCATCCGTCTGTCCTTTGGCACATAATGCCAAAAGAGCCTCCCGAACCAAGGAATGTTCACTTTGCCAATCCCTCGTAAACGCTGCTGGAATTTCTGCCACCTGATTTGCCCGCAGCAAGCGATGGCCGATCGATAGATATTCGGCGATCTCGTCCTCATCTTGCGGAAAAGCCACCAACGAATCCGTCGGAATCACACGTGCGCGATGCTTGATCGGGCGGTGGTGATCATCTAAGACCACTTCGACTTCGCCAATGTTAAAACCAAACTTGCCAGCTGCGCCAATTTGAACCCCATTGATGACTTCGCCCTTTTCAAACAAATGGTGCGTGTGGGAACCTAATATAACATCTAACTCTGGAAAGTCCCTCGCAATCTGGCGGTCAGCATTGATGCCTAGATGGCTCATCAAGACCAGCAGATCGACCTCGGGGCGCAAATGCTGCACCAATGAAGGCAAAATCTCCAAGGGTTCGCGAATGTCCCAACCGTTGGGGGCATATGTTAGCAGAAACGGTGCCGTAAAAGCGATCAAGCCGATTTTGGCTCCTTGATTGCTTTCCATGATTTTGTATTCTTGTGCCCACTTTGGCGGACGCAAATCCTTTTTATCAAATAAGTTGCCTAAAATGACCGGAAATGCTGCTTGGTCATACAGATGCTGCAAGACCTCTTTGGGATTGCCGACTCCCTCATTGTTCCCAATCGTCACCGCATCATAATGCCCTTGATTCATCAAGTCGACATTCGCCTTGCCGTCAGTTGCTTCTGTCAAAGGATGCCAGCGATCGACAAAGTCGCCTAAGTCGACCGCGATCACTGTCTCTTCGGTCGTATCCGCTTCTCGTTTTCTTTGATCCAAATAACGCCGCATCTTCGGCCAATGTTCTAGGTGGGAATGCAGATCGTTGGTATGGATAATCGTAATTTTTTCCATTGTGCGCCTCTTTTCAAATACGTCGCCTGAAATCACTATCCGTTTCTCTTGGCATCAAGGGTTGCCAGTAGAAAGACGACGGAATTCTCTACAAAATAAGCATAGCATAAAATCTCTGGGAAACCATTGGAATGCTTGGAAAAGAATGGTGACTTTTTGTAAAAAAGAAACAGTTACAGTGACAGTTGTTCAAAAGAAAAAATCACTTTTCTGACTGTAAAAAGGAAAGTGATTTTTTCTGGTTATTTGGGGGAATTGCAACCGATAACACGGCGGAGGCAATTCGTTGAAGCGAAAATAAAGAGTTCTTGAAACGAAGATTCTATCGAATATCGAGAGCAGGTAATCCATGTTTCAGTTCGTCAGAACTACTGATTCTTTGAGAGTATAAAAATCGCCAACGGAAAAGTTATCAGAGTAAGGTTCTAAACAGGAATAAAGCCTTTGTATCAAAAATACAACTTAACCCTCTGAGAGCTGCTATCGATTGCCTAGATTTAAAGCAGAATACAATTAGAACAGCCCTTGGTATCACAAAGACTTTCAGACAATAAAAAAACCTAAGACAGTCTGTCTCAGGTTTGAATGATCATCGATTCAATTAGTACTACTGCTTTCTTCAAAAGCAGGCAGTTTTTCAATCAGACACATGGAGAATCCTGCTTAGTGCTGCTTCCTTCCGGATCTGACACGCTTCACAAGACCTCCATTGTCCTAGCCTTTCGGCAAAACTTAGTATAACGTATTTCGTTAGAGATTGCCAGCCTTTTTTTGTTTTTTCTTTTCTCGTAATGCTCGGAAAAAATCTGTTAGCAGCTGGCCGCATGCTTCTTCTAAAATGCCGCCTTCCACATAGGACCAATGGTTGAAGCGCTCATCTTCCAATAAATTCATCAATGTACCAGCAGTGCCGCCTTTGGGATCGTAGGCACCAAAATACACTTCTTCCACCCGTGCCAATAACATCGCCCCACTGCACATCGGGCATGGTTCCAAGGTCACAAACAGCTGCGCTTGTTCTAAGCGCCAACTTCCGACAGTGCGACAGGCTTCCTCGATCGCAAACATCTCCGCATGCGCTGCGGCTTGTTGCTGCGTTTCTCGTAGATTGTGCCCACGACCAATGATTTTGCCATCCAAGACGACGACAGCACCGATCGGTACTTCTGCCACACCTTCTGCTTTTCGGGCTTCTTTGATTGCTTCTTCCATAAAGAACGCTTTTTCCTCGGCAGTCAAGGTACTTGTTTTTTCCACGACTTCACTTTCACTCCTCTACCTCGCACCATTTCGTGCATTTCCTTGTTAGTATAACGAAAAACGCTTAGAAAGACGAGAAAAACTCGCAAAGACCGATGTCCCTGCGAGTTTCAAATGGAATGATTGGCTTAAAAGACGGAATCAACAAAGCTCGTCAACTTGTCTTTGACATGTTCTGTCGAATCTTTGATGTTGTCTCCGTAAACAGAGATTTTGTTGCGGCCCTCATTGACTTTTTTCATCACACCTAACAACGAATCCAATTCATTGTCAGACAAGCCGTCTACGACATCCAACAATTTTTCATTGCCGTTGAATTTGTCATCGACAAATTTCTTTACTTTGTGTCGGTTGCAAGCGAAGCGTACTTTATTGAATACTTTGTCTGATACAACGACGGCAGTAGTGATCCCAGCGATCGCTGCAATGCTTAATCCAATCGTTACTTTTGATGATGTTTTCATATCGATCAGCTCCCTTATTTTGCTACTTCCATCATAGCACGAGGACTGAAATAAAAACACTATTTCGTTTAAATCGCTTTGAATCTTAATCCTTTTGGAAAGAAGTTTTTCACAGTTCCTTGGACTTGTTTTCCAAAACCGACGGGGATCTCATCGACTGTCAAAATCACCCATCCAGCATTTCCTGGCACGCTCATGGTTTCACCTGCCACATACTGCTGCCATTGCGGCAAAGTGATCGGCACTGTCGGTGCCCCTTCTTCTGCATGGATCGCCAATGCCAACGCATAACTAGGTTCGATCCGATTCTTTTTAACGACGCCGACATGCAAACCTGGGCGCATAAACTTGATCCCTTTTAAAGAAGGCATTTCTTCAGGAACGAGCCAGAGGTTTTCTCCTAGCAGCTGAGGTGTCGCATTCAGTGCCTGTAAAAAAGGAAACTCCTTGCGAAAGGCTTGCCACAACTTTTGAGTCGTTGCATCCAATGGGCTCTTGGCTGTCGCTCCTTTGCCTTTTTTCTTCTTTTTCACTGGCGCTGCTTCTGCTTGGGAGGTCAATTTCGCAGCGAAATGACCTTCTCCTTGGTTTAAATGCGGCCATAAGCGGATGGTTTTCTCGATCCCAGATGCAGCTCCCCACTCGCTGCGCCCATGAGATACATTGGCCAAGTCGATCGCTTCGATTGTGAAGGGATACTCCTCCATTAACCAAGCCATCATCGCTTCGTTTTCTTCAGGGGCAAAGGTACAGGTGGAATAGATCAGCTGGCCCCCCGGTTTTAGCATCGCAACGGCTTGTGCCAAAATGTCTTTTTGCCTGATCGCACACTGATCAGGTGTTTCTGCCTGCCATTCTTCTAAGGCGACGGGATCTTTACGAAACATCCCTTCACCAGAACATGGGGCGTCCACCACGATCTTGTCAAAAAACTGAGGAAAATGGCGGCTCAATTCTTGTGGAGCCTGATTGGTGACGACTACATTCGGAAAGCCCCAACGCTCCACATTTTCTGATAGGATTTTGGCACGCTTCGGGAAAATCTCATTTGCTACAAGCAGCCCTTTTCCTTGTAATTGGCTTGCCAGCTGCGTTGTTTTGCCTCCCGGTGCCGCACATAAATCTAAGACCCGCTCCCCTGGTTGAGCGGCTGCGATCGTTGCCACGATCATCGCACTAGGTTCTTGGCTGTAGACATAGCCAGCTTGATGGAGCAACGAACGGCCTTTGACTTCGCCAATATAAGCCGCTTCTGCATAGGGGGCGGGTACAGCAGCTGGTCCATATTTTGCCAGCATCGCTTGTGCGTGCGGCTTAGCAACATTCAAGCGAAAGCCTTTGACTGGCTGATTATCGGTTAAAGCGGTAAAAAAAGCTGGTGCTTCTTCTCCTAGCAACCGTTGGTATTTTTCAATAAATGGTGTTGGTAATTGCATACTACCCCTCCTCGGCTTTTTTATTCTAGCGACTGAGAAGCAATTATGCAAGAATTCCTTGAGCAAATGGCAAAAAAACTGCAGCTGAGTGAAGTGGGCGATTAAATCGCTTCGACTTCTCTTTGCTGCAGACCTTTTTTTATTTAAAAATCGCTTTTTTGACACTGCTTTCGATGAATGGCTCAGAGACACGGTTGTCCCAGAATTTGATCAGTGGGCCCACTAAAAAGGCACTGATGAAGGTTCCGATCCCGATTGGCCCGCCTGTGAAGAGCCCAATCAAGGCAAAGGCAACGTCTTGAATCACCCGCACCACTCGATAGTTGGCTTTCGTCTGATCGACGATGGTTGGGGCGATCGCGTCGTAGGGGGCGCTACCCAAATTCGCTGACATATAAAACGAAGCACCGAAGGTAAAGAAGATGATCCCGATCAACAAGAACAAGCCTTGCTGCCACCAGTTATTTGGACCGACGGATAACCAATCAAAAACATTGGTATAAAAGTCGATGAAGAATCCTGTCAGCACCATATTGATGACCGTCCCGATGCCGATATGGCGACGGCCAAAGATAAAAATCAATACTAGGACAGCGATATTGATCATCAATTGATAGACCCCAAGGGATAACCCTAGCAGCTCGCCGACACCGATATTGGCTGCTGTGTATGGGTCTAGCCCCACTCCGCCAACCCGCAGCAATGCCGCCCCGAATCCTAAAATGGCGACACCAATCAACGCATAAAGCGAGCGTAATCCTGTTTCTTTTTTCATTAAAATTTCCCCTTTTTTCTCATCTGTTCTCTCAAGTATAACGAGAAAAAAGGAAAATGGGAATTTCAACGCTTCACAGGGCTCTTTGTAGGGAAGGGATCTGACTTAGTCATCTCCTTTGCTTCTATATGAAAAGCCAGCGGCAACCATCATTGCTATTACGTGTCTTGATTTCCAGTTCTTACAGATACGCGTGCCTCGTCCATTACTCGGGCTTCACTGGAACCATCACTTCAAATATCTGCAATTCTTTTTGTGTGGTAAAGACTTCATCTTGCCATAACAATTCCCAAACATCGCCATCGATTTTCAACTGCTTCTCTTTTAGAAAGGCTTGGATGCGGTGGGTAAAAGCGGCAATTTGTTCTTCTCCCTCACTGACAAATCCAGAAACATACGTACCAGCGGGACGTGTGATGATCAGCTTTTCCGGATAGAGATGTAGCCGATCTTGGGGAATCAAGATCAATGCCCGATAAGGCGATGCGTGAAAAGTCTGATCCTCCAACGTCGTTCCTGCACTTAAAAAGCCGATGGGATAGCCACTGAAGGCATCTTTATAATCCACTAGCGGATAAAAACGGGCGTACACTTGATAAGCAGATTCTGGATCATCGCCAGCGATCTCTTCGGAAACGATAAACGCCTCTGCTTCGTGCTGCGCTATCGTAAAGGTCTCAAAATCGGCTTTCTGTACTTTTTCATAGCGCTGGATGTAGCGATCGAAGGTTCGTTCCAATTCTTGTAGCGCAGCGATTTTGTCACGGACTTGTCCTCGCCGTTCCACAAGTTCCTTTTGCGTATATTCCGGGTTGCGGTTTTTCAAAAATTGGCGAATGTCTTGCAAGGGCATGTCTAAAGAACGCAACATCAAAATCACGTCTAACTCAAGGCATTGTTCAAAGCCGTAATAGCGATAGCTGTTTTCACCAATCGATTGCGGTTTGAACAAATCGATTTGATCATAATAAATCAATGTGCGCCGACTCACGCCAGCATAAGCGGACATCTCACTGATGGTCAATTGTTTTTTCAAAAAAATTTCACTCCTTACTTGACTGTAACGTAACGTTACAGTTTATTCTACCATAGAACGACATTTTTGGAGGGAAATCATGAAACAATTACAGTTATTTTATAAAGAAGAACGACGCTTCTTTTTCAGTTTATTTCTTTTGATGCTAGTCCAATCCTTCGGCACACTCTTGTTGCCGTATTTTTTGGCAAAAATCATTGATGAAGGGATCTTAAAAGTCGACACGACGGCCATTTGGCACAATGGCTGGTGGATGTTTGCCATTGCCATCGGCACCGTGATCGTCTCGGTAGGCGGTAGTTATTTATCTGCCCACCTTTCAGGAAAATTCGGGCATTTTTTGCGGATGCGCTTTTTCAAAAAAACACAAGAACTCTCTGTATCCGCTGTTGATGGCTATGGTACACCCACTTTGCTGGCACGTACCACCAGCGACATCAACAACATCCAACAAATTTTGATGATGGCGCTGCAAATGATTTTGCCAGCCCCAATGATCGTCGCAGCTTCGATTTTTCTAACCGGCACCGTCTCTTTACGGATGATTTGGGTCCCAATCGTAGCGATCCTATGTTTTTCAATGATCGCTTATGGGGTGATTCGCAAAGCGATCCCATTATCACAAATCACGCAAAAACTAGTCGATAACATGATGCGGATCTTACGAGAAACCTTTACCGGCGCTCGGGTGATTCGGGCATTTGACAAAGCGGCTTACGAAAAAGAACGGACAGATCAAACCTTGACGGAATATGCGAAAACCATGATTAAAGTCAATCGCCTCTTTGCTGTCTTGAATCCGACCGTCAATTTAGTAATGGGGCTTTCAATTTCGACCATCCTTGTCTACGGCGGCTATCAAAGTCTTCAGGGTCACCTTGCTATTGGTAGTATTACTGCCATCATCGAATACACGATCCTGAGTCTTTGGTTTTTGACCATGGCAGCGATGGTGATCGTGATGGTGCCTAAAGGCTTGACTTCCTTACAACGAATCGAAGAAGTCTTAGAAGAACCAATTGATTTGATTGACGGTGACCAAACCTTAAACAAATCCGCCTTGTCAGAAACGATCGCCGCTTTCAATCACGTGCAATTTACGTATGAAGGCGCCGAAGAACCTGTCTTAGAAGATATCAGCTTCGAGATCCACCGAGGCAAAACGACAGCGATCGTTGGCGGAACCGGCTCTGGAAAAAGCACCATTGCCAAAGCCTTGCTGCGTTTCAAAGATGTGACTGCTGGTTCGATTACGCTTTTTGGCCGCAACATCAAAGAGATCTCTCAAGCCGAATTACGGGACCAAATTAGTTATGTCCCGCAAAAAGCGCTCTTGCTTAGCGGCACGATTCAAGAAACCCTGCGTTTCGGCAATCGTCCGGCAACCCATGAGGCGATGGCAAAAGCCGCTGAAGTTGCCCAAGCCAAGTCATTTATCGAAGGCTTGCCTGAAGGTTATGGAAGTCTAGTTGCTCAAAAAGGCAGCAATTTCTCCGGCGGTCAAAAGCAACGGCTGAGTATTGCCCGAGCGCTAACAAAGCCCGCAGAAATCTACTTCTTTGATGACAGCTTTTCTGCTTTGGATTATCAAACAGACGCCAACTTGCGGCGTGCATTGAAAGAATACACGAAAGATGCAGCCGTCATTATCGTTGCTCAACGGGTATCGACCGTTAAAAATGCCGATCAAATCATTGTCTTGGATAACGGCAAGATGGTCGGTAAAGGAACCCACGAAGAATTATTACGCACTTGCCAAACTTATCAAGAGTTTGCCTCATCTCAAGGAATGGGAGGAATGAAGGATGAGTAAACAAACAATGGATACACCAAAAAACATGAAACATACAAGCCGGCGCCTACTTCGATTACTAATGGAACAAAAAGCCCGCTTTTTACTGATCATCGTCTCTGCCTTGTTCTTTTCCTTACTAATGTCCATCGCCCCTTTGATCTTGGGACGTGGACTGGATAATCTGATCGCCTTGTTTCAACAAGAAGGCTGGCAAATCAATGATTTTTGGCAAAGTATTTTAGGTCCAGTCGTCCTTTTAGCGGGAACATGGCTTTTGATCAGTCTCTTTTCCTTGCTGCAAGAGTATACGATGGCCAGTGTCAGTGAAACCCTGACCTTGACTTTACGCAAACAAATCAGTGACAAATTCAATCGCCTGCCTATCAGTTTTTACGACAAACATCATACTGGCGATATTTTAAGCCGAGTGATTCTCGATTTAGATAAAGTATCTGAAGTCTTGCAAGTCGGTTTGATGCAGTTGATCACCGCAACCATCAGCATTACCTTCGGCTTGATCGCCATGCTTTATCTCAGCCCATTACTGACGATCGGCGTGGTTCTGATTTTGCTTTTGAGTGCTTTTGTGACCACCGTTCTCGCACGAAAAAACTTGAGCTACTTTACCAAAAACCAAGAAACATTAGGTGCAGTCAGCAGTCGTGCGGAAGAGTTTTATACCGCAAATCCGCTGATCAAATCCTACAACCAGCAAATTGCCGTTGAAGCGGAAATGGCGGAATTGAGCGAAGCCCAATTTAAAGCTTTTCGGAAAGCACAGTTCGTCAGTGCAGCGATCAATCCTTTCGTGCGCTTTATCAATCAAATCGGCTTTATCTTAAGCGCCGTCGTTGGTGGTCTGATGGTGTTGCAAGGGCAATTATCCATTGGTCTCGTACAAGCCTATCTGCAATACATCAACCAAGTGTCTGAACCGATCACGCAAGCTTCTTATATTATGAATACCTTGCAAAGTGCCTTAGCATCTCTCGAACGAATTTTTGAGATCCTTGATTATCCTGAAGAAGAATCAGCGACCCAGCAACTGCCGGTACCGCAAACCATCAAAGGAAAAATCGATTTCCAACACGTCTCCTTTGGCTACAACAAGGAAAAACTCTTGATGGAAAACGTCGAATTTTCCGTCAAACCAAAACAAACGGTGGCGATCGTCGGACCAACAGGCGCTGGAAAAACCACCATGATCAATCTTTTGATGCGCTTTTATCCTTTGAACGGTGGAAAGATTTTGCTGGACGATCAAGACATGATGTCCTTTTCGGCACCGGCAGTCCGGAAAAAATTCGGTATGGTGCTGCAGGATACATGGCTGTTCCAAGGAACCATTGCTGAAAATATCGCATATGGCAATCCCGACGCCACTCGGGAAGACATCTTGGCTGCAGCCAAAGCCGCCCAATGCGACCACTTCGTGCGGACCCTGCCCAACGGTTACGATACCGTCATTGGCTCCGAAAGCGAACTGTCTCAAGGACAACAACAATTATTGACGATCGCCCGGGCGATTTTAGCGGACCCAACGATCCTGATCCTTGATGAAGCCACCTCCAGTGTCGACACTCGGACGGAACAAATGATCCAAACGGCAATGGATCGTTTGACCCAAGGAAGGACCAGTTTTATCATCGCCCATCGTCTTTCTACCATCAAAAATGCCGACTTGATTCTAGTGATGAAAGACGGCTCCGTCGTCGAAAAAGGCTCCCATACTCAATTGCTGGCACAAGATTCCCTTTACGCCCAACTATATAACAGCCAGTTTGCAACAGCTTGATAAAAAAGCCGAAAGGTCCAACGATGTCTATGACGAATCGTTGGACTTTTCGGTTATTTGCTTTTCATCCCTGAGTAGCACAAGTGTTCCTGTACAAGAAACACTTGTTACCTACTAAAAACCTTTCCCTTGCCTTGCCAGTATCCATATTCCATAATCAGACGTGAGAGACGATCCACCAAACAGACCATATGGGAGTGTTACGAATGAAAAATTTTCAGATGACGTTTATTACTTCTACTACCACCATTCGTTGGTTGAAACTATTGAATCTTTTGGAACGGCATAAGACCCTTTCGAATCGTGAATTATCAAAAGCTGTCCAGAGTTCGCGGCGCACGATCATTTATGATATGGAGGGGCTACGGAGCTACTTTGGAAGTACTTTAATGATCGAATCCACGTCGAATGGCTATTCTCTTCACGAATTACTACCGAAGGAATATCTTGAACGAAAACGAGCGCTCCTTCAGAATGAACCATTATTCGTTATTCTTGAGCATCTGTTTAAGGGAGAATATCGGACAGTTTCTGAATGGGCAGACTATTTTTATCTTTCTGAAAGTTCCCTTTTACGCTATTTAACGCTTTTTGAAAAAGCCCTGAGGCCCTTTCAGTTATCTGTTGATCACAAGAATTTCCGTCTGATCGGATCAGAAGCGGATATTCGCAAATTTTTTCATACCTTTTATTATGAGTCAGACGCTACGCCTCATACGGTACGTCCAACGATCGCTGTGCAAAACATCGTCTTAGATTTTTTTCGAAATATACGCGGCAAAACCAATAATACGGCTTCATTTTGGTATATCAGTTATTGGTTGTATATTGTCCTTGAGCGTACTCAAGCAGGAGAAACTGTCATTGTCTCCGATCAATTAAAAAAGATCGTCTTGGCAGATGAGCTCTTCCAAGAAATCCAGCCCCTCAATCAACGACTCCAAACGGCTTTTTCCTTGTCTTTACCGTCAGAGGAGCTGGTCTACCTTTTCGCTCTACTAGCAAGTAACCGTGGGATAAACAACTATCTCAGGGAAATATCATTTGTTAACCGCTTTGACCATTGGCCTGAGCTAAAAGAACTGACTGCCAATTTTTGCCAGTTTCAGCAAATATCCGATCATGATCAGTCCCGAGAGTTTATTTTTCTCCATTCTTTCTTTATAACAGAAAAAATAAAACAGCTGATTTCCCCTACCTATAATCTAAGTATGGAAGAAATTTCCAGTTACGCACAAACGCAATACCCTAAAGAGTATGAGGAAAATACAGAGTTTCTTTTTAGGCAGCCCCTCTTTGAAGCAACCGCTCTGTCAGCAATCAGTGCCCGCTTCACTTTATACTTTGAAGGATTAAAAGAAAAATACTGGGGCAATCCACGCCGAATCGCTTTTCTTTTAGAGGGGGATGCGCATATTTGTCTTCATATCAATGCTTTTGCCGTAAAATATTTTGGTCGATATCATATTTTGCAATTTCCTGATTCCAGTGAGTTTTCTTTAGATTATGTTGAACGAAACAAGATTGATCTAGTCGTGACGAATTACGCAGAGTATTTGGAAGAGTATATTTTAGATGTTGAATGCCTCCTGATAAAATCGATCCCAGATGCAGATGATTGGAACAATTTCTTGAAAATCATCAACCCAAAAATCATCCATAATTTTGCGTTGCGAAACATCGAAAAAAGCACCTTTTATAAGTGAAAAGACGTGTGCGGCACTTGAACGCCGCACACGTCTTTTCCATTCGTTTCTTATTGCCGACTAGTATTCTTTCTTCACTCTGGCACACTACTTAACGACCATTCAATCGTTGCACGGTACCATCCCAACTTGGGATTTGCACCAGCAGGCACTTCCAAGGCGACACTGGTGGCTGCCGTCTCTTGATCACCAAAACGATAGACCCATGTTCCCGTACTCTGACTGTCGCCAGTTAGTAGAGGCTGCGCTTCACCTGGCGTCAAAGTTACACTATCATTCACCGTGGAAAGCTCTGGCATACTGGCATTGGAATTTGCTGAGGTCGTCATAATCCGTTGATTGGCTAAGCTGATTTGAGCACCGATCAAGGGCTCATTGTCTTCATTTTGGAAGCCCTGCGAATCAAGAGTCGCCGATAAACGCCAACTCGTCTCTTCTGCATCGTTACGCTGATCCGTGATTTGCACATAATTCGGACGTTCCTTAGTTTCGGTTGCCCCTTCGGCAAGATTCATATGCTGAGGCAGTGCGTGATACGTTCCTTTGGCACTGCGGATCGGCACCTGACCAAATCGGAACTGGGAAACAAAATCAAGACTGAGCAACCCTTGGTTCTCAGGAATGACCGACGGATTTTCTGGATTCACTTCTACATCCGGTTCTAATGGATCAACCGGTGGCAGTGGTCCAGTCTGGGCGATTCGCAGGGTAGTTGCAGCGGGAAACACAGCGTCCCGAAAAACAACTTCTGAGGCTGGATTCTGATTGCCGTGTTCGTCATTCGTTGTCGGCGGATTGATCACTCCAGCTTCTTTTGCCGAACCAGCAGAATCTTTCAGAAAGACTTGGATCTCATCCCCCGCTTTTAACTGCCGATCACTTACATCAATCGTAAATGTTCCATCTTCATCGATAACCACCGCCTCTGTATCAAACCAGGCACCATTATGTGCAGCACTTAGCTCAACCTCTTTGTCTTCCGTGTGGCCATGGATCTCAGTTGTTTCTTCAAGAAGTACGTAGGAAGCAAAAGCTGCGGGCGTTGGCGGCAAAATAGGGAAAACCTGCACAGACTCGGTCCGTATTTGATGTTGGGCACCTTCTGTCAGTTCGCCGCTGGTTAATTCGACAGCGACGACTCGGACGATGGTTCCTGCTTCCAAAGGAGCCTCAAGAGGAATCTCAAAAATCCCTCCTTGCGGCTCTTCTCCATAGATACTGATCCCCGGTGTTTCTTCTGTATGTCCGACGGTTTTCGCAGTGACTTCTTCCTTCTCACCATCTGCTGTTTCAATTTCAACGGTCACTTTCGCTTCATCATCCCAAGCAGGGCGAGTGCCATCAAAACCAACAGGCAAGCTGACTCGCCCATGAATTTTTTTGTCCGCATTCGTCGGCACCCGTAACTCATCGACGATCGCCCAACGCGCATTGTTTGAACTTACGCGAGAATACGCTGTCAGTCCCTGATTGCCAAATGTCTCCGTATTCAATATCTCTGGCTTATTCGTCAAACCTAACGTGCCAAAATCAGCTCCTGAAAAAGCAAAATCGAGGGTTGGGAAATTTAGATCGGGATCTCCTAAGAGATTTGACCCGTTTTTCCAAACAGCTAAGTCACTATTCGTCGCTGTTAAAGTTGAAAGATTAGAAACACTAAAGATGTTTCCTCCATCAAGCCGCTCATTACGAAAATCAAAAAAGACTGGATCGTTCAAGAAGACAGATAGTTTACCTGAACGAAACACGCCACCATTCGGGGTACTTGTCCGCCCTTCCACTTGGAAATATCCTTGTTCAACGTAGATCGTTGAATTGAAGTAGGTATGCATGTCAATCCCCGGACCACTATCTGCTACACACATAAATTTACTATCGACACCTACGATTGAAAAATTATTCTCTGTCCCGTTATCATGGATGCCTCTCGCATAAAAAATTCCTTGATTTCCTCCAGCGACATTCCCATCATGCGCGCTGCCGTTTCCCGGATTATAAAGGTCAACGATGCCGCCTTCTGTGATCTCAAAAGAATTTCCTCCACTAGGAATTCGGATCAAGGGTGCGCTCCCCCCTATTTTACGAACTTTTACTATTCCACCATCCGTTACATGAAAGGTCACCAAACCAAAGTATAAAAATCGAATCACTGCATGGTCCCCGTCAGCCTCATGGCTGCTAGCTATTAATTGTCCATTGCTTTTAACTTTAAAAGTAAAGTTCAGACTAGTGATATTGATCGCACTAGCAGTGATGCTTTCGACCTCTAAGACTGCTGATTCACTTAAAGTAAGAGCCCCAGCTTCTGCCGCATTCGACGGTGTCGATAAAACAAAGGATGCTGCTCCTTCTGCCGCTGCAATCTCACTGAAAATCCGTACATGTGTCTCTTCGCCACTAATGGTGACGTCGGCATTTTTTCCGTTGACCCGTAAAGCATTCGCATTTTCGGCGGTCAAGCGTACTTTTGAGCCGTTCTGGATCGTCAACTTAGGATTCTCACCAGTCAGAAATACGCCGCGCCTTCTTTGTGTCGTTTCAATCTGCAATAAGGCAGCATCCCCCACAACCATTGTTGGATCCGCCCCCTTCATAAATAGTGCAATATTTTGTTCCTCCGACATTGCTGTGGCTGCTCCCTGACTTTCTACAATGAGCGTACCACCATCAAAAAGATAAAAATTGCTGTTGTCTCCTACTAGTTCGATCGCATTGGCATCTGCCGCCGTCTCATTGTTCACCCGTACTTGTGTTTCATCTCCTGCGATCGTAGCAGAAGGAAAGAAACCATTTAAGAGGATGGCGCTCGCATTCATTGTGTTTATCGTTACGTTTGCACCAGATTGGATCGTCAATTCTGGCTGCTCTCCAGTCAGAACAAGCCCGCGTTTTCTTTCTGTAACCTCGATTGAAAAAACTGAATTCTCTGCTGCGATAAAGCGAGGATTTCTCCCAGACAGAATAACGGCATTATTATTACCATTGGTCGGAGCAGCAGTCGTTCCTGGACTGCGAATAGTTAAACGAGCACCATGATTGAGTTCCATTTGACCATTATCGCCACGTAAATCGATTGTATTCGCATCCCCTAGTCGCGTAGTAATGCTCACTTGCGCACCCTCATCGATCAACAACCTAGGATCTTGAATATCTGGTGCTGTATAAAAAATCCACATATTCGGCTTATTAATAATCACTTGCGCTTGATTTCCGACCTCCACTTCTTTCAGATTGAACAAGGTATCGGAAGCCATCGTCATTGCCTCGAAGCGATTGATCCCACCAGTAAAGTGAACCTTCGCTTCTCGTGCTAAAATAAAAGGTGACCGATTCTCCGAGGCTTCTTCTACTTCCTCTAGTTCAACGACCCAGTTTTTACTCAACGCATTGGTGGTCTGGATCAAAGCGGTAGTGCCTGTTTTTTGGTAAGTGAGATTTTCGATACGAAAAATCGTTTCTTCGTTAACGGTTAATAATTGAAAATAAGCACTATTGTTATTGAGGGTCAATGCATGACCATTTCCTTGAATCATTATCGGACGATCGATGGTCATTATGCTGGAAGTAGATTGGACAAGGTCCGCTTGTAAGGAAAGAATGGATACGGCTGGATCTTGTACAGCACTAATAAACTCCGCCATGGTCGTTACGTAAGCTGTGCCACCATCAAAGGCGCTTGGTACGATCTCACTAGCCGCCTGTACCGCTGACTCCTCCTGCGGACGCTCAATGTCTGCTACTTTTTCAGCAGGATCACTATCCGTTTCTTGCGATTCTAAGGACTCATTTTCCAAGTCTTTCGGTGTTTCCTCAGTGTCTGTCTCTGCAGCAGCTATTTCAACGATCGCTTCGCTCCCTGCACTGGCTATAACAAAACTTCCAGGAAGTTCGGCAACGATCAAAACAGAAAATGTCTGCCGTGCTTGACTTGCTTTGATCTGCCAGCATTGATCGCTTTGTTTTGCTGCTGTTTGTCCGGGTGCCAATACATCAGTCATCAGCTTGACTTCTGCTGGTAATTCTAGGAAGATTTCTGCCACCGCTTGGTCGCTGACCAAATCGATCGTAAGTGGTTGACCTACCGTACCAGCAAATTTAGGCTCTTTGAACTGCACCGTCCCTTCAGGCTCAGATGTTCCTGTGGCAAACTCCTCCATACCTCCCTCATCCGCTAGCGGTTGTGCGAGGTATGGCGGCTCGGTTTCAGCAAAAACAACGATGAGCGGGACACTCATCAAGCGTAATCCCATAAAAACAAGCAGCAAGCGAATCCAATATTTCAAGTTTTGCTTTTTCATTCCATGCTCTCCTTTACTTCTTACGTATCCATGGTCGGCTTTTTGTTCTTCCATAACAGCCAAATGATTATTCCAATAAGGAAGATCACTAGTCCTAATGCGCTGATCAACCTCCAGTTTTGCCCCTCTTCAATGGTGACATCCTCACGATTCAACTGTCGTGCTGTGTCTGCTTCCACAGTAAACGGATATTCCCATGTCCACTCCTCACCTTCAGCTCGAGCTGTTAAGCTCATTACATATTCTCCGCTGTAAAAACGATCCCCCTGTAATGAAACGGGAAAATGAAAATGTGAATTTGGCGCCATTTGCATCCCTTCACGCTGCGCCTCATATAAGACTTCTTCCTGATCCGCTCGTCGAACAGTTGCCTCTACCTCTAGTCGATTGACAAAACGCGGCAACGGATTTTGTAGCGTTGCCCGAAACGCATTGCGATAATTGACTTGACCGGCAAACACATCCAATAACGCAAGCTCTGGTTCAATAATAGACGCTTCATTGCGGACAACAACGCCTAGGATATAAGCAAACCGATTTTGGATCGCAACACCTTCTTCCTCTGATCCAGTCGCTTCTGCGATGACCTCTCGAATACGTAAACCGCCGACTAGACTACCAGTAAAGGCTTCTTCAGGCATATGTATGGGTAACTCGATCGTCTTTTTTTCCTTAGCTGACAAAATAATCTCTCCAGGTGATTCGATTAGATCAGCTATCGAATAAGGCAAAGTCGGATCAGGTTCTGCGGCATCTTTGCCATATTCCACGACGCCATTTCCGTTAGTGAACGCCGTATGTGCGGAAACTTCGATCGTGATTTCCTTTTCCGCGCGATTTTGAATCGTCACCCCCAGAACATCATCGGTCCCTGGTGCTAGTTCTAGATCAAAATAGCCACTATTCCCATCTGGCAATTGGCTTTTCGGCAAATTGGGGACCACATGAAATGGCAATTCTGATTGTGTTTCTGCCCAACCTGTCATCGGCAATCCAACGAGTACCATCACCAGTAAAACAAACCCAGCTACTAGCCTATTCTTGATTGATCTCTTGCTTTGTGTCTTCATAATGAATCATTCCTTTCAAAATAGGCAGGAACAACTCGTCTCCTGCCTATTCCCTATATCCCTTACTCACTTCCTGATTCGTTTTTCCCTAATCGCAACACGCGTATCATTCGCTATCGCGCTTACTGGTAAAATGATTCGTTAAAATCATGTGCCTTTATTCATGCTTCTGAGCCAAGCTAAAAGACTGGCTTCTTTGCTGTGTTCTTCCAAAAAACTTATCCCTTAATTCCCAGGAGTGGCACTTAAATGCCAAGTCAGAGTAGCCGTATAAGCGGTTGCTTGCGGATTCGCTCCTGTCGGTATATGGAGCCAAATCGCTTCATTGAGAATATCCTCTTCCCCAGCTGCATGCTGTTGATTTAGCAGGGTTTGATTGCCCCATTGAACCGTTGAAAGTCCCGCCCCTTGGCCAGGGGCCGCAGACATCAAGGTGTTGCCTTCCGTTCCAACATCGATGGTTTGATGGTTAAATTGATCGCTAGGTGCTGTTGGGAAAGTAGCCGAATCTAATGCATTCGAACGAATCTGTGGATTTTGAAATTCGATATAAGCCCCACGTAATACATGATTCGAAGTGGCATCTGTACTTGTAAATTGATCCAAATCGACATTTAACGTCCAGCCGTTGTGTCCACCACGGGTATCCAATACTTGAGCAAAAGAGACATATGGTGCGGTTCCTGACCCATCAGACAGTCGTTCCAGCTCTGCAAGCATTGCGGATTTTCCAGGGCCTGTGCTGATCACTTGGGTTCCAAAATCGAAGCGCTTTGGCACATGCACCAAAGTGAACGGACCGGTTACCTCTGGATCGATCGGATCAATTTCTACCTCTGGCTCTTTTTCAGGTAACTCAACATCGATCTCTTCCTCCTCCCCAGGGATGAAATCTACTTCATTTTCGGTATTTCCTTCCAGGATGGGGGTTGCTGCTGCGGTCACTCCCCCAGATAACACAGCGATACTCATGACACCGATTGTTGCTAAATAAATACGTTTCATAAAAAATTACTCCTTTTACTATTATTCGCAGAAAGAATCTACGATGATTACTATTGATTGATGCATAAACCTTTTTTCGCTAGAACTGGTTGCCAGTTGGCTTACTAATCCTCTCACTTCTTCAAAAACCACAACTGTCTTTTCCTAAAACAAGCGTGCGACCGTATTGCCTAAAGGTCATTTTTCTCGTTAGCTGATCTTCGTGCGCATCGTTTCAAGTAAGCGACCACACTCAAGAGGACGAGCAGCAGACCTATCCAGCGAATAAGCAGTTGTTGGTGACTGTTCGTTTGCGGAAAACGATCATTTTTTGCGCTATCAGACGAATCTTCTTCAGGTGCTCGCCATTCCCCTGTCGGCGGTTTTGGCTCTGGCTTTTCAGGTTCCTGGCCACCAACAAAACGGATGACCCCTTCTGTTCTAGCGGTGGACACTTCTTTGGCTTCTACGAAATCAGCGACTAGCAGACAACTTAAAACCAACATCGCTACAATGAAATACCTCAATTTATGAAGCGGCATGTATTCCCCCTCATTTTCCTTTCGCCCCTTTTTCTCTTTCAAAAAACATACTTCAGACACAGACGAAGTCCTCCAATCCTTCATTTAAGATGGAGACAACCATTTTAATCGCTTCTTTATACCCAATGTATTTAGGCAAAAAAAATACCTGCGGTTGCTTTTCTATGGAGTAATCAAATGGAATGATATTGGTGATCAAAATATCACAGTCAAGCTGGTTGATCTGTTCCGATGTTAATTGTTCTTCATAGAGCACAGCCATTCGACCACTAAAATGATGTTCAAAAATACTGTAGACCCATTCATCGATCACATAATTATTGGCAAGCAACACCACGATTTTTTGTGAAACCCGGATCAATTGATTGCCAAAAAGATAGAGAACGAAGGAACAACAAAAGTCCCTCAAAAATTGATTTTTGAAACATTGCGGAATCTCATTCACTTCCATAAACCTAATCAAAGGCTCATATAGATCAAAAGGCAAAGAAAACACAAATTGATTCGTACTATCCGGATTTTTTAAGTAGATAGGTGCTAAGCCAACTTTTGCATATTGCCGGACTAAAAAATCTTCCACGACCTGTTGAATTCCACAAGGCTCGTCAAGGTAAGTATTGTGCTGTTCAAAAAAAGCAACAAAGAGTTCAACGAATCGCTTACTCGTTTTTGAAAAGGTATTGAGAGGAATCCTCGTTTTCCCTCGAAGCGCCCACTGCGCATAAAGCATTAAGTAAATAAAGCACGCTTCCTGAACGAGCCGTTTTTTCGCAATGGGTTGGAGACTGCTGCTTTCTTGAAGTGTTTCACTGATCGTCAAAAAAAGCGGATCTTGCTGGATCAATGCTAGGATCTCAGGATCAAATATCAAGGTTCCAAAAGTGGCACGCTGAACAGACAAACGAATAATATTGATGACCTTTTTTCTTGAAACGATCCCCACGTTTTGCTCAATTCTTCTTAAAAGCGTTTCTTGAAGCTGATGTTCAATGACCGGCAACTCAAAATAGTGCGTTTCGCAATAAAAATCCCAGAAGAACTTTCGCTGATTGATCTCTTCTCCCATCAGCCCAATCGGTGCTTTGGTTACCACCAAACCGTATTCATCAAGAATCAGCTGTAATTTTTTTATGAGTCGATTTGCCGTTGATTCTGAAATATGCATGGCTCGAATCCAAGCTAAAAAAGGAAACGTTTGTCCCGCATAAAAAGCTTGTACTAATAAAATAAGTGGTTCTCGCTCATAGAAGGAGCGTCGTTTTTTATAGTATTCACCATGATCATTGATTACCAACTTCATCCCGTGATGGGTCCCTTCAAGAGAGATCGCATCACCAAAAAATGTGCGTAGTGCTTTTAAGTCCGTTAAGATCGTCCGCCGAGAAATACTCGCTTTTTCTGAGAGCTGTTTGACACTCAAAATCTGTTCGTTTTCCATGTACGCCAATAGTATAAGGCTTCTTCGATTCACTGAGTTCGTTACCAATTGGAATGTAAGACTGTTCACGGGCGTAATCTCCTTTAGCAAATTTCCTATAAATTTTTCATCAAATCGTAGGTCCCTCCTTTAGTGCTGCCTTCGAGTCATTGCAATGTTTCTTGTTTGATTCTAACAAAATTACCACCTATTTTTTATCCAGCATTTGCACACGAGGGTGCAAAAATATTGACTTTCCGCAAAGAATCATTTGTTCTGCGGGCTCTCAACGGTAAATATTAGGTGTTATTTTAAATAGTTCAGATACGTTTTTGTTTATTGTTTCTCTTTTATAAATTGCTAGCTGTACTCACCAATAAGCCGCAGCTTTTTTAGTAACAGCGCCGATTTCAACTGCCTAAAGCACAAAAAAACAGCTAGACACTTGTCTAGCTGACTTTATAGAATTATAAGTTAGAGCTAACTCCTATTTCTTTTTCAGTACGCTTGTAAACACACCGCCTACCATGATTGCGCCTAGAATCACCAGCCATGCAGCTCGTTGCTCATTCGTTTGAGGAAGAGCCTTTGCTTTTTCTTGACTGGAAGATTTCGTGGTTTCGCTACTAGCACTTGTTTCAGTAGACTGGCTCTCATGGGGATTTACTAGCGTGGCACCGTCATGGTTTGTGGTCGTTGTACTTGGTTCTGCTATACTTGGCTCGGTCGTACTTGGTTCTGGGGTACTTGGCTCCGTTGTACTTGGTTCCGTTGTACTTGGTTCCGTTGTGCTTGGTTCGGTAATGCTTGGTTCTGGGGTACTTGGTTCCGTTGTGCTTGGTTCTGTTGTGCTCGGTTCTGTTGTGCTTGGTTCCGTGGTACTCGGCTCCGTTGTACTTGGTTCGGTAATGCTTGGTTCTGTGGTACTTGGCTCCGTTGTACTTGGTTCGGTTGTGCTTGGTTCCGTGGTACTTGGCTCCGTCGTACTCGGTTCTGTGGTACTTGGTTCCGTGGTACTCGGCTCCGTTGTACTTGGTTCGGTAATGCTTGGTTCGGTTGTGCTTGGTTCTGTGGTACTTGGCTCGGTTGTGCTTGGTTCCGTGGTACTTGGTTCGGTTTCTTTTTTTGTATTGGTGATTACAAGGGTATCTCCCTCAGTCGTCACACTGCTTTCGAAGCCGTCGGGGATATTGACTTCTTCAACCTGATACACGAAGTCTTCCCCTTGATTGTTGTATTTTGGTAAGTCTGCCATTTGACCAGCAACGGGTATCTTTGTTAATGATGCTTGAAAATCATTGGCTTTTTCAAGGGTCAAACGGTCTGACTGCTGCCAACTGTCTGCTGCCGTAGTGGTGGTTCTTTTGACTTGATAATCGATTTGGTCTGGAATCTCAGCTGCTGAGACATTGACCCACTTTTTGAGAACAGCAAGGGAAACATTGGGTGCCTTGATGGAAGGTATCGGAAAATCCAACGCTTCATCATCGCTTGCTGGTGTTAAGGTCGTACGGCCATTGCACAACACCCACGCCTCTCCTTTAAAATCTGGGGCTTCCGTATTCAAGCGAACTTGGTAGGTCAAGGTCAATTTTTCATTTTCACCTAAGGCTATCCCACTGACGGTAATAGTCTGATCCTTTTCAGAAACGGTTACTCCAGTTGCAACTTCCGGCGCCTCGACCCACTCTCCTTGCGCATTTTTGCGCCATCCGACTAACTGATACTGATCAGCATCAAAATTACCTGCCCCTTGCAAAAGAATGCCCTCTCCCATCGGATCTGTAATCGTCCCATCAGGGATGGTTTTATCGATATGATTGGCGATTTCTGTCAATGCTGAACCCAACCCGCTCAGGTTTTCATCCGTCGTTAAGTAATTGCTCGGTGCAGACGCCAGATTGCGCCCAATGTATTCCCCTCGTGCGGAAGGCGCCGTTGCTACCGAATAATAGGTGAAACCAGATTTTTTAAGCGCGACGATCGTGCCAAGGGTCTCGTCTGTCACCACAGTGTTGCTAACAGGAATGGCTTGCGAATCTGATGGATTTTTACTTGTCGTATGGTAAGCATTGGCTGACGTTTGAAATTCTTCAACATAGCTTTCCGTGTGATAACCGTTATAGTCACTGATTGCGCCGGTATTTTGATAAACCGCTGCATCATCTACTGGCAAATAACTACGATTGGCACTGTCGTCACCGATATGAATAAACAGCTTTTCCGCTTCTGGACGACTTTCTTCCAGTAACAGTTGTTGTCCAGCCAATAAGCCTTTTTGCATAAAAGTTCCAGAATGGGACTCGGCCGTCTCACGCAGAAATTGTTCCAAGTAGGCGATATCGGTAGAAAAACCGTTGGTAGTGTAAACTTCTCGATTGTAGGCAACGATCCCGATCCGAATGGAGCCATTCGCTAGCGAATCAGCTAATTCATTTCCAAACTGTTGCAGCCCCAACAAGGCGTTGGTCAATTTTTCTCCAGTCATGGAGGATGAGTAATCAATCACCATGACCAGATCAACAGGGGTACTGGTCTGGTTGCCTTTGATAGCTAACGTTACATCAAATAGTCCTTGACCCGCAGCTTCTTTGACACTCTTTTTCAGATAAGCTTCATCAGCATAATTGACATAGTTCTCTTCATCAAAAGCAACCCCCGGCGCCTGTCCATACTTGTAGTTGTACGTATCTCCTTGCGCCGTTCCATTTGTCAAATACTGTCCGGTCGCATCAGTTTGATAGTCAAAATCATACGTGGTGGTTTCACTGTTTACAGTCAGACTGCCCATGAGAACCCCCATCAACAACAGGAAAAAAATCCCTGCATGCTTTTGCCAACCTCTTTTGTGTTTCATCACTTTCGCTCCTTTATTTCCGCACTGCTTTCCTCAGCAGATCCATGAATGCTGAGGAAAGCGAGTCTTTGTCAGAAAACAGTATAGAAGGTTTTGCTGCGAAAAGGAGACAAAAAATTGCTGATTTCATTTACAAAAAAATCACGTTTTTTGTGCTATCATAAGAGAATCGAGTACATAGAGAAACCTTTAGAACGGAGCTTGAATTATGGAACGGTTTTATCCATTTTTTGGACACACTCTCAAGAGAGATATCGACTTGTTGCGGTTTTTGTATCTTCAAAAACGTTTTGTTCCCATTGAAGAGATCAGTCAAGCGTTGGCTTTTGATCGCCGCTCCATCCAAAAAAGCTTCGACACTTTAAGCAAACGCTCGCTTTCCTTACAAGACGATCCCTCACCGCTTTTGGTTGCCAAACACGGCTTTGGGTTATCCTTCATTGGGACTAAGCGAGACTACAAGCGATTGAGTCGGCAGTTGCTGGAAGCGAATCCCTTTTTTTATTTACTGGAAACCCTTTTGCTGCAAAGTGAGATCAATTTGATCCAATTCGCCGCTGACCATTACTTCTCCGAATCAACCGTTCGTAAACGAATCTATGCGTTGCAAAAACTGCTTGCTCCATTTGGATTTCAGCTGCAAAAGCAAAAAGGGACGGTTCGACTCGTAGGCAGCGAAGCCCGTATCCGCTACTTTATGATGGTCTTCTTTTGGCGAACATTTGCCGGTCTGCATTGGCCCTTTACTGGTCTTTCCCAGAAAAAATGTGAAACCATCGCACAAGACTTCTACCAAAACAATCAGATTCCCTTTAACCCGATCGAATTGAAAATGACCACATACATTTTGGCTGTCACTATTTTGCGGTTTCGCAAAGGACAACGGATTTCAGCAGAAGCAGTAGCGATCGAAGCCCCTTTGATTGGGGAAGATCTTTCCCTGTTTCAATCCCTGATTGATGAAGAGACCGCCATCTACAATCATTTATCGTCAGAACTAGCGGAACACTTCTTTCTTGATGAGAATGAACGCCGCTTTTGTTTTCTATGGCTAACATCGAATCTCGATCGAACGTTTGCCGATGCGCAACTGGACGCTGCGTTTTCCCCAAAAAAACCAACGACGAGCATCCAAAAACTTCTCTGGTCGATGACCGCGTTCGCACCAAAATCCGAGTTGACCCGCCCTTGCAAAAGTAGGATCGTGAATACCCTCTTGAATGGGCTTTTGACTGTCGAATTGTTTGGACCGGTCGACCATACATTAGCCGGCTATAATACTGCACAGTTTTTAACAGAACATTTTCCTGATTTGCAAAAGCAAGCCGAAAAGCTAGTGATAAAAACTTCGTTATACCAAAAAGAGCCGCTGAAACAAAGCGGATTTTCTCTTCATATCGCTATGGCGTGGACGCTGATTTTACCGCCAGCTACTTTTCAGCAGAAAATCAAGATCAAACTGGAAACAGACTTGCCGCTGGCGATTTCACTGACCATCAGAGAACTGATCAAAGCGCCCTTTCAAGGGTTCTACAACCTTGATATTCGTGATCAGTTTGTCGACGACGACTACGATCTCTGTCTAAGCACCACTCCATTGTCTGAAACCTATGAAAAAGCACCGGTCCTATTGATCAATGCACAAGTCACCGTCCCTGATTTGTTAGCAATTCATCAGGCGATTGAAGTATTCCAATCGCAAAAATAATGATTGCTCTGCTCAAATCACTCCAACAAAACGAGACGACGAAGTAATGAAAGCAGGTACTTCGTCGTCTCGTTTTGTTTCATTCATTCAATACAGTATTACTTTTATACAACCAATAGTTAAATCTGTTGCTAGTTCCTTTAACGAAAAGGAACACTCGAGTGTTGCAACTGGATTCGAACGTTGCCGTCTTCATCCAACATATACCCAAATGTATATTCGACCTTTACCTCTTCTCCGGTCTCACCGGATGTAAAATAATAGTTTCCTGAAGAAAGTGCTGTATCACCATTTAGAATCGTATCGTGATTGTCAAAGCGTACATTTGTCCACGGCTCTAAAGCAAACCCGCTGTCTTCTTCAATATCACCACCAACGAAATAAGACAAAGCTTCTTCCTTTGTTGAGCGGAAAGGAATTTCAGCAGCTTTCGTTGGTTTAAAAAGGACTGTTCCTTCATCAAATGCATACAACGTATCAAGGGTTTCTTTAGCTTGTTCTTCTGCAGCTTCCTCACTCTGCGTACTTGCTTCCCCAATAGCTACGATGCTCTCAGCCCAAGCTTCTTGTGCTTCTTCGATTGCAGCGAGAGTGATCGTTGGCACTTCAACCGTATCTGCTTGTGCTGTGTCGTCTTCATTTTGAGCCCCACACCCTGTTAAAGTAACTAAGATTATTGGTAAAATCAGTGTTTTTTTATTCATTTTATTCCTCCTTCTTTATCAATCAGTCTAATAAAGAATAGGTTTAATTGAAATAATAATCATAAAATCTTAACAAAAATAGAAAAATACTCGTATTTTGATTATTAAATGCATTTATCGCAGCTGATAATGAGAGCTCATTTTTCAATCCGTTGTCTGCTTTTCTGCATATGTCAAAAAATACTGTTTATACGGACGCCCAATTTTTGTATACACATTTTCACTGCGAATGGCTTTGGTCTTTTCTAAGTGGGCGACATACTTTCTTACCGATACATGGGACAATGCGCAAGCTTGCGCCAATTCTTGGACTGTAAATGGCTGTTTGATGGTACGAATCGTTTCTTGGATCAGCTGAAGAGTGTCTTCTGTCAACCCTTTTTCTAGTTCGATCCACGGACTTTTTTGGTTTCCCTGCAGCAGCAGATCGATTTGTTGCTGAGCGATCCGTGGATGTTTGAGGCTTTCCCGTCGTTGCTGAAATACTTGGATACTTTGGGCAAATCGTTCGAAGGAAAACGGCTTGATCAAATAATCCAACATCCCCAAATGTAGGCTTTGGCTGATCAATCGTGTTTCATCGGCAGCCGTGATCATGATCACATCCACAGCCTGTTGTTGTTCCCGTAATGTTTGCAACAGCTCCAAGCCATTGCCATCTTTCAAATGGATATCCAACAAGAGCAGCTCAATGGTTTCTTTTTGCAGCATTTCTTGTGCTTCTTCCACTGTTTCCACCGAAAAAATTCGCTCAAAAACCGCTAAACGTTCTAAATAGCTGCGATGAATAAATTGAACCATCGGATCGTCTTCAACAATCAAAATATTGGCTTTCATAGCTGCTCCTTCCGATAATCATTCGTGATCGTCACTTCCAAAACACCTTGCGCTTCCTGAAAAGTAATCGTCCCATTGACTTCATGCAGTAATTGCTGAAAATAGCCTACTTGTTGTAAAGTCACTTGTTCCGCTGGTGTCAACATTTCTTCCGCTAGCTGCCAACTCGTTTGCAACTGATTTTCTTGGTACTCGATTTTCATAAATACCTCTTGAGTCAAATGCTTTTGCAGCAAAAGATGATGTATATATTGATAAAGGTTTAATAAGACTTTGGTTTCATGTGCAACGGCCCCTTGGGGAATCTCTGGAAAAATTTCTAACAATAGCTGGCATTTCTTTTCTAAAAATTTTTGCCGCTCGCCAATCAAAAACCCTGCCAACAACGGATTTTTAATAAGAATCGCTAGCCGATGAGCAAATTCTTTCTCTGGTTTCAAAATATCATCCAAATAGATCGTCAACTCTTCATAGGCTTCTAAATCCACCAAACCATAGATGACATGCAGCTTGTTCATAAATTCGTGGGCTTGACTTTGCAGTGCCGTCGCATAGGCTGTCGTATTTGCCAACTGATCCGCAATAAATAAAGACTCTGTCGCATTTCTTAGAAAAATAATATGCCCTATCTGCTGATTTCTCACGATGATCGGCGCCGATGAAAAGACATAGTTCTGCCCTTCTTGCTGTACTAACCGCTCTTGCTTCTTGTCAAAATCGACGTGCTGCAAAGCAGGCAAGATCGTTAGCAGGGATTGGCCAACCAAGCCATCTTCTGATGCAGTAGCAAGCGGCAATGCCGTGGCAGCTCGATTTGCCAGCAAGATGTTCTTCGCTAAGTCTAAGACAAAAACAACATCCTTGGTTTCTTCCAGCATACTATTGCGTTCTTCTAACAAACGTGAGATTTCTTGCGGTTCCAGATTATGCAGTTGTCGTTTCAAATAAAATGCCACGAATAATGCAATCCCCCCGCCTAATAGCAAACTGATGAACAATGCTTTCCGATAGCCTTTTTGCGATAGTAAGATTAGCGATTGCAGTGAAGTCATTTTAATCCCTAATGCCACGACGCCAAGTTGTTCTCCATCTTCTTTCACTGGAACGAACCCACGTAAGGACTGTCCTAAGGTGCCGTTGCCAATGGAGAGAGACTCCTTGCCTTCAATTGCCGGTGTTTCATCGCCACCTGTAAAAGGTTGACCAATCTTTTCAGGGTCTGGGTGCGTGATCCGAATAGCGTCTTGATCCATCAAAACAATAAAATCCAACCCATAATTTTTTGCTAATTCATTGGTATATGATTGCAACTGGGGACTGGCTTTCTTTTCCCGCAGTGCTTGCTTGACCTCCGCTTCTGATGCTAACTGACGACCGATCGATAGCAGCAGTGTTTCTTCATCCCGGTGCATTTGCTCTTTTTGTTCCATCATCATCAGTACATAAAATAATGTTAGAACGATACATAAGGTACTGGTAAAAATTCCTACTAACAGCACCCACAGCCGAACTGGCCGCTCTCGCATAGTCGTTCCTCCTCAATTGCTAATAAGCGTTCATTACACGCTCATTTTAACATAGGAATCTTTTTCCGAAGGTCTTTTTTTAAGTTGTATTTAATTAAATTAGTTAAATAATCTTCTTTGTTTGTGAGCGCTTCCTTATACTGGAAACATCCAAAGGAGGTATTTGAATGAAACAAGTCGTCGCAAAACAACCCGTTGTTGAAAAAAAGCAAACCAAAGCAAAGTGGTGGTCTTTCTATGTTGGTTCCGTTACTTTGCCCGTCTATCTGGTAATGTCTGCCATTATCTTGATCACTGCTTTTCTACAGCAACTGCCTGTCAATATGTTGGGAGGGTTCGCCGTTATCCTAAGTTTAGGCTGGTTATTAGGAACGATTGGTGCCAACATCCCCATCATCAAGAATTTTGGTGGTCCCGCTATTTTTTCTTTGTTGATTCCGTCAATCCTGGTCTTTTTTAATCTCATCAATCAAAACGTATTGGATTCAACTAATATCTTAATGAAGCAAGCAAACTTCCTTTATTTCTATATCGCCTGTCTGGTTTGCGGCAGCATTTTAGGTATGAATCGCAAAATCTTAGTCCAAGGGTTGATGCGAATGATCATTCCTATGATGTTAGGCATGGTCTTAGCGATGGGCGTAGGTACCCTTGTCGGTGTCCTGTTAGGGCTAGATTGGAAACACACTTTGTTCTTTATTGTGACTCCTGTTTTAGCCGGCGGTATTGGGGAAGGAATTTTACCGCTTTCCTTAGGCTATAGTGCCATCACTGGTTTAGGTAGCGAGCAATTGGTCGGTCAGTTGATTCCAGCCACTATCATCGGCAACTTTTTCGCGATCGTTTGTACTGGCTTGTTGACTCGCTTAGGGGAACAAAAACCGCAGCTTTCAGGAAAAGGCCAACTCGTCAAAATGAGTGATGGGGATGATTTGAAAGATGCGTTGGTTGAAGATCAATCACCGATCGACGTCAAATTGATGGGTGCCGGTGTGCTGACCGCTTGTACGCTCTTTATTCTCGGCGGTTTGCTGGAACACGTCACTGGGTTTCCTGGACCTGTTCTCATGATCGTAGCAGCCGCTTTCTTGAAATACTTGAATGTCGTACCAAAAGAAACACAAAAAGGATCAAAACAGCTTTACAAATTCATCTCTGGTAACTTTACATTTCCACTCATGGCAGGATTAGGACTGCTTTATATTCCTTTGAAAGATGTCGTCGGTATGCTGACCTGGCAATACTTTTTAGTCGTTATTAGCGTCGTTTTCACTGTGATTGCCACGGGATTTATCGTTTCTCGCTTTATGAACATGTACCCCATCGAAGCAGCCATCGTTTCTGCTTGTCAAAGCGGAATGGGTGGAACCGGCGATGTCGCGATCTTAAGTACCGCCGACCGCATGAATTTGATGCCATTTGCCCAAGTAGCTACACGTTTGGGTGGCGCGATCACGGTTATCTCAATGACCGCACTTTTACGACTATTATTTTAATTGTTTGAAATCGGAAGGGAGAAATCAAGAATGTCAACGATGAATGTCAAAGAAGCAGCTATGAAACAAGCCGAGGAAAATGGGGGCAAATTAGCCGTCGTTTCTAAAGTCACTATTGATTCAAAAGAAGATTTAAGTATCGCCTACACCCCAGGAGTCGCAGCTGTTTCATCAGCAATTGCTGAAAACGAAGAACTCGCCTACACCTTGACCACCAAGAAAAATACTGTCGCCGTGATCAGCGATGGCTCAGCGGTGTTAGGTTTGGGCAATATCGGTGCCAAAGCAGCTATGCCGGTCATGGAAGGCAAAGCGGCCTTGTTCCAGCGCTTTGCCGGAATCGATTCGATTCCGATCGTCCTAGATACGCAAGACACCGAAGAAATCATTCAAACGATCAAAGCGATCGCACCAACCTTTGGTGGGATCAACCTAGAAGATATCAGCGCCCCTCGCTGCTTTGAGATCGAACGACGCTTGATTGAAGAATTACCGATCCCCGTGTTCCACGATGACCAGCACGGAACTGCCATCGTGGTATTAGCCGCTTTGATCAATAGCCTGAAGCTGATCGAAAAATCCTTTGAAGAGGTCAAAATCGTGATCAACGGCGGTGGTTCTGCTGGCCTTGCCATTACCCGAAAATTTTTGGCTGCTGGCATCAGACACATCACTGTTGTCGACAAAGCAGGGATCATTTCAGAAACGAACCATGAACTTGCGCCCCATCACGCAGAAATTGCCAAAGTCACCAATCGTCAACATCTAACAGGAACACTAGAAGATGCCCTCAAAGGAGCAGATGTCTTCGTAGGCGTTTCAGCTCCCGGTGTGCTGCACCCTGAGTGGATCAAAACGATGGCAGAAAAACCAGTGATTTTTGCTATGGCGAATCCAACGCCAGAGATTTTCCCTGATGAAGCACTGGCAGCTGGCGCCTTTATCGTCGGTACTGGTCGCAGTGATTTCCCTAACCAGATCAATAATGTCTTGGCCTTTCCGGGAATCTTCCGAGGCGCATTAGACGCTCGAGCAAGAGACATCACGATCGAGATGCAGATCGCAGCAGCACAAGGGATCGCTAGTTTGATCCCCGAATCAGCTTTGACTCCAACCACTATCATTCCAGATGCGTTTCAGCCTGATGTCGCTAAAGTCGTGGCAGAAAGCGTGAAGAATGCGGGGAAAAAAGATTAAATAGATTGGTATCATTAGTGACTGCAGCGCTAGTTGTTTGATACCAATAAAATGAAAAATAGCTACAAAAATGTACCGACTATGAAAACTAGTCGGTACATTTTTGTGTCGGATTTTACAGTTAATCGAAAGTTTCCTCCCAGAAGACAGTCCGAAAAAATACTACCTAACTTCCCATTCACTATTGCTTCACTTGGTTCACTTCACAGAGGGCACTCTTTAGTTTGGGGATACAATCGACAAATCACACGCTCCCAATCTTTCTTCGTTGGTATGCTACTTAACAAGATATAATCATCCGTCAAACCATAATCCAGGATATAGGGACGATAATTTGTGACGATCAAAACCTTCTGGTCCGCTTTTAATCGTTCTTCTGTTAATTCGTGCAATGAAAGAAAAATGACTTGATACTTGTTTGCAAAGAGCCGAATTGCTTGTAGTCGAATCATTTGAACGACCATTGAGTCCCCTTCTATAAGAAACAAAATATTTTTTTTCGGCTGATAATAGTCGCGCAGTAAATCACTTACCGTTGTAAAACTGATAGCAATATCTTCCATAAATTCTGTCGCAAAAGCTAACTCTTCTTTGTACTTTTCCAAAAATGCTTTATTTTTGTAGTAAGACTCTCGATGGTATGTTTTTATTGAGGCGACTTCTTCAGCTTGTCGCTTGTTCAAAGATGGACAAATCACTTCATTAAGTTTTCTAGACACCAGAAAGGAGGTTAGATAATCTTCTAGCAGTGACTGATCCCAGCCCTTAAATTCGGCACCAGCAAAATACGCTTTTACGATCGGCTTCACTTCTGGCCAGAAATTAAATCGAGCTAGAAAAGTTTTTTCTCGATCGTATTGATTGATTGTCCGCGTACATATAATCATGTAGTGAAGCCAAGCAAGTTCTTCTTTGGGTAAAGATACCCCATACTCTTTGAAAATGACTTCTTTCAGAATCTCTAGCAATTTAAAATCATTTTCTTGATAGACAAGCTCTTTTGCCCAGTCAGGAATCGAAACATAGTGCTCCTTTTGCGCCCGTACAATCGTTATATACAGCAGTGAATAAAAAGCCGAGATCGTCAAGCCAGTCCCTACTTCATATTTTCCCAATTTATCAGAAAGTCCCTTTAGAATTACATGATGCAGGCCTTCTGGTGGTCTGATCGTATAGGGGGTGGGCTCACCTACATAGTAAAAATCAAAAAAGAATTTACGAATATTTGCTTCATCGCCTACCAAAGTAACCGGTGTGAAACTTAGAGAAAGTCCATACTCTTTTAAGGCTGGTTGCACACGTGCAATAAACCTTCGTAATGTTGTTTCCGCATAATTGTATCGATAAGCCAATTCATTCAGATCAACTACTTCTCCATAAAAAATGTTCCCAATGATTTCAAATAAAACTTCCTGATTTAATAGCTGCTCTTTTTTTTCTTTAAAGAGAACACGATTTCGTTCTTCGAAATGAAATCCGCTATTACCTGATACCAATTCAATACATTCGCCAAAATGCTCTTTGATCAAGCGTAGGTCTTTCACCAATGTCCGCTGAGAAATAGCCAATCGCTCAGAAAGAATCCCAACTTTAAAAACTTGTTCTCGTTCAATAATCGTTAATATCTGCATCCAACGCTTTGTACTCGGACTTGTAATAAAAGACATCTGAAGTTCCCTCATGCCATTTCTTCACTCATTTCCTTTTCTGACTTGGCTCTATTCATTCTACCATACAACAGAAACCCCTTTCTTCGCTACGTCAAATGAACTTCTTTCTAAAAACATAAGATGTGGCACGAAACATCCATTGTCAGAAAAGTTCGCTTTTGCTTTTTTGAACTTGCTGCGGGCTTTCTTTCAATCCATAGCAAGGCAAGCACCATTCTTTTCCTGGATCAAATGATAGCACTGCGACACGCGACAAATAAGAAAAGTGCTGACACCCATGTATACACACAACCTTTTGCCTGTGCGCAACAGATTTTCTATTGCAGATTCAAATAAAAAAGCTTAACACCTCGTAGATGTTAAGCAGAATCAGCTATCATTCTATGTTTGTTCAATACTCGGTGCCCGATTTTCATTTGGTATTCTTCTCTGGATCGGATTTAAAACCTCACAACCGCTTTGACCAATGGATCATCTTCTAACGTTTGGCGTTCTAGCGCCTCTTGCAGTTTTTCCAATGGGTATTCATCCGTGATATATTTTGTGGGATCGATCATGCCACTAGCAATCAAATCGATCGTTTCTTCAAACTCTTGGCGGGTGCATGAAACGCTGCCGATGAGCTTGATTTCTTGCAAGACCAACCGATTTAATGAAAAAGGAATTTCGGGAGCAACGGAATTTCCGATCGCCACGATCGTTGCGCCAGGACGAGCAGCCTCAATGCATGTCGCTAAGGAACTGCTGGAACCGACTGCTTCAAAAATCAAATCGAACCCACCAGCAGACGCGTCTTTCAATACTTCCCCGCGGTTTGGATCCTTAGCGTCAAAGTAATCGTCAAAGATTCCCAATTCCTTGGCTTTCTCAATTTTTGTATCGTTGATTTTGGACATGGCCACATAAGAAGCCCCAGCTTTTTTTGCCAATTCGCCAATCAATTGCCCGATGATCCCACTTCCAGAAACCAAGACTTTGTCATTTAACTTAATATTGGATTTACGGACGGCATGATAGGCAACCATCAAGGGATCAATCAAGCTAGCTGCTGTATCTGAAACTGTATCTGGCAATTTATAAGCATTGGACGCTTTTCCGACAAACCGTTCGGCATAGGCGCCATTGCAGACAAAGCCGATATAATTGGTGCCGTTTACTTCCCGACACAAATGCTCTTGCCCTTTTTGGCACATCTCACATTTTCCACAATAAAGATTTGCCCAAAAAGCGACGCGATCGCCGATTTTAAAGGAACTATCGCCTGCATCCGTCACGACACCGCAAAACTCGTGACCCATGATAAAATCGGACTCCCCTGTTTTGCCCCAACCTTTCCCCGCTTGCCACATATGCACATCACTGCCTCAGACGCCGCAAGCTGAAACTTGGATCTCGATCAGTCCTTCTTCCACTTTTGGCACAGGGACTTGTTTGACCTCGATCGTTTCTGGTCCTTTTAATACAGCAGCTTTCATGTTTTTTTCTGTCATCTCTGTTTCCTCCTCATTGCTTTTTCCTTTGCTTACTGTCATACTAACATTAAAGTTAACTTTAAAGTCAACGTTAAGGAGTGAAAAAAATGACCTATACGATATCCCAAGTTGCGAAAGCCTTAAATATCCCCACGTCAACCATCCGCTATTACGACAAAGAAGGCCTTTTGCCGACGTTAGCGCGCAAAGAATCTGGCTACCGTTTATTTTCAGATACCGAAATTGAGATGCTGGAATTGATCGAATGTCTGAAGGAAACAGGCATGACCATTAAAGAGATCAAAGATTATGCACAATTGACACGCCTTGGTGATGACTCGCTGCAAGAACGCCATAAAATGTTTCTTGAACAAAAAAAAGCGCTGCAAGCGCAGATAGACGCTTTGCAGCAATCGATGGCGTTGATCGACCATAAGTGCTGGTATTATGAATCAGCGATCGCAGCCGGTACAGAACAAATCCATTTCCCAATCAAAATGTCGTTGAGAAACAAAGAAAAGTTTCAAGCGATCACCGCCCAAAGCGAAGATCGCTAACGTTATGTAACGTTCACAGGACTATCTGCCTGCTTCTAGTGATCCGAAGCAAACCTATTCTTGGTACTTTTCAAATACTTGCTTGTCTGCTAGTGAATAAACTTGTTCATACAAATAATCAAAGAGAGTATTCATGTTCTCTTTCGTATCGCTCACTTCATCAAGGATCTCTTTTGCCGTACGATGGGCGATATTCAAGCGCATTTCAGCGTTGTAGATCATCCGTTCTGCTTCAACCTGCGCTTCTTCAAGTGTCCGGTCTGCTTTCTTTCTAGCAAACAGCAAGATCTCTCGCATCTCCGCTTGAAACTGCTGATTTTCTTTTTGTAACTCTTGGTTTTCTTTTTGCAGCTCATTGACCGCTTTGCGAAGCGCAGCGGCTTCTTCTTCCTGAGGGCCTCGAGCCTGCTCCTCCAGCTGTGCTTCTTTTTCAGCGAGTTGGTTCGCCAAATTTGTGATGACCTCTTCTTTTTGGAGCAGCAGCTGTTTTTGTTCTTGGGCTTTGCTTTCATACCATTGTTTTTCTCTTGCCCAATCCAAGCGTTCAAAAATCGCTTTTTCTTTCACTTGCTGGATATCCGACTGTGAGCGATGCAAGGTTTCTGCATGGAGCCGCTTTTCAAGTTCTGTGATTCTCGTTCGTGCCAACACTAACTCTTGATGAGTTTGTTCAAAGCTCATATCTGCTGGTGAGACAGGCGCCAGCTCCATCTGCTCCCCGTTCGCTTCCGCGGTAAACGCTTCAAAAGAGCGTTTTTCTTGATAGCTAGGCAAGGGCGCATTGACAGTTTCATTACGCTTTTTGGTGCTTTTACGCTTTCTCTTCCCTTTACTGCTTACTGGATGTGGCATGCCCGTTTCTGAGGACCAGGGTTGCATCGAGTGCTTAGGCGATCCTTCTGGCTCCAATCGTTCCTCTAGTTCCGCTTGTACTGAAGGAGACGGTGCCGGCGCCTGTCCACTTCGTTGCCCTTGTTTTTTGCCTTTTTGGGGTTTACTACTGGTACCCGTCATTTCTTGATCATTGCTAGTAGCTTTCTTTTTTGCGGTATCGGCGAAGGCTTCTTTCGCCGGTCCATTGGCAACAGCTGTCTCAGCGGTTCTGTTTTCTTTCTCATACGTTTCTTCAAATCCTTTTAATTCTTTCAATGACACTTGGTTCATTTCGTCGAATAGCGTCTGAGCAGAAAACCACCCACGTCCCTTCTTCTTACTCATCCCTTGAATCCCTCCCTTTCGTCAATAACTCTTTTGATTGTTTCATTCTAAGTTCCCGTGTCTGAAGCTTGGACAAGCTCTTTTCGGTTGAGTACTTGCCACTGTCCCTGAGCATTGCGGACGATCGTTTGTTCAAATGACGTATCGGGCGTATCTGCTACTTGCAACACGAAATGGCACCGTTTCACGCCTTGCGCCTGCGATAGATCATCGATGATTCGCTGCAAATTAGCTTCCCAAGCAGGAAAGTCCGCAGAAGAGTTCAAATGACTTGAACTCGTTAGGGTGATTTCTTGCAGCGGTTGGTCAATATGGATCAGCACGACTGTCGGTCCTAAAAAAGGCGTCACTTGCGTCCCAAATTCTTCTTCTAGCTGAAAACGCGCTTCTCGATCATCCGCCATCAGCAGCGTCTGCCAAGCAAGATTTTCAAAAGGGAGACCTGCAGACGGGTACACCGATAACGGTCGTTGCGTCCCTTCAATCTGTTCTTTTTGTAAATGTAAGATTTCCTGTTTCATCTGCTCCCTTTCCTCTGCTACCCTGCGGCTTTGCGCATGTATGGAAACATGAGTAAAAGTCAAAAGCAGCAAACTCATAAGAAACAGACCACTCACCATCAGTAACGCTAACGGATGTTCATTACGAATCTTATGCTTAAAAAAAGCCAGTTTTCTTTTTTCCAACTCCGTCATATTTGTTCGTCGCTCAAGTCTTCGAACAAAGATTTCGAGGTATCCCCGTTGAGCAAGCACCCCGATCGCCACAAAACAAAGCAGCAGTATGCTGACATAAACAATCTTCACGGACATCCCCCTTTCCATCTTTTGTCCATAATTGAGCCTCGATTTTCAAACAGACACGCTGACTGACCACGTTGAATCCTTAAAAGAAATTCAAGACGACCCCACGAAGCGCCTCGCTCGTCACCATACCAAATTCACGACTATCGATCGAGTGCATGATCGCATCCCCAACGACGAAATACTCTCCTGGCTGCAAGATGCCTCCGACCGGCAATTCCCTCGCCGTTTCTTGCGTCAGTGTAAAGGTATAGGAAAAATCATAATAGGACCCTGATGCACCCAATAGCAAACGATTGCCACTGCGCGCATAGGAATCCCCAGGAACCCCGATCACTCGTTTTACGATCAGCAGCCCTTCATGCTCAAAAGCGACGAGATCATAACGATGCGGCAACTGATTCTTTTGAATAACGACTAACTCGTTGTTTTGAATAATGGGGGCCATCGAATCACCGCTGACACGAGCCATTTTGTAGTTTGAAAAGAAATAGAACAGCAGCAGTAGCAGACAACTTATCCCCAACACACGAAGTACCAATTGCTTTTGGAATCGACCCATGATACCTGTTGCTCCTCTACCATAATTTTACGTCGTACGTAGCGTTTGACTGATTCTACCGTTGGCTCTACCGTTTTTAGCGAGAGGCAGACGCTGCTTGAAGCTCTTCACTAGGAACAGAGCCTTTACATTGACCAAGAAAATCGGCTAAAATCGCCTTGCCGAGACGTTCAATGGAATTTGGCTCAATCGGTCGTTCCAACCGATAGATGGGCTGTTCCAATTCCAGCAAAAAGAGCGGTTGATCAGTGACTACCACCTGGCGGGCGGTGAAAATCGACAGCTCACTCGTAGTCTCGACGACGACATCCACTCCTTGGGCAGCCAGCCAATCACTCAGACGTTGTTTGATCCAGCCTTTGATTTTCTCATTTCCACACAAATGATAGGTGATCATCAGCTGGTTGTTTTTTAACTGCTGGTTCTTTAGATAGGACTCGCCTATTGTCAGCAAATAGTGAGAAGCAGCGCTAGAAAGTGCCTTCGTCTTTCCAATACCAGACACTTCTGGCTTTCGACGATCCCGCAGCAAAGGAGGTGGCACATGGAAGAGCCGATCCAGTAACATGACTGCTAACGTCACTTGCACGAATACGCGATCTTCTCTCAATGTCTCTGCTTGCTTGGGAAACGTCTCTCGCAAGCTATCGATTGGATCAAAGGGCACCGTTTCTTCGACCCACGGATGTTTCAATAAAAACGAAAGTACCCCTTCATCTGCCATCATCAAAAACAATAGGACACACCGTTCTTGCTGCGACAAGGACCTGCAGACCTCCAAGCCTTCGATGACAAAACCCGTTTTTTCTAGAAACAACCGACAAAAGTCAGCCATTTCCCAATTTCCTTCCAAGCGTCCACCTTGTTGCGCCCGTAAAAGAAAGACCTTCGTCCACTGCAACGAAACCACTGGATCGATCGGCAAGGACGGACGATACCGCAGTGTCAACGTTTCAGCCAGCTGCTCAAAGATTTGGTAGGGCTGTTCCTCTTCTTCAAAATAAAAGGCTTTATAAAAATACCGTATGTTTCCTTCTGCCCCTTCTAGGCACCACTGCTTTTTATTCAAGGTCAGTTCATAAGCAGCGAACAAGGTCTGAAGCTGACGACATTGTTTCAAAAAGGTTTGATTGCCTAATCCGGTGATTGCAACAAGTTTTTCCGGTATCGCCGTTTCTTGCTGACACAAGAAATGCAGAAACAACAGATTCGGGTCATCCGCCAACAATGCTCGCTTTTTTTCCTGATACTCTGCCAATTCTTGGATCATCAATTCATAACCATTGCTGGCAGATGCGAGGATCGTCGAAGCCCCAAAGAGTTGGCGCAGTTCCTCAATGTCTGAAATAATCGTCCGCCGAGAAGCGCCGCAAGCATGTGCCAGCTGTTGCCCACTTAAAGGACCGCAACATTCCAACTGCCGCAAAATCGTCAATTGCCGCTTGCACGTCATTGAAAATAAACTGTTCATCAATAAAGACGGCTTGTTTCTCATCGTTTCACCTCCCCACACATTCGAAAGAAGAGAAGCTGCAGGCGACTTCCAGCAGCTTCTGCTTCCTTCTTATTCAAACTTTTATGACTCAGGTCTCGGAACAAAGCTTAATTCCCAATAAATCGTGCCGCGATAAGCAGTTGCTTGGGGGTTGGCACCAATCGGGACTTCCAGTTCCACACTGTTTTCCATTGTTTCACTTGAGCCATAATGTTGGATCCACGTCCCTCCACCATGATTCTCTTGAGCCGAAGCCAAGGTTTTACTTTGACCTGCAATAAGTTCAATGGCTTCTTGATAGTCTGGCGTCTCCGACTCATTCGAACCAGTGGTTACCATATGGATATTTGACAAATAAACGCTTGCCCCTCTTAGTCGTTGCCTTTCATCATGCGTACCCACAAAACCCTCTTCAGATAAGCGAGCACTCAGTGTCCAACCAGTAGTAGCGACCCTCCGATCCGATACTTGGATATAATTGGGACGGTCCCCTTCATGCACATCCTCATAAACTTCCCGCAACGCCTGCGGCTTTGCTGGATATCGAGTGGTACTTGAAAGAATTGGTACTTCTCCAAAATCGAATTGAGAAATAAAGTCGATGCTGACAAATCCCTGGTTTTCTGGCAAAACAGGAGGATTCACAGGATCGACCGTTTCATCCGGGCGAAAAGGATCCCGCGGATCCACAATGTCGATTTTCTCTACAATCACCGAATCCTTTCCCCATCTCCCATTCAAAAACGCCTCGGCTGTCACTAGCTCTTCGTGACGAAAATGTTGGAAGTTTGGAAATTCGGATAAATCAAACTGAAAGTTTCCCTCTTCATCAGCTTGGACGTGAAAGAATTCTCTGCGTCCATCTGGATCCGTTACAGTACCAAGGGAAGGATTTGGTTCGGGCATAAATGCTTCCCGCTCAAAACGAATATAGCTATTGGGATTTGCTCTTCCAGAGATGATCCGAGAATTTGATAAGGTCGGATCTTCCGTTAATGGATTCAACTCTATTTCAACTTCAGAAACTTGCTCGAAAAGCAATCGTTGGCTATGAGTCGAAAAATGACTACGTACCCCTTGTTCCACTGTTGGATCCAAAGTTACGACACTGTTGATTGTTGGATTGATCCAAGTAAGGTTGGTACTCATATGAATCAAAGGCATCCACTCATGGGTAGACTGCACCTCATCAAACTCACCGTATTGCCATTGTTTGATTCCTTGAAATTCGATTTCCAGTTCATTGGTTCCATTTAAGTTGATCAAACTTCCGTTATTAAAAGAAAGCGGCGCCGTTCGTTCTAAATTGACCTTTCGGGCCTCATTGAACGTCAACTTCGAAAGATTTCCAAAAAAGATCAAATTTTGAGAATCATTGCGACTGTCCGAACGAATATCTAAAATAGCATCTTTACCAACAGTGATACTGTTTTGAGGTTCCCAGAAGCCAACAACATGTGCCGATAAGTTGGGTTGATTTTCCGCATCAATTTTTAACATACTACGTTCCTTTAGATTGATATGGGTGTTGCCTCCTTGAAATGAAAGAATATTCCAATTCCATCCATTCGTGTGGCTTCGATTCTCTAAGGATTGGATATGCACTTTGCTGTCTTCCAAGAGATCGATGGTATGGTTTCCATGAAGTGTGGAAATCGCAGAGGCGTTGATCTGAGTGTCAAGTTTTAATTCTGCTCCCTTGCCAACAGTCAGATTCCCACCACCATTTCCAAAATAGACATTCACACCATCGGCTTCCCCTCTAGTCCCTTCAAAATTTGCTTTCATGGAAACTTTGGCATTCTCTCCAATAACCAGTTCTGGATGATTCAAACCATGATAAAATAAATTTCCTGAACTGATGGTCGACAATTCTACTTCTGCATTGGGACTGATCAAAAGTCGATGGACTTCAAAATTTGCTTGATTCCAAGCATTGATCTGCCAATTTTCATTAAAAGTCGAACGGTAGCTTCGTGCTTGATGTGAGGTAACCTTTCCTGAAAGCACTGCGGTTGTACCAACGGAATGCAAAAGCTGATTCCCAATGTTTTCAACATTATGGTACCGCATGGTCGATATGGCTTGATTGTTAACACCCAAAGTAGTAACGTTCATAGGTCCGTAATAATTCCCATGATAAAGGGTAATATTTTGATACGAAATATCCCAAGGAGATTCTGGTACCATCGTACTATCCAAGAAGCCAACAGCAACCGCACGAAAATCAATTTGGTATTTTCCTTGTCCATCAATAATAAGAGTTCTTGAGATTCCCGGTTGGCTGATATAGACATAAGAGTCTCCACTCGAAATATTAATTGTACTTCCTGATACGCCTGAAGCTATACCTTCAATCGGATTATCACTAGATTCAAAGCTGTCGATCAACTTTATATGATTCACCTCTGGGTCCATGACAGCTTCTAAAAATTCTAGCCAGGAGCCTACTTCTTGTTCTCTTCGCCTATCTTCCAAAAGATCAAGATTGCCTTCATCCACCTCGATGTCATCAAAAAATGAACCATCTGATTTGACAGGATCCGCTGCTAAGTTAGTGCCAATCGGGTGGTCGTCCGTTTCCATAGGGGGCCTCTCCCCCTCATCTCCGGATTTTCTTTCTTCCACGTTCAAGGTAAGCACTGTCTCTGCTACCGTTATTTCATAAGTACCTACGGATTCTATCGTCAGTGGTAGACTAAACGACGTCAACGGCACTTCGGAGTTCAGAAGCCATTGCTCGGGATCCTCGGTTTGGGTGATCACTATTTCTTCCATTAAAAATGTTTCTTCTATGATCGTGGCTGCAGGCAGCTGGATGTCGATGCTTGTTAGTGGGCGGTTTGTTAAAAACATGATCGGAAACACTTCTCCAACATAGGCTTGCTGGATTTCTTCCAGAAAAGAAACCACCAACTCCTCTTGATCCTCTAAAGATTCTTCAAAAGAAGATCCAGTGAACACCTCGCCTAACGTACCTTCTCTTCCTTGCCATGCATGTAGTGGTTCAAAAAAGAACACACGAATAGACGGAAAAAACAAGTAAACACTAAATAGTCCTACCATAAGTGATAGTACTATCTTTAGTGTTTTTTTTTTCATTTTACTGATCCCCACCTTCCTTTGTCTTTTTTTTCTTGTTAATGATTAAAACAACAACGATGATCAATAACAAAACAAGTGCGGCGATTCCGCCAATCAGCCACCAATTGGTTTCTGGTTCCAATGTCACGTCTTCCTCATTTAAACGTCGGGCATCAGCAGCCGCAATCGTGAAGAGTTCTTCCCAATGCCATTCCTCCCCTTGTGAACGGGCCGTCATAGTTAGAACATAGTCTCCCGGACGGAAACGCTCGCCATTTAGAGGAATCGGAAAATCCATCTGCGAATTTGGGGCCATCTGCATGCTTGTGCGCTGCGTTTCATACAAGACGGTGTCACTGCCGCTGGCACGAATCTCAGCATCAATTTCTATGTGGTTGACGAAAGTCGGTGTGTAATTTTGAATCTTGGCACTGATCACGTTCCGATAATTGACTTGACTGGCAAAAACGTCCAGCAATTCAAGGCCCGGATCCGTTGACGAGCGGTTATTGCTTACGACGACTCCTAAAATAAAGGCAAACTCATTACGAATCCCGATGCCTTCTGTTTCTGACTCCGTTGCCGTAGCATCGCGGACCTCTTCTACTCGGATCGCCCCTGCCAGTATCCCATCAAATTCTTCCTCAGGCATCGTCAGAGGCAGTGTAAGGATCCGTTCTTCTTGGGCTTCTAAGGTGATGACCCCTGGTGCTTCAATCAATTCTGCAATCGAGGCAGGCAATGTCGGGTCAGGAGCTTCGGCATCACGACCGTATTCTACTACCCCATTGACATTCGTGAAAGCAGTATGAGCCGATACTTCGACGTCGATGGTTTCTTCCGATGTATTTTGGACGCGCAGCTGCAATTCTTCTTGTTCCCCTGCGCCTAAATTCAGATCAAAATAACCGCTAGCACCGCCTTCGATCTGACTGTCAGGGAATATCGGGGTTACAAAAAAATTCAACTCTGATTCAATGTCATCATTTGCTCTTACTGGTGTCGGCCAAGCAATCAATGAGCATAGCACGATCATTGCAGTCAAAAGCCGCAGCCAGCGTTGGTTTGTTGGTTGTTCAATCACTGTTGTTTCTCCTTCCAAAAAAGGCAGGAATAACGGTCTACTCCTGCCAGTTGTTTCACATTATTGTTGCGTTGCTTTGAAGATTAGTCGTCTTAGTCTGGCACTGTTTCACCATCGGCGTCCATCGTACTTGTTAAATGCCAAGTTAGTGTTGCCGTATATTCAGTAGCTTGTGGTGTAGCCGTTCCCGGGATATGCAGGCGAATGGCTTGATTCAAAACTGGATCTGTTTCTGACTCGTGAGCAGCATTTAATTCTTCTTGATCCCCCCAATAAATAGACGATACACCTTGCCCTTGCCCATCGGTAGCAGCCATCACTGTAACGTTGGTCGAGTTTGCAGGGACAATCAAACTCTGGTTTCCTAATTCGTCTGGTGTGGTAAAGGCATTAGGAAGTAACTGCAGTAAATAATCCCTATCCTCATGGTCATCAGGCAGTGCCTTCAGCTCTTCCTCAGTAGCGCCATTGTGAACAATGGTTGGATTAAGGAATTCTAAATAAGCCCCTCTCAAATTACTCCCGCTGGATGTAGTAAACTCTGTTAAATCAAGATGCAGTCCCCACTGTGGATCATCCAATCCGCGAGTATCAACGATTTGCGCGAAGGATACATATGGTACTCTTACCTCTTCGCCATTATCTCTTGAGATTTCCTCCCCCTCATCATCACCGGTGACAAGCTTTTCTTGTTCAGCGATTATTGGATAAAATTCATTAGTAGTTGAAATTCTTTGTATGCCAAAATCAAATTTTTTCGGTACATGGGCAATCGTTAACGGTCCGGTTGGTGGATCTGGATCAACGATTGTTACTGGTGGATACGGTACAGGAGGAACGACCTCTACGCTCTCCCCATCACCAGCTCGGAACTCAATATTATTTTCTGTATTCTGACGACGTCTTTCTCCACTCGGCTCTGGGTTCGGTGTTGGTTCATCATTTGCTACTGCTTGTACACCGCCTGCGAAGATCGTAGAGGTCAGTGTTGCGACTGTTGCTAAGCGAATCCATTTCATTTTTATTCCTTCTTTCTTTTCTTTTAGTTTGTTTCATCGGCTTGCGCCGTTGGAACTGTTTCTCCTGATTGCGAGGTAGTGGTCGTCAATTGCCACGTCAAAGTCGCCACATACAAGGCTGCATCTTTAGCAGTCGCTCCCGGGACGAACAATTGGATCGCCTCATTGCGAACCACCGGCGCCTGGGCTTGGACCTGCGCATTCAATTCATCTTGATAGCCCCAAACGACGGATGATGTGCCTGCCCCTTTGCCGTCATCAGCAGTCAGAACAGCTTGTGCTGAACCATTGGCATCCAAACGCAAGCCTGCTTCATGTGCGGCCGGTGCGTTTTCTTGGTTGTGGCTATTGTAGTCAACTTCTCGTGAGGTAAAGATGATTTGTGCCCCTCGCAGTTCGTTGTGTTGCGTCCCTGATTCAAACGCACTTAGTGCTACAGTCAAACGCCAGCCAGCATTTGACCCACGGGTATCTTGTACTTGGGCGAAGGAAACATACGGTACTTGGTTTTCTTCCCCTTGGGTATCCGCTAATTGTTGCTTTTCTGCCACCATCGAATAGACGGCATCTCGGTTGGAGATTTCTTGGGTACCAAAATCCAAAGTCGGCGCATAAGCGATCGTCAATGGTCCTGTTTGTCCATCTGGTCCGATCGGCGGTATCTCCACATCGGGGCCTGGATCAGGCGGTAACACTTCCGTCGGGTCTCGATCATTGGGCACAAAACTGACTTGCCCATCGGTTTCAGCGACTCTTACTTCAGCGGCGGTCCCTTGGATCCCGCCAGTCAAAAGGGTTGCGGCAAGTACGGTGCTCGTTGCAAATCGCAAAAATCTCATAAGATCATTCCCTTATTCTCTATTACTCAACTTTTCTTGTGTTCTTGAGGTTGTTCGTTCTTTTTGGTACCTGCGTGTCTTCTTCACTGTTGAATAGCCAGCGATCAATAGCAGCAATGATCCGAGTGCCGTGGCACTGGAACTTTTTCGGGTATTCGTCTGCGGCAAACGTCCCCCATCCCCGCCAGGTTGTGTCGGTCCGGTCGGTGGTGAAGGTTCTGGTTTGTCTGGTTCATAGACACCCGTGAACTGGACTGAGCCTTCTGTATCGACGGAACGCTCCTCTTGTGCCGAAACTAAAATCGTCGAAGCACTGATCACTTGAAAAAAAGCAGCGAAGATCATCAGTTTGACCCAAAAATTCCCCCTCGCTCTTTTCATTCTCCCTCCCCCTTTTTGACATCATCAAGCCTAAAAACCACCCTTTTTTAGACACCTTTACTTAGACGGTAACCTTGAACAAAGTCGATTGGTCTTTGTTTCAGTTGGCTTCCAAAATCGCTGGGTTTTATCCTCGATATACTTCATTATAGCTATCTTTGTGATGCGGGAAAAATCAATAAATTCACTGGCTGATGAAATCTATGCCTAAATAAAAAAACAAACCCCCGTTTTAAATAAATTATTCAACATAGGATATGGCTAAAGTGAGAAATCCTTAACATCTACCAAAACGCTTGTTACCATAGAAAAATCATATATCAATCTCCAAAGCACTTGCAGTTCTCCATTCTATAAAAGCCACAATAAAATAACGGTAAAAAAAGAGGGGGGGACTATCCTTATTAAGAACGTTCCTCTCTTTTCATCTGATCCCCCAAGCTACGTTTGTCGGGTATTCTTTCTTTTATGTTGTTTTTCTTAGAATCACTAAACTGATAAGAACATGAAGCATGCCTGTCAGTGGTCATCTCCTGCTCGTTTGGTATTTCACTACGGAATACAGTTGGGTGGTTCCTCGACGATTGGCGGATCATCAGCTATGGTTCTTCTTTCGGAGCGCCACCTTTCCCATTCATTTTCACTTATCCAGCCCTTTCCCGGTACTCTGTTGTTGCCAATACAGATGTAGCCAAACCAACGCATACTCCAATAGCTATTGCAGCGCTAAAAACTTTGGCGTCTCTGTCCATTGCTTTATCTTCTCTATCTAATATCCTTCGGTACTCCCTTGAAATGCCGCTTGGCTAAATCAGCCATTCCTCCATGAAGCATTTTATTGACTCTCTCGTATGTAGTTCTTCGGCCATCCATTTTTTGATTACTATTTACAGAACGAATCGATTCTTCCAGCCTCCCCCTTAAGAATTTTTCATTTCCTTGAAAAAAGCTCTCCACGGGACATTTGAAAACAGGCCTATTTGTTAGCACAAAAAAACAGCAAACGATCCCTTCTTGGTTTCACCAAAAGAAGCAAACGTTTGCTGCAGATTTGTTTATGTTAAGTAAGAGCCCGCGAAAGGCTCGTCTCGGTCGTACTATTTATGTATACTTTTGCTTACAAACAAGCGATTTCTTCCTATGAAAAAACGCTTCTTTGCTGATCATTGCTGTTTAATTCTTGATCATTCTCCTAAAGATTGCTTCTCTTTCCTTGTTCTGCCACGCTGGACCCAAAAATACATAACCAGCAGAAAGAAATAGCCAAGCAAAAGAATGGTTTGCCCCAATTGAAGCCAGCTGCGAAGGATCGCAGATATGCTGGGAAGAAATCATACATGCCGTATTGTGCCACCGATATGCCTACCGACAAGGAGGCAAAAATAATAAAAAGTTTCATTCCGTTCATGTCCTACCTTCAAGCGCTTTTTGCTTTTTTTCACGTCTTACACAGTAATTATTTTAATGAAGAGAAAAAAACATTCGTCTTTGTCGTTGACTTTAGCGGTCAATCTGTTGTTTCTTAAAAACAACTCTTACTCAAGCAAGGAAGACCAACCAATTGCCTTCCCCACTGCGTTGTTTGAGTAGTCCATCTGCTCTCTGTCATTCTCAAGGGTACGTTCCACCTGAAAATCATCCTTTTAGCCCCACTACTACTCTCCATTTATTTCTCCAAAAAACTATCTATAAAACTTCCCCAATAGTCTATTGAACATCATCGTTTCCCATTTATCTCAATTTTTTTCCTAAATCTCAGGTCTACTCGACGTATTAGACATAAAACTTCAGGACTCCGCTAAGTGTTCACTCAAATAAATCAAGCCCATTTTGGGTTTTTGCGTTAACTTTGCCCCCGTGATCTCACGGTAAAAATACTTATGGTCATTTTCTATCATTTCAATGACTTCTTCCTCACTCATCCCAAGGTCATCTAGCAATCCCTCTTTGCGATTGTTGCTGATTTCCATCAATATTTGCAATTGTGCATCAATCGCCAATAAGTGGCCCCACTGAACAAACAGGTTTTCTTCCTTGCTATGAAAAATCGTTAAAAACTCTTTTGCTAACCGATGATAAAAGGCATTTATTTTAGGAAAAAAGCGTAACACCCCTTGTTTTTCTAGCTCTGTTTGAAAATGCGCCAAATATTCTTCTGCTCCCGCTATCTTTTCTGCCAGCATATTAGCCTCCTCGTAATCTATCTGCATGTTCGTTTCCAGTTTACACTTTCTGGTAACCGTAGATGTTCTTCAACCAATCAATGTCTTCTATTTTCTTTCTCTCTCATTCGTGGATACCCCTCAAGTACACTGCATTTCTAGGTATTGATGGCACATTCACTCATTTGCTAGTTACATTTACTGTTTATTTTCTCCCTTTTGATCCAACCAACAGTTCACAGGTTTCCTCTTGAGAAAAAACAAATACTCCTAAGCATCGGACTATGGTCTCACTATAGCGTCAAATATCCTTAAAAAAAAATAGCAATTTTCACCTGTCGGTGAAAAAACCTACATTGTATCAATTCGTTTCAACCGTTTACATCCACCAGAATAATAAAAATCGAATATTTAGTCAAATAAAATAAAATTAAATATAGAAATTGAAGTTTTTTAACCAATTGTTTATAATGTGTTTATTTCTTTTTTAAATTCAACGGGGGCAACTATGAAAAATTTTCAGCTAAAATTTATCAAAAATCGTTCTTTAATCCGACGATTGCAATTATTAAATGAATTTGAGAAGAATCCATCTGCAACATTGGGCGATTTATCAGAAGTAACAAAAAGCAGTACCCGTACGATCATTGCGGATATTGCCATGATTCGCGAACATTTTAATGATGCGATCGAAATCTATTCCTCTAAGTTTGGGTATTTATTTGAAGAACTTGATCCCGAGGGGTATATCAAACAAAAACAAAATTTAGTTAAAGACGAGCCATTTTTTATGATTTTGGAGAGTATTTTTTTTGATGAATTACAATCTGCTCTGGATTGGAGCTTGACCCTTAATCTTTCTGAACAAGCATTGCTCAGTTACTTAAAAAAAATGAACGAATTATTAAAGCCCTTCAAACTTCGTCTATCAACAAACCCTGTCACATTGATAGGTTCCGAAATCGATATTCGCCGCTTTTTTTGTCTGTTTTATTATGAGTCAGATATCAATGTCAATACGATCTTCCCATCGCTGGATGTCCAAGATGCTGTCATTGAGATCACCAATCTTTTGCATTCAAAAAAGCAACCGGCTTCTACTTTTTCTTACTTTTCCTATATTCTCTACATTACACTGGAACGCAGCAAGAAAGGGTTACAAGTCGAACTTTCACCTGAACTAAAGGACATCTTTTATGCTTATCATTCATTGATTGCTCCAGATACGTTAAGAGAGATCCTTTATTCCTATTTTCATTACCATCTGCCAGAGGACGAAATCATTTATTTGTTACTTTGTCTCATCTGTCGCCGAAAAATCAATCATCCTTCGATCGAAGAATTTTGCCGAAAGTATAATCGCTGGCCTGAGATCCAACAAGTGACAAAAGATTTCTATGCCCTAAATCAAGGCAATTCCTATGATGAACAAAAAGATTTACACTGGTTAGAATCATTTTTTACGATTGTGAAAATACGCGATATGCTCTCGCCCATCATGAATGTCAATATTGACGATCTTACGCAATTCGTCAAAGAGAAGTTTTCCTACGAATATAAGAGAAACTATGCATTTTTGGCAAAACACAAGCTAGTCAAAAAGCTGTATTCATCCTCCTATCTTGACGATTTCTGTGCCAGCTTAACGATTCATATGGAAGCGATCAAAGAAGAAAATTGGGGATCACAACGGACGATCGCCGTGATTTTTGAAGGAAACGAATATGTTTGTGAATATGCCGAAAGTATCGTGCGAAAATATTTGGGTCGCTTCCATACATTGTATTATCCTAATGCCAGTGAACTCTCTCCAACCTATTTAAAAGAAAAGCAAATTGATCTATTAGTCACCAATTATTCGGAGTATACGACAGAATACTTACTGGAAGTAGAATGCGTTCTTCTAAAATCTTTTCCAGATGCGACAGATTGGAATCGATTACTTAATCAAATCAATCCACGGATCTTGCGTCTGGTTGTGTTGGACAATGCGTAGGTCAACTTGCTAGACACTATCTTGTGGAATCATTACGGTCACAAAGCATTTCGAAGTGTTATTTTATAAAAACCATTCTTACCCAACGAGTGGTTGACACTCTGATTTATCTCAGCGATCACAGTGTTCATTTCTCGCTGAGATAAATCAAGCCATGGGGCGCTTTCTGGTTTGTGCCGATCCCTGCCATTTGTCGGTAATAGACATTTTTGTCCTTTTTGATCATTTCGACGATCTCTTCTTCTGCTAATTCGATTTCTTTAAAAAAGTCGTGTCGGAAAAAATCTAAAAACATTTGCAGTTGGGCATCGATTTCTAGCAAATCCGCCATTTGTTGTAGCACATTATCGTACTCGGTATAGCAAATTTCTTTGAATCGTGTTTGCAACTCTGTACATACTTGTTTGATTAAGGGAAATTCCTGCAAGTAACAAAGTTCGCTGTAATTTTTTAAATAGGCTTCTGGTGTCATATGTCCTTTTTTCATCATGATTGCATCATTCCTATCTTTCATCTGAGAATTATTTTGCACCTGGACCATTGTTAAAGTTTAAAGTCGATCAATGACATGAGTCTGCGCCAATCGGTTGAGTTCGGGATTTTATTGAACAATAAATACACGCCAGAACAAGAAAAATTCGACATATGCTCATTATAATTTGTGACGACGATATCAAATTGGTTCGCCTCAAAATAGCCGGGATTGATATCTAATACATTCGGAAAAAAGAGTTTCTGATAACTGCCTAGATACTTACGAGCAGTGACCTGAATTCGTTGCGAGATAAATTGATTCCCTTCTAACAGGAACGCAATTTTTTTAGGCTTCCCCCAGTACAATTCTTTCACACAGTCCATGTGAATGGTAAACACTGCGCTGATATCTACGATCATGTCTAAAGACAGACACTTCAGTTGTTTGAATTGTTTTTGTAAGAACGCTGTGTTTTGTGCCATTTCCTCTGGAAAATGTTTTTTTACAAATGAGATCAAATCGGGAATCACTTTGTTCAAGACCGGTGAAAGTTTATTTTTTAGTAAGATCGTCGCAAAAAAAGACTGGATCAAAACCGTACTATATTCCAGCGCATACGGCGGTACGCCTGCCTCCTTTAGATAACGTTGGGTTAGTTGCAGGATCTGCGAGTCTTTGCCTAACTTGTTGCAAAAGTCCCTTTCCATATCAATATCAAACACCGTCCGTTTTCCCATCGATAACGCATAAAAGTAGATGATTTCTTTTTCGGCGATCGTCGTTTGCAAATGGTTCGATAGCATCGTCTTTAATTTTTTCAGCTCAAGATAATACTCTTTACGAAACTGCTTGACGATGGCTGGATCGATCGTGACGTAATGGCCATGAGAGGTTCGCTCTAAAATGATATAAAGCATGTAACTGATTTCCTCAAAGGCAAGATTAGAGAAATTGCTATCGAATTCTTCTTTTTTCAAGTTTAAACCGATCTCATGAATGATCAACGGCGGAAATACGGTATGCGGCGTACTATCGGATTCATAATAAAAGTTCAGAAAAAAATGGCGAATATTGACTTCCTCACCAATAAGATCAACGGTGGTTTTGTTTAATGTCAGTTGGTACTGTGCTAAAATTGGGTCGATCTTTCGAAAATACCGCATCAACGTGGCAGGGGAAATAAACAAAATGTCTGACCACTCATTGATGGTCAATATTTCCCCTAAAAAAATGCTCTCAAAGATGCGAAACAACGGCTCGTTACTGATCAAATTCCGTTTTTTTTCTAAGTAGCTTTCTGTATCGATGACTTGTAGCTGATAGCCACTATTTGACGTTTCCATTTCGATAGCATCTTCGAAATACTCTTTAATGTTTTGTAAATCTTCAATGATGGTTCGGCTAGAGCTTTTGATCACTTTTGACAACCCACGGATCGGTGTATGAGAAGCGTGCTCCATATGTTCTAGCAAATGTAGCCACCTTAGCGTCGTTTTACTAATGACAAAAGATGATTGGAATTGTCTCATAGATTCGCCTTCCTCTACTCGAAATAACTTTTTAATTCAGCCACGATTCGCTCACTGGCTTGTCCATCTCCATAGGGATTTTTGGCTTGCGCCATCTGTTTGTATGCTGCCTCATCAGACAATAAATGAACGATTTCTGAATACACATGCTCCTCATGGGTACCAATAAGTTTCAAAGTCCCTGCTGCCACTCCTTCTGGGCGTTCCGTCGTTTCACGTACGATCAAGACAGGAATCCCCAAGGAGGGTGCTTCTTCTTGAATCCCTCCTGAATCGGTCAAAACAAGGTAGCTGCCTGCCAGTAACTGATAGAATGCAGGGGCATCCAATGGTTCGATCAGCTCAATATTTTGCTGCCCTTCTAAATAGCGCTTGGCTAGTGTACGGACACGAGGGTTTTTATGCATCGGAAAGACCATCGTCAGTGCGGGATAAGCAATAGCGATGCGTTTTAGTGCACGAAACACTTGTTCCATGGGTTGCCCAATATTTTCTCGCCGGTGCATCGTAACTAAAAGGATTTTTTTCTCACTGATTGGTTTTCGGTCTTTTTTTTGTGCCAAGGTGTGGTACAAAGCATCAATAGACGTATTGCCAGTAACGACGATGCGGTCTTGTGGATGATTTTCTTTTAGCAGATTTGCCTGGCTTTGATCTGTAGGGGCAAAGAGAAAATCTGCTAGTTGATCAATCAACCGGCGATTCATTTCTTCTGGAAACGGATCATTCTTGTTACCTGTTCGTAGCCCAGCCTCCACATGACCAATCAAGATCTGCTGATAAAAAGCGGCCAGCGCAGCTGCCACTGCCGTCGTCGTATCGCCATGGACCAACACTACGTCTGGTTCTTCTGATTGAAAAATACCTTCGAGTCCTTCTAAAATACGACTGGTGATACTAGACAAGGTTTGATTTTCTCGCATGATAGCCAAGTCGTAATCAGGGGTCAGCTCAAACGCCGCTAATGTTTGCTCAAGCATTTCTCGATGCTGCCCTGTCACGACGATCTTTGATAGAAAGCGTGGATCATTTGCTAGTTTTTTTATGACCGGTGCCATCTTGATGGCTTCTGGTCGTGTACCAAAAATAGATAATACCTTTATTTTTTGCATCGTACTTCTCCTTTTTTTCAGCAATTTGAGCATTAATCAAGTTGCTTTTTGTAAATCTTCTGCCAGCGCTTCATATACGACGTTAAGGCATACTGTTGCTCAATCGTTGCTCTGGCTTGTTGGCTGCTTTTGATTCGTTCTTCCTCGTTAGCTAACAGACCGCTCAACGTCTCGATCATTGCTTGAATATCACCGGCAGCTACTAGGTAGCCGTTTTCACCCGATTGGATCAACTCTGGGATTCCCCCAACCTTCGTCGTTACATTGGGGATACCTGCCGCCATGGTTTCTAAGATCGCCATCGGCAAGCCTTCGTGATAAGAAGGGAGAAAATGGATGGCTGCCTTACGAAAAACAGCTGGTAACGCATCGGTTGCTACCCACTCATTTAAGAACACATTGGTGAGAGCCTCTTCTTGGAGCTGTTGGGCAACCTGTTGATTTTCTTGATCGCCAAATAACATAAAGCGAATCTCGGGAAAGGAAACAGCCATTGCTTTTGCAACTGCCAACAGATCAAAGCTGCCTTTTCTTTGCCCGATCCTGCCAAGAGTGATGATCCATTTTGCGGTGGGGTCATAAAAGGATTCCTCCGGCACCGCTACGGCATTTGGCAAGACCTCGATTGAGGTATCGGTAATCGTTTGGTAAAATGCTGACCAGCTACTACTTAGCACTACGAGCTGATCCACCCGAGCTAAGGTAAAACGGACCCACCACTTTGCCCACGAAGGACTGTTTTGATAAAACTGGTCAAATTGCGAAGCATGCATATGAAAAATCGTCTTGCAATGTTTTGGTGCTAGCAACAACAGCAAACTCTTGCGATAGAAACTGCCCTTTTGCGCAACGTGGAAATGAAGGATCTGGCACCTTTCTTTTTTGATGTGCCGACGAAACGTAAGAAACGCTTTGATCTGCGTCCAATATTTTCCTTTTTCCGACCAAGTCTTATGGACGACGAAACGCACGTCCTCTGGCGCTTTTGCTTTTTGGAAATTATGAATGACCGTTGCGATCCCCCCTTTTGCTGCTGGATCTGGACCGATAAGTAAGATATTCATGCTTTGTTGATTTTCCTTTCTTGTACAAATCTAGTTACCTGCTTTAGTTCCTTGCGATAAAGAACAACGACGAAGAGCATCAGCAGCAAAACGAGGCTCTTTTCCAGCCAAAGAGTCCGATTGAATGCCGTAAACAGCGCAAAGCAATACAGCATGATCGAAAGGCTGATTTGGCGTTTGACTGAGAACCCCTGCCAATAGGTCATCGAAAAATATGTACGGGCAAAAAAGAAGACCAAGTACCCTAATGCCGTAGCACAAGCCGCTCCTGTGGCGCCAATTGTCGGTACGAGTAGGAGATGACCAAGGGATGCGGCTAAGACCGCCAGCAAAGAGGCAGCAATATTCAAATGACTTTTCTTATAAAAAACGATCCCGAGATTGGTCGTTTCACTGATCGTCATCATCAAGGGATAAAAACATAACAAGGGAAACAAGTACTGGGCCTCTAAGTAGTCTTGCGACAATAAGATGACGATCGTTTCTTTGAAAAAGACCATCAGTAAAAAGAAAATCGACAAGACGAACATGATAAAGTGACTGACTCGTTCGTAATAAATCAATGGTTTGCCTTTTTTGAACCATTCATAGGAGGTGGGAATCCAAAAATTGGCAAAACTAACTTGTAGAATCATCAAGGCACTTGCCACTTTGAATGCAGCCGTGTAGATGCCCAAAGCGGCAAAATCAGCAAAATAGCGCAGCATCATTTTGTCGATAATCATTAACAGGCTATAGAGGAACGTTCCCACCACCGTCGGCAAGCCAAAACGACTCAGCTTTTTGATCAGGTTGCGATCGATTTGGCGAATGAGCGGCATAAAAAGCGCCAGGTTTGCCAGAATCAACAGACAATCACCGATAATCTGACCGAAGAGCATGCCATAGACCACCGTAATAAACGTCGGCGGACCAAAAAAGAGAAACAGCAACGTGATGAACAAGACCATGAATTTCACCAAAATACTGTAAACGGAGAACTGGATCGCTTTGTTTTGCATTCGAACCGTTAACAAAAGAAACCGTTCAAAAATCAGCAGTCCCGACGAAAGAGCAAATAAATAAATCGCACGGGTGTACTGTGGAGATTCAAATAAAAGCTGCGAAAAATCTGCCGCAAAAACCACTAGGATCAGCTGAAAGAAAAATGAACCGAGCAACGGGACGAGCATCGCTTGTTGCAATAACTCGCGTTTGTTTTCGTGGTCATGGTATTCCCTCGTAAAGGCTTGGTCGAAACCGAGATAGATCACGTATATCAAAAAGGTCTGTGCAAGGAAAAACATACTGGTCTTCCCATATTCTTCGGGTGTCAAAAAGCTGGTCGTTACGGGCAAAAGCACCAAGTTTAAGACCGCCGAACCTAACGAACCGAGGGAGAAAAAGCCCAGCCTCAAAAGTAATTTTTTCAATCAGTTGTTCACTCTTTCTCTGTTAAAATAATGCCTCCACAAATCAATCCTAAAAAGGTGGAAGACAATGCCGAATACAAAACATGCCCGGCAAAAAAACTATAAAAAAGCACCACGATCAAGGCAAAACTATAAACCGATCGTTTTCGTGGCTGAAAGGCCAAATAGACAAAATAGGCGAGCATTAGCAGCAATAACGCTATTCCCAGTAGGCCTTGCCCGAAAAGGGTGTCGAAGAAGTCCATTTCAATTAAGCCAAGACGACCAAAGTGTGCCAAACGGTATTCAAAGCCTTGGCCAAAGATCATGGTAAAGTGTCGGGCCTCATCATTTAAGAAGGCGTTCATCCCACCAATCAAAAAATCACTTCTTGAACTAGAAAATAGCCGGATCAAGTCCCCGTCGAAAAGATGATAAAAATACACCATGCGAAGATAGGTTCCTTCGACGGCTTGGATCAGCAATGGTAGTCCTTGAATAAGCAGCCAAGCAATCGTAATAAAACTCATAAACCAGATAAACAATTGTTGCAGAAATGCTTTACGTTCAATGCCTAGCACCAATCGGATTAAAAGATAGAACAACACACCGACACCATAAAACACGCCGGTTTTCGTACCGACCAAGACCAAACAGACGAAATTTCCAGCGAATAAACTAGCCAAAAACAGTGAAAACTTATGGGTCTGTTCTTTGATCGAAACAATTAGTGCCTGGACTGTAAAGGTGATTGAAACAATAAAGGCAAAGCTCGTATCATTATTGGCAAAGAAATAGCCTTTATACCCAGCATCAGAATTGTCATAAGTTTGGTAGCCTAGCCCTAAAAAATAAGGAATCAGTAGCCCCAAGGTGAAGCAGACACTGATAACAATAAACAAGCTGTCGTAGTGCAGTTTGGAGAAGTCGTTTTTTCGTTGATAGACATAATAAGGAATCAGTACCCATAAGAGGTATTTGATATACACCGATAGATCCTCGATCACCCACTGCCAGCTGTACCCTAGAAAAAGTGCTTGTAACAGAAAAATCGTAAGCGTCACAGCGATAAACCCATACGTTAAATATGTATAGTAGCTATGGGGAATCTTTTCTGTCACGATCATAATCACTAAGAACAAAAAGAACAGCAAACGGTAGAACACGCCAATGGGAAAAGGAATGCCCAGACTTAGAAATAAGCCGTTTAAGACGTCGATTATCGGAAAAATGGCCACAATCCCCAGGAAGAAGCGGTGATGGCTTTGCTGTTTTGATTTCATGCGTTTCTTCTTTTTTCTCCCCACACATACTGTAAAAAGCGTAAATTTCCTATGATATAGCGATCAAACATCCTGACTGGCTCTTGCGCAAAGCGATAAAACCATTCCAAACCTGCCCGCTGCATCCACAAAGGCGCTCGTTTGGTTTTGCCTGCGACGATATCAAAGCTGCCGCCAACGCCCATCGCAAATGGCACTTGCAACACTTCGCTGAATGTATCGAGCCAAATCTCTTTTTGCGGGCTAGAAAAAGCGACAAACAGCAAGTCTGGTTGCGTCCGTGCAATCTCTTTTGCCACGTCCAATGATTCGACTTCGGAAAAATAGCCATGGTGAAAACCCGCTATGTTCAGGTCGGGATAGAGCTGTTGGTCATGTTTGACGACGGCTTCTACGACTTCGGCAGTTGCTCCTAAATAATAAGGACGCCAGCCTTTTTCTGCTGCCAATTTGACCAGCTCGCGAAAAAGATCGATGCCTGTTACCCTTTCTGGTACCGGGCACCCTAAATATTTCGCTGCCCAGACAATCGACTGCCCATCAGCCGTGATCAAAGCTGCCCGATTGACGATCGATCGCAACGAGGGATCTTTTCGCATCAAGTTTATTTTTCCCGCGTTAATTGAAACATGCTGTGCGGGCATCCCCTGTTCGATCATTGCCTCGATCTTAGTAATGGTTTCCTGAAAGTTTAAGGAATCGAGATTGCTGCCTAAAAGTGATACACGTACTTGTTGCTCCATTAGAATGCTCCTTTGGGTAAGAAAACAACGCCAATCGTTTTCATAATTATTTTCAAGTCCAATAACCAGCTCAGGTTATTGATGTAATAGAGATCCAATGCGACCATCTCTTGAAAGCTCAATTCGTTTCGTCCACTGACTTGCCACAACCCTGTGCACCCGGGTGTGACACACAATCGTTGCTTGTCTTTTTCTGAATAACTGACGACTTCTCTTTCTAAAGGAGGACGGGGGCCGACCAGTGCCATCTCCCCTTTCAAGACATTGATCAATTGGGGCAGTTCATCAAGACTCGTTTTTCTTAAAAAACGGCCTAAGCGCGTCACTCGCGGATCTTTCTTCAGCTTGAACATGGCCCCTTCAATTTCGTTTTTATCAAGGTATCGCCCTAATAATTGATCGGCATCAGGCACCATCGTTCGAAATTTGTACATCACAAACGTGGCCTCATTTTTGCCAACACGAACTTGCTTAAAAATAATCGGTGCCTGCCAGTTAGAAAATTTGATCCCTATACAAATCAGCAGTAACAGCGGGCTAAGGACGACTAATAAGCCCAAGCTAAAGATAGTTTCTATCGTGCGTTTCCAACGTAAATAGCTAGTCGCTTGAACCCTTGACTGCTTGTCTAAAGCGGGTCTTTCCACAAAGTTCCCCTCCTTAATAATAGTAATTTTCACCCGTGTCCGTGCCATTCGCCACGACACCTAAGATGTTTGCGTTAACTAGGCGTAGCTTTTTGACGGCATTTTTTGCGGATTGTTTGTTCGTTTTATCCGCATGAACGACTAAAAGTACACCGTCGACTTTCTTGGCTAGGATCAAGGCATCCGAAACGACATTGACTGGTGGCGTATCAATAATGACCACATCGTATAGTTGTTTGACCTCTTGCAAGGCTGCGGTCATTTTCGAAGAAGCGAGCAGATCATTAGGGTTTGACATAATGGCTCCACTAGTGATGATTGAAAATTCGCAATCTTCTAAAATCACTTGTTGGACACAGCTTTTGATCGAGATGTCCCGTCGGATATAGTTGGACAAGCCCACGTGCATTTCTTGTGAAAACAAATAATGTTGGGTGGGTTTACGCAGATCCGCATCGATCAATAAGGTTCGGTTCCCTTTTTGGGCATAGGCGACCGCCAAATTTGCCGAGACCGTGGATTTTCCCGTACCGCTTTCTCCTGAAGTAATCAAAATCGTTTGAGCATCTTGTTGTTGGCATAAATAGTCGACATTTTCGCGAATCAACTTGACTTGTTCGCTGATGATGGAATAATTTTCCTTCATGCTACGCATCACACACGCTTCCTTCCTCTAAAGCTTCTCGACTGGATGGTTTTAAACGAAGCAACTCGTTTTTCTTTGCTTATCTCTCCGATGACCTTTACCCCTAAGACCTCTTCGATTTCCGTATTCGAAGCAAAACTGCGCTCAAAAACCAACAGGAGGAACACATACGTAAAAGCGAAAAGAAGACTTAAAAAAGTGGTCAAACTGTACAACAAAAACTTGTTTGGACGAGCAGGCGTTTCTTGTGGCAAAACGGTTCCTTCTGCTAAGATCGTGACATTATCAATGTTCATGATTTTAGGGATCTCTTCACTAAAAACGCTGGCGGTCGTATTGGCGATTTCGGCTGCGATCTTCGGACTTTGATGGTAAGCGTTGATTTCGATGATCTGCGAGTTGGTGGCATTGGTAACACTCAAAATCTCCGACAATTCAGACACATCGTAGCTTTCCTCTAGCGCCTCACTGACTTCATTTAAGATGCGAGGACTCATGATGATGGTGCTATAGGTACTGACGAGTTGAAGGTCTGCCTGAATCGTCTGGTTTTCCAGACGATTGCCAGCTATCGTTTCTGACTGACTAATCAGCAACTGTGCACTTTTTTGATAAATGGGTTCAGCAAACAGGGTTAGATAAAGCAACATCGCTAGTAAGGGAATACTAATGATCATGAGGATCCAGCCTATTCGTTGCTGAAGGACTTGCTTCAATTTTTTCATATTTATTTCTTTATTCATTGGTTTTCCCTTTCAATAACAGAAATAGCAATCAAACCATTTACTGGGCGCTTGGTAATGACCCAAGAGAATAGGCAGCCTCGAACCTCGTTTTACCTGTCACAATATTTTTCGTGTCAAAAACGATTTTTTGTTTCATCGCTTGAATGGCTGCCGGCGCTATGTCTTTAAAGGCATCATGGTCACAGAGGATCAATGCCAGATCACTGTCTGTTAGTGCTGCTTCAATTTGTGCAACATCAGAAGTGGCGACATAAGGATCATAGGTAGTGACTTGCAGAGCTTTCTTTTGTTTCAATCTTTTGGCGATCTCAACAGCCGGACTTTCTCTGGCATCGTCAATGTTGCCCTTATACGCCAACCCTAGGACCGCGATTTTGTTTCCACCATGAATCGCTAAGATCTCTTCGACTTTTTTTATAATGAATTCAGGCATCTCTGTATTGATCATCCGCCCCAATTGAATTAACTTCGCGTCATCAGGTGCTGCCGCGACAACAAAATACGGATCGACTGCTAAGCAATGACCGCCGACACCAGGTCCCGGTTGATGGATATTGACCCGTGGATGCTGATTGGCTAACTCAATCACTTGGAGTGCATCAATGTTTAGGCGATCCCCAATTTGGACCAATTCATTGGCTAGTGCAATGTTCAAGTCGCGATAGGTGTTTTCCATCAATTTCGATAGCTCAGCGATACTTGCAGAAGTCTCCAGCACGTTTCCTTTGACGAAGGACTGATAAATGCGTTTGCCTTGTTGGGTGCAAGCGCTCGTCATGCCACCAATGATTCGATTGTTCATCACCAGCTCTTCAAAGATTTTCCCTGGCAAAACTCGCTCTGGGCAATGCAACAAATAGAGATCTTCTCCAATGGTATAACCTGCTTTTTCAAAAAAGGGTCCAACGATGTCTTCCATCGTGCGGGGTTGAATGGTCGATTCAACAATGACTGTGTTGCCTTTTTCAAGATAGGGTAAGATAGCAGCCATCGCCGCTTTCACGTAGGACAAGTCGCAACTACCAAATTGATCGGCGATATTTGGCGTTGGTACGGCAATAATAAAGACATCCGCTTTTTCTGGTACCAACTGTGCCTTGAATGTCTTTTTCGCTAAAGCTTGTGCTAGATAGCGATCAATGTCGGGTTCTTCGATTGGTGCCTGACCTGCTTGAAGTGATTGAACGACTGTTTCTGACACATCAACCCCAACGACTTCAATCCCATGGTTTGCAAAAGTAAGTGCTGTGGGTAGCCCGATATACCCCAATCCAATAACGTTTACCTTCATTCGCTCTTAACATCCCATTCTGCTAATTGTTCTTCACCGGGTTTATAAATCAGTTTTTTCGCCACTTGTCCTTCTTCTAAAGCAAAGGAAACTTGTCCAGTGATGGTTTCACCTACAGCGATCTCATTGCCAAACATCGCCATGGTATGATCAAGTTCAAGAAATTCTCCCTCTTCAGTTTCTAAAAGAAAATCAATCGAACCTAATCCAGCGGCAACTGATCCCATATTTTCTGCTGTGATGGTAAATGTATGTAATACTTGTTCCCCATCTTCTGTTTTCTTTTGATTGATTTCTTGTTTGTCGATGATGATCTTTAATCCACCAATGATCGATTGCGGCTCGGCATTGCTTTGATCCGTGATTTGTTCGATTGGTTCGCTGCCTTGGGTAGTATCCGTCTTTGCTTGGTCATCCGTCGAGCAAGCCGCTAAAAAACTCCCCATGAGGGCAAGGCTAAAGAGGCTAACGATTTTTTTCTTCATGTTCATTTGCTTTCTCTCTTTCTATCAATGAAGAGCCCCTTGCAACAGGCAAGGTACAAGGGGCTCTCGTAGTTTCTGTTTCTTATTCTGTGATTGAAACGGTTGCTTGTGCAATCTCTCGTGTACTTAAGTCAGCAAAGCGATGCAATGCATAGATCGTCATCTGGCTGTCTTTTGTCACACTGTTGGCTTGTTCTTGGTTCAAGTAGGCGGTAAAGGTACCATCCGCAAAACCGCTCACCCACAGGATCATGCCATCAATTTCAAGTCGACCAAAGTTGATGTCATCTCCTGTATAGGTTCCCGTAACGATTCGATCACCTAATGTGTAAGGGTTTGGCGTAATTGTGCCAACAAATTCTTTGTCGATAGTGACTACACTACGATCCAATTCGGTGTCTACCGGACGGCCACTAACAACCTCCCGATGGTAAGCAACCAATTCAACTGTTTCCGCATCGCGAATCAAGTCGCGGGTCGTTTGATTGACAAAGTAAGTAAACGTCTGGTTTGCGGTGTTAAAGGTGCCTCCCCATGAAATTGAACGTCCATCAACGATCAAGTTGGCGAAATTCACATCGCCTGTAAAGGTTCCAGTAATTTCACTCTCTGTCACTTTGAAGGCTGCTGGTTGAATCGTGCCTGCTGCTTTGACGATTTCTATCGGCTGCAACACCAGCTTATGATCAATCGTTTGTCCATCGACTGTTTCACGATGGTAGGTTTGCAATTCTACTTTCGTTGCCGTTCTGATCTGTTCTCTAAATTGTGCGTGAACAAAGAATTCAAAGCGGCCAGTTTCTTTATTGAATGTGCCACCCCAGTTCCCTACTGACTGTCCATCAATCACTAAGTTGGCAAAATTGATATCTCCCGTAAAGGTTCCCGTAATCATGGTATCGGTGTAACTGTATTGATCCGGTGTGATCGTCCCTTGAAGTTGATCAATCACTGTTACTTCTTTGGTTTCTAGCACTTCGATGGCTTCCGTGTTACCGTTAATTTGGCGGTTCAACGCTTGGATCTCAACTTTATCGCCCGCTTTGATTCCAAGATTCGCTACATAAAACGAGAAGGTGCCATCGGCATTGAAGGTACCACCCCATGCATTAGAAGGCGTGCCATTGATCACTAAACGTGCAAAATTGACATCACCCGTAAAGGTCCCTGTAATCATTGTTTCGCCAACACGGTATTGATCCGGTGTGATCGAACCAGCCAAATCTCTAGTTAATTCAACGGTTGTCCGATCAAGTACTTTGCCATATTGATCCAAGGCTTCGATTTCTACGACATCATCTACGGATTGGATGCGATTGCCGATAAAGAATTCAAACGAACCATCAGCAAAATTCCCACCACGAACGGATGATCCATTTACATACACACGGGCAGATACAACATCACCGGTATACGACCCTCTCAGGAACTGATCGGCCGAAGAAACATTGTAGCTTGCTGGTGTAATCGTGCCTTCAGTGTTTGCTGGATCAGTGACAACGATCGTTGAAGCAATATTTGATTGCAATCCATCGATGCTTGCTTGAGCAGTAATAATTGTTCCCGCTGCTTGTTGATCAATCTCTACTTCAAAATTGCCATCACTGTCAACAGTGGCATTTTTCGTTTCATCACCAATCGTGATTTCCACATGTGCATCGGGTTCAGCTGTTCCGCTAACGGTAGTGGATGTGGTTGTCACCTCATTCAATGTTGTTTCGGCGATCGTTGCTCGCTCAACCATGGTTTCTGCAATATTTGATGAAATGCCATTTAAGGTTGCTTGGGCGGTAACTACCGTACCAGCTTGTTGTTTCTCAATCGTCAATGCATAGATGCCATCACTACCCACTCGTCCATTCGCAATGATCGTGTCACCGGCTTTGATCGTAATCTCAGCATTCGGCTCAGCCGTTCCCGTCACACTTGTGGAGTCAGTATTTAGCTCGGAAATCGTTGTTTCGGCAATCGTTTCTTTTTCACTATCCTCTACAACTGTTTCTGCAACCGATTGAATACCATTGGACGTTGCGGTAACAGTCACTTTTGTTCCAACTGCTAATGGTGCGTTCGGAATCGCAAATTGATAAGTTCCATCACTTGCAACGCGTCCCGTTAAACTTCCTTGTCCTTCAATAGTGACTGCTAAATCGGCATTTGGCTCAGCTCGCCCCGTAATGTGCGTTGAGCTTGTGGTTAAGTCGTCAATGGTCGTTTGTTGAATCGTTGCGGTATCCACAAAGTCACCAAAAGCGATTTTTCCGATTTGAGAACTATTGAATGTTGCGTTGAAGATTGAGTCATTGGATTCAATTCGCGAAGTAACTTGTTTGTTCGTATAAGTATTTAGTGAGAAAGAACCTTGTCTAAACTCTGGATAATTAAAGCTGGGCTCTCCTGAAAAATCAGCTGATCTTCTCCAAGTTTGCATTCCTGTCGATGAGTGGATCGTGTAGTTCGTTGTTCCTGGATAGGACCCAATTGCGGTTCCATTCGTATGATTGTTTTGGATTCGAACATTTGATCCTTCGTGGAAAGTGCTTGATTGTCCAACGTTTACCGTTGAATACGTGCTTCTTCCCACGACATCCAGTGTTCCCCCAGATAATACGGTCAAAGCACCTCGCAACCCCAATGCTTCTTGTGTTTTTTGCGTATTTGGCGCACTTGTGATCTTAAACGTTGCATTCGAATTAACTACTACGCTTGAGGCACTTCCTTCGATCAAGACTGCTTTTGCTGTATTTGAAGGATTGTTTTGAGTAACGTCTAATAAACTGCCTTCACCTAAATCAATTCGACCACCACTTGCAAGATAAATCGCACGAGCTGTTCCATTGTTATTTGCAACTACAGAAGCACCACTGCCGATATTCATTCGGACATTCGAAGTAGCCCAAATCAAGGAACCTGCATTTAATCGGTTTTCGCCAAAGAAATTAGCTGAAGAATTGCTAGCGGCTAAATAGAGTAAGCGCCCCGTTGCATGACTATTTTCATGAGTAACGTTTGTGAAGGAAACACTGGACGTTCTATTTTGATAGATCGTATTTGTTGCATGAGCCACGATTCTCACATTTCTGATACTTAATCCTTGATTTACCGTATTTCCATACAACCGAACATTATTCCCGAAGGTTAACGTATGACCATTACCTTCAATCGTTTTGGTCGTCCCTGTCCATGTCACACTACTAGTCATCGTGATGTTATTGGCTAAGCTGATTTGTGTAACCGTCGCATTGGCTAACGCTGTCCGTAATTCAGCATCAGATGTTACTTGGACACTTGCCCTTGTTGAACGGGTTTCAGCAGCGTCTTCTGATGATTCGTTAGAATTACTTTCTGAGGTTTCTTCATTTGGTGCATCCGCTTGTTCATCATTTTCTGCGACTTCATTATTTTCTGAAGAGTTCTCAGTAGAAACTTCTGTTTGAGCTTCTTCACTTTCAGTAGGAGAACCCTCTGTTTCCTGAACTGCTTGCTCATTGGTTGCTGTATGGTCATTTTCTGTGCTTTGAGTTGCTTCACTATCTGATAATAAATTTGGAGCTTCTATTCTCTCTTGTGTCACTCCTGAAGAATTATCAGTTTTTTCTGTCGCCATCGCATTTATTGGCAACGCCGATAAAGTTAAATGACTAATCAACAATAAACCTGTGACTTTTTTACTAAATTTGTTATTCATAAGTAACTCCTTTTTCTCTATTCTTTCTCTTGTACTTTAAAGATTCATTTCACGTTTTTATCAGTCACCCTTTCTTACTCCCTCGAAAAAAATCAGTTATAGCTCTTATCGGAACAACCTATTCGATACAAACTCTCTAAAAACCTAAATTAGAGCTATAAAATAATGCTTTTTTGACGAAATTTTATCGTTTTTAACGAGATTAAATTTACCATGGTTGATCATCAATCGATAAATCAAGATTTGCAAACCTGTATGAATAAATTGATTTTCATTTTCTTTTTAAATAAGGCATTTTAAAAGTTTGTGCAAAAAAAAGTGTTATAAAAAAAGACGATTCCTTATCATTTAAAAAGGATCGTCCATTTTTGTTATTACCTGTAACCACTTAACTCAATACGATGGATACAAGGTTTCTGCCTACTAATTCTTAGTATTATCACAAACATTTTTAACAACAGTTCCTTTCAACAGAACGCTTCTTTTCTTCAAAAAAGGTCCCAAAAAAAGCAAAATAAAAGAAATTGTATGTAATTTTACACATCTTCTAAAAAAATTCATTTTTCTTTGGTATACTAAACATAGATCTGCATATCATTAGATTTACGTTGCCCGTTAGTGAAGTTTCAGGCAACGTTTCTTTATGGGGGATAGATAAAAATGGAAGAGAAAAAGATTTTTGAGAAGCGGTGGTTATTAGCTACCAGTGAACAACGAGAGAAATACCATGCCTTGATTGCCTCTTACCCTTCGATCGAATGGACATTCAAAGAAAAAAGCTACCTTTTATGGCTTTGTCAGTTAGATAGTGATACGTTCAAAACCTTTGAAGCAATTTTTGATAAACTAGTAAATGCCAACTAACTGTTTCAACGTAGGCTGTTCTTTCACCAAAATAACCCAATCTTTTGGTATTCAGGAACAGTGGGCCTATTTTCAGATAACTCCCTTTTTTATTAGATGAACGAATAAAAGCCGCAACCGTTGATCGCAACGGTTGCGGCTTTTCCTTTTAATTTATCCACACATGTCCTCGTCATGCTCTTTTTCAACACGTATATTAGGCTGTGGGAGCGTTTAACGCTTGCCCTAACTGAGGATCGATTTTTTCAATCACTCTTTGCCAATCTTGATGATCGGGGATTGCTTTGAGCAAAAGATAATCAGTCGATAAGATGAACTCTGATAAATATTCACTATAATTTGTAACCACAAGATCAATGGCATTTCCCTTCAAATAATCGGTCGTCAATTCATTGATTTTTGGAAAAAATACCAGATGATCATTGCCGACATAACGCAAAAAGCGCGCACGAATCGTGTGACAGGCATAGAGATCACCTTCTATTATCAATGCGATCCGTCTGACTTTTTGAGCATAGAGCTCCCTGATTGCTTCACTGTAAAGGGTCAGTGCCGCACAAATATCTACCAGATACTCCTGCTTGATCCCAAGAATCGCTTGGTGCTGCTTCATAAATGCCAGATTCCTTTGATAAGCGGCAGAACGATGCTTCTGCGCTTCATTTTTTACTTCTGTTAGCAAGTGATTTAAAACGGGCGCCAGTTGCTCATTGATTTTCTTTGACAGGAAAAAGGCGTGGATCATCGTCTTGACCCGTTGGGGCTCTTGAAAGGAAATGCCCCATTCTTGAACGAAGCGCTGACTCAGTTCTTCGAGTTCAGGATACAGTCCAAACGATGCAACGAATTGCTGCTCTTTTTCAGGCTCGGTCAAAGTCCGTTTCATCACGGTCACTAAATAAAGCCACATAATTTCTTGTTGCGGCAGTCTTACTCGGTATAGCGCTTCGATTTTAGGTGCTAAGTCATTCATTACGGCAAATGCCTCATGGGTTTCGATGATTTTTGCCAACGATTGAGGAATCTGAACCGTCTTTCCCAATTGGTAACGCTTGATCGCAATATACAAGCTATAATAAAAATCACTCGGAGAAACGCCTGTATTCACCAGCTCTGCGGGCATTTCTGAGAAGACATCACTGACTAGTGCAATCAGTTCTTTGGGGGGCAATAGCGTATGAGGGGTGACATCTGATTCATAATAAAAATCTTTAAAGAACTTGCGAATATTGGCTTCGGAGCCACTCAAATTAACCGGTTGCAAGATCCACTCCACATGATACTTTCGCAACGTCACAGAAGCAGTATTCAAATAACGACGCATCGTACTTTCTGATACATACAAGCGCTGCGCCCACTCTTCAACCGAACAGAATTCACCGTGGAAAATGGCTTCCACGATTTGATACATTCCTTCTTCTGCAACAAGCTCCTTTTTTTGGGACAAGTATTTTTTCGGATTCGTTTCCCTAAAATGATAGCCATTGGCTACAAGCGAAAATTCGGCTGCCTCTTGTAGATAGGTTTTCAATTCTTTGATATCCGAGCTGATCGTCCGTTGGGTCACATCAAGTTTGTTTGCTAAACTTGCGATGGAACAAGTCCGTTCTCGCTCAAAAGTATTTAACATTTGAAGCCAGCGAACGGTCGTCTTATTTAGCATAAAATTTAACTGCAATTCTCTCATTTTCCCCTCCGTGTTTCTTCCTCACCGACTAGTGTCTTTACTATAGTACAATATTTAGGTGCATAAAAAAACCTTCCTATTTCCCAAATTCACATTAAGAAGCTTCTTGAATGTGTACTTAAGTGAACAAACAAGGTATTCTCTATGTAGACTTATTTTTGTGCAACTGGAGGAATTCGTATGACAAATATGGTTTATGGGTACGCACGTGTCTCCACAAGACAACAGGATCTCTCGCGTCAGTTAGATTTACTTGACCGGTATGAGTGCAATAAAATTTATACGGAAAAGATCAGTGGTGTTCGTGCGAATCGTCCTGAATTAAATAAATTAAAAAAACGAGTGAAAGAAAACGATAAAATCATCATTGAAAGTTTCTCGCGACTAGGAAGAAGTACCAAAGATCTCATTGATCTTGTCTACTTTTTTGAAAAAAAAGGAGTAAAGCTTATCAGTATCAAAGAAAATTTTGATACGCAAACCCCACAAGGGAAATTGATGATGACTGTTTTCCAAGCCTTTAGCCAATTCGAACGAGACATCATCGTCGAACGGACCAAAGAAGGCTTAGAATCCGCTCGTGCTAGAGGAAATATCGGTGGTCGCCCACGAATCGATCCTGGACTGATTCAACACGCATTGAACCTTTATCAAAAAGAAGGAAAAGCTGTTGTGGATATCTGTGCCCAAACAGGGTTAAAACGATCAACTTTTTATCGTTATCTTAGTCTGGAAAAAGAGGAGATCGTTTCTTGAAGGAATAGGTTCTTCTAGATTTTTAGTTCAAATCAGGGTAGATCAGGAAAATTATGTAAATACGAGTAGCAAAAAATCACAGGAAGAGAACTATCTCCTAACTCTTCCTGTGATTTTTTCGATTATTTATTGTTCTTTCCTTTATTTGGAATGAAAATTGTTAAATGATCGTACTCTTTATCGTTATGATCATAGGCTTTCACATTAGTTAGTCCAAAGGTGATGATTATCTCAAATCAGCGAGAATCTCATCGTATCGCTCGCTATTCAAAAACTCATCTACTGACTGAAAATGCGCAGATGGTGCAGCTTTTTTTGCTCTTTCTTGAAGCTCTTTTTGAGTAATCACTAATGACGTTTCATCTGCTGTTAAATCACGAATAGCAACATTTGTAACCTCAATATCATAACCTAGTTCTTGAACTTTTTTTCTAACTATCGCTGCCCCCATTGCTGAAGAGCCCATTCCTGCATCACAAGCAAAAATAATTTTTTTAATTGAAAAATCTTTGCTAATTTTCCCTTTTCGCTTCATTTCCTTGGTCTTTTCTTCTGCTAGGAGAAATTCTTCATTGTTCTTATCCGACGTTCGATTTGTTAATTTATGAACAAGGGAAGCACCAATAAATGTGACCGCAGTTGCAACAGTGATTGCCAATAAAATACCAAAGTGGCTCCCCCGAGGAGTCACAGCCATGAAGGCAAAGATAGAGCCGGGCGAAGCTGGGGAAATCATTCCTGCTCCAGTAATCATTAGTGTTGCAACGCCACTCATTCCTCCTAATATAGCTGGAATCAGCAATAACGGATTCATCAGTACATAAGGAAAGAAAATTTCTGCTATTCCTCCAAAAAAATGGATAACGATGGCCCCAGGAGCGGTTTTCTTAGCTGTTCCTTTTCCAAAAACCATATATGACAACAAAATACCTAGCCCAACACCTGGATTATCAATTGCAAACATCATGGAACGACCATTTTCAGCTACTTGCTCTAAACCGATTGGTGCAAAAACACCAAAGTTAATGGCATTGTTCAAAAACAAGACTTTTGCTGGTTCCATAAAGATGCTTACTAAGGGCAAAAGATGGTTTTCAACAAGTACATTGACTGCATCAGTCATCATATAGTTCAATGTATTGAATATTGGACCTACTAATACATAGCTAATAACTGTCAAAATAGCAGCATAAATGCCCCCACTAAAGTTTTTAACAAGCATTTCAAACCCAGTTTTTACCTTTTCTTCATAAAGGGAATCGATTTTTTTCATCCCCCAGGCAGCACTCGGTCCTACTATCATTGCGCCTAAAAACATCGTAACATCAGCACCTACGATCAACCCCATAGTTACCATTGAAGCTACTACTGCCCCTCGAGTGCCATACACTTGTTTCCCACCTGTATACGCTACTAGCAATGGTAGCAAATAGTTTAGCGTAGGTGGCACGATTTCATTAAATTTTTCATTAGGAAGCCAACCCGTGGGAATAAATAATGCCGCTAATAGTCCCCAAGCTATAAAAGCTAATATGTTCGGCATGATCATACCGCTTAAAAATGAGCCCATTTTTTGAAGTTTTACCCGGATCCCAGCACTTGACACCATATTTGTCCTATTCATCTTCTTCTCCTCTATCCTTAATTTTTAGTGACTTCGTCTTCCTCTATATCTTGATAACTAAAATATTCAAAAGCAGCTTCTTGCCTCATCCCTGTTAAATCATTGCAGTGAACGCCTACAAAAGCACCCGTAAACGCACTTCCTGTAGGTCCCAAGAATGGTTTTGTAATGTAATCATCTGAAAGTTTGTAAGTATCAAAAATGAAAGAAAGTTCTTTCCAATTCTTCCCATCCAATGAATAAAAAAACTGATAAAAACGAGCATTGACCTTAACTCTCAGATACACATTCCCTTCTTCAGTTAAAACGATCGGAACTCTCAAGGGCCAACTAAGTTTTGCTCCTTCACATTTTAAAATTGTCAAAACTTTCCCTAATTGCTCGTTAGCCGTTACCTGTAGCGAGGTCCAATTCTTACTGTTGTAGTAACAGACCAAACCAGCACTTTGTTGAAAATACGAAGGGGAAAAATCAACCGCCGTTTCAGCTACAAAATTTACAGATTCAAATCTACGGGCAAGTAAGGATTGTTCGAAAACTGAATACAAGGATTCCTGTCCGTATAAAATCAATCCTTTCTTTGTTATCTGCCCCATTTTTTGGCTAAACGGAATTCTTAGGGTTTGAAACTCAGAAGGAATCCCCGAAGCGAAATAATTCTTTTTAGGTTTGCTGGACCAAGGGCACTCTGGTAAGTTTGGTTTGGGTACATACTTTTGCGCAACTTTTCCACCAGTCACGATCGGCCAATCGTCTGGTGTCCATTCAATTTTTGCTAATGCCGATTCACGCCCTAAGGTACAAAATCCTCTTTCTTCAAATAAGCCTTTTCCTTTTCGTTTAATTGGACGGCTTGCTAAGTATGCGATATACCATTCCTCACTATCCGTTTTAATTAATGACGCATGTCCCGTTTTTTGCAAATCATTTTCGGGAGAATACCAAGCGGTCAGGATAGGATTATCAGGGTGTACTTCATACGGTCCATACAATGATTTCGAGCGGGCTACAGTAACTGAATGCCCCCACTGGGATCCTCCCTCCGCTGTGAAAAGATAATAATAACCATTGATAAAATAAATATGTGGCCCCTCTGTTTTCTCTAAATGGGTTCCTTTAAAAATAATTTCTGGTTTTCCTACCAATTGTTCTTTTCCCTCATCAAATTCCTGAATAGCGATTCCGTAATTCCAAGGATGATCATTTCTAAAATCATAGATCATATTCAATAGATACTTTTTCCCGTCATTATCGTGGAAAAGCGACGGATCAAAACCACTCGCATTTAGAAAGATTGGTTCACTCCATGGACCTTCTATATCATCAGCGGTTACTAAATAGTTGCGGACATCTTTAAAGGCACGGTGTTCACGCATAATTGAATACACCAACCAAAATTTTCCGTCTTCGTATGTCAAACAAGGAGCCCAGACGCCACCACTATCTGGAACACCAACCATATCCAGCTGACTTATTCTATTTAACGGACGAACAAGTAAACGCCAGTTCTTTAAATCTTTCGACTCGTATATCTGTACACCGGGAAACCACTCGAATGTCGATGTGGCAATATAATAAGTATCCCCCCTTTTACAAATTGATGGATCTGGGTTAAAGCCTTTTAATATTGGATTTTGAATCATAAAATCATCCCCTTTTTTTGAAACCACTTTCATTCAGTTCCTATCTAAAGTATACTTTTATTAATAAATTTAGAAATGGTTTTTACCACGTTAAACTTACCAAAAACCACGGAGATCAAACTATGAAAAAGAGCTTATATAATCATCTAGCGTTTCTACCGAATTTAGATACTAGTGTCCGTTTCTTTTCTGCGCATACACAAAAAGTTCCTTATGGCTGGACTAGCTACTTAGACTCTCATAATGCTTTTGAAATCCTACTTATTTTATCTGGGAAGCAGAAAACCACGATCAACCAAAAGGAGTATTTATTGGATGCAGGAGATATCTTGATTATCCCTCCGGGTATGCTCCACTTAAATGCCTGTTACTCAGAAAATGGCTTACGCTACTTTACCGCACATTTCGATATCGATGAACCCGTTTTACGCTATGTACTAATGAAGAATATTCCCTTGATCTTCGAAAAAAACACAGCTGAGAACACTACACTCCAAGTAATCATCAATGAATGGATCGATCTCTATGATAAAGCACCTAGTTTTTCACTTTCTGATAAAATCTTAACCATTCAAATTTTAACAAAACTGATTTTTGAACTTATAAGATTCACTGAACTGGATCCTAAAAAAAATGCCAACATTCAAACGCTTAGTATCGCTAGAAGTATTGCAGAAGTTATCAATCACAATTTTCATCACTTTTTTGAAAGAAAAAATACTGAAAAGATCGATATCTTGATTAAAAAAATTTATGCTGAAGCGAATGTGTCTCCAAGTTATGGTCTTGAAGCTTTTAAAAAAATTTACGGTATTTCACCAAAAAATTATTTGGACTCACTTAAATTAAAAGAAGCCAAACGACTGTTAACTATCCCTGATATTACGATAGAAAGTATCTCGGAAAGACTTGGCTATTCGCACCCCGCACACTTTAGTCGACAATTCAAAAATTGGGTAGGCGTTTCACCAAACAGCTATCGCAAAACGAATATTGCCAATTTTGTATCCTGAATCATTTGTTACTAACAAATAAGGAATAGCGTAACAGCACCTTTATCTGCTGTCACTCTATTCCTCTCCTATATTCTACTGATGAACCCTGTCATTCCTCTAGACTGGTTACCCAAATACGAATTTAAACTACAATTCAATCGTTCCTTAATAGAAAACTACCCTCGCAGATAAAGGAACAAGTTGAAATTTAGCCGGTAGCTTCGTTGATCCAACTGCTATTTTCTACGTGATTTTTTTCGATAAAAAAGATCATCCCATCGATTAAGAAAAAAATCTCGGGAATGCTGAGGCTGTTTTCTATAAAACAGCTAACATAAAGGATTGTTCTTCAAGAGATTAAATGAGTGATGCATCTTTAACATGAAATCCTTCAATTTTCAAGGGATTAGACTTCTTGATTGGCCCAGAGTATTATATAATTTACTTAAAACGAACGATTTTTTATTCAATCCTTGATTCTTCCCACAGGATCTTAAAAGGCGGTGACATCAATGTTAGAGAATTTATCCATCAACCTGCATCGCGACAAGGCATTTTCCCGTCAAGTAAAAATTCTGCAAGTGCTAAATGCCGCACCAGCGGGGTATCATCCGCAAGAGTTGGCGACATTATTAGGACTTTCCTTGCCTACAGTCACTAAAGAATTAAGTATTTTAAGCGACAGCTTGCCGAAAGATCTGGTCAAGATCAAACTTTCTGGAAGCAACCTCGTTTCGATCGAGTATGCCCCAAATGCGTCGATCAATTCTGCCATTCAGCTTTTGGGCATGGAAACGCTGGAGTTTAAAATCATGTCTAGTATCATTGATAATAAAAAATACTCTATTCACCGAGCAACGATCGAATTCGGCTATTCCCGCAGCCATCTGTTGCGAACGATCAGTTACATGAACAAGTCTTTACAAACCTATTCTGTGACCATCGCCACGAATCATCTTGACTTTATCGGTACCGAAGCCGATATTCGCTTTTGTCTGTTTGTCTTCTTCTCTGCTTACGGCGATAGCACGATCTTAGATAAAGACAGCCCCGCTGATGCGCGTCTGCTGGTTAAAAAAGCCAAGGAAGCCAACAAAAAAGATTTGCATTACAGCCATTATCGCCTTGCTCTATGGCTGAGTATTGCCAAGCGCAGATGGCGCTATTCTTACTTTTTGACCTTGCCACCTTCTTTAGAACGAAATCTATTGGAGAAAGAACGTTATAGCATTTTCTCACAATTGCTGAATGACCATTATTTAAAGAAATATCGGATCATCCACTTGCCGCAGCAAGAACTCCTTTGGATCTTCGTCAATGCTCTCCACTGCATTTCGTATAGTACGATGGATATTAATGGAGAAAGCGATGCGGATTACATTTTTCACCATACAGAAAAACCAGAAATTCTCGCTGAAGTGACTGCCTTTTTAAAGAAACCCGGGATAGCGATTCCTCCTGCAGCAGCACATAAAATCATCGCTTATCTCGTGAATCTTCGCTTGTTAACGATGATTTCGGCAAATTACGAGTTTGCCGATCCCCAGATCAAAACCTTTGTTGAAGCGACTTTCAAGACAGATTATCTTGCTTGGAATGAATGGTTGAAACATTTCAATGACCAAAGCCGCTTCTTTTCATTTACTCACTTGGAGCACGTCGCAGTCACGCTGACCTTGTTAAGCGAACTATCCCCTAGCACTCAGCTGAAAAAACATTTAAAAGTTGCCTTTGCTTTTCAAGGAGGTGCTGGATTAGATACCTTTTTAGCGGTATCAACGGAGCTATTCAAAAATGACCATACGGAAATCAGTTACTTTTTTGAAGTGGCTCCTGACGAGCAGGAATTGATCCAAAGAGAAATTGATTTGATCGTCAGCAATTTTGATTTGCATCTGAAAAGCAACCCCAAATTTCAGCAATTACGAATTTCGAATGTTCCCACCCTGTCGGACTGGACGATCATTCACAAAACGATTGAAAAATTGATTCAGCCACGGTTTACTCCACTTCATTGAAATAAGAAAACTGACGGTCTTCTTAACCAGAGCTCCGTCAGTTTTTTCTCAATTACTTAGTTAGGCGCTATCAGAAATAGTTTCTGCTATTTTTGCCCCTTACTAAGTAGTCATTTTTTCTACTTTTTAGCTTGTCTATTTTTTTATCTCAGAAAAAAATCAGAATCATTTTGCTTGAATACCCTTCTATCAGCTACTTTTTAAACATCAGTGTCTTAGAGACCAGTTACTTTTGGCTGTTTGAGATCGGTGGTCAAAATCAATTTGGGGATAAGAAAGGAACGACCCCTCAGTTTCCCTAGTGAGCCGATGTAAGCTCCGTTATTTTAAAACCCTTATATCCTTTACCAGAAGGGGGATACACGTTTTAAATAACATTTGTATCTATTTTTTTGATTTACTCTAAAAAAAAGAAATTTTTTCTTCTGACATTTTTTGTATAATTTGGAAAAAGAGAGGGGGACCAATGTGGATTTTATCAAAGAGCTGCACTCCTTTAAAACGATCGTTGAAGAAGGTACGTTTACGAAAGCTGCTGCTAAATTAAACTATGCCCAATCGACGGTTACGAACCATATCAAAAAGTTAGAAGAAGAGTTAGAAGTAGCGTTATTTTTGGAAGGAAAAAGCAATGTACTCACGTTGGAAGGTGAATTGTTGAAACAGGCGGTTCCTGGTCTGATCGCTCAGTGGGAGGAGGTCAAAGAACAGTTGCTCAATGCTTCGAACACAGTCGAATATTCTTTACGGATGGGCATCGTCCCCCCTTATGACATGTTGATTTTACCGGAGCTTCTCCATGTATTTTCCCACCAATACCCAAAAATAAAATTCGAGATCATGGTGGGATCCACGCTGGCATTAGCCGATGCATTAAAAGAAAATCGTATTGATTTTGCGTTATGCTCACTTCCTCACGAAGATTCCTTTGTCTATGAAGAACTTTTCCAAGAAGAAATCTGCTGCATCACTTCGATCACGAACCCATTGATCATTAAGGAATTAGCCGACCTTACAGGAATCCATCTATACAGTTCCGGCGGTGACTGTCCTGCACTTAGAAATATCGAGGGCTACCTTGACCAGTGTGTACCTTCGCTCCAATGGGAATATGTCAGCAGCAGCACGACGATTCCTTATTTGATTGAACAAACAGGCTTCTGCGGTCTAGTCCCGCGTTCGATCATTGATCAAACATGCGCTCAAGTAAAAATTTTATCACTGCCTTTACCGAATCTCCGCATGACGATTGGCTTACTGTCAAAGCAACCATTGACACTTTTCCCGAATATTACAAAAAAGTTTGTCTTTGAGTTAAAAATGCGCTTACTGTAATTGTTATAAAACCAGTTTGATCACGATCGATTTTTATGCAGTTATTCTTCAAAAAAAAATGATAGTATTTATTCTAGCAGCAAAGAAGCAGCGTGAAAACAAATAGCCGCACAACCTCTTTCTGTTCTACAGACGTTGTGCAGCATAGCTTTTCATTTCGCTTATTATTATTCAATCAGATGATTACCTCTTGTTTCGCCACTCACTTTTTGTTATCATTTTACTTTTTTTATGCAAACTGGTACGATTATTCATGCTATCCGCAGGAGATAAAAAAGCCACTGTTGTTCTTTACATTTCAGAATTTTTTACCGATTATAAAAAATAGAAACGTTCTTTCATCCTTTCCAATGTATACTCTACTTTGGAAAAGAACAATCACCAAAAAAGGCTGGACTTGAAAACCGTTCGATCATGTTTTTAGTAGCAGGCAGTTATTGCTCAAGGAGCCTATTTTTGCAATTGTCAGAAAAAATAGACGATGAGAAAAGGAGGAAAAACTATGTTTATCATTGAAGCGATCTTCAGCTTTCTAAGAGACACATTAGGTGTGATCCTGGCCATTCTCTTAGGGACGCTTTGTTTGTCGATGGTGATCAATCTGATCGTTATCGTTGTAAAAAACACCTATTCAAAATTTAAAAAGAATTATTAACGAATCGCTGTCTTCTAATAGATAGCTTTTTTAGATAGTTTTTTCAACCTCTCAGGTCTCTTTTTTGCCTTTATAGTATCTTTTTTCAAACTCAATCCAAGATTTGCTGAATTCATGGTTGGAAAAGGCACTTTTTAAGCCTGAGCGCTGCTTAAAGCGAAAGACCTCTTCGCGGTCCATCCCCAATTCCTTGGCAATTCGTTCATCCGACCACTCGTTAGCGACCAACTGCTGCACGATGTTTCCCATCTTCTCGATGCCATGGGTACCACGTGCTCGATTGTGGCGAATCGTTGAAGCGATGCGATTCTCAAAAGGCTTATCGATCACTGTGACCGGAACGCTTGGCAATTCTAAGCGATCTTTTGCTACGACATACCGATGAAACCCATCGATCAAAATATACTTGTCCTGCTCCTTATCGTGATAACAAACCAGTGGCTGCGTAAAGCCATCTTCCCGAATCGACAGTTCCAGCAAATCCATCTCTGGAGCAGCCACGGTGTTGGGATTATACGTATTCGCGTGAATCTTGCTGACTGGGATCAGCTTCGCCGCTAACACTGGAAAATCGATATCGCTCATGAGGTACTACACTCCTTTTTAGAAATGAATAATTTTTTGTTTGTCGATAGACCGCAAACCCTTTTGACTCCAAAAGTGCAATTTCACTAGGCTGGTTACTAGAAGCGAGAATCTCTGCTTCTGGGTAGTTGCGGCTGATATCCACCAACATTTTCCGTAAAAGAAACTTTTTAAATTGAGCAGTTGGATCTTTTTCATAAAATTCCCCTAGCTCCACTTTATTGACGCCTTTTTCATAATAAGAAAAAGCGGTCACCCGTTTTTCGTCATCAAGAATCACATACCAGTAGCAGTTCTCATCATTGACTAAGTACGGAAATTGCTGCTGATACACCCGTTCCGCAAAAAATGCCCCCATCAATTGATAGAATTGGCTTTTCTTATACGGTGGAAAAAATAAAACCAATCGTTCGTTCACAAAACCCTTCCTCTCTAGGGACACATTCGTCCATCGTTAGGTGATTTTTTTCGTTAAATACTCATATTTGGCATTCAATTTTTTTAACTGATACTTGGGTAAATGCTCGATTCCCAACGCCGCCCCAAAATCGACCGCCAACTCATACAATTCCGTCTCATCTTTTTTCGTCAGACTGTATTGTCGCGTGCTCAAAGAAAAATCATTTTTTTCTAACGCACGAGCGATCCCTTTCCAGTCATGCCAGAGTACTTCGTTTTTCAGCCACTCCTTACGTTTGGTCACATCGGGAATGTCTTCCACTTCGATTCCGTGCTTTTCTCGATAATGATCAATCAAGATCGTGATTTTGCGGTAATAATGGTCCTGTAATTTCTTTGAATAAAGTCCAATTGATTCCAGTAAAAAGACCGCATACTCTTGCCAAGTCATATGACTTGGCTTTCTCGTATTGTAATGCGCCAATAATCCCGTCTGGGCATACAATCGACCAAAATTGGCTCCTGACACGCGGTTGACGACCCGTTCCCACGTTTCCGGTTCCACCAGAGCATATTGGTATAAGCCTTTTCGTTGCTGCATACCATAAGGCTGACAGATTCGCATTTGATGAATCGGAACGCCATGATCATATAATTTTTCATAAAAGCCATTGATCGGCCAGTCAAAATGGGCATAGGCGCCCCAGACATCTTCTGTCTTCCAATCATAGATGGGGTAAAAATTGACGACCATGGAATCTGCTACTTGCCGTTTGATCCAGCATTGCTTCCGAAAGTTATACTTTGGCGAAGTGATCGACCGATATCGGTATAGACTTTCCTGTGTTCGGATGCCAACGCCACAAGCAACGGGTTCACACTGATGATAGTTTGCGTACCAGTGAGCAAAGTTTCGTAAGAACTTATCTGGATTCATATTTGCACTCTGATAGATTTGCATCAATGATTCATCTAAATCAGCAAGTGAAATCGCATCTTTTGGCATCATCTGTACCCACTTCTCACGTTCTTGTTCATCCCACATCAGCCATTGTGGCTGAAATACGCTAGTATTGTTGTCCTCGTAAAAGGGCAAACAGAAGTGAAAGGTTTGATTGATAGTTGGTAACGCTTTGATTTTTTCCATGAACGTTCTCGTAGCATCATAATTTGCCTCGATATCTAAAATCAGCAGATCAAAAGTTTTCTTTTTTTGTCGGGCGACTTGGTCAGCCAACTGAATCATGGCACCGCTATCTTTTCCACCACTGAAAGAGAAATAAACATGGGGAAAGGTATCAAAAATATATTCCAGGCGCGTCATCGCCGCTTCCAGCACATTATCCTTACAATATTTCTTCATAAAAGCTCATGTCCTCATTTTATTTGTCCTTTTTTTGAATAAGTATTACATTCTAGTATAAAGTTTCACTTAGCTTCTTACAAGGACTTAAGGGAGATTTTGCATTCGATACATGCAAATAATTGTTAGCTATCATTGCAATGTGTTCCCCATTGCTCACTACTATTCCTAGTAATCAAGAAAAATAGTAGAAAAATTCCTTCTGAAACAAGTTTTATTGCTTTTCTTGATTCATTCAGCCAAAAGGGTTTGAAGGACTTTTTCAATACGCTTCACTTGTTTTTCATTGAAGTGGGACAGCCATTCTTGATCCGCAAGTAAACGCTGAATCTCTTGCTGAAGGTCTTTGTATCGACTGGCTTCCTGGATGTTTTCAGTCATCTTCAAGAAATTACTAATTTTTTCTCCTTTAGGCAGCAGTACATACTCTTGCTTGATCCCTTCAAACTTGTCTTCATGATCAATCACCAAAAGTTGAGTGATCAAATCATGAGCGATCCACCGATGATAGGAGTTTTTATGGGTATGCAATGCCCAGATCCGTTCCCATTCATCATAAATCAGCTCAGGGTTTTTAACGGCTACTTCTTTAATGATCAAATAACTATTAAAATACTCATTGATATGATTTTGACCATCAACGATATTCTCCACTAGCCTCTCTCTTACCTTTCAATCATCGATCGCCGTTTGCACAAACGGTTGGGGATCAAAGGATGTTGTCTGGAAATGACCTGCGATTTCTGGGTAGTCCATGCTTTCACCTTCTTTAAAAATTATAAGATTATTTTACAGGTTTGAACCTCTAAGTTTATTTTAACAGAATCTATGTGCGAAAAAAGTGGCTTTTATATTCCCCTTCTTTTATCAATCATCCATTCTGATCACGTAGGTAGACTAACGCCACTTTGAATATCATGCTTTTTGGAAAACCTAATTTAAAATTTAAAACAGCTGGAAAGAATCCTTTCGATCCTTTATCCATTAACACTGCTATCTATTGATTTCTTCCGTTCGTCTATTGAGCGCTAGGAAAAAGTGCAAGCTTCCTTTTATATCCTTTTCTGAAAGGAGCCCTTCACAAGAGAACCTGCTGGCAACTGCTTTCTCGCTAAATCCCCAATGTCACTGACACAAAAAAGGAAGTCCCGCGTTCGGGACTTCCTAACGTTCTTTTCTCTTCAAATACTATTTCACGCATAGCTGCGAGATGCTGGATCACGCGTCCTTTCTCCGAATACCTCGGTCGGTAGGCATTTTGATCCATTGTTCTGGTGGACGCTTTCTGATCTTTTTTGGTGCAAACATCAGTTGAATAGTTCTTTTGATAAAGTTATTTCGGTATACGTTTTCCATAACTTCCACGCCCTTTTCAATTGATTTAGGAAGCGGTGACGTCGATCCTTCTTCCTATTTTTATTATAAGCCCCAATCCGGTACAAAACAAACAATTCAGCTGCTGTTTTCTCCCATTCGTTTAGATGAAATCTGTGGTTGCTGCTAAAAAAAGAGGCACATATTCTTGAATAAAGTTCAATAAGCCACCGCATATTTATTGAAAAAAATAATGAAAAATTGCAGAAAAAGATCGAAACTACTCGAGACAAACGCCAAAGGGCTGTGTTTTTGAATGAAAAATCGTTTCACTTTACTTTTCCTTAAATTTTAATTATTATTCTTTTGAAATAAGAATAATGAAGGAGATAAAAACATGGAAAAATACCAAGTGTTCCCTGGTCAAAACTATCAGGCAAATGTTATTGGCTTTACCGGTTTACAAGAAGTTAGTGTGATTCATGTTTACGAGAATACTGCAACTGTTCTAATCAAAGAAACAGCTGAAACAGGTGTTGCTAAGCTATGTAATTTTCTAGTTGGTGCCACACAATTAGTTAGTTGATCCTCTTTTATTAACCAAAACATGAGGAGCCATTTGCCATCCAACATGTTGTAGGAAAACGATTTGAAAGTAGTCCTTTGTGAGCTTGCTCTTTTCCTATTCATCAATTACAGCAGTATTTTTATTTATCTACTCAATATCTCTCTACTTTATATATAAATAGTGTTAGAATGAACAAAAGGAAACGTATCAGGCTTCCCCCAAGAGAATCTTCCCCAAGTACTCTTGTCTGATACGTTTCCTATTTTTGTGGCGAAAAAGCCACAGACCAATGGTAGCCCTTTACTCTGTGAAAAGCAAGCATTCAAAATTGATTTTTTCTTTATTTTTTTATTTTATCTCCTCAAATTCCCTTTAAAAATCAGGCAAAAACACACCTCTCGTAATAAGGTGTGTTCTTTTTTTTGACAATGATTATTCACGAATAATAAGTTCATAAGGCAGAATGATCTGTTCTTGTTTTCTTTCTTGAAACAAGCGAAAGGCTTCTTTGCCGCACTGATTCAGATGAAACTCAACGGAAGAAAAATGCAGCATTTGACTGATGAGCAGGTTTTCTTGTCCAATCACGATGGGTGCTGTCCCGTGGGAGTATTGATTCAAAATCATTGCTGCGATTTCGTCTCCATTTGTGATCACCCCATCGATTCCTCGTTCTTTAAAAAAGGCTGCTGCGGAAATCCCGTCTTGTGCTTTGATACAATCCCAATAAATATCGGCTTCCGAAAAAGCAGGAAACAGCTCCTTGGCTTTTGCGATGGTATTGACTGAATTGCAGCTAAGACGTTTGCTGCGCCCGAGCGTCAGTCCCAAACGTTTTACGCCTTGTTCTTTTAAATAATTGATACTAGCTGTCACAGAGCCGACCAAGTCGATCGCAACGAAAGGAACAGCAGTACCGGTCGAATTTTCACAAAAAACGATCGGTCCTTTTTCCATGTAGGGATAAAACGTCTCGATATGATTTGCACGGGTAATAACGATCAATCCGTCAAACCCTTTTGCAGCGAATTCTTCTAGATATTCTAGTTCCAATTTCCGATCAAAATTGGTCGGCAATAACGTCACTTTGTATTTTTTAGCAAAGGCTTCTTCCATAATGCCATTTAGAATCCCATCAAAAAAGGCGTGATTGACAAACGGCACGATGACCCCAATATTATAGGTTTTCCCCGAGCTGAGCTTTTGGGCGATCTTATTCGGTTTGTAATCCAGTTCTTCCATCACCGCCAAAATCGCTGCTCGCTTTTGCTCATCGACATAAGGATGGCCATTGATCACACGAGAGACTGTCGTGATCGAAAAACCAGTGATTTTTGCTATATCGCGTATCGTTGCCATTTCCTTCATTCCTATCTGTTTGTTTTACGATTGACCTAAGTCTACCATAGAAAATTTACTGATTCACTTTCGACAAATTTTCTGAAAAGGTCCCTCGGTTGATTGTACGGTATGAAACGAGTTTCATAGCAAGACTTAGACTCCTTGAAAATAAAAGAAATTTATTTATAAACAAAAACTGATTGCTTAGCAAGCTACAAGCGCTACTTAAGCAATCAGTTTTTCTACCATTTACTGAATCATTTCTTTTGACAAGCTTTTACGTTTCTTCGTATACCTTCGCATCAGTAACTCGATGCCCTTATCCGCAAAGCGTTGCATATAGGCGGAAAAATTCAACAAGGCAATCAAGAGAATGAGGTTGAGATAGCTGGTATTGCCTAGGTTAAAGAGGTCACGACCGACGATCAAGGCAGCAAAGTACAAGATCTGGGTGCTGAAAAAAATCATCGTTCGATAGCTGTTGATAGCTGGATAGACTTTTTTCTGGATCAAGCGATAGTTCCAAGCGGTAAAAATAATACTCATGATCGATAGAGCTTTGCTGCTACTGTTGAACCAATAGCCAAAGTTGATGATCAGCAGAGTTCCTACCGTAATCGTCAATGCTGTTGGAAAAGCATTTTTGAAAATCGTTGTCATAAATTCCCCTTTGATCCGATTGAAGTCTGGTTCAAAGTTTAAAAAGAAGGTCGGAATGCCGACAAAGCAGGCATTGATGATCGTTAATTGGATCGGCTCAAAAGGATAGGTCGTTCCTGATAACAACGTCCCCATAGTGATCATGATGGAGAATAAGACTTGCACTAGCACCAATGAACCTGAGCGAGTAATGTTATTGATTACTCGGCGGCCTTCATCCATGACCGATGGCAAAGCATCGAATTGATTTTCCAAAAGCACCAAATTTGATACTTGACGCGCAGCATCGACACCGGAAGCCATCGCGATGGAACAGTCGGCTTCTTTCAGCGCCAAAACATCGTTGACGCCATCGCCAGTCATCGCGACAGTATGCCCTTGTTCTTTCAAGTAGAGTACCATTTCTTTCTTTTGTTGCGGCGTCACTCGACCAAAAATCTGATAGTTGCTGACAGCTTCTTTTAATTCGGCTGCAGTTAATTTTGATACATCGATAAAATCAGCAGCCCCTGGTAGATTGACTTTTTTCGCGATTTGACTGACTGTCACTGGATCATCGCCAGAGATGATCTTGCATTGGATTGCTTGTGAACGAAAATACTCCAAGGTCTCTTTGGCATCTTCACGGATCGTGTCTGACAGTAAATAAAATCCTAACGGTTCAATATCCGTCGGCAGTCCTGCCTCCTCATAGCCTTGCGCACTGTGCGCCAAAACGATCACCCGATAGCCTTCTTCTGCCAGCTGTCTTTCCTGTTTTAAGACAGCTTCATGGTTGGTTCCCAGTAAAATCGACGCAGCTCCGATGAAATAAGTGCCTTGCCCTTCAAACGTGACACAACTGAATTTGCGGTCAGATGAAAAGGGGACGACTTGCTGCATCTGGTAAGTCGTTTTTTCTGAAAAAAAGGTTCGTAGCGCCATTGCCGTTGGGTTCTGATCGGGTAGCTGCGCCATTAAGTTGCCGGTGATTTCTGCCAACGGTGTTTCCGATTGTAAGGAAATCGTCTTTTCCACCGTCATCTTGCCTTCGGTGATCGTGCCGGTTTTGTCTAAGCAAAGAACATCGACCCGTGCCAAAGCATCAATGCAGTTCAATTCCTGCACCATCACTTTTTTGCGCGCCAGATAGACGGCACTGATGGTCAATGTGACACTGGTCAATAAAAACAAACCTTCGGGGAACATCCCTACAGCTGCCGCCACCGTCCGTAAGATGGCGGTGTTGAAAGCCGCATGAGAGAAATAGAACTGTTTGACAAACAAGAGGGTACATAACGGTACCAAAATCAAGCTGATCCAACGAATGATTTTATTCAAACTGCCTTGGATCAAGTATTTTTGTCGTTTGATGGTCTTGGCTTCTTTGTTGATTTTTGCGATATAGTTATCAGCGCCTACGTGGATCACTTGGCACAACGCTTCACCAGCAGTGATAAAACTGCCAGAAAACAACTCGTCTGCCGGCTGTTTGTGGATCGTATCCATTTCACCAGTCAGCAAGGATTCATTGACTTCTAAAGATCCTTGAATGACTTTGGCATCCGTCGGCACTTGATCCCCGCTTTTCAGTCGTAACACATCATCCATTACGAGTTTGTGGATCGGCAAATTCTCCAGCTTACCATCCCGATAAACATCGGCTTTGGCAACTTTTAGCAGTGCCAGCTTATCTAGCGTTCGTTTGGAACGAACTTCTTGAAAGAGATTGATGATCACATTGCTGAAGACAACAAAGACGAACAAACCGTTTTGATAAGAACCCGTCAAACAGACGAGAAAGAATAGGACACAGTTGATTAAATTGAAAAAGGTAAAGATATTGGTAAACAGGATTTTCGGGTACGTATTCGTCGTATCCTTTTTTGTCTTATTGACTTGACCGCGCTGCACCCGCGCCTTGACTTCCCCTGACGTTAAGCCAATGGTTTGGTTGTTTTCGATGATCCTCACCCTTTCTAATCATAGTCATTTACTTTTCGTTTGCTGAATATTCAGCAAACGTGCATTGGACTTGGGAATGGTTTTGCGTTTTTTCTATAAAACCAATTGGCGGCGATTGCGTAAGTTACGCCATCATCTATCGGCTTTTTTCCGTAAAAAAACAAGTACTGTCTAAAATATAGCATACCCTTTTAAGTAATGGCGTTTCATTTTTGTCACCTTCGCGTCACTTTAGCAATTAAAATAACAGTTTATTTTGTTAACTCAACCCACTACACATCAAGCGATCACAGGCTTCATCGGTTGTTTCTTACGATGACACAAAACAAAAAAACAGCTGATCTTCACAGATCAACTGTTTAACAATTCTTTAAGTCAGCTTTTTCTAGCAGCTATTAGCAGCATCATTGGTCGGCGCATTTCGTCTTTCATTCCCGGTACTTCCAGTAATTCTTCTGGCGGCTGCGGCTCAATCACTTTTTCTAAAATGAAGCCGTTTTGCAATAAGGTCATTAAATAGGTTGTCAGGGTACGATGGTATTTGGTCACCGTTTCATTTAAAAATTGCGCTTCCCGCTTGCCTTCATAATAGTAATGATCGACTGGGAAATGCTGGATTTCCCCCTGCCTATCATACTGCCAATCTTGCGATCCTTCCGCAGTATAAACCGGATGCTCCACCGAAAATACGAGTACACCACCAGGTTTCAGCCAGACCGATATGCTTTTGATCAATGTTTCGAACGTTGCCACATAGTGAAACGCCAATGAACTTAAAACAACATCTATTGTGGCTGGGGGAAGTGTCACTTCTTCCATTGCGACACATTGATACGTTATTTTCGGATCAGGGTTCCTTTTCTTGGCCTCCTCAAGCATCCGTTGAGAAATGTCCGTTCCTAGTACTGCTGCCGCTCCATGGTCTACAGCATATTGGCAATGCCATCCATACCCACAACCTAGGTCAAGCACCTGCTTCTTTTTAAAATCCGGCAACATTTGTTTTAGCGTCTGCCATTCTCCAGCTCCTTGCAGGCCTTTTTGTGAACGAGTCATTTCACTGTATTTAGTAAAAAACGTTTGGTCATCATATTTGTTTTCTTTCATCATTTGTTCCTCCCATGTAAATCGTTTTTTGCTGGTCTTGATCTACATGGGCTTAGGCAATTTTTTGGGAAATAATGCCACCACACATCAGCTTTTTCCTCCTTGCTCTGATTAACGCCATCATAGCACGATTTTCAGTCTCTCACAATTGATAGCAAGTCGCTGGCGCTTCTTTGCCATTGTTTCTCAATGAACCGTTTTTTTATGTACAGCAAAAAATCACACTATGAAAAGGGTGTGATTTTCCTGTTCGATTCATTCATTTCTCTATTGATCAATGCAGTGCTTCCTTTTTCCATTTTCGGATTTTCGTTCGGAAATTGGTAAAGGGTGCTACTGTATTGATATGGATCCATTTATAGACTGGCCACTGTGCTTTGGTGGTTGCCCAATCCCGCTGCCCTGCTTCAAACAATTCCTGATCGGATAAGCCTTCGATCCACTGGCAAAGGGCCGTCACTTTTTGGTCTAAGAGCTCTTGCTGCTGTGCTAAGGTCAAACTGCCATATGTCTGATAAAAGGATTGATACAATCCGCCAAGGTTGTTCCATTTATACCCTTCAGCAGGTGTGTGAACGCTCATCCCTTGTTGTTCCTGTGCTTCCCATGACAATAACAAACTGACCCAGCCGATTTGGTAAGACAAGTTTTCTGAAGGCGTCTTATCGACCCCAACTGTTCGCTGATTTCGTAACGCTTCGGGAATTTCAACAAATTCTTGGCGAAATTTTTGGTAACGTTCTGTGATCTCTTGGATCAAGTCTGCTTTGCTTTCGTACTGTCTCATTGACTGTCCTCCTATTCAGGAAAATGGTTACTCTTTGTCGCTTTCTTCAATGGCGATAAAAATCGTTACTTCGCCGTCTGGCGCATACTGTTCGAAATCAAAGGAATACCTGCGCTGCAACTGCTGGTTTTCTTCCTCTGACCAGACTTGACGCCAAGTAGTCAGAATGCCCTGCGCATCGCGCCGATCGATCGGATACTTTTTCCAAGTAAATTTGTCTGTATCAAAGTCTGCTTGCTCCGTTTCTTCGAAACAAAGCGAAACGGCATAGTCTCCTTGATAGTTTGACTCATACTCGTGGTAAACGCAAGCGATGACCGTTCCTTTTTCTGAGGCTTTCTTGACCGCCTCGCTGTTTTTCTCCCATAAGCCAGTGATTTTTGCTTGAATCGCTGGATCAGTAAAATTATTGGTTCTTTCCGTTGCCATTATCGAAAATTTCATTAGAGTTCCTCCTTCTTTGTCTTTATGATACGATAAAAACCTAGACACCTTCTGTCAGTGTTTTATCATCTTTTTATAAAAGGAGTAAACCAAGTGAGCACGACACGCCTGTTCGGCCTTATCTACCACCTGTTGAATCATGAAAAAGCAACGACATCTGAATTAGCCAAACAATTTGAAGTCTCGACTCGCACCATCACAAGAGACATCAATACCCTAAGCAGTATTGGCGTGCCCATCTATACCGAAACGGGTCGAAATGGCGGCGTTTATCTGTTAAGCAGTTTTGTGTTGGATAAAGTGTTATTATCAGAGGAAGAACGAAAAAACCTACTTTTGGCGTTGAAAGGGATTCGCCAGCTAACGCCACAGATCAGCGGAGAATCATTGGCAAAACTGCAATCCTTATTCCAGCAAAACGATGCAGACTGGCTAGAAGTTGATTTTTCCACTTGGCATCGGCGAGAAAACGGCAACGACACGTTTGATTTATTAAAAAAGAGTATTTTAACGAACCACGTGATCACCTTTGACTATATCAGTAAACAGGGACCGCAAAAACGCGTCTGTCAGCCTTACAAACTGCTTTTTCGTTCGCAAGCATGGTATCTGCAAGCCTTCGACCAGCAAAAGAATGCCTTTCGGACATTTAAAATCAGCCGCATGAGTCAGGTCCACGTCACTGAACAGCATTTTTTTCCGGTCACTGCGCCTGATTCTGCCATTGAATTGACTGTTACCACCTATCCTGCGCGTCTATTCTTTCAAGCCGACGTTCTTTATCGGGTATATGATGAGTTCGATCATCAGGATATTACTTTGACGGAGGAAGGCACTGCTGTGGTTACCGTTGATTTGCCCGAGGAAAGCTGGGTAGTGCCCTATTTGTTCTCTTTTGGAAAAAGCCTACGCATTTTAAGTCCCCCTCGACTAAAGAATCGTTACCAAGAAGAAGTTGCTGCGATTTATGCCAATTTGTCTGAGAACGAGGGCGCGAACTGATTTTTTAGGAAAAAGATCCCTATTGAAAGGAGTGTTTGATTTGAAGGAAGTGATCGTACAGTATGGCGGGGTATCGCTAAACCGCCTTTGCCAGCAGTTGGAAGAAAATCAGATTCACTTAAACGCGTATGCCAACCAGCTCTTGCGCCATCCCCAGCTCTCCTTCAGTGCCGATAAACAGCGTGCTGCTTGTGTGATTGTTCCCCTTAAAGAACTGGGACTCCCCCAAGGCGGCTCTTTGACGGAGATTTTTGCAGCTGCGCCTCCTTATGGATTGACTTGTTGTACCTTGGAAATGGCCTTACACTTTCGTCTTAGCTATCGTCAACTGGCAAATAGTACCGGACTGAAATCCCAAGGAAAAGCGCCAGCTGCCGCAATCACGATCGCTTCTGTGCCTTTGGAAAAAACCGACGATTTCCCCAAAGGATTCTACGTTCGCCGCATCGATGGGGTTGACTGGCTACGAGGCTATACTTGCAATGCACGCCACCAGTTTGCACCGGATGACCTGTTTTTGTTTCAACGACGAGACCCGCTGTCAGAGACCTTCAACTGAAGGGGGAACAAATAGTTACCAATCAAGCGTCCCCATTTCCCCTTACTGCAATCATTCTGCAAGATAGGGAGAATCCAAAAGGACGAAAGGAGAAATAGATGAACTTAATACCAATGAAAGACAGCGACTACGCTGCCTACTTAGCCAATGCTGTTTTCGAATACGCCAATGACAAAGTCCAAGCAGGCACATGGGCCAAAGACGAGGCCCTCTCCCTCGCCAAAGAAAGCTTTGCTTCTTTACTTCCTCAAGGGACTGCCACTGAAAACAATCACTTGTTTTCTTTATTTGCAGCTGATTTTAGTGAACCGATCGGGGTGATTTGGATCAACACAGCTGCCCAGAAAGCCTTCATCTATGACTTTATCATCGAGGAAGACCAGCGAGGAAAAGGCTATGGAACCAAAGCGTTACAAGCTTTGGAAAAGTGGGCGATCCAGCAAGGCATCACTGAGATCGGCTTGCACGTTTTTGCCCATAATCAATCTGCGTATCAGCTATACAAAAAAATGGGCTATTTGGAAACAGATATTACGATGGTTCGACGTTTCGCTGAATGAGTAGTGTTGAATAGGCCCGATCATTAGTACGAAAAAATTGATCGATCAGTTCCGAGCCAAACAAAAAGAAACGACGAAAAATCATCGTTTCTTTTTGTTTCTATTTACAGAAAACTACTCTTTCAGTTGTGGCTTCTTCAAAAGTATCGCCATTGTTGAATCTTCTTCGCTATAAGGACTGCCTTTAGCATCGCCAAATACCTCACAGATATCAAAGCCTGCAGCCTGAACTTCCCTCAGCAATGCATCTTTTGTAAAATAGGTCGTCCATAAGTAATAATTTGTGGTCTCACCTTCTGCTAAAATCGTTGTTTGCTCCAGCAAGACGTGATCAGGATATTTCCATCGTTGATATAGCACAAGATGGGGCTCCCCCCGCCAAAACCCTTCTGATTCGTGACTTTCCCAGGTCTGCTCTTCATTAAGCGTTAAAAACTGTGCAATCGTAAATACATCGAACAAAAATTTGCCACCCGGTTTTAGATGCGCCAGCACATTTTTTAGCAGTAGTTTGCGTTCCTCTGGATTTAAGGCACCATAGTCGCAATAAATCAAGGTAATAAAATCAAATTGCTGAGGCAATGCCATCTCCAAATAGTTATCAAATAGATAGGTAATATTTAGTTCCCGCTTATTCGCAGAATCTCTCGCATAGGTAAGGGATCTTCTGGAGTAATCAACGCCTGTCACTTCATAGCCCAGCGCTGCAAATTTTTCCGCGTAGATCCCTGGTCCGCAACCGATATCAAGAAGTTGCGTCTGTTTTTCTGGCGGAACAAGGCGACTGATCCATCGAACGGATTCGTTGATAAAGTCAACCTTTCTACTAGCTCCCTCAAAATCAGGATCCAAATGAGCCTTTAACATTTGCTTGGAAATATACGCATCGTCCCAAAACGCCTCTGCCATTTTTTTATAGAGCGGTGGCCGCTCGATTGCCTTTCTCAATTCTTGGTACATCTTATTTTCTCCTTTCAAAATAATTGAAAAACAAAAAAGACCGCAGATTTCACTCTGCGGTCAACCTTCAAACGATGAAGATCAAAAAGCGAAGAGTAAAATAAAATCAATGATAGGCACTTCAAATAAAACTGCATGCAGTCAATTTTTTGCCTATGAAATTGATTTTATTTACTCTTTTCCAGTCCTACCCCTGTTAACGAAGGAATAACAGCAGATAGGCCGGAGCCATCACCTTTTTCTCTTGTTTTTCTGCTTTTAGTTTAGAAGGCGCTAGTCGATTTGTCAATGGGAATCGCCTGCTTTCCTTCGATAAAAGAAGTTCTTACTGCAATTCACACCTTGCCTAACAAAAAAACTGCATCAAACTACGTCTTTGCTTACTGTCGCCTGCTGATTTTTTCAACAGGAAGCTGGATCTCAGTCAGCCCTTCCTCTTCACTTTCTTTATTCCAAATACCATCAATATAGCTTTCACGAAAAGGCACTTTGATTCGATAGCCGTTGCTTTCAACAAACTGGATAACTGCAGCATAGGCTTTCGGAAATTCTGCATAGGCTCCTCTATGGACCGTACAAACTGCTTCTGGTACTTCTTCTATCTGCCACTATCTTGTGATGTATAAGAAACAGCCCCCCTCACTTTATCTCCACCAATCCTATTGGTCAAAAATAGTACGACCAGCGGTATTCCAATACCAAAAAGGTCAGTTGATCAATTGTTTTGCGTCCATTGATTTCTTTTGACAGCCCAGCAACCTCAATCATTTTTTCCACAGCAATCGCCCCTTTCTACTAAAGCATACTGTCTCCTCTTGAGGGAGAGTCAATAGCAGATTCGCTTTTTTCATGACGAACAAACTCATTCTCATTGGTTAGCTAAACGTGGCTTTTTCTTTTTTTACCTATTCGCAACAATATTTAAATCACAATTAACTATTTTTAATTCCTGACCTTGTTTTTTTCTTCTATCTCCACTATATTTGTGGGTAACCCTATTTATTTCTATGTAGAGAGGATGTTTCCCTTGAATTATCCCTTATTAAATGAACAAATGCCTCAGACCATCATTCGTGTTTGGCGGTTGCGAAGGATTACGTCACTGATTATTTTCAGCCTGATTTTCGCTGCTTCTTTTTGGTTTCTAGCCACGCAAAACTGGCTGCATTTCTGGGTGATCACCCTTTGGTCAAGCTTATTGGCGCTGACTTTGATCAGCCATCTGCTTTCTTTTGTGCTGATGAGCTACCGTTACACATTCCATCGCTACGAGATCCAAGAAAATGATATCGCCATTCAACACGGCTATCTATTCCGCAGCACCACGTATATTCCGATCCGCCGAATCCAGCATATCGAAACAGACCAAGGGATCTTTTTGCGAAAATACTCCTTAGTCTCCTTACAGATCCATACGGCTGCCACCAACCACACCATTGAAGGCCTACCAGTGGCGCAAGCCGAACGCTTGCGAGAAACCATTATGACTTTAGTCGAGGTGGTCAAAGATGATCTATGAAAAACAACGACTGCCGTTGCTGTGTATCGGTCTTTATTGGTTCAAAAATTGCAAAAATTTTCTGGTACTAGCGTTTCTGCTTGTATTCAAATTATTCAACGACGCCCCTTCTTTGCCAATGATTCTGGGCGGCATTCTGCTATTTTTACTGGTCTGTTTGATTTTTGCGGTACTGTCATACACCCGCTTTACCTTTCAAATCGATCAAACGAGTGTGCTAGTCAACAAAGGACTCTTTATCCAAAAACAAACGATTTTGCCGTTTGAACGCATCCAAACCATTCAAGAGAATCATTACTTTTATTTACGTCCGTTTAAACTAGCTGAAGTGAAATTGGAAAGCGCCGCAAGTTCGAGTGGCGAAGCCGAAATTCTTTTCCCAGCGTTGCCGCTGGTTCTCATTGCCTCCATCGAAGCGTCAAAAAAAGCAGCTGCGACACCACAAGAGCCGACTGCCCAAGCAGCTAGTGGAGAAGAACCAACCAATAATTACGCTACTGTTTTTTCGGGTGAGGAAACAGCAAATCCGCCGTTAGAAACATTCACTTTGAAATTCAAGGAGATTTTCTTGTTTTCTATCACTGATTTTTCTGTTTTCACCTTGGTTCTAGTCATCGGCTACAACGTGATCGACAACATTCCCAATCTCTTTGCCTATGCATCGGATTTGCAGCAACTCGGCCTTTTATTTGGTGCTGCGCTTTTGCTGGGGCTGTTAATTTTGTTTTTCTTTCTTGCGATTGCTAGAAATATTTTCCGCTATTATGGCTTTACGGTGGAAACGAACCAACAACAGCTGCTGATCACGCAAGGCTTGTTTTCTAAACGACACCAAACGATACCCCTCGCTAGGATCCAAGGGCTAAGTGTCGAACAAAATCTTTATCGCCGAATCTTTCATCTAAGCTCCGTCAAGTTACTGCTGGCTGCTGGCAGTTCTTCAGAAAGCGATGATACGGTCTATCTGTTCCCCATTTTGAAAGAGGCGCAGCTGACCGAAACATTGGCCCGCTTTTTACCTGAATGGTCGTTTCAACAAACCGCTCTAGTGAAAAATCCGCGACCCAACTTTTGGTACTTTTGCCGTTGGCCACTGCTTATCGGGCTGCTTGTTGTAGGAATCTCCGCCTTCTTTTTCTGGTGGTTAGCGCTGATTTTCTTCGTGTTCTTTGGCTCCTTCGTGTTATCAAGCATCTGGCGGGGCAAAATACAAGGGTATCAATTTTTAGATAACCATGTATTGTTGTGTCAAACGATTCGCGGCTTAACAAAGGTGACCGCTTATCTGAAGAAAAATAAAATCCAAGATTTCACCGTCACCACGACGTATTGGCAGCACAAAAAAGGTCTGGGCAAGTCACAGTTGACCATCAAAACCGAAGATACCTTCACCGAAAGTAAGCTTTTCTACTTCCCATTAACCGAAGCAGAAAAGTTACGGCGCTGGTTTTTGTCGTAGTTCATAAAAAAACGTCAAACAGCAGAACTGACGCGTTGTTTGACGTTTTTTGCAAGTCCTGAAATAAATGAGAAGGAAGCACCAACCATTGATTCGTTGATGCTTCTTTTTTCTATCCCCTGACCTTCCCCTCGACGATTTGCTGCTTGATTGAAGCAGCATCTAAGCCATATTCTTTTTGCAGGAAATCGGGTGTGCCGACTTGACCGAATCGTTCGTTGACACCAATACGTTTTAAGGGGACAGCACTGCCAGTTTCAGCAAGCACTTCGGCGACGGCACTCCCTAGTCCACCGGTGATAGAATGATTTTCGATGGTGATGACTTGCCGTTTTCCCTGAACTTCGCGGATGATCAATTCTTTATCGATCGGTTTGATGGTGAACATGTCGATCACTTCGCAGCTGATTCCTATTTCTGCTAATTCTTCTGCCACTTGCAGTGTTTCAGAAACCAGTTGGCCACTGGCAATCAACAACAGTTCATCGCCTGGTCTTAAAACATTGCCTTTTCCTAGTTCAAAGGTCGAGCCTTTTTCATAAATCGTCGGAACCGCTTTCCGATTGCCTCGTACGTAATGAATGCCGGATAATTGGCTAAAGGTGTTTATGATCCATGCCATTTGGACTTCATCCGCTGCATCGCAGACGATCGACTGGGGAATCATTCGCATCAAAGCCACATCTTCCCATGTCGTATGGGTGCCGCCGTTGTGCCCGACTGCAAACCCTGGATCAGAACCGTAAATATTGATCGTATTGCCGCCATAGCCGCCAGAAATAAACAACTGATCGAATACCCGGCGCGTTGCAAATGGCCCAAAAGTGTGGATAAAAGGTGTATAGCCAGTTAAACTCAAGCCAGCAGCGACGCCAACCATATTGGCTTCCGCGATCCCCATGTTGATAAAGCGTTGGGGATGTTTGTTGGCAATCGCTGTCCAGCCGCTGGCAGAGCCAAGGTCGGCATCCAACGCAACTAGCTGGTTGTTTTCATCCATGAGTTCCACCAATGTGTCAACGACACATGTTCGCAGCTCTTTACCGGCAGCAGTGGTTTTGCTTAATGTAAACATGCCTTAGCGTCCTCCTTCGATTTTTATCGTCAACTCTTTGATTGCCGCTTCTGCCGCTTGATTGATTTCATCCGTGGTAAACTTCACGGATTGATTGGCATCTAATTCTTCAAAGAAAGGAATGCCTTGTCCTTTCACGCTGTCCAAGACAATGCAAACCGCTTGGTCTTCGATCGCTTTGCAGCGCTCGATTGCCTCATCAATGGCTTGCATGTCTGCTCCTGGAACTTTTTCTGTATAAAAGCCAAATGCAGTCATCTTCTGCTGGATGTCAAAGGGATCAAGAATGTCTTTGGTTGGCCCATCTAGCTGTTTTTTATTGTCATCAATAATGACGATACAGTGATTCAGTTTGAAGTGGGCAATGTATTGGAAGGCTTCCCAGCACTGTCCTTCATTTAGTTCGCCGTCCCCGACGATCAAATAAACAAAATTGTCCTTCCCTGCCAAGCGCAGACCCGTCGCGATCCCGGCAGCCATGGAAGTCCCCTGCCCCAGTGAACCTGTGGTGGCATCAACCCCCGGCGTTTTCCAGCGATCCGGATGGGAAGGCAGTCTCGTGCCGCCCTCATTGATCGTCCATAACCACGACCGATCAAAATAGCCCGTATTTGCTAATGCACTGTACAGTGCGGCGCCAGCATGTCCTTTTGATAAAACGAGTCGGTCACGATCCGCCCACTGTGGATCTTGTGGATTGACCCGCAGCTGTTTGCCGTACAAAACGGCCAATAATTCAACAATTGAAAAGGAACCGCCCAGATGGCCTTGCCCCATTTTCTTGATGCTGCAAAGGGTATCTAAACGAATCTTTGCCGCTAATCTTTCGAGTTCGTGGTATTCTTGTTCACTGATTGCCACTATTTATCCCTCCATCCTCTATTTATTCAGAAACAGATTTTGCCCGGCTGTTTTTCTTGAAAATCGTCAATCCGATCAAGACCGCGACTACCGCAATTATCCCTGAGAAGATGGCGATTTGACCGCCCATATTGGCTAAGTTTCCTAGGAAGATCCCTGCAACTCCATAGTCGGTATCAGAGAAAGTTGATCCTTGGAACCCAAGATCCCCCATGACTGGCATCAACAAGATCGGCATGAAGCTGATAATGATCCCATGAATAAAGGAACCAATGACGGCGCCTCGCACACCACCCGTTGCATTGCCGTAAACACCTGCCGTTGCGCCACAGAAGAAATGGGGCACGACACCTGGAATAATAACGGTTGTTCCAGTGAAGACCATGATGATCAAACTAACGATTCCACCGACAAAGCTGGTTAGAAAACCAATCAGAACAGCATTTGGCGCATAAGGAAAGACAATCGGACAATCCAATGCAGGAATCGCATTAGGAACAAGCTTTTCGGAAATTCCTTTAAAGGCTGGTACGATTTCTGCCAAAATCAGACGGACACCAGCTAAAATCACAAAGACACCAGCGGCAAACGAACCGGCTTGCTGCAACGAATAAATGATCGAGTTCGTGCCATTGCTAAGATTTTCTGTAATAAATTCACTCCCAGCAAAAATTGCTACGATCACGTATACAACAGCCATCGTAATCGTGATACTAACAGTAGAGTCCCGCAAGAAAGACAGGCCTTTCGGAAAATTGATGTCTTCGGTAGATTTTTCCTTATTGCCCACGTATTTCCCAATCAACCCGCTCAATGCGTAGCCGAAGTTCCCCGTATGCCCCAATGCGACGGAATCATTTTTAGTAATTTCTCGAGTAAACGGTTGTGCGATCGCTGGGAAAATCGTGTTACAGATCCCTAACGCTAAGCCGCCAAATAAAACTAGATTAAAAGTATTCATTCCAGTAACGCTCAAAATCACCGCAATCATGCACGCCATATACAACGTGGCATGCCCAGTCAAATAAATGTATTTAAAGCGAGTGATACGGGCAATCAAAATATTGAAGGCCATTCCGGCTAACATAATAAGTGCGGTATAGGTGCCGTAAGTCGTCAAAGCCAGCGCAACGATCGCTTCGTTATTTGGGACGACCCCTTGCATGTTAAAGGCTGCTTGGAACATCTCCCCAAATGGCGCCAGAGAGCTTTCGATCACCCCAGCCCCGGCAGTGACCACGAGAAACCCAACAAAGGTTTTGATGCCCCCTTTGACGATCGTGGCAATGTCTTTTTTCTGCAGTACATTCCCCAAAACAGCGATCAGCGCAACTAAGATCGCTGGGGTACTCGCGATATCAACAAGAATATCTAAAAATTCGTTCATGACTGTCTACTCCTTTTTATAGTAATCCTTTTTCCTGACAAACGGCTTGAACCTTTTGCTTCAATTCATCGAGATCGATAATACTGTCTAACACCACGATCTCACCTAGATGCTGCGCACTATCGGCTAAATCGCCACCAACGAAGAAAACATCCGCCATATCGGGTGCGGCACTTCCTAAATCATAATGGGACACTTCCACACCTGAGACACCCAATTTATTTAATACAGAATTGATATTCATCTCCACCATAAAACTTGATCCTAATCCTGATCCACACACTGCTGCAAATTTCATTTTTCATCTTCTCCTTCTCTGATCACTTCAATTATTTGATCCGCATTGGTTGCGGAAAGTAACGCAGTTAGTTTTTCATTATTCGACAAAATTTTTGTTAAACTCGCTAACGCTTTTAGATGGAGCTCATTGTCAACTGCTGCCAAACATATAAACACTTGAATGGGGTGTTGCGGATCATCATTCAAAAGCACTGGCTCTTTGACTTTTAATAACGACATCCCGATCGCATTGACCCCATCTTCTGGACGCGCATGAGGCAAAGCGATGCCTTTTCCAATATGGATAAAAGGCCCATGATCCACCACTTTATTGATCATGGCGGTTATATACTGTTCCTCAATTTTATTGGTCTTTTTTAATGGCGCAGCAGCTTCTCGAATGGCTTCTTGCCAAGCCAGCGGCACCTCAGTAAATTGGATGGTTTCTGCTGTTAATAAATCTGATAACATCGGACGTTGGTCTTCCCTTCTATTCAATTCTCGATTGATTTTTCTTTGCAAAATTTTTCTCAGCTTTTGCTTACTGATGCCTGCTTTTAAATCAACATAGGGCAAAATCACTTCTAACACATCGTCAATGGAATGCAAGCCAGTTTTTGAAGGAAAGAATGCCGCTTGTACGTTTCTAAGCAGTTCATCCTTCTCAATGGGCGTCATAATCGGATTGATCACATAACATGGCCGTTTGGTTTTGATCGGGGCACTGGAAAAAATCAGATCAATCTCTTCATTGAAGCGAACATTTTCATACTCTTCGATCGAACGAGCCGGCAAAAAATGGATCTGGGGAAACAGTTCCTTTAATTCTGATTCCAAAATCAAGGATGAACTGATGCCGCTTGGGCAGACAACTAATGCATTCAATTGGAAGTAATCACGTTTGGCCTTTTGTTTACTGATTTCTCCACCAAACAAAATCGTAAAATAACCGATTTCTTCATCAGGGATCGTACCGACTAGGTCTTCTAAAGAACCCAGTGCTCGTCTCGTCAGTTCAAACAACTCATTGTATTGCAGCTTGATTTCTTCAATCAGTACATTCTCCAGTGGAAAACCGTAGCGGATTCGAAAATACGCCGGGACAAGATGATAGAATGTGTTCATCAAAAGGGTGCGATAGTCCACAAACTCGATAGCTGCCAGCCGTTCCATTTCATGAATGATCTTACTGGCACATTCCAATAAAAACTCTAATGAAGTATCTTCGATATCTCCTTGCAGAATCGTTTTCAACAGGATCGTTACATAAAGTTCTTCTGTTTTCCGATCTTTGATGGCAGGAAATTCTGCTAAAAACTGCTGACTAACTTGATGGATATGCAGCGACTGTAGCAGCGATGTTTCTGTCTCCGCTAAAGAAACAGCCGTTTCTGCCATCCGAAAGGATAAATAATTAAGAAAATAAAGCATTTCTTCGAAGCGGCTCGGTACGATCACCAGATTGAAGGCAGTCAATGTTGCGGACAAACGATCTCTTATTTGAATATACATCGTTTTATTCTGCTCATAGATTCCCTCAAATAAAAGCAAATTCCCATTTTTCGTATTGGATAACGCACTGACTTTTCGAAAAGCAAGAGCGCGAATCTGATATTCCTCTCCCTCTAGATAAAAGCCATATTTTCGAGAGTACAATAGTTGAATCTTGAAAGCTGCAAGTTCCTCTCTGATCCCCTTTAAATCCTTCAAAATCGTATTTTTACTGACATAGAACAGCTCTTGAAACTGGTAGACGGATAAGTCTTTCACTGCTGAAAAAGTCAGAAGATAAATCATGGACCGCCGCTCTTCTTCCGAAAAAAACAACGTGTTCTTCTGGACATCGAAAAGAATTTCCGCCCATTTTCGTTGAATCAGCGAAGGAATCAAAACTTCTCCCTCATGCATCGTGATTCGTTGATTCAACCGCTGTTCAGTGATTTGATTGATCTTGGCAATCTCCGCCAGAAATTCCTCATCCCTCCACTTCGTCAACTGAAGAAACGCCTCAATATTTGGTTCTGAAAACAGATACGTCAATTTGAAATGAATCATATTTGCTACCCCCACCTAAACTATAGCTTGCACAAAATGAAATCGCCATCATTTCTCGGTACAACTGAAGCTCCGTTTTTTTTTAACGATGGACCGAAGAGGAGATTTCAAGGATTACCATAACATCCAATAAAGTATTCGAGAAGGTTTTATTGATAGAAGCAAATGATAAAAAATACAACATTAAAAAAAGCGAATCATTTACTGATTCGCTTAGATAATGATGCTATTTGTTGTTTTATTATTGAAACTATCAGAATCATGAAGGACAATCGTCTTTTTTCCAATATACTTTTTTAAAGTTATTTTCTAATACCTAAAAATACTTATCTTAATGAATGATGGAAAATAGGCTTCTTCTATCTACTCACTTATACTCACAGGAATCGTTGTTCCCGTTTCTTGCGCCTCTGCGGTTTCATTTTTCACTTGCTGCTTTTCCAATATTTTGAAAAATGGCATATAAATAAAATATGAAATGAAAATCGATACAAAAGACCAAACGGCTGCTCCAATACTACCATTAGTAGCTAAATAAGGACCAATAATAGGAGGAATAGTCCATGGAACTTGAATAACAATCGGTCCTACTATACCAATATTCATTAAGATATACGTACCGATACATAGGACCATAGGCGTTGCTATAAACGGAATAAGCATTACAGGATTCATCACAATAGGCAAACCAAAAATAACCGGTTCATTGATACAAAAAATAGCTGACGGCAAAGATAATCGTCCAATCGACTTATACATCTTACTTCTGGAGTGGAGCATATTTAACACTAGACCGAGTGTTGCTCCAGTTCCGCCTAAACACATAAAGACAATCCAAAATCCATCGGCAAAAACATGAGGTACTTCTGCACCACTTTGAAAAGCTGCCGTATTATCAGCAAGATAACTTAGGAAAACAGGGGTCGCAATTCCAGACAAAACATTGTCTCCGTGGATTCCACATATCCATAGCAAACAAACGAGAAGTGTGTATAACAGCATGCCTGGGAGTGTTCCCATCCCTTGCATTAAAGGTTGGAAAACAATAGTAATGATTTCATTGATATCAACCCCTAATAAAGTTCTGACGATCCATATAACGGTCAGAATAAATGCCCCTGGGATTAACGTTGCAAAAGAGGTTGCTACAGTGGGCGGCACACCTTCTGGCATTTTTATTACAATATTGTGAGTGACAAACCATTTAAAAGCATGAGTAACAAAGACCCCAACAATGATCGCGGTAAACATACCACTAGCACCAAAATTAGCCAAATTTATCGTCCAGTCATCGTTTAATGTTGCTAGAAGAAAGCCGATAGTTGTGAGCATCGAATTAGAAATAGCATCAACACCAAACTCTTTTCCTAAATGATAGCCTATACCAATGGCTGATATCAGTCCAAGGATTCCGAACGTAACATTGACTGGTGCATTCAACTGGGGCCCCCAATTTGACACAAAATCCATCCATGACTGTATTGGAAAGTTACCAATGATTAGGAAGATACTTCCAACAATAGTAAAAGGAATCGTCATGGAAATCCCATTTCTTATAGCAACTAAGTGTTTACTATTGCCTATTTTCAGCAATATAGGCAATACCTTGTTCTCAATGACCTGCATCTTTTTTCCTCCTTTTAGTTCACGACTTCCTTATCAACCACCAATACAGGATCTTTGTGCAACCATAGAGAAGTAACTGGACACTCTTTTGTAATCGTACCGCATAGAAACTGTTGTATCGCAGATTTCTTTTTTGCTCCACTAGCTTGTACGATCATTGTTCCAGATTGTAATAATTGTCCTATCCCTAACGTAATTCCTTTCGTACGATCAACTTTCTCGTCTGAAAAATATTTTTTCCCAACACTTTGGGTTGATTCGTCTAAATTCACTATATGAGCTTTATCTTCGAAGGACGAACCAGGCTCATTAAAACCTAAGTGACCATTTACTCCAACCCCAAGCAAACTCAGTGTTAATCCTCCATTCTCCTCGATAAATTTATCAGCTTTTTTGCATTCCTCATTTAAATCATCGGCTAAAGGATCAAATGTGTGAAGTTGCTTTAGGTCAATAGGAACCCGATTGAATAAGTTTCTTTTTAAATAGGATAGACAACTGCCTTCATTTTTCGGATCGATTCCAACCCATTCATCTAGTTCAATAAACTTTGCCTGGGATAAATCTATTTCTTTGTTGATTGCTGCTTCTGCAATGATGTTAAGCGTTCCTACGGGTGTATCACCACCTGCAAAGCAATATAACCCATTTGGCTTTTCTTTTAAGACATCTAAAATGAGTTTTGCACAGATCCTACTGACTTCTTGGTAATTTGTCTCAACATAGTATTTTACTTTCATTGTCATTCTCCTTTAAAAAAATTCGGCAGATATTCTTTGTGTGCTAAAAGCATTTCATCAAGTAGTTGCTTTGCTGTCCTATCACTTGGAACTAAGGGATTGATCGTCATCGCTAATAAAGCAGTGTTATAGTCTCCCGTAACAGCTGCTTGGGCCGCTATACGTTCAAAAGACTTAATTTGTTGAACTAGTCCTTTGATAGGAATAGGTAATTCACCTGTAGTCAAAGGGATCGGTCCTTGTTTTGTAATCAAACAATTTACTTCAACCGCTGAATCACAATCGATATCACTGATGGCACCATTATTTCTTGTATTGACCGTTTGAATATCACGTTTGTCATTATAGATGGAATTAATTAAATTACATGCTGCTTCACTATAATAAGCGCCCCCACGTTCTGACAATTGAGGTGGTTTGATTGCTAGATGTTCATCTTTATAAAGTTCAAACAACTCATGTTCGATTTTCTGCACAACTTCTGCACGAGTTCCTTCTTTCTCTGCTGATCGTTTTTGCTCAGACAACATAGTAGCTGTTTGATAGTAATACCTTAAATAGCCGATGGGAATCATGCCAAGTGTTCGGAAAAAATTTGGTTCCCATTCTAAATCAGCAATGTTTTTCAGACCAACTGTATCGCCAGTATCTTGCGTCATCAATGTAAGTACTTTTTGGGTCACATCAATCCCTTTATGATAAATCTTTTTCGCAAAAACCATATGATTTAGCCCAGTAAATTCAACATATAATTCTTGTTTGGGTACTTTTAATGTTTCTGCAATGCCACGTTCTATTCCAATTGGTCCATTACACAAACCTACTACTCTACGCATATTGCTATGGCGTAAGACAGCTTCTGTCACCATGCCAGCTGGATTAGTGAAGTTGATCAGCCATGCTTCTGGGCAAAGGCGCTCCATATCTTTCACTATTTCTAAGATAACAGGAATCGTGCGTAATCCTTTAAAAAGCCCTCCTGGACCATTCGTTTCTTGTCCAATCGTGTCATATGTTAAAGGAATTCTCTCGTCTTTCGCTCGCGCTTCCAAAAGACCTACACGAAATTGCGTCGTAACGAAGTCCGCATCCTTTAATGCCGCTTCACGATCAAGAGTCATATAAATTTTCATTGGAAGGTTCGCTTTTTTTACCATACGTTTAGCAAGTTCCCCAACTATTTCTAATTTCTCTCTTCCTTGTTCAATATCCACAAGCCATAATTCTGAAATCGGTAATTCAGCATATCGTTTAATAAATCCTTCTATCAATTCTGGTGTATAACTTGATCCACCGCCAATTGTTGCAATTTTTATTCCTTTATCCATCCTGAAACACTCCTTTAACTTAACTACATGGTCAGTATAGATTATTTTTATCCCCTTAAATACCGCTTTTAAGTAAACGGTTACAAAAACAGACGATTGACACCGGTTACAATCCTGTTACAATTTGTAACAGGAGGGGATTACTATGTTGTTTCTTGACTATCAACCAGACTTAAATGAAACGGATATTGAGGTATATAAAGCAATTATTTCAGAGGTAAATGCAGTTGCTTCCATGAGTATTCGAGAATTAGCTGAGAAAAGTCATACGAGTACTGCCAGCGTATTACGCTTTTGTAAAAAATTTCGCTGTACCGGTTTTTCTGAATTTAAAATTTACCTTAGTGCGTATCTCGAATCTCTTAAAGAAGAAAAAGAGGTAAAAACACTTGATTTTGAGAGTGAACTCTTGAATTTTTTAGCACGGACACAAGACAAATTCTTTGAAGATAAATTTGATGAGGCAGTTCACTTATTGATGGAAAAAGAGCTGATTATTTTTATTGGCGTAGGCTCCTCAAATGTTGTTGCTGAATATGGTTCTCTTTATTTCTCGTCACTATTTAACATGGCGATTCGCATTGAAGATCCTAGTAATTATCCTATTAATTACCTATCCACTGAGTTAGCAAAAAAAATGTGTATCGTCGCTTTATCCGTTTCCGGCGAGACCACAGAAATCATTCAATATTTAAATCATTTGAATCTATCAGAAAGCTCAGTAATAGGAATTACCAGCAGCTCTAATTCAACACTTTCTAAATTAGCTGATATTTCAATAACCTATAATATTTCGCTAGAAAAAATTAATGAAGCTGATATTACAACCCAGATACCGGCAATGTATATTATTGAAAAGTTAGCCAAAACCGTGAGAAATAGAATGGAAACTCAATAGATTTGTAAAAAAAATTCTTCAGGTAATTCTTTCCGTCTAAACACAAGTTCACCGACCGATATTTCCACAAAAAAAGAGACTCACATACATCTATGTGGTCTCTTTTTGATATACAAATTTGTTCAGTTTATTTGTTTCACTTCCCTTTGGTTTGAGACGACTTCAAAAAATCTTGTGAAGTTTCCTCTTCTCAATCATTTGCCTCTTCATTTCCTATTGTTGAGGTAACTTTCTCATCGATACGTAAAAATGGTAAGTAGATAAAAACACTCACAGCAATGATCGCAATTTGTAAGACTGATGCTCGCCAATCGCCACCAGTTGCTAAAAATCCAGATATGACGGGAGGAGTGGTCCAAGGTATCTGCACGACTACATGATTGATCAAACCAACAGCTGTCGCAAAATATGCAACTGTTAGGGAAAAAATCGGCGCCAATACAAATGGAATAATCAAACTAATATTGAAAACAATTGGTAAACCAAAAATGATTGGTTCACTGATATTAAAAAGTGCTGGAGTTACGGATAATTTTGCAAAGTCTTTGTAATCTTTACGACGACTAAAGATAAAAATAGCAATTAGCAAAGCAATAGTATTTCCTGACCCTCCCATAACAGCAAACGTATCTTTAAATGCCATGTTTATGATATGTGGAATATCTTCCCTATTCGCATAAGCAGCCATATTCTCTTGCATATTTTGAATCAAGAACGGATCGAGAAGTGAACCTGATATCACTGCTTGATGAATTCCAAACCCAAAAAAGAGATTTGCAATTGAGGTAATTAAGAGAAACCCTGGTAAACCTGTCGTTACCCTACTTAAAGGCCCAGTGATTAGAGTAGTAATCAACGAATTAACATCCATATTGAATAATTGATTGACAGCAAATGAACCAATTGCGAAGGTAGTCACGGTAATCATGATTGGAATAAGGACGTTAAAAGACTTCAACACAGCTGGAGGGATATTTCCTGACAATTGAATTTGTAACTTTTTATTATTAGATAACTTAATAAAGAGTTCCGTAGCAGCTAAGCCCACAAAAATTCCAACGAACATTCCTGACGCACCAGTATGAGTGACAGGAATAACCCCACCTACTTCCAGCGCTTCTTGACTTCCTTCTGGTGTAAACATCGTCATCATAGGGGTGAGAACAATAAACGTTGAAATAGCGACTAGAACAGCAGCAATATGATTTGTATAATTTCTGCTAACACACATATGATAAGAAACTGCCGCAACAACTAATAGTGTCGTTATACTTAGCGTTCCATTACTGATGGAAGTCCCGATCTCTTGAATCGTCGTTAATGTTGCTGGATCAATAATATTTCCCATAAATCCTGTTGGCTCTAAAATAACATAGTTGATCAATGTAACAAATCCCGCCAACATCATAAAAGGCATAAAAGTGGCGAAAGCATCCCTTAGTGTTCGAAGATGAATCTGGTTCCCTAACCTTGTGGCTATTATTCCGAACTTTTCAAAAATAGCATCTTTTTTACTCATAATTCCAATCAGTCTCCTTTTTTAGTTGTAAGCGATTGCTTATGGGATGATCATACACCAGCTCTTCTAAAAAGTAAATATCTTTATTTAAAATTATATATCTTTTTTTGAAAGTCAAAAAAAGACCAACGAAATTCGTTAGTCTTCACTTCTCAACAAAAACTGCTTCAAAAATAAAATCTTTGTATAAATGTCTCGAAAGAGAATATTCAAACGGTATACCAGAAGACAATGACACCACTTTGTCTACCTCTATCATAAACTCGCCTGGTTTTACAGAAAGAATTTCCGCATCGAAATCATTTGCCACATCCCCTTTGATCCAAATATGGGAAGATTTAATCTCTAGACTAAGCTCATTTGTAATGTAGCCATATACAGAACGTTTCAAATGCTTTGGTTCTAACCCCGGTATAACAGAAAGTGGCATAAACGTTTGCTCAATAGAATAAGGCTGTTCATCAATAAAACGACTTCTAATAATATTATAGACATACTCTTTTTGATTTATTTCTAAAATTTCTGCAACTTCATTCGATGGCAACTCAATTGAGAACGTATGGATTTCAGAAGTCACATGTTCTTCCCCTACTAAATCAAAAAGACCTTCATTTGGTCCAAACACTTTCGAATTATCAATTGGTCTGCGTAGAACTTCCGTTCCAAATCCACTACGTGTTCGTAAAACTCCCTCTGATACTAGCATATCAATACCTTTCTTCACAGTGAGCTTACTTGTTTGATACTCATGCGCAAGTTCATCGCCCGTAGGTAATTTTTCACCGATTTGATAGGTTCCATTGGCAATTTTTTTCTTTACCTCCGTATAAACCTCCATATATTTTGGCTGTTTCTTCATAACTTACTCCCTCATACTCATCTCTATTACTTATACTTTAACATAAAAATTGTCTTTTTACAGCTAAAACCATACCCACCACAAAAAGATATATATTTTTAATAAAAAGTATTTATTTATATCAAAAGCAATGTTACACTGTTAAAAACGAACAGGAGGAAACGATAATGTCAATACATACTCAGTTAACATTTCCAGCTGACTTTTGGTGGGGATCCGCTTGGTCAGCAGAACAATCTGAAGGGCGTGGAGAAACAGGAAAAGCAGAGACCGTATGGGATCGGTGGTTTCACGAAGAACCTCATCGTTTTTATAAACGAATTGGACCTAGTATTACGACAGACCATATCCATCGTTACCACGAAGATATTCAATTGATGAAACAAACCGGGCACAATTCATTTCGGGTGTCTATCTCATGGGCACGAATGTTTCCAAATGATGGGGTTGGTAAAGCGAACGAGAAAGCGATAGCCTATTATCGAGATCTTTTTACCGAAATGAAAAATAATAATATCAAAGTTTTTGCGAATCTCTATCATTTTGACATGCCAGCAAAATTACAAGATAAAGGGGGATGGGAATCACGTGAAGTTGTTGAAGCTTATGTAAATTTTGCTGATACCTGTTTTCTAGCGTTTGGCGACTTAGTTTATCATTGGTTCACCTTTAACGAACCTTTGGGGCCAATCTTGGGCTCTTATTTAGAAGATTTTCACTATCCAAATCTCATTGATTTTAAACGTGGTGCTCAAGCAGCGTTCTTTACCATATTAGCCCATGCAAAAGCCATTCAAACTTTTAAAAAATACCAGCTATCTAGCAAAATCGGAGTAATTCTCAATTTGAGTCCGACTTTCCCAAGAAGCCAAAATTCAGCAGATAAAAAAGCAGCAGAAATTGCGGATCTTTTTTATACTCGTAGTTTCTTAGATCCCATGGTCAAAGGAGTATTTCCAGAAAAACTAGTCTCTTTGCTGGAGGAATATGACCAATTACCCGTTGATTTCAATGACACAGACCTAAAAATTATTGAAGAGAATACCGCGCAGATACTTGGTCTAAACTACTATGAACCACGCCGTGTCAAAGCAAGAACTTCTGCCGTTAATTTAGAAAGTCCATTCTTACCAGAATGGTTCTTTGAACCGCATATTATGCCTGGTCGTCGAATGAATGAATATCGTGGATGGGAAATCTATGAAAAAGGAATTTATGATTTATGTATGGACATCAAAAATAACTATGGAAATATTGAATCCTTTATCTCAGAAAACGGTATGGGTGTTGCTAATGAAGAACGGTTCATGGATGAAAATGGTCAGGTGATTGATGACTATCGCATTGAATTTATCCAAGATCATCTCGCCTATTTATGGAAAGCAATTCAAGATGGCTGTAATATAAAAGGGTATCATCTATGGACATTCATTGATTGTTGGTCATGGATCAATGCATATAAAAACCGCTACGGCTTAGTTTCTTTAGATTTAGCCACACAGAAACGTACAATAAAGAAAAGTGGCTTGTTTTACAAGGAACTAAGTAAGCAAAACGGTTTTTCCTACGATCTCGAGCGATTGGTAGATTAGCATTCACGAATATGATCGATAGTGATCTGTATAGAAGAAACCTGTTGCCACAACTCCTCTCTAGCACCTTTTAAGAAGGCGACAGGGTTTTATTAGTAAAAAAATAACCGTTTCCTTGCTAAAGTCGACGGTTACTTTTTTGTTATTTTTCACTGTGGCTAGGATACGAAAGAGCAGCACGGCAATAAATGTACCAGAATTTATCTGGAACTTATTAGCCGCTAGTTTCGATAATAATGCTTCCCTTTTCTTTAAACATTGCATTCGTTTTTAGATGTTCGAACACTTTTCAAAAATGACTACATCGAACACCTTATTCCAATTGAGAATAAGGTTTTGCCTATGTCGCTTATCGATTTTGTTTGAAAATATCCTTGTTAAAGTTGAAAAATCACTCTCTTCTTGCTATACTAACTATGTAAAGAGGAGTTGTTGCCACAACCCCTCTGCAGCGCCATTTAAGACGGCGACAGGTTTTTTAACTTAAAAGATAACCGTTTCCCTGTTAAAGTCGACGGTTATTTTTTTTGTCATTTTTCACTGCGGCTAGGATACCAAAGATCAGCATGGCGGTAAATGTACCAAAACTGATCATTAGCCCGATTGCTTCCGCTGTGGACAAAAAGGCTTCTCCTTTCTGAAGAGTTAGTACTTACATTCATAAGCACCACCACCTTTCAAAGATAGCCACCGTCACAAACTTTACTGCAGTCAAATGGTACCATACTTCCATCAATAAAACTTTCAAATGCCAAGGATTTATCGTTATTTTTTTCACGGTGCATGGTCTATTTGCTTTGATTCATTCCATAGAATCGTCAAAATAACCTGCTGTTCTTTCTTCAAGGCTGATCCGCTCTTTCCCGACATTCTCCAGTCCCTTTTCTCAGTCCCAATCAAGGGCCTCCATCAAGAAAAATAGTCAAAAGTCAATATCATTCTATTCACCAAAAACCACTTTTGTTATAGTAACAAAAAGGAGAATGCAGATGAGAAATGAACGAAAAATCATTCAAGATAGCACCCTTGGTGTAGAGGCTTTATTATTTAACGGCATCCAGCAGGGTTTCCTAACCATTGGCACGAATATTATGTGATTGGCTTGATGGAAGCTGGGACGCGTCAATTCACCTGTCAAAATACCTGCTATATCGTTGAAGCAGGCGACTTGATTTTGATTCCGCCAAAGGCTGCCCACCGCTGCCAGCAACTCACGGAGGAAAAGCTGGTTTACCGCAATATCCACTTAACCCCGGAGAACATGGCGGTACAAGTACAAAAAATTTTTAACACTCAATTGACGCCGCACTTTCCTGAACCGGTCATTCGCCAAGTGAAAGAAAAAGAGGAATTTCATGCAGTGCACCAGCTGTTGCTGTCGGATCGCGGCGATGAGTTTGAAAAGCAAGAACGCTTTACTTGTCTCCTTCACGACCTGCTTGTTCAGTATGCGGATTTCACCCACGAACAAACAGATCCGGTTTCAAATAAAGCCGCAGCGGCAAAAGCCTATATCGATCAACATTATGCCGAAAAATTGTCCTTGAGTGAATTAAGTGACGTTCTTGGAATGAATCAGTACGTCTTGATTCGGCAATTTACCAAAGCGTATGGGCTGTCGCCGTTTCAATATTTAAGTACGGTGCGCATCAGTGCTGCCAAGAAAAGACTGGAAGCACAAGAAGCAATTGCAGAAGTCGCTTTTCTGACAGGTTTTAGTGACCAAAGTCATTTTACCCGTATCTTTAAAAGCTTGATTGGGGTCACCCCGAAAGCTTACCAAACAATTTACCAAGAAGATGGAGTGAGAACGTATGAATAACCAAGAAAAATGTGTCATGATTATCGATGAACAATTACCGATTGGCTTAGTTGCAAATACTGCTGCAATTTTAGGCGCAACCTTGGGCAAATTGTTTCCCGAAGGAATCGGAGAAGATATTTACGATTCGACAGGCAGAAAACACCTTGGCATTGTCAACTTTCCCATTCCTATCTTAAAAACGAACAAGGAGCAGTTGCAGACCATTCGTGAATCGATCAGTCAGCAAGCAGATCCAGAAGTAACCATCATTGATTTTTCCGATGTTGCTCAGACCACCAATTCTTACGAGCAATACCGTCAGACGCTTGAGACAATTCCCACAGAAACACTGGCTTATTTTGGTCTTTGTTTAAAAGGCAAGAAAAAGAGTATCAATAAAGTCGCTGGTAGTTTGCCGTTGTATCGGTAAAGCGCTAGTAAGAAAACGGTCGTTTAAAACAAATTTTCTTTTTGTCGGCCGAACAGTCTTCTTGCTATATACGTTATTTATAAACAGTCCTACAAAAAAACAAACACTTTTGAGGTGTTTGTTTTTTTGTAAGAGATTTTCTAGCATACATTTTCTTTCTCTTTGATTTTGCCAAGATCAATTGAAAAAATAAACTACTCTCCTTGATAAATATTCAACCCCACTTCAGTATCTTCTACACAACTGTTCGCTGGTGCTTTAACAATCAGAAAAAGAAAGTAAAAGTCTCCCACACAAGAAGCGGCATGTGCGGCAGCAATCAAGGTGAAAAGAGATGCCGTCAACCAGCCAAATAAATAAAATAGAAAGAGACCCACAGAAATGCCAAGGAATGGCGCCAATAAAATGATGGCAAATTTCCCTTTTGAATAAAAGGAATGGGGACTCGTGGCATATGCTACCCCATTTTTGAACCCAAACTTTACCTTCCCTTTAGGGTCAAAAAGCTTGAAGAAGGCACCATGGATCAATTCATGAATAATGATGAGAATAAAATAAGCAACCATTAAGAGCAAAAGATCGAAAATAAACGAAGTTTCAGCATTTGACCCATGACCACCTAAGACAAAGAGTGTAAAGAACACATAGAAAAAAATAAAACTAGGGATCGCCGCGAGATTCAATCTCTTTATTGTTTTTTGATCATCCATTAAATTGATTTGTTTGAGTAATTTCATCGCTGTTCTCCTTTTCTTTTCGACATTCTTCTTAGTACATGATTTCTATGAATTCCCTTTACCCAACCAACAAGAGCAGCAAACACAAAACCAGTGCCGTTAAAACGAAGAGGAAATTGATCGTTTCTGGCGCACCTTCGATCCTTCTCTTTAATGGCGGAGGACGAAAACTTGGATTCATGCTTTTCGTTTGGTAATCCACGCTGCTTGATAAAAAGCTGTCGGAAGGGATCATAAACACCAAAAGAACGCCATAAATAATGGATGCAGGAATCAGGAGTGAGCATTTGGCTAGGTAACCAATCAGTAGACTCACGATCAAAGGAATAGCTACGTACAAAGCACTTTGGTACAGTGTTCGCCGAATTGGTTTCATAGGGAAGTCTCCTTAGTCAGTAATCATTACGCACAGGCACAAAATAATTTTATTTACTTATCAAATAAATATACCATTGCTTTTAAAGACTGTAAACACGCCAGAAAACCAAGTCGATGCTGCCAAGCGCGGCTACCCAATGCTTGGTGCAAAAAAAGAAGTGGTTTCTTTCCACTTCTTAAAAAGCACTCTCCTTGCCTTTCTATCCTCGCTTAACCTCTCAAGATAATCGGCAAACCGTTTAGTAAACCGTTATACTTACCAGATTGCTTCCTCTCTTCCCTTTGAAAAAGACACGACGCTGGAAAAAGAAGCCTGCGAACATTGTCTCTTTATTAAAACTTCTTCTGAAAAGCATTCGTCTAAAAAAATCATACGGCCTTGTCTCTCCTTTTGGCTTCCTACAACACCTATCCACTTGAGAAAAGACTGCTGAACCTTCTTTAGAAAAGAAAACGTCTCAAGAAAATATAATCGTGCGGTTTCTGCCCTTCCTTTTGGCTTCGTACAATGCTTGATCCGCTTGATAAAAAATTTCTGAAATGTCTAACGTAGGACCTGCTTCTGAAATCCCTGCTGAAAAGTAAAGGGTCAGTTGTGTTCCCTCTAGTTTCAACTGTTCATTGCTTAAGAACAAATGAAATTCTTCAATAATTTTTTTCACTGACACGGAAGTATTCTCTTTAAATAGGACTAAAAATTCTTCGCCACCATACCGATAGACTTCGACTAAATGGGAAGGACTTTTTTGATAGAGAAATGTCGTCAGTTTATCCGAAAAGAAGGTTAAGGCTTGATTGCCGATTTGATGTCCATGGTGATCATTGATCTGCTTAAAATGATCTAAATCCATCATCACCACGACCAGCTGATCCTTCTCGTTTATCACCAATTTTGAAATATCTTCGTTCAAACTACGGAAATTTTTTACCTTCGTCAACTCATCATAATTGCGCTCAATGATCTTCGTATTGATTTTTTCGAGAAAGTTTTTTTGATTCTGCAGATAATACTTCCATAAAGAAACGATTGCCACTGATCCAATCCCTAAAGTGACAGCATCCCAAAGACCAACTTCACGGCGATGAAAAAGCAATGCATTGACCATCGGCGAGACAACCGTAACCACAATCGAAAATAGATAAAAGACAGTATGATTTGTCTGTCCGTAAAATCTTTTCTTTAATAAGCAAGTAATGATTAAAATGATGTAATTTAATCCGATAATAAAGAGCATGGCTCCCCATTCGAATTTATTGATCAATGCAAAAAAAGTTAGCAAGATGACGGGGACCAGCCCAATCAGATATATTTTTTCTTTGAGGATACCAAAATAATAAATAAAGATTGGAATCGTATATTCATACGCAACATAACCGATACTGTTCAAAGAAAATGATATAATAAAGTAGACTTGCGAAATGAACAGAACGACACCGATAAGAATTTTAAATGACAAGCGTAAATTCAATTCTTTGAAGTTCTTGATAAACAGATCATACGAAATGAGCAAGCTTACAACTAAAACAGAATAGATCGCAGCATAAATCAGATGGACAAACACACTATTCCTTCTTTCTTTCATAGATTTTTCTTTAAAATCCTTCGCCCATGATTTTGAAAGGCTCGATTCTTTAACAATGCAGGTAAAGAACTCGATCTTCCTTTCCTGCACTTCATGAAACCAAAAATAAAACTACCCCAGAAAGGAGCAGAAACCAATGTCTGAGAAAATAGAACAAGAACTCTTATCGATATTTCCTCAATTATATTTTGATGCCCAGCCTATCTTTCAAATGAAAGCAGATAGTCAGAAAGTGATTGGCTACGAATTATTATTGAGAAGTACCGAAAGAAATAGGTTTCCCCTTTCCTTCTTCCAGCAAGTGATCAAATACAAAAAGCTACACACTCGCTTACTGCAATGGTACCGAAATGAAATTTTCAGCTTACTTCACCCGAATGAAGAAACAAAAATCAGTCTTAATATCCACCCGCAACAACTCAGCTACCCAGAAACCTTTCTGATGTTAGCTGACTTAGCACCCTACCATGATCGTATTTTGATTGAGATCACCGAAGACGATACGGAACCTTCTATCGCCTGTGATCCCAAGTCTTTTCTTATGAACAAAATCAACCAAATAAAAAAGATGCGCTTTTCTGTCGCATTGGATGATGTAGGGACAGGCATTCATTCACTGACAAATATTGCACCGATGCTGGATAAAATCGATGTGATCAAATTTTCGCCTATCTCGTTGCGAGTGCTGTCCCAAAAGGAGATTTTCTTTTTGATCGACTTCTGGCGAAATATCGCCAGCAATCGTAAAATCCAATTTATTGTCGAAGGGGTCGAAACCTCGGATATCCATGAGTACTTGCTTGAAGAAGAGATTTTTCTTCAACAAGGGTTTTATTTGGACAAACCTTCCCCAGCTAATCAATTAATGCGAAAAAAATAGCCATCGCGTCGTTTATTTTTCTCACTATACGCGATTAAAAATAAACGAATATTAAAAAAATGAACAGATGCCCTTCAAATATAACACAAATAATTTTATTTGCAGAATTTTTACTGATTCGGCATCGTTTTAACGGTGATTTTACATGAGAGGGAGTAGAAACCAAAGCAAAGACCTTTTTCAGATAGATGAATAGACAAAAAGCATTCAAGAAACCAATTCCTGAATGCTTTTTGTCTATTCACCCTTTTTTTCGATACAAACCTTCTATTTCAATCGCTCACCTTTACTAATTGCAGAAACATTAAAAATACTCATCACTTCTTACCAAATCGTTTTGCTAGAAGTGATTCCGGCTATTCCCCTCCTTGATTTATCTCACGTTGAAAACCAGAGAATGCTTCGTTTCCATTCCTAGATTGTAACCGCACAATTCTTTCAGATAAAAGCGATAATCTTTTTCGACGATTCGGATGATCTCGTCATCGGAAAAATCGTCAAATCGCATCATTTCTGTGACTAAAACCAGTTTGGCATCGATTCCCAGAATATCTGGGGTGATCGCCCAAAATGTTTCTGGAGAAATCCCTGCTACCAATTGATCAAGTAACGTTAATTGCTTTTCTACATAAGAGGCTAAGGCACCATTTTCACGATTGGAATCCGTAAATTTCTTTTGAAATCCATCAAGATATTCTATCTTTGAAGTAAATACAGTCAAGCTTCTTTGCTCCTTTCTTTGAGGGGAACAAGCCCCCTTATTTTCTTCCTAAGTCTCAGCCTATTCTTTCTCGTTATCTATTCACTACTTTTTCTAGCTACTGAAAAAACACCAAGGTCCAGTAGTCAATGAAGAATATCCAGCAACCCTCTGACCAGCTGCTTGTAATGCTCTTTTTGATCCTTCGCCTCATCTTCTGCCTTGATTGAAAGACTTTGCTCAATTGCTTCTTGAGGCATCAACAAATGGGTGTTCAAATTTGAGATGTACGAGACGCATTCTTCCAACAACTGATACTCTTTTTGTAGGACACTAGGTACTTTATACGTACGAAAAATGAACAAATAGCGAGCATTCGCTTTTATTTCTTCTATGTGATTATTTTCTAATAAGTAACGCATCTTATCTATTTGTTCCCCTTGGGGATAGGGGCTAGAATCTGCAGTCAGCAGATGATAATAGTAGCCAATATATTCACTATTTATGATGGTTCTTTCAAACGCTTCTTTCCTGATCTTCATCTTCTGTATCCTTTCAAAACTATCACTGACCTCACTTATACAGCGTTTGTGGTATCACTAAGGACTGCTTACCTTTTTGATTCATTTTTTATCCGCTCTACTCTTTCATTAAAAAAGAGAAACTGTAAGTTTTCCTCACAGTTTCTCCTTTACGCTTCTAGCGATGACGATAGTTAAGGAGCGACGCTTTCACCGTGCTTCTTTTTTCTTGTCGCTGCAATGACAAACAGTACTAAGAGTGCATACCCAAGGATGATCAAACGAGTGGTGTTTGAAGAACCTGTTTGCGGTAATTTCCCTTGTCCGATTTGAGAAGCATCTGCGACGATCGTTTTCTTATTGTCATCGTCTGCTTCTTCCTCTTCCTTCGCTGTTTCACCAATTCGACCAGTCACAGTGACCTGCCCTGTTGTCGCCTCTGCGACAACGGTTTCTGATAGCTCCCAGACAGTCAGAGCCAGTAATGCAGCGATGAAAAAAATGATTCTTTTTCGTTTTTTCATACGATAGATCCCTTCTTTACTGGGATTTCAGTTTTTAGTCTTCCTCTACATCCGGCGCAAAACTCAAGACCAATTTGAAACTTGGGTTTGATTCTTCTGATGCATTGACAGGAGTTGCTTCACCAGTGAACGCAAACGTCCCTTCATTCGTTCCTTGGTTGCCTTCAAGGGTAAACAATTCTGTTTCTGTTACAGTTGGTGTGCCGTTTTCAAACAACTCAATCCCGTTTACGTTTAACAAGTCTACTTCAGACATATTCAATGGTGTATCAACACCTGCAACAGAAGCGATCACACCAACTGCTGAGTTATTTGTCACTGTGTACGTAGGCGAAACGATCTCTGTATGACTTGACGCTTCTGTCGTATAGAACAAAGCAGTCGTTGGAATCGTTACATTGATCCATTGGTTCAAATCATCGGGATTTGGTCCAGGTGTTGTATTATCGAATTCACCGATGATCCCGTTTACTTGGACATCTCCTGACGTATCGCCTTCACGTCCGTCAATAGTTTGTGTCGCAAAAGCGGTGGTGCCGCTTGCGATTACTCCTGCGATCGTTGCTGTACTTAGAATAGCTGCTACAAATTTTTTCATTTTTATTTCCTCACTTTTCCTTTTTTTAATTCTTAACGATAATCGTTAATTCAGCTTCAGTGACCCCTTGTTTTTCTTTGCTTTCAGGGTCGTAAATATTGATGGTGGCTTTGGCAGGATACTCGCCTTTTGCCAATGGTGTCGCTAAGGCGACATTTTCAACAAATTGATTTGGATAGATCGCACCGGAAGAATAGATGACTTCCCCGCTCGCCAGTAAAGAGATGTCCACGGCGATTGGGTACACATTGGTGCCTGGATTAACGATTTCGATGGATCCCGTGCTTTGACCATCTTCAAAAATGGCTTCTGGATTGATTTGCAGGGTGAAATAATTCGCATCTGCAATTTCCTGGGCCCGTTCAGATAATCGCTGATCGGTGGCATCGCCAGATTCAGGCAAAAGGTCTGCACTGATCAACGGAACCGCTTCTTTTGATTGATAGAAATAGTACCCGAGTCCACCGGCAAGTACGGCCAATAGCAACAACCACCAGAGCCATTTCCGTCGTTTTTTGTTTTCGGTTTGATTCGTTTGCTCCAATGGATTCACCTCCTTCACATTTGGTACGATCTTTTTTTTTTTAGTCTCGTGGAACAAAGCGTAAGACGATGCGATAATTCGGTACAAGCAAGTCTTCATAATACCCGCCTTGATCGGCTTCTGAATCAACGACCCACTGGGGATAGTCCCCATAGAAATCCCCTGTTAAGGAAATCGGCACGCGGCTTCTTTCTTCTAAGCGAACCAAGTGTTGTTCTTCCATCGCTTCATAGAGTTGAATCTGGGTTTCTTCCGTTTTTAGGTTCAGTCGCAACAGCGGGGTTGAGATATCGTCATAAGTAAGGGTTGGGTCTTCCTCTTCGCTTTCACTTTCAGCGTAATCGAGGGGATCTTCTCCCGCTTCTAACAAGACGATTCCGGCACTATCATCGATCGCCAATTGATTGATATAGGTATCCACAGCAAGTGGCGATTGATTGCGGATCTCATACGCTTGGCTTTCAAAATTACGATTCGATTCCGCCGTATTGTACAAGGATTCAAAGACCATTTTGGTCGGGATCGTCACTCGCATATGCTCCAGTTTCGATGTCACATCGATACCGATGGTCATCTGGTAGGCTTTATTCCCCACCTCAAGAACAGCGAAGTAACTGCCGTCTTCGTCCACTTCTCGTGTAAGATCCGTTTCTACGATGCGAAAGTCATCCGTCATATCCGCTTCCGTCAACACATTTACGGCTTGCGCGCGACTTTCTTGAAGGATCAAAGCATCTAATTCTTCTTGCGTGCTTAATTCATTAATTTTATAGCGATCTAGGGTGATATTGTATGCTTCAAAATTCACACCTTTAATCACGGTTTGACGAGCGGTCACATCGACATAGGTCTCAATCGAAGGTTTCGATAAGAAAATCGACACTTCTGTCTCTGTTTCCAATCGCTCATTTTCTCTTAAGGGAATGCGGAAATAGCGATACAGCTGATTTTCATCCCGATAGTCGCCCCATTCGATTCGTTCAGAGTTTTTGTCCAATTCGACGATTTCTCCATCGGTATTTGTATAAGAGATCAAGGTGACATCGGTATCCTCGTACATGGAACCAGTGATTTCAGTCGACTGATCACTCAATGCATCAATTCTGGCAATGAGGCCTTCTGGTTCTGAAAAACGAATCTTATTGAAGTTATTCTTAGCAATCACTTGGTAAATATCCGTTTGTTTTTCCAGACTTTCCAAAGAACCCTCTAATTGCTCGCCACTCAGTAATCTGGAACGCGCTTCGCCATTTCCTGTGCCGCCATAAGGGAATGTATTCCCCCCATTTCGATTGATTCGCATCGTTCCGGAAATATTGATAAATTCTTCTGTTGGTTCATCTAAAGAAGCATTTTCCCAAACTGCTAGTTTTTGACTCGCAACATTGATTCTCAAACCGTTCGCAACCGTATTTTGTGCAGATCGTATCAAACGCTGCAATTGCGCATTGGCTTGACCAGTTCTTGTCGTAGGATGACTAATTTCAAACAAATTCACATTGTTTATATTCAATCGTGCATTGGCAAGTCTGAAATAAAGAACTTCAGATTTATTTCTTATGGTTTCCAATACAACCGTAGAATCTTCTCCTGCCGAAAATGAATTCCGCACATTGACTAACGGGCGATTGATAAATTCCGCCGATGTTCCCATGCCTGTCCGATTATCGGTCATGGAAAAATTAGCTCTGGCCCCTACTGTGATATTCGCAAATGAATTCGAATGATTGCTTGAGGCATTGCCTCCCGCCTGAGTATTTAAACCTCTCGCAACACCTTTAAATGTTGCCTCATCATTGAGAATGAAATTAGAGGAAGTCGTTACTCTAAAGATTCCTCCAGATTGATCCACGTCGAGGGTAGCCCCTTTACCAATCCGAACAAATGAATTACTAGCAGTCAACCAAATAAATCGGGAATCTGAAGTCGTTCGATCTCTTCTTGACGTCATGGTAGCATTGTCTTGCAACTCCACTCTTTGTGATACTCGGATTCTGGAATAATTTTGACTTGTTGCTGAATTTTGAATCGCCGTCGTTGTTGGCTCTGTCAAATGCACTTCAGCATGTTGCGCAAGCGTAACTGAACGAACAGTGGTGTTTCCTGTCATTCCTCTAGCAGCGTTTATTCTCGTATAGGAATTTTCGCCGAATAACAGATCTGTTGTTCCGACTCCCTGTAGAAATCGTCCACCAGTATCAACTTCGACTTTACTTCCTTCTTCCATCGTAAATTTCGAATTCGCCAAGGTTAAACGAAAAACGGCTCGTGCAGCTTGTCGCGTTGTATGATTGACCGTTACTTCCGCTTCACGACCTAGTTTGATTTCTTCTCTAAACCGGAAAAAATCAACATTTGCATTGCTTCGTCCAGAAACGGTGATTTCAGAGTGATCGCCCACATGCAACCGGCGAATGGTTGAAGAAGCAGCAGATGAGGTACCACCGGTAAAGCCTTGTGCGGTTTGTAGGCTGATCGTATTTGCTTCACCAATATAGATATCTGTTGTGCTGCGACCAGTCACCAATGGTCCTACTTGATTGAGGGTGATGGTTGCATTTGCTTCTGACAAAAATTGTGAAGCCGTCGACGTTGAACCCAGTGCAATGAAAGGATTGGCTGCTGATGATGTGCGAGAATAATTGATCGCTGCTTTTTCTCCTAGGAAGAAACGTCGTTGCACGGAAAAAGAATTGGCTGCTGTGCTCGTTGAATGCTCAGCAACATTGATTTCAGCCCCTTCAAGCAGCTCAAATTGATCGACCATCGTTCCAGCGGTAAAGCCATTCCCTAATACGCCCGTTAGTTTTGAGTATTTCCCTAAAGTGACATGGGACAAACTTGCGTTGACAAACGCCCCTCGCTGGTTCACGGCTATTTCAGAATAGTCACCAATGGTGATTTTCCCGTTGCTTGATGCTAAGCCGATGACGACATTCGATGTACTTGCTGAAGAGGTCGTTCGCGTTCTCGGCACGTCAATTGTTGTATGACTTCCGATTTGAACCGAAGACGTTGCGAAAAAGGTTCGATACGCTTGACCAACAGTGGCATTACTAGGTTCACTTATGGTTATATCCACCTGATCACCAATCGCAATACTGTTGACTGCTACGTTGCCATTAAACCCGTTGCTATGCTGATTGTTCATTTTCACGTGGTCTTGAATCACTATCGTGGTACTAGCCACACCCGTAAACATCGGTCCATGCTGCGATATTCGCGTTTGTGTATTCTCCCCAAAATCGATGGAGGAATTTGCACTTTGGAGCTGGATAAAAGCTCCGGTCGTTGTGCCCGTCCGCGTTCCTTCAATAATGGTAGGTTGGTCCGCGGTACTATTTTCAACGATGAAGCGGTGTCCGACATTGATGGCGGGCGTCCCGCTGACCGTCCCGTACTCAGATAATTTTAACTGACTCCCTGCTTGTAACCTTACTTCGCCTAGCGTGCTGGTGGAATTACCAGAAAGCCCCTGTCCCGTGCCAACATCTAGTGTTGCCCCGGTTGCTAGCGTCAACCGACTATCTTGATTGGCATTTGGTAGGGAAACCATTGCGCCAGATTGGCGAATCGTGGTCATACTTCCTTGACCAAAATCAAGGCTTGCTGCGGTACCTGTCATGTGAAAGACAGTGCCAGTATTGCTGTTGGTACTTCGGGTGACAGAAATTTCAGCTTGGCTAGCGACTGCTACTTGATTCATTTCAAAGATTGGTGTGGCATTTGATGAGCGATGATTGATCGTCAATTGGCCTTCGACCAAGAGTCCTTCAGCCGTGAATAACGTTGGAATGGAAGACGTCGCTGTCGTCACCACATTGGTTCCTTTGAAATGAAGATGTGCTTGGTTGTTATTCACCACGCGTCCTGCGTTAGTGGTCAGCTCCAGTTGGGTATCTTCAAAGGTAATCGTTGAAGCCCCAGTTGTTTGAGCCAGCCCTTGCGCCGACTGAATGCCTTGTTGTTGCACCCCTTGCCAAGTCAGTTGAACAGGTGCCGCAAACTGCATCAGGTTCTCTGCCGCCGTCTGCGAAACGATCACAGGTGTATCTTGACTACGAAAAGTAACGTCTGCCCGTTGGATACCACTGATTGGCTCAGTTAATGCCAAGTTGTTGGCAAAAGTAAGCACCAAGGATTGATCATTGGCGATTTCTTCGTAATGATACTCCGTGCCATCTTCATCGGTGAAGGATTCCCCAAGTAAAATTGCCCGCAATTGCGCCTCACTTGCTACAGTCAATGCGACCGCTGAAGCTTCAGCATCAAACCTTTCGACTTGCTCATTCTCAGCTTCTGTTTCCGCTTCATCTTCTGAGCTATCTGGCGTTTCTGCTTCGGGCAGTGCTTCATTTTCCTCTGCTTCTTCTTGGCTAGCTGTCGTGGAATCATCCGTGGCTTCCGAAGAAGATTGTTCTTCACTGCTTTCTTCGGTTGTTTCTTGGTCTTCCGATCGATCAGCAGAATTAGTGGTTTCCTCAGTTGAGGAGTGTTGCGTCTCTTCAGAAAGTGACTCTGTTTCTGCATAAGCAACTTGCTGGAACGCCAGCGTCGTGTTGACCGCCGTGCTGCTTAGTAGGAATACTGCAGAAAACAATGTAAGTAGTTTCATCATATCCTCCTTTCTTCAAGTCTTTGGTGCATCAAGAAGGTTGAAGCTAAGAAACAGCCTCCTCCTTTTCGCACAAAGTTGTCTCAATATTCTTCGTTTTTGGGGGAACGACAAAAAAAGACATTTGGACGAATCAAATGTCTGAAGAAAGTTGTTAGATTGGGTTTTTGTAAAATAATATCTACATACGAGTTCCGATTTCTTAAAAACGAAGGTTATTGAGACGAAAAAAACTGTAAGTGTATCACGCGTGGTCCTTACTAAACTAAGAATAGCGTGGTCCTTTAGCAAAAGAAAATCATTATTTTCATAAACACCTGAAATAGATGAATAAATAACCTACCTCTTTCACTGTGTGAAAGGTACGGGAATGGGTTTAAAAAAGCGGTTTTTGATACGGGTTTATTTTCCGTTCAAGATGTTCCCAATCTCGATCATCTGGAAGAGATTTTAATAATAAATAATCTGTTTTGACTTTGTAATCGACGAGATAGCGATTGTAATTGGTCACGATCAAATCAATATGTGATCCATTTAGCGTCTTCTTTGTTAAATATTGCAGCTGCACAAAGGTCAACTCGTGCTTGCTGCCAAACCGCTGGATTGCTCGAGTTTGAATGTGCTGGCACACAAAATGATCTCCTTCTAGGAGAAAATAAATGGTTTTTGCTGGTGCGTAATAATCGAAAATCAACTCGCTATAAATTGTTAAACTGACACAGATGTCTTCTAAGTAAGCACTAGACAAAGAGAGTTTTTTGCTCTGCTCCTTAAGAAATTGTAAGTTCTTTTGATAATTCTCGCTGTTGGAACGCATGATCACTTCTTTGATATCATCCATTTCCTTGTTCAAAACCGGCGCAATCGCATGGTTTATTTTCCTCGATAAAAAGAAAGAACGTAAAAACGTCGCCACCGTAATGGCTTGCTCTTTGGGCACATCATGGTTCTGCAGAAACAATTCGGCCACGTTTGCAATCGCTGTACCTTGATGAAACTGACGGTAAAATTTTTGCTCTCGTTCTTCTTGATCCAAGGTTCGCTTACACAGGGTGACCAAGTAAATCCAAGCAAATTCTTCTTTGGGCAACTGGGTCTGATAGATTTCTTCAATGCCTTTTTTCAAGGAATAAAGTTTGGCGAAACTATTCCCTTTATACGCTTGCCTGACCAGTTCTTTGGGCACAGTGATATGATAGCCAAGGCTCGCGCGTTTGATGGCAATATAAAACGTATAGTAAAACGCTGCGGGGGTCGCCCCAGATCCGATTTCATAATAGCCGAACTTGTCCTCCAATTGACCTAAGATCAAATCATGCAAGGCTTGATCTGGAACCAACGTATAGATCGTTTCGACCCCTTCATAATAAAAATCTTTGAAAAACTTACGTAAGTTGGCTTCGCTTCCTTCAATCGTTAAAGGATTGGAGGTCCATTGTAAGCCATAGCTTTTCAAAATAGGGTTGCGCTGATTAAGTAAGCGCCGAAATGTACTCTCTGAAAAATGGTAATGATGTGCTAGCTCATCCACCTTAGCTAACTTGCCATGAAAGATATTCCCGATAATTTCAAATAAGCATTCATTTTTTAACAAACTTTGTTTTCTTTTTTGATATTCTGTAGGCTTTTTCTCTTCGAAAACAAACCCGCTATTGCCGGAAACAAGAACTATACTGTCCCCAAAATATTCTTTCATGTATTTGATATCATTGGCAATCGTCCGCTGAGTTACCTGATTGCGCTCAGCTAAGTCGCCAATCGTAAACACCCGATCTCGCTCAATCGTACTCAACAGCCGAAACAACCGCGCGGTTGTGCGGTTGCTGATGAAGGCCAATTGCAGCTCTCTCATCCACTCCACTCCTTTTTCAAGAGATTCTTTTCTATACTATTACATAAATAGACCACTATTTGGTAATTATATACTCAAATTTACAGTATTTTTATCAAAAAACCTACTAATAATGAAAAAAATAGCGTTCTGAATTTTATTTTCTAACTTGTAATCGCTTCTTCGATGGAATGAAAAAAAGCCGCAAGCAACACTCGATGAAAAGAGCTGCTTACGGCTAGTCTTGGTTTTTTCGTTAAAATAAATACTGCGCAGTAATCGACGATTGACAATTGATCAGTTGTTCTGGGGTTCCTTCGTACAAGATTTCACCACCACGAATTCCACCATCAACACCGACATCGATCAGCCAATCCGCTGCTTTCATGACCTCAAGGTTGTGTTCGATCACGATCACCGTGTTGCCTTTTTCTACTAATCGTTCGATGATCGCCAAGATGCTTTTGATGTCGGCCATGTGCAATCCGGTCGTTGGTTCATCCATAATGTAGATATTGCCTTTTTTGCTTAATTCTTTTGCTAACTTCAGTCGTTGGCATTCACCGCCAGACAAGGTATTTAATGGCTGTCCGAGGGTCATGTATCCTAGACCTACAGCCAAAATCTGTTTTAGTTTTCTTTGAATCGCTTTTTCCTCAAAAAACTCCACCGCTTCCGTGATACTCATGGCAAGGACTTCATCGATCGACTTGCCTTTCAAGCGATACTGGTAGACTTCTTCTTTAAACCGTTTGCCGCCGCAGGCCTGACACAAAACCTCGACGGAATCCATAAAGGACAGTTCCATCTTGATGGTCCCGTGGCCTTTGCACGTTTCACAGGCGCCTTCGGAATTGTAGGAAAAAAGACCTGCTGAGACCTTGTTTTCTTGGGAAAATAACTTCCGAATATCATTCATGATCCCAGAATAGGTCGCTGGATTGGAGCGGATATTTCCCGCCACCGCTGATTGATCGATCGTAATGGCACCGGGGTATTCTTTAGCAAAAACCCCATTCACCAAACTGCTCTTTCCAGAACCAGCGACACCGGTCACCACTGTAAATACTCCTAATGGCACCCGCAGTGCTGTATTTTTCAAGTTATGCAGCGTCGATTTTTTCGTTTCGATAAACTGTTGGCTTCTGCGAGGGGTTTCTTTGAAATCCACCATCTGTCCAAAGGCTTTGCCAGTCAGTGTATCTGAGCGCAGCAATCCTTCAAAGGTTCCTTCGTAAGTAATATAGCCGCCATTTTTTCCAGCTTTAGGACCAACATCGATAATATGGTCGGCTGCTTTAATGACATCTGGGTCATGCTCCACTACGATGACGGTGTTCCCTTTGTCCCGTAGTTTGACTAACAATTCATTCAATCGGTGGACATCCCTTGGATGCAGCCCAATACTCGGTTCATCAAAAATGTAGATCACATCGTTCAAGCTAGAAGACAAGTGTTTGACCATTTTTACCCGCTGACTTTCCCCACCAGAAAGCGTCGTTGTTTCACGGTCTAAGGAAACATAATCCAACCCGATATTGATCAGATCAGTGATTCTCGCTTGGATGTTTTGAAGCAGGGGTTGGACACTCTCCTCCGAGATTTCTTGAAGAACCGTCAATAGTTCATCCACTTGCATCGCCAAAACGTCCGCAATCGAATAGCCCGCGATTTTACACGCGAGTACTTGTGGATTGAATCGTTTTCCCTGACAGTCAGGACACTTCTGCTCATTCATGAAAGAAGCGATTTTCTTCTGCGTAGCAGCGGAGCTTTCATTGCCGCCTTTGATATTGGAGCGATTAAAACGAGCGACTAAGCCTTCATAGGTGGAACTCATGCCTTCCATATACAAGGAATCGATTTTTTCTCCTTGGACATACAAAAAGCGGTTCATTTCTTCTTCGCTATATTCTTTCAACGGCTTGTCATTGTCAAAAAAGCCCGTATTGGTGAAGGACTTCAGTAGCCAAGAGCCGACTTTGTAGCCAGGAAGCAGGATCGCCCCTTCGTTCAAGGACTTTTCAAGATCCAGTGCCTTTTCTAAATCTAACCCGACGATCCGCCCAATCCCTTCGCAAGTGGGACACATCCCATGAGGGTCATTGAAGGAAAAATTCCATGCAGGACCTAAATACGGTTGACCAAGACGAGAAAAAAGCAAGCGGATCAAGGGGTTGATATCCGTGATCGTCCCTAATGTAGAGCGGGAATTGCCGCCTAAACGGCTTTGATCAACTACTACCGCCATCGAAAGATTGTCGATGGCATCCGCATCGGGCTGGCTGTATTTTGGCAAAAAGTTGCGGACAAATTTCGAAAAGTTCTCATTCAGCTGTCGACCTGCTTCTTGTGCGATCGTGTCAAAGACGATCGATGACTTGCCAGAACCAGAGACACCCGTGAAAATCGTGATTTTTCTTTTGGGAATCTTCAAGTCAAAGCCCTTCAAATTGTTCTGCCTGGCGTTGTGGATCGTAATGTATTCCTGCATGCTATACCCTCCCAGATTCTATTGAATTTTTACAGTGAGCGACCATTATAGCACAAACATTCTCGCTGTTTCTCGGAATTTTGTAAAAAACTATGTTTATTTTATGTTTTGTTCTCAATGTTGGAATAGCAAGGATAGAGGGCTTATGCAATTTTTCAATAACTGTTGCATAGGAAGGAATTTAGAGTGCGAACGAAGTTAGAAGATAGAGCGAAGAAGGAGTATTTTGAATGACCTTAAATTGCTAAAAGGTAAAAAACAGTCCATTTCCCCTTGCTTGCAAAGTGAAATGGACTGTTTTCATGAAATAACCTTTAATCGTTTGAAGCCGAATGTTAGAGATCGGCCAGATCAGCCAGATCAGCTCAATACAGTTGACGGAAACATTTTGATCAATGTCACCGTTTCTTCTGCCCCATAATCCCCTTCGGCATATAAAGCAAGATACTCTTCCAACAAATAGTCAGCAAGGTCTTGGGTAGATTGCGTAAAACCAGCCTTTTCGTAAGATCTGACTGCAGGGATATTTTTTCTCGACGGCCGCATCATCAATTTTTGAATGCCGAATGTTTCATGTAAATGATCACCGAGGGTGACGATCGCATCGGTACCAAATCCTTTGCCGCAATGAGCTTCTCGATTCAACCAGATATCCAATTCTGCTATGCCGTCTTTTAGATGAGACGAGGAGTAACTAATAAAGCCAATCGGTTCACCTGCATGTAGAATCAAAAAGCCTCTGCCATCTTGCGGTTGGGCACCAGTAAAGTAATACTCTTGATAGTCCTCAAAAAACTCTGCTTCAGTGGCGATCGGTGCATTAGGATAAGAAGGTGGTCCAGAATGATACTTTGTGGTTTCAGAGTGAAAACACCATTGATAGACCGCTTCTTTATCTTTGATTTCCGCAGGGGTTAAAGTGACTTTGTTGCCTGTTAGCATGTGGTGTACTCCTTTCGCTCTTCCTAATGTTCCCCCCAATTATAGCGGAGGATGTCCCTTAAAAACAAACCGCGTTTTTTCTTTACTTGAATCGAACATCGACATTGCTTAAATTTTCATTGTTGCGCCAACAATCTTCCGATTGATTCCTCTATTTTTTCATCCTCTAAAAATTAAATTCATTTTCCCAATTAAAATCAGCAGATTCTTCTAAACTGTTCGGCCAATGATGGCACCAGGAAGGAACTCTGGGCACTTCTACTCGATCCAAACTTGGTGTGTACGGTTTGATATCTATTAGTGGCGTTTGGTCGTTTGCATCAATATAAGGAATAGAAAGAATTCCTTTCTCAACATCGACTGATAATACTTGAACAACACTTAATGCAATTGGATTTGGTCGGATGGGTGATCTCGTAGCAAAAATCCCCATTTTTTCAGGCGCATGTTTATAGGGTTGCTCAGCATCCAAAATCATTCGATACTTTGCATCCGCAAAATCACTGAACCACCATACTAATTGAAGGTGACTAAATCCTTCAATCCCTGCTAAAGCTGGAATATATTCTTTCTTAAGCTTGAGCAAGCATCCTTCCTCATTGTTTTGAATGATCCCAATCGGTTGTAGTTTATATTCTGTCATTTTCTTTCCTCCATTTCCTCTTTGTGCTCTCAGAATAGTGCCTGACACAGTGTGAGAGTCAAGAAAAAACAGAAAAAATCTGCTACTCAACGTTTTATGAGCGGTATTTGTATTTCAGTCAAATAATTACGTTCTTCCTTCTCATTCCAAGGACCGCGATGCACGATTTGCCTGTCTGGTCCGTCCATTTGGTAATAAGGATGTTCTTGTAGCCACTCAGCCAAGGACAAATAGACGTTGGCTATGTTGGAGAATGCACCGTACACCATCGTGCACGCCATAATTGGCACTGCCTCCGTTTCGTAGATGGAAAATACTTTGGAATCTACCTGCAGGCCTGCTTTCACTTGCACACACAATTCAACATCGACATTTTTTTCTTTAAACTCTTGGTCGTGATAAATCGAAAATGATTGTTCGAATTTCTTTATTTTCTGATTTTCCATAAAAGTGGCTAGTTCTCTCCACAGTTCCTCTTCAGAAAAATAATTTGGTATGACTTTGCGAAGGGAGAGCACATGATAACTCGGGACTGCTTTCATTGTAACCTGATAATGGCGCTCTGTTCGTTCCTTCGTCAATTCTAATTTAGCCACTTCTAGTTTGATTAATTTTTGTTTTTCCACCTCTATAGTTGTCTCAATTTCATCTTTTTTTCTTTCTAATTGTTCTGCAAGGAAGTCCTGCTCTTGGTTTTTCAGCAACACCGCAATTTCTGCTACACTAAAGCCGCTATCACGTAAATAGAGTATTTTATTGAGTTCAGGCAATTGAGCAGCCGAATACAGTCGATAACCAGTAAACATATCAATCCTATCGGGCTTTAATAGACCCATCTCATCATAGTAACGCAACATTCTGATACTCACTTGAGAGAGCTTTGAAAATTCACCTATCTTAAACATACGCACCTCCGATAGATTTATTATAAAAACACTTTATCCACACTTCAATGCTACTCACTATAAAAAACCGAAACAAAGAGTTCACTCTCTGTTTCGGTCTTGCTTCATTATTCAACATTCAACGAAAAATTCTTCTAACAATTCTTGCATTTCATAGTCATGTGCCGATTTTTTCCACCTATCGATTCACTGAGACGGCCATTCGGTGATAGGTATGGCGCTTACCTCTGATGGCGATGGATAGTTGCAAGATGTTCTCGGGATCAGCGGTCCCAGAAAAACCCGCATCTCCGATATGATGAAGGTCGCAGCCGGCACGTTTGCTAGTCAATGCCAAGGCACGGATCGTGCCTATATCTGCACCTTCTTGTGTAGTACCGATGGTGCCCATGACCAACTTCCCTTTTTGGTGGATAAAGGCTACAAGATCACTCATGCGGTGTTCACTCAGACCAGGAATCGTGCCTGCAATGGGTACAAGAATAACATCGGCTCCTGCTTGAATGAATGCAGACGCAATTTCTTCATCTAACACGGGTTCATTGACACCAGCTCCGTGCATTTTTCCAGCAATAATGATCCCAGAGAAAACGGCTCTTGCTTGTTGGATTGCCGCTGTGATTTCCTTATTTGAAACGCCAGTGGAAGGATTTCCTGTCAGACAGATAAAATCAAATCCAAGTGCTTCTGCACGAGCCATGTTTTTCTTTGTTGCCAAACGCCCAGTAGCGATAGTTGTCAACTGTTCCATCTGCTCCGCACAATCGTCGACAGGCTCAAGATTGACCCCAATAGGCCGCCCCGTTAAGCACTGCAAAAAGCGAATGGGGTCATCCGTTGTCGGTAAACCTTTGATAGCGCCGTTTTCGCAATCAAAAAGGTTCAGCAAAATCAAATCCGCCCCAAATGCAGCGACGAATTCAGCATTGGTGATTCCTCTAGACATCGGATCGATCTGGACGTCATTTTCTGCTACGATCGTCCGACCTGCACTTCCTCGAATACTTTCCAATAGTTGGTCTTTATCAAATGATTTAAAATCAGCTGCCGTGCAATTCAAAAATCGCTTTGTCTTCATTTTACGCCCCACTTTCTGAACCGAGTTCACTGGCTAATGTCCGATTATCCAGCATTTTGAAGAATGGATAATAGATGGCGATAGAAACCGTCAGATTCACCAGCTGTAAGATTGCCCCCGAAATATGTCCGCCTGTGGCTAGATAACCACCGATGATTGGCGGCATCGACCAGGGAACCAAAACGACGGCAGGTCGGACGATCCCCATGGCAACTGTCGTATAAGAGATAATATAGCAAACAACCGGTGTCAGAATATATGGGAACAAAATCAATGGATTCATGACAACGGGCAACCCAAACATGATGGGTTCATTGACATTAAAAACCGTTGATGGAAATCCGAGTTTCCCCAACTCTTTTAAATACTTACTTTTACTTCTGACTAAAAGCAAGATCGCCAAGCCCAAAATCACCCCACTACCGCCAATCCAGACAAAGGTATTCATAAAGGTATAATTGATGATATGCGGAATCGTTTCGCCGTTTTGAAAAGCGATCCGATTCTCATCGATCATTTGAATCCATGTCGGCTGCAGGACGCTCAGGACCAAGTCCCAACCGTGGATGCCCACTGACCAAAACAATGACGTAAACATGATGGCAAACAGTCCACCTATAAAGCCTCCGCCAATGATCGACAATGGCTGTCCCACAAGGCTGTACAGCAGATCATGAACATTCGTGTTGCCGAATGATTCCACTAATAAACGAATCACCCAGAAAAGCGAGAGGCAAAAGAATGAGGGGATCAATGCAATAAAGGAGCGACTGACCGCCGGGGGAACGTTTTCTGGCATGCGAATCACGATATTCTTTTGTACGAATAATCGGAAAATCTCCGCCGTGATCAGGCTGGTGATGATTGCTACGATCAGCCCGCGGCTACCAAGATAAGACATTTGAATGCCGCCGTCTTCAATCGGAGTGACTAAAAGAAAAACCGACGCTGCCAATACACCGGCAGATAAACCGCTGACGCGGTATGTGGTTGCTAAACTATACGCAATAGCAAAGGAATTGAACAGCGCCATCACACCAAAGGTCACTTGAACGACAAAGTCTAATTTGCTGCGCCATTCCCCGCCAAAAATACTCGTAACAAATAGGTTAAAGCCTTCCCATGGAACGTTAGATAAAATAACAAAAATGGAGCCGATAATAATCAAAGGCATCGTGGTGACAAGTCCATCACGGATGGCAACCAGATGCTTTTCACCGCCAATTTTCATTCCCCATGGCAGCATTTTTTCTTCCATAAATTTCTTTAACGAATCCTTCATAAGCTTCCTCCTTAACCTTAAAAGATCGCTGAAAGAGTGCGTTCAGGTATCTTTTCGAAGTGTGAATAGAAACCAAGGCTTGCCACCTTCAAGAACCTAGGATTGAAGTGCTGATCGCCAAAACGCTATTGTTATGAACACAGTAAGAACGCAAGGCATTGGATTTCTCAACTATGACTGCCTATTTTCCATGCAACTGTTCTCAACTGATCTTCACACCTTTTATTTGCCGCAAACGATCCTGCGCATGAACCGTTTCAAACGACAAAAAAGGCATTGGACAAGATTGTCCAATGCCTTTGGCATAGCAAAATAAGCGTCCAGCATCCCACGGTTTTTGCCCAAAAACCTGCCTGAATCTACTAGAAATCGACAAGGAAATCGGGTACAATAAACACGTTGATGCCTTTGGCGATCAACTATGGCAACTTGATTGGTCATCCTGCTTAGGGGTCTGACTGATCAGGGCCTCGTAAATCTGTTGGCGCAGAGATACGAGGTGCCTATTTTTTTAGTTTCTATTCGCTTACATTTTATAGAATGTTTTTGGGAAAAGCAAGCGAACATCGTAACAAAATTGTAAATAATGGTCAAAAAAATAAAAAACTATTGTGATTTGTTCGATTAAAATAGAAAATAGTGATTGCTTTACGTATTTATAAAAAAAGGAGGACCGAATCATCCATGATTCAGCCCTCCTTTTCGCGCTAGACAAATACAAACAAAATTCCAGAACAGATTGTGCCTACCAATAGCCCACGAATACTGCCTTCCCCTTCATTGGGTAACTCAAATTTGATGATATTCACCAGCAAAGCCCCGGTGATCAAGGCTTCAATGATGACCACCAGATAGTAAGGCAATGAAACAAAGAGGGAGAACGCAGCTCCCGCGAAAATACTGAAGGAAAGCACAAAACGACCATATTTGTTGTAAAGGGCACCATGATGGTGATAGAGCAGCCAATCGTTCATGAGAAAGTGCAAACCAAAGGCAATAAAGTAGGTCAAAATGTAAAAACGCTCTGATAGCGTATTGGCAATCACGATATAGCCGATCATGATATTGTAGATCACATGAAAAGCGATATCCGACCAAAAAAAGGCGTTTTTGGCACTGGTGATGTCTTTCTTTTCTAACACCATAAACGTCCGCTCATCGATTTTGTAGATCACGTAACTGAAGACTAAGCCAAACAAAACGATGCCATAGACCCCATGACTATAAAAAATCCCCGAATCCCAGCCAAATTCATCGATCAACACCGTTTGAAAATACGCCAAATGGGGCAATAGATGAACGATCGCATAGGAGATCCCTACCCCAGCGGCAAAGGAGCTCATGTATTGCACGTTTAGTTTTCTGGATGAGATAACATTTGAAAATAGATGGATGAAGATAAACCCTAAAGTGATCATGCAATTCACAAAATTATTTGTTAAATACGTCATTGTTTTCCCCTTCTTATATTCCGTTTGCGGCAACGTTTAATCGCAATTTTCAATAACGAAGTCTTTTTAATTAGTTATTTTTGGTTATTTTCATGAAATATTCTTGTTTACTATACAGTAAGTGGGCTTGGGGGGCAATAGGTTTTTTAGGTTTTTGGGGAGAAATATTTTTGATAGAAAACGGCCTTCATTGTTGCCGATTTTTTACCGATGATCTTGTCTTCATTTTCGGATAGGATAATCTTGTTTTTGCTCTAGCAGAAACTAGGTCTAACTTCATTTTTTATCAAAAATTGCGCTTATTTGAAGTTAACTTCAAATTTCCGAAAAATTGTAACCAATTTGAAGTTATCTTCAACTTTCTCAATTATGTCAGATTTTTAACGTTCGTAACCAATCACTGATGAATTCAGAAAGCCGTTGTTGCTCCTATTCCATCAAAAAAAAGAAGCAAGAACTTGCAGCGTCCTTGGTTCTTTTTTTGTTACAATTCATTATACTTCTTTTTCGAATCTTTACTTTCTCTCACCGGATACTTCATGTTGTTTTTTTCCAGCTTTTCTTTGATGATCTCATCAATATCAAGCCCCAAATTGTCTGCCAGCATATAAGAATAAATCAGAACATCGGCAATTTCTTCTTTTAGATGTTCGAAATCTTGAGTGGCTTCTTCAGGTGTTTTCCATTGAAAAATCTCCAACAATTCGGCGGCTTCGATGGAGATAGAAATAGCTAGATCTTTTTCATTATGAAATTGTCGCCAATTGCGATCATCTCGGAATTTATTGATCCGTTCCATTGAAGAGGGTTGGTTTTGCATGGTAGGCCTGGCTCCTTTCGTTTTGTAGGGTTAAGAGTTTTTGGCGCAGATTGGGATTGATTGCATAGATGTAAAGCCCTTTGATTGCTCGTTTCATTAATACATTCAATGAATTAAGGATGATCGTTTCTTTGGCTTTCTTCGTCAATTCTTGGTTCATATCGTCACGTCCCGTAAACGCCCCTTTGTCCTCATATTTATCGATATCGATGACAAGCTGGTCGGTCTCTGGATCGTAATCAACGGAAGGGCCAATGACGACTCCTACATTGTTTAAATCAAACCCTTGGACGGTGTAGATTGAACCGACTTCACTGATTGTATCTGGTCGCTCCGCCCATGTTCGCTTCGTATCGGTCGTATTCCATGGCAGGTTGATCCCACCAGGATCTACAAGATATGAAGCTCCGTCTTTCTTATGAACATAATCGAATGTTGAGATGATCCGTGACAGACCTTCCTTTTTATCGAGAGAAAAGATTTTGTTCTTCAACGCATCATGGGTTTCCATAATCTGAAGCTCAAAAGATGCTGTCGATTCTGGAATCGGTGTTACACGTTTTTCTACGATATCATCGATCCATTGAATAATTTGTGGACTACTTTTCATTCTTAATTGATCTTTTAGCTTAAAGCGAGAAGCATTGTACCTTTTCTGAAACTGATCCAATTTGTCCTGATCCCAATAACTTTTGATTTTCAATACTTGCTTCGGATCAAAGATACAAATCGTGATTTTTGCTCGCTTGATAATCTCTTCTAGTTGGTTTTCATAGTGAAAACTGTTATAGCTGTCTTTCTTCGTTAAAAGCAAATGGGCCTCATCCACAATAACGATGTCTGGGTGCAACTTCTGATTATCTGTTTTATTAATAAAGGAAGTTGGCTTTAGCATATGATTCTTTTTTAAATTTGGCAAACTTTCTGCCATTGTATGATAGGTTTTTAACATTTCTGAATGGTTGACCAACAAATAGTTATCGGTGCCTTTTAATACAGGCTCTGACTTTGTATAGTCTTGAAGGGTGTTATAGAGAGATGCCAAAAGGACGCTCTTTCCCGTTCCAGCTTCTCCTTCGATCATCAAGACTTTTTGTGTCTCATCCTGCTGAATCGCTTGTTTACAGTACTCAATGATTTCAAGTTTTATATCTAACTGTTCTGGCGTCAGTTCTTTAAAAGGGGATAATTTATATACATCTTTGTTGCGAATCGTATCGATTGAGTGCTTCGCCAATTGACGCCTTTGCAATTCTTCCCATAACTCTTGGAAGACCACTTCATCATAATACTCTTTTTCATAATACTGATGCATCTGCACCTGTCTTGTTTGACTGACATTTTGTAACTGAAACTGCTCATCCCCAATGAAGTGATTGATCAAATTGGTTTCGATATTGTAGGTCGCTGATTGATTGAATTTTTCATGTCCAATCAGCAAGACTTCTTTAATTTCTCTGCGCTTAGAGTTATTCAAGTGCTGCTTCAATCGTTTGTTCACTTGAACCGTTTGACCAATGTACGCAACAGGCCTTTTCTTTTCATTTCGGTTGTAGAGTATGTAAACGACTGGGTACTGATCGATATAAGCCGTCGTTATGCTAGATAGCTCACCTTTCTTGAAATGATGATCTTCTATGATTAGTTGGTTGGTCATCAATTATTTCTCCGTTGTTCGCTTGATTTTGTGTATACTTGCATGTATTGAATGGTCCTGATTTTAGTATAACATTGCTTGCCTTTAGCTCAAATAACTAGCGCACTTCTAATTGCTATATGCTACTCAAACTCCGCGTACTTATCAAATCAATCTATCATTATTTGGGTTTTCCTCATTTGACAAGCTACATTCTTGCTGATATGTGATTTGTTCGTAATAATGAATTCTAATCATTATTTTTTTTTGAGTTTGAATAAGCCCAAGTTTGAAATGTTATATATAATAGATTGATTGCAAATCCAATACTTATAATTGGGCCCAAGTCGATCCAACCTATTTTTTTGTCTGAGATAAAAATAGTATCTATAGCAAATAAAGAAATTAATACAAAAAAAGCACTCATGTATGTTATTATCCTAAATTTGAATATTGTTTTATCAAAAATAGTATCTTTGATGAATTTGAAAAAATACTTCTGTCTTTTCTTCCTAACTTCTTCTTTCGTCTCATTATAAATAAGTCTATCTTGTATTTGCTTCATTTCCACTATTTTATTAATCCCCTCTGCAATTTCTAATAGTACTAACTCAGGTTCTATTCTTTTAATTATGTAGAATTTCTCATCATTTATACCTTTAATGTATGTTTTTCTAACATAGAATTTGTTTTTAAAACTTCTATATTGGTAATAATAGAAAACCATCGCTAATATACATATAATTGTGACAAGTATAAATTCAGACAGTGAGCTAACTCTTATACCTTCCAAATCTCTGATCATATTATTATATCGTACCAAATTTGCTTCCGAATCTTCTTTACTGTATTCTCTAAAAAATTGATTCACTGTCTCTTTTTTTTCTATTTTCTGTATATTGTTTAATTTGTTACTTTTTTCAATTTCATCTATTAAAGAAACTTGTATTTTTTTCTGCTCCTCCTCATTATTTACAATCAATTCCCACTGCTCCTGACTAATCTCTTGATAACTATTTTCTCCTTGAAATAATCCGTTGCTTAAAACACCAATAATAACCAAAACCAAAAGAGTATAGAAAGTAACGTAAGTATATTCCACAACACTTCTCTTGGCTTTAGAATGATTGGTTTCTATAGCTCTTTCAATATTCGTCATATAGATTTTATTAGAAACCAGATTAGTTGCAGCACTACATAGCCCTGCAGCTACTACTATAATTCCCAGTCCACTATCAACCATTTCAAACATTAAAATATACTCCTCCTATACTATAACAAGCCTTACAAAAATATTTAAAATCATAATAACATAAATATTTATTTTTTTTTAAATTAATTTGAATAAAAGGCAACAATATTTTTCTGTTATAAAGCTTAACGACAAAAAAGATTGAGGAGTTTTTTTCCACTCATCAACCTTAAGAAAAATCTATTATAGTCTTAATGATTTAGGAATTATTGACTATCCCCTAATTCCTTCTGTTATACTAGAAAATCTTTCTAATACTAATAATTAAACCCTAATCCCAGAAACCCAATAAGAAACAACAACACCATCTTTAGTCGGTCCTATTGCCAGCCACCCATAGCCACCTGTTCGTGGTTGACGAACAAAGGCATGTCCATTGCGTTGCACCAATACTCGATCGTATTTGACTTGTTCTCCAGGTCTTAATAGAGCTAAAATCCCTAAATTTCCTGGGTTTGTCGTGTCAGATGCGGAGGTTCCTCTTAAATTGATGCCAGCACTTGCAGTGACTTTGACCGTTCCTGAACGACTGTGCCAAATATTTGCAGGCGGCGCGGTGACGGTATTACTGACAGGCGTAACCAAGGCTCCTGATACCCAGCCATTGCCCGCTACTTCAAACCATGTCGTGATACCGCTCACGTTTTCACCATTTCTGGTAATTCTAGTCGCTTGAAACGTGTCCCCTCGCTTTAGTTGTCGTAAAATAGCCGAATGAGTATTTTGTGCAGCACGCACATTTAATACATCGGTACTTACGACTTGCTGAACATTCCATGGTTCTACTACATAACTGGGATTAGTAGACGCAGCAGAACTATTCGCTACCCGGCTTCTTATTTCCCCTAATCTTTCATATAAAAATGGACCCGGACATGCAGTTGCAGCACCTGGCGCATCTTTATGTCCGATAATTATCATCTTCCGTCCATAACGTTTTTCAATATCCTGAATCAGCTTTATTAACGCATCAATTGTTTTTTCAGCCACTTGCCAATTTGGCGCCCCGTTTGTATTGGTACACTCGATTCCAATCGAATAGCTGTTAGCATTATTTGCATGCCAAGCGGTCTTTAGCTCATCGATATACGCTCTGATCGTTCCATCTTGCCCAATCCCGTAGTGTGCTGATGCCTGAACATTTTTCCAAATCTCAGGCATATTATCAAAGTTTGTGCCTGCTTGGTGATGTACTACAACTGTTGTGATTGCAGAAGCGTTTCGTGTACCCGACCATTTTGTACCGAAGTTTTCAAATTGATACTTGGTTGCTAAACTTGAAATTCCCATTATTTTCCCTCCTTTTATTTATAAAAAAGAGCAGTCGAATGACTACTCTTCATCGTTTAATTCAGTCTTATAATGTGCCACTTCGGTTTCTGACTGTCCATCGCCATAATCTAAAGACGTAGTCTGTTGATTTCCCATACTATCTCCTAAATCAAATAAACCACTTGCCGCTAACCCTGCCACAGCTCCTGCCCAAGCATATAAGATGATACTTTCTTGAACAAAAGATAAAGCATAAAGGCTCCCCAATAAAATACCAGCAATCAGATTGATTACTGGCAAAATTTGATAATTATCGATTTGTGTTTTGATCAGCCCAGTTATTCCGACAATTAACGGCGAAATAACTGTTGCTGCTAGTAAAATTTCTTTCATTTTTATCCTCCAACTTGTTTAAACAGCGATTTTATTTGTGCCTCAATTGTTGAAAGCCGCTGCCCATAATCAATCTGGCTTTGTTCAAGCTTACTGATCGCCTTCTCCAGCTTTTCTAAAGTATTTCCTAGTCGTGTAAAAATCGCATAGAACCTTGAAATCCCGAATAAAAGTCCACCCAAAAATGAAATTACGGCGATCAACTCAGTAACCGTTAAAGTGCTAAAATCCATCCTGTCACCTACCCTTCTTACAAATCCTCTAACTCCTCGATCAGGTTTTCTTTGACAAGTGAGAAATCAGCGTCGTCTCTTGTGCCTGCTATCATCACATTTACATCATCCATACTCATCTGATGATTTTCAATCTCACTGACCGCTTCATGCCAGTGTTCTTTTACATAATCTGTAAAAGCGTCTTTCTGGTGTGACTTACGTAATTCAATCAAAAATTTATCAATGTCCATCACATATCCTCCCCGAGATAGGTTGTCCCAACGTTCAACCACGCGCCTACAAACTCAATAGGAGCGTAAGTAAAGCTCGTGGTAGCTCCTCGATACCGAGCCATATAGATTTCGCCAGTTGGATCAATCTCCATGTTAAAAATCGCTGTTCCTGATCCGGCCATAACTCTATTAACCGTCTTTTTTGGACGATAACCAACAGGCAGCCTAGCCATCAGTATTTTATCGAAACCTGTAGTTGAAATCGACACGGAGTTAGCAATAGCACCACTTAATGCAACAATGTCACCTCTTCTTTCGGCGTGACAATACCAAACTCCGCTTGCACTACTATAATTCATAAAACCAAGCTCAAACCTAGGTTCTATTGGCGGCAATGAATTATCCTTTTCTAATCTCTCAATTCGAGACGTAGTGATATCGGTGTTAGCTTCATAGATATGCAGCTCTCGGATTCGTAGAACAGTAGACGGCTCAAGCCAAATTGAGAATGCAGCAAAAGTGGTTAGCTTTATTGTTCCTTGTATCCAAACTGGGGAGGTATTTTGCAGTTCAAATTTGATGTTTTCCCCTGTTACAGTTCCAACCTCAATTGGTTTTCTTACAGATGCATGATCTGTATTTACAAGCATTTCTACATTGTAAGACCTTCCTATCGCTAGGTTCAGTGGTGGAGTCGCCCAATAAACTCTTCCCTTAGTTGCGGTTGTATTGTTCAATACAACACCGTTTGAATCATAGGTCATTGCAAAATTTCCTTCGTTAAATGGACTTGGTTCACGTTTTTGGAAATCTGGGTCAGGGAACTGATTCGTGAGACGGATCGTATTTTCTTCGAGGTTTTGGACTTTTTGTTTAACAATCTCAAGATCTGATTTACCAGCCTTATCTTCCGGTGCTGGCTGCCATTTATCCGGCCCACCTAAAAATCCTTCTCTCACTCGTAAAACACAACTTGTATCTGCTGTGATTGCTATCACAAAACGTGGCTCTATTGCATAAGGAGCAGGACGTGTCATACCAGTTGCTTTAATAGTCTGCCACTCTCCTACTTTAGACATGTCAATAACCCCTATTGGGGAATCGAGCATTGTTCCATTATTGGTCCTAAGAAAAACTGTTGAAGTTTGATCCTGTCTATTCGATGTTTCCTCAACATATATTTGAATACTCAAGTCATAGTTTGTCGATGGTATAATTCTCTCAATAGGAGGGAATTGACCGATTGTTGCTCGAGTAGCAGTTATTCCTTTTGTAAAACGTGTATATTCTCCTGTTGATTCAACAGAAACAAATTGTGATATGTCCCAACCATTTGTGTTGTTATAAAGAGAGCTATTAACTAATAAATTTCTTGCCACTATACTCATATCCACATCATTTTTAAACACAAGTTCATCTGGATTGGGAACCCAATCTCCAACAACACTGCCCTCCCCAATCATTGCTCGCCAAAGGATAAAATCGCAGATATCTTCAACACGATCACGAGTAAAAACAAATTGCATCGATGCAGAACCCACAGCTGATCCACCAGGCGGAAATACAATTCTTTTCGATTCTCCCGGGGTTACAATGATTACTGTGCCCAGATTATTATTGACTCGAACATTTGTTGTTCCGATGTTTTTAATAAAAATACTGTGAATATATCTTGTGCTTGGAGTGACGGTTCTTCCGGCCGATAAAGTACCAAAGATAGTATTTGTTCCTCCGGAAACTTCATGCCTAACTGCATTTGTCGCTCGCCATTCTTCGACCGTTTGATTTGGTGTATATATCGCAGTTGCCCCCATGTAACCGGCCATCAGTGGCGCTTCGGAATTCATCAAATAATTCCTAGTTGGAACTGAAATGTCGTCAAACTTGTCATCTGTTTCAGATTTCGTATAAGCCCCTACATTTCCTGCGGGTATCGCAATATCTCTTGTACCATCAAAGTCAACACCGGCAATTTTACGAGGTGTAGCCAACCGTGCAGCACTAGGTGCATTCCCGGCAACTGTTGCCGAAATCGATGCATTGCCCGATCCGTCAAAAGTGGTTGAGCCTGTTACTCCACCAGTCAGAGAAATTGTCCGGGCAGTCTGCAACTTAGTAGCTGATGCGACATTTCCATCAATGACTTCTCTTTTGGCCGCAGCAACTTTCGTATCTGACTGTGCTTTTGTATAGGCGTCTACATTTCCAGCCGGAATGTTGATATCTCTTGATCCATCAAACTCAACTCCTGCAATCGTGCGAGGTGTTTGTAATTTAGTAGCGGTAGCTACATTACCATCAGTTGTGGCTAAATCTTTCCATTCGCTCCATGGAAGAGCACCCGGGGAATTAGCATCATATAATGCTGTTCGATACTTAATCGCCTTACCGCCATAAGCACCTGTTTCGGTATTGTATGGAGTATAAATCTGCAATGAACCACCCCCTGCAGATACTCCTTTCATAGTCACCACTGTACCGAAACTTAGCCAACCTTCATTTGATCGTACAAAAGTCGTACTGGTACCAGTTGGATATGTGTGGATTAAATCGGCAGCAGTTTTGGTATATTGCCCCAGATAGATTGAATCTTTTACACCATTGATTAGACTATCAGTTTGTGCTTTGGAATACTGTTCTACATTAAGGACATTTCCTAATCCAACTTGGGCTGCCGTTACACAATGAGGATTGCTTTTATCCTCCGCATGCTTTTTCAAATCACCTGCATTTTGCACGTTTTCTTTTAATGATTTGTCAACACCATCCTCCCATCGCTGTGCATCTGTAGGTGCTATAATATCTTCATTTCTCCATTGTTTTACCAATTATTTCACCTCAACTCTATACTTAAAAAGGGTATCGCCAGTGACTGGAACAAAAACACTGCATTCAGAAAGCAATTTGTTACCTTCAAAAAACTCGATTTTTCTGAGAGTATCAATGCTTAGTGGTATATCAAATTCGATTGAAAGAATTTCATCTTGAACATTCGCATAAAACTCATCTAACCGAACAGAACTGTTCAAAATAATGTGACTGATCATTTCCATGAAACTATTGTTCAAGTTTGTTTTTAAATCCGATGTAATCAAGTGATACTCACCTCAATTTCTTCTGCACGCTTCAACAGTTGATCTGTTCCCACACGACTTCGACTAATTCGAAAGTAAGTCAATGGTGCAATAGCTGCCGATTCTGCGATCCCTATTTTTTGAAAAAATGTTGGACTTTGGATATACACGAGATTGGCTGGCTTGATTTTATCGATGATCGTGTTGGCTTCTTGAAACCAATTTGCATTTTCGGCACTAGATTCCAAAACCATTCGATAATTCTCATGATCGACAACGAGTAGATAGTTTCCTCGCCCAAAGAGCCGATTCAGATGGTCCCGTAAATAAGGCACGGTAAAAGGCGGCATCGACTGCAGTCGATGCAAAATTCGTTGGCGGCGAAACGTGAGGTCCTCTACTTCTGGGTTTGCTAAAATACCTAGGAGCTGTTCATGAAAGCCAATCGTCTGTTCATCTGCTGTTTGGATCCATTGATTTGCTTTGACTCGTTGGATCTGCTGATCCACTTGATCAACCAATGCATCTTCCACGGCAAAAAGCACCTCGAACTCCCGAACGCTATCATAGTAATCGGGAAGTAATTCTTTTATACTCATTTCGCCTTCACCTCTCCTAATAACGGCAGTTCCTGTTTGTCAATACTCAATTCCAGCTGCACATCTGCTTCTAGACCATTTAATTTCAGACCTTGAACATTGGCGACCCCTAAAACTGATAGGATCGCGGCGGTTATCTGGGATCGAAACACCCAGCATTCATAGCCCGCATCTGTTCGTTCATCCCACCCTCGCCGAACTTTATCAAAGTAGTCTTCAATTACTTGATGAATGGTGTCTGCTAGTTGAGGGTACGAAACCCCTAGATTCAATGTGAGCTCAAATTCCACATCAATCGTTTTGTTTGTCGGAGCAGCAACCGTTACTTGGTGTCCGATAGGGGCATAGCCAATCCCTTGTTGATTACTGGTTGGATCGATCATTTGCTGAACTCGTTCAACTAAGACCTCATTAGCAGCTTTATAGGTATCATCCAAAATCACTAACCGAACGGTCCCGCCACCATTCCAAACAGGATAGATTTGGACCGCACCGACCCCTTGGATCCCCGATGTAAGGTAGTAGTAATCCGTAATATTGCCGCCAAATGTCACGATTTCTTTTGAGTCGATGATTCGCTTGCGCAGTTCTTCATCGGTTTCGGTATCTCGTGCCGGGATCAAGATCTCCGTCACCATTGCTTCTGCTAACCCGTTGAAATTATTCAATGGGAGTAAAACACCGATATACTTGTTGCCACTTTCTCCTGCAATTTCTGCCTGCAAACGAAAAACCCCTTCTTCTTCTGCCGCAATAACGGTGTAATAGACTGGATCATCTCCGATTGAAGAAAAGCGACTCCCCATGGCTACAGAAAACGGACTGCCGTCTTCTCTCGTTAAGCGCGCGCGGACGATCGCTTTTGTGGCTTCAATACGTTCTAAGCCAGTCTCTTGCGCACGGTAATCCAAGTATTCTCCGGTTGCTGTCACTACAAATGTCTCCAATAAGACATTCTTTAATTGCATGATGAACGCTGCTAACTGATAGCATGTCGGGGCCAATGCATCATAAATGATCGATCCTTCTCGCGTATCGATGCCTTCTGGTACCTTTGATAATGCTTGATTGATAAAGTATTCATAATCATACTCTTCTAAATAATTCCGGATTTCTTCTGGATTCAAATCCCCACCTCCTGTTCCATTTGGATTGAACCAAAAATCGTTGTGACAAAAAAAGAGACCAGAAGGGTATCTCTGCTCTCTTGGGTTACTTGAAAATTTTCTATTTCAATGATCCGTTCATCAACTGACAAGGCTTCTCTCACGATTCGTTCCATCTCCGCCATGACCAGATCTAGCTCTTCTCCAAGCAAATTCTTTAATTCAACGCCGTAATTGTCCGTATAGATCAGCCAAGTAAAGCGTTCCGTATGCAATACTTTTTCGATGGCTTGCCGCATCGCCGCCAATTCATCGATCCAGCCAGCGATGCGCCCATTTTGCAAACGATATGTCCTTGATGGTATTTGTGCCAAAATCTCTTCGTCCATCTCATCAGCTCCTATCCAAAACATAATACTTTTGACCTTTACTTACTCGCAGCATACGGACACGATCGCCAATCTGCAACGCCCGAAACACTTGTGCAGAACCCGTGCCAGTCTTGCCATCGATGGTGATCGATACAGACACTGATAGCGGACGAACCATTTGTGACAATAATAAGTGTCGGCTAGTGATACTGAAGCGATTATCGACACGAATTGTCAATGGACTTACGCTGGTTACGACACCATAGAGCATATCCGATAAATCAGCTGGTTTCGGTTTACTGTCTTTGATGATACGTGCGAGTTGTTCTCCTGCCATTACGCCACCACCTCCACTTCTAGATTCATCGTGTGAGTTTTCCCAAGACGATGCGTGCAGCTGGTGACCAATGCTAAATTGTCATTGCCGATGCCTTCTCGCTCTAGTTCTTTTAGCCGCAAAATAAAACTATTGCCTGCACTGATCTCCATGGATCCAATTGCTACGACATTGATTTTTTTCACTTCTTCGTTATTCGCCCGTAATAAAGCATTGGCTTGTTGCTGCAGTTGCGAGGCGTTCAGATCCGCTTCGCTGACGGTTTCCACAATTTGTAGACGGCCCCACTTTTCAATATTTCCCCCATGTGATGCCGTATAGATCTCCCGTGTATTCTTCTCAGAATCTTCTCGGATCACTTTTACGGCATTGGCTGCCTGATCGATCGTTGCCTCATAGGTATAATCTGTCAGCAACGACGCATCCCCTAAGACCAGTTTCGTGATCAAACGGTTAAAGGTGGCAAATTCCAAGGTTCCAGCGTTATCACGAATGCTATAGCGCATGCCGCCATAATTTAAGTAAGTATCTGCCAAAGAATCCTCCAGCATTGAAAAGTAAGTCTTGTTATCCACCACTGCTGCAGGACAATTATAGGGGACATGATCTAAAATCCGATAGGGCATTCCTTGGGTTTCACAAATCCGTTTAAAGCGTGCAGAAACACTGGATGCGCCAAAGACGATCGTATCCTCATTTTTCAGATAGCGGAGATTGTCATAAGCGACGATCTGCCAAAGCTTCGCATGTTGCTTTTTCCGAATGAATACTTTCCCTTTAAAAAACGTTTTGCCATCGGCTTTTGCTTCGATGATGTCTCCACTGCGAAGGTAGACTGACCGATCGTCAAGAATGGTAAACTCAAGCTTGCCCGGCTGCGAAGCGATCCCGGTCGTCCACCGAGGGTCGCTGACGATTTCGGAAATATCATACATCTGGCGATTCACCATGCTTGTTTCTAAAATTTGCAGATTCATTTGATGCGCCTCACACTTCCTGCCGTGACCCACCCACGCCAACCGCCGCTCGTTAAGGTGACGTGGTAAGGATGGCTGCGGCCTTTTGCGATAAAATTAACTTTTCTCGTCGCATTGACTTCTGTTTGACCCGGTCCTGAGCCATAACTGTCCCGATGGAGTCGTCCATTGACGATCACCGTACTGCCAATCGTGATCTCTTGACTAACGACTGGTCTTGCGGGTTGTTGGCTGACTTGTTTCGCAACGGTTTTGACAAACTTTGCAGCATACTCACGATATTCTTTTAGCGAGAGTGAATAGTCAATGTCCCCTGTTGAATCCACCATGGACCACTGAAAAGATTCGATCGATGCCAGCAGATTGATTTTGGTATCTGTGACGATCAGGCGAATCGCCTGTTGATCATCCATGGCTTTTTCAATCAATGTGACAAAATCCGTTGGTGGCATAAATGTACTGCCACTTAAAATCAAGCGATTGTTTTTGTCCGCTGGAAAAAAGCAATCTAAAGCGAGCGCTTTTAATCCTTTGGCTGCAAACTGGGTGATTTCCCCCAGCTTGACTACTTCATTTGATTCATTGCGCCCTGGCACATCGACCGAGATTGCGCCGGGATTGACAGGAAGCATATAGCGCCTGCCTTTGATTTCTAAATAAAACTTAATTGCCATACCTGCCTCCTAACTTAAATCGGCTGCCATTGCCTCTAGGATCACTTCTTCTACTCGTTCCACAAGGTCTTCCACGTTGAGTGTATCTGCGGCGTTGTTTTCTACATTGACTGTCACTTGCGGGACGACTTGTTTGTGCTGCACGATCACTGCTTGATTCGTTGAGGCTTTGATGCGGGAAATGTCCTTGTCATCGACCTGCACGCTGCTGGCAATCACGCCATTTTCAGTAATGATCGCTGCTTGATCGGGAATAGTGGCGAGCGCTAGTGCCTCGCTGGCGTTTTCTACTAGCTGCTGTGCGGCTTGGATTCCATTTGCCAATCCAGCGGAAACAAACCCGCCAATTTCCATCATGACTCGAGAGGGTGAACGTATATCTAGTGCTTGGCGAACAACCGTCGCTACTCTAGCTGCCACTGATTGCGCAGCAGCAATCGCTGTTCCTGCTCCTGCTTGAATGCCCATGGCTAAGCCACTCATTGCGTGTTGTCCCGCTGCATGAAGCTCTGCTTGTAAGCCAGTAAAGGCTTGAATAATGGCTGATTTGCCCGTTTCCACCGCAGCTGCAGCTTGTGTCATCCCACTCTCAATGCTAATGACGAATAGCTCCATGCCGATCGTCGCCGCTTCTTGGATCGCTGTCATGGTTGTTTCTGTACTTGTTTGCATAGTGGCCATGTTGGTTTCAAAGGCAGCCGCCACGCCTGCTAATCCATCAAGGCTGATTTCTGTCGTTGAGATAAACAGTTGGAGTGCTTCAGTCAGTGTATTGAAGGTACTGACCATCGACTCGATGCCTTCTAAACCGATCAAATCAGGAAATTCGTTCAACGCTTCAATGACTTTCCCAAGATCTTCGATTGTCTGAATGGCAGCTTCTGTTTCTAAAGGAATAAGCGAAAGTAACAGTAGCGCATTCGCGATTCGAATCAAATGATGAACGGAATCTGAAACATTATTCAGCGCAGTGGCATCAAATTGTGTGCCAAAGGTTTTCGTTAACTTCGCCCAAAAGCTATCTTCTCCATCTCCTAGCAGATTGATGATTTTCAGCATATCACTTACTCTCGTTTCAATTTGTTCTTTATCAAACGAAAGTTCTGCCAGCGAAGACAATTTCCTTGCTATGTTAAGAAGATAATTCACGGAATCAAGCACATTACTATAGGTTGATGTATCGAATCCGCTGGTAAACTTATCTCGTAAGGAAGACCAAAAGCCCTTGCCTTCCTTTTCTGATCCGATAATCATCTCACAGATTTCCAGCAGATCTTCGACGGTTTTTGTGATCGCCTCTGTGTTTAGGGGGACTGCCGCCAAAATTGCTAAATGGAAAGCGATTTGGAGAAGTTGATCCATTGATTCTGAGACATTTTGGAACGTCGAAGTATCAAAACCGCTCGTAAACTTATTTTTTAGTGAGGACCAAAAACCGGTTTCCCCTTCCCCGACGATCAAATTACAGACCTTCAATAAATCCTCTACTTTTTGTGTGATCGAATCGATCGGTAACGGTATCTGACTTATCATGGATAAGTCGCTGGCTATTTGGCCCAACTGTTCAACCGACTCTGAGACATTACCAAAGGTGGAGGAATCAAACCCACTCGTAAACTTGGCTTTTAATGAAGACCAAAAACCTGTTTCTCCCTCACCCACGATAAGATCGCAGACCTTTAATAGGTTTTCTACTTTTTCTGTGATCGCCTCGATAGGTAAATCTATCTGACTCAATGCAGAAAGATCGCTGGCTATTTGAGTTAACGTATCCACTGACTCCGAAACATTTTCAAACATCGACTTGTCAAACCCACTCTTGAATGTATCGCCGATCGCTTGGAAAAAGCCTTTCTGTCCATTGATCGTCTCGACAACACTTAGGATTTCTTGCATTTTCTCGCCGATACTTTCTGATAGTTCTATTTCTTCAATTCTTTTTAGATTTTCTGCAACTGAAACTAACTGATTGACTATCTCAGCAACGACCGCTGTATTGATTCCGCTGATCACATTTTTTAACGCATCTCCGATTGAGCCTAGATCTGAATCAGTAAAAAATTGAATGACGGCCAGCAAGTTATTGATCTTTTCTTCAACTGATCCAAAATCATCGGGGACCTTTTCGTCCACTTGCAAAATGGCTTCTGCCATGAGCATCAATTCTGCCGCAACCCCCGCGATCGCAATCATCCCTGCGATGATCAACGCACCCCCGATCCCCGTTGCCATCACTGCTCCGATGGTAGCCGCAAGTCCTGTAAAGCCGCCGATCGCAATACCGATATTCGCCAACTTGCTTGAGAAGCTGCCGATATTATCGGGAACTTTTTCATCGACCTGCTTCATGGCTTCAGCCGCTAACATCAGCTCGAGGCTAATTGCGGCAATGACGATCAAGCCTGCAATCGCTGCGGCGGGATTTAAGCTAGCCAGCAGCCCAGCGGCAGCCACCAGTCCGCCCATACCAACCAATGCCAGTGCCATCATTCCAAGTTTGGCAGCGAAACGACCAAAATCGCTTGGCACTTTTTCATCCACGTGCTTCATGGCTTCGGCTGCGATCATTAGATTGACAGACAATCCCGCTACGACCAACAAGCCAGCAAGTGCTTTTTCGGGATTCTTGTCTGCCAAATAGCCTGCTGCAGCGACGATGCCACCCATGGCTGCTAGTGCCAATGCCATGATGCCAAATTTCTTTGCCAAGTCCCCTAAATCATCGGGGACTTTCTCACTGACTTCCTTCAATGCCTGAGCAGCTTCCTTGATCAAGAGAATAACCCCATAAACCAAAGCAAGGTTCGCTGCTTTCTTGGCAAAGCCGTTGATGGTATCGAAGAAGGTATTGATTGGTTCAACAAATGCTTCTGTCAAAAAACTATTGTCAGCTGCAGAGGATGCCCCACCCACTTTTTCGCCAAAACCCAAAAAGCCCTTCAAGCGATCAAAGAGCTCTGGTAATTTAGCAAACTGCTCTTTGATCGTTGTGATGACATCACTAATCGGCTCTTTGATCTTTTGAAAAGCCTGTGTCAATAGAACCAGTTGCGGTTTGGCTTTCTTAACGACCCCAGAGATTTTCCCCATCGCTTCTGACAGTTTCTGTCCGCCTTCTCCTGTGCCACGTTTGATGGCTTCAAAAAAATCAAAGAACAGCTTCTTGCCGCTTTCTAGCTGTTTGGTGATCGTTTTCCCATTGAACACCTCAGTGAATTTCTTGAACTTACTGGTAACACCTTCTACTCCTTGGGCAACTGCGGTTTTTATTTTTCCGAAAATCGTTTGAAACAAATCAGTCCCTGTCATCGCCTGTTTGAGATTTTCCAGACTGCTTTTAACCAATTCACTTAATTGGGCTGGCAGCTGGTCAAAGTGGTCAAAGCCTGACATCAACGCCTCAAAGAGATCCGATTGGACGGCTTTTCCTATCTTATCAAACACTTGGGTGATCTCATTCAACCCCTCCATCAGCTTTGAGGTGAAGTCTTTGATAGCTACAAGCGACGAAATCTGATCCCCGAAGTTCCCAAATAGCGCCATCAACCGATCGGTTATTGGCTGGATAATGTTCCAGACTTGATCGATACTGGATTGCAGCGCGGCATTCATTTGCGTGATTGCTGCTGAGGCGGATTGCAGTACCTGCTCTAATTCCGTCACCTGCTGCTTGAAAGAATGCATCGACTGTGTTGCCTTGTTCAAGCTCGCATCAATCTTTGTGAGAACGTCGGTAAACTGATCTCGAAGCTTGAGGTTTGCTTCGAGTGTTGCCATTTTTTCACCTTCTTCTTGATTTTTTCATTGCTTTTTCTTCTGCTTCGATCCGTAGATCGGTAAATGCCATGATCATCGCTCGTTCACGTTTCGGTAAAGACGCAAAAGCTTCCGGTGTTAATCCAGCGGTGTGGTACGCATGATAGGCGTACCACATCTCACCGGATTCACCGGAAGCCATTATTCCTTTACGTCATCTCTTAGCTCGGCTTCAGATTCGTTAAAGCCATTTAGTTCCAACACTTCTTTGGTCAAATTGGCATATTCTCCAGCTAATAGCATTGCTTTGAGCGTATCCGTCGCTGAACCTTCTGTTTTGTAATAGGCTTGCAGCTGCGCATCGTGAAGATCAGGGGTTTTCACACACCGTGCCAACAATGCATCCCCATATTTATCCGTATCCAGTTCCTTGACCGTGTTGCCAGATTTGCTGCGTCGCTTGTTCGTATGAACTTTTTTCAAACGATCATTTTCCGTTTCTGAAATGGCTTCGATGACAAAGGGTGCCGAGAAGCGCTCGAGGATGACTTCTTTTGTATCCCCAACTACTTCCATCATAAAACTTTTAATATCCATTGCTTGCATTCCTCCCAAATTATCCAAGTGTCGGCTGATTGAATTGATCTAGTAAATCGGCATCTGAGAAGGTGAAAGACACGTCCTCGTCCAACGTTTCAGATTCGATATCTAGTTTTGCGATTGGCACTGAATCAAAGATGACCCCGCTAATCAAGGTTGATTGACGACCAATGGTGCTATTTGGGTCATCATTGGTGACTTTGATGGTGATTTCTGGAATGGTTCCTGATTTTAAATAATCGATCCCGATTTTTGCAAACTCACTGGTTACTTTATGGATCACCATTGATCCTGTCCCGTTGGCTCCAGCAACTTTTTGTTGGTTCATCCGTTTGCCTAAGACTGGCACCTCTGTTTTGATCAATTCCACCATCGCCTCGATGTTTTTCAACCAAAACATTGGGACATTGCGTCCGTCGATGGTCATGAAGGCGGTCCCCTCACGTCCTGAAATAATATCGCCTGCTTTTAAAAATCCACTCATTGACTATACCCCTTTCTTATAAGACCTCTACAGTCATGTAAAGTTTTTCCATTGCATCCACTGGTTGGACTTGCACGTTTAAAACGATCGAATCTTTCTCGATACCTGCACTGATTTCAAGATCATCGGCAGAAAAACCGGTGATTGCGCCAGCCCCTTGCAATGCATTGAAGTAATTGATTCGATCCGCTTTGAAAAGCTCACGTCCATCTTGATCGTTATTGATTTGACCAATAAAATTGTCTTCAAAGGCTTTTTTCGAGTTGTTGGCAATATCGTCCAAGCAGCGTAACACCCGATTTTTGGAAAACTCTTTGCTTTTTTCTGCTGTAAATGAAGTCAAGCTATTGATATCTTGCTCGATCACGACTTCGCCACGCTGTTCCGTAAAGACGAACTCGCCCTTTTCCAAAGCCTCAATGATTTCCGTATTTAACAATCGTTGTGTCACATCAACTGCGCCGTCATACTTTTTATAGGTCAAGGAAGTTGCAACACCAGCGGCGGCGGATGCTCCTGCTACCCAAGCAGTCGCTTGTTCTGCTGAGATACGGGTACCGTCTGATAGAATGACCCCATTTTTAACGTTGATCACTGCTTCATTGTTGGCTGCATGACCTGCTACGACCAACTGACATTTTTTACCTTCCTCATTACGCATGCGGTTGATAAAAGAGACCCCAGCCGTTTTGATGACCGCATCTTGAACCGGCAATGCTAAGGTATTAAAATCAAACAATTGGATTTTACTGAAGAAGGTCATGTAATGATTCACCGTTGCTGCAGTATTTGAGCCATTTTCTAAAACAACTGAAAAGGCCGTTAATTCCCCCGAACCTGAAAAATCTACTACCCGATTTGCTGTTAGTTCTTCAATCGTTTTTGCGGTTTGACGATCAACGAGACGCCCCGCCAAATACGTTTCTACATCGTAAGCACCTGTGACGTTGACATTATCTTTTGAGACGACACTAATGGCATTCCCTCGGGTACCGCCGTAACGTGCCGTAATAGAAAGATCGCCCTCTGTTGCAGCGGCTTTCCCGCCTGAGCTGACGCGATAAACGAGTACGGTCGCCGCTTGCTTCAACGCTTCGCGCAGCAATAATAACTGCGGATCATTCAAATCATAGCCAAAAGCTGTTAAGTCAGAAGCAGCAGTGATGGTCACTACTTCCTCTTCTGGACCAAAATCTAGTACGAGAGGCAATGCTGTCACGCCTGAAATCGATTCAGCCGCGCCGATCCCTCCATTTGAGCGGACATTGATATATGCACCGGGTCTTACTTTGTTTTGTGTTGTCCATGTTCCTCCTGCCATTTACTTCACCTGTTCCTTTCGTAATTTGCTCAATTCTTTTTTTGCTTCTTCAAGGGTATAGCTTTCCTCTGCTAAAAAAGCGCCTAAAAAATCTGCTTCGATTTTTGTAAAAGCTTTCGCTTTCATAAGGTCACTCTTGAGAAACTTTTTTTCCACTTGTGGTACTGGATCTGTGGATTCAGACCCAGTCTTCTTCGTTGTTTTTCTAACCATTTTTTACTCCTCCTTGCTGTTCAAATGTTGTTAGCTTCGGCGTTTCATCCACTGGTAAGACGCGGTAGCGTAAAGCAAAAGTAAAGTGCAAGGCACCCTCCTCGATTTTAGTTTCTTTGTTGAACAAGCCGAGGGCTAAATCTGTTAAACGCTGGAACTTATCCAACAGTTGACTGCGCATTTGCTCACACTGTTCCTGAATCCCAGAAATCGTGCTTTTTCTGTCTGGAAACCACATGACGCAATAATCGTGTCGGCGGCTTTCATAAGCCATCAACTCTTTTTGGCTTTCAGATTTCTCTTCGTAAATAAAAAACGCTGGCCCATTAATTCCCTGTTCCGGATATTCGCGATAGATCGTCGCATCTGGCATGATTCGCTTTAACTCATTGACAATGGCTGAGGTGATCTCAATCATGGGTGACCAAATCCTTTCTTTTTTTTTGCTTGATAACCGCTTTGGCTCGCCGAAAACCATCAGCGAGTAGTTGTTCGCCAGCGGTCGAATTGCCTTTTTCTTCGCTTCATCTTCGCCTCCTTTTCTCCATGTATCGCTGCTAATGCGAGCAATCTGTTCGTTTCATGACATCCCGGTCGATTTTGTCAAAAGAAAAAGCCTAGCATGCTAGACTTTTTCTTTGTCCGATTAAGTAACGCTATTTTATGCGCCGTTGCGAAACGCCCCCCCAGGAAGGTGTTTCTCTTAATCTTTTTGACACTACTATCATATTTCTTTTCTCGCAGAGTCTGCCCCGCAACTTTTTAGACGTCTCTTCTAACTGTGGCAGGCAATAGGTGGAGTTGATTCCGACTTTTTGACGACAAGCTGTAGCTCCATACTAAATTGCAGCATGGCTTCTTTGGATTCATCCGTGACGATATCTTTACTGACTGCTGCTCGTTCCATTATCTCGTTGACCGTCAAGCCTTGAAGATAGCGCAGGACAAAAATCTGTCGTCTTCTTTCCGTGACTTCTGCCTTAAAGGGATGGGCGACCACAGAAAAACCTTTCGAAAACAATTGATGGAGGGCTTCAAATTCTGCGAGATCCTCTTCTTTTTGGATCAATAGTCGCTCCGCCTCTCCAGAATGCCCTTTCGCTGTTGAGGGGGGAAGCAAGCTATAAGATTGGGTGACTTTTGGCACACGGGGTTGACCGATTTTCTCCCGTGAACTTTTATACGCACCAATAAAAATTTCAAAGTTTCTTTTGGTCAAAACCATATCGACTTCTTCATTGGACGGTATTTCGTATTTACTAATATCAAATAATGACATAACTGAGATTCCTCCTTATTCTTTGCTTTTTTCTATTAAAACCTGACCACTCTCTGCTAGCCCTATTCACGATCCGCTGAAATTACTTCTTGCTGGCTCGTTTTGAAAGCATCCTGCTAATGAAAAATAGGTTTTTGTCCTTCGTAATTGTTGTATGGCCACTTCATCTCCATTTTTTGACCTTATTAACATGCGGAGGATGATCTAGACCTATCATTCAATTTCTTCAAATAAAATGGCGTAATCATCGATGGCTAAGGCAGCGGCAATTTCTCCGACCTCTGCTAATGTGATGCTGGCACGCTCCTGTCTCGCTGTTTGATAATGCTCACTTAGCCATAGTTCCTTATTATCGAGATGCCACTCCACGTTTTCCCAAAAAAGATTGATAATGTCCATTTTCCGACTCCTTTCTTTATTTACCGCCCCACTCAGATAGTGGCGGGGACAATTGCGCACAATTGAGCGACCATACTGATCTATACTCCAAATCAATTGCCCTTCATTCCATCTGGTACACCTTATTCGTTCACTGGCTTTCAGTTTTTTATCATCCACGTTAATCCCTCGACCTCCATTTCTAAATGGATACTTTGCTGATTCGTCCAAAGGCATTTCAGGAACCCTACCAAATGACTGGTCAAAAACACCAACCATAGCTAGCAAGCACACATACTCAAAGAAAAAGATGTAAAACCAGGTAAATCTATTGACTAAAAGTATTCGTTCGTATACTATGATGGCGTGGGAAATAATCCCTTCAGCTTCTTTGCTTGACCGTTACTTCTATCAGAATTCTTCAATAGTGGCGCTCATACTTGTTTTGAACAGGTCAGCTGACAAACAAATATTAATACAAACGGATACTAAAGTCAAACAAAAGTACCCGAAAAGATATTTTTATATTATAGGAATAGGAGAAACTTTGCGATGACACTATTTGAAAGGATTAAAAAATTAGCTAGTCAAAGGAATAAAAACGTAAAAGAAATTGCCTTATTGCTTGGTTTTAGTGAAAATCTTTTTTACAAATGGAAAAACAGCGAACCGAAAGCCCGCGACCTTGAAAAAGTAGCAGACTATTTTGATGTCTCCGTCGATTATCTTCTTGGCAGAACGAACACCCCTAACACAGAGTCTACAACTCCCCGACCTCTGACAGTTGATGAAGCTCTGGCCTCTGTCATGAGCAGCGATGGCAAGCCGCTTTCTGAACATGATAGAGAAGTTTTATCCGGCATTATTGAAGCATATATCGAAAAGAGTAGTAAGAAGTAGGTGGTTCTGTGTACCATAAGATTGAACAGATTTTAGAAAAATTAGGTGTAACGGTCCTCGAAGTCCCAGAGCTTGATGCTCATGGTCATTACATCGCAGCAATCAATACCATCGTGTTACATGCTCGTCTGAACGAGCGCGAAAGAACCAAGGCTTTGTTGCATGAACTGGGCCATGCAGCAAAGCACAAAAATAATTATGAACTATACAACTTAGCATTCTCTTTGCATTCAAAAATGGAACGAGAAGCCGAAGAATTTATGATTGAACAGATGGTCGAGATCTATTTGCATGAAACGGACTTTAACTTTGATAGTTTCAGCGCCATCAATTTTTTAGAAAACCACGATTTAGATTTAAGGTTTGAACCGATCGTGAAGGAATCGGCTTCCTACTATTTTGATTTAAAAGGCAAGCATACTTTTTCGTAAAACACCCGACGAGATCGATGATCAAAACAGCTTCCCCCTATTTTTTTTAAGCATCTATAACGTTATTTATCATAAATAACAAAACAAATTTTATCTATCTAATGATTTTGACTACTGCAAAAAATAGCCGGAGCTTTTTGAACTGCAGCGAGAGCCTTTCGTCTCCGCTGCAAGAAAATCAAAATAAAGTGCACCCACTACGCTCGATTTTTCGATCAAACGTAGTGGATACACTTTATTTTTTTCTTGCCCTTTTGGGATGGTCGCGTTTGCGGGAAAAATCTTTTTCTAGTAGGGTACGTCTAGTAGGAGAACATTCTGAGAAACAAGGATTCATCGCTTTCTTGCATAGTGTTAGAAGTAGTAGCATACTATTTTCCCTGTTCAACATTACCTAACCTCTCGTTCTAATAAAACACGACCGGCAATCTTTTTATCTCATGAAGCAATTCTTTGGTTTGCTGATTGTTTTATTGCTAGAACAATCGTTTAAATGAACCTATAAAATCGGATTCATGAGAACAACTTATCCTAGCACACACCCTTACATTTTATTATAGTTCATATAAAAAGATTAAAATAAGAGCGTGATTGGTTAGGAATAAAATTGAAAAAAGGAAGGCTTATGAAATATTGTCGCATTCACTACTTTTCTTCCCGATCTGATGGATTTTCGCAATTCAAAACTTGCAACTTTTAGCTACTTCATGATGAAAATATTATATCTCAGAAAATAGTATTCCTATCCCAATGAGATATGGTGTGGGCAATACAATGACCATCAAATATAACGTAGAAAAACCGACTGAGGTTTTTCCAAGACATTATTTTGTCATTTAGTTGTCGCGACGTATTCTGCTCCTTTGTTGGATAACCAATTCAAAATTTTCCGATTCCTACGAAAAAACTGAAAGAAGCGAGTAACTTCTTTGTGATATTATCAATAAAAAGGAGAATTTTTGTATGCTTATCCCAGCTATAAGTTTTCAAGGAAATTGTGAAAATGCAATAAAATTTTATCAAGAGGCGTTAGACGCTCAAATTAAGTCCATCGTTTATGCGAGTGAAGCTCCGGTAAATTCAGGTTTAGATCCTGAAATGCCTGATGATTTCGTTATGGACTCAGAAATCATCATCGACGGTCAGAGAATCATGATGACAGACGGCAGACTAAATAGACCAGCAAATGATTTTTTCTCCTTTTGTCTTGTGAAAGAATCCGCTGATGATGTTACTACTATTTTCAATAGCCTCTCGATAGACGGAAAAGTGATTGACCCTCTTGCACCAGTGTTCTGGGCCTCGCTCTATGGTATGGTTGAAGATAAATATGGTATCACATGGATGGTCATGACCTCGCATTAGCATACTACCTTTTACGTACTACTCGTTTAACGCATTTTTTTATTTAAATAAATTGGATGTTTGTTTATTTAGTACCATTTACTTTTGATATTATTTATTTATCGTGGTATTCTTTTTCTAGAGGTGATTAGATGAAAAAGAATAGTACTCGGTTAAGTCTCTGGAAAATTTTGCTGATTGCGCTTGCTTTTGCCGCTGGTTCCTTTCTTGCAAAAATGGTCTTTTCTTTATTTTTTGAACACGTCTAATAACTATTTCAGTCTATGATCATTGTTATCAAGGAGGCGTTTTTTAGTGAGTAAAGTTCCTAAAGTATTCAAATGGGTAGGTATATTCTTGGCAGTCCTCTTTCTCCCTGCTTTCGCTACTTATGGCATAGACAGGAAAAATAAACAGAATATATCGGAAAAAGGGAACTCTTGAGTTGCCTTTTTTACTTAAAAAAGTTTTTGAGTTTGATACCTTTGTTGATACTGAATTTAAAAGGAGTGATTGTATGACCACCAATACAGAGTTTACAGTTGAAAAAGTCTATAAAAAAAGCACCAATGAAATCTTTATTATTACCGACCCTGAGACACAAGTGCAGTATATTCAAACGATAGTTACAGGTGCTAGTGGAAAAAGTGTTGCACTTACACCAAGATTAGAGCCAGATGGAAGTATTCATTATAAAGAGTAAGTGAGATCAACTTTTGTTGATCTTTTTTATCTCCTAGTTGGTATTTTCTTCTGTTAGTACAACGATCAAGCCAATTCATTTGTTTGAGTTCCAGATAAGGTAAGGAAAATAGACATGGTGTGGTTTTGGATACAGTTTTTTCGTGGTGCTCCATATTTCTTTTATCAAATAAAAAAACGACAAAAAGGAGCACTCCTAAGAGCACTCCTTTTTTCATATTATTTTATGGAAAACAGTAACATACTAATCAAGTCAATGAAGCTTTGAATGTAATGGTGTACCCCTATTCCCCCACAGACCCTTCCAGTAAAGGGATAATGTTTTCTATAAGTTTCAACAGCTTCAAAATACTGATATATCCACCTCTGTTATTTTAGATGGTTTCCTGAAGTTCTGATGATTTTTCGGGATCGGAGCTAGTTTGGATGTTAGTTTTAATAGACCTACGCAACTTCAAAAGTATAGCTCCGCTTCTTGCTCAAGAATCTGCTTCGTTTCCACAATTTTTATCAAAGACTCTCTAAAAAGAGCAAACTCTTTCTTTTCAAGTGCAGCTTTAACTTTTTGAATATATTCATTACTAACCTTTTTACGAACATTTGAATATTTTTCAAAAGTCGCTACATTCATTTTTAATGGTTGAATTTCAGGCCAAATCTTTTGAATCTGAAGTAATATTCGAAACCCACCTAAATCAATGTCACCCCAATGATACAGTTCAGAAAGATCTTCTATTTTAAGCATTTTAAAAAACAAAGTTTGATGTCTAGTTAAAAAGCCCCCAGTATAAATAATAAAAGTTTCGTGTTCTCTTTCATTTTGTATATACCAATAGTAATTAGCTAAATTTTCAATGGTAACAATCTTATTATAAAAACAATTGATTGTTTCTATCTCTGCCAACATATCAGCCCCTAAATAGCTACCTTTTGACAGGAATTCACAATTGACCTTCTCACCATTTTTCAAAACTAATTCAACGGGGCCTGTAAAATATAGGAGTTCTGGAGCGAAACCAATCCCTATTTGTTGAAGCTTTTCTCGATCGGTCAAAGTACTACTACAATCAAATAAGTAACGCGTTATTAGCTGTAACAGTTTTGTTTGGACATTTTGCTCAAAATATTTACTATCCGAAAATAAATTCACACTCAAAATACGCTTATCTATATTGGTTCCTTGATAATCATCCAGCAATTCTAGTACATTACAAACTTCACTTGTCTGTTTGGGTGATAAAATAAACTTCCAACTTTTCCCAATGCTGTCAGCTTCTCCCAAAATAATTGAAAAAAGCTCAAGCATCCATGGTGTCTTAATAGTTAGCTGTTTCTCTCGAAGTATTTTAATGCTTTGAGTAGCTATTTTATCTTTTGAGACACGTTGACAAAGTGCATAAGCATTTACCAAAGAAGCTTCTTCTGTAATTAGCCATATTTCACTAATCAAATTATTTTCTTCAAATTTCTCCCATTTAAAATCGATTACCTTTTCTTCTTTTAGTTTATTTATCACTTTAAAAAACACTCTTTTTTCAATGGGATCTTCTAATTTTCTACTTAATTTGAGATCTTTTTCCGGTTTATAAAGCACACGTCTTAGACTAACTCCATTTACAAACCCTACAGAAGCTTCATATTTATTCAATAATTGACTAAGAAGATACACATCATACTTCATAAGGTTCACCAATCATTTCATACAATGATGAAAACTCTCGTAATGTTGCCTGATTTTGATTTCTGAATACAACAAGTGCTTTATCTGCTTCTTCCATAATTTCAGAAATTTTTTCTGGCGGTGTTGAAAAAATCGCTTGAAGACCGAAGCCTTTAATCATTTGAATACATTGCTTGATTTTTTCTCCGTCAATTTTATTAAAAGCCTCATCCATTATAATCAGCCTAAGTGTATTATTCCTACGCGTGTTGTTCACTCGATAAACTTGTGAGAATGCTGCTAACAATGATATATATAATGGAATTTGCGTTTCTCCACCAGATTTTTGCTCATAAGTTTTAGATAATCGTTGTGTACTATCTCCTTTTGTAACTATCATATCGAAGGTCAAATAAGTTTTGTAATCAGAAAAAGCTTGAATTCTACTCTCTTTACTTTGCCCATTATCCAAGTCGTTTCCAGATAAAATAGAAAATAACACTTCTATCTGTTGAGCATATTTACTTTCAAAAGCAGCACTCAATAAATTCCACTCTCCATTGTCCATTAACATTTCATCCATAATCATTTCATAATATTCTTTATTATTACTAGCCGCTGTAATTTTAAATCTATAGGTGTCCTCTCCAAATTTTCGATTCTTTAAAGCGTCATTAATTTCATTTACTTGCCGCTGTATATTCTCAATATTACTTTTTAACTTACCTAAAAATTCATACCTGAATTCATAGACAGCTTTTTCTTTGGCATCTTTAATATCCAATTCAAACTTTGGCAATTCACTATTCGTAAATTTTTCGTATTCTTCCAAATACAGATTAGACTGTTTAAGATTAATTGACAAATTTTCAGTAAACATTTGATTATAATCATTCATTTTTTCTCTTATTTTTTCTTCTAATTCATTAATACTAACTTGTGTTTGTTTCTGATTATTTTCGTAATTTGTAATAAATTTTTGATAGACAAGAATATCTAATTTATTAACTGCCACTCTATACGCTTCTTCAAAACTTGGTAGTTGTTGGCATGATTCAAATTTGGTTTGAAAAATTTTTTCTTGTGCCATGATTTTTTCTAAACATTGAGGAAGGAGGGTCTGATTTATTTGATTCATTGTTTCTTGGCTAGTATTTGAATTTGTTGTTATTTTAGTAATCTGAACAGTTAAGTCACTTACTTCTTTATCCAAACGCTTGATTTTTTCATCTAACTCTACAAGCTCAGAGTCATCTAAATTATTCAACTTATTTTCTAACGTCTTTAAATCTGCTAATTTTTGATTCAGTTTCTCACTATCAGCATATTCAGTAACTATTTCACATGAATAGGAATCTTTTTTTTGATAATTTTCTACTTCTTTCAGAATAGTGAGTTTCTTTTCTAGCGTTCGTAATTCTTCTTGACATCCATTGAGTTTTTCTTGAACATCAAGTAGTTGCTTTTTAACAGCAGTACTTCCAATTGACATCGTCAAATTTTTAAATTGCAGCTTACGAGTAACAAAACCTTTATATAAAAAACCATCTATAGTAATTGAAGTAGAGAATTTTGCTAAACTAAAAATATCTTCACAAGCAATAACATGTCCCAAAAGAAAATTAATGTATGCTTGAACTAACTGATCACCTGTTTTTAATTTCCGCGCTAGTGAATTTTTTTTTACATTAAAATGCTTTTTCTTTAATTTCTCTAAGTTAATTATTCCGATACCATAAATCTCTTTTTGCTTTTGAACGGACTGATAGTATTGTAATGCTTTATTATAAAATTTAGGATCAATCACGAGATAATATCTTTGCCCCCCAAGATAAGCTTCAACTGCTTTTTGCCAACTCTCTTCACCTTGTTTAAAGTCAATCACATCAGATAAATACTCAACCTGAGCGTTTTTATCATAGTTACTCAAATATTTTTGTAGTGCTTCCTTAAACACGCGTATTTGCTCTGGAACCATTTTAATCCCTTTTTTTAATCTTTCCTCCTCATTTAAAAGAACAGAAACTTTAGATTTAAGCCTTTTCTCTTGCTCATTAACGAAATGCTTGTAACTAACAAGCTCTTTTACTATCTGATCCAGTAAATCATTCATTTCAACAAATTTACTAATTAATTTCTGTTCTTGATTATATTTTTCAAATACTTTAACTAGATTTGTAATAGACGGAAGCTCAATTGGTAAAGCTTTGACTACTCTAATAAAGTATTTCATTAAAGCAATTGCTTCTTGCCCTTGCTCTGTTTGATTTTGAATCGTCTGAACCTGTTCATTCACGCTCTTTATCTGATTGTTTAAAAAAACTTTATCTTTTAAAACAACTAGAGAATCCCGCTTATCTCGCATCTCCTCTTTTTTTGCACCCAGCACATCTATTCTTTTTGAAGAATCAACTATATCCCGAGTATTTTTTTCAATCTGTCGTTGATAGTTTTCAACATCGATATGATAATTTTCTTTTTGCTCTTGGAGTGCATCTAGCTTAGCTTTTTCAATGAAATATTCTTGGCGTAACTCAAGTAACTTGCGTTTTTCCAGACCTTGTAATTCGCTCTTAATATCTTCCAGTTTAGCAACCTTACTTTTGATCTTATCACTTTCCTGTTCAAGATCATTATAACGACGAATACTTTTTTGCATCTCTTCTACATTAATAGGGCTTTCCGTTTCACTTACAAAATCGGTCAGAAACATTTCTATGTCTTTCACAGGGGTAAAACTAACAGATTGCTTCAATAATCTTCGATAGTCATCACGAATTTGCCCAAACAACCCAGCAATTTTTTTCCTATAATCTTTATCAGTTACAATTAGTGTGACCTTTTCATTTTCAGTTTTAAAATTATTCTCATAAATTAATTCATTTATTGAATAAGGTATTCTCTCTTCTTCATTAATAAAATAATCAGCTGGTAATTTAGATTTAGTTGTCAACCATTGTACATTAGGAGAACTGTGATCTGAACTACAATCTGCCACAAAACCACAGCAAAAATACTCGCAAGTCTCTTCATTTTCAAATTCTGCTACCAAATAACTAGTAAAGTTTTCCTCACGCAAATAGAAAAATCCATCCCCACCATCATCTCCGAGTTTTCCATACAAGTAACTTTCCAATGTCCGTCTAGAATTTTCATTGGCTGCCTTATTGAAAATATGCTTTTGCTTTTCTCCCAACAGAATAACATTCAATGCATCAATAATAGTCGATTTTCCTACTCCAGTTTGTCCAGTAATTAGAGTAATACCTTCAAATTCGACAAGCTGAAAATCATATGCTTGCCAATGAATTAAGAGTAATCTTTTTAATTTGATCATGAACTATTGCCCTCCCACAATCAGTTTAAGTTTTTCATCTAATCTTTCATTCGGCAACAACAGTTTAATTGATGGATAAATGATGAACAGGGTATCAGCATCTTCCCATTTCCCTGACTTTTTCCCTAAAATTCCAACTGTTGATAAATAACGCAAACATCTACTCAGCGCTTGTAAATTAGGTTTCTTATCCTTAATACCATATTCCAATAACTTATCAATGAATTCGGCTACTCGAACAACAATTGTTGAAGAACCATTAAACTCTTTTATTTTTTCATCAAAAAATAACCTCAAGGCTAAAATATAAAGAGTTGTTTCCTTATCTAATTTTTTTCTAGCAGATGAAAATTGACCCTGAATGGAAATAACACTAATATCGCGGTTAATACGCACTTCGTACCCTCCAAACTTAAAATACTCCTCAAAAAGCTCAAATTTTTCTTCTATGAATAAATAATCTTCATCCCAGTTTTGTCCATCATTTTTAATACGATTAATATACGTACAGTTCAACAATCTGGTAACAGCCTTTTGAAATTTTAACACAGCCTCCGACGTCAAATTGTCGTACGCTTCAACAAAGTTTAACTCATACATTTCGATTCTCCTTTTTAAAAATCAGCTTTGGTAATTTATAGTAGCCATTACGAACATACTCCTTTTTGATAGCAACTATATAACCGCTTCCATTTTCTTCATATCCACGAATCGCTCCCATAATAGTCAAGATAAACACCTCATAAGAACTAATTTTATAGTCTAAAGTTGAAATGGGTTCTTTCTCCTTTAGCAATTCTAAAATAAACTGATCAACCTTTTTCGAAGAGTACCTAGGATTAGCTAGCTTTTTTAATAATTGGTACTGCTCTTGCTCAAAACCATCTTCTTTTTTCTTAAACACTTCAATCTTCTTTCGAGTTTTATTACTAATATCTTCCTTCTTCTTTCTAGGTTCAAACAAGGACTCTTGATCAATGAGTTGAAATTCCACAATATTTGCTAAATCATAGGTTTGAGTATCTTTATCTGCTTTAATTTGATGAATCAACCGATCAATTTTATCTTTTAACTGAAAATCAGAACGCAAACGATATTGAATTTTTCCAATTGATTTTTCAGTATATTCATTTTTCTTATTATCAATCTTATCAATCAAAAAACTGACATCCCGATAAAAATCAGCAATTCCATTTAAATACGTGAGAACCTGTTTCTCAGCTTCCAATTCGAATCCGGAAATCGATTGAATTTGATTTTTTAAATTCTGTGTAATTAATAGTTCGATTACCTCGTCACTATTATATTTAGTGATTAAAGTCAGGATTGTATTTTTAAAACGAGGCAGGGAATCTCTTGTTTTTAGAGGAAATAAGACTTGATCAATAATTTCTTGTTTGTAAATATCAAAATGTTGAGATAGCATTTCACTTGTAGATAAATCATCAACAATTTGAGTATACATTTCTGATAAATCGAAATAAGCATTTTGAATAGCCCGTTGTAATCCTTTTGTAGAAGTCCAAGCTGATTCGAGAGCTTCAAGTAGATTACTAGGATCCTCTAAACCAGTTTTTAAAGCAGAATAAGTAGAAAACACGTAGCTTGAATAAGAGGCCGATTGATTTGAATTAATTTCTCTCAATATTTGAATGAAACTATTTACATAACTTGGGAAAGAAACTTGCTGAGTAAAACCTTCCTCTAAATTAACTCTCAACCAACCTTTTTTTTCCAGTTGTCTTAAAATGCTTTGGACCAGCATTCTTAATGTCTTTATTTCTTCTTCATACTCATCTGCATACTCTAACCCATTCAACGTAACCCCCAACGAAGATAGATGGTTCTGAAGACTATCAACAACCTTATCTCGAGAAAAATAGATATTCCCTTGTAGTAAAGCATCAATATGGAAGAGAGACTCCAAAAATATTTCCTTGTGTTTAGAAGTTAAAATTTTAAAAAAATCATTTGGAATTTTGTTAAATACATTTGTCATCTGCTCACACATCATTTCATTTTATTGATTTTTTTGAGTAAATTGTTCTTGGTACCTTTGGTAAGCTTTTAGATTATATGCTCTTATTCCTGTTATTAGTTCCTCTACACGTTGCGATTTCCCATGTCGTCAAAAAGATGGTACGCATAATCTTTCGCATTTTGAAGACAGGCGAACCATACGAAAAAACAAGAGGGTCGTCAACTGAACTTTTAAAATTTTTTAGACAGGCTAGGCTTATTTGTTATGCGCGAAAAACGTCTAAAAAACCAGAAAAACTGTTAGTTTTTAGTTGACTTAATATAGTTTGTCTCCTTGTTTAACAATTTAAGTTTTTAAGTGAGTTTGAGTCGAAATTTTGGACAGATTCTAGTAGAGACAGCTTCTCCTTTTTTTACTAACTATTCAAATTCCTACGTTGTTAGGATGGAACAGGTAAATAAAGCATAATACAACCCCCTTAGTGAGCGTTTTCACTTATGATACCATACTTTTTTAGTCACATTGTCCATTTTCTAGCATTTCGAATAAAAATCGTGGAATATTTTCAATAATTCTAAAAAATACTTTTTCTTGTAGTAAAAAATAAACAAAAAATCCTCATTCATAAAAAAAGTGGAGCACAAGACTATTCATCAATGGTAATATTCTCAATATCCGTATCTGGTTGATCAAATTGAATTGATACCAAATCTTTTGGTCTGAAGGCTATAGACATCCCAGAGGCTCAATAGGAAAATAATTATACGTACTTTCATAAACTTTGGGCGCTCGTACTACCTTCGGAGCCGTAATTTCATAAGTTACCTCGTTTTGCACTGTGCGCATTTGATATTCTTTGTTAGTGATTGCCTCGTTGATTGTCTCATCATTTACATAATCGTCCCCAACCGCATACAAATCTCCTCCCACATTATATAATCCTGTATAACTAGAATCAGGGTAACTCACTTCATGAATAATAAATGAAAGCTCTTCCTTATCCGTCGGATTTCCTGAAGAATAAGTGATAATAATTGAAATAAAAATCTGATGGTTAGATATCAATTGGGTTCAAATTATTAACTGATTTTATCTTGGATAGGATTTCTTTTCCTGATTTTACTATGGAACTGTCGCTTTTCTCTAATAGCTCCTCCGCTATTGCAATATCTTCTCGTACACCTTGAACCCTAGCTGATTGATAATCAAATTCATCTTGCTTATCTTTTTCTAATATCTCTACATCTGTCATATTAGAGACTTCGCCGATAGTTAACTTAGTATTCTTATATCTGCTAATTTTATTATCCTTATCAAATACTAAAACAGACTCAATTGCTGCATCTTTTCCAAAATTATCTTTTGTAACATACCATAGTTTTGTCTCTTTACCTTTATCATTCATATATTCAGCAAACGTATACTTTCATAATTGGGCGCTACTAATTATTTTATTTAGGCTTAACAATGCAAAAATAACTGCATAGTAGTTAAATCTCTCTAAAAATTTATATCCAAATGGTGTTACTTTATACACACCCAAAATAAAAAAAGCCAGAAACACCTGCAAGTAGGCATTTCTAGCTTAATCAATTCAATTACCCTACACTACCTTCCATATTGGAATCGGCTTACTAACCAGTGTCATTCATTGTCAAAACAAGTAATTAAGGTCACTCATAATAGGTCACTTAGTCATTAACCATCATTAATTATCAAATTAAGATGGTCAAAATCTGGTCAATTTAGATATGTTATTGGGAGCAATCATAATCAGAAATAATTTATTTATTTCTGATTTTCTTTAAGAAAAACTATCACTCGGTCAGACAACAACATTAACGGTAATATAACGTTATTTGCAATATCTAAAGCCTCTCTTTGGTTCATCCAAACTGGTGTATGAGCAAAAGTGTTTAGTTTTGTTGCGAGTATTTGTTGCTGTCCTTCTTTATGAAATTTGTCTTTTATAACATCCAATTGATTATTAAATGGATTGTACCCTCCAAAAAAGCGTTGTAACTCTTCTTTTTGAGGTTTAGTTAATGTCGTATCTTTTTGCTTCGTTATATCTTTCAAATCATCTATTACACTTGCAATTTTCTCCCCTAAACCAGCCTTTAAAGTGAGTTCTCTGGCTCCTATATATTTTTTTGCCAAATCCTCAGTTAGAGCTCTAAAAGCCATTACATATACCAAATAATGCGTTTCATAGTCTAGACTTGTTACTTGCTTTAAAAGTTCATTGTAATCAATTGTTACTTTTAAATTCGCAGGTACCGTGACTATGTTAGACTGTTTAAAGAACTCTGTTTTTTCAACCTTCATCCCAATATAATTGTCTACTACTCTTCTTTCTTGTTTCCTTACTTCTTTCTCTCTCTCAGCTAATCGCTTTTCTCTATCACTTAGTTCCAATTCTTTTTTTCCTAGTTTTTCTTTTTCACTTATTGTCTCCCTATTAGATTGTCCCTCTGTAGTTTTTTTCTTTTCAACTTCTTGTGCTTTTCTTATTTCCTCCGCTTTTTGTTCTTCCGCTTCTTTGACCTTACGCATTTCTTCCGCTTCTTTGACCTTACGCATTTCTTCCGCTTTTCGGTCTGCTTCACGTTTCACTCTTAGTTCTTCTTCTTTTAATCCATCAAGTACCGTTTCATAAATATCTCTTCTCAGATAATTCAAAAAACTTTGAAGAAGTGCTACAAATTCAAATGTAACTTCTCCATCCTCAATTAAACCCTCACGGTTAGTTTTATCTCGTAACAAAGGATTTTCACTATGAGAAATAGAAATAAATCCAACTGTTTGTCCGTTTGTCAGAAATTCATTGGCTCTAATCAGACCTCTCAAAGCATCTATTTCAAGCCAATCATTTTTAGCTTCTCCATATGGATAAACTCGCGCATTATCTCTGTACAAATATATCCTGTGTTTTTCAACTAATTCTTTTTCTTCAGCTGTTAACACATAATTTTTTAAATAGTTACCTCTAGATGAAAAATTGAAAGCATAAAACTCGAAATTAAATCCTCCACATCTCAAATCCTCAATTTTGAAATTTTCTCTTTCTAAAAAATAGCGTTTATATGCTGGATATTTTGTAAAGGAAGTTGATTGGAAATTTATAATATGTGGACTTCCGTTTAAATAAAATTCAAAGTTTCCTGTTTTATCATCAAACTTACCATTAGTTATTGACACTAAACATTTTTTCTCCAACAAATTTAAAAATTTTACTACGTCCTCAAGAAATAATTTTTTATGGCTTGTCTCTTTACCATTTAAAAATAGATTTATACTGAATTTTTCCACATAGGATTCAATATTTTTATTAGAGCTCCAACCATGTATGATTTTGGATATAGGTTCTAGTCTAGCTAAATCATCATAAATTTCATTTACTTTTTTTGCATTCCATATTCCATTCAAATTAGACAATTTCAAAATAGTTCCTTTATCCTCTAAATGCGACAAAACTAACTCATCATCGCAATTCTTTTCTTCATAAACAACTTCTAATTCTGATAATAAATGCGTCCCTTCTGGGCTTTCAAAGTATTCCGAATCATATGTTGACAAATCTAATTTAGCATGATTCCATTTCTTTTCTGATGAAGTTTTTGTGAAAAGTTCAACGGTTTTTCCCAACTTAAGCATGGAGTATCTACCAATCCCTTTTTCCCCTTGATAAACTCTTCCTAATTTGGTTTTTTCCCCCATTTTCTTTTTTCTTCTCTTGTTAGCAGTTCCCGGACTCAACCAATTATTTACTATTTCATTCTTGGTCATCCCATCACCGTTATCAACAATATAGATTTCTGAGCCATCGTTCAATTCAAAATTATCTTCAAAATTTTTAAAAAAGATTTTAATATCTGTAGCATCAGCATCATATGAATTTTTTACTAACTCTATCAAAGCTGTTTTTTCATCTTTAATTAAATCTTCTCCAAGCATTTTCAAAATCCTTGTTTCGGGCGCAATCTTCATTACTTCAACCAATATTATTTCCTCCCTACAACGATAAACTCTTCTGAGTATATTTTTTTGCCTGTCTTTTCTTTACTAAATTTTCCTTGACTATTCCTATAAGGAGTTAGGATTTTATTTGATATTTTTCTTTTGGTCACCTCAACATTACTAAATCCGTTCTCGATCATCGCAAGCGCTAAATGTTCAGCATTTTTAATTCTGACATTTTTATATTCTGTATTTCCAATAACAAATAATGCCATGCCTCCATCATTTAGAAGTCTATAAGAGTTTAATACTATTTTTTCCATATCCAAATAGTATTTTCTCACAGCTTTTGAACGTGATTTAGATTCTTTGTTATCATTTAATTGTTTAAGAACTTCTTCTCCAATTTTATTCAATTTTAATTTTGTATCAATCTCTTTTTCAAAAACACTACCTATAGTATCTTTTCTAAATTCTCGATAATCGTCAGTAAAGCCCAACCAAAGTAAAGAAAGCTGATGAAGATCTGCATATTCATAGGATGTTACATATGGAGGACTTGTGACTAATAGATCGATTTTTTCTCTATCTTGTATTTTTAAAGAATCTACTACCTTTATATCAACAACAGTATTTCCAGTTATTCTGGATTCTAAATTTGAGATATACATTTTTTTATACTGCCTTTTGAAATAATATAAAGCTGACTTAGTTATTTTTTTAGAATCTACAGTCGGTTTGATTGACTTAGTTAACCATCTAGATGTTGATTTTAATATATTAGAAAAAGCACATAGGAAAAACTCCTTGTAATCCTCATCTTTCCCACAAACACTTTCAATAAAATAGAGTAATCTTTCTAATTCTTCTATTCTTTCTTCTTCAAACCAATATAATATTCGACTATTCACCTTTTTATACTCAATAGGAATGCACATTTTAAAACCAGTATACAATCCTATTATTTTTTCAAAATAGTCTGTTAATTTTTGAGGTTCAAGTCGCTTACTTTTAACTCTAGCAATTAACGATGCAACGGGATTGACATCACATCCCCAAAAATCATATCCTTGCTTTGCAACTTCATATGCAACAGTACCACAACCGCAAAAAATATCTCCCACTGTTGCTACATTAACTTTTTTTTCTCTGGCATATTCTAATGCCTTGATAGTAATAAATGAAGGAAATTTTGCTGGATACGTATGTATTCTATGCATTTTGTCCTCATCTTTTTCACCGAAATTCCAATATTCATCTGTCTTAATATAATCAAAATTTTTTATACTCTCACTTATGCTTTCCATAAAAGTCCTCATATCTAAAATTTATTTGCTAATTACTATTATACTATCCAAACTTTTTTATAACAAACACTTTTAGTAGGCGTTTACAACTTTTGCTTGCAGATATACCTGAGATATTTGTAGGTCTGTTTCATCTGCAATAACTCCCACAACTATGTAGTACTTTTTAAGGATTTTCAGCCAAAAACTATTTTTCGTTTCATTTACATATGAAACATAGAAACCTTTGTATATCAATGTTTATAAAGCTGTGTTTCATTTCGTTTCATGTATAAATATTTATTAACCTTTTGCAAATTGCAAAAAAAGAGTACCCTAAGTGAGCCATGTAGCTCATTTAAAGGGTACCCTTAGTACGGTCAAATAACAACGGGGTGGGGTTATCTATCCTATTCAATTCCTTGTATGATTCTGCCAAAGATATGATTAGCTTGAGTTGGTTGTCCATCAATTAGGGTAAGGGTGTACTCCGTTTCCAGCGGCTCTTTTAAGCTTACTGTTATCCCTTCTCCCACCTTCTGCTGAACGGATAGGCTAATTGCTTTCAGATGTTCAATTGCTTCTGATATAGATTGCTGATCATTTGGAATATACTCATCAACATAATAAGTAATCCTCGTACCATTGCCATCATTTTCAGTCGTTAGATAGCCTTTATAAGGTAATTGACCATAGTTGCTGATAAAGTAGCTGAGTTGTTCATCTTTGGTAAAATTTGATTTAGCATCATCAAAAGTTACACTACTATTAACAATATTACTAAAACTATCTTTAAGCTCTTTATTTTCTGTTTCTTTAAAGTATAAATAATTATTCGGATTCCCTTGATTCTGGCTAGTTATTAACACTTTGGGTACTCCTGAATTAATGGTAAAGAAGTAAACGTGCTTCGATAAATAATCTTGTGTTTCTGCATCCGAATAAACAGCTACTAAAGAGTAACCTGATTCTTCCTCACCACTTTCTGACCAGTTTAAAACTATTGGTGTGTTACCAATAACCGCCTGCCACTTATTGTTATTCAGAACCCAGTCAGGGAGTTGTAAACCGTATAGATCAACATTATTATTCGGACTATACTGTTTATACGTCTGGTTCATGGTTTGTCCCCAAGTATTCATAAAGTCATTAAGCTTTTTATCTTTATCATCATTCCATAACATTTCGTTAACTATCTTCTCTTCTGTCGAAGAATTACTGCTAGAGCTCTCTTTTACAAAACTAAGTCTGTCAGTAGTTTCACTATAGGTAGATGAGGTAGGTTGTTCTTTTTTATTTTGACAAGATGCCATCAAAATAGTGGGTAGTAGAGCTAATAACACCCATACTTTTTTCATTCTGTTACTCCTTATTAAACTTATCTGGATTTTTATCTATATAATCATTGTAAAGCACAGTTGTCATAGAAACAATCGTTTGCCCTGCTTGAATTTTTTCGATATCTTGCTCCAATATCCCTGTTCTTATTTTATCTATGCCCTCATAAAGAGTTTCATGAGAATCCTTAATCTCTTTAGGTAAAGAACTTGGAGGTTTGATGCCCTTCAATTTTTTCATTTGTTTACCTAAATAGTCTGCTGTGTACTGCATGTCTTCATCAGAATAGACATCTGTCTGCTTGATTTTCACATCACTATCAGCGACTATATTCACAACTTCTTGTACGTATTCTTTCTCTGATAGACCATCCGAACTAAATAACATTGAAAAACAACCTAATAATAACAAGCCTCCCACTATCAGTATTTTTCTTCTATCTTTTGGGTGATGATGTGTTTTGAGAAGCTTTCTTATTGCAATTCCGAAAAAAACAAGACCTATTCCACCTAATATTTTTGTCATCTTTTGACCTCCTCAGTATCCAGATGATAAGCCCAGAAGTGTTCCTAGAATACCACCTGCTACACCAGCAATCATTAAAATAGTCCCATGCTTTTCGTCATGTTCTCTATACAAATACCCCATAATAACTCCAATAGCACCAAATAATACAGGAATAAATAGGAGTGAGATGGCAACTGAAATCCACCCAGCAATCTTATACAGATTTCCACTTTGCTTTCCCTTACTAATCTGGATTTTAACTTCACTGAGCGATTTTTCTATCTTAGGGCTTATTTGTTCTGTGTATAACTCCTTATTTTCCTGAGATGCGCCACAAGATGGGCAAAACTTTGCTGATTCCTCCATTTGACTTCCACAATTTCTACAATACATTTGTTTTTTCCTCCCTATTTATATTAAAAATATCATAAAAGAGCTCATCCATATCAACTTCTAACACTTGCGATAATAGTTTCATTTGGTAAGGTTTAGGTACTGTCCTACCAGTTTCCCATGAGCTAATTGACTGCTGAGTGACACACATTTTCTCAGCTATTTCAATTTGAGAATACCCTTTTTCTTCTCTGTACAAACTAAGTCTTCTTTTCTCTTTCATAATCTTCTTCCTCCTCACAAACATTATATACATCATTTTGTAGTATTTCAACAATTATATGTGATTAAACATCATTTTTAACAGGAATAAACAACAGTTCGTTGTATAGTATAAGTATCGGAGGGATAGACTAAATGAAGCAATATGCTAAAACCATACGAGAAAACAGAAAAAAATTAGGTTGGACTCAAAAACAACTTGCTCAGAAAATCCATGCCTCTCAGCAGGCTATTGCTCGTTGGGAAAACGAAGTTACTGAACCTAGAACTGAAAATTTACAAGCACTCTCAGAGGCTCTGGGAGTCCCTCTAAGCCATTTTATTGACAGGCAAACAGAGATAGTAGATGACGATTTCAACGCTTTGTATCGCTCCTTATCATCCGAAGATAAGGTTAAAACCTTAGAATATATGAGGTTATTAAAGAGGCAAGAAATGGAACGCAATGAGTTCAAATAGAAACACCCATCCGATTAGGAAGGGTGTTTTTTGTTCTCTATATTAAACTGGTAAATAAACCTATCACCAGTAGTTTCAATTTTAGTTAACTCTTCTTTACTAAATAGGTCATTCATTACCTTCACTAGATTAAGAGGCTCATCAGAATTGTACGTAATCCCCTTACCCTCAACAATACCCAGTTCTCCTAAAGTTATCTTATAGTAGTTAGGAAGCCAATTTCCTCCCTTAAATACTCTGGAAGATATCACTTTAACAAAGCCCATTTTCTCTAGTGATCTGATGTTCTTAGCACTTCTTCCAGTATTGCTATCATTGCCCATGTCAGCTAAAGTTGCGTGAGTACAATAAAATACTCCATCACTGCCACTATATTTTTTTGAATGACACAGTAAACTAAAAAGAAGATATCTTAGATTTTTTCTTTGGATAGATAAGATAACATCTAACTCTTGTCTGTAAAAAGTAACATTATTAGACTTCATGGTAAACGAATAATCCCCATCATAAACTGTCTCAATTACACGCTGTGTTTCATCTTTCAATTCTCGCAAGTTCCATCTTTGATCTAAGAATTTTCTTGTCTCAGAGTTTTCAAACGTATTTTGGATTACATTGAAGACCACTTGGTACGTAGCCTCTTTGTCATTTCCCTGATGCTTTAGGATGCGAGATGCGTGGAACGTAAAATAGTTCCTACTACTTGGTTCTGATAAGTATCCATCTTCAAGAATTTTTTTTACGTAAGTATAAACACTTTGGTTATTATGCTTCTTCATACTGATATTTTTACGATGTACGTTCTTTTTCTTGTTAGTTGTTAATCGATTTCTAGTCATAGTTGAACAATCGCTCAGGACATTTTCTTTGAACTCATTCAAAGACTGGGGTTCTATAGACAAAAAATAATCTATAGGCAATGGTTCCAGCGTCCGATTGTCAACATAGTAACAAAATTCTTCTGTTTTCAAATGAATACCCAAAGGTAATTTGACTCCAAGTCCTGTAGTAGGTCTTCTTTCAATGCGATGAATTGTTTCTCCCATCTGGGAAAGGACTTCATAATAGAAGTTTTCAAGCTCCTGTTCTCGAATAAATCCATCAAAATAAAGATCAACATGATACCCCTTTAATCCTGAATACCAAACATGAATGTCTCTCATAGGAATACCATAATAAGAATGAAGCATTTCTATCAATTCTACAGTTGTCCATCTTCTGTCATCCTCATCTATAATATCGACATCAAAACACAAGAATTTAGTCAAGCCACCAGAACCTAATTTTATTCCTAATGTGTATTCTCCATTTAAATGCTTTCTAACTTTCCACTCGTTTAACTGAACCTTGTTGTCAATAGTTGTCAGAAATTCAACATTTTCTCCTTTTCTCACTTGGAAAAGATATTCCTTTCTATAACTAATTAAAAGTCTATCCATTTGCTTTACTACTTTATCTTCTACCTGCTTTGTATATTTAGTTTTCATACTTATCCCCCTATAATTTTTAATAGTTTTGTTTTAATTTCTCTTACTAGTAATAAATAAAGATATTTGTAAGACATAATCAACACTGTTTACTAAGCATAAATTCATCTAGATCTGATTTTTTTATTCTTTTGGTACCTTCTATTACGCTGACACTCAAACCATATTCACTTATCCATTTTTCAAGTGTCCCTCTAGAAACAGCAACATATTCGCATGCCTGTTTTAGGCTTAACCATCCTGTTTGATTATTCTCAATACTTAATTTCCATATTTGTTGTTCAAACTCTTTAGCAATCACGTTTGCTATGGTTTCTTCAAATCCTTCCACAGAAAAAAACACATACTCCCTCCTCTCATCAAAATAAAGTAAAAAACCTTTAATTAGACAAGAAGCATTGAAAGTCTGTGCTGTAAGCTTCTTTAAATTGTTTCTAAAATATAGTATACCACAAATTCGCATTTTTGTAAACACCAAGTATACATCAAAAATTATTTGTTGACTAAAAGTAGAATTTATGATATTATATGATTATAGAGAAGAAGGGGCTGATAACATGGAATTTGGATTTGCAATAAAATACCTAAGAAAGGGTAAAATAAAGTATACCCAAGCAGACCTAGCAGAAGCAATCGGAGTCGACCGCTCATATATAGGTAGTTTAGAAACCAATAAACGTACTCCTTCATTAAGCACTCTCATAAAGATTGCAAATAGTTTAGGCGTAACATTAAGAACACTAATTAATTTATCTGTTTTAAATGAATTACTAGATAAATATACTCTACCAACAGGTAATAATTCCCAAGAAATAATATCAAATGAACAAATAGAAGCCATTGGCACTCCCGAAGCTTATGCTTTCAGAGATGTATATATTACTTTTGATAAAACTAATTTTCATAATCATCTTGGAGAATTTTTAGATGCAATAGAGTTGCGTACAAAGCAATACCAAGATAATAAGACACCCTCTAATACTAAAATAGAGCCAGTAACTTCTATTAATAATATCAGTCTTTCAAAAATAATTAATAAAGGTGTCAAAAAGGAAAACAAAGTACTTTTTAAAAATACGTTACTAACTGATGGACAGCTATTAGGTCTTAATCAATATTTAGAAGCAATTACAAATCAGAATAATGGAGGTGTATAAGATGGAGCGATACTAAGTGTAACATCTTAAAATAAACAGAAACTAAAATTTAGATTTACTCCTACTATTGCTCCCAATAGACTATATCTATTGACCGATATCTAGGAGGAAAGAAAATGGCAAAAATATCAAAGTACAAAAAGAATAACGGTCAAGTAGCATGGATGTTCAAAGGACATGTAGCCACTGATCCACGAACTGGTGAAAAAGTAAATACCACACGTAGAGGCTTTAAAACTAGGCAAGATGCAAAAAAATCACTTGATGAACTAGCATACGAGATAAAGTACGGGGTCAAGAAGAAAGCTTCTGATATGACTTTCGAGGACTTGTATGAAGAATGGATAACCCATCAACGATCAAGTGTTAAACCTTCGACAGTAGCTATATCTGTTAGGTTTGCTAAAAATCAAATACTACCTGAGTTTGGTAAGTTGAAGTTAACGGATATTTCTGTCCCATACTGCCAGAAAGTCTTAAGCAAATGGCATGCAAAATATAAGATGTGGGATTCTATTCGAAAACAGACTGGACAAATTTTAGCCTATGGCGTTTCTATGGAATATATTGATAGTAACCCTATGAGAAAAACAATGCGTCCTAAGCATAAAGAGTATGAGGAAAAACGAAAGTTCTATACTAAGGATGAATTGAATACCTTGCTAAATGCATTCAAGGACTTTGGAAACACTAAGCAATATGCTTTCTTCAGATTACTAGCATATACTGGGATGAGAAAAAGCGAAGTTCTTGCATTACAGTGGAAAGATATTGATATGTTTAATAAGGAACTGCATGTTAACAAAACAGTTGCGATTGATGAACATAAGAATATCATAATCCAAACGCCTAAAACCAAAGCCTCAAGAAGAACGATTTCTCTTGATAAAGGGACTTTAGCAATCTTAAATGACTGGAAGATGCAACAAAGAACTGAATATCTTAAACTAGGCTATAATACGAGCTCAGAAGAGCAATATGTTTTTACAACACTTAAAAACACGCTATACATTCCAAACACTGTGAATGATTGGTTAAGATATATTTTGAAAAAGTATAACTTACCTCGTATTACGCCTCATGGGTTCAGACATACCCATGCTAGTTTGCTATTAGAAGCTGGAGAATCTGTTAAGGTAGTTCAACAACGATTAGGGCATGAAAATAGTAAAGTGACGTTAGACATCTATGCACACATTACAAACAACGCACCTAAGAAAACTGGTCAAGAGTTTGCTGATATGATGGCACATCAGTAAAAAAGCTGGTCAAAAGCTGTTCGTTTCTGTTATCAAGGTAAACTAAAAAAGCTAGAATCCTTATATATCAAGGGTTCTAGCTCCTATAACAGTTTTAACCTACACTGCCTTCCATCTCATAACTAATCAACCGGTTCAATTCGACTGCGTATTCCATCGGTAATTCTTTGGTGAATGGTTCGACGAATCCCATGACGATCATTTCGGTTGCTTCGCCTTCGGAGAGGCCGCGGCTCATTAGGTAGTACAGTTGTTCTTCTGAGATTTTGGAGACTTTGGCTTCGTGTTCTAGGGACACTTGGCTGTTGTGGATCTCATTGAATGGGATGGTATCGGATTTCGATAGGTCATCCATGATGATAGTGTCACACTCGATATGGGAGATAGAGCCTGCGCTCTTCTTGCCGAAGGTGACTTGTCCACGGTAGTTTACTGCACCGCCATCTTTAGAAATTGATTTTGAGACGATGGAGCTGGAGGTGTTTGGTGCATTGTGAATCATTTTTGCACCAGTATCTTGGATTTGGTTGGCACCTGCAAAGGCAATGGAAAGCATCGTGCCCCGTGCGCCTTTGCCATCAAGATACACGCTAGGGTATTTCATCGTTGTTTTGGCACCTAGGTTGCCATCGATCCATTCAACGGTAGCACCTTCTAAGGCTTTGGCCCGTTTGGTTACTAGGTTGTAAACATTGTCTGACCAGTTTTGAATGGTGGTGTAGCGGCAGTAAGCGTCTTTTAGGGTAAAAATTTCAACGATGGCTGCGTGCAAACTATTGCTTGAATAGGTTGGGGCGGTACAGCCTTCGACGTAATGGACGCTGGCGCCTTCGTCAACGATGATCAATGTGCGTTCGAACTGACCGGTATTTTCGGCATTGATTCGGAAATAGGTTTGTAATGGCACATCGACACGAACGCCTTTTGGTACATAGATAAAGGTACCACCTGACCAAACGGCTGAGTTTAAAGCAGCAAGCTTATTATCGGTTGGTGGGACTAATTTTGAGAAGTATTGTTTGAACAGCTCAGGGTATTCCTTCAAGGCTGAATCGGTATCGGTAAAGACGATGCCAAGTTTTTCAAACTCTTCTTTCATGTTGTGGTAAACGACTTCTGATTCGTATTGGGCAGAAGCGCCAGCCAGGTATGCCCGCTCGGCTTCTGGAATACCAATGCGCTCAAAGGTCTCTTTGATTTTTTCTGGTACGTCATCCCAATCACGGGCAGGACGATCACTTGGTTTTTGGTAATATTTGATGGCATCAAAATCGATGTCAGACAGGTCTGGGCCCCAGTTTTGCATGGGCATCTTGTTGAAGGCTTCAAGAGACTTCAAGCGGAACTCAAGCATCCATTCTGGCTCTTGCTTGACCCGTGAGATTTCACGGACGATGTCTTCGGTCAATCCTTCGCCGGTACTAAAAACAGGCTGCACGTCATCGTGGAAGCCAAATTTATATTCTTCTAATTCGGGTACACCCATGGTTCTCACTCCTTTTGTAGTGCGGTTGTCTATTCGCTGGTTTCTTCAGTGTCAGATTCATTGGCGTGGCTGTGACTGACAGATGCTTGTGTACTGTCGGCAGCAATGGCTTTTTCTAATGCTTTCCAAGCTAAGGTCGCACACTTGATGCGTGCAGGAAACTTCGCCACACCCCCAAGCATGGAAGCATCGCCTAAGCGATCGCTTTGGGGAATGTCGTTTCCTTGGACGAGCTCAGAAAACAAGCCTGATAGTTCACCAGCTTCTGCTAGTGTCTTACCGATAATCGCATCCCCCATCATGGATGCACTGGCGGTACTGATGGAACAGCCTTCGCCAGTAAACGCGATGTCTTTGATGGTGTCTCCTTCGACAGCGAGCTCCAAGTGGATCACGTCGCCACAGGTAGGGTTATTCAATTCGACTTTGTACGTTGAATCATCCAAGGTGCCTCGATGATGTGGGTGGCTGGAATGATCCAGAATGACTTGTCGATACAAATTATCTAATTTCGTTAGTGCCATGTTGGAAAAACTCCTTCGTCAGCTTGATGGCGTCAACCAGTCGATCGGCGTCCTCTCTTGTATTATACAGGTAAAAGCTGGCCCGTGCAGTCGCTGGGACTTGCAAATAGGTCAAGAGGGGTTGGGCACAATGATGACCGGCCCGTACCGCGATGCCTTCCATGTCTAAAGCGGTGGCAACATCATGAGGATGGATGCCAGATAGATTAAAGGCGATCACTCCCGTGCGTTTTGCTGCTTCTTGGGGACCATAGATGGTCAAACCTTCAATGGCTTGCAGTTTGGGCAAAACGTAGGCAGCTAAGTCTGCTTCATGGTCGTGGATATTTTCTAAGCCGATTTCTGTTAAGTAATCGACCGCTGCACCTAAGCCGATCGCGCCGGCAATATTTGGTGTGCCCGCTTCAAATTTCCACGGCAGTTCTTTCCACGTGCTTTCTTTCAGATGGACAAAATCGATCATTTCACCGCCAAATTCGACGGGCTCCATTTGATCCAGCCATTGCCGTTTGCCGTATAAGACACCGATGCCAGTTGGTCCGCACATTTTATGGCCAGAAAAGGCATAGAAATCACAATCCAGTGCTTGGACATCAACTGCCATATGTGGAACAGCCTGAGCACCATCCACCACCATGACGGCTTGGTGCTGATGCGCCAATTTGGTTAGCTCTGCAATCGGATTGATCACGCCTAAAACATTGGAAACGTGCGCGATCGAAACGATGGCGGTTTTGTCTGTGATCTGTTTCTTGGCATCTTCCATGTCCAAGGTGCCTTCTGGTGTCAACTGGATATATTTCAAGGTAGCTTTTTTCCGAGCAGCTAATTGCTGCCAAGGGATGATATTGGAGTGATGTTCCATATAAGAAATCACGATTTCATCGCCTTCATTGACAAAACGGTCGCCGTAGCTGCGGGAGACCCAATTTAAACCAGTGGTCGTCCCTCGAGTAAACAGCACTTCCGCCGTCTCACTCGCATGGATAAAACGGCGAACCTTTTCTCGTGCGCCTTCATAGGAATGGGTCGCCCGTTCTGCGAGGGTATGAACCCCACGATGAACGTTGGCATTGTCTTGATGGTAATAATCGGTGATTGCCTGCAGCACCGCCTCTGGTTTTTGCGTAGTGGCGGCATTGTCGAGGTAGATCAATGGTTCGTCATTTACGAGCTGATCCAAGATGGGAAACGCTTGTTTCACTTTTTGGGCATCGATCATGCGAGCAACTTCCCTTCGATAACGGCAACCAATTCTTGTTGCACTTCTTTGACTGGGATCGCGGTCAAGACGGATCCTAAGAAACCACGAATCACCAAACGTTCCGCTTCTTCTTTGCGCAACCCACGACTCATCAAGTAGTACATTTCTTCTGGATCGACCCGTCCCACACTGGCTGCGTGTCCGGCTGTTACTTCGTGCTCATCGATCAAAAGGATTGGGTTAGCATCGCCACGGGCTTGGTCTGAAAGCATTAGGACACGGCTTTCTTGTTGCGCGTCCGCCCCTTTGGCTCCTTTTAAAATGTGTCCGATACCGTTAAAGGTTAAGACGCCGCGTTCTCTGATAACGCCGTGTTGCAGGATATGACCAATGGAATGCGGTGCTTTGTTGGTTACGCGGGTATCGATTCCTTGTGTTTGGCGTCCAGCACTGATTGCGACCGCTTTGACTTCCGAATGCGCGCCTTCGCCTACAAGATCAGAATCAAAGTCTGCCACGACGTCGCCGTCATTCATGACTCCGATCGCCCAATCTACCATCGCATCTCGTAATACGTAGCCGCGACGATTCATGTACGTAGTAATGTTGACACCTAACTGATCAATCGCAGAGAATTTGACCTTCGCGCCTGCTTTGGCAATTACTTCCACTACGATATTGCCTGACAGTTTTTTCGCTTGGTCGCCTTTGGTTTGGAAACGTTCCAAGTAGCTGAACTCACTGTGTTCATCGGCAACGATCAAAATGTGTTTGAAGAAATGCGCTTGGCTATTGCCATTGTGGTAGAAAATCGCTTCAAGGGGTTCTTCGATCACCACGTTTTTTGGTACATACAAGAACATGCCGCTATTCATAAACGCCGCATGTGCTGCGGTCATTTTGTCTTCGTCCATTGGCACTGCTTTGGTCATATAGTATTGATTAACCAACTCTGGTACTTCTTTCATTGCTGTAAACAAGTCGGTAAAGATCACGCCTTTGTCGATCAACTCTTGCGGTAATTGCTCAAAGATCGTGGTGCCATCGAACTGAACGAGGGTCGGATGGTTATCCATCGCGTCAAAGGCAGGAACTGCGCCTGCCACTTCTTCTTCTGACAAAGCGTACTCACCAGCAAGTGCTTGTTCGTCGATATTGAACAATGGCCAACGCTCGTAACGCACCCGCTCGATTTTTGGAAACGCAAGTTCATCCACTTTCGCAAGGGCTGCTTGGCGTAATTCCAACATCCATTCAGGCTCTTCTTTTAACGCTGAAAAAACGTTGACTTGTTCAAGATAATCCTGTAATTTTGCCATTTACCTTGCCTCCTTACGCTTCTTCTTCTTTGTAGTCGATCCCTAACTCTTTACTGATCCCAGCATAGCCTTCTGCTTCTAGGCGTTTGGCTAAGTCTGCCGAACCGGTCATCACGACACGGCCTTCCATCATGATATGAACCACGTCTGGTGTGATGTAGTTTAACAGACGTTGGTAATGGGTGATGATCAAAGCGCCAAAGCCTTCGCCGCGCATTTCATTGACGCCTTTTGCTACGACTTTCAAGGCATCGATATCTAGACCAGAGTCGATCTCATCCAAAATCGCAAAGGTTGGATCTAGCATCAACAATTGCAAGATTTCATTTCGTTTCTTTTCTCCACCAGAGAAGCCTTCATTCAGATAGCGTTCCGCCATTTCTTCGGGCATATTCAATAAATCCATTTTTTCATCTAATTTTTTCAAGAAATCCATGACAGAGATTTTGTCGTCTTCGTCACGTTTGGCATTGATCGCTGCCCGCATGAATTCTGCATTGGTGATGCCTGGAATTTCACTTGGGTATTGCATCGCCAAGAACAAACCTAAGCGAGCTCGCTCATCCACTTCCATTTCCAAGACGTTTTCGCCGTCGAACAAAATTTCTCCTTCTGTCACTTCATAATTCGGGTTGCCCATGATGGCAGCGGACAAGGTTGATTTCCCTGTACCGTTTGGTCCCATGATGGCATGGATCTCTCCAGTTTTTAACACTAAGTCAACGCCTTTTAAGATCTTTTTATCTTCGATTTGGACGTGTAGATTTTTGATTTCTAAAACTGACATTTCTTTCCCTCCAGTATCTTTTCTTTCTCACTATTTTAGACTAATTGAGAATGAACTTCAAACGCTATTCCCGACTTTTTTAAAATATTTCTAATCTGTACATTGGAATTATTATAAAGTATTACATAGAGATAGTACATGGTTATTGTTCAGAAAGTCGACTATTTTTGAAATTTTACTTTTATCTTTCAACTATCTTCTTTTCTCTATTGTTGAAACCTTGTATTCTTAGGAAATCAAAGTGAAGGACCCTCACTCGTTTTTTGTGAGGGTCCTTCACTTTTTCCATCCTGCTGTTTTTTTAACTATAATGGAAAATTAAAGTTCATCATAAAATGCTGTGCAACGTTAATCAGTTCTTTTTTTGATAGTTTCCCTAAAATTTCAATCTTTCTACCGCCACGCTCGGAATAATCTAGCGTATAAACTTGCTTTGTATTTACTTTACTCCCAGGTTTCAATTTATCGTGTTGAATATCGACAAAGTAAGGACGCTTCCGATCTGTACTCGTTATTGGACAAACAATGATCAAATTTGAGGTGTAACTGTACTCATCCCTGCTGATGACTAAAGCAGGCCTGCGCTTTTTGATTTCACTCCCTTTCGAGGGATCAAAATCAATAAATACAAGAGTCCCTTGTTCGAGCCTATTCATCAAGCTGCCTGCCTTCAACAATAAAATCAGCAGCTAGCATATCTTCTTCATCAACAAATTCTTTCTCTTTCGCAGCTAAAAAATAATCATCGATCTTAGGAATCAAGGAAATCGTACCATCGTTTTCTTTGCTGATAAAGTAGGTCTTACCAGCAGGAATCTCAAACTTACTTGCTAGCGTGACCATTACCGCATTTCCTTGCTTTCTTGTTTTCACTGTATCCAAAACAATCACCTTTCCTTCATAACATGTATAGTCTATTTTACCACGTAATTACTGTAATTACAAAATACAGCTAGGAGATCAGCCCCTTTTTTACTAGGTACTTTACTATACGCAAAATGCATCTGATAAATCATCAACAACGAAAGAGGACACGAAAAAATTTCGCATCCCCTACCTTCACTTCTGCTGTGCCCATTCTTCTCGCAAGATGCCATACTTGATGGAATCATAATAGGTGCCTTCCCAGAAACGGACTTTGCGGATCTGGGCTTCTTTGGTCATCCCTAGCTTTTCTCCTAGTTTCATCATGCGGTGATTGCCCGACCACGTGGTGTACCCGACACGCTGGATATGAGGCTGTGATTCAAACAACTCATTGATCCACTGGCGAATTGCTTGGCTGCCAATGCCTTGATTCCAAAGGGAAGCATCATAGATGGCTATCCCGAATTCCAACCACTGCTGCAAGGTATTGTCTTCCCAATAAGCGGTCGCGATCCCCACGATTCTACCTTGATAGCTGATCGCTTTACGTAACGGGTTGTCGATACAGCTAGCGCCAAACCCCGTTCGAAATTCTTCCCACGTCAATACGGGGTCTTGGAAATACGGTCCATCCCATTTTTTCCATTCTAAATCTGCCTTTGGTCCATAGCTGATCGACCAAAGTTCAGCAAGCATTTCTTCGGTAATCGGTTGAAGTGTGACTGTTTCTGCCATCTTCAAGCCCTCCTTTCTCCTAGAAAAGTCGTCTCCTTAAACGGTTCTTCACGCGTTGTGAAGAACCGTTTGAGATATAAGTAAACGTATTGTGATTGACGATCAGTGCTTATTTCCCGAAAAGCTTTTGGAGAAATCCTTTTTTCTCAGAGACTTCCTTTGTTTCAGTCACCTGAAGCGGTCCAGTTTCCTTCACGACTTGCTGAAAGCCACGATTGTCTTGCAGCAACAGACCGTTTAGTTCCAGGATCCCAGACAGACTGCCAATCATCCGCCGCACTTCTCCCGCACTTTTGCCGAAAAAGCGCTGGTCGTCATTTGCTTCGGCTTCTTCCAAAATAACCAGCAGCTGCTGGATGCTTTGATTTTGTTCACCTAAGACGTACGACAACTGGTCAACTTCCACTGTTGTAGTGGCCGCTGACGGTACTAAATCCGTTACGAGCTTTAAGCTATCTAAATAATCCTTTAAGTCAAAAATGAACGTTTGTGCCGCTTCATTGTTCGTTAATTGACTTTGACTCAATTTTCTTTGTAGCGCTTCCAATTCGCTTGAACGTTTAGAAAGTTCGCTTACGATCGTTTCTGTATCCATACGCCACCTCCTAATGACATTGTCCCGTTTTCTCTTTCATCCGTCAAGAATTCGTCGGACTTTTTTCAGCGTTTTTACCGATCAGACCTGCCTATTGCTCCTGTTGGTACTTTGTCGGTGCACAGCCATAGCGCTTCGCAAAGAGCCGATTAAAATGGTTGATGTTTTGGAACCCAGATTGAAACGCCGCCTCTCGAATCGTCAGTGTTTCGTTGCTGCGTAGATAAAAAAACTTTTGAAACCGAGCTTGCAATAAATCTTCTTTGGGCGTGGTATGAAAAAACTGTTGATAGAGCTTGTAGAATTGGCTTTTACCGATGGAAAGCTCTCGGCTAAACTGGTAAAAATCCCATTGCTGTTCGCAATTGACTAACATTTTCAACCGCATCGCTTGAAACAGTTGATAGTGTTCATTTTGTGGTTGCGGGATGCTTTCTTCAAAATTGCGTTCAAGTAAGACCAATAGATTTGTCATATACGCCGCAATCAATTCTTCCGTGTGCCGTTGTGGCAACAAGGATTCATGATTGATCTTTTGGATCAATTTGTTGATTTGTTGAATATTTTTCGGCTGGAACAATTGGTTGCAAGGGATCGCATAGGTTTCTTCGATCACCTGATCCGTTTGAAACTCAACAAAGCTATTAAAAAAATCTTCTTTGCCACGATAATTTTGATAGACGGTTGGAGGAAAAAGAATGCAGCTACCTTTTTCACTAGTTTCTTGATGACCATCTTCAAAAGTGAAAACCATTGGAGACAAAGTCAACACGAAAAGATAATGCTTTAAGCCAGAGGGTCGATAAATATGATCGGAAACAGCATTGTGCATTTGAAATCCTGAATAGGTTACGTTCAACTTCTCACTCCTTCCTACTTGCCTTTAGTATAAAGAAAACGGACAAAACGTCAATAGAATAAGACAGAATGTAGTGTTTATTTTCATGGACTATCGCTACAATGAAAGAAAAGAAAGGGGTTGCAAAATTGAAGGAAACTACGATGTATTTAGACAAACACTTTATTTTGGCACCAGTCGACGAACGGATCTACGGCTCTTTTGTGGAGCACTTAGGGCGCTGTGTGTACGAAGGGATCTATCAACCAGAAAGTCCTTTTGCCGATGAGCAAGGCTTTCGTCAAGATGTCGCTGCCTTGATCAAGCAGTTGAATGTGCCGATCGTCCGTTACCCAGGAGGCAATTTCGTCTCTGGGTATAAATGGGAAGATAGCGTCGGCCCTAAAGAGCAACGGCCAGCAAAAATCGATTTGGCCTGGCGGGTGATCGAAAGCAATCAGTTCGGCTTAAACGAATTTATGGATTGGACCAAAGAAGTCAATACGGCACCGATGATGGCGATCAATCTTGGGACACGAGGAATCGAAGCAGCGAAAAACTTGATTGAATACACCAATTTAAAAGGCGGCAGCTATTATAGTGACCTCCGTCGTGCCCATGGGGTGGCCGATCCTCATGACATCAAACTTTGGTGTCTAGGCAATGAAATGGACGGTCCTTGGCAAGAAGGACATAAAACAGCCGATGAATATGGCCGTCTCGCAGAAGAAGCTGGCAAAGCGATGCGTCTGGTGGACCCAACGATCGAAACCGTCGCTTGTGGTAGTTCTTCTCTCACGATGCCGACCTTTGGCATGTGGGAAGATACAGTATTAAGTCATTGTTACGATCAAGTCGACTACATTTCCATGCACCAATATTATGGCAACCGTAACGGCGATAGCCAAGATTATCTAGCAAGCAATGTCGCAATGGATCAGTTCATCAGCCAAGTCGCAGCGATCTGTGATGCGGTGAAAGCCAAACGCCGAAGCAAGAAGACCATCAATATTTCCTTCGACGAATGGAACGTCTGGTATCACTCAAATGAACAGGATCAAAAAATTGAACCTTGGAGTCAACACCCACCACAATTAGAAGACGTCTATCACTTTGAAGATGCGTTACTCGTCGCAAGCATGATGATCACGATGCTTCAGCACGCAGATCGCGTCAAAATCGCCTGCATGGCACAGCTGGTCAACGTGATCGCACCGATCATGACTTCCGATACTGCCGCTTGGAAACAAACGATTTTTTATCCCTATGAAATGATCAGCAACTATGGTCGCGGTCACGTGTTGCATAGCATCCTTCGAGGAGCTGATTTCGATAGCAGCCACGGAAAAGCTTCTTATGTGGATGCCATTGCGATCGAAAACGAAGATGACTATTTAACCTTTTTCTTGGTAAATAAGGATTTGCAGGATGCTAACGAATTCACTTGCGACTTGCGTCAATATGATTCATTGCAAATCGCTACCCATCAAGTGTTGCACCACCCAGACTTGCATGCCGTCAATACCGAAGCAACCCCGAACAACGTTGTACCCGTCAATGGAAAAACAGCGGAATTGAATGACGGCATTTTGCGTGTCGTCTTGGAAAAACAAAGCTTCCAGATGCTACGCTTGAAGAAAAACGGCAGCAAGTAACGAGCCTATCTGTTTGAGCAAAAAAGCAGCAGCCTTGGTGACATCCTGAAAAAATGAGACTTTTACGGAGTGGAGACATCCACTCCTTTTTTACGATCCACCGCCCTGTTCAATTGCTATTTTTCGCATTCTTAACTGATCTGGGCAAGAAGGCGGCAACTGCCAGCTTACTTTCTCAAAAAAATGAGACGACAAAAGAACACCCTGCGGCAGCTAAGATACCGCAGGGTGTTCTTGATTCATTGTTTAGCCGTTATAGGCATCAACGATGATTTGTTTCAATTCAGAGATTAGTGGTTCTTTTGGATTTGCTGTTGTACATTGGTCTTCGTAAGCCAATTCAGCCATACGATCAACTGTTGTATCTAGTGTTTGTTGAGTGACGCCTTGCGCTTTCAAGCTCATGTCGATACCAACAGATTGTCCTAATTCGTAAACAGCTGTTGCCAATGCTTCAACCAATTCAGCCGTTGTTTTGCCTTTAAGGCCTAAGAATTTCGCAATGTCTGCGTAATCTGTATCGGCACGGAAGAAGTCATATTTAGGGAACATTGCATGTTTTTGCGGGTCTTTGGCATTGTAACGGATGATGTGCGGTAAAAGAATCGCATTTGTACGTCCGTGAGGAATACCATATTCACCACCGATTTTGTGGGCTACTGAGTGACAAATACCTAGGAATGCATTGGCGAAGGCCATACCTGCCATTGTTGAGGCATTATGCATTTTTTCGCGAGATTCCATATCAGGTGTTTTCACTGATTTTTCTAAGTAGTCAAAGACTAACTTGATTGCTTGTAAGCTCAATCCACGAGTGTAATCAGAGGCCATTACGGACACATAAGATTCGATCGCATGAGTCAAAACATCCATTCCAGTGTCTGCTGTAACAGACGCAGGTACTGACATTACGAATTGAGGGTCAACGATTGCTACATCTGGTGTCAATGCGTAATCAGCTAATGGGTACTTCACGTGTGTTTCACTGTCAGTGATAACCGCAAATGGGGTTACTTCAGAACCAGTACCAGACGTTGTTGGGATACAAACGAATTGCGTTTTTTCTGGTTTGTCGATCTTGTATGTCCGTTTACGGATATCTAAGAATTTTTGTTTCGCGCCGAAGAATGAAGTATCTGGGTGCTCATAGAACATCCACATGCCTTTGGCAGCATCCATTGCTGATCCACCACCAAGGGCGATCACTGTATCTGGTTTGAAATCAACCATCATTTTTGTTCCAGCGTAAACGGTGTTTGTTGATGGGTTTGGTTCTACGTCAGAGAAGACTTCGATTTTCACGTCATTTTTACGACGAGCAAGTACTTCACGAACCGTATCGCAATAGCCGAATTGAACCATACCAGGGTCACAAACGATCATGACACGTTCAACGTTTTCCATTTTCTCCAAGTACATTAGAGAGTTCTTTTCAAAGAAGATTTTTGGTGGCAATTTAAACCATTGCATATTATTTCTCCGTTTCGCTACAGTTTTCACGTTGATCAAGTTCACAGCAGAAACATTTCGTGATACAGAGTTTTTCCCGTATGAACCACAACCAAGTGTCAATGATGGAATCATTTCGTTGTAGATATTTCCGATACCACCTTCTGCAGATGGTGTGTTAACTAAGATACGGCAAGCTTTCATGCGTAGGCCGAAGGCTAATTGCAAGTCTTCGTTTTCAGTGTGGATCACCGCTGTATGGCCTAATCCGCCTAAATCAAGCATTGCTTCACATTTTTCGAACGCGTCTTCTGTGTTGTTTGCTTTGATCATTGCTAAAACTGGAGAAAGTTTTTCTCTTGATAGTGGGTAATCAGCACCGACACCGTCAAGTTCAGCGATCAATAATTTTGTTCCTTCTGGTACGTTGATGCCTGCTAATTTCGCGATATCCATTGCTGAATGACCAACGATTGCTGGATTTACGGCATATTTCCCTTCGTTCATCACGGCATCTTCAAGTTTTTGTAATTCTTTTGCTTTTACAACATATACTTGATGTGCTTCAAATTCTGCTTTCACAGAGGCATAGACTTCTTTATCAACGATCACTGCTTGTTCAGAGGCACAGATCATTCCGTTATCAAAAGTTTTTGACACGATCAAATCATTGACTGCTCGTTTCACTTTCGCTGTTTTTTCGATATAAGCAGGTACGTTCCCTGGTCCAACACCTAATGCAGGTTTACCAGTTGAGTATGCTGCTTTGACCATGCCAGCGCCACCAGTTGCTAATACGATCGCAATTCCTGGGTGGTTCATCAATAAGCCAGTCGCTTCGATTGATGGATGCTCGATCCATTGCACACAGTTTTCAGGTGCCCCAGCAGCGATGGCTGCATCACGAACGATACGTGCAGCTTCTGCTGAACATTTTTGTGCAGATGGGTGGAAAGCAAAAACGATCGGATTACGTGTTTTCAAAGCGATCATTGCTTTAAAGATCGTTGTAGATGTTGGGTTGGTTGTTGGTGTTACCCCACAAACGACACCAACTGGTTCAGCGATTTCGATCAAGCCTTTTTGTTTGTCTTCATTGATCACGCCGACTGTTTTGTCATGTTTGATACTGTTCCAAATATATTCTGAAGCGTACATGTTTTTGATTGCTTTATCTTCATAGATACCACGGCCAGTTTCTTCTACTGCCATTTTAGCTAAAGGCATGTGTTTGTCTAATGCTGCCATTGCCATTTCATGAACAATGTGGTCCACTTTTTCTTGATCAAAGCTTTCCATTTCTTTTAACGCCACATTTGCCTTCGTTGCTAAATCGTCGATCATTGCTTGTACGTCGATTGTCACTTCTTTTTCCAATGTCTTAGCCATTGTTTGTCCTCCTAGTTTTTAAACATGTTTTGTTTGTTAACTACTTCACATACAAATCATACAACATCTTTTTTTGTTTGTAAATAGTTTTTGTGATTTTTTTCACAGTTTTATTAAACTCCCTTTAAATTAAGCGTTTTCAAGAGCTTTTAAGGAAAAGAAGTGGACAAAAGTTTCGGTTTTTATTAAGAAAAATGTCATGTGCTAAGTTGAACAATGGAGGGGTTTACGAAAACACCTTATCCCTACTAAATATGATCATCTGCTCTTTTCACTTTTTCTGTCAAACGTCATATGATCTGAAAGGATTATTCATAAGAAGGGTCCTCTAATACATCCCATTTCATTAGGCGTTGGCTTCTTGCCGTAAATGCCTTCTGTTTAAACACCTCACAAGCTTTTATTACAAGAGGTGATGCATTTTGTTCATTTAGCTGCTCGATGGGGAAAAAAACTGCTCCCAATGAATCTTGGCCTGTAAATTGAGGAACATTCTTCTCAAGACTTCCAACGGTTGTTTGAATCTCATAAAAGACACAGATGTGATTATTCATAGATGTTCCTTGATAGTGCCAGGGGTAAAGAAAATTAATTGCCCCTAATTGATGATAGCTAGTGACGGTCATGCCGGTTTCTTCTTTAAATTCTCGGCACAGCGTGTCTTCCAGCAATTCACCTGCCTCCATGCTGCCGCCCGGCAAATCATAGCGGTTTTGATAAGGTCCCGCCTTCTTTTTGATGACGGCCAAGCAGTTGCCTTGAAACAAAATTCCATATACTCCAAATGCGGTATGGTACAACCGAATCCCTCCTAACTTGTATCTATTCTACGTAAATCAAAACAAATCATCAACAGGCTTAGTCGATTTATGTCTTACATCGAACATGCTTGGCTTGATTCATAAAAAAACGACCAGCCATCGCTGATCGTCTTTCTCTTTAAAACAAATCCTCTTGGTCTACTTCTGTTAGAGGCTTCCCGTGGGCAAGCTGGGAAACAACGTGCGCCATCTTTTTGTAGGAATCATTCAATCCGATTCCGCCTTTTTTCGGCATCTTCAAGATATAGATGTCTTTGGCATAGATTGCCACTGCTGGGTTTTCCTCTGACATCGCTGCAGCCCCTGGAATTCCTTGTGCATTGAATACTTTCGTCAATCCTGCTGCCATTTCGCCAAAATTAGGATAATGCATCGCAGGTCCGCAAAGAACGGCATCGGCGTCAAATTTTTTAGCAAACCCCACAAATTTTTTATTCACTTCTTCTTGATGCTCGTGATAATATTGGTCACCACAATAAAGTGTTGCAACGATTTGTGCGTCTTGCTCTTGAAAAAGTGGATTCAAGGTTCGACCTGGACCAAGGGCAGCTTTTTTGCCGCTTGGCGGCAACTGAGCATTTTCATCACTTCCCATCCCTGCAGTGACATGATTAAGAATCAAAATTATTTTTTTCATGAGCGGTGCCTCTTTTCTTACAGATCATCAAAATCGAAATCATCAAAATTGATTTCCTCTTCTTCTTGTTCAACGGCATCCGCTTCTTCTTTTAGATATTGATTATCTAAGACTTTGATAAACGGGTAATAAATAGCCATTCCTAAGAGGATCAACAAGACTTGTAACACGGCCGCTTGCCAACCACTGACTAAGAAACCAGAAATAATCGGTGGCGTGGTCCAGGGCAGTTGAATTCCATTGGTATAGTTGACTAACCCAAGATCCATACAGAAGTAAGAGATAATAATATTGATCGTTGGCACTAAAGCAAAAGGAATCAGCAGAACTGGATTCAAGACGATCGGTAACCCAAAGATGATTGGTTCATTGATCCCAAAGATACCTGGTATCAACGATAACTGTGATAGTTTTTTGACCCGTTGGCTTTTACAGACTAAGATCATGACTAAAATCAAAGACAATGTCGAACCGCCCCCGCCAAAGGTCGCGAACATGTCTTGAAATTGACCGGTGATGATGTTAGGAATTTCTGCGCCATTCTTGAAAGCATCTAAGTTTTCAATAGATAATGCCCGTAAGATAGGGTTGAAGACAGCGCCGACCACACTGGAACCATTGATCCCAAAGAACCAGAAAAAATGCAAAAATAGGTAGGCTATGATCATGGCACCTAAAGTATTTCCTAAACTTAACAACGGTGTCTGTAAGAACTTAAAGAGGATCTCTTGCAGATTGCCATAAGACGTTAAGTTGGCTAACCAGTTGGCGATCATAAAAACCGTCACAATCACAAAGCTGGGAATCAATGCCTCAAAGGATTTCACCACGGTTGGGGGAACACCGTCAGGCATTTTGATCGTCCACCCTTTGCGTAATAACGCAACGAACATTCTGGTGGAAATCAAGGCAACGACCATCCCTAAGAACAAACCGCTGGAACCCATCCACCGTAATGGCAGGCTGCCAACTTCATACACTTCCGTAGAGCCTTCTGGTGTGAAAACGGTCGTAAATGGTGTCACGATAAAAAAAGAAACGAGTGAAATAATGGCTGCTTGCATGGCATCAACTTTAAACTGTTTTGCCAAACTATACCCGATCCCACCAACGGCTAAAATCGTCATAATGTCAAAGCTGGCTGTTGCTGGCATATTCAACATCGTTGCCCAGTTGTCTCCCAGCAAACTGCTCATCATCTCGTTCCAATTTGGAATCGGAAAATTGGTCAAGACTAAAAAGAGTGAACCCACGATCAACAACGGTGTGGATAATAAGAAACCATCACGAATCGCAATCAAATATTTGTTTTCACCGATCGTCTTTGCCATCGGTGTTAACACTTTTTCTAACCAGTTTAAAAATTTCTGCATTTTTCTTCCTCCCATCTGCGTGCTATCTGGCAGATAACACGTAGTCCCCTGTTACTCCAACACTTTTATTACTTTGCTTTGGCTTTTTTGATCAAGCTTAAGGCATCTTTCAATGCTCGTTCGCCATCCATCATGCCGTATGCTTCTGTTGCGATCGTGCCGACTGGAATCCCCATTGGCTCGAAAGTTGCTTTCATTTTGCTATCTAAGTGTCGTACTTGTGGACCTAACAAAATAGCAACTGGTTTTTCTTGTTCGACTTTTTCTTCTGCATGGATTGCAGGGAATGCTTCGATCGTCAAAGGCATGTTGTGCTTTTTGACGACTTCCATCATTTTATTGACCATGATACTCGTTGACATTCCAGCTTCACAAAACAAATAGATTTTTTTCGTTGCCATATCCATTCCTCCAATGTTTGTTTTTCTCAATCGCGGTTGTTAGACCGGCGCTTTGATTCGTTCTTCATACGCTTCCAACCATTCTTTCGTAATAGGCTCGATCATGGTTGTCTGCTCAGGTCCTGGCGTTGCCATAAAAATAGCTGGCGCTTGATTGGTGGTTGCGACACTAAAGGTAAATTCTACATTGGTTGCCACGCCCCAGCGCCCCTGTTTATCTAAGGCGATCAGCGAGAAGGCGCCGGCTTTGCCATAGCGCTTCTTCAATCGCGCTTCAAAGTCGTAAACAGCTTGATCACATGCTTCTTGCGGTGCTAGCCCTTCTCCCATCAAACGGACGATTTCGTAGGAAAGGCAGCCTTTCATCAAGTCTTCCCCTAACCCTGTGGCAGCGGCACCGCCGATTTCACTATCCACATAAAAACCAGAACCAGATAAAGGTGAATCGCCGACACGACCGCTTTTTTTCATAAATAAACCAGAACTAGAGGTTCCTGCTGCCATACTTTGGTGTTCATCTAGCGCAACTACTCCCACTGTATCGTGGCCGTCATAGGGATCGAGGTTGTTGGCAGCGATCTCTGCTTTGCGCTTTTCCCAAATGGTTTTGGCTCGCGGTGTCAGCATCGCTTTGGGCTGGAATCCTTCGGCAAGCGCATAAGCGACCGCTCCTTGGCCGATCCGAAAACTATTGAATTTTTCCTCACTTAGGCGGCGTGCCACGGAAATAGGATTTTCCACATCGACGATCCCAGCGACGGCACCAATTTTGAAGGTATCACCATCCATGAAGGCAGCGTCCATTTCCAACACGCCTTCTTCGTTGGGCAGCCCGCCATACCCCACCGATTTATAAAATGGATAATCTTCCACTGCTTTAATGGCTGTTTCTACTGCATCTTGGCAGGAGCCTTGTTGTTCTAATATTGATTTAGCAGCGAGCACGCCATCGTGTGCCATCCGCCATGTAGCAATCATTCCCCACATAAATATCCCTCCATTTTTCATAGCGCTTTCAAGTATATTCTATACGGTATATACTACTATGTCTATACTAAAAAAAGAGTTTCTCAAAAAAATTGGAAAAACTCTTCTTCGTTCGCGTCTTCGCTTATTTTGTCAGTGCTTGTAAGCTGCGCAGATAAATTTCAAGATTCATCCGTAGATCAGCAACCGCCATGTACTCATCTTGGTTATGAGCGATCCCTTTTTGCCCTGGAAAAGACGGACCGAAAGCAAGGATATTTGGCATCTTGCGGGCATAGGTTGCTCCTGTAGTGGTCACGGGGGTTGGATCATTGCCCGTTACTTGGTGATAGATCGTCGATAGCGTTTGGATTTCGGGGGCATCTTTTGATCGGCAGAACCCCGGAATGCTGCGAAGGATCGTAAGGCTTGCCCCTTCTGGCAATGCCTTTTGCACCCCAGCGAGTACTTGTTCCTCCGTTACCGATACAGGATAGCGAAAGGCCACTTCTAACGCTAGTCCACTGGCGGATTTTTGGAGAACCACAGGGGCCAAGATCAACTTTCCTGAATCAGCATCTTCTAGTACCAAATCAACGCCTTCGCCATAGTGCTGCTGGTGAAAACTTTGGGCGATCCACTGCAAAGCTGCTTGCAAGGACGGTGTCGCCGCTAGTTGCGGTGCTGCTTGCTGGGCAAGCTTTGTAATGGCATTGTCCCCTAGCTCAGGGGCATTGCTAGGGGAGCGTTTGCCTAGTGCTTCAAAGGACTGGCTGCCTATGGTTACCGATAGGTGGTCTGGCACATGATCGCGGAATTGATCGCCAGAAAACGCCGCTAACAGCTGCTGTTCTTGGGCGGGCAACGGAAAATCAAGTTGCACATTGACGACACCTCGTTCGCCGTAAACCACTGGGTACTTGCAGTCTGGCGTAAAACCAAAACGCGGTGGCTGCTCAGCCGCTAGATAATGCGGGATATCCGACATACCGCTTTCTTCATCTGTACCGAAAATGATCCGCAGCGGTAATTGCGGTTGATGACCAAGGTCTTTCAACAATTTCATGGCAAACAAACAGCTGATGATCGGGCCTTTGTTGTCTAAAATCCCTCGGCCATAAAAGTTGCCGTCCTTTTCAGTTAGTGCAAACGGTGGATAGCTCCAGCCAGAACCTGCCGGCACGACATCCAAGTGTCCTAACACACCGATATAGTCGGTATCCGTTGGTCCCCAATGGGCATAGCCGATTGCATCATCAATGACCGTTGTTTGAAACCCGTATGCTGCGCTTTTTTCCATGACGTATGCTAACACTTCTCGTGGTCCCTTGCCATAAGGCGCATGGGGCGCCGGCTCACCTTTGACGCTTGCAATCTGCATCACTTCGCTCAAAAGCGTGAGAAATTCTGACCAATTGGCTTCAATACTTGCTGTGAGTGGATCCATTGTCTTCACCTCTAAAGGATTGATTTTATTTTTGACGCACTAATGTATTTTTGAAGGTATATTTGTCTGCTCGGTAATAGGATGTATCGTATAAGATCGGTTTGGCTGATGCGGAATAGGTCATCGAATGGACCAAAAGCATCGGTTCCTCTTGAGGCACCTGTAAAAGTTTCGCAATATCGGCAGGACTTTTCACAGCTTCCACCTCTTGATGGGAATAACCAATCTCGATGTTGGCTTCAATGACTTGATATAAAGACGACTCTAATTGAGCTTTCGTGAGTTCTGCGGTGCCTTCTTGCAGATAGCGTTTCAGTACGTAAAGATTTTCCACCGTCATCGGCTCATCATCAAAGTAACGCAAGCGCACCAAATAAACGATCGGTTCCTTGGCGTAATCACCAAACAACTGACCAATCTCTATCGGGAGCTCTTTGACGGTTTCGATATGCAAAACTTCCGTACGGGTCTTTTTCCCTTGGATCTTGGCGGTCTCGGTAAAACTTTGGAGGCCGCCAGAGCCGCTTTGGATCTTGGGCTGTTTCATGACATAGGTTCCTTTGCCTTTTTCTTTCACTAACAAATTCTGGGCAATCAATAAATCGATGGCTTTGCGCACCGTTAAACGGCTGCACTGAAATTCCTCTGCTAAATCATAATCGGAAGGAAGTTTTTGGCTCGTCACGTACGTACCTTCATGAACCCGTTGCGCAATCTGCTGGGCAACTTCTTGAAATACTGCTTGTTTTTTCAACGTCTCTCCTACTTTCTTTCACTTTGCTACCATTCATAAAACGATCGATTGGCACTGACGCCAGAAGAAACACTGACAAACGCTTGTTCATCGATTCCTTGGATCATGCCTTCGACGGTCTTGAGTTCTCTATGGGAAATGACAAGTAATAATAGTTTTTTCTGTTGATGATCAAATCCACCTTCGACATCGTTGATGACCGTGATGCCTCGCTGCAAGGCACATTGCAGCGTCGTAATGACGGGTTCTGCTTTTTCTGTAACGACCAGCAGCTGCACACGCCGCTGCTTCAGGTTGACGTAGTCGACCATCCGCCCACTGATGAAGAAGGAAATGGCACTATAAAAAGCATAGGGCCAGCCAAAGATCAGCCCGGCTGCTAGCTGCAAACTGACATTGAAGCCGATAAAGAAACTGCCGATACTTCTACCAGTGGCTTTTTTCACTAAAATCCCTAAAATATCAAGCCCACCCGTTGAAAAATCGTCGTTCAATGTCAAGCCCACCGACACCCCGTGCAGCAATCCGCCGAACACGGCACAGATCACCGGATCGGTCGTTAAAGCAATGACCGGTACCACCTTCATCATAACAGAAGACAGGACGACGGTACAAACCGTCATGATGGTAAATTCTCGATCGATTTTGACCCAAGCAACCGCTAACAATGGCGCATTAAAAAAAAGCACCAAAAGCGGGATCGAAAGCTGCAGATTCAACTGCTCGTCTAAAAGCTGCGACAACAATTGCGACAAACCAGTGATCCCACTCGCATAAATATTTCCCGGCAGCCAAAAGAGATTTAAAGCAATCGACGACAACAATGCATAGATCAAAGCAACAAGCATTCGTTTTCTATAACGTGCCATGTTTTTCCTCCTCCACTTCGCTTTTAGTATATATCATTAAGTATATACTGTCACGCGAAAAAAGCAGGAGAAATGAGGGGAAAAACAGGAACGAATCAATGTAAAAACACGCCAAAATCAAGGAGTAAAACGTTGGTATCAAAGGTTTTTTAAGATTTTTTTAAAGCGAGTAAATCACTTGAAATTCGCTAAAAAATGAATAAAATAAAAAGTGTAAAAACAAAAGAATAAAGAAAGGATGATTCTTATGACACATGAGATTGTGCCACGCCGCTCAGATTCATACAGTATGACACCTTTTGATTTCTTTGAAGATTTTGGCCGCAGTTTTTTTGATGGGTTTCCATCGAACCTGATCAAAACCGATATTCACGAGAATGACAAGGAATTTCTCGTTGAAGCAGAACTGCCTGGCATCCCTAAGGAAAATATTCAAGTAACCTATGAGAATGGGGTTTTAACGATTACGGGACAACACCAGACGGATCATGCGACCGAAGATGAAAAAGGACGTCTGGTTCGCAGCGAGCGCAGCTTGACAAGCGTTCGGCGACAATACCTGTTAGAAAACGTCAAAGAGGATGAAATCAAAGCCTCTTACGCTGAAGGAATTTTGAAATTGACGTTGCCAAAAGATCAAGGCAAACAAGCGTCAAAGAAACTGATTCCGATCGAGTAGCGAAGGCAATCAAAACACTGCAGCAAAACGAGCGATCTCTGTTTTGCTGCGGTGCTTGTTTTATTTTAGAAACTGTCCGACTACTAAAAAAACGCACCATCGCTTCTGAGAAAGCGACGGTGCGTTTGTGCTTATTCTTTGGTTTCGTCTTGGATGCTCGTTGCGTCTTCGACATCAGCTGGTTCGATTTGTGTCTCAACGGATGCAACAGTTCCAGGTTTCACTGTGCGGATCGCTGAACGATCAAACTCTAAGAAAATTCCTTCACAGTCGATGATCACGGTGCTTTTTTCTGTGTTGACTTCAGAAAGAACGCCGTGGAGTCCGCCGATGGTTACGACTTCATCGCCAGCTTTCATATTTTCTAAAAGATTTTTACGCTCTTGCTGTTGTTTCTTTTGTGAACGACTCATAAAGAACCACATTGCCACTAAAGCAACCAGCATAAAGAGCATTGGTAAAGATTGTGCCATTTTTTTCACCTCGATTTATTTTCTTTCTATAAGATACTTTATCAGAATTCCTCTATTATTCCCACCATTTTAGTAGAGAATGTTAGAAATTCCTCGCATTTTCCTTGTTGAACCCATACTCTTCAATAAAATGCTCACGGAACTCCAACAAGTTGTCGTCCATGATGGCTTGACGGACATTTTTCATCAGATTCAATAAGAAGTAGACATTGTGGTAAGACGTCAAACGCATACCAAAGGTTTCATCACATTTGATCAAGTGGCGGATGTACGCACGAGAATAGTTTTTACATGTATAGCAATCACACTTCTCGTCAATTGGTCGAAAGTCACGGGCATATTGCGCATTTTTCACGACTAAACGACCTTTTGAAGTCATACAGGTACCGTTTCTTGCGATCCGTGTTGGTAAAACGCAGTCGAACATATCGACACCGCGAATCACGCCATCGATCAAGGAGTCGGCTGCCCCAACGCCCATTAGGTAACGTGGTTTATTTTCTGGAATCCAAGGGGTCGTAAATTCCAACACGCGATTCATTTCCGCTTTTGGTTCGCCAACTGACAGGCCGCCGATAGAATACCCTGGGAAGTCCATACTAATCAAGTCTTGGGCACTTTGCTTGCGCAAGTCTTCAAAGCCTGCACCTTGAATGATCCCAAACAAGCCTTGACGATCTGGATTGGCATGAGCTTTCAAGCCACGTTCTGCCCAGCGAGACGTCCGTTCCACCGATTTTTTGACGTAGTCATAGCTTTCATCAAATGGCGGACACTCATCAAAACTCATCATGATATCTGATCCTAATTTGTTTTGGATATCAATCGCTTTTTCAGGAGATAAAAACATTTTCGACCCATTCAAATGGTTTTTGAAATGGACACCTTCTTCGACGATGTTGCGCATTTCGGCTAATGAAAAGACTTGGAAACCACCTGAATCTGTTAAGATCGGTTGATCCCAATTCATAAATTTATGTAAGCCGCCTGCTTCTGCAACAATGTCTTCTCCTGGACGCAACCACAAGTGATAGGTATTGCTTAAAATGACGCCTGCACCCATTTCTTTCAACTCTTCAGGGGCAAGGGTTTTAACCGTTGCTAATGTGCCGACTGGCATGAACATTGGCGTTGGAAAGGTTCCGTGAGGCGTGATCAGTTCGCCTAAACGGGCACCGGTATGCTTTTCTTTCTTTATCAGACGATAACGAATGGCTGGTTCCGTCATTCATTTCCCTACTTTCTCTCTAAACTCAATTAACTGTGCAACGCTATCTATGATAAGGGTTGCCCTTACATTTTGCAAGGAAGTTTAAAGAAACTAAGAGTATTTTCTCCTAGTTATGCGAAACATCTATTACTTTTTTTTGAAGATTTAGCGAAAGTTTGCTATCATGTTATTTATATTGAAGGGAGGTTTTTTGAAATGAAATCAAATAGAGAACTAAAAGCAGAAGCAAAAGCAATCCTGAGAGGCCGCTGGAAAGACAGTGTTTTGATGTGTATTGTACCGACTTTGATCTCGATCGCTATCGCACTCGTCATTATCGTTCTTGCTGTTATTCCATTGTATCAAAGCGGTATGTTTAATGATCTTGGTTCCACTGACGCAGTCAATTCCGCAGGAGGAAGTGGCAGCGGCAGTGGTGGCGGTTTGATCAGCGGTCTATTTTCTGCCTTATTCGGTGCTGGGATCTCTTGGACTTTCCTTGACATTTTACGCGGTAAGAAGCAATCGATCCAGCCTTTTTCTGATGTCTTTCGCGGCTTCAGTGGCGCTTTCGTGTTAGGGATCATCGTCATCTATATTCTGTCGACTATTTTCACGACGTTGTGGACGTTCCTGTTTATCATTCCTGGGATCATTAAAGCTTATTCTTATTCTCAAGCATATTTTGTCTTTTATGATACCTATGAAGAAACGGGCATGCGGCCAGATTTTCTCAGCTGCATCACAGGTAGCCGTCATTTAATGAAAGGCTACAAAGGTCAACTGTTCATCCTTGATCTGAGCTTCATCGGCTGGCACATTTTGGCCATCATGACAGCAGGAATTGGCTACTTATGGTTGACGCCATACATCAGTGCAACCAAAGCAGCATTCTATGACAATCTGCCTAAACGAGCACTTGCTTAAAAGATCGGTTCGCCGGTCTTTTTTTTTGAAGAAAAGAATCGTTTTCTTTTGCAAACGCTTCCGTTTCGTGTTATAGTATACGTGTAAGGAAGGTAGCAACTCTGTTGGTGGTTTTCGTAAATATCGCAAACTCAATCTACTAAAAGTTGTTGAACGTACAAGTTTCACCTAGTACCAAACGTGTAAAGTAACAAGAAGAAAAACGTAACAAGGATCGAACATTTCCATATCGAAAAATGATACGTCTCATTTTGTATCGGAATACACGAAACATGTGTAAGTTTGTAAATGAAAACAAATTTTCGAGAAACATTGCTTTGCATGGACCACAAAAAGCGACCACCACTTATACCTTCCTCTAGTAGTAAGCTGGGCGACAAAAAAAGCAGTTCTAAAAGTTGAGAAATTGATTCAACTTAAAGAGCCGCTTACGTCGCTCAGTTTTTTTGTTTATTTTAAGAACATCGCATCGCCAAAGCTAAAGAAGCGATATCGCTCATCGATGGCATGCTGGTAGGCAGAAAGTGTTAGGTCGCGTCCTGCAAAGGCACTGACTAACATCACTAAGGTTGATTTTGGTAGGTGGAAGTTGGTAGAAAAAGCTTCCACGATTTTAAACTGATAGCCTGGCGTGATAAAAATACTCGTCCACCCACTATCGGCTTTGATTTGCCCATCAAACTTGGTCCCAATGGTTTCTAATGTACGGATCGAAGTCGTTCCGACTGCAACGATCTTGCCACCATTTGCCCGAACCTCGTTCAATTGTGCGGCAGCTTCTTCTGTCAAACGGTAAAATTCGCTGTGCATCTCATGATCAGCGATATTATCGACACTGACTGGACGAAACGTTCCTAAACCAACGTGCAAAGTCAGATAAACCAGCTTGACGCCTTTCGCTGCAATCTGCTCTAGCAATTCTGGGGTAAAATGCAAGCCGGCAGTTGGTGCGGCCGCTGAGCCGTTTTCTTTGGCATAAACCGTTTGATAGCGGTCTGGGTCTTCTAGCCGTTCTTTGATGTAAGGCGGTAACGGCATTTCGCCAAGCGATTCCAGAATCTCTAAAAAGATTCCTTTGTATTGAAAACGAATGATCCGGCCGCCGTGATCGAGCTCTTCTTCCACCACTGCCTCTAATCGTCCGTCGCCGAAGGTGATCTTCGTGCCGACTTTGGCTCTTTTGGCTGGCTTGATCAAGGTTTCCCACGTATCCCCTTCAATATTGTTCAGTAAAAGGATTTCCAGATGGGCACCTGTTTCTTGTTTTTCGCCATAGATACGAGCTGGTAATACCCGCGTATCATTCATCACCAAGGCATCCCCTGGTTCCAATTCATCAATGATGTTATAGAAGTGCTTGTCCTCAAATTTGCCAGTCTCGCGGTCAACCACTAATAAACGGGAACTTGAGCGATCACTTAATGGCGTTTGAGCGATCAGTTCTTCCGGTAAGTCAAAATCAAAATCTTCAGTTGTAAGCATGTTGTTCCTCTCTTTCCCTAAATTCTTCTCTATTCTAGCATGTTTTTATAAAAATTGAAAAAACAGCTTTTAATTCTGCCCTTTCTTAGAAAAAAATAAAGAGACTGCTGCTAAGGCCTTCAGCAAAAAAGCACCCCTTTTTCCAATGAAAAATAACGACATATTTTCGCTGCTTCTTTTCTCTATGCATCGCTCCTTAATTTGGACTTGCTTATGGCGCTATTTTCGTTTTTGTCTATACAATTATGAAAAAAATGGGCAGATTATTTGAATAACACGTGACTTTTCGGCATACTTAGTACAGATTATAAGCCATTATTCAGATTGCTTAAATAAAAATAGAGGTGACATCATGATTGAGTTTCAGCAGGTATCCAAAATTTACAAAGGTGGTAAAGTCGCTGTTGAAGATGTGAATCTTTCCTTTGAAAAAGGCGAATTCATTTGCTTCATCGGGACAAGTGGTAGCGGAAAGACGACTTGTATGCGGATGATCAACCGTATGACGGATCCTTCTAAAGGAAAAATCTTGATCAATGGAAAAAGCGTTACAGAGATCAACCCAGTGGAGTTACGCCGTCAAATCGGCTATGTGATCCAAAGCATCGGTTTGATGCCTCACATGACGATTCGGGAAAACATCACATTGGTTCAAAAATTGTTAAAAGTCAGCCAAGAAGAACGCAACAAAACTGCCGAGCGCATGATCGACTTAGTGGAATTGCCACGAGAAATGCTCGACCGTTACCCCAACGAATTGTCTGGAGGGCAACAGCAACGGATCGGTGTTGTCCGTGCCTTGGCAGCTGACCAAGATGTCATTTTAATGGATGAGCCTTTTGGCGCACTAGACCCAATCACTCGTGACTCCTTACAAGATTTGGTTAAAGACTTGCAAGAACGGCTTGGAAAAACCGTCGTCTTCGTTACCCATGATATGGACGAAGCATTGAAGCTTGCTAGCCGTATCGTGATCATGAGTGAAGGAAAAGTCATTCAATTTGATACACCAGAAAATATTCTGCAACACCCAGCAACACCGTTTGTGGAAGAATTGATCGGTGAAGACCGCTTGTTACAAGCAAAACCTGACACGACGCCAGTCAAAGACGTAATGTTAAATACCCCGATCGCTATCACACCAGAAAAATCCATACAAGAAGCGATTCACTTGATGCGGGAAAAACGGGTCGATACCTTGCTTGTTACCGACAATAGCAACGTGCTAAAAGGCTACATCGATGTCGAATCCATCGACCGCAACCGTGGCAAAGTTACTAGTGTCGGCGATATCTTGAACAAAGATGTCTTTTTCGTTCGCGAAACCGCCTTGTTGCGGGATACCTTGCAACGCATCTTAAAACGCGGCTTAAAATATGTCCCAGTAGTAGATGCCGACAAACATTTAGTTGGGATTTTGACCCGTGCTTCCTTAGTTGATATCGTTTATGACGTGATTTGGGGCGATGAGCCATCGATCATGGAAGCCATTGAGTCGGCGAAACCTGAAGAAACTGAGGAGGTCTAGCGCATGCAAAGCTTCTTTAATGAATATGGCGGCCAATTGGTCACCAAAAGTCTTGAACATTTGTATATTTCCTTTGCGGCTTTGCTCTTAGGGATTCTTGTTGCCGTACCGATCGGTGTGATCTTGACCCGTTTCCCCAAAGCAGCAACGATCGTGATCGGCATCACCAGTGCGTTGCAAACCGTGCCTTCTTTGGCCCTATTGGCATTGATGATCCCGATTTTAGGTGTCGGAAAAGTCCCTGCTATCGTCGCTCTTTTCATTTATTCCTTGTTGCCGATTTTGCGAAATACCTACATTGGAATGAAAAAAGTCGATTGGAATTACCGCGATGTTGCCAAAGGGATGGGGATGACCAACTTGCAGTCGATCATCAGTGTGGAATTACCTCTAGCGATCCCAACGATCATGGCAGGGATCCGCTTATCGGCCGTGTATGTTTTAGCCTGGGCTACCTTGGCTTCTTACATCGGTGCCGGTGGACTTGGTGATTTGATCTTTAGCGGACTAAACAACTACCAACCGCCTTTGATTTTTGCTGGGACGATTCCAGTGACGATCTTTGCTTTATTAGCTGACTGGTTACTGGGTTTGTTAGAAAACAAACTGACACCAGCTGCCTTAAGGGGGGATGCGTAATGAAAAAAACTTCAAAATTAGCGCTGTTGTTTTCCTTAAGTGTCGCTTTACTGTCTGGCTGTTCCTTTCCCGGTTTAGCATCGACTTCTGATGAGAATACCGTGGCGATCACAGGCGGGATCACTTCCGAAGCCCAAATTCTTGGCGCGGTGGTTGCCGGTATGGTCGAACACTATACGGATAAAAACACAACCGTCATTAACAACTTAGCAACAACGACCATCAATCACCAAGCGATGATGAATGGCGATGCGTCGATCTCAGCTGCCCGCTACACAGGAACTGACTTGACCACGACGTTAGGGTTGGAACCAGAATCTGATCCGCAAGCCGCCTTTGACAAAGTCAAATCAGAATTTGAGAAACGATACCAACAGACTTGGTTCCCATCTTACGGCTTTGATAACACATATGTCTTTCTTGTCAGGAAAGACACTGCCGAAAAATACGGATTGGAAAAAGTCAGTGACTTGAAAGATGTCGCAGATCAATTGGTCGCAGGGGTCGATACCGCGTGGATCACACGGGTCGGCGATGGGTACGATGGCTTCCAGGAAGCCTATGGATTCTCTTTCCAAAATATCCTACCGATGCAGATCGGTCTCGTCTATGATGCTGTTGATAACGGAAAAATGGATATCGTTTTAGGGTACTCAACCGACGGCCGGATCGGCAGTTACGATCTCGTGATGCTAGAAGATGATCTAAACTTCTTCCCGCCTTATGATGCCGCACCGATCGTCGATGACAAATTATTGAAAGAAACACCTGAAATCGGCGATGCCCTGAACAAATTAGCAGGCAAAATTGATACCGAAAAAATGCAAGAATTGAATTACCAAGTGGATAATGACCTTCTAGAACCAACGGTAGTTGCCGAACGTTTCTTAGAAGAAAATAATTACTTCGAAGGAGAGTGACGAAATGGCAGACATGAATTTATTCCAACAATTTCTTTTCTATTTTCAAGAAAATGGCGGCTATGTTTTTGCCCAGTTCATTCGTCACTTCTTGATTTCAATCTACGGGGTACTTTTTGCCTCAATCGTCGGGATTCCAATCGGGATCTTGATTTCTAAAAAAATGCGTTTGGCAGATTGGGTGATTCGTTTCGCCAATATCATCCAGACGATTCCATCTTTAGCGATGATCTCGATTTTAATGATCGGCATGGGCTTAGGTGTGAATGTCGTGATTTTAACGATTTTCCTTTATTCTTTGTTACCGATCATCAAAAATACCTATACCGGCATGCGCCAAGTCGACCGCAATACGTTAGATGTCGGCAAAGGGATGGGGATGACTAGCTGGCAACGATTGTATATGATCGAATTGCCATTGTCTGTTTCGGTGATCATGGCAGGGATTCGAAACGCCTTAGTCGTGGCGATCGGTATCACCGCTATTGGGGCTTTCGTTGGTGCTGGTGGACTGGGGGACATCATCATCCGTGGAACCAATGCGACGGATGGTGCATCGATCATCTTAGCCGGTGCTTTACCAACTGCCTTGATGGCGATCATTACGGATCTTGGATTGAGCTTTATTGAACGCCGCTTAGATCCAGCCAGCCGTACGTCACGCTAAACTTATTTGCAAAAAGCAAAAGCCGTTGTGACCATTTATTGGTCGCAACGGCTTTTTGGGTTTGGTCATTTTTCAGAAAAGCATGCTTCAGACGCTTCCCTTCTTAGGTTTAACGCCCTGCTCTTTTTCGCTATTTATCCATTCCGTATACTTCGACTTCATAGATTCGGGCTGCCGAATCTGCTCCTTGTGTTGGTTTATCGATACTGATTTTTACATATTGCACCTTCTGGACGGCAAACGTATTGGTGCTATTGCCGGCTTCATTTTTCAACGTTCGTGAAACTGGCTCATAGTCTTTGCCATCTTCACTGACGAGCACCGTATACGCCCGCGTATTCATGTCTGGACCTTCTCCACCAGCCTCCGCATGAGCGAGGCGTACTTCACTGACCGTTTGTGGCCGACCGAGATCGATCATCAACTCATGAGGCGCATTGCCTGTCGCACACCACTTCGTACTCAAATCACCATCGAGGGCAAAAGCCGGTGCTTCGGCATCATTGACAAACGATGAAGCAGTTGCTTCGGCATCTTTTGAAAGCAGCAGCAACTCTTTCGGCGCATCAGCAGAAATCGTGATCAATCCCGCCATTTCCAGAGGGGTCTCTCCTGCTTCGTTTTTGGCAACAAGCGTGACTTTGTAGGTACCTGGTTCCGAATAGGTCACTTGGGGATTTTCTTCTGTACTGCTCGTGATATCGCCGCCTTCAAACGTCCATTCGAATGCTTCAGCATTCGCAGATGAGGTATTCGTGAAGGTGATCGTTTCCCCCGGTGCTGCCAAGGTTCTAGAGGCTGTAAAGGCCGCTTTTGGCAGCTGATTGTTCGGCCAAGTGATCTCCACCGTATCTGATAGCTTGCCACGATTGCCATAGCGATCCACTGCCACCACCGCGAACTTGGTTTTCGTCCCTTTTGGACGTTCAACGGCATTCAAATAGTGGTTGGTTGCTGGCGTAGCTGCTAAGAAAGAGCGTGAGCCGTCATCGTTCAATTGGTAGATCTCATAAACCGCAGCTGTCTTGTCCTTGGCAGCTTCCCACGTTAAACGGACACCCGCATAGTTGCCCTCTTCCTCATCAAAGAGCACATCCTCAACCGTCAATGCTTCGGCAGCGAATTTCTCCGCTTTCTGATCTCCGATCGTTAATTGCCCTAAATTCAATTCATAGACATCACTGGTTTCTTTCGTGGTTATGTCATAACCGATCGCTGTCACTTCTCCTTTGATGTCTTTCAATGAGTAGGTGATCGTCGTCCAGTCTGTTGCGACCCCTTTGTCTCCTTTGATTGTTTGTGTCGAACCATCGGCTAAGGTCACGACCAAATCAAGAGTTGTCGGTACCGTTGCTTTGACAGTCGTTGTTAGCTTCGTCTTTTTCGTCACAGGAAATGCTGTCTGATACAATGCCATGTGACTGGTACTGCCTTTTGTCATCTGTCCACGTAGTTTCAGTGCATTTCCGCCATTGTAGGCATCCGCATAATTGATTGATACAGCCAAATCATTATCTTTTCCATGATCAAAGACCCAACGATAGGTCGGCAAAACAGCTTGCAAGCTTCGGTTGTTCCAATTGCGGCTGGACACTTTTTCTCCGTCGATAAAATAGTTGTAGCCATTACCCAGACTAAAATTCGTCACAAAAGGCAGCTCTGTGATAGCGGTCTGTTCCAGGGCATACGTGGAGATTCCAGGCCACTCTGTCGCTTCTGGCAGCTGGCTTTCCCGAGGATCGCCCGTGTTATTGACCCAAAAAGCATTCTCTTTGCTTTGGAAATCATCCGGCGTACTAGCAGAAGAATAGGTCCAGCTAGGCACATACAGGCCCAATGAGGTATAAGGAACGCCTTTTTCATCCGTAAACAGATCCCAGCGCACAGGCGTTGCATAGCCATTTTCTTGTACATCGATCCCAGCAAAAAGATCGTAAGGATCGACGCCGATTTCACGGGCTTTTTCATTGGAGGCCTTCAACAGCTCTTTGTCCGCCAGTTTGTCAGTGGTCCACCAGAAATTCAAGAACATACTATCTGCCAATGGGTTCATCTCTGCATCCACCAAATAGGCTTTGTTCTTATCCGTCAAAGCGTTTTGCCAATCCATTTTCCCATCACTCGTCATGGAATCATACCACATGATCTCTAAATGCTCGTCGGCTTGTTCTTTGAATTGGGCGATCAATTCTTGCATGGCTTTGGCGTGGCTTTCATTTAGTCCTTTACCATCAGCCCCCGATTGTTCGACACCTTCCGCTGCATCATCAAAACTAGTGACCGCCGTATCGGTTTCTTGATTGATGAACCAGCCATCAAAGCCATACGTATTGGCAACTTCGATCATTTTTTCTACGATCGGAAAATTGCCGTCCTCATCCTTAGCTAAAAACGTATCTAGCCATTCCAACTTCCCACCATGGGCAGTTTGTGGAAAGAAGATCGTTCCTAAAACCGGCACGCCATTCCTATGAGCAGCATCCGTTACATCAGGACTTGGTGGTACGATAATCCCTTCGCCAGAAGAGCCGCCCCAATAAACCAATTGATCGATGTATTGCCAATAAGAAAAGACATTGGCATCAAAGGTATTGATCCCTCGTGGTGCATTGCCGCTCGTACTGCTATTCATGATCGAAAGCGCTACGACTTTGGTTTCTGCCGTTTGCGTGTCATTCATCTTCGGCAACGTCTCTTTAGCTGCCCGCTGCGCTAATGGAACAACGCTGGTATTATATTTCGCATCTGGATCTTTTTCAAAAGACCATGCCAACAAATCCTCTGGGAACCAATAAGACGACTCCGGCTGATTGTCCATCGCTTTTTCCAACGTACTTTTGGCTGTTTCCTGGTAAACGACTTTTCCAGTTGTCTTCGCCTCACTTTGGGTGCAGCCGCCGATTGCCGTTGCCGCTGCCAACACCAACAAAGATGCGCCAACTTTACTGATTTTCCTTGTCACACTTCTTCCTCCTTGTTTTACATAAACTCGCCAACATTCCTACACTAAAACGATAACGCTTTCAAAGATAGGAATATAGGAACAAATTAAAGAAATCATGCAACAAATCCAAGAAGGTTAGGTTTCGAAGAAAAAAGAGCCTCCTTTTAGGGAAGCTCTTGGTCAACTAGCTAAAAAATCAGCTCTTCACACTTCATTCATAATGTGTCCATGCAGAATAAATTTCCACAACTTTATTTTCCTCATCAACTTTGTAAACCACTCGATGTTGCCTATTCAGCCTACGTGAATATCTGCCTTCATGTGTAGGTCTCAGCTTTTCAAAAGACTGCGTGGGCATATATGGATCTTCCTTCAAGGCCTGAATCACTTCTTCAAACTGTTTTTTTTAAATTCGATTGTTTGATTTTCCTTAGATCCACTTTCGCAGAGTTTTTGATTGTGACTGTATCGCTCCTCATCAAAGAGCTTGCCAATCAATATCATCGATATCCGTAAAGCCACTGTCGTCTTTTCGCGGTCTCGTACCTTTTCTAGAGTACCTGTTTGCTCAAGAAAAAGGGTTTCTTGAATCGCTCTCCAGTCTTCTAGCCCAATCAACACCGCATTGTTTCCACTACGATCACTAATAATCTCAATTTCAGTATGGTTTTCATTTACATCTTTCAATAACTGATAAAAATTTTTACGAGCAGTGCTAGGATTCATCGTTGTATTAGCCATTGCCACTCCTCCTTTTCTTGATATAATTATAGCGTACCTGATTGAGTACATCAAAAATACAATAACGTACTCATATACAGCGAACTTTTCCCGTTATTTTTACATAGAAAAAAAGAGCCCCTTTTAGGGAAGCTCTTTGGCCATGCTTACTTCTTACTCCTTTCCAACGAGCGGCAGCCAAACGCGCATTTCGCCAATGCCCCGATTGCCCCATAAATGGTATGGGATCAGTTGCCACGTACGAGGTATGACCGTTTCCGCTCGTTCTTCGTAAAGGGTTGTTCCCGACCATTCTTCGCTTTGGTAGCCTTTGATCGCCAAACGTAAAGTAGTTGGCAACAACGTATCCTCTTTCGCAAAGGTCGCCTCCAGCGCCTGTGGGTCGATGCGGCAACGCCAGAGTGCTTGACCATTGTCGGCTTCTTCTATGCAATACACGAAGGGGCCACGTTGCAATACGACTTGATTGATGTCTTGAATAACTTGAGGATTCGCACGCAAGATTTGCAATGGTTGTTCAAAACGGATATTGGCCGTCACGTTTTCGACTGCCTCAAAGATGATTGCCTCGTTCGTCTCCTGCCATTCGTGTTCACTATCGATTTGAAACTTACTTAGTCCGTTAGGTTTGTGGATGATGAGCGTCTTTGGAATGCCTTGATAGCGAATCGTGAGGTCCTCTGTAAAAGGAAACCCGCCCGTTTGTTCAAACGTAAATTGATCAGGTTCTTCTAAACGGCTTGCTACAAATAAATTCACGTAAAGCTTCTCTTGATCGCAAGTGTAAACCAAGCGCTGCAGCGAAGCGACCATCCGCGCAAAATTCGGCGGACAACACGCACAACCGAGCCAATCAGGTCGTTGGGCTTTGACGTGGCCTTTGTCAGGATTTTCTTGATCTCGTTGGGGATTAACCTCCAAAGGATTCACGTAGAAAAAGTGTTTGCCGTCAATTGCCGCACCAGAAAGGACGTTATTATACAACGCTCGTTCCATCGTCGCTAAATATTTTGGTTCCTTGGTTAGTTTGAACAGCTCAAAAGAAAATTGCACCAATGCAATAGCTGCACAAGTTTCACAATACATCGTATCATTCGGCAAATCATAGGGACCGACAAAGGCTTCCCCGTGAACGGTTGAGCCGACGCCCCCGGTCACATACATTTTCTTACAGGCGATGTCTTCCCAAATCGCTTCGCAAGCGCCTCTTAATGCTTGGTCTTGAGTATGCTGGGCGACTTTTGCCATCCCGCTTGCCATATACAGCATTCGTACCGCATGACCTTTGGCTTCATGCTGCTTTTTAGGTTGATCGTAGGCTTGTAAGTAGGTGAGGTCTAACCTTGGCGTTTCATCTGATAAGCCATCCGCTTGGTTTTTCAAAATTTCTTTTTCGTAAAAGGCAGGATCTTCCCCACGTACTTCAAGAAAGAAATCAGCGAATGTCAAATAGGTTTGTTTACCAGTGTATTCATACAAACGCACCAGCGCCAATTCGATCTCTTGATGGCCATCTGCACCTTGAATTTTTCCAGGCTCCCGCCCAAAATGCGTGCAAATATTGGCGATATTTTTCTCTGCCACGGTCAGTAATTTATCCTTGCCCGTCGCTTGATCATAAGCGATAGCCGCTTCGACTAGATGCCCCGCACAATAAAGTTCATGACTGAAATACAACTGACGGTATTTTAACTTCGGTCGGGTCAATTGAAAGAAGGTATTTAAGTAGCCATCCGCTTCTTGCGCCGCAGCAACTAAGTCAATCACTTCATCTACTGTCTTTTCCAATTGCGGATCGCTGGTATTCAACAAGCTATACCCAGCCGACTCGATCCATTTGTAGACATCGCTATCTTGGAAAAACCAGCCAAAATGTTCTCCTTCCATTTGCCCTGCAGCGATGCGAAAATTCGCCAAGGCATGGCTTTTCCCAGCTGGCAAATTAGGATCTTCCCGTTCTGCTTGAACATCTACATCGATTTCATCATTTAGGACTTGGTATTGGTAAGGAATCGTTTCTTTGCGAACAAGCTCTTGGTATCCTTGCCAAAACTCGTCCGTGAGCTGGATCTTGTTTATTGCGAATTCTTTCATTTCGTTCTCCTATTCTTTTACTTTTTTATGCTTGATCATTCGTTTCATATTTACTTCATTAATAAAAAGTTCGGATCCTCTCCTGTGATATGTTGCCCTGCCTCCTCTTTGATCGTTTGCTTATATAAGAGCTGGTAGGCTTTAGGACTCATGCCTTTTTTCTGTTTAAAGGTATTGGTAAAGTGCTGCCTGCTGTTGAATCCTGCTTGAGCGGCAATTTCGACGATCGGCAGCTGACTATTGCTTAGTAAAAATGCTGCCTGCTTCAGACGCTCACTAGTGAGGAAATGGTTGACCGTCACTCCCAGTTGCTCATGAAAGAGTTTATGCAAGTAGGCTTTCGTAATCCCCACCGCCGTTGCGATTTGGGAGACTTGAATGTCTTCATCAAAATGCTGTTGAATATAGTTGATCGCAGCGTTCACATAGCAATTGCCCCGTTTGGTTTCTTTCGTACGTAATGAAAAGGCTAATTCCATCAACATCCGCTTAAACAAGAGCTCGATCGTAAATTGCCGTTCAGCAGACGGTTGCTCCTGAGTATCATCGATCATTAGCAGTTGTAGCAATGACTTGATCGCTTGTCCAAATTGGCGGACATCGCGACTTTTCGCGTAAGGCTCATTCAATTGTACATTTCCTTTGATGTATGAAAAAACATCACGAACACAAAGGGCGGACGGTGTCTCACTCAGAAGAAATTCAATATTCAGTAAGGTGCAGGAATCTCCTTCAACGAGTAAGGCGTGTTCCACAAACGCATTTATGAAAACGAAATCATTTCTTTCCAGAACAATTACTTGATCTTGCACCTTTATCTTACACTTCCCTTTGGTCACAAACATGATCTCACACGCTGGGTGTTGATGTGGATCCATGGAAAAACGCTCAAGGGCAACACTATAGTATGCTGTAATCTTCGCATAGTTTGTTTCTTGTGGAAACACCATTGATCAACTCCTTTTTCATTCGTTGACGATTTCTTTCTTTTTTATTTCTAGTAGACAAAACTTTCCCTCTCTTTTTTATTGCTTACTATACTATAAGAAAAACGTACTAGGAGGAAATCAATGTCTTTTTTACATTTTGCACAAACACCCCCAATGGGATGGAATTCTTGGGACTGCTATGGCGCTTCTGTAACCGAAGCAGAAGTGATCGCCCATGCAGATTTTATGGCAGAGCATTTGAAAGCTTATGGTTGGGAGTACGTCGTCGTGGATATTCAATGGAGCGAACCAGAAGCAAAGTCTACAAGGTACAATGATTTTTATCCGTTGTGTATGGACGACTATTCTCGCTTGATTCCTGCTGAGAACCGTTTCCCTTCAGCAAAAGATGGCGCTGGTTTCAAAAAACTTGGTGACTATCTGCATCAAAAAGGGCTGAAGTTTGGTATCCATATCATGCGCGGCATTCCACGACAAGCAGTTCATCAAAATACGCCGATCAAAGGAACAGATAAACGGGCACGGGACATTGCTATGAATTCAATCTGCCCTTGGAATTCCGATATGTATGGGGTCGATGTTTCATTGCCTGAAGGACAGCTTTATTATGATTCTTTGCTCGAATTATATGCTTCTTGGGGTGTTGACTTTATAAAGGTGGATGATATCGGCGATTCGAAAATTTACGGTGATGCCCATAAAGCAGAAATCAAAGCGATTCGCCGTGCGATCGATCGATCGGGTCGAGAGATCGTCCTTTCTTTGTCTCCCGGACCAGCTGCCCTCAAAAATGGTAGTTTCTTTCAAAATCATGCCAATATGTGGCGCTTGACGGATGACTTTTGGGATCATTGGGACGCCCTTTACGCCATGTTTGACCGAGCAGCAGAGTGGGCACCTTTCGTCCGTCCAGGTAACTGGCCTGACTGTGATATGCTGCCGTTGGGTCATATCGGCATTCGGGCAGTTGATGGTGGCGGTGGTGATAGCTGGACACGTTTTACGGAAGACGAGCAATACTTATTGATGAGTTTATGGACGATCTTCCAATCTCCATTGATGTTCGGTGGTACTTTACCAGACATCGATCCCTTTACGTTACGTTTATTGACGAATACTGAAGTCTTAGAAATGTATCGAAGAATCCATACGAAAAAAGAGTTCTATCGTGATCAAGAGTGGATCATTTGGGAGGCGTTGAGCGACACAGCCGTCTACTATGCCATTTTCAATGTTTCTGATCAAACGCAAACCATCCCAAAATCGATCGCTGCTTTACTACCAATTAAAAGCGGCACTGAGTTATGGCAACAAAAAGAACAAACAATTGCCGATGCTGAGGTTCCTACTCATGGTGTCCGATTATTAAAAGGCAATATTTAGTAAAGCCGGCAGCAGTATACGTTTATAAGCAGCACAATGCAACCTACTCATTGTGCTGCTTGTTTTTTATTCTTCGTACACTTTTCGACCAAGAAACGCTACGCCTTGATCATTGATTCCAGAGAAAAACAACCTTTCTTTTTGGTCGATGTACTCATAATATGGGACAAATTCGTTTTCTCCCCACAAGTAACTTCGTCCTTCTTTTTTTAATGCTGTTATTTCTTGCAATTGAGAAGATATAACTTGAGATTCATGATCAAATTGGATGATTTCCCACTTTCCTAACAGAGTTTCCTGCTCTGGCATTCGTGAAACACTTCCTTGATAGATTGAAGCAGAGATTACTGGCCAGCCTGATTCCAGCCAATAGAGTTTACGTATCTGTAAATGGAATTGGTCACTGAATGGTTTTCTCCGTGCATGATGCACAACGAAGCTTTCTTTATTGGTTTGCGTAAAGATCGAATTATGACCAGGAGCGTATACAACTGGTTCTTCTGAGAACTGATAGCTGCCCAACAGTTTAGTCCCTACTTCGGTGGACGTCTTTTCTTGATCCGTCATGGCCGTACCATGCCAGTCCAGATATGGCCCTGTAATTTCTTTTGCTCGGGCGACACGGATATTATACGAATCGTTAAGGGAGTCGAAAGAAACAAACAAATAATAATAATCGGTTTCAGGATGATAATAGATAAATGGGCCTTCAATAGCAGTATCAACTGTTTTCGGACGAAAAGCAATCCGTTGACCATAGCTCTTTTCTTGAAGTTTTCCAGTTTCTTTGTTCAATGGAGCAATATAGATTCCGCCAAAGAAAGAACCATAGACAAACCACTGCTCACCCGAGCGGTCAAAAGCAATATTGGCATCGATCGCGTTATGCTGTGCAAGAGTTGCATTGGTTTTAACAACCTCTCCTTGATCTTCCCAAGGGCCCAAAGGATCTGATGCTGTAGCTAAGCCGATAAAAGAAGTGGTACTGCCGAATGTCGAAGCAGAATAATACATACGGAATTCGTCCTTGTAGCGGATAACTTCCGGTGCCCATAGTCCTTGAGCTTTGCTCCATTTTACTGCTGGTTCAGGCATTTCTGACAATGCCTGTTTCTCAAATTGCCAATGGATCAAATCTTTTGAACGACGAATTGGTACACCTGCCGTTTTGGGCTGTTGGGTGTCCGTTGAATATAAATAAAAGGTGCCTTCATGTTCAATAATCGTAGGATCATGAACCCCATTGATCGCTGTCATGTCTTCCCTCATCTCCTAATTGATTTATGCTATTTTATAAAAACAGGACAGCTACTTGGCGAGCTGTCCTGTTTGTTCCCACATTCCTGCAGGACAGTTTTTCTTAGCTAAATTTGCGCGAAACCGATAAAAGCAGCCGCATTTGGTACAGGTATGATTCAATCGCAGTGGACAAGTCTCACAAACAACGATTCTCCTACTGACGATCTCCGGCGAAGCCAAGTCGCTTTCTAAAGAAAGTTGTTCTGCAATCAAGGATTCAATGTCTTCCTGTGCTGCTGCAGCAGCATCTTTCACTTCGCATCCTTTACAAGTCATGGGATCAGACTGTCAATGAGATCGTTAGAACACTCATTGCTGGCACCCGCAAGCTGACTTTGTTCTCTTTAACATCGTAAGCGGTGAAGTCTTGGATCACCACATCTTCAGGATGATCAAAATCATTGTGTGCGTTCATTTTGTCCCCCACGATATAACGAGCTTCTTTCACTTCATTGATCGCTGTTTCCAGGGAGAAGGATAATTCTTCCGTGCCTTGGGTAGCAAAATTACAAACCGATAGATGGATCGTATCTTCTTTTTTCGAAATCGTATACGTAATGGTATCGCTGCTGGTTCCATGGCTATCAATGGTTTCAGCATCTTGATGGACTTTGTACAAATCAAAGACATGATAGCTTGGGGTTTTCACCATTTGTTCGCCATCTGTCAAAATCATCGCCTGCAGGACGTTGACGGTTTGTGCGATATTTGCCATATGCACTCGCTTGGCATGTTTATGGAAAATATTCAAGGTGATCGCTGCGACCATGGCATCACGGATCGTATTTTGTTGGTATAAGAAGCCTGGATTCGTACCAGGTTCTGCTGAGAACCAAGTGCCCCATTCATCAACAATGATTCCCACACGCTGTTCTGGGTCATACTGGTCCATAATCGCGCTGTGGCGGGTCAATAATTCATCCATGTAGGCTGCTTTTTCACAGGTCACTTGCCACTCTGCCTCATCAAATTCCAAGGCGCTACCTTTTTCTTCCCAGCCTTGCGGATGAACGTAGTAATGCAAGCTTAGGCCGTCCATCAACCAATGGGCGTTTTTCATCAGCGTTTCTGTCCAATGATAGTCTGCGACATTCGCTCCGCCGGCGACTTTGTAGATTTTTTTGTCGCCGTATTGGCGGACATAGGTTTGATAGCGGCGATACAGATCCGCATAATACTCTGGCCGCATATTGCCGCCGCAGCCCCAGTTTTCGTTTCCTACGCCAAAAAATTTCATTTCCCACGCTTCTTCATGGCCATTTTCTCTGCGAAGATCAGCCATCGGAGAAATGCCATCCATCGTGATGTATTCCACCCATTCCGACATTTCTTGCACCGTTCCGCTGCCGACATTGCCGTTGACATACGCATCACATTCCAGCTGCTTGATCAATTCAAAAAATTCATGGGTCCCGAAATGATTGTTTTCAGTCACGCCGCCCCAGTGGGTGTTGACCATCGTTTTGCGGTTTTCTTTAGGACCAATCCCGTCTTTCCAATGGTATTCATCGGCGAAGCAGCCGCCTGGCCAACGTAGCACAGGGATTTGAATGTTTTTCAGTGCTTCAACCACATCAATCCGCATCCCATTTTTATTTGGGATCGGCGAATCTTCTCCAACGTATAATCCTTCATAGATACAACGGCCTAGATGCTCTGCAAAATGACCGTAGATATATTTGCTGATCGTTGTTCCTGATTTTGTGTTTTGAATGTTAATCGTCAATCAGTTCACCTTCATCTCTAATTTATTGTTTGCGACCGGCTCGCCAAAGACTGGGAATCCTTTTTCATCCCAAGTGAATGGTTGTGCAACTGCATGTCGATTCGGGTTTGCCAGAGGATCGCCTACCTGATTTTTTTCTGGTCTTGCATGATAAACTAAAATGTCCTCACCATCTGCCCCTTTTGTAAAAGAGTTATGTCCCGGTCCATATTGAGAATTCCGTTCTGACGTTTGAAAGACTGGCTCTTGGGATTTGTGCCAAGAAAATCCATTCAATAAATCACTATTTTCGTCTGTCCACAATAATCCCATAGCGTAATTTTCATCTGTAGCACTGCCAGAATAAGTGATAAAAATCTTACCATTTCGCTTAAGCACGGCTGGTCCCTCATTCACCATGAAACCAATCTGTTCCCAAGGGTATTCAGGGATCGATAGTAAAAGCTGCTTTCCTTTTAGCGTCCATGGATTTTCCATTTCTGATAGATAAAGATTAGAGTTTCCTGGAATTCTTGGATCTTGTTGCGCCCAAACATAATAAAGTTTCTCCTGATGTTCAAACACAGTTGCATCCAAACTAAAGCTTTCAAATTGCGTGATGACCTGTCCTTTTTCTTCCCATTCCCCTTCAAAAGGGTCACTTGCATTATTTTCAATCACGAACATTCGATGATGATGATTTTCATTTCTGATCTCTTCATTATCACTCGCGGCAAAATAGATATACCACTTATCAGCGATAAAATGAATTTCTGGTGCCCAAATCAATTCACTCATTGGTCCCGACTCATGTGCCTGCCAAACCGTCTTTCTTTCCGCATCTTCCAGTTCATTGAGGCTTTTCGCTCGTCTAAGTTCAATCGACTGATACCCAGGAACTGAACCTGTAAAATAATAGTAACCATCGGAATGTAAATATACCCAAGGGTCTGCTCGTTCATACACGATTGGATTTTGTATTGTCTCTGCATTTGCTTTTGCCATACCTTACTCCTCATTCCTAACAATAAATAATGGTACTCCTGTTTCGGAGGTACCTGTAAATGTCATTACTTGCTTTTGCTGATTTTCATCCCAGCCGGAAAGAAACTTCCCTTTGTAAACAGTGTCATCGATAACCACACTTGAATCTTCTTGACTATTCTTTTCCGCTAGTTCCCATGTTCCAGTGCGATCACCTTTGATCGTGCCATTTTTTTCAACTGTAATTTCCTGTGGTTCTTTCAAATCATCCGTTAAAAACTTGTCAAAGGAAATCAGCGTATAGGCACCCGTAACTTGATTCTTTGTATAGTCAGCAATCGTTTCTTCGCTGTATCTCAATGGAGAAACAACCGGCCAGCCTGCTTCTGTGAAAAACATTTGATGGACTCTCACAGAATGGTATTCTCCGCTATTTGGAAAACGTGTATGGAAAATCAGGTAATATTGATTGGTTTCTTCATCATAATAGGTCGAGTTGTGACCTGGCGAAACATAGCCCACCCCTTCATTGCTCGTATTTTCGGTATATAGGAAGTTCCCCATAATTTTAGTTCCGAAGTCTTGAATACTTGCGTCATCAAAAACCGTTCCAAATTTCCCTTTGACCTCAGCCATTGGATTTCCTTGGCTGTCTTCATAAGGACCATCGGGATTCTTTGACCGCGCGACTCGAAGGTTATATCCACCGTCTGCATCTAGCCCACCAAATGAAGTGAACAAGTAATAGTAGCCATTTTCTTGATTATATTGAATGTATGGTGCTTCGATGCGACTGTGATTTCCGCCCATCAAATGTGTTCCGTAAGAATTGCGATCTTTAGGCAAACCCGTTTCATCATCCATTTCTAGGATAAAAATCCCACCTGAGTATGATCCATAGACCATCCATAATTTTCCTTCATTGTCATAAAAAACATGAGGATCGATCGCATTTGGATGAATCGCTGCATTGTACGCTTCACCAAACTGCGGAGAGGTTCCTGAATAAAGAAAAGATTCGACTTTTTCATAAGGACCTTCAATAGAGTCAGATACCGCCACTCCCATTACGGAGAGCGGTGAAGTTCCTTGACACAAACAATAGTACAAATAGTATTTTCCATTCTTAAACTGTTGGATATCACTAGCCCATAACGTATCTGTCTGTGCGTACTCAAACTCTTCTGCCAATTCTTCTCGAATATTCTCAAATAGTGTATCTTCAGATACTGAATTAGATATCTGCTCCCACTTCATCAAATCCTGAGACTTGGCAAATTGCATATGTGATCCAATAATATAAAATGTATCATCCGCTTTGATCACCGATGGGTCATGGACACTAACATCGGCAAACTCAGGAGGGGACAAGACTTCTTCAACTGCAGAAGCAGTACAGCCAGATAAAAGAACCATTAGAGGAACACACGAGAAAAGAAATTTTTTGATCATGATTTTAACAATCCTTTCTTGCTATAGCCTGACAACAAGCACTTGCTGGCACTGTACAAAAAGATTGAAATTGCGACAAAAAAGAACCAATGATACGCCATGCTAACAATTGAAAATGTGAGAACCATCAAAAGGCAAAGAAACGATTCTTTTGGTAACAAGAATGGACTCGTCAATGAAAAAACGGCTTTTTTCCTCCACTTATCTTTACTCAATCGAGTGACTAAGGATAAATTGATCAATACTAAAATCACATAACTGAACAAAAACAAAAGTGGCCATTGGAAAAATGCTCTCATTAGATCACTTTGCTGCACAATCAGCAATTCCAAATAGAGAATGCCTAGAATAAGTGGAAATATAAAGACCCGCCATTTGTATAAGCGAATGGCTGACACATAGTTTTTCCAAAATAAAGTCAATACTTCTATATAAGAGTAATAGCCTGTAAATAGATCCTCTTTATTTAGAATCGTTAAGACAGCAACAGTACTGGGAAAAAAGCCGACCACAAAAAAACCAGCTAAAATACCTAGAAGCCACAAAATATTTAGTTCTATCAGAAGTACGAATGCATTTAGCCAGTTCATTGCTTTTAGAAACATCTACTCACCCTTTCATTCCAGAAAGTGCAACTGATTCAATAATTTGCTTTTGGAAAATAATAAATACGATCAAAACCGGAAGTAATGAAACAACGGAAGCTGCCATAATCAACGGATAATCCGTTTGAATTGCATAGGCGGCATTTAAGTTTGCGATCACTACTTGCAATGTTTGTTTTTCTGGACTATTCAAGTAGATCAATGGTGCTAAGTAGTCATTCCAAGCGCCCATAAACCATAAAATAAATTGAGCAGCAACTGCTGGACGAATCAACGGGAAAATCAATTGGATAAAGGTTTGTAAATAGCCCGCCCCATCAATTTTTGCCGCCTCAACGATCGAATCAGGAATATTAGATAAATATTGTCGCAAAAAGAAAATCATCGTGATATTCCCAAACATTCCCGGAATGATCAATGGTAATAACGTATCAACCCAGCCAATTTGGGAGAACATCATAAATTGCGGGATCATCACTGCTGGATAGGGAATCATCAAAGCGGCTAAAAGAATTAGAAATAGCGCATCTTTATGCGGCATCCGTAATTTGGCAAATGAGAAGGCAGCTAAACTGGATGTCAGAGTACCTACAACAGTTACAGAAAGTGAAACGATCACTGTATTTTTAATCCCTGAGAACAAAGTGTCCAGCTCAGATAAACGTTTGTACGCATCAAATTGTACTGGGTCTGGAATCCATTGAGGTGGCAGCTGGAAGACGCCAGCTCGGTCTTTTAGCGATGTTGAGATCATCCAAAGTAACGGCCCCACCATAATAACTGCTCCAAGGGAGAGAATTAAAATAATGAGTACGTTGCTTATTTTCAGTTTTTTCATTCTTTTCCCTCCTAATCTAATTTATAGCTTGAACGATTGTTCATATAGAATTGGAATGCTGTTATCACAAAAACCAATACTGCTAGAATCAACGCCATACTGCTTGCATAACCCATTTGCCAATTTCTGAAAGCTTTTTGCCAGATATACCAAACGACCGTAGCACTGCTATATTGTGGTCCGCCAGTTGGTGTCATAATGTTTATTTCCGTAAAGATTTGTGAGCCGCCGATAATATTCGTAACGACTAAAAAGAAAGTGACTGGTCTAACCATCGGCCAAGTGATATTGCGAAACTTTTGAAAAGAAGAAGCACCATCTAATTCTGCTGCTTCATAAAAGGTTTTTGGCACACTTTGAATCGCTGCCAAGTACAAGAGCATCGAATAGCCCAAGCCCTTCCAAACAGACATAATAATAATTGCCGGTTTGACTGTTGATGGGTTTTGCAACCAGTTAGGGCCGCTGATACCGAAGATATCCAAGACCTGATTGACTAAACCAAAATCACCATTGTAAGCCCATTGCCACAAAATCGAAATGGCTGCTAATGATGAGATGACTGGAATATAATAGATTGTTCGAAAAATCGTCGTTCCTTTAATTCCTCTGCTCAGTGCTGATGCCAGCATAAATGACAAAATCAAACCGATTGGAATTCCTAACATCAAAAAGACGGTATTAAACATCGTCTTATAGAAGTACTCATCTCTAAAAAGCTTCTGAAAGTTCTCAAGACCGATAAAATTCATTTGCCCTAGACCGTTCCAATCTGTAAAGGCAGCATAAACCGAATAGCCCAAAGGTATCAATGAAAACAAAATAAATCCTAAAACTGGAAGTAGAACGAACAAGAAAGCAACTTTGTGCTCTTTTGCATAAAGACTATTTTTATTTTTTGTTTTTTTTATTTCCACTTGTTCCATTACGCGTCCCTCCATAAAAATCTTTGGGGTCACATAGATATGTGACCCCAGTGAGTCTATCTTGCTGTTTCTTGTTGGCGAATCGCTGAGTCTAGTTTTTCTTGCATCTTAGGTTGAACTTCTTTCAAATAATCCGCTGCCGTTTGATCTCCATCTAACACAGGTTGGATATTGATAAAGAATTCATCGTACCATTCTGCATTGTACGTGGTTGCCACTGGCAATGCGCGACCATAATCTTGGACGATATCAATAAATTCCTGTTTATTATTAGGTACACTGTCCTTATCAGAAGCCCATTCTTCAGCCATATCAATCAGGTTAGGAATTTGAATCTGTGCGTCTACTAATTGTTGTTGACCTTCTTCAGATGCACTTAAATATTCAACTAATTTCACTGCTTCTTCTGGATGTTTGGTTTTGCTAGCAACACCAATACCTAAAGAACCGATATACGTTGCAGATTCACCTGTAGAGCCTGCTGGCCAAGGCATCAAGTCATACTCAAAATCCAATCCTGCATACGTACTCATATCCCAAGGTCCTACAGGGAAGAAAGCAATCTCACCATTCATCCATCTTTGATACGTATCCAATGTTTGTGCATCAGAAATTGAAGGGGTGAGTTCATGCACATTTTGCAGATCCGCAAACCATTGCAATGCTTCCGCAAATTCTGGTGTATCGACTGTAACGGTATCTTTGGCTTCGTTGATCCAATCTGCTCCGTTACTCCAAACAAAAGCTTGTAAACTCCAGTTTACGTTAAATCCTGTTGCCCATTGGTCAAGATTTCCATCTCCATCAGAATCCTTCGTTAACTGTTTAGATACTTCAACGAATTCATCCCATGTATAAGGCGTATCTGTATCAGGCAAATCAATACCAGCTTCCTTAAACATGTCTTTGTTATATCCTAAAGCAAATGGTCCAACATCTTTTGGTAATCCATACAAAGCACCGCTACCAACTTTTTCACCATCATACCGATAACTATTTACCCCATATTCCCAGATGTTTGAAAGATCAAAATCTGAATTCTCAATTTCATCCGTAATATCTAGCAAAACACCATTATCAACGTAAGCCATTAGATTGCTTTGTTCTACATAGAAAACATCGGGCATATTACCGCCTGAGATTGCCGCTTGTAGTTTTGTTGCATATTGATCAGCATCTGTAGCAATAATCTTAACGCTTACATCATTTTCTTCCTCAAATTGTTTAATTGCTGTTTCATAGGCTTTCTTCTCGTCCTCGCCGCCTCGAAACATAAACGTAATTTCTTTACTTCCGCTATCATCACCAGAACTATTATTACTGTTTCCGCAGGCCCCTAATACCAAACTACTTAAACCTAGAACTGCTCCCGAAAAAATAACCTTTTTGATGTTCATCTTTTCCATCCTCTCAAGTTTTATAGATATTTGCAGGTACGTTATCACATTTGTTCATTGACCTCTCTAAAAAAAGACCTTACTAACTGCTCATAATAATTCCTAACACCTAAGATATTTCCTATAAAGAAGCCTATAAACAATTCACAAAAACAAAACATAGAAATTGATGTTTGCAAACACTTTCAATTTACAAATAAATCATAACTTGATTTGTAATCGCTGTCAACAATATTTTGATTAATTTATCAAGGATAATATCTATGTTAATTAATAAATATATTAATAACTAGCGAAATAAACAACGCTATTTACACAAATTAGCAAATATGTTAACATTCAAGTAAATCAAACAGTTTAAGCGGAGGTGACACGATGCAATTAGAAATCAATCAAGAAGCATTGCCTGTCTATGAGGCACTTGCCAGTAACGTGCGAATCAAAATCATTCAATTGCTGGCTAAAAACAAGATGAATGTCAAAGAGTTGGCACAAGAGTTAGGCTTAAGCAGCGCTATCATTACGATGCATATCAAAAAATTAGAAGAAGCCAAAATCATCAAAACAGAGCGTGTAGGGCAAAAAAAGATTTCCAGTTTGAGAGTGGATCATATCGATATCAACTTTCCTGAGAAAATCTTTAATGCCTTTGATACGAAAGAAACGGCGATACCGATCGGTCATTATACAAATTATTCGGTAGAACCAACGTGCGGGCTTGCTACTTCAGCTGATTTTGTGGGAATGGTAGATGAACCGAAGTTTTTCATGGATCCCCGACGAATGGATGCCCGCATCTTGTGGTTTACGAAAGGATTTGTCGAATACCAATCGCCAAACTTCTTAGCAAAAGAAGAAAAACTCGAAATGATGGAGATTTCAATGGAGGTTTCGTCTGAATTTCCTTTTTCCAATAACAACTGGCCTTCAGACATCACCTTCAGCTTAAATGGTGTGGAGCTTGGTACATGGACTAGCCCAGGGGATTTTGCAGACATTCGTGGAAAGTATACACCGGATTGGTATCCAGACAATCTTAATCAGTACGGGTTATTGAAGACGATCCGCATCATGGATCATGGAACCTACATGGAAGGTGTTCCTCTTTCCGACATTACGATCAAGGATATACCTGCCTACGAAGATACGTGGCATTTAAAAGTGGAAGTCAAAGAAGATGCCGAGCATGTCGGCGGTTGTACCCTCTTTGGCAAGGGGTTTGGAAATTACGATCAAGATATCAAACTAAAAATGTTTTATAGCTAAAAAAAACGCTAGTCTTAGCGGCTGACCTAAACATTTCTTTTGGGAATCAGGTCGCTAAACTAGCGTTTTTGTTATTTCTTCAAATGGTAACTGTACGTACTTACAATGATGTTTTCACGCCAAGAGAGTCTGAAACGCAAGCGCAGGCTTGTTTGGTTGTGCAAAATATTTTGCCAGCGACGTCTTGGGACAAACTGTGGAATGATGACGGTCGTTGTGTAATTGTGTTTGGCTGCATTGCGGCTGACTAGATCCACATAACGTAAGATGGGATTTTCAATCGAACGATAAGAAGAATGAACGACGGAGAAACGCACGTCTGGGAATTTTTGCTTAAATTCTTGTTCGATTTCTTTTTCTTTCTTCACATCTTCATCCAACGATACGTGCATCGCTACGACATAATCACCAATCGATTGGGCATAGTTCAATGCGCCGATATTTACTCGGGTAACATTTCCGACTAAAACGATCACAGTATTTCCTTCATAAACATGTAATGCTTCTTGTTTTTCCAACCGCAGCTGTTCTGCGACTTTCTTATAATGATCATGGATCTTGTAAAAGATATACAAGAGGATCGGCATGATAATAAAGAATGGCCAAATATCGCCTAAGCGATACACGAACAAGATGGCAATGATCGCAAAGGAAATCAAAGCCCCAACGATGTTGGCGATCGATTTAAAGAACCAGCCTTTGCCTTCTTTTCTCCATTTGATCACCATTCCGCTTTGGGACAAGGCAAAAGGAATAAATACCCCAATGGAATACAAAGGAATCAAACGCTCGGTCGATCCTTGGAAGATAAACAATAATACGATGGAACCAGCAGCCAAGGTGATGATTCCGTTCGAATAGCCAAGACGGTCCCCACGGTCTTGATACATATGCGGCATATATTTGTCTTTCGCTAGGTTATACGCCAACACGGGGAAAGCTGAAAATCCGGTATTTGCGGCAACTGCTAAAATCAGTGCCGTAGCAAATTGCAAAACGTAGTACATAAACCCATGACCAAAAACGGCAGAGCCGATTTGAGATAGGACGGTCACTTCTGTTTCTGGTACGATACCATACCAATAGTTGATAAAAGTGATGCCGACAAAGAAGAATCCTAAAATCGACGCCATGATTGTCAAGGTCGCAGCTGCATTTTTCGCCCGTGGTTTTTTGAAAAACGGCACCGCGTTACTGATCGCTTCGACCCCTGTCAAAGAAGAGGAACCCGATGAGAAAGCCCGTAAAATCAAGGCCACGGATACCCCAGGTACGACCGCTCCCGGTAGTGCGGTTGCATTTAACGGTTGCGCACCCGTTACGATATTGTACAAACCGACCACGATCAAGACTGTGATCACTGCGATAAAGGTGTAGACAGGAATCATCAAGAAGCTAGCTGATTCTCGCAACCCTCGCAGATTCATCATCATGATCAAGATTACGATCACGACAGAAATGGCCACTTGATGACCGAACAACGCCGGCACAGCTGAAGTGATGGCTTCTGCCCCTGCTGAGACGGATACTGCCACTGTCAGCATATAATCGATTAATAGAGAGCCGCCGGCAATCAGGCCCGCATTTTTCCCTAAATTTTCACTACTTACTACATATGCCCCACCGCCGTGAGGGTAAGCATGAATGATCTGGCGGTAAGACAAGGTCAATGAAATCAAAAGAATAATAACAAAAGCAGCGATCGGCAATGAATACCAGATAGCAGCAGCGGAAAGTGCCACTAATACGACAACGATCTGCTCTGTCCCATAAGCAATCGAAGACAAAGCATCAGAAGATAGCAACGCAAGGGCCGCCGTCCGGCTCAGTTTTTGTTCATCATTCTCTGCGGATTTCAATGGACGTCCGACCAACAAACGTTTCAAATACTCCACTTTTTCTACACTCCTTTTCATGAAAAAATCCTTCGTTAAACTTGTAACGATATCCTCACAAATATTGAATTATCAAGACTGTATGCTACTCTTGTAACCACGAAAAGTCAATGAAAATCAGATGAAAAAACGACCCTTTTTCCCTCTTTTGATTATTAGAAATTTCACGTGATGGCACAAAAGCAGAAAGAACAAATGCTCTTTCTGCTTTAAGATTTTAGTGGAAGAAATGACTTTCTTTGGAAATGTCACTTAGTTTCTTCGTAGAGTTGACTAGATAAGGATACGCGTACGTACCGACGATCCCAAAGACTAGGAACAAAATCGTTAAAATGATCAACTGCGGGATAGCATTTGGCCAATAGATCCCACCGGCTGATTCTCTTAACAGATTGACCGCATGAGTAAACGGCAGTAGCGGATTAATGAATTGGAAGAACTTCCCAGAGACTTGGATTGGGTAATTTCCTCCCCCACCTGAAATGGAGAGAACCAAAATAATGATGGCGATCCCTTTCCCGAGGTTGCCGAACAGTCCCGCCAGTACGTAGACGATCATCATAAAGGCGAGTCCGACGAGTAATGCGAAGAAGACACTGTACACAGGGTTGTGGACATCGACGCCTAATAAAAACATATTTCCTAGGGTCACGATCAAACTTTGGGCAACTGCCATCGTCAAGAACGTCAGCATCCGTGCCACAAAGGTTTCACGTTGTGTAAAGCGTTTTTTGTCTTTCTTCTCTAAATGATACTCCGTTGTAGCGACACTTGACAACAATAATGCCCCTACCCACAAACACAATGCGGTATAAAATGGTGTGCTAGCTGAACCATTGTTGGCGATTGGGTAGATTTCATTGCTTTTTAATTCCACTGGTTGTTTGAAGAAGTCGGCTTCATCCGTGGCATCAAGTTTCAATAATTTGATGACTTCCCCGAGATCGACTTCATTTTCTCCTGCTCGGATCGCATCAGCGGCTTTGTGGATGCCTGCTTTGATACTTGGCCAATCGTTATTGATTAAATCGACAGCCGCATCCAAGGCTTTTTCAACTTCTGGCAGTTTTTCATCCACCATCGCCATCGTAGAACTGATTTCTGATTTGATGGTTGGCCAATCGTTTTGCAAGAAGTCTACGGCCAGCCCTAATTTTTCTTCGACAACTGGTAATTCGTTGTTGTACAGGTCGGCTCCTTTATTGATGGCATTGACGATTTCATCCATATGACCATTCAGCATCGTATTGGCATCGTGCAATTCTTGCTTGATGGCAGGCAATTCTTTTTGGTATTTTTCCAAAATCGTCACGGCATTGCTGACCACTGATTTGGTGGAAGACAGCAACGAGTCAAAATCGATCTCTTGGGCTTTTTTCAAGACATCTTCGGCGGTGGTGATGGTTTCGATTAGTTTGGTTAGGATGTCGTTGATGGTTTTAGTAATGGCATCAACATTAAAACTCTTAGGATCCAGAAGATCAGCAACATTTTGAGCAGCTGCGGTGACTTCACTAAGATATTGCTTAGCTGCCTTAACATCACCGCTTTGCACAGCGCTTCTAACCTTAGTTAACAATCCAGATACATTCGTCAAGTGCCCTTTTACGTCAGTTAACTGACCGATTACGCCTTGAATTTGGGCATTTTCAGCTGAGCCTTCAATATTTCCTAAAAATGCAATTAAGGCATCTAGCATACTTTGTTGTTGCTGAATACTTTGCTGCAACCCATCAATCGTTTGTAAAATTGATTCTCGATCTTGGTCCAACTGATCTTGATCGATTGAATCATTCAGTGCTTGCGACCACTTTGCTGTGGTTGTTGCCACTTGACGAATAGACTCAATCGTCACCTTCACACTGCTAGAAATACTTGGCAGGGCATCTTGCAACTGTTGCGCCCCATCTTTGGTCGCTGTGGCGAAGCTGGCGGCTTGGTCGCCTAGTTGTTCGATCTGTGGTAACGCGGCTTGAACTTGTTCGATGACTTGCAGTCCTTGTTTGGCGGTATCGATGCCGTCCGTCATGGTGCTGGCAATGTCATCAAAATCATCATCGATCATCTTCAATTGTTTGCCGGCATTTTGGATCTCTGGGATCTTCTCTTGCAAGGTCAAAATGATGCTGGCTTCCTTCTTCAATGTCGGCAGCTTATCGTTTAGGCCAATCAGTTTTTCCCCCATGGCATCCACTTGCGGAATATAATCGGTAAATTCTTCGGCTTTTGCGATCTTTTCTTTGATTTCTGGAAACTTATCGTGCAAGGTGACGATCTCTTTCGTATAACCGTCGATCGTAGCCAAATTGTCATCGGTATCTAAGATCATGGATTTGACTTTGTTGATGCTGACTAAGTTGGAATCAATGTCATAGCCGATTTCATTGAAGACTTTTATTAACGTAGAGCTGGCGGTTTCAATAAAGTTCTGTGAGATCTCTTCTTGAAGGCTGCTAGCTCCTTTCTCGGTGATTTTTGGTGCGATGGCGTTGATTTTTTGGTTGCTGTAATACTCAATGGTCGGTTTTTCAATTGTCCCGCTGGTAAAGCTGATCAGATCATCTGAAAAATCAGCTGGCAGATAAATACCGGCGTAATACTTTCCTGATTTGACTCCTTCTACCAAGTCCTCTTTTGAATCCACGAAACGCCAGCCTAACTGTTTGTTATCATGGAGGGTGTCGATGACTTCATCACCGATATCGATATGCTTGCCTTGAAATTCTGCCCCTTTATCCGCACTATACACGGCGATTGGCAATTCACTGGTGTTGCCATATGGATCCCAAAGTGCTTTGATATTGAACCACGCATAAAGCGAGGGTAAGATCATTAAGGCAATGATCAAAAATGCAGAGATTGGATTGCTGAAAATTCGTTTCCAGTCCAGTTTATATAAATAGAAAACATTCTTTAGTTTATTCATTTTTTTCTTCCCCCACTAGTTCTTCGTCGAAGGATAATTTACCATGTTTTTCCCCCGCCGCCAACGGCTACGATCGACCAAGAAAAGTCCTTTTGACAAATGGACGTTTTTGTCAAAATGAAACCCCTTTACTTTTTGTTTTTTTTCGCTTATTGTTAAACTTTCTTTAACTTTACCATGATGGCGAAAAACAAACCACTCATATCCTTTGAACTGTTTTTTTTACCGGTCTTTTCTTCACAAAAAAAGCTTCCTTTTTCTGCAACGAAAAGGAAGCTTTTTTAGGTGTTATTTCAGTTGATCCTTTGCCAATAAATCATACACATATTTCAGTGAGGTGGCTTCGCCATATAACTGAAGTCCGGCCTTCTCTTCTGGGGAGTAGACTTGATCAAAACTTTGATCGGGAATCAACACGACATCGATCTCCGCACGCGTCGCAGCTGTTGCTCCCACAAGAGAATCTTCCATGACTAATGCTTTTTCTGCTGCGACTTGCGCTTTTTCTAAAGTCAGCAAGTAAGGTGCGGGATCAGGTTTATGGGCGGAGACATCATCGCCAAAGGTCTGATAGTCAAAGGCCTGCAACAAATCGAAATGCGCCAACAATTCAGAGGCTCTTTTTTTCATCGTCGAGGTGGCTAGTGCCGTTTGGAAGCCTTTCTCCCTAGCCAATGCGATGGTTTCTTTCGCATAGGGTTTAGTTTTGAAGGTGCCATCAGTTATTTGCTGGGCAATATAGACTTCCCGTTCTGCTCGTAATTCCTGCACCCGCTGCTGACCACCTACGAGGTCGGCTAATTTACTAGCCGTCTGTTGCCAACTTTGACCACGCCAACCAAAAATATCAGCGGCTGTAATCGGAAGCTGATACTTTTTAAATAGAGCCAACCACCCATCAAAATAGACTTTTTCAGTATCGACTAACAATCCATCAAAATCAAAAATCAAAAGTTCTTTCATAAACGCTCCTTCGTTTTGCTAAGATTTTCCCCTCACTCACTGGGTATCAAGACATTTCCCGACTTTTGTCAGCAGCTGCTTGCACTGCTTTGATGACAGCCGCACGAAAGCCATTTTCCTCTAAGGTTTTGACTGCTTGGATCGTTGTGCCCCCAGGCGAACTGACACGATCCTTTAAGACACCTGGGTGTTCCTTCGTCTCTAGTACCATCTTCGCTGCGCCTAATACCGCTTGAGCAGCAAATTCATACGCCATCGGCCGCGGCATACCCTCTGCCACTGCTCCATCTGCCAAAGCTTCAATGAATAAATACGTGTAGGCTGGCGAAGAACCACTGACACCAATGACTGCATCGATCATGCTTTCTGGTACTTGCTCGGCTTTCCCAAGGCTTTCAAAAAGTTGTTTGACTTCGTTGGCTTCGGCTTCCGTTACTTGACCGTTGGGGCTGATAGAAGACATCCCTTCGCCGACAAGTGCGGGGGTATTTGGCATGACCCGCACGATTTTGTGCGCACCGATGATTTCTTCCATTTGCGCGATCGTCACACCCGCGGCAATGGATACTAGCAAATGTTCCTCAGTCAATCCTGCTTTTAAATCAGCAAGCAAGCGGGGAAAGACAAAAGGTTTGACTGCTAAGACGAAGATCTCTGCTTTTTCTGTGACATCCGCCAGCTTAGTTGTCCCAGTGATCCCGGTTTCTTTTTCTAATTGTGCCAAAGTCGGCTCGTAGCGATGGTTATAAACCAAGATCTCTGCTGGTTCATACAGCTTTGCTGCAATCAAGCCATTAATGATAGCTTTTGCCATGTTACCGGCTCCTAAAAAGGCGATTTTTCTCATGTATTTCACGCTCCACTTCTGATTTTGGTACCACTTTTTGCTAAAAAAGCCTAATCAATGACTAGGCTTCAAATTCGATCATATACGGATGCAAGGCAGTGTTATAGATCCCTTCTGTATATTCTACCACTTCTCCTTGTAGATCATACGAATAACGGGTTCGTTTCAAGGCAGCGACCTCCGGCGTGATCATAAACTTCTGTTGCTCTTCAGTCAACGTCGTTGCCACAAACGCATCTTGAAAGCGATCGATGATCATTCGATGTTCATCCAATAGGCGATACAATGATTTTTCTTCAAAGACCTCGATGGAGGTTCCCTTTAGTTGCTTTGGCAAATGGTACTCATAGTAAATAAAAGGTTGGTGGTCAAAATAGTACATGCGACGTAAACGCATGACTTCTTTGCCCATCAAAGAATACGCAGGGTGTTCAGGCGCAAGTTCGACTAATTCATAGCTGAGGTTTTTCTTTGTGTATTCCTTGCCGGTCTTTTCAAGCAATTGGCTAAACGTCGTGCCTTTTGACAGCTTGTTGTAGGGGCGATTGCTTAAAACCGTCGTCCCACGTCCGCTGCGTTTTTCCACATACTCATCTGCCGCTAACAATTCGATGGCTTTGCGGACAGTGATCTTGCTGACATTGAAGGTAGCTTCCAATTCTGTTTCCGTCGGTAAAAATGAACCAATCGGGTAGCGACCCGACATGATGTCTTCTTTGAGCTTATCGGCAACATCACGGTAAAGAATGTGTTTGCGTTTCATTGCTATCTCGCCTTTCTCTCATTGGATTGGTCTGGTGTTCTCCTTATTCATCAAAGGTAGGAATGTCTTCTGGTTGCGGCTCGATCAAGACTTTCCGTGGCTTGCTGCCTTCAGAAGGGCCAACGACGCCTTGATCTTCTAATTCATCCACTAACCGAGCCGCTCGGTTATAGCCGATGCGAAAACGTCGCTGCAAGAGAGAAACGCTGGCGGTCTGCATTTCCACCACAAGGGCTTTGGCGTCTTCGAACAGCTCATCTTGTGGTTGTCCGCTGCTGCCGGCACTCGTTTCTTCCTCAGTGACCATCATTTTTTCTTCATAATTGGCTTCTTGCTGATCTGTCACGAATTCAACCACTCGTTCGACTTCTTGGTCGGAAATAAAGGCCCCTTGGACCCGAATCGGTTTGTTCTCACCCATCGGCAGATACAGCATGTCGCCGCGGCCCAGCAGTTTTTCGGCCCCGTTCCCATCAATGATGGTCCGAGAATCGACACCGCTGGAAACAGCAAACGCCATCCGTGATGGAACATTGGCTTTGATGATCCCTGTAATGACATCCACACTTGGTCGTTGCGTTGCTAAGATCATATGGATACCAGCTGCCCGCGCCATTTGTGCCAAACGAATGATGGCATCTTCGACTTCGTTGCTAGCAACCATCATCAAGTCAGCTAACTCATCAACGATCACCACAATGAATGGCAAGATCGGACGATTTTCGCCATCTTCTAAATTCTTATTGATTACTAAATCGTTGTAGCCAGTAATGTTTCGGACCCCAGTTGCCGCAAATTTTTCGTAGCGTTCTTCCATTTCCTTGACCACTTTTTGCAACGCTTGCGCCGCTTTGCGAGGATTGGTCACAACGGGTGTCAAGAGATGGGGAATCCCATTGTAAACATTTAATTCAACCATTTTCGGGTCGATCATCATCAGTTTGACTTCATGGGGTTTTGCCCGCATCAAAATACTGGTGATGATGCCGTTGATGGCTACGGACTTCCCGCTCCCGGTCGATCCGGCAATCAAGAGATGGGGCATTTTCGTTAAGTCTGCCGTTTGGACACGGCCAGAAATATCGCGTCCTAAAGGTACTTCTAATAGTTTATCTGGATGATCTGGTTGGGCTTCGATCACTTCTCGGAATGAAACCATGCTGACTGCGCTGTTTGGAACTTCGATCCCAATCAATGATTTCCCTGGGATCGGCGCTTCCATCCGCACATCTTTGGCGGCCAAGGCTAAGGCGATATCATCGGTCAACCCGACGATTTTGCTGACTTTGACCCCTACTGCTGGTTGAACTTCGAATTTGGTTACTGCTGGTCCTAAGCTAGCTTTGACGACTTTTGCGTCAACACCGAAGCTTTGGAAGGTGGTTTCTAACACACCAATATTTTGTTCGATCTTTTTGTACTCGCTGCTTTGATCCGTTGAAGGGATCGAATCGAGTAATTGCGCTGAAGGCAATTCATAATCACGATTTTCAGCTTCTTCCGAAATCTCAAATTCCAATACTTCACCATCGTCATCGAGGATCTCCCCGTCTTCGTTGACCTTTTTGCTTGGTCCCGGTTTGTTTCCTGCTGGATGCGGTGCTTGAGCGGCCTCTGGTGCCGCCGCTTGCGGCAATTCTTGGAAGTGGTCGATGGGTACAAAGCTCAGCTGCTCTGGTTCAAAATCAACTGGCGCTTGCATCTGCTGTTCTTTTGCTGATTTTTCGTCTTCTGTCATTGGTCGGACTTGATTCTTTTCTTTGATCTCCGCCATGACTGCTGCTCGCTCGGCTTCTTTTTTGGCTTCTTTCGCCGCTTGTTTCTCTGCTGCTCGTTCCGCTTTGCGGGCTTCTCGTTCGGCTTGCTTTTCTGGAGAGCCTTCTAACAACCGCTGCAGCTTGTCACCAGCTGCTTGCAGGTGCCCCACTAACTCGTGGCTGCTCATTTGGCTGAACAAGAACGCCCCGATCAGCATGAGTAAAACAGCGATGATGTAGCTGCCGATCTGGGAAACAAGAAAATAGGTCGCCCCATAAAGCATGGCGCCAATCATTCCGCCCCCGACATTTTGGGTCACTTGGCTGCGCCGGATATCGCCTAACAGCGTCATCCACGTCGTTTGGAAGACATTGGCTTGTTCTCCCACCACATTACTAAAGATTTGCGCATGGAGGATGATCAGTAAGCCAAAATACACCAATACACAGCCAATCACTCGCCGAATACTCTTAAACCGAGCATCGGTCGTTTTGATCGCTAACCAGACACCATAAGCGGCTAGGGCAACACTCAAAAATTGGTACGTGTTTCCGCCAACGATCCGAAACCCGTTGGCAATCAAGGTTCCTAAAAAACCTAAATGGAAAAAGCCAAATATCGAAAACAAGACAAAGAGCAGGCCGACGCCGACCAGCATTAATTTCTCTTGCTGTTTTTGTTGTTTTTTTGTTTTGCGTTTCTTTGCGCGTTTTTTTTGCGCCATTTCTATCCCTCTTTTCATCTTTCCCTATTATAACGAAAAAAGAAGGCGAACAAAAGTTTTCCTGTGAGAAATTTTGGTTAGCTGTTGGAATTTAAGGAAAAAAGAGGATGTCTGCCAGATAGAGCAGTGATCATCCTCTTTTTAGTTGGTGAACAAATTCAGCGACTGTATAGACAATCAGTCCTGATGATTTAAAATCAGCTGTATTGGTCGTTACTAGACTGTCGATTTGATTTCGCTTCGCACAAGCTGCTAAAACAGCATCTTCAAAATCTGTCATTGTTGAATCAAGCGCCTGAACGCAATCTGCTTCCGTGACTGTTAAGACGGTATGCACTTGGATCAGTTTTTTGACTTCCCTCCGAGCATCGACTCCTGCTGCTCCATCGAGAATATAGAAAAGATCCGTTAATGTACTTGCCGTAATCACGCCCTCGCAAAGTCCATAGATAGAACTGTTGTATATCAGTTTGATGGCTTCTTGATGGCTTTTAGACCCTCTTCCTAATAAATAGTCAAGGATCACATTGGTGTCAATCACGACTCGTTTGGCTTTGTATTTGGTCATGTTCCTTTTATTCTCCCAGATATTTTTTCCTACGCCGTTCGTTTCTTACTTTTTTGATGTCCACAACGTCAGGTGTTTCAAATGAATCTGCTAAAATGCCTTGCAAAGAATCGACTAAACGAAGTTTCTCCTCTGGGGACAACTCCCCTGCTGGTTGCTTTTCTGTAATAACTAACTGTTTTTTGCCATTGACTTCTTCTGCCAGTTCCATTTCTAGTTCAGAACCTACCTGGAGATCCAATTTTCGAATCATTTTCTTAGACAAGCGAACCCCTTGTCCGTTGCCCCACTTAATCAAATGAGCGGTCTCTTTATAATGTTCCATTCGGCTCACCCCTTTTTATCGGTTTTTCCTTACTACCTATCATTATAACATGAGCACGCATATGTATACACAAGTATATACTTCAATCGTTCCTTCTTTACTTAGATACGCAAAAGAAATGAATGTATAAAAAAACACCAGCTGCTAAGCAGCCAGTGCCTCTTGTTGACTTGTTTTTAGTTTGGTGTGACGTCTTCGCCAAACCACTTTTCAGAGATTTCAGCAAAAGTGCCATTGTCTTGCAATTCTTTCAAACCATCATTGATTTTATCTGCCATGGCTTGATCGTCTTTCCGCACACCTACAGCAAAATCTTCTGCTTCAAAAGGACTTTCGATTTCGTTGAAGTCAGCGGTTTTGCCTGTTTGAGTCAAATAATATTCTGCGTAGACGCGGTCGATCAAAAGACCGTCGATCCGACCGTTTTCTAGATCGATAAAGGCTTCATTAAAGCTGGCATACAAGGTTGCGTCATTGCCGTCTACGAGATCCTTCAAAACTTCCGGTTGGTTGTTGAAGGTCTCATAACCAGAAGAACCTTCTTGGGCACCTAAGACTTTGCCCTCCATATCATCAAAGCTAGTAATGCCGCTTGATTTTGCTGTGACTAAGACTTGTTTGTTTTCCATATAAGTATCTGTAAACAATACTTTTTCTTCACGAGCTGCGGTCTTGGTATAACCATTCCAGATCATATCGATGGTGCCATTGCTTAGTTCGGTTTCTTTCATGGACCAATCGATTGGTTGAAATTTGACTTTGGTTCCTGTTAGATCCAAAATCGCTGTGGCTAAATCCACATCAAACCCAACGATGTTGCCTTGGTCGTCTTTAAAGCCCATCGGTACGAAGGTATCGTCTAGCCCGACGATCACTTCTTCTTTGTCAGCGGCACTGGTTGTGGTGTCATTACTGCTGCCGCACGCCCCTAATAAAAATACACTTGCTGCTGCGATTCCCGTCAATAGTAATTTTTTCATTTTTTTCTCCCCCTTATTCTCCTGCTACTTTTAATAATTGATCGCCGATATTTTCGGCAAAAACCAAATCATGGGTCACCACGATCTGGGTCACTCCTTCTTTTTTCAGATCCAAGATCAGCTGTTCGACTTGCTGTCTCAAGCCTGGATCTAAGGCACTGGTAGGCTCGTCATAAGCCAACACTTTGGGATTCATCGCCATCGCTCGTGCAATAGCCACTCGTTGCCGCTGTCCCCCGGACAATTGGAAGGGATATTGGCCTAGTAGGTCACTTAACCCTAGTTTTTCTGCCAACTGTTCGGCTTTTGCTGTATACGCGGCCTTGTCTTGTTTTAGCACCATTTTTGGTGCCAAAGTGATGTTTTCAAAAACCGACAAGTGCGGAAACAATTGGAAGTCTTGAAAGACGACACCGACGACTTGTTCTTGTTCTTTTGTGTCGGTGGGATCAAAGGCTTTGCCATCCAGCAAAAAGCTTCCAGAATCGATCGTTTCTAACCCAGCCAGTGTCCGAAGCAAGGTGGTTTTCCCGCCACCGGAAGGACCGACCACTGCTAAGATACTGCCGTCTTCGATCGTCAGGTCTAGCTGATCGATGACTTTTTTAGCGCCAAATGATTTTGATACTTGTTTTAGTTCTAACATACGTGGTTCCTCCTAACGGTAATAGTCCAGTTTGGTCTCGATTTGTTTTAACAATAACGTGAAGACGCCCGTCATCACCAAGTAGATCAAGCCGACCCCAACTAACGGAAGCAAGGTACTGTCTCGCTCCATGGCGATTTTTCCGATTCGCATCACGTCTGACAAGCCCAAGATGTAGACCAGAGATGTGTCTTTGACAAGATTGATGACTTCATTGCCGACAGATGGCAGGGTGATCTTGACGACTTGTGGGATGATGATTTTTTGGATCGTTTGGATTGGGGACAAACGCAAGACTTTCGCGGCTTCGTATTGTCCGGCTGGAATCGATTGGATCCCTCCACGGAAAATCTCGGCAAAATAAGCAGCGTAATTGATAATAAAGGCGATCAAGGCTGCTTCAAAGCGGTCAAAGACGATCCCTAAGATCGGAAGACCGTAGAATACGAAGATCAGCTGTAGCAATAAAGGCGTTCCTCGCATCAACCAAACGTAGACTTGCACGATCAATTTCAAAATACGCAGGCGACTGGCTAAAACAAAGGCCAACAAGATGCCTAAGGGAATGGACCCGATTAAGGTCAGTGCGAACAATTTAACGGTGATTCCAGTTCCTGAAATCAGTTGGGGCATAACATTGACTAAATACTCAAACATGGTGACTTCCTCCTTGATAGGTTTCAATTTCGCTTGGCAGAAAAACAGCTTAGCGACGGCTTACTCCGATGCTTATGTGGCGCTGCACGTTGGCTGGTGAGGGCAACTGGCAAATTTCATTTTTCTAAAAAAGAAAAACAAAAAAGCGCACACTGGCATTTGCCAGAGGACGCTAGATACGTGGTTCCACCTCAATTTGCCTTTCCTTCACAGGAAAAGGCCTCGTGCAGTCCTTGTGACCCTTCCACTTTCGGTTTTCGGTGAGCCGCAAAAAAAGAGAAAAAAAACGTCCCCTAGCCATTACAGCTAAAGGACGTTATCAACGCGGTTCCACCTTTGTTTATCAGTGCTTCACAGCAACTGAACTCAGAAAGTCATCAATCAATGACTGCTGCTGTAACGGGCAAACCCGGTCTCTCCTACTTTTCTTTCGGAAAAACGACTCCAAGATGTGTTTCACAACCATGCGTTATCTCTTTGCACCAACCAGAGACTCTCTTCAAACAGCAAGCCTTGCTACTCTTCTTTTCGATGTCTGTTTCATTAAGTTGTGTCTTACTTTACTCGCTCTTAAAGAAAATGTCAAACATTTTTTCTGAAATTTTCGAAACTTTGTCGCATGCACCGATTTCGAGGGGAAGATTCAGGGAAAAGAAGACGCAACTGCTTAACCGAAGTATGCTTCAGCTAAGGCTTGCCCTTGCTTGATTTTTGCCCATTGCTGCTCAGTCGAAAGCTCATTGCCGCAGTCACAAGAGGCAAAGCCACATTGATGAGAAAGATAAAGCCGATCCTTAGGAATGATTTGACTAGCTTTGTCTAATAAGGCAATCACTCGCTCTTCATCGTCTAATGTGGCGGTTTTGCTGGATAATAAGCCTAAGACAACCTCCACTTCTGGACGATCTTTCAGCGCTTCTAAAGCCGAGATATCACCGGCACGGTCATCATCCCACTCTAGGAAAAAGCGGTCATAATGCTGGTCACGCAAGAATTTTTCGGCGATCGCTTTGTAGGTACCACTGGCTGCCGCGCGGCTTTGGTAATTGCCACGACAATTGTGGGTCCAGACTTTTAATCCTAATTCGTGGGCGTAATCAGCGACTTCGTTGTTGATCGCCACGAATTCATCGGCTAACGCTTCTAAGCCGTCATTGCCTTGGGTAAAGAAGCTCTTGTCATTGTCTTCAGCAAATAGTTCCCATAAACAATCATCGAACTGAACGATCTCACCACCGGCTTCTCGGTATTCCTGCAAGAATTCCTTGTAGGCGTTAAGCAGCCCTTCCCGCAAGGCTTCTTTCGTTGGATATACCTGACCTTCACCAACGAGGTCGTTAAAGACAGTCAGCTCGGTAAACGCGTGGGCAGCCCCCCAGACGGTGATTTTGACTGGCAGGTCGCCAGCTTGGCGTTTGGTTTCTTTAAACAATGTCAAATAATGATGGTTTTTGCCAGATAATGGTTCTGTGATCCGGATGCCGATGTCTTTACGCGTTTCAAAATGTCCACCGTCCAAATCTTCAAAGGCATACCCATGATCGGAGATATAGCGCTCAACGCCTTTTAATCCCCAGAGAAAATCCAGGTGCCACATCGAGCGGCCATGTTCGCCATCTGTGATGACTGTAATGCCGTGTTCTTTTTGCGCTGCAATGATGTCAGCGATCGCTTTTGCTTCCGTTTCTTGGTAGCCAGGAAACGCATCATAAAACGGGTAGCGGATGTCCTCCCGATGCTCGATTTGATTTTTGTAGTCCAATAAATCTTGTGGTCGTAACAATGACCCCACAAGCTGAAATTTGTCTGTTGCCATATCCATTCCTCCTATACAAAGTTTTCAAAATTGTTAGATTTATTCTAGCAAACATCTTATACTATAGATAATACTTATAAACTTATATATTCCATAGGCAATACCTATAACACAAAAAGGAGGTTGCTTCCCATGCGTATCCAGCAGCTTGAATATTTGGAAAAAATCGTAGAGACCGGCTCTTTCAATGAAGCCGCCAAACAGCTTTTCATCAGTCAGCCCTCCCTCTCCCAAGCCATGAAAGAGTTGGAAAAAGAGTATGATCTGCAGCTGTTTTACCGTAGTAAATTAGGGGTGACCTTGACCGATGATGGCCGTTCCTTTCTCAACTATGCTCGAAATGTTTTAGACCAAGTCAATCTCTTGGACGAACGCTTTCGCAAAGACAGCCATCGCAAGCATGTTTTCAGTGTTTCTGCACAGCACTATGCCTTCGTCGTCCACGCCTTCGTAGAGCTGGTCAAACAGTTAGGGGAAGATGAATTTCAATTCACCTTGCGGGAGACCCAAACACAAAATGTATTGGATGATATCCAGACGTTTAAGAGCGAATTGGGGGTCATTTATCTGAATGATTTCAACACGACGGTCCTCACCCGTTTGATCCACGAAAAAGACCTGCAATTCATTCCTTTATTTGAAGCCAAACCCCACGTCTTCATCGGCCGAGAAAATCCACTGACTCAAAAAAAAAGCATCACATTAGCTGATTTGGAACCTTATACCTATTTGTCGTACGAACAAGGGGAAACCAATTCCTTCTACTTTTCTGAAGAGATCTTAAGCACTTTACAACGCAAAAAACACATTCGCATCAGCGATCGTGCCACGATCTTCAATTTGATGGTGGGTCTCAACGGCTATACCATCAGCTCTGGGATCATCAGCAGTGAGCTGAATGATGAAAAAATCGTTGCGATTCCTTTGGAAGTCGATGATGCGATGACACTAGGTTACCTCAAACACAAGAAAATGGAACTGAGTGAGATGGCTTTGGACTATCTCGCCTTGTTGAAACAGCATATCAAAAATTACGGTTTCGACGTCTTTTAAAAAAACGATCCGCAGTCAGTCGGTCGGGCTTCCTTGGTAAGGCGTCCCGACCCTGTTGCGGATCGTTTTGTACTTATTTTGTTCTTAAATTGTCTTACGTTGGTGTTGTGGAGAAAAAATCAACGCAATGGTTTCCATTCCCACTCTTCGACTTCGGCGATATCATAGCCGTTTTCTCGAATAAAGTCATGGTGATACGCAACGGTGTCTGCCATTTTTTTGGCAAAGTCCGTTGCTTTTTCTCCATAGACCCATTCGGCGGCGTCTTTGGCTAAGTGGAAGCGATCCAATTCAGAAAGGATCCGCATATCAAACGGTGTCGTGATGTCGCCATTTTCTCGGTACCCATGAATATGAAGCTGTTGGTTGCGACGGCCAAAGAAGATGTCGCGAATCAGTCCTTCATACCCGTGGAAAGCAAACACGATCGGTTTGTCTTTCGTAAAGTAGGCTTCGAATGCTTCATCGCTCAACCCACGAGGATCGACTTCTGGACGACGCAATTTCAATAGATCGACCACATTGATGAAGCGGACTTTCAACTCTGGGAAGGCTTCAATCAGCAAGGAAACAGCAGCTAATGCTTCCAAATTCGGTTCCGTCCCGGCAGCTGCGATCACGATGTCCGGTTCTTGTCCTTCATCTGTCGATGCCCAGTCGATGACTTTCAAGCCATCTTTGACAAGCACTTTCGCTTCATCCGCCGAATAAAACTGCGGACGTGGGTGTTTCGAAGAGACCACTAGATTGATCTTTTCTTCAGAAGCGAGCGTTTCTGCCATGACAGCCATCAAGCTATTGGCATCGGCTGGCAAGTAGACCCGCACAAAGTCGGCTTTTTTCTCTGCAATATGGGTCATGATCCCTGGATCTTGGTGGGTGTACCCATTATGGTCTTGTTGGAAGACCGTTGATGAAGCGATCAAATTCAATGAGGGGTACGGGTTGCGCCAGTCAAGATCATGGGCTTTTCGTAACCATTTGAAGTGCTGCGTGATCATAGAATCAACGACTCTTAGGAATGACTCGTAGCTGGCAAAGAAGCCATGACGCCCCGTCAGCACATAGCCTTCCAAGAAGCCTTCTGCTTGATGTTCTGATAATTGTGAATCAATCACACGTCCCACTGAAGACAGCCATTCATCATAATCAGGATGTTTTGGCTCCAACCATTGGCGGTCCGTGACTTCGAACACATGGTTCAACCGATTGGATTTGGCTTCATCTGGGCCAAAAATGCGGAAGTTGTCAGGATTTTCTTTGATGATGTCACGGGCAAATTTCCCAAAGACCATCATATCTTGGGCCGTCGTTTCCCCTGGTGTCTCAATCGCAATAGCATGTGCTTGCCAATCTGGCAAGCGTAGCGGTTGCGGATCGATCCCCCCGTTGGTGATTGGGTTGACAGCCATCCGTTGCTTCCCTTTTGGCGCCAATTCTTGAATCTCAGCGTTGATGCGGCCGTTTTCGTCAAAAAGCTCTTCTGGACGATAAGACTGCAGCCAATCCGTCAAAGCATCCACGTGTTCCATATGTTTCGCATTGACAGGGATCGGCACTTGGTGGGCACGGAAGCCCCCTTCAATCGGCTCGCCATCCCAGACTTTCGGTCCAGTCCACCCTTTTGGTGTGCGAACGATTAAAACAGGCCAATGAGGCATAGCGGCTTCTTCCGCAGAACCTTTGCGGGCTTCTGCTTGGATCGCGTGGATCTGTTCGATGGCTTGATCCATCTTCTGTGCCAATTGCGGATGAACCGCTTCTGGATCGTCCCCTTCTACGAAATAAGGGGTCCAACCCATGCCTTCAAAATATTTCGTGAGATCTTGGTCGCTTTTACGAGCCAAAATCGTTGGATTGGCAATTTTGGCGCCATTCAAATGCAAGATAGGCAAAATTGCGCCATCATTGACTGGATTGATAAAGGTATTTGAAAACCAGCTGCCCGCTAATGGTCCGGTTTCTGCTTCGCCATCACCGACCACTACTGCTGCAATGACATCAGGATTGTCTAAAATAGCTCCGGTAGCGTGGGCGATGGAATAGCCTAACTCGCCGCCTTCATGGATCGAACCTGGCGTTTCAGGTGCCGCATGAGAAGCGATCCCACCTGGGAAAGAGAAAGTTTTGAATAAATGTTTCATCCCTGCTTCGTCTTGGGTGGCTTCTGGATAGATCTCGCTGTAGCTGCCGTCTAAATAAGCATTCGCAACCATGACTTGTCCGCCATGGCCCGGTCCTTCGATATAAAACATGTTTAAGTCGTACTTATTGATGACGCGATTGAGATGGGTGTAAATAAAATTTTGTCCGGCGATCGTTCCCCAGTGACCAATTGGATTCACTTTCAAATCTTTTTCTTCGATGGGGCGGCGCAATAAGGGATTGTCTTTCAAATAGATCTGACCAACGGAAAGGTAGTTGGCTGCTCGCCACCAAGCGTTCATTTTCTGATAATACTCTGGTGTATCGTAGGTTGTCTTCATTGTGCTCCTCCTTTTAGTCCATTGTTCCACTCTTACATAAAAGTCTATGCCCCCTATATTTAAAAGTCAATTTTGCTGATTGCTGGTGCTTTCAAGGGTTTGCTTGCCCGCACTTTACAGCCAGAAGGCAAGAAAGCTTAAGAAAAACGCAAAGAAACCGCCGGCATCGCCAACGGTTCCTTTTGTGATTGGGTACTTATTTGATCGTTACGTATTCTAATCCTACAAGTTTCGCCCATGTTTCGATCTGATCAGAATTTAGGACAAGTGAGACAACGGTGTGATGGCCACCGCCTGTTTCGATCCACTGTTTGACGCCATCGTGGAAGTTTGGTTTTGGCGTCCACATTACTCGTGCAACCGGTAGTTTTGGTGCTTCTTCAGTTGGCTCAAAGGCATCGACTTCATTGATCAATAATTTGTAGTGAGTGCCAAAGTCGGCCATCGAAACCACGACACCTTCGCCGCCTTGGCCGTCAAACACGAGCCGGGCTGGGTCTTCACGATCCCCCATCGACAATGGCGAAACCACGATTTTTGGTTTGCTGGCTGCTAATACCGGATCGACTTCCATCATGTGGGATTGCAAGATGGCTTCTTTTCCTGGTGTCAGCTCATAGGTGTAGTCTTCCATAAAGCCAGTCGCTTTATTGTGAGCCATGATTTTCATCAAGCGGTCAATAGCGGCTGTTTTCCAGTCCCCTTCACCGGCAAACCCATAGCCTTCTGCCATCAAGCGTTGTACAGCTAAACCAGGCAACTGCTGCATACCATACAAGTCTTCAAAGTTCGTGGTAAATGCCGTATAGCCGCCTGCTTCAAGGAAGCGGCGCAGACCGATTTCTTGTTTGGCTTGTGCTTTGACATGACGTGCCCACTCTTCTTTGTCGTAATCGCCATAATCGAAATCATACAGCTGGCTGTATTCTTCAAAGAGTGCATCGATTTCTTCGTCAGTCACCGCATCGACAACTTGTACCAAATCGCCGATCCCAAAATAATCAACGGTCCAACCAAATTGGATCTGTGCTTCGACTTTGTCGCCTTCCGTCACCCCAACGTTACGCATGTTGTCGCCAAAACGAGCGACTTTAATTTGGAAGCTTTCATTGTAGCCGACTGCCACGTCCATCCAAGCAGCAATTTCTTTTTGGATGGCTTCATTTTTCCAATAACCGACAACGATTTTGTTTTGCTTTTTCAAACGGGCATTGATAAATCCGTATTCTCGGTCACCATGAGCCGCTTGGTTCAAGTTCATAAAGTCCATATCGATGGTTTCCCATGGAATTTGTTCATTGTATTGAGTGGCAAGGTGCAGCAATGGTTTTTGTAATAATTTCGTGCCGCGAATCCACATTTTTGCTGGTGAGAAGGTGTGCATCCAGGTGATCACCCCAGCGACTTCATCCCGATAGTTGACTTCTTTCATGATTTTCGTAATCGTATCGGCAGTAACAGCGAGTTCTTGTAAAACAACTGGATAAGGCAGCTTTGAGCTGTCATTTAAGCTTTTGACCATTTCTTCTGCATGATCCCGTACTTCTTGTAATGCTTCTTCTCCATATAAGTGCTGTGATCCTACGACGAACCAAAATTCTTTTTTCCCGATTTCTAACATTCTACTTGCTCCTTTTTCGTTATTTTTGCCCGTAATAGGCATTTTCTCCATGTTTGCGTAAATAATGTTTGTCTAAGACCCGCTGCGGCAATTCGGGTGCGTAACTGTTCAGCTGGCGCGTGATAAAATTCATCTTAGCGACTTCTTCTAAGACCACTGCGTTCATCACCGCCGCATCCGCCGTTTTGCCCCAGGTAAACGGTCCATGACCGTGAAGCAAGACACCAGGAATTTCTTCTGGCGTGATGCCTCGTTCCTTAAAGGTTTCGACGATCACCTGTCCTGTTTGTGCTTCATAGCCTTCATCGATCTCGGCTTGCGTCAAAAAGCGGGCACAGGGGACTGTTCCATAAAACGTATCGGCATGGGTCGTGCCCATCGCTGGCAGATCGAGTCCTGCCTGAGCCCAGCTCGTCGCCCAAGTAGAATGGGTATGGACGATCCCACCAATTTCTGGAAATGCTTTGTATAAAACGGCATGCGTCGGCGTATCGGAGGAAGGATTTTTTGCTCCTTCCACTACGTTGCCCTCAAAATCACAAACCACCATATCACTGGCTTGCATGGTTTCATAGTCAACACCGCTAGGTTTGATGACAAACAACTGCTGTTGGCGATCCACTGCTGACACATTGCCCCAGGTGTATTTGATCAATCCTTGCTTCGGCAATGCCAAATTGGCCTGAAAGACTTCTTCTTTTAATCCTTCTAACACAAAATTCCCTTCTTTCTTTTTAAATCAACGCATCAATTGCCGCTTGCTCGATCGGCAACCCTGCTTGGTAACGTTGGGTAAAGACGGTAAATCCCTGAATGTCGGCTTCCGTTGGGGCTAACGTCACGCCGTGGTCATTTTTAAACACTTGATCTGCTAAAAATGCGGCCAAGGATTGTTCTGGCGTATGACGGCGAAGGTACGCTGCTAAAAGGGCGATCCCCCAGGCGCCGCCTTCACCAGCCGTTTCCATGACCGTGACTGGGGCTTCCATGACAGCTGCCAAGACACGTTGGGCAACTTCTGGCGTTTTGAAGATCCCACCGTGACCAACGATTCGATCAATAGCGACGTCTTCGGCTTCCAGAATCTTCATCCCGATCTTCATCGCACCAAAGGCACTAAACAGATGTAAGCGCATGAAATTTGCTAAAGTAAAAGAACTCTCTGGCGATCGGACGAAAAGCGGCCGTCCTTCAGGGATCTTAGTGATATTTTCACCAGAATAATAGCCATAAGAAAGCATCCCGCCACAGTCTGAATCCCCTTTCAATGCTTCGTTGAATAAGGTCGTAAACAATTCTTCCGTGGAGAGTTTCATTCCAGCTGCGTCGGCAAATTCGCGGAAAAGTTTGACCCAGGCATTGATCTCCGAGGTACAGTTATTCGTATGGACCATCCCCACCAAATCACCAGAAGGCGTCGTGACCAAATCGATCTCTGGATACACTTTAGTTAAGGGTTCTTCTAAGACGATCATGGCAAAAGCAGACGTCCCGGCTGAAACATTCCCGCTTCGCTGTGCCACACTATTCGTGGCAACCATGCCAGTGCCCGCATCGCCTTCTGGCGGACATAACGGGATGCCAGCTTGCAAAGTACCAGTTGGGTCGAGTTTTTTTGCCCCTTCTGCCGTCAATGTGCCGGCTGGTTCGCCTGCTGTCAACACTTGCGGCAAAAGGTCTTTGATCTGCCAAGGATACCCCTGACTGCTGATTTGTGCATCAAATTGCTGCAGCATATTCGCATCATAGTTTTTTGTCGTACTGTCGATTGGGAACATCCCTGATGCATCGCCGATTCCGATAACTTTTTCCCCTGTCAGCTGCCAATGGACATAGCCGGCTAAGGTAGTGAAAAAAGCAACCTCTGGGACGTGGGCTTCTTGATTCAAAATCGCTTGATACAAATGCGCGATACTCCAACGCTGCGGAATGTTGTATTGGAACAATGCCGTCAAGGCTTTTTCTGCTTCTTCCGTGATCGCATTGCGCCATGTCCGAAAAGGGACCAACAGCGTGCCTTGCTGATCAAAGGCCATATAGCCGTGCATCATTGCAGAAAAACCGATACTGCCGATCGTCGTCAAAGGCACCTCGAATTGCTGCTGAATGTTGTGCGCTAACTCTTGATAGCTGGCTTGCAGTCCTTGCCAAATCGCCTCTAGTGAGTAGGTCCAGATCCCTTGTTCCAATTGATTTTCCCATTCAAAGCTGCCGGAAGCGATCGTCTGAAACTGCTCATCGATCAAGACAGCTTTGATCCGTGTCGAGCCTAGCTCGATCCCAAGAGACGTGCGCCCGTCAATAATTGCTTGCCTTACTTGTTGCGTCATCTTCTTACTCTCCTTTTTGGTTATTGACTGAACCGCGAACGATCAGCTCCGGTTCAAAATAAAAGCGTTGCGCTTCTGTTGCCTTACCTGTAGTGATCCATTGTGCTGCCAATTCCCCCATCGCTTCTTTTGGGTGAGTCAGTGTGGTGATCGTCGGTGTGGACAAGGTGCTAAGGGGCGAATCATCGTTACCCACGATCGAAAAATCAGTAGGAACGTTCTTCCCCGCAGCCGTCAATGCTTGAATCAAGCGATGCGCGATCTCATCGTTGTAACAAACGATGCCTGTGACTTGATTATCGGCAGCCGTCAAGCGCTGGATCGCTTGTTCAATAACGGCTTCTTTTGACTCCGTCGTATACGTCAAGACGTCTTCTGCTGCAAACGTCCGCTTGGCTTGGGTCAACGCTTTGACAAACCCTTTCATCCGATATTTCCCTTGTAAGTCATCGATTTTCGTGATCATCATCAACTGCTGATGCTGTTGCTCTAATAGATAATTGGTTGCTAAAAACCCAGAACGTGTATCGTTGACACAAATATGCGGCAAGTCTAGTTCTTCGTAATAGGCATTGATCATGACGAGAGGAATCCCAGCTTCTTGAAGGGCGACATAATAGGCAAGATTCGGGTTGTACTGGCTGCTCTTCGTTGGTTCAACGATCAACCCATCTACCCCTTGATCCATCATTTGCTGCAAGCACGCTCTTTCTTGCTCATGGTCATTGTTGGTTGAGCCTAAAAGCAGTGAGTAGCCTTGCTCCCGCAATGTCTGCTCCACGCCACGCATGATCGAAGGGAAAATATAATCAGACAAATAGGTCATGATGATCCCGATCGTTTTGCGGTTTTTATGATTGACAGTCTCAGGTTTTGAAACGTAGGTGCCTGAGCCCCGTTCTTTTCTTAAATAGCCTTCATTGACCAAAACAGCGATCGCTTGGCGCACCGTGTGGCGGCTATAATGAAATTCTTCCTGTAAGGTTGCTTCTGAAGGGATCGCATCGCCTTCTTGATAGGTGCCTAAGCGGATCTTTTCTCTTAAGATATCCGCAAGTTGTTCGTACTTATTCGCCATTTTAATCCCATCTTTCAAAAGTTGTCCGTACATCTAAGATACCAAGAAACCGCTTCCTTGTCAATTGCTGCTATACTAATTTTTCTGAAAAAGTAATAGAGAAAAAATTCCAAACGATAATACACCTCGATTTTACTCATAATAAAAATAAACAAGATTAAATTTGTTGTATAATTGAATAAATAGTTAGTTATTTCTATGAAGGAGGCAAACACTTTGACGAGAAATATGAATGAAAATCATGAGGCACCAATCATTCTGTATTCAAAAAAATATCGAGAGAATCGCAGACATGATGCTAGCTGTCGTTGGTTCATTACGAAAAAAGGCGTCTGGATAAACAACACCCATCCAAAAATCCCGGATGAAAAGATTCCCATGGCAAAAATTGCCGATGTGGAATTACATATAGGCAAAGGTCTCTTAGTGGACTACCTCCGACTGCAGGTACCAGGTAATTCTCATCTGCTTTATTTCACCAATCGAATCGATGCCCAAAAAGCCTATGAATTTTTAACGGATCATTTGGCAGCACTTGGCGGACAATCAGCCAAAAGTTACGTGGATGAAGAGGCTGGTAAAATCAAATTACTTTCCTATCAATATCGTGATGCTTGGATCATCGCAGAAGATACCCTCACGATCATCGACTACAAAAAGAAAGAAAAGCAGGTTTTGCAGATTCCCCAGATCACCAGTGTCAGTCTGAAAGAAGTTGCTGAATCTGGTCTTTGGAAAGGCAATGGCTTCTTGGAACTGTATATTGGCGGCGGGGCAATCAGAGAAACCCATTCTCGCAGAAGGACGGAACCAAACCACTCCCTTTGCTTTGCCGAAAAAGACCTGCTGATTGCTCGGATCATACAGCGCTATCTCACTAACTTCCCCCGTGAGCATGCGATACTGCCCCCGCGACCAACTGTAACCCCGACGGAACAGGTCATTGCTGATCTTCGCGAACTGAAAATGCTGGTCGACGAAGGAATTTTGACTGAAGAAGAATTTGCCTTAAAGAAAAAACAACTGTTAGGATTATAGAAGCCATCGCTTCGGGAAAAAAGCAGTCCTCCTGCCATGCAAAGGCAGAGATTTCGGTGAAGGGCTGTGCTTTTTTCTGGGAAAATTTTGAACGGTTTTTTTAGAACATGCTATACTAAATGAAGAATACGTAGAGTATCTCAAAGGAGGTCTTTCTCATTTTTTCTTTTAATGACATCAAAGCGCGTTTCCCCCAGGCAACGCTGCATGACAAAGTATCCACAACGAAGGACATCGAATCCATCGCTTTCGGCAAAAAATATATTTGGCTGCCAACTGACCAATTAAGTGACAGTGAAAAACTGCTGATCCAACTGGGAAACGGCTCTTTGCAACCAGAAATCGATAACCGAAACCATCCATGGTATCCGATTTTATTTGAACATCAGCCCGTTCAAGACCAAACGTGGGTCCGAATGCTGCAAGTTCATTTCACCCGAACCATTGACTCCTTGCAATCCGAATGGCTCGCAGAGATCCAGCAAATGCTCCCTAGCGTGGTGGATCTTTTTTTCCTCACCGAAGACCATGCGGTGATCGTAGAAAAACAAGACGACACTAATTTACCCATCGAAGATCTCGACGGCTTATTCGTGGCTTTGGATATGGATTTCGACTGCTATTCCCAGCTGTTCGTTGGCCCCTTCCATCACCCACGCCACGACTTCACTACCTTATGGACGAGTGAATCTACCCTGTTTAAAAATGAGTTAAAAACGAAAACTACCAGTAAAAGTATGGATCTGCCCAAAGTGGTCTTCGCTCTTTTTCGCAATGGCTTTTCCGAGTATATTTCCTTGTTTCGTACCTTGTATCTAGATTGGTTTGAAGAAGAGACCGAAACGATCATTCAATCACTGTGGCGCAATCAAGGCAATGCGAGTTCCACTGCCAAAGAACTGTTTATGCATCGGAATTCTCTCCTATACAAGATCGATAAGTTTCAAACACTGACACGTTTAAATTTAAAAAATATGGATGATCTGCTGCTTTGCTATTTACTGATCGACCAATTCACCCATCAGAGCAATTAAACAACCTGCACAAGAAAACGTTTTTTTCTTGTGCAGGTTTCCGTTGCGCATTCGAAGCGTTTTCATTTATGCTATTCATGTAAACTAAATGGAAAGAGGTAATCCCAATGGTAGAAATGGCCTTAAAAAATATCCACAAAAAATATGACAATAATGATGCGTATTCGGTAACTGATTTTAATTTAGATATCGCGGATCGCGAATTTATCGTTTTCGTTGGACCTTCTGGTTGCGGAAAATCAACAACCCTTCGAATGATCGCTGGTTTAGAAGATATTTCTGAAGGCGAATTGAGCATCGGTGGAAAAGTAATGAACGATGTAGCACCAAAAGACCGCGACATCGCGATGGTTTTCCAGAACTACGCATTGTATCCCCATATGACTGTTTTCAACAACATGGCATTTGGTTTGAAATTGCGTAAATACGACAAAGAAGAAATCAAAAAACGCGTAGAAAATGCCGCTGAGATCTTAGGTTTGACAGAATACTTAGATCGTAAACCTGCTGCCCTTTCAGGTGGTCAGCGTCAACGGGTTGCCTTAGGCCGTGCCATCGTTCGTGATGCCAAAGTCTTCTTGATGGATGAGCCGTTGTCAAACTTAGATGCGAAATTGCGGGTTGCCATGCGTGCGGAAATCGCAAAATTACACCAACGTTTAGAAACAACGACGATCTATGTAACCCATGACCAAACAGAAGCGATGACCATGGCTGACCGGATCGTTATCATGAAAGATGGTTTCATTCAACAAATCGGTTCACCAAAAGAAGTCTACAACACACCGAAAAACATTTTCGTTGCCGGCTTTATCGGTTCACCAGCAATGAACTTCTTCAATGTTACGTTGAATAACGGTATGATCTCTGATGGTCAAAGTTTGAATTTACGTATTCCTGAAGGCAAGAATAAGATTCTTGTTGAAAAAGGCTACGAAGGCAAACAATTAGTCTTTGGTATTCGTCCAGAAGATATCCACAGTGAACAAATCGCATTGGAAGCTTCTCCTGAAGCAACTGTACGTGCTGAAGTGGTCGTATCTGAACTATTAGGTGCAGAAACAATGCTTTATACACGTGTAGGTGCGACTGAATTTATCTCGAAAGTTGATGCCCGCGACTTCCACCGTCCAGGTGAAACAGTTGATTTAGCTTTCAACATCAACAAAGCGCATTTCTTCGACAAAGATTCAGAAAATGTCATCACACTTCCTTAATTTGTAGTTACCATGCACTGTTCTCGGATTTGCCCCCTAGGCAGTCGCATTTAACTAATATCCACTTTTATTCCTTATTTGTATCCCTCAAAAACAGACAGTCAGCCGACTGTCTGTTTTTGGGTTACTTTATTCTTCCTGAGGCACATAGCGCGCGGCCATGGTTTGAATGATCGGTGTTTGCCGAACTTGAGTAAAAACGATTTTGACAGCAGACACGCCGACCGCTTCAAAGCTGATGATTTTTTGATAGCCGATCGTCACTATTTCGGTCAGTAACTGTGGTCCTGCTACAGTTTGCAGAAAAATTTTTGCTTTTTCTACCCGTTGCCCATATTGAATCGCTTCCTTCAATACAAGTGAATTGATGACGACCGGTTCTGCAAAATGTAGGGTCAGCCATGGCCGTTTGTCTTCCAAGTCCGGTTTCCAATACTGGCCAAACGCTTGAGATAGTTGGAGCTTATCCATTCTGCTGGACACACTGGTTGAAGAGCTCGCAAACGTGCCGGTCCTTTCAGCCGTCACCTCTTTCAATTGTTTAATCGAGTGACCTAATTGCTGCAATGCCTTTTGATCCGTTGGATGGATCATACCATCCGGCATCGGCGGCACATTAAGTAGAAAAGAACTATTGCCCCCAACGATCTGCTTGTAAAAAGACCAGAGCTCAGCGCCGCTTTTTACTTGTTGGTCTTCTGATGGATGATAAAACCAGCCGGGGCGAATCGATAAGTTGACCTCAGCAGGGTACCAAGCCAATTCGGCAGCTTCTTTAATGCCGTACTTTTTCAGCGCTTGTCGGCTTCCTAAATCCATTTCCATACTGGAAATCGATTGCCGAAACGCTGTGCTATCGGCTTTTTGCGAATGACTCGCTGTTTTTTCAGCATCCTTTAATGCTGCTGGCACCACACTCCATTCTTGAAGTCTGGTTTGCCCCGCTTCGTTTCCTACCCAACGGACATCCGGTCCGCAAACCGCAATCACTGCATTGGGTTGCAGCTCTCGAATCACTTGATAATACCGTTCCCAATCATAGTTTTGGCGTTTTCCATTGGGTCCTTCACCATTGGCCCCATCTAACCATATTTCGAATATATCACCATAATTGGTTAAAAGTTCTGTCAACTGCGCCGTATAAAAATCATCATAGGCTTGCCCCATCCCATAACAAGCTTCATGCTGATCCCATGGCGATAAATAAATGCCAAATTTCAGGTCTGCTTGACGGCAAGCATCAGAAAGTTCTTTCACTAAATCACCTTGACCATTGCGCCAGGGCGTTGAAGCGACTGTGAAAGCAGTGTGCTGGCTTGGCCATAAGCAAAAGCCGTCATGGTGTTTGCAGGTCAAAATGATTCCCTGCATACCGCTTTGCTTCATTGCAGAAACCCATTGATGACAGTCTAGCTTTTGCGGGTCAAATACCGTTGGCGACTCATTGCCGAGCCCCCATTCACGATTGGTCATCGTATTGAGACCAAAGTGGATAAAGCCATAAAATTCCAGCTGCTGCCACTGTAGTTGTCGTTTACTGGGGCGAATCTGAGTAAGTTCTGTTGGTTCGATAAACAGTTCCTCCTTTCTATTAGTTGTTTGCCGCTTTAAGGAAACAGATACAAGGTCGATTCTTGACTGTTTCCTCATTGGAAAAGATCCGCCGCCTTTACTGTACTTTCGCCACCTGTCCACTCACTGGCAAACAAAGCTCAAGAACTGACCGAAGCAGCATTCAATCGACGGTTCTTCCCTATCAGGTGATCAAACTACTTTACGATAAAAAGAGTAGTGCTTGCTTGGGGGATTCGCAAGGCACTACTCTAAACAACATATTCAAACGCTGAAACACATAGCTCTTTTTTGAGCCTAGTGATCGTTTTGTAAGAGGGTCAGGCTGTCTGTAAGGACAGCTTCGCCATCTAACAGCTCGTAATCTGTTTCTTTGATTAATTTATATGGCACCGCTTTGACCATGAGAAAGTCTTTTAATCGATTGACTTCGTACTTCGACTGCGGACCGATCAACAAAGCATCGACTGTTTGCTGCTGCAGGATCTGTTCAGCAATGATGGCTGGTGCCGAATAGATATGCACAGCTAGCCCTTTTTCATCTGCGGCCCGCTGCATGTTTTTCACTAAGAGACCCGTAGTGATACCTGCGGTACAAATCAATAAAATCGTCTTTTGTGCTTGTTCCTCCATAAACAGGCCCTCCTACGATATTTTCTTTTTCTTATTGTAGATATCCAACACGACGGCCAGCAGCAAAATCAACCCTTTGATGGCTTGCTGCCAATCGACACCGACTCCTAAGATCGACATCCCATTGTTTAAGACACCCATCACGAGCCCACCAACGATCGCACCCATCACAGTACCAATACCGCCTGAGGTGGAAGCCCCGCCGAAATACACTGCGGCCATTGCATCTAATTCCATTGACGTTCCTGCTTGCGGGGTGGCTGCGTTCAACCGAGCGGCTAAAACCAAGCCCGCCAAAGCTGCCATCATCCCCATGTTCACGAAGACCCAGAAGGTGATTTTCTTCGTCTTGATCCCAGAAAGTTCGGCTGCTTTTTTGTTGCCGCCGGTTGCATAGATTTGACGACCAGCGACGGTTTTGTTAGTCAAAAAGCCATAGGCAGCCACGATCACCCCTAAGACGATCAAAATGATCGGATACCCTTGGTAAGAGGCAAAGATGTAGGTAGCGCCGAGAAATACGACCGCAGTAAAGACGGCTTTAAAGGTAAAGGCTGCCATTGATTCCACTTCAAAAAGATTTTTTTTGCGACGCTCACGGGTTCGCCATTGGCCTAAAATCAAGATGCCCGTGATCACTACACCTAAAATCATGGAAAGTAAATGGATCTGACCGCCTGCAATATCTGGCAAATAGCCGGTGGAAATTTGTTGGAATGCCTTGGGAAACGGTGCCAATGATTGACCGCCTAATACGACTTGGGTCAGTCCTCGAAACATCAGTAAACCAGACAAGGTCACGATAAATGCTGGGATACCGACATACGCGACCCAGAAGCCTTGCCAAGCACCGATCACTGCGCCCATCAGTAAGCAAAGAGGCACTGCCAGCCAAGGACTGATGCCGTTATTGACCATTAAGACACCTGCAATCGCACCGACAAACGCCATCACGGACCCTACGGATAAATCAACGTGTCCTAACAAGACGACCAAAAGCATACCAGCTGCCAAAACGAGAATATGACTGTTTTGCAACACGAGGTTGGTGATATTCAGCGGCCGCCAGAAAATCCCGTCGGTCATGAGCTGAAAGGCCACCAGCAGCACTGCTAAGATAATGATCATACTGTATTTGCTAAAGATTTCCAGTGCCTTTTCTTTCAGCGAATGGCTGCGTTCTTTTTTTAATTTATTGGTTGTTTCCATCTCAAACCCCACTCTCTTCTAGTGTCATTAGATTCATCAATCGTTCTTGGTCGGCCTCTTCCCGTAACACTTCGCCCGTGAAGCGGCCTTCGTTCATCGTGTAGATCCGGTCGCACATGCCTAATAGTTCTGGTAACTCCGAGGAGATGATACAGATGGCTTTGCCAGCTGCTGCCATCTCTTCGATGATCGTATAGATTTCGTACTTCGCCCCGACATCGATCCCGCGGGTCGGTTCATCTAAAAATAAGATATCTGGTGTGGTCATCAGCCACTTTGCCAAAACGACTTTTTGCTGATTCCCACCACTCAAGCTGCCGACGTTTTGATAGATTGAATTGGTTTTCGTCCGCATTTTTTTGCGAAATTCTTCTGCCATCGTGACTTCTTTTTCTTTATCGATGACCCCTTGGCGGCTGATTTTGGCAAGACTAGCGATGGTGGTGTTCTCGCGAATATCCATCAGCAGATTCAAGCCCAACGCTTTTCTGTCTTCCGACACATAGGCTAACCCATTTTTGATGGCGGTTGGCACGTCTTTGACAGAAATCGGTTGGCCGTCTTTATAGACTTCCCCCGAAATCGAACTGCCATAGGAATGACCGAAGACACTCATGGCAAACTCTGTCCGTCCCGCACCCATCAAACCGGCGATGCCGATGATCTCTCCTTTGCGGATCATCAAGTTCAAATTTTCATTCACCACACGGGTATGGTCGATTGGATGATGGACCGTCCAATTTTTGACTTCAAAAAACGGTTCACCAATAGCGGGTTTCCGCTCTGGGTAACGATTGGTCAAATCTCGCCCAACCATGCCGCGAATGATACGCTCTTCAGAGATTTCGGCCCCGCTCAGCGTCTCGATCGTTTGCCCGTCTCGTAAAATCGTGATGCGATCCGCCACATTGACGATTTCATTCAGCTTGTGGGAGATAATGATCGAGGTGATCCCTTGGTTGCGAAACTCTTTGATCAGCTCTAACAGATTGGCACTTTCTTCTTCATTCAACGCCGCGGTTGGTTCATCTAAAATCAACAATCGGACGGATTTTGAAAATGCTTTGGCAATTTCCACCAGCTGTTGATGCCCGACACCGATTTGTGAAACCAGCGTATTCGGGTCTAATTTCAAGCCAACGATCTTTAAGAGGTTATCTGTTTTCTTTTCGGTCAGATCCCAATCAATAATGCCGTGCTTGGCTTGTTCATTTCCTAGAAAGATATTTTCTTTGATCGACAGGTAAGGACTTAAGGCTAACTCTTGATGAATAATAACAATTCCTTTGTCCTCACTGTCCCGCAAATCTTTGAACTTGCATAACTCCCCTTCATAATAGATCTCTCCATCATAGCTGCCGTAAGGATAGAGTCCGCTTAAGACATTCATCAGCGTGGACTTTCCGGCGCCATTTTCTCCACACAGTGCGTGGATCTCTCCTCGCTCGATCGAGAGGTTGACGTTATCAAGGGCGCGAACCCCTGAAAACTCTTTGACGATGCCTTTCATCATCAAAATATTATCTGCCATGTTCTTTCACCCTTTTCCTTTTTATGTAAAAGTGATGCGCTCCCTTTGCAAGAAAAGCGGAAAGAACGAATACTGGGGATGATTCGTTCTTCCCTGCTGCTTTAGGGGAAACTAGCATCTTTTCTCGCTGGATCTGCACTCCTTGCTTAAATGCCCAGCTCTTCTTCTGTATAGTAATCGGTATCGATCAGTTCTTCTTTGTAGTTGTCGCTATCCACAGAAACGGGATTTGACAAGTAGGTTGGTACGACTTTGACGCCATTGTCATAGGTTTCAGTATCGTTGACTGGCACTTCCTCGCCATTGGTGATGGCTTCGATCATTTCGATCGTGTTTTTCGCTAACACTCGTGTATCTTTAAAAATCGTTTGGGTTTGTTCGCCCGCGATGATTGATTTCACTCCTGCCACCGTCGCATCTTGACCGGTGATCACAGGCAGTGGTTTATCAGAGGAACCATAGCCCACACCTTTAAGCGATGAAATGATTCCTAGGCTGATTGGATCATACGGTGAAAGAACAGCATCCAATGTTTGATCCGTATAGTTGGCACTCAACAAGTTGTCCATCCGAGCTTGCGCGGTTGAACCATCCCAACGCAAGGTAGCGATTTGGTTGAAGTTGGTTTGACCAGAAGGAACGACTAGCTGTCCGCTGTCAAAGTATTGTTGGAAGACCGAAAGGACCCCATTATAATTGATCAATGCATTGTTATCATCTGGAGAGCCGCCGAATAATTCAATATTAAATGGTCCTTCACCGTCTTTGAGACCTAATTTGTCTTCAATATAAGACGCTTGCAGCACGCCGACTCCAAAATTATCAAAGGTGGCATAATAATCGACGTATTCCGAGTTCATCAGTAAACGGTCATAGGCGATGACTGTGATGTCTTCGTTATGGGCTTTTTCCAACACGTCCGTCAGTGCCGAACCATCGATCGAGGCGATCACTAAAGTATCAACGCCTTTGGTGATCATGTTCTCAATTTGTGCCACTTGGTTTTCTACTTTGTCTTCTCCATATTGCAGGTCAGTTTTATAGCCAAGCTTCTCTAATTCCTCTACCATATTGTCGCCATCTGCGATCCATCGTTCTGCCGATTTGGTCGGCATCGCAATCCCAACAAATCCTTTGTCTCCGTCACCGTTTGCCCCGCTATCTGATCCACTCCCACAAGCTGCTAACAATCCACCAACCAATAAGGTGGATGCTAGGACGACCAATTTACCAAAAGTACCTTTCATTGTGATCCCTCCATGTCTTTTTCTTACATATTCAGTATAGCTATTTAAGGAATCGCTTACATTTAGATTTTTTCGAGGTTTCTTGGATTTCTTGAGAAAAAACGGCCCAGTTACCCCCTTTTCTCTTCGGAATCTTGGATTTTTTAAGATTCCCTTGGTTTTTATTTGATTTGATATTTTGTGTAAAGCGCTTCCGTATTTTTTAGTAGAATAGACAATAGAGGTGAAAAAAATGAGGAATATAAAAATTGGGTTACTCCTTTGGTTGTGTTTGTCTTTCTTGGCTGGTTGCCAAGCAGTCAAAGAAACGACCGCTGAAACAGCGGAAGAAAGTATCGTGATCGGTTTTTCTCAATCGGGAACAGAAAGCAGCTGGCGTAAACGCCATACGGAATCGATCCGCACTGAATTAGAGAAGGAAGGCTATGAAGTCCTTTATCGTAACGGTTATATGAATCAAGAGCGACAGATCCAAGATATCCGTAATTTTATCGTGTATCAAGTCGATGCCATCGTCTTTACCCCCATTCAGGAAAACAATTGGGAACCGATTTTGGAAGAAGCGGCCCAAGCTGGGATTCCCGTTTTCGTGGTAGATCGACATGTCAATGTCAGCGATCCCTCTTTATTTTTGACCCATATCGGGCCAAGCTTCAAAGCCGAGGGCAATCGTGCAGGTCTCTACGTTAGTAATTATTATAAAGAGCATGAGAACGAAACAGTCAATGTTTTAGAATTGACGGGACTGGATGCTACGTCCCCGACGTATTTGCGCTCAGAAGGGTTCCGAGAAACCATCAAGCGTGATTATGCCCATAACAATGTGACGATCCAAGTCGTAGACGAATTAAACGGCGATTTCATCCGCCGTAAAGGCAAAGAAGTCATCGAACAATACATCGAAGCAGGCAAAATGGAACAGATTGATGTCTTGTTCAGCCACAATGATGAGATGACGTTGGGTGCCCTAGAAGCCTTAGAAAAAACCGATATTGAGCCGGGGAAGGATTTAGTGATCGTATCGATCGATGCTCAAAAAGAAATGATCGATAAATTGAAGCAAGGAGTGGTCAATTGTGTCGTTGAGTGCAACCCAGATGCCGGGGTGTTCGTCAAAAATGCCATCTCTCGCTACTTGGCTCGCGGCGCCGATGCCATTCCTCGTGAAATCTATGTCCATGAAACAGTTTTTTCCAGTGACATGGATTTCGATCAGATTCCACCGAGAAATTATTGAGGAGATGAAGATGAAAACAAAAAGTATCAAGGGCATCTTTCAACAGACGAATAAACTGATGATCCTCGTCGCCTTTATTCCCCTCGTACTAAGCAGTGTGTTTTACTCGCGGCAGATTTTCATTTACCAAAATACCATCAACAATATTGAAGAAGCCAATCAACTATCGGAAAAAGTCGATGCCATTGTCTTGGAGGAGATGTGGGACTTAGTCTTTGGCCAAAAAACCGTCGCACAAGTCCAAGAAACCAATGTAATTGAGGAATTGAGGAGCGACCTGCAACACATCCAAGAAAATACCAGCACTGCGAAAGAGCTCAATATTTTAGCGGTCGCCTTTCGGACGCTCGATTCTTTAGAAACCTATCAGCAACAGTTGATCGACAATATTCTCAAGGATGAGCCGGTGGAAAAAAACCAATACGTCATGATCCAAGTGGATTCGGTGATCGATTTGCTATCCGATATTTTGCAGCAATTCGTCGGGGTAGAGATCAGCTTAGCCAGCCAAACCAATCACGAACTAGTCCAATCGGTATTGTTACTGATCCTTTTTCAAGTCGTGTTACTTTTGATCATCTTTGCGATCATCAATAAAAACCGGCGCTTTGTTCGGGACAACCTGCAAGACCCGCTGGATCGGTTATTAGATCTTTCCAACGAACTATCCCAAGGACATTTGAGCTACCGAGCAGAACTGCCCGAGACCCCAGAGCTGCGGACCTTGACGAGTAGCTTGAATCGAATGGCAGATGACTTGACCCGGCTCTTGGAAGAAAATGCCTTGAAACAGTATCACTTAGCCCAAAGTGAGGTGCGGGTCTTACAAGCCCAGATTACCCCACATTTCATCTATAATAGTTTAGATGCGATCGTTTCTTTGATTGAAGCTGCCCGTTACGAGCAAGCAACGGAAATGACCTATGCGTTGTCGGATTTTTTCCGTATCTCCTTAAGCAAAGGGCAAGACTGGATTCCTTTGGAAAAAGAATTGCGGCATGTGGGCGATTACTTGAAGATTTTGCAGATTCGCTATGGTAGGATGCTGTCTTACACCATCGAAGATCAAACCGTCAGTCCAGAACTGCAGGTTTTGAAAATGGTCCTGCAGCCTCTGGTTGAAAACGCCGTTTATCATGGCACCAAGTTTGTCCGTCGCGTCGGCATGATTCGAATCACAGTGTCAGAATTGCCTCACCAGATTCAAATGACCATCAGTGACAACGGCGTTGGGATCGCCCCTGAGCGTTTGGAGGAGATTCGTCGTAACCTTAAAGAAACCACTGATCCCGCCTCTGAGAGCGGCTATGGCCTATATAACGTCTATCGCCGTCTCCAGCTGAACTACGGCAGCGAAGCGCAACTGACGATCCACAGTCAATACCAAGAAGGCACCACGATTAACGTCACAGTACCAAAAAGGGAGGAACCCAACCATGTACAAAGTGTTCATAGTTGAAGATGAACATCTGATTCGCGATAGTTTGCGTCACCAAATCATGACTCTCGCCAAACAATACCCGATCGTTTATAGCGATGAAGCCGCCGATGGCGAATTGGCGCTAGCTTCGATCCTTGATCTGCGTCCGGATATTATTATCAGCGATATCAAAATGCCGTTTATGGATGGCTTGGTCTTTGCGAAAGAAGCCAAAAAATTATTGCCGCAAGTTCGCATTATTTTTGTTAGCGGCTTTGATGATTTTGACTATGCAAAAACGGCACTGCAGCTGCAAGCAGACGATTACTTACTCAAGCCCATCAAAAACGAAGAATTAGAACAAGCCATCAAAACCGTCGTTCAACACTTAGATGAACAACAAACCACCCATCAGCAATTATCCAAAGAAGACGATTTATTCGAAATGGAAATCAAAAAAAATCACTTTCTGAATCATCTTTTTAAACAAAAAATCACGATCTCAGAAGCTTTTTTGCAAGCAGAAGAACTGGGACGGCGCTTTTCAGGCAAACAGTTTTGTGTGCTGTTAGCAAAAACCCCCTTCAATCAAAGTTTTTCTGACTACACTCGCTTTAGCCAGCAGCTGACCAAAGCCTATGAGCAAGATGATGCCGTCTTGTTCTCCAGTGTCTCTAGCCGCTTCATCAAGTTTTTACTTTTTGACCATGACCGCGAACAAGTTTTAGAAAAGGCCTATCAGATCGCTCAAAGCCTCGTTCATGGTTCTGGGGAAGAAGTAGCAGTGGCGATCGGACCTATAGCAGATCGTTTCTCGGGCATCCCTCTTTCTTATCAGAAAGCTCGTGACATGCTAAAAACCTATGGCAGCATCCGCAAGGAAAAAATCATCAGCTATGAAGATGACATTCGGGAAGGGGAACTGTCTCCCACCAATCCTTTCAAAACCGATCTTGCTTCAAGACTGGCAAATGCTGGGAAACAGACGATCCCTGAGCTGACCGATGAATTGATGGCGCCTCAAGGGACCGTTGAGCGAACGCAAATGTACCGTTTGTTCGTCTTGGTCGAATTGCTGGCATTATTGAAGAAAAAAGACAGTCAATCGCTGCCCCAGATCGTTCAGCACGCCCATGACTTAGACTATCTAGCGGCATTGACCCATGAGCCAGAGAACTATCAAACGACTCTGGCAGAACTGTTGCCGCTATTGACCAAACAACCCATCAATCCTGCAATGGCGAAATATCAAAGCGTCATCAATCAAGCCAAAGCCTTTATCAGTGAGCACTTTTCTGATCCCAATATTTCCTTAAATGTAGTTGCTGAAAAAGTTCATTTGAGTCCGGCGCACTTCAGCACCATCTTCTCGCAAGCCACTGATTCTACGTTTATCGAATACTTGACCGAGCAACGATTGACCTTAGCTAAGGAACTGCTGTTAACGACAAATCTACGGCTATCTGAGATCGCCTTTGATGTTGGCTATAATGACCCAAATTATTTTTCCTTTTTGTTCAAGAAGAAAGAAAAAATCTCACCGAAAGAATACCGTCAAAAAAATGCCTAGTTGAATGAATGGATACAAAAAAAGAGTGAGAGACAGCAAAATCGTCCTCACTCTTTTTTATTTTCTACCTCATTCAGTTATTTCTTCTCCATAGCAGCTTTTAAAGCAGCTGCTAATGGGCTTTCTTGCGGTTCTTCTTGATTGATTTTATTCATCAAGCGGCGTTCTTCGTGTTTCGACAGCTTTTTGCTGCGCTCTTTTTTATCCGCCATTTTTTCGGTGGTCCCATCGAATTTACAACGGAAATAGGCGCCATTTTTGCCCTCAATGATCTCCATCTTTCGGTGACATTGCGGGCAACGTCGGTTTGAAACTTTCGGGTCTTTCCGACGACGGTACTTGCAGGTGCCACTGGAACAAACATAGATCTTGCCATCACGGGTATTTTTCTCCCGCAATGGTTCGCCGCATTCTGGACACCGTTTTTGGGTCAATGAGAAATCTTGGTACTTGCTCTCACTTTGCTTGATTTCTTTAACCAATTGTTTAGTGTCTGCTTCGATTTGCGCGAGGAAGGTTTGGGCAGAGTAGGTGCCTTTCGCGATGGCTTCCAGTTCCTTCTCCCATTTTTCCGTCAACTCTGGTGTCACCAAGGAAGGATTGACTAAGACTAACAACTGCTTGCCTTTTGGCGATACTTGCAAGCCGCTTGGGGTCCGCTCCATCAGCTCAGATTTGATCAGCTTTTCAATGATCTCCGCACGGGTTGCCGGCGTACCAAGACTGTGTTTTTCCATTTTTCCTAAAAGAGTTCCTTCATTCAACGGTTTCGGTGGTGTGGTCAACTCTTTTTGGATGGTGAACTCAGGCTTGATGGTACTGCCTTTTTGCCAAGCCACATCACTGGTTTCCTCTTCGGAAGTCGTTTTCCATCCCGCTTCTAACACGGTATTGCGGTTGAACACAAAGGTCTCAGAACCAAAGGTCACTGTCACTTTCTGTTGCTGTTTTTTATGAGGTTTCGCAAAGAGCATTAAGAAACGACTAACGATCATTTGATAGATCCGTTGTTCATCGGTAGTTAATTTTTCATAACGTGCCCGCTGTTCCGTTGGCAGCAGGGCATGGTGATCCGTGACTTTTTTATCATTGAAGACAGCTTGCTGCACCACTTGTCCACCATTTTTCAAGTATCCTTTGACTTCTGGGGCAAAATCCGCAACTGCCTGCAGGCGTTCCTTCATGGTTGCCTTCATATCATTAGTCAAATACTTGGAATCCGTCCTTGGGTAAGTGACGATTTTATGGGTTTCATACAAGCTTTGAACAAGCGACAAGGTCTTCTTGGCTGAAAATCCATAACGCTGATTGGCTTCTCGTTGGATCTCGGTCAAATCGTAGGGCAATGGTGCACTTTCTGTTTTGACCTTTTCTTCGATCGCTGTCACGCGACCATTTTGTTGACTCATTTGCTTGACCAATGCTTCGGCGTCGCTGCGTTCTTTTAGTTGATAGGGATTTTTTTGCTGCAGGCGGGCCTTGGCATCGCCTACGTTTAGGGTAATCACATGATAGGTTTGCGGACGGAAACTCTCGATTTGCATTTCCTGACTGCGCACCAAAGCTAAGGTAGGGGTTTGGACCCGACCCGCACTAAGATTGTCTTGATATTTGACCGTCAATGCCCGCGTGACATTCAACCCTACCAGCCAGTCGGCTTTTGCCCGCGCAAGGGCGGAGTAGTAAAGATTGTCGTAGTGCTTGGCTGACTGCAATTTTGCAAAGCCTTCTTTGATGGCTTTAGGGGTTTGCGAAGAAATCCACAAACGTTTGACTGGTTTGTCAAAACGAACCCACTCCAAAATCCAGCGAGCGACTAGCTCCCCTTCTCTTCCCGCATCGGTAGCGATCACGACTTCCCCGACATCTTTTCTTTGAGCCAATTGTTTGATGGCTTTTAGTTGATGACCGGTTTTTGGCAACGGCTTGATCCCGATGGACTTAGGGATCATCGGTAACGTTTCCATCTGCCATGATGCCCACTCTTTGTTTAAATCTTCAGGCATTTTCAAGCCCAATAAATGACCAAGGGCCCAAGTAACGATCGCCTTGGGTCCTTCGTAATAATTTTTATGTTTTTGCTCACAGCCCAAAACTTTGCTGAGGTCTTTGGCAACGCTTGGCTTTTCCGCTAGAATTAGTTGTTTCATAAAAATCTTTCCTGCTTTCGTCGACGACTTGCTGATATTCTTTGAGCAATGCCAGTCCAATATATTGTTGGAGGTAATCGTCGCATTCTTCGCACCAGCGTTCGTCTTCTTCATTCCAAAAAGCCGTCATAAAGTTTGATTTTGCATTTATGTACGAATACTCTTCTCTGATTTCTTGCCATTTTTGTTCATAAAATGACTGCGCCTCGCTGAAAGTTGCAAATGTGAACGCCTCTTGAATATCTGACTGCCATCCCTCAAAAAACCACCACGGTTCATTGTCCCCATACATGACTACTACTTGATACATTCCATTGCTCCTTTCACGATTCCTTCCCCATATTAGTCACTTTTACTTAAACTTGCAAGGAATAAGTTTCAGCATTTAAACATCGCTTAAAGAATTCATTAAACCTTCGTTTTTTTGTACGTTTTATCGGTTGCTTAAGATTACATCATTTCTATGCCCTTATAGTCTAGCACAGAAGTTTCCTGTTGTGAATATAACAGTAAAAGATTAAAAAAATATCAAACAAGATTTATTTTAACCTCGCAAAAAAATTTTTATCTGTGATGGATATGCTACAATAATGGCAACCACGAAACTGCTAGGAGGTGCCCCATGTATCTCGAACAAATCACTTTTCCCGATCAAGAAACCGAGTTTGATTTTTTCCTTTCTATCCAACGGACTGTCTATGATTCTTACTACCCTTTTCAGATTCTCAGTGCCCGCCGTTTTCAGCAGATCGATTTTGAACCAATCACGATTTTATATGGCGGTAATGGTTCTGGCAAAACCACTGCATTGAACGTGATTGCAGAAAAGATCCACGCTCAGCGCTTTGCTGCGTATAATCGGTCGAATTTTTTCGAGGACTATTTATCCTACTGTACTGCTCGTAGCAACGACGAACCGCAAGAAAAAGTGCTTTTGACCAGCGATGACGTCTTTGACTTCATGCTGGATATTCGAAACTTAAATCAAGGGATCGATCATCGCCGAGAAGAAGTGTTTCAAGAATACTACCAAGCAAAGTATGCGGACTTTCGTTTCACAGGTTTTGACGATTACCATGAATTGAAGAAAATCAATCTCGCACGATCCAACACACAGTCCAAATTCACCCGCAAGCACTTGATCGACAACGTCCGAGAATATTCCAATGGTGAAAGTGCCTTTCGCTTCTTTCAAGAAAAGATTCGTCCCGACAGCCTTTACTTATTAGATGAACCAGAAAATTCCCTTTCTGCTGATCGTCAGTTGGAACTAGTGCAGTTACTGGAAGATTTTGTCCGCTATGAACAGTGCCAATTCATTATTGCTACCCATAGTCCTTTCGTTTTATCTTTAAAGGAAGCCAAAATCTATGATTTGGATCAAACGCCCGTCGATGTTCGGAAGTGGACCCAGTTAGCTAGTGTCCAGCAGTATTACCGCTTTTTTCAAGCACACCAAGCCGAATTTGATGATCGATCATGAGCCAAGCAACCCAGTTTCCGTCAAAGATTTCTTTTGGCGGCTTTTTTTTCCGCCACACTCACACAAAGACTAAAATCAAATTGATCAGAGCAATAAAGAAGGCGACCACTCCCGCAATTTTGCCCCACTTGACTTCTGCTTGATTATACTGATCAGAATGCCCCGCAATCTGAGCGGACAAAAAGTAGAACTTTTTAAAAACAAGCAAATACCCGGCTAAACCCCATAGTACAGCTAAGGCAAGATGGTTGATTTGGCTTGAAATGACCTGAGTCTGATGAAGCATTACCAACCCTACGGCACTAACCTCCCCTCATTTCATGAGGTTGGCTCTTGTACGATTCATGCACCTCCCCCTTTCTTTTAAAAATGCCAATGCATCAAAAACATTCATTTTCTGACTAAATTATAGCATATTTTGAATAAAAAAATAAAATCCAAGAACTCGTAAACGAATGTTCTTGGATTTTTATCAATCGAAAAAGATGATTACTTGCTGGCTAGTCACCACCAGCAAAAATTTCTTCTTTATTATAAATCGGTGTATGTTTTTTCAAGTCTTCAAGTGTTCCTACTTGTCTCCCTTTGGAGTAAAAACCATCTAACAAGCCTAAAGATTGAAAAATCGTTTGCTTATAGGCAATTTCCGCATTCCATTCCGTGGTATCTAGTATTTGCAAAGCTTTATGGATTGCTTCGATGCCAGATGCTCCTGGCGCACTGATCAGTACCCCATGACTGTTGAGGAGCAACATATTCGGTAAGGCGAGTTGTTCTTTTTTCATGTAATCAGAAACTAATTCTGCTAATTCTGGTGAGCAATTAGGTTCAAAGTCTAGTACAGGAATATAGCCAATTTTTTGGGTCGCTTCTGTTAAGTTAGGCATATCCAATCCGGCGGTTGCCCAAAACATCGAGTGAGGAGAATGGGCATGTAAAACTGCTTTTATCGCTGGATTCGTATCATAAACCGCTTCGTGTAAGTTGATTTCTCGTGTCAGCTGACCAACCCCATCAATCACTGTTCTCGTATGAGGCTCAACGACTAAAATCTGGGCTGGTGAGACCTCTCCTAAATAGGCTTCTGACATCATAGTTGGTGTCATAATAATGTATTCTTTTCCAGTTTCATCGGTTGTTTTAAAAGAAAAATTACCGCCTGCAACATTTGTATTCTTCCGGGTAAAAATCAATTTTACGATTCGTGCTAAATCTTCCCGTTCTCTTTCAAAAATCATCCGTCCATCTGACATATTCAAGACCACCTTTTTTATTTTTCAAACGTTTTGTTGCGTAAGATTGTTTGTACAGCTTCCCTTACTTTAGCTGCTTCTTCCTCTTTTTTCTTTTTTCGTTCATCGTATTCTTTAAAAAGTACTGGACTGCCATATTTGTATACACAGACTGCTAGACCAATCGCTACGACATTAAATAGGTACTGTTGTGTCACCAAAGCTAAGAGATAGCAGCCAATTGCTAGAAAAAGAAGCAATTGCCATTTTATTTTTTCGCTCTTTCCCATTCCTGTCGTCCTTTCCTTTTTGAAAATATTAGCCATTCGTCGCACGTACTTGCGTCGATGGGGTCCCTTGTTCTTCATATCTTTGACTTGGTACCTTTACCTTATTCATATATTTATACAACCAGACAAACATTGCGATAAACACAACGGAACCGACGATACCCAAGATATTTCCTTTAAACGCTTCTGCAAATAAAATTCGAAATTCCGGTCCTTCGATCGAAGACCAAGTGATTTGCTGCCCTTTTTGTATTCCTTCTACTGCGCCGGTTCGATCTGCTAAGCCCGTTAGGATCGGCGTCAAATACGTAGCTGCATATAGATAGATTGGCATCGAAATAACCCCCATGATCAGCATACGAACCAAGTTTCCGCCGGTGAGCAATAATCCACCTACTGCGATCGAATAGTTAATGATTCCTGCTAAAGGCAACACAGCATTTCCCGGCAAGATGATAGCATAGCCAATAAAGACAGGTACCAACAAGATAGCAGTGACCCAAATCTCAGAGCGACCAGCTAATACGGGCCAATCTAACCCAATGTAAACTTCCCGATCTTTAAAGCGTTTTTTCATCATTTCCGACATTGCATCAGCCAGTGGTGAAAGAGACTGCATAAACATTTTTGAGATCATTGGGAACAAAGCCATTGCAGTCGCGATTTGAATAGCTAAGTTCAATGAGCCTGACACGCCATAAGCTGCAGCTAATCCCAAGCCCAAACCAATGAGAAAGCCCATCACCGAATTTTCAGAGAAGATACCGATTTTCTTTTTTAAGGCTTTGGTATCGGCCCGTCGATTAAAGAAAGGAATTTTATCCATAATCACATTGATCGGTAATAAAAGCACTGCTGAAATATTCATCAAGTGGGTCACTGTTACTAAAGGAATACCAGTCAAATCCTCAATGTGGCGTTGGAACATATCCCCCATTTTAAGTTCCAAGATAACCTGTACGATGGCGGTGATAAACCCAGCAAGTAAACTTCCACTGATAAAGTAGACCAGATAGGCAGTCAGCGCTTTGCCCCATACATTCCACATATCGACATTCAACGTCTTGGTCCAGTTCAAAATCAACATGACAAAATTCACGCTAAGAACGACGGCAAAGAAAACAAATGCATAGGACCATGACCAGGTGATACTTGCCGCTCCTGTCCACCCTAAATCTAGCGCAGGCAAGTTCAAGCCAGTATTTTTTGCCAATGCTTCGGAAGCTGGACTAACTGCATTTGACATAAAGCCAATGACCATAGACATCCCAGTAAAAGCAATACCTAACGTGATTGCAGACATAAAGGCTTTTTTGAATTTCATCCCTGCAACCAAGCCTAGGATTAAAATGATTAGCGGCACAAAAATAGCGGAACCTAAACCTAAGATATAATTGATAATGTCTTGAAATACTTGCATTTTTTTCACTTCTTTCTTTTGATAGGATGTTTTGTACTAGCCAATCAATTCTTTGATTTCTTCATAAATCGTATCCATACCCATACCGGTAAGAAACGGAATCCCAGTAAAAACGTGTACACCTAGCTCAGCGGCTTTTTCCAATACTTCATCATCTGGCTGAGCAACATACACATAAATTCCTGTCGACGGCAATTCATTTTGGATCGACTTGTAATCAACTGCTTCAACGGGGAAATCGATTCCGTCATCTTCAAGCATTCCAGCAATTTTACTTGCGATCGTTTGACTTGTTGCAACCCCACTTCCACATGCTACGATCAATCTTCTTTTCATCTTAAATTCCTCCAAAAATTTTATTTTGTATACTGTGTAACTAGCTGATAAATTGCCTGCACTTCTTGTGTTTCAATGAATGCCTTTACAAATCCTTCATCCATAAATAATGCCATTAACGATTGCAGTAAGCCGACTTGCTCTTTTGGTTCTTTGATTCCTAGAAAAAAGAGATCCTTGACCTGCATTTCTTGACTGTCGCCCATTTGCTTCATCTTCACCTCGTTTTTCATACGCACGATCGCAATAAAAGGCTTTTCGACATACGCTGGTTCTGAATGAGGCAAGCCAATATTCAAATACTGTGTAATCAGTCCAGTTGGAAAAGCTTGTTCTCTTGCTAGTAATCCTTCTACATACTGTTCATTCACAAAACCTTGTTGCTGTAATCGTTTTGCTATTTCTTCAAATAGTTCTTTCAACTCCTCTCCTTCCACATCGAGAAAAATTAGCCTTTCATCAAACATGCTCGTATAGCCCACCTATTCTTCCTCCTTGTTCAACTCAAATGATAAATATTGTTAAAGTTTGTTACAATATGTTTTACAATGTAAATATACAATAGTTAATTTTTCTTGTCAACGCTTTCTTTTGGTATTTTTTTCAAACTGATTCCTTTCACCAATACACGAAACTATCAAACTTTAACAAAGATGAACATTTTCCCTTGCTTTTTCCAAAAGTAAATGCTATTAATTAATGTATAAAGAACATCGATAAAAAAGAAACTTAAAAAAATCGTTAATCAACCAGAGGTGAAACTATGTTAAAGAAAGAACGGCAAGAAAAAATTCTAGCGCTAGTGAATCAGCACGATTACTTATCCATTGCAGAAATAGCCAAAACATTAGACGTTTCCGATATGACCATTCGTAGAGATATTACAGAGTTAGCGAATCAATCTTTATTGGTAAAAATCTATGGTGGCGCCCAAAAACTCGAAAAAATCGAACACGAGCTTTCTACTCAAGAAAAAATCGATACGAACGTTGCCGAAAAGAAATTCATCGGAAAAGTAATGAACAGTATCATATCAGACAACGATACTATCTATATCGGTGCGGGAACTACGATGCTCCACGCTTTACCTGAACTAAAAAAAGCAAACTTATTCGTGATCACAAATAGTTTACTTGCTTTTAATTATTTGATTTACAACACAGACTATCGTGTCTTATTGACCGGTGGAGAATTTTCCCGCACGACGGAAGAATTTTATGGGGAAACAGCAGAGAAGAGTTTTGAAAATTTAAATATCGATATCGCTTTTGCTGCTACAAATGGGATCTTTGAAAATAATATCACCACTGCAAATCTTGTTGAAGGTTCGATTCAACGAGTCGCATTCAAACATTCCCGCAAAAAATGCATCGTTGCAGATAGTTCCAAGTTTAATCGCTCTGACGTTTATACCTTCTACTCGCTTTCAGATATCGACTATTTGATCACTGATGATAAACTTTCTGAGACTACTTTTGACTATTATCGTTCCTTTACAGAGATCCTCAAGGAGGAACAAAAATGATTTTAACCATCACAATGAACCCTTCCATGGACTACAACTATCTTGTTCCTTCGCTAAAATTGGATCAAGTAAATCGGGTAGATAACCCACATACATCAATTGGAGGAAAAGGCATCAATGCTGGCAGAGTCATCGCACAATCTGGGGAAGCCGTTTTATTAACAGGTATTTTAGGTGGACCTGTAGGCAAAACGATCCTTGATTCTTTACTAGCTGAAGAACGTTATGTATTGGATTTCCTCACCATCGACGGCAATTCTCGCAATGCGATCACGATCATGCATGACGGTAACACCCATACTGAGCTAGTAGAAAAAGGACTTTATCTGTCGGAGGAAAACGAACAACTTTTTTACCAACACCTTGCAGCAATAATTAAACAACACCCCATCACGGTCGTCTGTATTTCTGGATCAGTAAATTCTGATAATGGGCATTTTCACGATCAATTGCTTCAATTCATCCGTCAATCATTAGGTGAACAAGTCCCGATCCTCATGGATATAGCTGGGGAACAACTAAAAAATTGTTTGACTCAAACGAATGCTCGTCCGAATTTTATTAAACCAAATCAACAGGAATTAGAAGAACTAATGGGTCAAAAATTGCATTCATCGCAAGACATTTTCTCTGTCTTAGAGAGCTCTCTCTTCGAAGGGATCGACACCGTCATGGTTTCTCAAGGCGACGATGGGGCAATCGTTAAACATCAGTCGACTTTTTTTAAGATCGAGATCCCTAAAATCGCCATCGTTAATACGACTGGTTGTGGTGATTCAACCGTTGGTGGTATGGCTGTTGCATTGAATAAACAGTTTCCAATGGAACAAGCATTGATCTATTCGATGGCTTGTGGCATGTCTAATGCGCTTTCGAAAACAAACGGTACGATCGATCCTGCACAAGTCGCTGCATTTAGCGAAAAGATCCACCTTTTCAAGATCAAAGAATAAACGGCTACCTATTTTTTTGGTTCTCTTGATTACGCAAAACATTCGTTGGTACAAAGAAAAAAAGCCCTAGCTAAGTACAACTGATTGGTTCAGTGTTCTTAGCTAGGGCTGATTGTGTTAGTGGTTAAACATATTGTAATTCTTTGGCTTCTTTGTAGGCTGCATCGATCAAACCGCCGCCCAAGCATTCCATGCCGTCATAAAAAACGACTGCTTGTCCAGGAGTGATGGCGCGTACTGGTTCGTCAAAAATCACTTCTGCGCGATCTCCATCTAATAGACGCACGGTTACCGGTACATCTTGTTGACGGTAGCGGAATTTTGCTGTGCATGAAAATTCCGTTCCGCGGTCTTGTTCTGTAGTAAAGTGGATTTGGCTTGCTTCCAAGCGATCTGCATACAATGCGGGATGATGGAATCCTTGCCCTACATACAGGGTGTTAGTGGCTAGGTCTTTTCCTACGACAAACCATGGTTCTTGAGTGGCACCGCCGCCGCCAATGCCTAAGCCTTGACGTTGTCCAATGGTGTAGTACATCAAGCCATCGTGTTGTCCTTTGACTTCACCATCTAATGTAACCATATTGCCTTTTTTCGCTGGCAAGTAATTACTCAAAAATTGTTTGAAATTCTTTTCTCCGATAAAGCAGACACCAGTGGAATCTTTTTTCTTGGCTGTTGCTAGACCTGCCCGTTCAGCGATCGCTCGTACTTCTGATTTTTCCATGCCACCTAATGGGAACATGGTTTTGCTCAATTGTTCTTGTGACAATTGGCTTAAGAAATACGTTTGATCTTTGTTGTTATCCACGCCTCGTAACATATGGGTTACGCCGTTTTCATCAACGGTCACTTGCGCATAATGGCCGGTTGCTACATAATCGGCACCAAGATCCATCGCATAATCCAAAAAGGCTTTGAACTTGATTTCCTTGTTACACATGACATCTGGATTAGGTGTCCGTCCGGCACGGTATTCTGCAAGGAAATATTCAAATACACGGTCCCAATATTCTTTTTCGAAATTCACTGAATAATAAGGAATCCCGATTTGCGCAGCCACTTTGGCTACGTCTTTGTAGTCTTCTGTTGCGGTACAAACACCGTTTTCATCGGTATCATCCCAATTTTTCATAAAGATCCCGACAACATCATACCCTTGTTCTTTCAGCAAAAGTGCTGTTACTGACGAGTCTACCCCGCCACTCATTCCAACCACCACCCGGGTGTTTTCGTTAGACATGATTGTTTCACCATCATTTCAATTATAGATTCTGAAATCATCTACGATTTGAAGGTCGCAACTTTTCAGTAATTTGCATTATACAACAAAACACAAAAAACTTCACTGTTTGCTGTCTTTTCTTAAAAATTCCTTTTTTAGAAAAGACATCTGGAGAGAAGTAACTGTTCGTTATTCCACCTACTCAGCCAAATAGAGGAAGCGCTGCTTTTGTGTCTGTCATCGACAGCTGTCCAAACAGTAACAACTTACTTTTCAAATGGTGGTTGTCATAAAATCGTATGAAATTCTTCAGGAAATGCAGAAATGCTCTTATTAGAAAAAGACTATACTTCTCTTAGATACTACTTTACGAGGAGGGGCATTTCATGCGATCGCACACAAGGATATCGAAAACGAGGAGAAATGATGGGAAGAAAGAAAAGAGCCTTGCACTGCTGCTTTTTCTCATCGGTGGTGTTTTTGTCATTCATTACGTGATTGATCAGGTCAGGGATGCTGCGTTTGATCAGACAGCGCTTGTCTCAAAACAGTTCACTCGTCAAGCCAATCAAGCGATTCAACAAGCGATGGCAGACACGCAGCAACTGCCGTTGATTGTACAAACCGATCAACGCTGGGGCAATAACACGTATGGATATGGAGAAGAGCAAAACACCTTTGCGGCAAACGGGTGCGCTATTGCTTCTTTAGCCATGATCGATGCTTTTTGGACGGATCTTCCGCCGAATCCTGACAAACTATTGGAGTGGGCTGGCGATCAATTTTATCTTCCCAAACAAGGAACAAGTTGGCAAATCTTTCCTCAGTTTGCCGAAGCTTTTGGTTACCAATTTGCCGATTTAGGGGATTCATTTGAGGCTGCCTATGAGAAAATGACACAAGGCATCCCCGTTGTGGTCTCGGTTCAAGCAGGAACCTTTACGACATCCGGACATATCATGGTATTGGCTTTGAACAAAGAAGGAACGATTCAAGTATTCGATCCTAATGATTCCCCCGAAAAAGCCCATTATGAGAAAAGCTATCCTAACGATGTCTTTCAAGCAGAAGGAATCCATTATTGGAGCTTTTGGCTTTGATGTTCTGATCGGCTGAAGCTGCAAAAATACACCTTTTGTGGGACAAAAAAAGACTAGCCGCAGCTAGTCTTTTGCTTATCTTGCTATTATTGAACGCGTGGTTCGTTGTTTTCTTGAATACGCGTCGTTGTCCGGTTGAAGGCACCTTTGGCTTTACGTGTTTGTTTTGACGCAAAGTCGCCAGTTGTTTCTGCCGCACTGCTTACTTTGTCTTGAACTGTTTCAGAGTCTTTTTCGAATTGTTCACGTGTTTTGACATCTGCTACATTCACGTTTACTTCGATGACTTCTAAATTCGTCATTTTGTTGACTTGTGTTGAAACAACCTCTTTGATTTGGTCGTAGATCGTGGTCATGTCGCTGCCATATTCTGCAACGATATCAAGATCGACTGCCACTTGTTTTTTCCCAACTTCAACGTTGATCCCTGAAGTCACATCATCGGTGTTGACTAATTTACCTGCAATATTTGAGAAGAAACCGCCATCGACTGTTAAGAGTCCGTCTACAGATTCTAATGCAATGCCTACGATTTTTTGAATCACTTTATCTTCGTAAGTTAATTCTCCTTTAACACCTGTTGTTGGTTTTGTTTGGTTTTCCATCGTACATTCCTCCTACTATAATCTTGATATAAATTAAACTAATAATGTTACCAAAGTTAACGGCGCGGTCTTTGAAATTGTTCAAAGAATCCGACTTCTTTGAGATAAAATCCCAGATACGTACCTAGTGCCGTAAATAGCACCAGCAGTATGGTTTTCAAAAAGCCGATCGTTAGAAACAGGATCGCTAGGATCAAACCGAAACCTGCAAAGATAAGCGGAATCTTATAGTGGTAGAACCATTCACTCATACCTGTTCCTCCTAAACTACACGCGGTTGGTCATGGGCTGCTGGCGTTTCTTGCGTATCTTTTAAAACAACTTCCGTTTGGATATTGCTTTCGATACCGAAAAGCTGCTGCAGACTGCTGCTGATCTCACCAACCAAAGCTTCTTGTTTTTGCGGGATGGCTGCTGTTTGTTTCATTTCTCCATCGATTTTTACCGCTACTTTATTCTTGACGATTTTGATTTTTACCGATGGCTGATGGATGAAATCTGCTTGTTTCACCCGCTCGAGCACAAAATGCTCTAACGCCTTCTTCTGAATCACTAAATCGCCTGTCTTATGGGGAATGATCAAGCGGTCTGAGCGTTTTGGATAAAACAAAACGACAAAGAGTGCGATCACTGTAAAAATAGCAAAGCCAACAGATAACCAAAAGAGCAGCATACTCATGGAAGATCCGACCCAAGGATATTCATCCAAAGGAATCAAGTAAACAGGCAATGAAGCCGCTTGCTGATTGGCGATGATCCCAAAATAAAAGACAAGTAAGAGTAAAAGTAATCCGATGATAAAAATCACTTTAGAAATCTTACGCATTGGCAACCTCCTTTACTGCTTTCTACTTAAAGCATACACATTTCTTAAATATCCATCAAATAATAACTCTTGGAATCGATTATTTTTTACATATAAAGTTTATTTTTATCAAAAAAATTTCCTTAATCAAAGCTTGCTGTCAAAGTCATCACAAAAAAAGCAAGCCGTCCGACGTTGTCTTGACGCTTGCTTTTCTTGTTATCTGTTAACGAGCTAGCTTGGCAAGTTCTTGTTGTTTTGCATGATACAGCACCGCCAGTTCATTTTCGGAAACTGGTCGACCGAAGGGACGCGGCTGCGGCAGAAACGCCAATTCCGGCGCATCGACTCCTACGTTGAGATTCTCAGCGATTGGAACACTGTGATGATGGATATGCCCATGCAGATTGCGGCTGTTTTTGGTGATCCCCAGCAGCATAGGATAATGGGTCAATATAAATTGCTGGTGAGCAAACTTCAGCAAAACACCAACATCTTCAAACGCATACTTTTGGGCTCCCAAACAACCAGGATCATGCTTGCGCAAGTACGCAAAGAAAGCCCGGGTATCATGATTGCCTTTGATAAAAACGATTTTGCCCTGCAGCTGTGCTAACAGCGCAGCAATTTCTGGAAAGCCTGCTTCATAAGCAGGGTGCATCGCGACATCCCCTAAATGATAAACGACATCTTTATCCGCAACCACCTCATTCCAGCTAGCGATCATCGTTTCATGCATTTGCGTCACTGTCTCAAAGGGGCGTGGGGCAAAGTCATTGTCCCCGAGCAAGGCTGCATGAAAATAATGGGTATCAGACGTAAAAAATTTCATAGTCGCTCCTTACTTTACTGCTTTTTTCTGTGATTAGGGTCTTCAAATCATCGCTAGCGGCTGCTTTTTCGTTGGCTCCGGAAAGCGTGCATCGATTGTCGCCAATTCGCTTTTGGAAAAAACGATTTTGGCAGCTTCAATGTTCTGCAGCATATGCAGCGAGTCACTGGTTTGTGGGATCGCTAAGACGTGGGGTTGTCGGAGGGTCCATGCCAAAAGCAGCTGAAAAATCGTGCAGCCTTTGGCTTCTGCCAGCTCTTTCAAGACTTCATCATTTTTAAAGTGGTGCCCTAACCGATCGCCTTGAGCAATTGGTGAGTAGGCAATCACCGGAATCTCCGTCTCTGCCTGCCAAGGCAAAAGATCGTATTCGATCCCGCGGGCGCCTAAATTATAGAGTACTTGGTTGGCGGCACATTGATCGCCGTTTTCTAACCGCAACAGCTCCTCCATATCTGCCACGTCAAAATTAGAGACGCCCCATGCGCGAATTTTTCCAGAGTCTTTGGCAGCTTCTAGTGCGTCAACTGTTTCTGCTAACGGTACATCCCCTCGCCAGTGTAACAGATACAGATCAAGATAGTCGGTGCCTAAACGCGCTAAGCTGCGGTCTAAAGCTTTTGGCAATTCATCGGTGGAGGCATTCCAGGGATAGACTTTTGAAATCAAATAAAGATCTGCTCGTGTAAAGGGCTGGATCGCCTTGCCAACTAGCGTTTCTGCGTTTCCCTCGCCGTACATTTCTGCGGTATCGATGACAGCCGCTCCGGCTTTGATGCCCGCTTGCAGCGCATCGATCTCGGCTTTTTCCTTAGCTGGGTCATCCCCCATATGCCAAGTCCCCATTCCAACGGCTAACACGGATTGCTTGTTTAAGGTTCGTTTCATCTGGATTCCTTCTTTCTCGTCTCAACGTATCCACTTTCTGAGAACGGCTTAGGTTTGTTTACTTTAGTATAAAAAGAAACCGGCAAAGATACAAAAGAAGTGTATCAATCCCTTGCCTGCTTGGCGGAGTGACACACTTCTTGCCCTTTGAACGGTATAGCTGCTTTTGACAAAAGCTTACGCTTTGACAAACAACCCGCGGCTGATAAAACCATCCATTAAAAAGTAAAATTTTTCTTGCAGCATTTTGTGCTGTTCATCTTTGAAAATATTGACTGCTTTTAATCCATTGGCTGTCGTGATCGACATCTTGAAGGTTTGCAGATCTTTTGCAACAGTGATTTTTAATTTAAAGCCTTCTTTGCTTTGGGGTGTTGCTTCAAGGCCACGAATCAATTGGAAGTTGCCGCCGTTCGTTTCTGTAAAGCCATTATCCCGCAACGTATATTTTTTTGCTTCAGGAGCAATGCGGTATTGGGTTGCTGCGCCTAAAACGGTTGCTGTTGTTTCAAATGCCATGTTCTTCACCTCTTTAACATCATTTCTTTCATTATAAATAGTTTTCAGCGAGATTGCTAGCTGTTCTCCTACTTTTTCGTTGCTAAGACAGTTTCTGCTAATAGCTGAGCAAATGCTTCGATTTCCGCCAATGTGTTGCCATAGCCAAAGCTGACTCTGACCGATTCCCGGATAGCTGGATGCTCTTTGCCCACCATCGCTTCTAGCACATGGGAGGGTTCCACATTGCCCGCCGTACAAGCGCTGCCTGTCGAGATGGCGGCCCCTTTTAAGTCCAATTTCATCAGTAACAAGTCACTGCTGACCCCTGGGAAACGCAGATTCAAAATATGCGGCAATTTGTGTGCTGGGTCACCATTCAACTGAACATCGATGCCTTGTGCTGCTAAGGTCTCCATCAGTACATCGGCAAACGTTTGATATTGTTCTGCCGCTGCTTGCTGTGCTTCGGGGGTATGCAAAGAAGCTGCTTTGGCCATCCCCGTGATGGCTGCCAAGTTTTCCGTCCCTGCTCGCCGTTTTTCTTCTTGTTCGCCACCATGGAGTAGCGAAGGTAGCGACAAGCCATCTCGTTTATACAAAAAACCGATCCCTTTTGGTCCATTGATTTTGTGAGCGGAAATGCTTAAGAGATCAATGCTATTTTCATTGATTTCAAGCGGGATCTTGCCATAAGCTTGCACGGCATCGGTATGAAAAACGGCGGGATGCTCCCGTAAAAGGGCGCCAATTTCTGCAATCGGTAGCAAATTGCCCGTTTCATTGTTTGCCGTCATTATGGATACTAAAATCGTATCGGGACGTAAGGCAGCCTCAACTTCACTGACGGCCAATTGCCCCTTTTGATCTACGGGCAAATAGGTCACCTCAAAGCCTGAGCCTTCTAAATAGCGCATACTCTCAATGACCGCCGGATGTTCGATCTGGGTCGTAATGATATGTTTGCCTTGTGCTTGTTTGCTAAGGGCTGTACCGATGATCGCTGTATTATCGCTTTCGGTACCTCCACTGTTAAAAATGATCTCATGTTCCTTGACCCCTAGCTGCTGAGCGATCGCTTGACGAGCCAATTCTAATTGGGTGTGGGCGTCTCGACCATAATGATGAATGCTTGATGGATTGCCAAAAAATGTCTGCATCGTTTCACTCATCACTTTGATCACTTCTGGGTGCAGCGGTGTCGTTGCTGCATGATCTAAGTAAACCATTCTTTTCACCTATCCTTCATTACTGCCATTATAACAAATCTTCCTCAGACGTCTATCGTGAGTGTCCATACGAAAAAACCTGTCAGTCAAAAGCGGAAAAATCGCCAATGATGACAGGCAGCTGAACGCGTTCAGCCTTACGAAAAATCAGGAACGTGTGCTGTTTTGCTTGTGCGAATCACGTCACTTACTGATCGTTTTATTTTTTTCCAGGTTCAGAGGCAATGACAGTCAATTCACCAACCAATTCCCATTTCTTGATCGGGTTTGGCAAAATGCAGCTCGTGCCCATTTTTAGTTCATAGGAATGACCGTCGATCATCAACTGCCCATACCCATCGATCACAGTCATCAAGGTATAATCGGCCTTTTGTGCCAACGATAATTTTCCACGTACTTCCCATTCATACACATTGAAAAATGGCGTTTCAAGATAGGTAACGACTGCTGATTGTCCTTGTTTGACTTCACGGATCGATAATTCTGGCGTCCGTGCAGGAATCGTCGTCACATCGATTGATTGTTGGATATGCAGCTCCCGTGTTTGTCCTTGATCATCAGTACGATCATAGTCGTACACCCGATAAGTCGTATCCGAGCTTTGTTGGGTTTCTAAGATCATGATCCCTTTCCCAATGGCGTGGATCGTTCCACTTGGCACATAGAAGAAATCCCCTTTTTTCACAGGGACTTTTGTTAACAAATCATCCCAACGACCCGCTTCGATCATTTCCGCAAGTTCTTCTTTGGTTTGTGCGTGGTGGCCATAAATGATTTCCGCACCTGGTTCGGCATCAATAATGTACCAGCATTCCGTTTTCCCTAATTCCCCTTCATGGGCTAGCCCATACGTGTCATCAGGATGGACCTGAACGGATAGATCATCTTCCGCGTCTAGAATTTTAATTAATAATGGAAAGACTGGTTCGTCTGAATGTCCAAACAGTTCTTGATGGTCTTGCCAAAGATCCGCCAATGTTTTGCCTTTAAACGGACCATTTTCAATGACGCTCACCCCATGAGGATGCGCACTGATCGCCCAATCTTCACCGATTTTGTCACTCGGTAAATCAAAACCAAAAACAGAATGCAGGCGACTGCCGCCCCAAATTTTTTCTTGAAAAACAGGTTTCATAAACAATGGTTCCATAATTGTTCCCCTCTCTAGTTGTTCGTGCATATTATAGCATGAATCCGCTTATTCGGCAGATTCTTTTAAGTAACATTGCAGGATTTCGTCACGATGACCCAAGTAGCTTTCTCGATGATCCACTGGATGGACCCGATTCGATAAGAAAATAAACGCTTTTTTGTTAGGGATATCTACTGCGAGAAACGTGCCTGTATAGCCTGTATGAAATAATTGGTACGGCGCACCCAATAAGTCCCAGCCATAGGTGCGGGGCTTTGTGCTTTCAGGCGTCTGCCTCTGAGCCAGCGCCTGCATCACTTTTTCTGAGAAAAACGGCGCACCTTGCTGCTGACCATTTGCCAATAACAGTTGAACGAACAGCGTCAAATCATCCACGGTAGAAAACAACCCGGCGTTGCCGGCATGGTTTCCCAGCACTCGTGCTTTTGGGTCATGGGTGATTCCTCTAAGGATACTGTCGTCTGGCTGCTGCTGGGTAGGCACGATCAATGGCAGCTGTGAAGGAGGAAAAGGCGGAAAGCCGCTGTTCTTCATGCCTAAAGGCGTCAAGACTTCTTCTTGAAAAATCTCGGTCACTGGTTTTTGATACAGCTCCTCCAATAAAAAGCCCAGCAAAATCGTCCCAGTATCCGTATAGCTGACCGTTTGACCGATCGTATCACTGCTTTCAAGCTGCAAATACGCCTTGCGCAAGGCAGCAGCATCCAACTGGTCTCGATGAGGAATCCACGTGTTGATGGCTGCCGTATGCGTCAGCAAGTGCTTGATCGTTACCCGATCGTCTTTAAACGCTGGCAACCAACGAGTAAGCGGCGCCTCCATCTCGATTTTTCCTTGATCCCACAATTTTAACAGAACACTCGTTGTACAAACGACTTTCGTCAATGAGGCTAAATCAAACAAATGATCTTTCGTCATAGGTTCGGTTTTCGGAAGAAGCGCTGCCTGTCCGAATACCTGGGTCTCTTGGGTTTCACCAGCGATAAAACGCAGCACCGCTCCTGGGAAAACGGTCGGCATTTTTTCTTGAATGAGCTGTACTGTTTTTGGGTACATTGTCATCGTTCCATACTCGCTCCTTTCAGGCTTGTCTTGCTTCTAACTTTAGCACTTTTCGCCAATGAAAAAAACTACCCATTAAGGATAGTTTTCAGATTTTTTTCTAATCAGTATTACATAGATTACTCATCGGCTGGTGCAGCTTTTGCTTGCGCCTTTTGGACGATTCTCAAATAACTGTAACACGCACATTGACTACCTAGTCCCCCTACGATCAATCCCGCGAGTAAGGGATTGATCAAGACGAGCAGTAAAGCGAGGCCACTCAACAGCCCTAGCAACATCAGTGTCTGCAACGGTGCCCAAAAGATGATGAAAAAGCTTTTGATCAAGGCGAGCCGCATGGGTGCCGCCAAATGCACACTGTCGCAGATAAAATACAGCAACCACACGAGTAAAATGATACTTAAAAACAAATAGCCGACAGCCAATAAGGGCAACTGAAAGGAATCGATTTGGCGATAAGAGCCTAACAGCAGCAAAGCGAGACTACCGAAAAAGAGACCTGCGGCAACACTGCGCCGATAATTTTCCCGATAGAGCCGCCAAAAGGTCCCTCCGATGGCCTGTCGTGGTTCTTGATAGTACAACCAGCGCCGCATGACCCCAAATAAAGCAAAGGTCGCTGGCAAAAGAATGCTAGGAAAACTAATGATCAAACCAACCAAAGAGAAAAGAAACTGACGAGGAGAGCTGGGGAAAATCAGCCCCAAAGCTAGCAATAGAACGGGCAGATTGAACAGTAACCAGTAGCCATTCAAAAGCAACATACTAGCTATCGCTTGACTGGCACCATACCAACGATACCATCGTTCATTTCCCATCAGTCCGCCTCCTTTCTCTAATCAGCTGATTTACCCTCTAGCGGGCTAAGTTTTGTAGATTTTGCTGCCATTTCTCTGTTTGATAATCCAGCAACTCTTGATAGCCCGCTGCTTGTGCTTGGGCTTCCGCCTCAGCAAAGATGGCACGCACTTCTTCATCGCTGTCAGCAAAGATCGCTGAAGCATTGGCTTCTTCAAAAATATCGTTGATCCGTTGCTGAATGATTCCTTCTGGTGAGTCTGGCATCGGGTTGATCGCCGCAAATTCCGTGTCGTCTTTTTGCGTGTCCCAAGTGATGGCATGCTGCCATTTCGTTGCCCAGTTCATTTGATCTTCTGGAAGATTTAACTCAAATTTTGTTTTGGTATTGTCTAAAAAGGCGGAGTTGCCGTTCCATTGGAAACTTGAAGTTGCTTGCTCGATCTCCGAAACGCCTGCACTGTCTTCTGCATAGGCATCCGTAAATTTCGTATAGCCTTCTTCATCAAAGCCATCCCAATACTGGCCTTCTGGACCAAACATCAAGATCGATTGGCCCAACGGTCCTGTCAACCAATCTAAGAAGGCAAAGACTTTTTCTGGGTCTTCTGCATTTCTAGTAATGACACTGACATTCCACCCTAGCATTTCATAGGAACCTGGGAAAATATTGTCAGGATCTAGTCCTGGTTTAGCAATTGGTTCGATATAGAAATACCCCGCATCTGGGTTTTGCTCTTGTAAGATATAGTGGGCATCGCGAGCATGATTCGATGGACTAGCAGCAGCGTAAACTGCTACGCGGCCGCTAGTTACTTTTTCTGCAACCATATCCGCATCTTGGGTCAAGGTATCTTGGGTCATCAAGCGCTCACGGTACAATCTTGACGCATATTCAATCGATTCTACGTAGTTTTCATTGGCAAAGATCGAGGTCAACACGTCGCCTTCAGGAACAGCGCGAATGCGGATATCTGCTGGTGAACGCCCTTCTGCAAAGGCGGAGTATAAGACATTGATCCCTTGTCCGCTGACATCTGTTTCAAATGGAATAACATCAGGAAACTCTGTTTGAACTTCTTTCAAATACTCATAAAGATCATCGGTTGTTTTCAATTCTGGCGCACCTAAAGCATCATGGATCTCTTTATTGACGACATAACCCGCATTCCCGAAAGGCTCCGAGCTATACCAGTTGGGAAACTGATAAAGTTTGCCGTCTTCTGAACGAAGCATGTTCAGGATGTCTTCTCCCGCCCATTCTTTCAAGTTCGGATACTTATCCAAGTAATCATCAAATGGCACTAAGGCACCCGCTTCTCGCAGCCGTTCCACATCCGACCCTCGATCAAGCCAAATAAAATCAGGTAGATCATCGCCAGCGATCATTGTGCTTAGCCGCTGTGCTGCATTCCCGCCACCATCGATTGCGCGAATATCTACCTTGGTCAGTTCTTTGATAGCAGCAGTTGCTGGATCATCTCCCCAACGATCCATCGTGTACCAATCATAATTACCAAACATCGTGATCTCCAACGGTTCACTACCTAATTCAAAGACCTCCGAACTGTCACGGTCATTCGCTGCCGCCCCATCACTTTCTTTTGTCCCTGACTCACTGCCGCAAGCAGCCAGTAAGAGACTCATCGCAGTCACTGACAGCACGCCTTTTAATACCTTTGCTTTCATTCTTTTATCCCCTTTCAACGTTTCGTTCCTTCTCTCCTCTAATCAAGAGAGTTCCTCCTGCTCTGCTAATCTTTCAACGAACCAATCAATACACCTTTTACAAAATACTTTTGGACAAACGGATAAACCATTACGATCGGCAAAGTCGCCACCATCATGATCGCCATCGACAAGGATTTTCCTGTGACACCAGTCATTTCCGCCAAACGTGCTGCTGAGCCAGAATCAATTTGACTCATTTGCGAACTCACCGTGTTCGAATTCAAGACTCGTTGCAAAAAGGTCTGCAAGGGAATCAGATGATCTGAAGTAATGTAGATGCTTGGCATAAACCAATCATTCCAATGCCCAACGGCGGTAAATAGCGACAAAGTGGCAATGACTGGACCTGATAACGGCAAAATGATTCGGAAAAACGTGCCCCAATAACCACAACCATCAATTTTCGCTGAATCTTCCAATCCTTTCGGCAGTTGCTGAAAGAACGTACGGAAGATGATCATATTCCAAACACTGATCAGACCAGGAATGATCATTACCCAAAAAGAATCCATCAGTCCAAGTGAACGTACCACTAAAAAAGTTGGAATCAAGCCGCCGCTGAAGAACATCGTGAGGATGAAAAAAATCGTAATAAATTTTCGCCCTATCAGTTCTCTTTTTGACATTCCATATGCTGCCATCGCTGTCAGCATGATCGATGAAAACGTCCCGATCACTGTCCGTAAGACACTGATGAAAAAGGCATTCATCAAGCGCTGATCTTGAAAGACGATCTGATAGTTTTCCAACGTAAATTCTCTTGGCCAAAACGTGATCCCACCGGTCACCGTGTCACGTCCAGAATTAAAGGAAATCACCAGTGAATTCCAGAAGGGATAAAATGTCAAGAATGCAAGCGTTATCAAGAAAAGGTAGATAAAAATCATCATCGCTTGGTCGCCCCAATTTTTCTTCATTGTTCATTTCCTCCTCTGCTGATTACCATAAGCTGTGACCCACTTTGCGTGCGAAAAAGTTTGCTCCGCTCAAAAGAGTGACACTAATGACTGCTTTGAACAAACCAACAGCTGTTGCGTATGAATATTGAGAGTTGCTGATCCCTACCCGATACACATAGGTATCAATGACATCCGCCACATTTCTAAGAGCTGGATTGCTCCCCAGTAAAAGCAAATCTTCAAAGCCCGCATTCAACAAGTTGCCAATTTCTAAGATCAAGAAGATCGTAATGATTGGAACGATCGAAGGCAACGTGATCAAAAAAACTTGCTGAAATTTCGTCGCACCATCTAAGGATGCTGCTTCATACAACTGCGGATCGATCCCAGCAATGGCTGCCATATAGACGATCGAGCCAAAGCCAATCGATTTCCAAAGATTTGTCGTAACGATGATCGTCCAGAAATAGCGAGGGATCGATAAAAAGTTGATTGGTTCATCGATCAGGTTTAAACTTTCCAAAGCAATATTTAAACTACCGTTATCCATCGATAAAATCGACATCGTAAACCCCGCCACGATCACCCATGATAAAAAGTGCGGGAGATAAGTAATCGTCTGCACCACACGTTTGAATGCAACGTTCTTGACCTCGTTAAGCATCAACGCCAGCAAAATCGGTGCTGGAAAACAAATAGCAATCTTTAGCACACTGATCATAATGGTATTCCGTAAAATTTCCCAAAAACGTGGTTCACTAAAAAAGCGCCGAAAATTATCAAAGCCGATCCATGGACTGCCTGTCATACCTTCAAAAATATTGTACTGTTGAAATGCCATCAAAATCCCGTACATTGGGATATAGCTAAAAATGCCTACCAGTAAGATCGCCGGCAGTACCATCATCTGCAGATCCCACTGAGCAAAATATCGGTGTATCCACTTTTTTTCCATCACATCTACTCCTTGTCTTCCCGTTACTGCTCACCACCAAAAGAAACCGCATACATTAATAACAACAAATAACCTCTGCGTCCAGAGCCATCGAATCTCGATTCTTTTTTATTATAAATTAAGAATAACCACAATTCAATATAATGTTTGCGATTTTTGAATCATAATGGCTATTATATTAAGTTTTAAGACAGGCGTTTCAAATATTAAATAACTAAATAAGAAATTCAAAATAGATTGGACCTGTTCTACTAATGCAGATAAACTACCGTTTTTTCAATGATTGGTCTTCGAATCGATGTAACAGTTTTTTACACTCTTTCGTGCGAAATAAAAACAAAAGTTTCTTTTTTTGACAAAAAAAAGAAAAAGCAGAGAATCGCCCTCTCTGCTTTTTCTTTCATAATCTATTATTTTTTAACGATAAACCACCATTCGATACCGATCGCATCGTAGGTCGTCAACAATTGCCGTTTTTTGTCGATGAAAAACTCTTGATTCTTCTCAGACAAGTGTTTTTCCAATGTATCGATATCTTCTTGACTGATGGAGATTTTCAAGAAGTCTAAGCCAAGCACCTCATGGGTCGGTAAATCGATCGTACCACCTTGTGCTTCCGTCAAGCCAACTTGGAAGTCACCATCATTGAGGATAAATTCCTTCGTTTCGGCTTCTTTTGTTTTCAAGCCTAAGCTTTCTTCTAAGAAAAGCTGCTCTTTGGCTAGATTACTGACGTTTAAATACAGCTTGCCAAAATGAGCTTCTTTTGATAAGCCAGCCGCTTTTGCAGGTGCCGCTTTGATCAATTCTGCTTCGTCTTTTGGTACCGCAGTTCCTGCGGGTGCTGTAAATAAGACTTCGATTTTGTTTCCTTCTGGATCAGCTATCAGGAAGCCTAATTGATTCGCTTCATAACGAGCTACTTCGAAAGCAATCGCTTTTTGTTGGGCATTGCTCGCGATAGTTGCCGCTTCTTCTAGCGAGGATACGGCTAAAACGATGCGCTGCATCTTTTTGATCTCACCGAAATGGTCGTTGGCACGCGGGCTTTCTTCCAACCATAAAACTTCTCTATCTAATCCTTTTAGACCAAAGATGGCCAACTCATTTTCTTCTCTTTTCAGCTCAAAGCCAAGTACATCGCGATAAAAGGCAATCGCTTGATCGCGGTCTTTTACCCGAATTGCAACAGTCAGCAACTTCGTACTGCTCCCCAATAAGAAATCTGTCATTGTTTCTCCCCCTACTTACATATGTACTCATTGTACTGATAAAACGAAATTCTAGCAAATGAAATCCCTATCTCTTTTATTCTTTTTTTAGAGAAAATAAGAAGAAACGCACAGAAAAGTCAGAATTTTGCATTTTTATGAGTAGAGAGGAGGCGCTTGGGTGTCGCTAATGGCTTCAACTACAGCCAGCTGCTGCTGGACTTGCCGCGAGGATCTGGGTTCCTAAACGATCGATCCGATCGGTGATACAAACGGCAGCTACCCCTGCTTTTAAGGCTTTCTGAGCACTTTTTAGTTTTGGCAGCATGCCGCCCGTGACTACTTCTTCGGCGATCAGTTGGGGGATCTCCTCAAAAGAAACAGCCGACAACCACTTGCTTTCTTGCTTGATCCCAGGGACATCCGTCAACAAATACAGTTTTTCGGCTTGTAAGCTGGCTGCGACCTGACAAGCCACTTCATCCGCGTTGATGTTCAACCATTGCCCCTCTGGCGTAATTCCTAGTGGGGCCAAGATCGGGACATGTTTTTTCTCTGTCAAGAGCTGCAAGAAGGCGGCGTTGATTCGCTGAACTTTCCCTACTTGCCCTAATTTCTCCTCATCGATAACTTCTCCTTGGATCAGCTGATCACAGCCAGCATTCAGTCCCACGGCATGGAAGCCAGCTTGCTGGAAAGCAGTCGTAATCAGCGGTTGAACTTGTCCCAAAAGGACCATTCTAGTCACTTCAAGCGTCTGGGGATCGGTCACCCGCAAGCCGTCTTTGATTTTGACTGTCAACGCCATTTTCTCCATCATTTCTGAGATGTAGTGACCACCGCCATGGACGATGACCACTTTTTTGCCCGCAGCTTGCCAATCTGCTATCGTCTCAAAGAATGACGGGGTTAAATTTTCTGAGGCGACACCGCCGATTTTTACTACGATCGTTTCCATCTACTCGCTCCTTTTTGTCTAGTACCTGATTTGTTTCAGGTATGATATAGTGCGTTGATTTTCACATAGTCATACGTCAGATCACAGCCCCAAGCGGTGCCAACACCTGCCCCTTCTTTCAGCTCAACAGCGACTTTGACTTCATTTTCCGCCAACTGTTCTTGCATGATGGTTTCGTCAAAAGCTACCGGCGTCCCTTGGACAAAGACGGGAATGTCGGCTAATGCGATCGATACCGTTGCTGGATCGATGGGTTGCCCACTATAACCCACTGCACATAAGATACGCCCCCAGTTTGGGTCTTTGCCAAAGAGGGCTGTTTTGACCAGCGGCGAACCGACGATGGTTTTGCTGATCATGCGGGCTGCTTCATCGGTCACAGCTCCACTCGTGTGAGCTTCGATCAATTTGCTGGCGCCTTCTCCGTCCTTCGCAATTGCTTTGGCTAAGGCGGTCAGAACTGCTTTAAGCATCCCTTTAAACTCATGATAAGCTGGCGTATCGGCTTCGATCGTTGGATTTTTGGCTAACCCGTTGGCTAAAACTAACACCATATCATTGGTAGATGTATCACCATCGACCGTGATTTGATTAAAGGTGACATCGGTCAACTCTTTCAGCAGTGTTTGCAAGAGTGCTGACGAGATCGCTGCATCCGTCGTAACAAAGGCCAGCATCGTGGCCATATTAGGATGGATCATACCAGACCCTTTGGCACAGCCCGCAACAGTCACCGTTTTGTCAGCGATCGTTGATTGGATGACACTGCTTTTTTCAGTCAGATCCGTCGTCAAAATTGCTCTTTGAAATCGGTGGGCATCCCCTTGCCTGTTTAGTTGCTGAATCCCTGCCGTGATTTTTTCCATCGGTAAGCTCTTACCAATGATCCCGGTGGAGGCTACCGCAAAGGCTTCGGGACTCGTATGCAGCTGGGCTGCTGCCAATTCTGCCATCTCTTGTGCATCTTTTAAACCTTGCTCCCCGGTACAAGCATTGGCATTGCCCGCATTGACGATCACGCCTTGCAAGGTGCCTGCTTGCATTTTTTCCTTTGTAACGAGAATGGGTGCCGCTTGTACTTGATTGGTGGTAAAGACTGCCGCAGCACTGGCTGGCACTTCAGAGACGATCCAACCAAGATCGACTTTCTCTTTCTTCAGACCGCAATGCAGACCGTCGGCAAAAAAACCTTTGGGGGTTGCGATCGTTCCTTCGATTTCTTTCATTTTCTTTCCTCCTACTGTCACCTTTTTGCGGATTGTCCACTGGCTGACACGAGTATCCTCACGCGTCTGTTGGCTATTTTATGGATATAACGGTGCTTGCATAAGACCAGTCGTTTCTGGTATCTTTGCCCATCGATTGAAGTTTTGGATCGCTTGGCCAGCAGCCCCTTTGCCTAAATTATCGATCACTGCGACAACGGTCAACACTTGGGTCAGCGGATTGAAACATAGGCCAATGTCACAAAAATTCGTTCCCGTCACTTGCCGCAGCTCGGGCAGCTTTCCTAACGGTTGCACTCGGACAAACGGATGGTCTTGATACGTTTTTACGTACAGCTCATAGATGTCCTCTTGCGAAATCGCGTCTTTGATAGGCGCATAAAGCGTCATAAAGATCCCTCTTTTGACAGGCAGTAAGCTGGTAGAAAATTGGATCGGCGGCATTGCCTGATCCCATTGCTGAAACTGCTGCATGATCTCAGGAATATGCTGATGCTGATTTGGCTTATACATCGTCATGTTATCCGCAGCGGTTGCAAAGTGACTGCTGTCCGTCAATTTCTTACCAGCACCCGACAAACCCGACTTGCCATCAAAAATCAACGTACCGCTGAATAGTTTTTGCTGAACCAACGGCGCAGCAGCTAAAATGGCAGCAGTCGCATAACAGCCTGGATTGGCGATCAAATTGCCAGGAGTCGTTGCAAACTCAGGCAGCGAATAGGTCGCGTGTGCCAACAACTCGGCAGGGGCAGCTTCTTGGTGATACCATTTTTGATAGCTATCCCGATCCTTCAATCGCAGATCACCAGAAAGGTCAATCACTGGAAAGTCATTTGCGACAAAAGTCGCTGCGAGTTCTTTGCTGATTCCAGCAGGAGTCGCAAAAAACACGAGTTGATTTTCCTTTTGGATTTTTTCTGCATCAAAAGGTTCGATCAGCTGCTCTGTCAGCCCAACTAGATGAGGATACAAAACTGATGAATTTTCATGCATAGAATGACTATGCAAGGTGCCCACCTCCAATTGGGGATGTTGCTGGATCAAACGAATCAATTCAATTCCGGTATACCCTGTTACACCAACGATTGCTGCCTTCAAACACGTCACTCCTCAAAAGAATTTACTTAAGATTATAAGAAACTCCCATTGCTCTGTCAATGATTATTTATAAAACTATTCAAAATAAATTCGCTGTTATTCGGTTTTTATAAGAAAAAATGCCCAAAAAATCTATTTTTATACAATTATGCTAAGATCGCTTGTAAAATCGCCAAGGCTGCTTTCGTTTCCTCTTGCGAGATCGTTAAGGGTGGCAGCAAGCGCAAAACCTTGGTACCCGCCTTTAATGCGAGGAGGCCTTGGTTCCGCAGTTGAGTCAACACGGATTGCAAGCTTTCCGAATCTGCTAATTCGATACCAATCATCAATCCTTTCCCACGAATCGCCTGCACCTTAGATAGTCCTTGCAATCCGTCGAAAAACTGCTGCTGACGCAATTGAACATTGACTTGAATGTCCTCTTCTTGCAACACACTGCAGACGGCACTAGCAGCGGCCATCGCTAATTTATTGCCACCAAAGGTCGAACCGTGACTACCGGGTCCAAAAGCCGTTTGCAAATGACTTTTGCCTAGCATTGCTCCGACAGGGATCCCGTTACCAAGCCCTTTTGCTACGGTAAAAAGATCAGGTTCAATGCCATATCCTTCAAAAGCAAACAGTGTTCCTGTCCGTCCCATCCCGGTTTGGATCTCATCCACCACCAGCAGTGCTCCCTGCTCCTGACAAAGGGCTGCCACCCCTTGGACCCACGCCACCTCGGCAGGGATCACGCCGCCTTCGCCTTGGATCAATTCTAAAAACACGGCTGCCGTCTGCTCATCTAAAACGGCTTGCAATGCCTCAAGGTCATTAAACGGTACATAAACCATCTCTGGTACCAGCGGACCAAACCCATCGTGAATACTGCTTTGCCCAGTCAAAGACATCGCGCCAAAGGTCCGACCGTGGAAAGATTGTTCAAAACTGATGACTTTGCTACGGCCAGTCGCTTTGCGAGCCAGCTTTAAAGCAGCTTCGTTCGCCTCAGCGCCACTATTGCAAAAATAAGCCAGATACGGCTCGTCTGAGGCGCTCGTTTGATTTTGGGTCAGCTTTTGGGCAACTTCTTCTTGCAGCTGGCTGTCATACAAATTCGGCACATGCCAAATTTGCTCTGCTTGGGTCATCAACGCGGCTTGCACTTTGGGATGCCCATAACCGAGATTAACGACCCCGATGCCGCTTGTTAAATCTAAATATTGGTTCCCTTGCGAATCTACCACATAGCTGCCGTTGCCTTGCTGGATATCGATGGGCAAACGACTGTAATTAGGAAAAAGATGGCTCATTGATTTCACTCCTTGTCTTGGATCATTCGAAATTATGTATTAATATACATTTTTATCTAGATAATTGCAATAAATATTTAAAATAAAGCCATATAAATTCATAAAAAAAAGAAAGCAGTGACAATCACTGCTTTCTTTCAGTCAACCTTTGGCGGTCTGTTTATCATCATTTGGGGAAGAATTTCTTTCATTACAAACAGTGGATCACGCCACTTCTTCTGAAAATTGACTGTTATAAAGGTCTGCATAGAAACCGTTTTGCGCCATCAATTCCTCATGGTTTCCAGTTTCAACAATAGATCCGTGATTCATCACGATGATATTGTCAGCATCACGAATCGTAGAGAGACGGTGAGCAACCACAAAGCTGGTCCGATTTTCTAACAAACGCCCCATTGCTTTCTGGATCAAGATCTCAGTCCGCGTATCGACACTAGAAGTTGCTTCATCCAAAATCAAGACGTCCGGATCCGCTAAGAAGGCGCGGGCGATCGTGATCAGCTGACGTTGACCTTGGGAGATGTTGCTGGCTTCTTCATTCAAGACCGTATCATAGCCTTCTGGCAATTTGCGAACAAAATCATCCACATGGGCAGCCTTCGCCGCAGCAATCACTTGTTCTTTGGTCGCTTTTTCATTTCCATAATGAATGTTGTCATAGATGGAGCCGGTAAACAACCACGTATCTTGCAGCACCATCGAGATATTACTACGCAATTCATCACGAGTCAAGTCTCGGGTATCTCTGCCATCATAACGAATGCTACCGCCAGAAACATCATAAAAACGTTCCAAGAGATTGATCAGCGTGGTTTTCCCAGCGCCGGTTGGTCCTACGATAGCCACCATCTCACCAGCTTTGACATCCAAATTAAAATCGGTCATCAATAATTTGTCTGGGGCATAACCAAATTGAACATGATCGAAACGAACTTTGTATTCACTGTCTTCCACTGGTAAACCAGAAGGCTCATCATTCATTTCTTCTTCATCCAAGACTTCAAAGACCCGTTCGGCAGATGCAACGGTTGATTGGATGGTGTTTAGCAAGCTAGCGATTTGAGTGATCGGTTGAGAGAATTGATTGGTGTATTGCAAGAATGCTTGCACATCCCCTAACGTCATGTTCCCATTGGCCACCTTGATCCCACCAAGGACAGCCACGAAGACATAGCCTAAGTTTTTAATGAAGTTCATCAAGGGCATAATGATCGCTGAAATAAATTGGGCTTTCCAACCAGCAGAATACAGACGGTCATTTTCTTCTTCAAAAACGACTTGATCGGCAGCTTCATGGTTGAAGGTTTTGACTACTGTATGACCGCCGTAAGTTTCTTCGACTTGGTCATTGAGCAATCCTAAACTTTTTTGTTGGGCCGCAAAGAATTTTTGCGATTTTGGTGCGACGATCATCACGACGATCAAGCTTAAAGGAACCGTTGCTAAAGCAATCAAAGTCAGTTGCCAACTGATCGTCAGCATCATCCACAAAACCCCGATAAAGGTCACGACACTCGTAATAAATTGGGTCAAGTTTTGTTGCAGGGTACTTGCGATATTATCCATATCATTGATTGCCCGTGACATGATATCCCCATTTGAGTGAGTATCATAGTAAGAGATCGGCAAGCGGTTCATTTTTTCATCTAAGTCTCGACGCAGCTCATAAACCGTTCGTTGAGAGACACGGGTCATAATAAACTGTTGTAGAAAGTTGAAGACGGCTGAAATCACATACATGCCGATCGCGATCAAAATGATTTGACCAACTTTCTCAAAATCGATAGGAAATTCTGTCACCTGTTGGCCGGCTTGCATCTGCTGCGTACCGATCATGACCCCTTTAAAAATTTCAGTGGTCGCTTCCCCTAAAATTTTCGGTGTTTGGATTTGGAAGATCACGGCTGCGATCGCTAAAACGAAGACGGCAATGATAGCGATGGAGCGTTTCGACATGTACCCGAAAAGCCGTTTGACCGTCCCCCAAAAGTTTTTTGGTTTTGGTCCTTTGGCACCGATGTTACGGCCCGGGCCGCCACCCATTGGTCCGCCACGGTGTTGTGTTGTTGTTTTCTTTTCACTCATGCAAGATCCTCCTCTCTCAATTGTGAAGAAACGATTTCTTGATAGGTTTCATTGTCTGCCATTAATGATTCATGGGTCCCTTTCCCTACGAGTTGTCCTTCATCTAATACTAAGATCGTATCGGCATCCATGACTGTGCTGACCCGTTGGGCAACCACGACCATGATGCTGTCTTGCATGTCGCGTTTCAGCGCTGCTCGTAAGTTTGCATCGGTTTTGAAGTCCAATGCGGAGAAGGAATCATCAAAGACATAGACATCTGCTTGTTTCACTAACGCACGAGCAATCGCTAAACGTTGACGTTGTCCACCAGAGAAGTTGCCGCCGCCTTGTTCTACACGGCTATCTAAGCCATCTGCCAGTTCGGAGACAAAATCTTTGGCTTGGGCGATCTCTAATGCTTGCCAGATTTCTTCGTCTGTCGCATCAGGTTTTCCGTATTTCATATTTTCACGAATGGTACCGGAAAACAGTACCGCTTTTTGCGGAACAAAGCCCACGACTTCTCGTAGATTGTGCTGGGTGATTTCTGCAATATTGACCCCATTGATTTTGATTGCACCAGACTCCACATCGTACAAACGAGGCAAGAGATTGACTAGTGTCGTTTTCCCTGAGCCCGTCCCACCGATGATGGCAACAAAATCACCAGATTTTGCTTGGAAGTCGATATCTTCCAACGCCAATTTCTCAGCGCCTTGGTAGCGATACGCCACATGGTCAAAAGTCAAGGTTGCTTGATCCCCTTGTAAGCTCAATGTCGCTGGTGTTTTTGGATCGAGAATTTCATCTTCTTCATTTAAGACTTCGTTGATCCGGTCAGCTGATGCTTGGGCTCTTGGCACCATCACGAAGATCATGGACAGCATCATAAAGCTGATCAAAATTTGCATCGCATAAGTCATAAACGCAATCAGGTTCCCGACTTCTAAGGTCATTTCGGCAATATAATGACCACCAAACCATGTGATGGCAATGTTCGTTCCACTCATGATCAACGTCATCAAAGGCATCATCAAGGCCACGATGGTATTTACTTTGATCGCGGTGTGGGTGTAATCTTTGTTGGCTTGATCAAAGCGATTCGCTTCATAATCCGTCTTGTCAAATGCCCGAATAACGCGGACCCCCGTCAAGCCTTCACGAAAGACTAAGTTCAAACGGTCAGTTTTCTTTTGCATACTTTTGAATAAAGGAACGGCAAAATACATAATACCGCCAACTAATACTAGCATGATAGGAATAACGACTAAAAAGATTCGTGTTAATTGGGCATCTTTTTGATAGGCCAAGAAGCTCGCCCCAATCAGTGTGATCGGTGCATTGATCATCATACGTAAAAACATTTGCGTCACCATTTGAATTTGGTTGACGTCGTTAGTGGTTCGTGTGATCAATGATGCGGTCCCAAATTTATCGAAAGAACGAGAAGAAAAATTCTCAACTTTTTGGTAAATGTCCGAACGTAGTTTTTGTCCTAATTTTTGTGATTCTCTTGTTGCGAAATACGTATTTCCTAAAGCGGCGATGATACTGATCAATGAAAAGCCGATCATGTAAAAGCCGGTTTTCCAAATGTAATCAATGTCCCCTGTCGCCACCCCATTGTTGATAATATTGGAAGTCAATGTCGGTAGATACAAATCAGAAACGACTTGGATCACCATAAACACCACTGCCATGATTATGGAAATGAGGGATACGCGTTTTATCAGCTTAATCATAGGTTTCCCCTCTTTCTTTTTTTGCGCCCTCTCTTAACCAGCGGACTTTACTGTTGAAATCAGCGATCGCTTCGGCAGGATCATAGTCTGGATCAAATGCTGATTGGCGATAGGCTTCGGCAATCGTCGAAAAGACGGTATGCATCAGCAGCTGGATCAGCATTTTCAACTCATGGTCGTCTTTGACTTTCAATAAATCTTTGTCGACCTCTGACAAAAAGATGGCTTGCTGCTTCTGCCGATCGGCTTTGTGTTCTTGATGCATCTTGTGCTGCATCTCTGGCACGACTTTATGGAAGGAACGATAATCCATACTCATAAATAAATTGCGGTAAAAGTTTGCGTTTTTGCCTTTGAAAACCTCGGCGATCATCCGTGAAAAGTACCATTCGAACCCCGCAAACAGATCCCCGTTTTCATGTTGGATCGATTTCAGCAGATCTCGCTGACTATTTTTTTTCAACGTATGGAAATAATAGTAATAAAGATCTTCTTTGTTTTCGAAGTATTGGTAAAAACTCCCGCGAGGAATCTCGGCATCTTTGATGATGTTGGCGATCGAGGCGTCTTTCAGCGGCAGTCTTGAGAATTCTTTTTTCGCCGCATTTAAGATGCGCTTTTGTTTTTCTGGCGGCAAGTGAAAAAATGTATCGGTCGGCATCACAAGCAACTCCTTTCTAATTTAAAATAAATCACAGCTCTCGATATGACACGATGTCATATGACACTGTGTCATTATACACCCCTCACCAGAGAATGCAAGAATTTAAATTTGACTTTTTTATGAAGGAATCAATTCTGGTCTTTTTATAAAAGGCGTTATTTGAAAAGAAATCACGAGTGAAATTTCTGAAAATAAAAAACCTTCGTTTCCCTGATGGAAAACGAAGGTTGCTATTTTTTCATTCTGCCGATTATAAATAACGATCATTTTTTCTTTCGGCGCCATAAAATCAAGAAAACGATCAGCAGCAGGATAACACCGGCGATCAGTAAGGTATAGCTTGGCGCTTCATTGGTTTTAGGTAATGTTTTTTCACCATCGGCAGTAGCGTTGGCCTCTTTCGAAGAAGTCGTTGTCGCTGTTTCTTGAGCAGTCGTCGATGTTGCCGTCGCTTCTTCAGTCGTACTCGTTTGCGTGCCTGTAGGCAGATACATGGAATCATTTGCCGCTTGAATGATATAAGAGATCCTTCCTGGGACAAAGGCACCTGGATCAACTTGCATCTCTTGTTCCATCTGATTCAAATTGGTCAAAATTGAAATCATCCATTCGTTGGAAACGGCTTGATTCAAATGTAAAAAGACTCCGTCTGCTGGATAGACGACCCTTAAATATTCCTGCAACTGATCCACGACAGGAATCAAGTCAGCAAAACTGGCGTAGCTATTCGCATCAAAAGCCAGTTGCGGCTCAATGGCTTCCCAGGATAACGTCTGATCGACAAACAAGGCACCGATGATTTTTGCCAAGTAAGCAATATCAAAGCCCATCGCATCACTAGAATAACGTAACGCTAGGCGATTGCCATTGGTCAATTCTTCATCTGTCAACTGGTCCAACTGTTCTTGGGTAAATGCGGTCACACTGCCTTCAGTGATCCCTTGGGTTAAGGCGCTACGAAGCGAACTAGGTTCATCGGCTAACGTGTTGATCTCATTGACGTTTTGCGTCCCTGTCTCTGCTTGGATCGAGGCAATAACGGCTTCGGAATCGACTGGCTCTTGATTCTCGTCAGCTGTAGTTTCTGAAGTAGCGGATTGATCCGTTTCTTGGTTTTCATCTGTACTTTCTTGGGCAGAATTTTGAATCTGCTCACTGTCTGTTTGCCCTTCTGATGAAAGCGTCTCGCTAACGGCAACCGGATTGTCACTTCCACTCGTAGCCGTTTCATCTGCATGAACCATCATTGGTGAAAATGCCAGCGTCATTAGTCCGAACCAAATTATTTTTTTCATCGTCATTGCCTCCTCGAATGGGATTTCTCCCTTTGTAACGAAACTGTAACATAAAGGCCTCGTTTCCGCAATCAATTTAGTAACTTCTTAAAAAAAACCTCCATCTTTATCAGATAGAGGTTTTACCATTATTTTATCGTTGCCACATGCATGACTGCTTGACCTGCGTTTGTTTCCGCGATCGGTAACAGTTCAACGTTGGCAGCTTGGTCCATATTGGTGATAATGACAAGCATCTCAGAAGCTTTGCCTTTAGCTGTCAACTGCGCCAAATCGACTTGGGCAACTTGGGTGGCTGGTGTCACGGCTTGGCCTTCCTCCACCAGGATTTCAAAAGGTGCTCCTTGCAATTCCACGGTGTCGACACCCATGTGTAGCAGAATCTCTAGCCCGCTGGCAGTCTTGATCCCCAATGCATGTTTCGTTGGGAAAATCGTCGTGATCGTTCCTGCTGCTGGTGCAAAGATCGCTCCATTGTCTGGCAAGACAAAATACCCGTCGCCCATCATTTTTTGCGAAAATACCGGATCACTTGACGCGCTGATCGATTTTGTCGTACCTGTTGCTACTGCGTATAAGGGTGTATCGATCGTTGTTGCTGATGAATTTGCTGCCGTTTCCTTTGCAGCCGTTTCACTCGTTTCTTTTGGTTGCGGTTGCACAGTGACGGTTGCAGCTGGTTTTGCCTCCTCTGCCTCGCTTTCTTTGACTGCTTCTAAGCGATCTTTAGGAATCCCAAAGAAGTAGGTGGCAACGAAGCCGCCAGCATAGCCTGCTAACAAGCCGAAAATATAACCCATCCAACGGCCGTTGGCAATCAATGGAATCAAAGCTAGCCCTGATGGTCCAATCGCCGTTGCGCCGATATTTGTCAAAGCGCCAATGACCGCACCACCGATCCCACCACCAATACAAGCAGTGATAAATGGTCGACCTAATGGCAATGTCACTCCGTAGATCAATGGTTCGCCGATGCCTAAGATCCCAACTGGCAATGCACCTTTGATCATTTCAGAAAGCTCTTTGTCTTTACGTAGTCGTACCCATAAGGCGAAAGCTGCTCCGACTTGACCGGCCCCAGCCATGGCTAAAATCGGTAATAATTGCGTGCTGCCTGTTGCCTCGATCATTTGGATGTGGATCGGGGTCAAAATTTGATGCAAACCAAACATGACCATTGGTAGGAAGGCCGCCCCTAAGACAAACCCAGAAAACGCACCGCCCACATTCAAGACCCAAGTGATTGAACCGACTAAGCTGTCAGAGATCAGACCTGCCAATGGCATGATCAAGAAAATCTCCGTCAAACCGATGATCAACAAACACAACGTTGGGGTCACGATAATATCGATCGCTTCAGGAATCACTCGATGCAGCACTGCCTCTAATTTCGCCAAAAGCCATACAGCGAAGATCACACCGATGATCCCCCCTTGGTTGGCAGCTAAAGCTTCGCCAGTGAACAAGTTTTGGATCGGGGCTTCTGGGTTCATACCTGTCAGCAAGATGATCGAACCGATCACTCCACCAAGGGTTGGATTGGCTTTAAAGACCTGCGCAGCATTGACCCCAGTAAAGATCGCTAAATAGGTGAACATCCCATTTCTTAGGACGTTTAAAATCATGACATAATAATTCCAAGTGTCTCCATCTAAAGTTCCAGCAGTGATCATGTTGGTCAGAACGGAGGCGATCCCTGCAACGAGTCCTGCACCAACGAAGGCTGGAATCATTGGAACAAAGATATTTGAAATGTCTTTCAGCAGCGACTTCAATGGTGATGATTTTTGTTTGGCTTTTTGGGCTGCTTTCATCTCTGCCGTTTTTTCTGATAACGCCTCTTTGCCTGATTTTTGCTGCGGGATCTCTTGCCCTAAATCAACACCGGCTTTTGCCACCATTGCGTTGGCTACTTTGTTGACTTTCCCTGGTCCGATAATGACTTGCAGCTGCTCGTCATTGACGACACCCATCACACCGGGAATCTCTTTTAACCCTTGTTGATCGACCTTGTCGTGGTCGCGGACGGTCATTCGTACGCGAGTCATACAGTGATTGACTGTTTCTACGTTGTCCATTCCGCCGGCTTCTTGAAAAATCTTCTCCGCTAGCTCTTCTACCGTCAGTGTTTCTTTTGCCATTACTTTTCTCCTCCTAACGCCGTTTTGACAAACCCATGTGCCGTGGCAAGTTTTGCTTGTGCTCCGTCTTTCGTGCTATCCGTCAACAGCATCACGATCGCCAATTTGACATTCTGATCTGCTTCTTCAAATGCCGCGGCGGCTGTTTCATAATCAGCTTCAGTTGCCTGCATGATGATCCGTTTTGAGCGTTCCACCAATTTTTCGTTGGTCGCTTTCACGTCGACCATCAAATTATTGTAGACTTTACCGATCCCTACCATCGATAACGTCGATATCATATTCAAAATCAATTTTTGGGCAGTCCCAGATTTCAAACGAGTCGAACCCGTCAGAAACTCTGGGCCACAATCGACTTCAATTGGAAAGCTGGCATGTTGAGAGATCTCCGCATCTTTGTTACAAGCGATCGTAGCCGTTGTGGCACCAAGCTCATTGGCGTAATCAAGAGCCCCAATCACGTAAGGCGTTCTACCACTGGCAGCGATCCCGATCACCATGTCATTTGGGTTCAACTTCAGATCGACAAGGTCTTGTTTCCCTAGCGTTAAGGAGTCTTCTGCTCCCTCGACAGCAACCGTCATCGCTTCTTCGCCACCGGCGATCAGACCGACCACCATCTCAGGTGATACCCCAAAGGTTGGGACACATTCGGCCGCATCCAAGACGCCTAATCGACCACTTGTCCCAGCGCCAAGATAAATCAAGCGTCCGCCTTTTTTAAAAGCAGCGATAGTTTGTTCAATCACTTTTTCAATACTAGGAATTTCATTTTCCACCGCATAGGCAACTTTTTGATCTTCTTGGTTCATTTTTTGACACGCTTCTAAAATTGTCATTTCATCTAAATTACTCGTTTCGCTATTGCGTCGTTCAGTCGTTAATTTGTCTAAATTGATTTTATTCATTGGAATCATCTCTTTCTAATTTAAATCGCATCCCTGCTTTGATTTGTTGGATCAAAGGCAGATCAGCTGGTATCACCTGAGCGGCGAGGTTGACTTTTGGGTCTGCTGGCAAAGGACGTTTGCACACTTGAATCTCTCCCATATAGCGCAAATACTCTTGGTTATCGATCGTCACAGCACCAATTGTCCGCTCTTGACTAAGTTCAGGTTTGACTTCTGGAATGGCATTGAAACGGGCATCAGCACTGCGCAAGACATCCCGAGCTTCATCGTAACGATTCTGGTGATCCCCTAGTACGTGTTCAAAGTAAGTAGAACCAAGATCTTTGACCCGCAAAACGATCCGCGCTTCTTGCAGATACGTCGCAAACTGCTGCGCACTTTTTGCAGAAACCATCCCATCACCAATGTAAACAGCATCAACTGAGCCAGTAGCCAACAAGTCGATCGCTGCGGCAAAAGGCGACCAGTTGCGGTGTCTTTCCAGTGTGGGTAATCCTTGAAATAACGGTCCGCGTTTCTTGGCATCTCCTGGAACAAAGGCTTGGACGAAAAAGCCTTGTGCTTTCAACCAGCGGTTCTTCTCCTGAAACCAGTCAGCATCCAGTCCTGTTTCTGGTCGGGGGTAATAATTGTGCCAAGCTTCCAAACGAGTAAAATCAGCTCCATACGTCTGCAGCTCTCGAATGTCTTTTTCCGTTAATGTACTGGCATTCAAACTAATGGTCATTTCTTTTGAAAAAGCAGCGATTTGTTGATTGTCGATGGCATAGTCCATTCGTAAACCAGTGACACCGATCTCCCTTAGTTCCGCCAGATTGTCGATGGAAAAGCCCGCTTCTGCTAAGGCGTTTCCAGAAATATCTACCATTAAAGACAGCTGATGGTCTTTTGCGAAACCTCCCAAGTCCGTCAGACGCTGCCGATAGGTACTGCGATCGTCTTCTGGTATGTGCATGGAGGTGAAAATCCCTTTAAAGCCTGATGCCATCGCAGTCATCTGCTCAAGTTCTGCTGCCGTCAAGTCTTCGTTCATAAATACAGAAAAGCCGAACATCTCTTTGCCTCCTTGGTGAGTCACTTTCGTGATACCGTTTTCTATAAAAGCATTATAACTGATTCTCTTCCTGTTCGCAACTATATTTCATAATTAAATCATCAATATAGAAATATCGTTTCATTTAATAAGAAAGCTTTACCGTTTAAACTTTCTTATGCCCTTCTTTCTGCACTTGTGGTACACTTTATTAGGAACGAAACTTGCTTTCGTCATTTTTACATAGTAGGAGGAATCACATCATCAATGATTACAATGGATGATATTATTCGCGAAGGCAATCCAACCTTGCGTGAAGTAGCAAAAGAAGTACCTTTTCCTTTGAGCGAAGAAGATATCGCACTAGGAAAAGAAATGATGACCTTTTTAGAAAACAGCCAAGACCCAGTCAAGGCAGAAGAACTCGAATTAAGAGGTGGTGTTGGTCTAGCAGCTCCTCAATTAGATATTTCAAAACGAATCACAGCGGTCCTCGTCCCTAGCAGCGACCCAGAAAAAGCAGAACCTGATTTTAAAGATGTTCTTTACAATCCTAAAATTCTAAGTCATTCCGTGCAAGAAGCTTGTTTGGGTGAAGGCGAGGGCTGCCTGTCCGTGGACCGTGAAGTCCCTGGCTACGTGGTACGCCATGCCCGGATCACGATCAGCTATTACGACATCAACGGCAAAAAGAAAAAAGTTCGTTTAAAGAACTATCCTGCGATCGTCGTTCAGCATGAGATCGATCATTTGAACGGGGTCATGTTCTACGATCATATCAATCAACAAAATCCTTTTTCATTGAAAGAAGGCATTTTAGTCATCGACTAACTAAAAAGTCTCTACCGACATTTTGCGGCAGAGACTTTTTTTCTTCTATATTATTGAGTATCCTCTGGATATCTTCCTTCAAGGTTTTGGCGTTAATTGCCTTTTGCTAGGCTTTCTTGATGATCGGCTTTGATTTTTTCTAATAACGCCGGTTGTTCAAAAAGATCTAACGCGGTCAGCGCTAAAAGTTCAGCCGCGATAGCGATCGACTGCAAGCCTTTTTCACTCTTGGCAGCGGCTTTGAATTCTTCCGAATGACCCGCAATGTAGTCATCTGAAATCGAAACGGTGGGTTGGATCGTCGGGATCACTTGACTGACATTGCCGACATCAGAAGAACCAAGACTTGTTTTGGCTTCCGTATCGATCTCATCGGCAGGTACGCCCGCTTCTTGGGCATGGGCAAAGAAGATCTCGTCAAAACTTGGTGTCACGATCACATCGTCGACGGAGTTTTGGAACAAGCCGAATTCATAGGTCGCTCCCGTGGCTAAAGCGGCTCCTTTGACGATGTTTTCGACTTTCTCGTAGACATCGTTCAAGGTCGCACGATTGGCTGCTCGTAAATAAAAACGACCGGCTGCATATTCTGGCACGACATTGGCTGCCACGCCACCATCGGTGATCACACCATGAATATTGACGTCTTTTGGTAAGTGCAGACGCAATCCATTGATCCCGTTAAAGACTTGCAGCAATGCTTCTAACGCGTTGATGCCTTTTTCTGGTGCAGCTGCCGCATGGGAAGCTCGACCATAGAACTTGATATCCACTGGATCATTGGCTAATGACGCTGTCGTTTTGCCATAGCGATGGGCTGGATGGACACAAAGAGCGGCATCGACATCATTGAAGAACCCTTCACGGACAAAACTGCCTTTAGCGGAACCATTTTCCCCACCTTCTTCTCCTGGCGTCCCATAGACTCGAATCTCCCCGCCTAGCTCATCGATGAAAGGTTGCAGGGCACTGGCTGCTAAGACGGAATAAGTCCCGAAGAGATTGTGCCCACAAGCATGACCGATCCCTGGTAACGCATCGTACTCAGCTAAAAAGGCAATCGTCGGGCCCGGTTTTCCACTGACATAGCGGGCATCAAAGCCGGTGCGATGTCCTGCGACATCCTTTTTAACAGCAAAGCCTTCTTTTTCTAATTGGGCGATCAGGGCATCGGCTGAGTAAAACTCATAGTTGCTGACTTCTGGGTGATTATGGATATCTAATGCCAAGGCTTGATAAGCGGCTAAACGCTCTTGGATAAATGGTTTAATCGTTGCTTTTGTAATAGTTGCTGTTGTCATAATCAAATCTCTCCTTTTTCTTACATGGTTTTTTTCAGTGTTTTTATCAAATTACATAGCACTTATTTTGCTCCAAAGGTTTCCCAAGCAGGAACACTTGATCCTTTTGACGTTTCCTCGATGACTTTTTTCGTATCCTCTGTTTGGTAAGCAGCAACCACTTTTTGGTAAACTTCATTGTCTTCATCTTCTTTACGGGCGGCAATGATGTTGACGTAAGGACGGGCCGTTTCATCAACAGGCTCTAAAAAGATTGCATCTTCGGTAGGCACAAATCCTGCATCTACCGCCATGCCGCTATTGATAACAGAAACATCGACATCGGAAAGTGCCCGGGCTGTTTGCGCTGCATCAAGTTCCGAAATTTCTAAATTCAAACGGTTTTCAGTAATATCCGCGACCGTTGGTGTTTGTCCGGCTGCTTCATCCACTTTGATCAATCCAGCTGATTGTAACAAGAGCAATGCCCGACCACCATTGGTCACATCATTCGGGATCGCAACTTTAGCTCCTTCAGCCAAGTCGTTGACATCCGTCACTTTGTCGGAATAAATGCCTAATGGCGCGTTGACTGTATTGCCGATCGATACGAGATCGGTACCAAATTCTTTATTATAATTGTCCAAGAAAAATTGGTGTTGGAATGAATTGAGGTCAATGGAACCATCAGCTAATGCTGCGTTGGGTTGATTGTAATCAGAGAATTGGACATATTCTAAATTGATGCCTTCATCTTTTAAACGATCTTTGACATCATCCCAGACATCGGTGTCCGCGCCAATCACTCCTAATTTCACAGTGACTTCTTCTTGATCAGTGGCTGCGGCACTGCCATTGTTTCCGCATCCGGTAATAAATAATAATGCTGCCCCTAAGACGATTGATTGTACGATTTTTTTCATTTTTTCTTCCTCCATAGACTTGCTTGTTTTTTTATTTGTACGTAAGTGGTGGTCAGTGTGATACTCGTTTAATGAGTAGGTTGCTGACAAATTGACTGATAAAAACGAATACTAAGATGATCAAGGTCGCCATGATCGTGACATCGGTCTGGAATCGGTTGTACCCGCGGGTGATGGCTAAGTTACCTAAACCGCCAGCGCCAACTGCTCCTGCCATGGCGGTCAATCCGATCACATTGATCACGGTCAATGCAGAGACCCGAATGATTCCCGCCACGCCTTCTGGCAAATAGACCCGAAAAATGATGCCGAAAGGACTGGTGCCCATCGCTTCGGCTGCTTCCACGACACCGGGGTCAACTTCTAGCAAGGCAATCTCGATCTGCCGAGCAAAGAAAGGAATGATCCCAGCAATCAGAGGAACCAATGCTGCTGTTTCGCCGATCGTCGTTCCCACAAGAAATCGGGTAAAGGTTCCTAGTAACGTCAATAAGATAATGAAAGGGATCGAGCGGACCACATTGATGACTTTATCGAGAAATTCAAAGAGCGGTCGATTTTCTAAAATCCCGTTCGGTCGCGTCACTACTAGGACGATCCCTAACAAGATACCTAAGATGCCCGCAATCAAAGAGGTCCAAAAAACCATATATAAGGTTTGGATCGTTGCTGCGACAAATTCATCTTGGATCGCAACAACATTGGGAAAATATCTTTCTAATAAGGCAGCCATCTAGAATCCTCCTTTAATCACATTGTTTAATGGTTCTGCATGATTTTCTTTTAAAATATTGGTGTACACTCCTTGAGACTTCAAATATTCTAAGGCATGTTTGCGCTGTTGGTACTCTCCGGATAAGCTAACGACCAAGCTGCCGATCGGCACTTCTTGCAAGATCTCCACGTTACCGTAAAGAATATTGGTGGTCACTTTGTAGCGACTGTACAATTGGGCGATCAGTGGTTCATTGGTTTGATCCCCCACGTAGGACAGCTCCACCAGCCATTCATTCGGTGCCAAGGAAGAAAACTTCGAACTGCCGAGGATCGTTTCTAAGGCTTGGTCGATGTGCGTCGCCGTTCGGATGAAATCTTTGGTCAATGGTTTTTCTGGTTGGCTAAAAATCTGAACGCTCGAACCTTGCTCAATAACTTCACCGTCTTCCATCACTGCCACTTTGTTGCAGATTTCTTTGACAACTTGCATTTCATGGGTAATGATCACGATGGTCAAACCGAGAGTCCGATTTAATTTTTTCAACAAAGCCAATATCTGTAAGGTCGTTTTCGGATCAAGGGCGCTAGTTGCCTCATCGCACAGCAAGATCTCTGGATCATTTGCCAAAGCTCTGGCAATGGCGACCCGCTGCTTTTGCCCTCCAGATAGTTGGCTAGGAAACGCTTGGGCTTTTTCTTCCAATCCAACAAGCGCCAGCAGCTCGGTTACTTTTTGATGACGTTCCTGTTTGGACCGTCCCCCATATTTCAAGGAAAAATCCACGTTATCAAAAACATTGCGGCTGTCCATCAAGTTGAAGTGCTGAAAGATCATTCCGATCGTTTTCCGTTTTTCTCGCAGGTCTTTCGCAGAAAGTGTGGTCAGCTCCGTGCCGTTGACGACGACGCTGCCGCTGCTTGGGCGCTGCAATAAGTTGATCACACGGACGAGTGTACTTTTCCCGGCGCCTGAGTAACCCACGATGCCGTACACGTCCCCTTTGTCGATCTCGATCGATACGTTTTTGACCGCTTGGATCGCGGGTTTCTTTGATTGATTGAATGTTACTGATATATCTTTTAATGAAATCATCGTCTTCCCCCTAGTTCTTGTCTTTTTCAATAAAAAAAAGGCATCCTCAAACAAGTCACCTGTGACTTGTTTGAGGACGCCTTTTTGCGTGTTACCACCTCAGTTTAAGCTGTACTCGCATACAGCTCCTTTTCGAGTACGATCATACTCTAGCCAGATAACGGTCGCTACCGTCGTCGCCTTGCAAACTACTGCTCGGAACGAATCACTCCTTGGCCATTTTCTAAAAGTCGTTTGATGCTTCTTTTCAGCTACCGAAGCTCTCTGTTGAAAAAACGTGCTTTTGTACTTACCAATTCTTCGTGTGTGGTGCTATTTGATTTTTGTGTATAAAAAAAGTCCTTTTACCAGCGTTTGCTAGTAAAAGGACGAATACTCGTGTTACCACCTTTTGTTTAGAAGGTTTCCCTTCCCTCAACCCAACGTCTAGCCGTGCTAGAGATTGGTGCACTTTGTAACGGTAGTGCGCATCCGTGATTGCCTACTTATCGACAATCAATCCTCCAAGGCCATTTTTCATCGCTTCTGACTTGACTCTTTCCACCAACCAGAGTCTCTCTTTAAAGTATCCGCGGTTACTTTCCTTCTCAACAGATTCATTATTCTTGTTGAGTTGTACTTTACTGGAAAATGAACGTCTTGTCAACAAAAAATCACAATTTTTTCATCTAAGTGTTCCCCAAGACTGCCGATAGCGTCCTTGCCAGAATGGTTTACGCCTCAATTTTGATAGAGCATGCCTTTTTCTGCTAACTGTTGTTTGGCTTTTTCCAGAGCCGCAGGATCGGTGTAACGCAACGTATGCAAGTGTACCCCATTGGTTAAATCTGAGAGCAAGCGGGCTTCTGCATGTTTGGTTTTGTTGATGAAATCAGTCACGTCTTGGTCTGTTTGAATCTGCAAATTGCCAGTGATCTCTCCATAGATTTCATGTTCAACGATGACATCGACCACTTCCACGCCACAAGCGACAAAAATCCGCAATTCTTCTTCGGTTTGTTCAGGCCGATGCTGCACCGCTAGCTTGCTGACATGCCCCGCCTCATTCAACAGTGCTTGCAGTCGATAGCCGCGAGCAGTGGCCGCGATCGCTTCACCGGCTGCTCGCAGCAAGGCAATGTCCCCAACGATGATTTGGCGACTGACTCCTAGTGATTCTGCCAGTTTGCTGGCACTGATCGCTTTGTCCGCTTGCTTCAATGCCGCTAAAATCGTTTCTCGACGTGTTGCTCCATCCATACTCATTCCTCCAATTGATTCTCTTGATAGGTTTTTGAGTGTTTCATAATTGATTGAAACATGGCTAAAATCGTTTCCTCATAGGCTTGATTTGAAATCGCCTGCCGAATATTTTCCAGCACTTTCTCTTCACGATTTTCATCTAAAACCGGCAACTGACTACTTTTCTTCAATTGCACGATTTCATTAACTGTACTCATGCGTTTTTCTAAAAGATGCGTGAGCTGCCAATCAATGTCATCGATTGCCGCTCGCTGAACAGCCAAAGGATCTTGCTGGTTGTTTTCTTCTTCCAAGTCGATCGTCTTGATGACCCGTGCCGGATTTCCCGCCAGCACAACATTGTCTGGGAATGATTTTGTGACCACACTGCCAGCCCCCACCACGACATTGTTACCTAAGCGCACCCCCGGCAAAATCGTGGCCGCGCCACCGATCCACGCGTTATCGCCAATCACGATCGGTGCCCCTAATTCTAAGCCGCTATTTCGTTTGACCGGATGCAATGGATGAGTCGCCGTAAACAACCGAACATTGGGTGCCAGCATACAGTTGTCACCAAAGGTAATTGGACAAACATCTAATAGCACACAGTCGTAGTTAGCATAGAAGTTTTTGCCGACAGAAATATTGTAGCCATAATCAAAGCGGACATTCGGTTCGATATAGATTCGACCAGTCACAGAGCCGAAAGTTTCTTTTAGTAACTGCTCTTTGATTTTTGTATCAGTTTCTTGGTTGATCAGGTTCATTTGTTCACGGGCATATTTCCGGTCTGCCACCAATTCTGGATCTGGGGAAAAGTACAATTCGCCAGCAATCATTTTCTCTTTTTCGGTACGTTGTGTCATATCATAAACTCCTTCATTCAATTTTCTGGAAAAACGTTTCGGCTGCTGCGGTCAACATGCCATATTCATTCGGGATCGCCAATGGTTCCTTATTGATGACCAACACCTGCTGGCTGTAATCGACTAGCCCTGCAAAAGGATAGACTTGCAGCGAAGTCCCCACGACCACCGTCAGGTCGGCTTGAGCAACGGCTTGAATGGCTCCCTCAATGGTTTCATCCGTAAATCCTTCCCCATAAAGCACGATCGCCGGCCGAATCTGACCGTCACATCCTGCATGGTGCCAATCCTGCAAATACGCTTGCCAAGGTACCGGATTACCGCATTTTCGGCAATAACAGTTGTACAAGGAGCCGTGAAAATCGATTCTTTGGTGACTCCCCGCTTTTTCATGCAGTCCATCGATGTTTTGTGAAACGACCCAAACTGTTTTTTTCGTTTGCAGCGCAGCCATTTTTTGATGAATGATGTTCGGCTGGGCCTGAGGATGGTAGAGGTGCTTGACGAACTGATAAAATGTTTCCGGTTCGTTTTCTAAACAGTCATGGCTTAACAAATACTCTGGCTGGACCAGTCCTTGATAGACCCCTTTTAAGGAACGGTAATCAGGAATGCCCGATGGGGTTGAAACACCGGCACCCGTCAAAAAGGTCACGGATGATGCGGCGGTGACCGTTGCGATTGCTTGCTCAATAGATACCTTCATCGTTCTAACTTCCTTTATGGCTTTTCTCTTATTCTAACCGAAAAAGAACCGTTTTTGCGAAAAATCAGCCATTTTCTTTTTTAAAAGCAACTAATGCTTTTTCTTGCGGAATTGCTTATAATAAATGCAATAAATACAAGAAGAATGGGAAAACCAAATGAAAATTTTGATTATCGAAGACAACAATGAGATCAGCGAAATGTTGGCTACTATTTTAGCAGCTGACTATACCGTCCAGCAAGCCTATTCAGGCACGGAAGGTCTGCTGCTTTTTCAGCAAGATGCTTTCGACTTGATTTTGCTAGATCGAATGCTCCCCGGTAAAGATGGGACACAAGTCTTGCAAGAGATTCGCCAAACCTCCACGGTCCCCGTCATTATCTTGACTGCCTTAGATGAACCAGCCGATGTTTCCACCCTTTTGCTGGCGGGGGCCAATGATTACTTGACCAAACCCTTCAATGTCGAAGAATTAAAGGCACGTATCATTGTTCAATTGCGAACAAATAAACAACCCCCTCCAGTTGCCAGCAGCCACTCGTATAAAAACATTCAACTGTTGCCTGACTCGTTTCAGCTGCAACGAGGAGAGGCAACGGTTCAGTTAAAGAAAAAGGAGTTTGAGATTTTTTCCCTGCTCTTAGCGAACCCCAAAAAAGTTTATACCAAAGAAATGCTCTATGAAGCTGTTTGGCAAGAACCTTACTACGGTGAAGAAAACACGATCAATGTCCATATCAGCCATTTACGCAGCAAAATCAAAACACTCGATCCAGATGAAGCGTATATCGATACTGTCTGGGGCATCGGCGTCAAGCTAGCTTAAAAAGGAGGAACCTCATGCATATACTTCAGTTTTTCGCCGCTCTGATCGTTGTGTTATTGTTTGGCTATTGGTTTTTCTTACTATATGATCTAAAAAAGTACCACCAGCAATTAACAAGAATCAGCGAAATCGAAACAAATCAAGAGATCCATTTACAGACCCGCGTCCCCGCTTTAAAAGCGATCGCCTTGTTAAACAATCAGATACTTAGAAAAAATAAGCAGCAACACTATCAAATGCTGCAAGAAAACCAGCAGTTGGAACAAGCCATTCAAAATATCTCTCACGACTTACGCACACCTTTGACGGTCGCCAGCGGCTACACACAACTGCTGCAAGCCGATGCGACCCTCACCCCGCAACAACTACAGCTGCTGGATAAAGTCAGCAGCAACCTAGAAAAAGTCGAAAATCATCTGGAACAGTTGTTGACCTATCAGCGTCTCAAAGACAATCAGCTCGCTTTGACTTTGGAAGAATTCAATCTTTCTCGTTTATTGGAAGAAGAACTGCTCCAGCTTTATCCTTCTTTTGAGGAAAACCATTTATCACTGACGGTTGCGATCCAACCCAACATCATGATCATTTCAGATAAAAAAAGCTGGCAACGAATTTTCCAAAATGTCCTTGGTAACCTGCTGGAACATGGCAGTGAAACGGGGACGATCCGCTTGAATCAGCAAGGAGATCGTATCGTTTTCCAACAAGAAAATCAGCTGAGGACACCGATCCAGCACCCAGAAAAATTGACTCACCGCTTTTATACGGAAGACCTTTCACGGCATAAACAGCAAGCCGGACTTGGTCTGTATATCATCGCGGCATTGACTAATACATTAGACGGCAAGATCCAATTGGATACAACCGAAGAGACGTTTCGTTTGACCCTTTTTTGGCAGCAGTCCGTTGAACCCCACTAACTCATGGCTATACACAAAAAACACCCAATCGCTCGACCTTCACTAGTCGATACGGTTGGGCGTTTTTCTGCTCTTACAATTCTTGTCTCTTAAACACCAGATGCGCAGCCAAGAGGCAAAGCAATAAACTGATCAGGCTCCCAAGAAAAATGGGTTGGACTGTTTCCCATGTTTGGAAAGTAGTCATGGTCACCATCTCTAACCCGCCTTGAAAGTCCAAGTATTCTAAAAACTTCCAGTTGGGTAAAGAGATTCGGGCAATCGCAAAGGCCATCGGAATAAAAATCGTCGCCAACACGCTGACCGCTGTATTTTTGGTCAAATACAAAACTAGCACTGCAAAAGAGGAAGTCGCTAATAAAATCAGTACAAAACTAACGAAATAATACAACAAGTTTTCTATCTGTGAAAGGTCATTATAACCAATCCCCCCAATAACCGTTCCCGCTACAAAGCTCACCAAACAAATCGCGACGATCTGTAAGACCAGCACCAATGTATAAACCAAGAATTTCCCAAAAAGATAAGCGGGTTTGGAGACACCAACGGTAATGATATTCTTCATGGTCCCTTTCGTGTACTCACTGCCTAAGACCTGCATCACCAATGGCAAGGAGTAATACAGCAACATGGAAGACAGACTGGTCTGGATCGCCAGAAAGCCAGTCATTTCCGTAAGGCTGCCTGCTGTTTGCGTACTATCCCCAAGAGTGACCCCTACACTACCATTGGAAACAACGGATAAAATCACCAACAATAAAATAATTCCTTCTGTGATCCAAAAACTTTTACTTCTTGATAAACGATACAAATCGGCTCGAATAAAATTCAACATCTTAATTTCCCCCTTCACTTGTTACTAACTCTTTGAAATACGACTCTAGATTTTCCCCTTCAAAAGAAATCCGGTCGATAGCGATCCCTTCATAAACCAGCTGACGGACCAGGTCACGAATCAACACATTCTCTTGATAAATATGAATTTTGTGGTCACTGACGACTTTATATTCGGAAATCAGCTGACTCTCTAGCAAGCGGCTAGCTGTGGCTACATCATCCACTTCTAATTGAATAAACCGTTTCGCCATCAGATCGAATTCGTGTTTGGTCATCTCTTTGATCAGACGCCCCTCACTAATGACCCCAAAACGTGTAGCGACTAAGTACAACTTTTCTAAAATATGACTGGAAATCAAAATCGTCATGCCGCGTTCTTGATTCAATCGTAAAAGCAGCTCCCGAAACTCAACGATCGCTACAGGATCCAGGCCATTGATCGGCTCATCTAGTATTAGAAAATCCGGTTGGTTCAATAAAGCGATGGCTAAGCCTAGCTTTTGTTTCATACCCAAAGAAAAATCACGGTATTTCTTGTGGCCAACATTGGTCAATCCGACAAACGCCAATGCTTTACTGACCGCCTCAGGTTCCACCACCCCGCTGATTTTGCAATAATAGTTCAAATTTTGCTCTGCGGTCAATTGGTCGTAAGCAACTGGGGTCTCAATCACATTACCGACCCGTTTCAGCATCTGAGTGTACACTTTGCCGCCTTCAACATCAAACAACTGCAGACTGCCACTAGTTGGTTGGATCAACTGAACGATCGCTTTTAATAGGGTCGTCTTCCCAGCGCCATTTCTCCCCACCAATCCATAAATATCTCCCTTAGCGATCGTTAGATCGACATCATGTAGCGCCTGCTGTTTGCCGTAACGTTTGTTTAATCCTTTGATTTTAAGAACATTTTCCATTTTTACTTCCTCCTTGCTTGCTTCTGTGCTCATTCTAGCAAGCAGATCTAAATCAGCTATTAACTAATTATTAATTGATTCTTAACTCGTAGTTTTCTCCAAAAAACAGTTTATTTCTATTATACACAGCTGAAAATGAACCGATCTAGAAAAACCGTCCCTTTTCAGCAAACCAACCAATAGCAGATGATCTTTTCATTACTGCTTTTGCTCTTTGTTTTTTGCCTCACAAAGAAAGAGATTCCTTCATGACAAGGAACAAAAAACGTGGTAAACTAGTCACGAATCAAAGTGAGGTGAAATACATTGGTAGCAGCTATTATTTATTGGGCAATGATCATTATCAGTTTCGGTTGGTTGGCAGTCAGCTTATATTTCTCTATCTTCTATTTAGCACGTAAAGAAAATGGCAATTTATGGGCATTCGGCTTTTTAAATGTCATCACAGCAATCATTCAAGCCATCGTCCTTGTGGTTTACCGTACCTTCGGACAAGATTGGGGCGTTACACAATACTCAAGCCTCATCTATCTAGCACTTGGCTTATTGCTTGCTTTGACAGTCATCCAAGCTGTTTTAGGCCGTGAACCAAAAGCGAAAGTCGCTTAAGGGTTCCAATAGACACTCGTAAAAACGATCCGCTTTCTCTTTGATAAAAATAGGGAAATGGTCGTTTTTTTGTTAAAAAGAATTGACATTTGGGTGCTTTTCTTCTAAACTCTGAGAAGAATCAAATTAAATACGAGTACCCTTTAACATTTAGGTAGAGGTCGCGAGGTTCATTAATCCTGCTGAGTGAAGCAACACGTTTACAGCAGAGCTAGGGAACATCGCCGAAACAAGGTCGGTTTTGCTTGCATCGATTTTGTTGGGCCGCAAATGAACAATTTGCGGACTGTCTTAGCTTGTCTAAGTTGCGCTATGTTTTGTGAAAGGTTTGTCGACGATGACCTGTCAACAGCCGTTTTCCAATCATGGAGTACGGCTGTTTTTTTGCTTTTTCATCCTTACCTGCTTGTCCAACTCGTGAAAGGAAAGAGAAAAAATGAAAAAAAGTAATTGGATCTGGGCGGTCTTCGCCCTCTGTCTAACCCTCATTCAGCTGCCCCTAACCGTGCAAGCGGATGACCAAACGCCTGCGGAACAATTCCGTGTCGGTATGGAGGCAGGCTATGCCCCATTTAACTGGACGCAAACGACGGACGCCAATGGTGCCGTGCCGATTTCTGGGGAAGAAGGCTCGGCGTTTGCCGGCGGTTACGATGTCCAGATCGCCAAACGAATCGCTGAAGGCTTAGGCAAAGAATTAGTGATCGTCAAAACTCAATGGGACGGTTTGCCGCCAGCTTTGCAAGCGGGGACTATCGATGCCGTGATCGCTGGTATGTCACCAACGGCCGAACGTCGCGAGCAAATTGATTTTACCGATCCTTACTATGAATCAGATTTGGTGGTAGTGGTTCGTAAAGATGGCGAGTTCGCCGATGCCAAAAGCCTCGCTGATCTTTCGGGGGCAAAAATCACTGCCCAGCTGAATACTTTCCATTATACCGTCATAGATCAAATCCCTGAGGTCCAAAAAGAACAAGCCATGCGGGACTTCTCCTCCATGCGCGTTGCTTTAGCTTCGGGCATCATTGACGGCTACGTCAGCGAACGTCCAGAAGGCGTCACTGCCGTCGGTGCAAATCCTGATTTGAAGATGGTCGAGTTCGATGAAGGCGCCGGTTTTGAAACCAATCCAGAAGACGTCCAAGTAGCAGTCGGAATGCGCAAAGGCGATCCTGATGTTGAAAAAGTCAATGAGATTCTTGCAGGAATTTCTGAAGAAGAACGGGTTTCCCTGATGGATCAAGCAGTCTTAGATCAACCTGCAGATGCTAGCGGAGAAACGGCGGATCAAGGTCTGATCGCTGATTTTAAAAAAATCATTGATGATTACGGCATGCTCTTTTTACGAGGCGCTGGCTTGACCTTATTCATCGCGATCCTTTCAACGATCATCGGATTGATTATCGGTCTTTTAGTCGGTATCTTCCGGACATTGCCGCTTTCAGAAAATCCAGTAGGACGTTTCTTCCAACGAATCGTCAATGGTTTACTGACCATTTATATCGAAGTTTTCCGCGGCACCCCAATGATGGTTCAAGCAATGGTTATTTTCTACGGAACTGCTCTAGCCTTTGGTGTCTCCATGAATCGCACGCTGGCAGCCGTGCTGATCGTTTCTATCAATACGGGTGCCTACATGTCTGAAATCGTTCGTGGGGGGATTTTTGCTGTAGATGACGGTCAATTTGAAGCAGCTCAAGCCATCGGAATGACCCATTGGCAAACCATGATCAAGGTCGTGTTGCCGCAAGTGATGCGCAACATTTTACCAGCTACCGGGAATGAGATCATTATCAATATCAAAGATACTGCCGTCTTAAGTGTTATCAGTGTTGCAGACCTCTTCTTCCAAGGTACATCAGCCGCTGGAACGAACTTCCAATACTTCCAAACATTTGCGATCATCGGTGTGATCTACTTAGTCTTGACCATCAGTGCCACCCAGATCTTGCGCTTTGTTGAACGCAAAATGGATGGTCCCAGTGCGTATGTCAAATTAGAAGACATCAACCCGAACGAATAAGGAGGAAGAACATGTCAGCAATCATTGAAATTGACCATTTAAAAAAGAGTTTTGGCGACAACGAAGTCTTAAAAGACATCAGTTTGTCTGTTAATAAAGGAGAAGTTGTCACGATCATCGGTTCTTCTGGTTCAGGAAAATCTACACTTCTTCGCTGCATCAACTTATTAGAAAAACCAACCAGTGGGCAAATCATCTACTTAGGTGAAAATGTGCTGGAAAAAGGCTATGACTTGCCGAAATACCGTACGCATCTAGGAATGGTTTTCCAATCCTTTAACCTATTCAACAATATGAATGTATTAGAAAACTGCGTGACGGGCCAAGTCACTGTTTTGAAACGTGATCGCAAAGAAGCAGAAGCGACTGCCAAAGAAAATCTGGAGCAAGTCGGTATGGCTCAATATGCCAATGCCAAGCCTTCCCAGCTTTCAGGTGGACAAAAACAACGGGTAGCCATTGCCCGTGCCTTATCGATGAATCCAGATGTCATGTTGTTTGATGAGCCGACTTCTGCGCTAGATCCAGAAATGGTCGGTGAAGTGTTGAAGACCATGAATACGTTAGCTCATACTGGCTTGACGATGGTGATCGTTACCCACGAAATGGGCTTTGCCAAAGAAGTGTCTGATCGGGTCATCTTTATGGATCAAGGTGTCATTGCCGAACAAGGGACGCCTGAAGATATCTTTATTCATCCAAAAGAGCAACGCACCAAAGAATTCCTTTCCCGTGTGTTGAATTAATTTTCTGTCTTGAAACACTTAGCGGTCTTCTTCCGAGCTTTTTCGTCCTTTTTCAGTAAGCTTGGAAGAATTCAATGCTAAGTGTTTTTTTATTGCAGGAGGAGGAATTGTCAGAATTTATCAAAAAATCACAAAAAACCATTGCTATTTGTTAGAAACTTTGTTATTTTTTTTAAAACTAAGGAATTATAGGAGCTTTCATTTATGGAAAAAAAGTTACAGTTTAAGGATTATATGTATGTTGGATCAATGCTTTTCGGTCTTTTCTTTGGTGCCGGAAATCTGATTTTCCCCGTTCACATGGGACAAGAAGCGGGCGCGAATGTCGGCTTAGCCAACCTTGGCTTTTTAGTTACAGGGATCGGCTTGCCATTTTTAGGGGTCATTGCTATTGGCGTTTCCCAAAGCAGCGGTGTTTTTGAATTAGCTTCTCGGATCAATCGCCGCTATGCAATGATATTTACGATTTTGCTTTATTTAGTGATTGGGCCATTCTTTGCTCTGCCTCGTTTGGCTACTACTTCTTATGAGATCGGGATCGCTCCCCATGTTTCATCAGACATGCAAACTTGGTTATTGGCGTTGTTCTCTGCCCTATTTTTTGGAGCTGCCTGGTGGTTTTCACGCAAACCTAGCAAAATCTTAGATTATGTAGGGAAGTTTCTAAATCCCTTGTTTCTGGTCTTACTAGGAGTTTTGCTCTTTTTTGCCTTTTGGCAACCACTAGGAACCATCAGCGATGCGCCGATCTATCCTAGCTATCAAAGCGATGCTTTCTTTACTGGTTTCACAAACGGCTACAATACTCTCGATGCGCTGGCATCTTTAGCCTTCGGGATCATCATCGTCTCAACGATTCGCAATATGGGGGTTGAGAAACCTGCGACGGTCGCAAAAGACACGATCCTTTCCGGCTCTGTCAGCATCGTGTTGATGGGGATCATCTATACCTTACTTTCTTATATGGGAACCAAAAGTTTAGGCCAGTTTCCCATCAGCGAAAACGGTGGGATCGCTTTGGCACAAATCGCCAACCATTACCTTGGCACTGTCGGCAGTCTGCTATTGGCATTGATCGTCATCTCTGCCTGTTTAAAAACCGCCATTGGTTTGATCACGGCCTTTTCCGAAACCTTTGCTGGATTGTTTCCAAAGCAAAGCTACGGATTCTTTATCGCTTTGACAAGTATCTTACCAGCGATCTTCGCTAATGTCGGCTTGACCAATATCATCGAGTTTTCTATTCCAGTCTTGATGTTTATCTATCCACTGGCGATCACTTTGATTTTGTTGGCGATCATCAGTCCATTATTTAACCATCGTGCCAGTGTCTATCGAATGACGACATACTTCACGTTGATCGCTGCAATCATCGACGGCTTAAATGCGAGTCCTGCAGTGATTACCAACAACGCTTTCGTGCAAGGTATCTTGTCTTTTGCGTCAGATTATCTGCCCTTTTTCCAAATCGGGATGGGGTGGGTCGTACCAGCTGCGATCGGATTTTTGATCGGTTTGCTATGGTCGTGGTTCAAAAAAGACCCTGTTTCAGCCTAAATTAGTTAAAAAGATGAAAATAACCTACCTTTTTTTAAAGGGTAGGCTATTTTTTTGATTAAAAAGACTGACAGTTTCGTAAAAAAAAGATACAATAGAGCCACAAAGGAGGATACCTATGTTTTATGAAGAACTTATGATGGACCCGCAAACATTAATTAAATTTAAAATATTCCGGCGTATGCTGACTCTGCAAAACCCTAGCCACCCAATCGCACAATTGGCAAAGGAAATGGAGTTAAGCTACCAACAAGCTTTTATAGAGTTGACTGAGATCGACCAAGATCTAACTGAGTTAACTCCGGATCATATGTCGATACTCGGTCGTGGCGGTAAATTACAGCCTCAGAATATCGCGGTAACGATCGATGAATACCGCTTCTATTTATTGAATAAAAGCGTTCCGTTCTTATATGTTCTTTACATGCTGAATGAAGACAATCCTACGATCACGGATTTTTGTGCAAAATACGATGTCAGTCGTTCAACGGTGTCTCGCAAATTTGAACATCTAAAAAAACATTTGAAGCAATTTCAGCTTCGCTTTACGTACACTGAATCAAACTTAGTGGGCGATGAGCGTCTTGTGCGGCTCTCCCTATTCAATATCATTTGGTTAGGTACTCGTGGAATAGAATGGCCATTTGCGATCGCTGAGAGTGAGACAGAAAAAATGGTGGATCGATTCACGGAGTATTTCCCAATGACTCATTCTTATCTTGGCCGATTAGAGTTGAAGTATTTCGCCGCCTTGATTCTTTTACGAATCAAAAAAGGGAATTTTGCCAAATACGACAAGCGGTACAATTTCCTGATGAAAAATAATCCATATTTCGATTTTGAGCGTTTGACACAAGTCGTTGATCCTGAAGTTTCAATGACAGACAAACAATTAAAAGGCGAATCAGGGTTTATTTATTTGATGGCGCAAATCTTCCCATTCTACTTGAGTCCTGAAGAAGAAGCTTTGCAACAAACCTTGCAATTCTTTTCAAGCAAACAAAACCCAGTTTATCCGTTAGTCGCAGACTTGTTAGCAGAGATGAAAGCAACCTTCTTTGCTTCACAACCTGGCCTGTTAGACGAGCCATTGGTCGTGGGTAATTTAATCAATGTGACTTTCGGCAACTACGTTTTCCGTCAGCCGTTTCCAAATATCTATCGCTTGCTGACACCCTCGATCAATCGCGGGTCTGCTGAAGAGCAGCTGCAGCAAAAAATTGATGAATTCTTAACGAACTATCGCGAAGAATCAGCGGTGGACTATATTAATGATGAAAACCAAGAGCAGATGGCAACGATGTATACCCACGCCCTGCTGCCGTTTTATGATCAAATCCGTTATTCGAATCGTTTACGGGTAGGGGTTGCGTTAGAAGATAATTTCTTAGTCGTTCAAGGATTGAATCAATTCCTACATGACTTGACCTTCGTAGCAGCAGAACCTTATGATCTAAACCAGCAAGAAAATTATGATGTCATCGTTAGTTCCAATCAGTTGATGAAAAAACTCAAACCAGAAAAAATGAGTTATATTTGGGATTATGCGGCAGACGATCGGCAATACATTGATTTGTATCGTACGTTGAAAAACCGTTTTGATGAAAAGAACCTTTCTCTGTAACCAAACCGTTACGGTTTCTTAAGAACTTCCGAAAAGATTTGTCACAGAATATTCATATTTATCTCGTATACTCTATGTATACCAACAAACAACCCTAACTAACACTTTTTCATTTTTAACTCCTTCCCGTCGGCCACCCACCGACGGGTCTTTTTTTACTTATTTTCGCAGCAGCAAACTTAAACACTTTCCAATCTTTTCTCCACAAAAAATTCATATTTGGACAGTATAGTATACATAACCCAACAAACAACCCTAACTAACACTTTTCATTTTTACTCCTTGCCTGTCAGCTACCCACTGACAGGCTCCTTTTTTTCTTACGGGGTTTGCCGTATACTAAAGGCAGGAGGTGGCCTATGACAACAGCCATTACGACAGTTGACCAATACATTGCAGCAGCTCCAGCAGAACGACAAGCGATTTTAAGAAAGGTCCGTCAAACCATCAAAGCCGTTTTACCTGAAGCGGTTGAAAAGATCAGTTATCAAATGCCTACCTATCATCAGGGAGAAAATATCGTACATTTTGCCTGCGCCAAACAGCATCTAGGCTTTTATCCCACGCCTTCTGCGATCACGGCCTTCCAAGAGGACTTACAACCATACAAGACCAGTAAAGGGGCGGTCCAGTTTTCTTTTGCACAGCCGATCCCTTACGAACTGATCGCTGTGATGACCGCTTGGCGACTCGCAGAAGTCAAAAACAAGCACGCGTAACTAGCAATTAAAAAACCGCTATGTCTAATGACGCAGCGGTTTTTTTGCTATGCACAGGCTTGTTTACAAGCCGGGTTTTGTATTCAAGGTGCTAACTTTCAGCACATGATGCAGGGGAATAATCCGCAGCTGCTGACGGTCGCTTTGTAATTTCAAGACAACTTGTTCTTTTGCTACCGTTTTGCCGACGATCCAGCCGGTAACGGTTTCAAAACCACCCAATTTCTCTGTTTTTACTTGCAGCACGACCAGATGCTTGGCAGCGGCTGCCTCTTGCAGCGTTCGCCGGATTTCTTTGACTTTCTCAGACTGATTCTTCTTGTCAGCATCATCACTGAAAAAGGTATCCAGCAACGTTGTGGATGTCATCACAATGAGTTTGCCCAATTGTTTGATGGGCGATGGTTTCTTTTCCATTGGACATTCCTTTCTGCGCGTTGCAGCAGTTTCTAAAACCACACATACGTTCGCATTTTCATGGTTCTATTTTAGCAAATTTTTGATAAAATACAAGCGAACACGCCTTATTTTTCAGAAGAAATAACCTCTAGCCAATAAGGAATCCCCTCTTGCAGCAGTTGATAGGTCTCTTCGAAATCTCCTGTATAATAAGGATCTGGTACTTCCTCAGCCTCTTTGCCAGGAACAACACTCAAATACGAACGGATCTTTGCGGTCGTATCGGCAGGTGCTAGCGCTTGAAGTGTTTCAACATTGTTCGCATCCATGCCGATGATCCAATCAAATGTGGCAAAATCCGCTTCAATGATCTGCCTTGAAATAAGACCGTCACTAGAGATCCCTGCTTGACGCAGTCTTTTTTTGGTTCCGGGATGAGCAGAATGTCCGACTTCCCATGAGCTGGTCGCTGCCGAATCGATCTGCCAATCCAACTTGTGTTTTGCTATTTCTGCTTTATAAATAGCTTCTGCCATGGGGGAACGGCAAATATTACCTAAACAAACAAATAAAACTTTCGTCATCGCTTACTGCTCCTCTTTTTCATAGATTTGGTGGCCAAAAAATTCCACATCCTTCGCCAAACGAAACAATTGCGTCGCAATCTCTAATGGGGTCTCTGGAAAGTCGTTGTGAATCCAATTTTCCAAAATGCCTCCGCAGCCGTAGGAAAAGAATCGGCTATAAAATAGAATGTCTTGTTTCGTCAATTGCTGCTCTTGATCGACCTCCAAGAACAAGCGCTGAAAAAGCGGTTCTGTGATCTGTAAAAAACCGTTCATTAAGATCTCGCGGTCATAAGCCAGTGATTTGCGGTAAAAGGCCGGCGCTTGTTTCATTGCTTTCAGCATGCGCAAGGCGGCTTCTTCCCAGTTATCAAGGGAGACATCTTCTGTCGTCAAAAAAATCAGGGCATCTTGCCGATAGATCCATTGGATCAAAGCTTTTTTATCAGGAAAATGGTAGTAAAACGTCTGCCGATTGACTTGCGCCTTTTCGGCGATCTCCTGTACGCTGATTTTATTCACTTCTTTGGTCTCACAAAGGGTGATCAATGTCTGGCCAATCACAGCCTTCGTTTGTTTCCCATCCATCATAGGGCACCTCTTTTTCTTCTCTTTCTATCATACCAAATTTTCTAGCAAAAAAAAATCCTATCAAATGGTCCTTTTTCACAGACCTTATCCGAACACTTCGTCAGGGCAATAGATCCCTGTGTGCTTTTTGCATATGGCAGATTTCTGCAAAAAACGCCTGCCTTCATTTGAGGCAGACGCTGCTTTTGATAGTTAAACGGCAGGATGCTCACTGTGCCATTTTGGTTTGAAATTGTTCTCTGCGAATCACGCTGATTTTTTCAGTAAAATTGGCCCAATCGATGGGTCTAGGTGGTGCTAGCCATAAAATATGGTCGATCCCCAACGCACCATAAAATGGCAGGTTTGAAAGAATCAGGTGCGTGTGATCATCTGGGTAACTCTGGAATTGCACATTCAAATCGAGAATTTTTTCAATATTCTTTTTGATCATCTGGTTGTAGGAATCACCAAATGAAAAATCAACACAGACATATAAAGGAACCAAAATCTCTTTTAATGGAATCGTAGAAACTAATAAAATAAGGTATCTAAAAAACAAAAACTCTTTATTGTTCCATAAGATCGGTCGATTACGACTTTCTTCCAGATAGTTGCGGCAAAAGGCAGCATATTCAGGATACGTCTCAAGAAAATACGTGACATCCATGTATTGGTACTCATAGCGAGAACTAAAAGAAAACGACAGGAGCTGGTAATGAATCGTAGTCGTTTCGGCATGAAGCAGTGCCAACGTGTCCGTGGCTAGCGAAAACTGCTGTTGGACTGCCTGAATAAACTGCTCGTTTAATTGTTGGATATAGGTTTGTTCTTGGTCGATGTAGCTATTGTTGTCGATCAACCAGCCTTCAACGATCAAGAAGCGCAAAATATCTCGTGCCTCACGTTCTAGGACTTCTTGATCGGTGATCGTCAAGATCTCTTGTAACCAGCGCTTCAATTCTTCAATAATCACTAAATGTTTGGGTAAGACTAAATCATTTTCCACATTGTTTTGCATGTAATGTCCTTTAGACATCCGCGCCAAAACAATACCTAGATAATGTTTCTTGCGAATCCGCATGCGGGCAGACTGTTCTGGATTCAGCCAAGTACTTTCATTGAATCGATCAAAGGTTTTTTCTTTGTCCAAGATACCTTTTGGGAAAGGGGAATGGTTCAAATAATATTCCTTCATAAAAAAGAGAAAAATAAACTCCCGAATCTCACTTTCTTCACCCACCAGCTGAAACTCTTTCGTCACTTCAATGTCGTATTCTTTCAAGATCAGTTTAAACTGTTTAAATTCTTTATAGACGGGATTATGACTTAGATAGTGATTGGTAGCAAATTCGTATAAAGAAGACAATTGCTCAAAAAAGCATTCTTTCAACATAGAAAATTTTAACGCTTGATCTAGATAATAGGTCAGTAGTGTGTCTGAAGTTGCCAGCCCGGAGGCATTCAGTTTAATGACCGTCCCATCGGTCACGATCTCAAATTCCTCATTCAATCCTAGTTCATAAAAATCAAGATTCAATTCTTGAACGGTCTTATTGATCAGAAATTCCGACATGGTCAATTGGTCCATCAATGTTTCCTTCGTTTCAGAAAGAGCGACTGCGTTTTCCAAATATTGCAGCATCATCAATTTTCGTTTGTCCGCCTTATTCAAAAATGTCACAAACATGCGTTTTCAAGCCTCCGTTATTTTTTTGGCCATAAAGAACGTTTCCTGAAAATAGATAGCATAAGCTGGCAAGATACGAAGGTTTGTCATCCCCGTCACCATCCGTATTATTTCCCGGCAGTGCTAAATCGACAGCCAAACGATCCGACGCAAAAACATCTTCTAACATGACTCGTTGTGCTAAGTGCTTCTGTTTTTCCAAAAAACTGCTCTCTGGAAATGCGGATTGTTCCTGTTCTTTTTTCGGAACAGGTTCCGGTTCAGGAGCCGGCGATTCTTTGGATTCTTCCTTTTCTGCAGGCGGTTCATCTGCTTTTTCCGTACTTCCTTCTGGCGGATCCGTTGGGACGATTTCTTCTGAGGGGTCTAGCGGATTATAGATAGTCGCAAAAACAACTTGTTCTGTGACAAGATCGATCATTCCAATAATCATGCAGGCACCAATGACAAAACCAAATCTGCGTTTCATTTCTTCACCCTCCTTATCAACAGAGCTTCTTTTTGATGCTCTTTCTACGGCGCTGAACGTTTCAACAGTTTGTGAACGCCAAGCAGACATCCACTAATTATAAATAAAATAACAAATAAAAGAAACCAATTTTTTTCAGATTGTTGTTTCCATAACATTTCTTGTTTTTGAGCCAACACTCTTGCGCCTTGTGACGTACTGCCCATGGTCGCTGTGTTTTGCGACTGCCCGGCAGTTGCTTGCTCAACAGGAATCGCTGTCAGCACGTAGCGTTCTTCTGTTCGAGTAGGTGTGGGACAAGTAATCAATGTCAACTTTGGTGTCTGGTCATCTGTTAGAACCGACAAGTCGGATTCATCTACGACTTTTTTATCGATAATAATATACTGCTGGCGTTCCTCGAGGTAGGTTACGGACACTTCCATCCCCACCTGTGCTTCTAGCAATTGACCAAATAACAAACTTTGTCTACCGAGATGATGCCCTAAAACGACAAAATTGTTATTTTTTAACAAACGTTCCGGAAACATCACGACACCGCCTTTCAGCAGCTGCTGATTGGTTATCCCCACCAATAGCGGCTGCTGGAACTCGATCGCTTCAATTGCAACAAAGCCGTACCCGGTGATCGTTGCCGACTGCGGAGCCAATACATCCCCTAGAGCCGGCATTTGAATCGTTTCTTCTTCTGGAATCGTTGTCGGCAGCTGGGTCGCTATCGTCAATTCGCTTGTGCGTAATTGCCAACTGACGATGCTTTCTTTTAAAAAAGGAAGTGCCAACAAGAGGATACCTGCGATGATCAAGCCATCGATCAAGTATTTCTCAAGGTGCTCACGCTTCATCCGTTTCATTTTTTTTCTTTCGTCGGTACCATAAAAGCAGCAGTAAGGCGAGCAGCAGCAAGAGACCGCCGATCAAGAAGTAAAGCCACGTGTAATCTGTTTCGATCGTCACATCTTTCTTATTAAGATCACGAGCAACATCGCCAGTCACTGTGAATTCTTTTTCGAAGCTCCATTTATAGAGATAGCTTTCTTCCTCGCCTTCTTCATTCTCCACTTTGTATTGTCCTTCATCGCTTTTCCCACCATAGGCCACGGAAGTCAACACATAGGTCCCTGCTTCTAAACGTTGTCCTTCCAAGGAAATTGGGTACGAGAAGTTTGAATTAGGTGCCATTTGCATTCGTGAGGTATCTGAAGCATACAAGACGTCACTATCGCCTTTCTTCTTCACTTCATTGATCAACCGTAAGGAATTTAAGTAAGCTGATTCAGGATTTTGCAACGTAACATTGATGGTATTGCGAGCGTTGACTTGTCCCGGTCCAACATCCAGCAGTTTTAGATCCGGCGTGACTTCTGTTGTATTTTGACGGAGTAAAATCGCAACGACATAGGCATACTCATTCTTGATGGCTAACCCTTGGTCTTCTTCACTGTCAGCAGTATCGGTTTCCGCTGTCGTTTCTTTCAAGGTCAAACCACCGGCAATAACCCCTTCAAACGATTCTGAGGGCATACTGATCTTTAAGGGTAAGGTGATTTGGGATTGTTTCGGGATCGTGATCTCTTCCTCCACTTCAATCAAATCAGCCATATCATAAGGCAAGGTTTCGTCCGCTTCGATGTCGTTTTCGCCATATTCCACGACCCCGTTTAGATTCGTAGTAGCAGAAGCGATCACTGGCGCGATGACGACCTCTTGATCGGTGTCATTGCGCAATTGGACTTCTACAGTTTGAACCGCTCCTGGCTCCATTTTCAAGTCAAAATAAGTCTTTTCTTTATCGATTTGATTCTCTGGAATCACTGGATTGACGGCAAAGTTAAATTCAGAAGCGGTTCCTATGGTTGGTACAAAAAAGAAAATACTTGCGAATAGGAGCGCCAAAAGCTGTTTGATTTTTTTCATGATGGATGTCCCTTCTTTCTATGTATTCTCCTTGAACCCTTTCGAGGTTCAAGGAGAAAGCTGGTACTTATGGGTTGGTTGGTGTGTCTGTTAGTAACCAAGTAAATGTGGTGTTGTATTGGCTGGCATATTTCGTCGTTGAGCCTGGAACTTCCAACTCAATGCTATCCATGGCTGCAGCTAAACTATCGCCCCAGCTCATTAAATAGGTCCCTGCCCCTTCGCCATCTTGGGCACTCATCACTAAGGATTGGGCACCATTTGGATTCAATGTGATCGTTGCGCTCACATTTGATGGTTTTGGTGACAATGAAGGAGTTACCACAGTTCCCTTCGTCAAACGAATTTGCGCAGCAGTCAATTCTTGATCTTCCGCTGTTTTGAACTGACCATTTTGGCGAACATTCAATGTCCAACCGCTCTCTGTTCCCCGATTGTCTGTCACTTGGACAAAATTCGGTCCTTCTTGATTATCACCAACTGAATCCACATATTTTTGAGTTTCCGCATGGTAGATCTCTGTTTTTGAGGTGATTTTTTGTGTGCCAAAGTAAAGGCTTGAAGCAAAATCAATCGATAGCGGTCCGTTCGTTCCCGGATTTGGTCCATCTGGGTCCGTTGGATCCACTGGTTTGATTGGATTTTCTGGATCTGGATCCGTTGGGCTGATTGGATTAGTTGGATCCGTATTTGGTTCAAAGGTGATTTGTCCATTTGAGTTGTATTCTGCACTGTCCGCTGCTTGTGCCAGCACTGGTGCTGCTAGGCTTAAGCCTAATACTGAGAGAAATGCTAGTGTTTTTTTCATGTCTATACTCCTTATCCTTCCGTTCCTGGTGTATCTGATAATACCCAAGTCAATGTAGTCGTGTAGCTAACGGCATCTTTTGGGGTGCTGCCTGGTACAGAAAGTGCGACTGCTTTGGTAATATCGGCTTGTACTTCTTGATCATCTTTGTCTATTTCAGTGATCGACTCAACGCTTCCCCAAGCATTGACCCATGTCCCAGCACCTGTTTGATTTGCTGCGGTCATCACCACTGATTCAGCACCGGCTGCATCCAACGTGATCGTTGCTTCTGCCACTGGAGCAGTGACGCCAATCGCATTTGATTTAACGGCAGGGCTTGTTAGGGTGATGACAGAACCAGTCAATTCTTGATTCAACGTCGATTCATTTTTAAATTGTCCATTTTGCTTCACAGACAACCGCCAACCGGCATTACTACCGCGATTATCAGTTACTTGGACATAATTGGCAGTTTTTAATGTAGAAGCTGTGCCATCGTCATTCAAGTACCCTTGTGCTCGTGCATAATAAACTTCGTTTTTATTGGAGATTTTATTGACACCAAAATCTAAGCTAGAGGCATAATCGATCGATAACGGGCCATTTGTTCCAGGATTTGGTCCATCGGGATCGGTTGGATCCACAGGATTGACCGGGTTTTCTGGATCTGGGTTTTCTGGATTGACTGGGTTCGTCGGATCGGTATTTGGAATAAAATCAACCGCCCCATTTGAGGTGTAAGAAGCCGCTTCGGCTGCTGAAACCTCGGTTGCTGCACTCGCTGCTGCCAATACGGCAAGACTTAAAAAGACCCATGCTGTTTTTTTCATTTCTATTTGACACTCCTTTATCTTTTTTACTGAAAATCAGTGATTTTAATTGCTTTCAGGGACATTCTTTAAATTCCAAGTCAATGTCGTCCGATACTCTTTGGCTAATTTTACGGAACTGCCTGGTACGTTTAATTTTACTGCCGTTGACCCTTCCGTTGCATCGTTCCCAAACTTGTAAATCCAAGTTCCCATTCCTTTTCCGACAGGTGCATTGACCAAGGTGATTTCACTATCGGGTACAAAGGTATGACTTGCAGTAACTGTTGGTGCATACTGCATATCGGTGACTGAAGTTGCTGCACCTGAGGCGATCGATAATGAAGCGCCGACTAGCTCTTCGTCATCAGCCGTTTTGAATTGTCCGTTTTGCACAACACTCAATGACCAACCTTCTTGCGTTCCTCGTTTATCTGTTACTTGCACATAGTTTGGTCCAGCAGCGCCAGCTGTGAACTCTTGCAGCTGTGCGTAATAATCTTTTGTTTCAGAAGTAATCAGTTGGTTGCCAAATTGAAAACTTGAAGCAAAATCAATCGATAATGGTCCAGCTGTTCCAGGATTTGGTCCATCTGGATCGGTTGGATCGACGGGATCCACTGGTTTTTCTGGATCGGTCGGATCAACTGGATTGGTTGGATTCGGGTCCGCTTCAAAAGTGATTGCTCCATTTGAAGTGTATTCAGCGGCATTAACGGTTGTTGGTAACAGAGCAGTGCTCATCAATAGAATGCCTGCCGTCAAGAAAAGTTTTTTCATTTTTTGTTCTCCTTTTGATTAAAATGATTCCTGCTGCCAACAAAACGACAAGACCACTGCTTTGATAGCTATTGAAGTGATCTGATCCTGTTGCCGGCAGAATATTGTTGCCTTTTTGATTAACTTGTTTATTCCCTGGCTGTTCTTTTACGGGCTCTTCTGGCTCCTCAACTGGTTCTTCATAGACGCCGAAAAAGGAAGTAATGCCATTGCTGTCATAAGCACCTGCTTCGGCTGCTGAAACGAGCTGAGGAAATATTAATAGACAGCCAGCAATAATACCGATCATGATTTTTTTCATTTGTTTTCCTGCCTTTATGGGTTGCCAGGTGCCGAAACCAGCTGCCAGCTCAGGGTTCCTTGATAGTCCCCAACTTTTTGCTGTTCGACTGGAACGGTAAGCTTGATTCCTTCATTCTGACTTTCGCCCCAGTGCTGATTCACGACGTATGTGCCATTTTCTGTCAATTCCGTTTCCTCGATGATCATTTCCCCACTGGTTATCATCTGTTCTTGACCGTTTGTCACAAAGCGGAAGACATCGGTTAATTGATCTGTCCCATCCGTTAATGGCTGTTGCTCTTTGACCGTCAAGCGCCATGGACTCCGTTCGGACCCTCTCGTATCTTTCACCGCTAGCTCACCTGTGATCGTTGGCCAATAATCTTGTGTTTCTGTGGCAACTTTCTGCTGCCCAAAATCAAAGTCTGTTGGCACACTGCTTAAAATAAGCTCGCCGGCAACTGCGACATTGACGACTTTTTCTGCCCGTTGACTGCCTGCTTCATAATGGTAAGCCGTTGATACATTTTTCAACAGCTCATCTTCCGTTGCTTGCTGGATCGCGGCAAAAGCTTGCGGATCGACAGTCGGTGGTATATTTGCTCGATTATCTGCAAAAATCGTGGTTGCTTGGGTATAGTCTGCCAAAGCGGCTTCATCTGTCAGCGCCGTTGCTTCTGGTAAGGTCAAACGGACATCTTTTGCATAGACGGCAAATTGCCGATCAGCAGAAATGACACTTTCATTTTTGACCACCACCAGATTCACGGTAGTTTCTTCCTGATTCTGATCGTTTTCCCCTACTGAAAAAGTGATCGCTTGTTTGCGGTAGACCGCTGTTTCTAACGGTTCTTGAATCGCAGCTAAGACCTCATCTGTCAGCGTATCCTTAAAGAAAGGACGCCCGCTGGCTTCGAGATAAGTCACGGCTTGTTCTTTGGTCAGCGATTGTGCCTCTTGCTCTGTAAGGATCACATTGCGGGCTTGGACTTCCGCCTTATTTGAGTAGCGGACACTAATATCGTAACTATACTCCCCATCAGGACTCGTCCAGTCAACTGGCTCTGAATCTGGTTGTTCCGTCAACTGCTGATCCGTGCTATCCAGCTTGCTGGATTTGATTTGCCCCGCATAGACCCATGAACCGGACGTTTGGGTTTCTGGTGTAAACGTCAATGTTGGCAATTCCGTTACCGTGTAGGGAATCAATAAACGCCCTTTTTGCACCTGTGTCCCCGCCTGCTCAGTTCCCCATGCTTGCAAGGTCAGCGGCGTATTGTTCTCTTTGACTGCCGTTACATTGTGACTAATGGCGCCAATCCCGTTAGCGACTCCCGGTGTTTCGACTTCGTAGTTAATGATCGAACCTGGTATCGCAATACCGTACCCGTTGGCTGCATTGGTCACATCGTTGTCCCCGATGAAGGTTTTCCCAGTCGCTTTTTCGATCCCGCTGAAGTTGATTGGCGTGATCGCTGCAGCATTAGCAGCAGTTGGATTTATAGTCAGTACTTGATAGGCACTAACCGCTCCAAACCACGTCCCTTGACTGTTGACTCGAGAACCTGCATCATTGGTCGTCGTTTTCAGCCACGTTAAATGATCTTTGTCCGTATCTGGTGTTGCGAAATCTGAAAGATTGATTCGCCCCGTTCCCGGCGGTGACTCAATCGTCCCTTTGTCTTCCACCGTTAACTTCGCGCCTGAAATCAAATTCGTTGCAGAAGAAATACCGATACCGGCATCCTTGGAAAGATGGATGTCACCGAACTGATGATAGGTCGTTGCGTGATTGACAGCAGTGGCTGAACGGCCATTCTTGATGTCTCCCCCATTGGCCATTAGCTTGATGCCGTTTGTCACATTCAATTCGGTAAAGTTGACGATTCCCAGACCCGTCACAGCGATTGGATCAGTTTGATAAGAAGCTGTCCCATCGACATTTTCACCAAAGCTCATCTTCACTTGATTGCTGCTGTTGGCTACGATCGTGTTCGTAAAGTTGTCTGACGCATTTCCGCCTGAAATCCCATTGATACTTTTGGCTCCTTGAACCCGCATTTCGACATCTCTTAAAATTTGGCTGGAAGAAATATTGGAATAGTACGTGGTGTATAAATTCCCGATACTTGATCCTTCTGCCTGGATATTCATATAAATTTTACCGCTTCTTGTATTGCTAGCAGTCCGTCCACCATCGCCATAGATCGTTGCACCATTCAGTGCATCTGAGCCCGGCTTTGTGTATATGTTCAATGTAATCGTATTGGAGCTGTCGGTCCCAACGATATTCGTACTGTTAAACGGATTACCTCCTGAGATATTCGTTCCTGAAGGAAGGGCAAACTCACCATCGTAATCTCTCAAATCCAATGTCAAACTAGCATTTCCTAATAACCGTCCATTGTTCGTAACACCGCCTGAAAAACCATTAGACCCTGTACGCGGGGTGCCTGAGAAGTTCCCGCCAAACACTCGATTATCTGAGTTTCCGTTAATAGTGTGGGAAGAAGCGACACCATAAGAGGCACCGAGTGAAGCATTGATCACCCCATCATAAACCGTTACTGCGACATTGCCGGTCACTAATAAGTCATCCCAGCCGCCACCAGATAAAAACCAGTCTACTTGCCCATTATTTACTGTCGTTCGTCCATCTCCGTAAACGCGGCGTCCAGTATACCCTGTTCCTTCTAGCGTATCGACGATCCCCGAATTCAAAGTATTGGAAGAATTCCCCTCAATGACACCTGAGAAGGAGCCACCGTAGGTCCAGCGAGCAACCGTGTTATTTAAGATCGTTTTGGTATTTCCTTTAATATAGATATCCCAAGCCGTACCAGGATAACCACCGCCACCAACGATGTCCCAACCAGAGGCGTTTCCTCTTGTTTTGTTGGTTGTTGAGTAATCTAGATTCGTTGGTCTGGTTCCTGTGTAAGCAATCCCATCTCCACCAGGACTACCATCCGAAGTGATCGTGCCAACTTCAATCGTCGTATTTCCTTCAACATAGCCGCCTCGACCAGCTGCCGTCGAATAAATCGCGCCATTTGAAAAGGAACCACTGACTAGATGAGAAGTGATATCGCCATAAACTTTAAAACTTGCCGCTGCTTCTGCCAGTGCTGCTCGTTGTTCCGGGGTATAATTGTCATACGTCGTCGTATTCGAAGCCCCCATTGAACTTTGAGTCAAGGTACTAACGTTGTTTCCCCCGCCGCCGTTAAAATCACCAATCCCACCGACGCTCGCACTCGGTCCTGCTTTCACGGTGTTAACGATGTTCCCTGTGATGGTACCAGTATTCCGATTGCCACCTTCAAAATCACTACGTCCAGTGGAATAACTGCTAGCATCTAGGTTAGTCACGATGGCATCCTTAGAACGATCAGAGCCGATGTTGCCATAAAATGAACCGCCTATGAAACGATTGGCTGTGCCTGACCAACCGCCTGCACCAGAGATCGTACTACGGATGGTGCCACCGATATTTCCATATTGAACGCCACCAGTAAAAGCACTTAAGCGAAAGCTTGTATTGGTCGTCTGGATCGTCGTTTCAACATTTCCTGTCACATTGGCTGTATTGGAAGCATTTGTTCCAAGACCACCGCCATAATAACTGCCTAATGTCCCATTCAAGCGATTGATTGCAACATTCGTGTTCCCATCAATCGTACCAATATTGGCACCTCCTGCAATCGTACTGATGCCGCCCACCGTATTATTTACGACAATCGCTGTATTCCCAGTCAATGTACCACCGCTTTGATTCCCACCATAGATGTTCCAAGTTCCAGAGCCTGTCGCATTTACAGTGATCGTCGGATTTCCAGTAAGGTCGCCATTGTTACTTCCTCCATAAATAGAAAGGCCATTGCCGGTGGAACCACCGTTCAAGGAAAGACTATGTCCATTCATGTACATTCTCGTCCCCGTATAGTTGAGGTTTCGAATCACTACATCAGAACCGAAGTAGATATCCGTGCCAAGTGCAACTGTTCGACTACCAGAAGTCAACGTTGTTGCATCTGCGATGGGATCATCACTATGCCCTGTGATGATCAAGCGGCTGACTTTTCCTTGTAGTGCATAAAAAGTCATGTTGGTATTATCCACTGTATCTGGAATCGTTTTTGAAGTCAGATTCGTTGGCAAATTCAGTAACGCTGAGCCAGAGCCGACATACAAAGCAAATTCTTGACCATTGCCGTTTTGATACATATCAAACAACGCTTGACGAATCCCTTCAGCACTATTGGTGTATTCTGCATATGCTGAATCATCTCCAGCTGGACTTGGTACAGCGATCACTTTCGTTTTATCGGCTTCTGCAATGATCTCTTTGATCGATTGTTCTGCCAACGAGATGTCCGCCGCTCTTGCCTTAACAGTCGGTTTAAAAACAGCGGTCAAGGTTTGATTCTCCGTGAGAATCAATTCGGTCAGCGCTTGACTTGTATAGACCGTACCGTCTAACGCCCATCCTTCAAAATTCCTATCATCTTCAAAAGCCGGCAGTTCACTTTCTTTTAATGCTTCCCCTTTATTTTTGCTGATCTGGATGCGAGTTTTTCTGGTAGCAAATACATGCTCAGTATCTGTTAGAAAGGTCACCTGGACTTCTTCTACAGCTTCGGATGACTCTTCTGTCTCAGAAGAAGATGTCTCAGTGGTTGCTGCAGTCGAATCTGCCGAAGCAGCTTCGCTAGATTCTTGTATTTCCGTTTGATTGGTTTCTTCCTGATTGTCGGTTGATGAAGCGACCGGCTCAGCAGAAGAAATCATTTGTTCTTCACTTGTTTTTGTAACACTTTCGGCTTGTGCCACTACCATTGCATATGAAAAACAAGGACCTGATGTTAGTAGAAAAACAAGCAAAGTTGTTAAAAACCGTTTCACTTTATCCCTCCTATCTAAAAAAATGAACGTATCGCGCAGTGCACGCCCTGTGTTACAACTCTTAGTTTAGCGATTTCAAGAAAAAAAATTATAATTCTTTTTTTCTCCCACTCAAAATTATGATTATAATTGTTTTTTCATAATTAAAAATATCTAACAATTTCCATTTATAATGAACTTATTTTTAATTTAAAAACTTCTTTGAAGAAAACCTATTTTAAAAACCTTTTTTTGCAAACAATGAGTATCAAGGATTCATTCATCCTTACAGATAATACAAAAAACGAGGAATAAATCAAGAGAGAAAATGAGCGTTACATTAGAAAAATAAATTAAAATCCAAAAAAATTGACAAATAGAACATCAGTTATAATTTAAATAGCTAAAACTAACTAATAATTAGTACTCAATCAATCCTTACTCGCCCTAAACAATATAATGGTTATAATGTTACAACAATAATTAGAGAGTTTTTTTAATCATCTATATTTAAAATAACAAAAAAAAAAAATATTTTTTTTTGCAAAAATACTTTTAGGATGATGTATTATATAAATATTTAAGAAATGCGGATATTTATAAAACAAAAAAAGTATCAAACAGTCTTCACTGCTTAATACTTTTTTTGTATTGCTTGTTAAAACGAGCCACCATCCACAAAAGTGGTATAAATATGCTCGTCCGCCACTGGTTCCCCTTGGATCGATTGTACGATTTTCTCAGCTGCAACCATCCCCCATCGATGTTTCGAATAGGAGATCGTCGCTAAGCGCGGCTGCACAAAAGCGCCTAATTCCGTGTTATCAAACCCGATGATGCGGATCTCTTTTCCGATGCGATAGTCGGTCTCGCGGACATATTTGTAGACACCGATCGCCATTTCATCATTGAAGGCAAAGATATCAATGGGAAACTGGGGTTCATTTGCTAAGAGCTGTTTTGCCGCTCGATAACCAGAAGGTTCCGTGAAGTCACCAGGAATGACTTCATAAGGAATACCAAAGCGCGTCAATTCTTTCGTACTGGCTTCCAAGCGCTCCCGACTGTCGTAGCCTTTTTCTGGCCCTGCTAAGAGGAAGACTTTTTGGCTTTGTCCAGCGATCAAGCGATCGATCGCCAGCGCCGCCCCTCCTTTATTGTCTAACAAGACTTGATGGATATTTTCATGAGACAAGACACGGTCTAACACGACGATTTGATGCCCTCGTTGGGCGTATTGCTCGATTTCCTTTGCTGGAAACGTCCAATCCAAAATGATGGCACCGTCCACCATCCGCTCAGGAATAAACAAGTGTGATTTCTTGCCGCTGCAGACGATCATTTCATAGCCGAAAAGTTCCAGCCCTTTCTTGATGCCATCTAGCAATTCCCCATAAAAACTTCCGGCATAATCGGCGAGATAAACACCGATGATGTTGGTTTGTCTGCGTTTCAGTGTGCGAGCAGCCATGTTCGGAACATAGTTCAATTCGTTTGCGATCGCTTGAATCCGCGCACGGGTTTCCTCGGTCACTTTTGGACTGCCATTCAATGCATACGAAACGGTGGATATGGAGACACCCGCTTTTTGGGCAATATCTTTGATTCCTACCATGGCTTCTCCTTTCTTAACGATAGATATCGATCGTATTGGTTCGGTTTTCGTTTAATTTGGCGCAAAGCGCTGCTTTCTTCAGGACAAACGCACCTTGGCGGTAGCGATTTTCCGCAAACCCAGTGGACATTTCTTCGCCGTTGATCAATATTTTCGGCGTACTTGACGAATGATAGACGATTTCGACCGGCCGATCATAGAGTCGATACGTCAGTGTCAATCCTGCTAATTCCGCTGGCAAGACGGGATCAAGTTCAACGTGATCAACAAAGGTCCGAATGCCTAACACATTGCTGATCAACTGATTCATATAGATCCCCGGTCCACTAGAATAGATGCGCCAGCCGCCTTTGACGCCGACTGTTGCCTCCTTAAGTTTACCAAAATTTTCTTGGGCTTCAACCCTTGTTTTGAAATCGCCATCAGAACTACTGAAATACGCATTTGCTTGACGGATTTCCGCATTTTCGACCCGTTGAGCGATTTGGATCGGATTAATGACCCCAAGTGCTTGCCAAGTCTCTTCTTCTCGACCTAATTTCGCCATGGCCTCTGTAAAGCGGATGTGGGCGTGAACGTACTGCAAACCGATTTCTCGTCCAAAATTGGCTGCTTGTTCTGCCCGCTTGAAGTTGGTGCTGACACCCCCCTCATAAGTCGCTGGACGATTCATCAAGCGCACCCCATCTGGAAATTGCAAATGCTCCTTGATGATCGCCACATGATGCTCGGCTTGTTCGGGAGATAACAGCTCACCGATCATGCTTTGCTGCATCGGCAGCAAGCGGTATTGGATACCGGTTTTCTTGTCAGTCGGATGGACCATCAGTTCCACGTGCTCGCTATCTTCCATATAGACAAATCCTGGCAAAGTCCCATCAGCTAACATGTATTTTTCAAAGTCACGTTTGATTCCCGCAGACAGTTCCGTTAAATGTTTGGCATACTCTGGGTCAACTGACTGCAACTGGCTGGCTAATTTTTTCAATACTTCATAGGTCAAGGCAACGGTCCAACTGCTGGCCATTTGTTTCTTCAACTTGCTGTTATTCGGCTGCAAGGTGTCATCCCAATCGCCATCACCATAACAAGACAGGTACGTTCCTTCCAAGAAGTTCGCTTCGATATACGCCACTTCTTTTTTCAAATGATCAAACAAAGAAGCTTTGGTCTTGGTTTTCAAGAAGGTTGCGCGATCCGTATAAGGCAGTTCTTTTTCCAAAATCGCAAAATCTTTGGTTTTTTCGAGATAGTCACTAACGACTTTCATTGGCCAGACGATCACATCTCCGTGGCTCTCATCGGCTTTTTGTTTCTCATAGCGATCAAACATAAACCATTGTGGCCAGTTGCCGTCATCTGCAAATTGATTTTCAAACAAATGCTCGATGATGGACGCCACCATCTCAGGACGATTAAGTGCTAAGAAATACTCAGTCGGTCCTTGGGAAACGTCTCGAGTCCCCCAAGCAGCACCACCGTACTGTTCAAGACCATGAGGAGACAAGTAATGAACAAGCATATTATGGGTGTACCAACGTGCCAAATGATTGAAGGATGCGACATCCGCCTGCGAATGTTTCAATTCAAACTGATTCAACAAATCATCGACAAAGGCCGTATAGGCAGTGTCTTCTTGCTGGCGATCTAACGTTTCGGAAACAAAGGGTTCACCAGTCAGTGTGCCTTGGATCACGAAGGAAACCGTCGCCTGTTCTGCAAAGGTCAATACGGTCGTGCTATCGTCGGCTGCCACATTGAAAATCGTTTCATCGGTCAGTTCAAAAGGTTGAGCCGCATGGAGATAATACGTCAATTCTGGATATGTTTCTGCAATCGGTGAATCCGCTGATCCTTTGATGGTGAGCAACTGTTGATCTTGCGTAATGGTAACAGTCGGTACCGCTTCATCGATCCCCATCACAAATTGATTAGTGATGGCCCAGGTGTAGGCACGACCTTGTTCACTAGTGATGGTGGTTGCGATCGTGCGTCCATTTGCTTTCGTGAAGGTCGTTACTTGAATGACATCATCGGCTGTTTTGTAGTACCACGTCGCCGAATTTAAGCCCATTTCAAAAGCAGATGGCATCGTTAAAATCCGCCATTGATCGCCGTCTTTCAGATAGATCCGCTGACCGGAACGTTTGAAAAGATTCAATGAGTTGCGGCTATTACTCAATAATTTGTTCATGTTTGTATTGCCTAATACGATTTGGGAGTTAAACATCCCCGTCATGTAAACAGTCGTGCTCAAAATGGGTTGATCGACGATCAGATCTTGTCCGCTCAACAAAATATGCCCATGGGAGCGTTCCATCTGTCCTTCCTTTTCCTTCAACACGACATGGTGATAGTCAGGGGTAAAAAAGGAATACAGCTGTTCGTCAACGATTTCCACTGCTTCTTGCTGAGGGAACCGCACGTTGATTTCTTCTGTGGAAAATGTCAGCCCTGTGAGCGGTCGACCGAAGTTTTTTCGAGCCTGCGCCGTTGCCTGCAACGAGTCGAAGGACAAGGCTTGATACGTTTCTTTCAACGTTTCAAGTGCAAACTGCGGTTCATTGACTGCCGTCACTTGATTGGCTTTGACCGCTGCGTAAAAAACGATTTCCGTAGGTGTCTCACTTATTGTCAACCATTGCGTTTGCAGTGCCGTATAGGCAAATTCGTATTGATACACTTCATTGGCTAATGTCTCTTGGCTGAGTGCAGTTGGTTGATTCGTTTCTTTGTAGCTGCGACCGAAAAATTGATAGCCATCCGTCGAGAAGCCTTTTAAGGCTTGGAAGCTGCCCTGTTCCACCAATGGAAATTGACCATTTTGTGGTTGATTTTGGCGAGAAGATAGCACGATTTGATCCTTATCATGGCTAACATGATGGTCGATATATTGCGAAACGTAGGCTTCATTGGATTGAACAGCACCTTTGGCTGCGTTACCAAGATCTTGTCCGTAAACCAATTCCGCTTCCCCAGAACCACTCAATTGAACTCGCCAGAACCAGCAATCTTGTGCCAATTGGAAATCTACTTGGTAACTGATAGACTGGTACGTTCCAGTCCAAGTCAGCTGTTTGTCTGAGTAAGCAAAGGCACTGTTAGCATTTGAACCGATCAAGGGAATAAAGGACAACTCCCCCGCCTCACGCAGACGTAGATAGATTTGATTCAAACTGCCATCTAGCGCATTTCCGTTCAACTGATTGATCATCACACCGTGACTTTGGATCTCATATAAATCACCGTTTGGTAAAAATGTCACGGTCGTATTTGCGTTATTCATCACTATTTTTTTCGTCATAGAAACCTTCCTATCTTACCTAACTAATTGCAGGGTTGTTTGTTGGGTGTCTCGGCTGTTCCCACCAATCATGATGTGGAATTTCCCTGGATCACTGCTTGCTTGTTGGTTGCTGTGGACATAGCGCAGCAGTTCTTCCGTGATCTCAAATTGAACGGTTGCTGATTCGCCAGCCTCTAGCCAAATTTTCTTAAAGCCTTTCAGTTCTTTCACTGGGCGAACCACTTCACCGACTAAATCGCGAATGTAGCATTGGACCGTTTCCCAGACCGCTGCTGTTCCTTGGTTCGTAACCGTGATGGATGCCGTGACTGTTTGATCTTTGGTCATGGTCGGTTGATCCAACGTCACCGCAGAATACGCAACTGGGCTATAGCTCAAGCCGAAGCCAAATGGATATTTGGCATAATTGGAGACATCCAAATATTTTGAGACATATTTTTCATCCGGTGCACTTTCATAAGGACGACCGGTATTGTCAACGTTGTAATACACAGGAACTTGTCCAACGGTTTCTGGGAATGACATACTCAAGCGGCCGCTTGGATTGTATTCTCCCCACAGGATCTGAGCAAGTGCGTTTCCGCCTTCGGTTCCAGGGAACCAAGCCTCAACGATCGCTTTGGCTGCATCAACCCCTTGCAAATCAAGAGGACGACCGTTATAAAGGGTTACGATCAATTGCTCGTTGTATTCTTTCAAGGTTTCAACCAAGGACAATTGGGCTTGCGGCAAGCGAATGTCGCTGCGGCTGGCAGCTTCGCCGCTCATCCATTCCTGCTCTCCTAGTGCTAGGACCACTTTATCGGCTGCCTTCACTAATTCGATCGCTTCTTGGATCGCCGCTTCAGACGGTGCAAAATAATCAAAGGGCTCTTGACCAATCAACAGATCCGCACCCAAGGCTTGAGCACCCTCCACTAAGGTCACTACTTCTTCTTGTTTCCCTTGCCAAGACCAAGCCCCTAATAGATCACGGGAGTGAGCACCTGGGCCCACGATCGCCACTTTTTCGGTTTTCTGCAACGGCAAGACACCTTCATTTTTCAACAACACCATTGATTTCTTTGCGATATCGCTGGCGATCTCTCGGTGTTCTTGAGACAGAACAGTGGCTGCTTCAGCGGCTTCATCAGCGCCGCGGTATGGATTTTCAAATAGACCTAGTTCATTTTTCAAGGTCAAGATTCTTAGCACGGCTTCATCGACTAAGGCTTCCTCAACGGTGCCTTCTGCGATCAGCTCTTTCAAGTTATCAGTGTAGCAAGTCGTCATCATCTCGATATCGACCCCAGCTTTGATGGCTAGTTCAGCGGCATGTTTTTCATCCTCCGCTGCGCCATGAGCGATCACTTCTTTGATTGCTGCCCAGTCAGAGATCACAACGCCTTCAAACCCGAATTCTTCTCGCAAAACATCACGGAAAAGCCAGCGATTGGCCGTGGCTGGAATGCCGTCTACCGTATTAAAGGAGGTCATCACCAGCTTGGCACCAGCATCAAGGGCTGCTTTATAGCCTGGCAAATAACTTTCTCGCAGTTGGCGTTCTGACATATTGACCGTGTTGTAGTCGCGACCACCGATAGCCGCACCGTAAGCCGCAAAATGTTTGACGCAAGCAGCCACGCGGTTGAAATCCGTTCGCAGATCATCCCCTTGATAGCCTTTGACAAAGGCTTCAGCGAAGCGACTGTTCAAGTAAGGATCTTCCCCCGTTGATTCCATAACACGGCCCCAGCGTGGGTCTCTTACTAAGTCCACCATCGGTGAAAAGGTCACATGCAAGCCAGAAACAGCTGCTTCTTTGGCAGATACTTCCGCCATCTTCTCCGCTGCTGCCAAATCCCATGAACTACCTAATCCTAATGGAATCGGAAAAATCGTCCGAAAGCCGTGAATGATGTCCGCCATCAATATCGTCGGGATATTCAAGCGGTTATTTTCGATATACTCTTTTTGGACGCGGATCGCTTCTTTTGCACCAGAAACACCTAGCGTTGTTCCCGCATTGTTGATGTTCTCTTGTGTCAGTCCTAAGTCGCCCATTGGGCCGGTTTTCTCTTCTGCTTTATCTGAATAAAAAGCCGCTGCCAGTTGCAGCAACTGATCGATTTTTTCATCTAAGGTCATTTCTGAAAGTAGTTCGGTTAATTTCTGCTGTTCCATTTTTATTCATCCTTTGCTTTCTTCAAATTGGACTTCTGCTTCTAAAGGGAAATGATCGGAAGGAAAACGACGATCACAAGAATCCGTTAGACAGGCGGTTTTGACCACCGTGAAGCCTTTCGTATAGATATAATCAATTTCTTCTAGTTCTTGCCATGGTAACGTATAAATAAAATTTTGATAGGAGCCTTTGGGTCCGTGATGAGGCTTTTGTCCGTGTTCTTTGGCATTTCGAAAATGCTGCTCTAAGTACCGATGCACCCGCTCGGTTGGCTCCGCATTCAAGTCGCCCATTAGTAATACAGGATAGCGTTCGATCTGATCTGCCAGCTGCTCAAAGATCACTTTCATCCCTTCAAAACGAGCCATTTCTGAAATATTATCTAAATGGGTCGTGATGACAAGAAACGGCGGATTCTTTTTTTCCTGTAAGACTGCCCAAACACATAAGCGTGAATACGCAGCTTCTGGATGAATACTTGGTTCAGTCGGTGTCAATGACAACCAAAACGAACCTGAAGCTAATAACTCGAAAGTCTCTTTTTGATAATACAGTCCGATGCCTTCGCCTAAGCCATCACCATCTCGTTCAGCCGTGACGGAAGCATACTGCGCTAACTTTGCTAAATCTGCAAATTGGCTGGGACGAGCTTCTTGGATCGCCAGAACATCCCAGTCGTAGTAATCGATCAAGGAGCAAACCGCCTCCGATCGATAGTGCCATTGCCATTCTTGGTCATAGTCGGTATCGACTCGTAGATTGTAGGTTGCTACTTTCATCTTCATTCATTTCCTTTGAGTAATTTTTTGATTTGCTGCATTTCACGACGGATTTGTTTCGCTTCGCCGCCACCATGCCCTTTATTTAAGTAAATACGCAATTCTTTCGGTCCAGGAATCTTTTTATAGGAAACGAAGAAATCTTCCATGGGACAGATTGGATCAGCACTGCCGACCGATGTATAAACAGGACCAGTTATCTGATGAGCAAAATACTTCAAATCAAAATAACTCATGACTTGATAGATCGTTTCCCGCATTTCTGGAAATTGTTCGATATACTCTTGAATCACATGGTAACTTCCTGTTTTTTGTTCGATCCGATGGACAAGATTGGAGTGGCTTGGCACATCGGCAAACGTCGCAAAAATCGGGACGTTCGTTAATGCGTTGACCAATAAGGCGATGCCGCCTCCTTGCGAGCCGCCTCTTAAAATAATCCGCTGCGGATCGATTTCCGGTATCTGTTGAAGGACTTCTAGTGTGCGCAAACTATCTGCGACCAATCGCTTCATATAAAAATCTTCTTTTTTCAAGATGCCGCGTCCAAAAGGTGCTTCATGCTGCGTGGTTTCATAGGGAACCTGATCTTGCGTGCGTCCTCCTTGTCCACGATTGTCGATGACAAGACAGCCGCAGCCGATCAGTAACCAATGAGCGAATTGGAACGGTTCTTGCACATGATTCATATAGCCTAAAAAATCAATCACGATTGGACAATCTGCCGCTTGTTCTGGCAGCAGCAGATGCCCATAGATCGTTTCATTACCAAGACTTTGAAAAGAAATCGTAAAACAATCGATCCCTTTCAGCAAAGGCGCTTGTTTGGTTCTTTCAAAGGCTAGCGGAAGGGCGTCAAGTTCTTGTTGGACCGAAGCCCAAAAGCAGGATCGATCAATTGCGGTCGATTCAGTCATTTGTCTCTTCCCCCTTCGCTAATACTTTATTGAAAAACAACACCTGTACAAAGGCTGATCCTGAAATGCCTAAACAAACAAATAAGAATAGGTTTACTTTGCTGCACAATACAAAAACAATGATTGGGATCACCAGTAAAATGATCGCATTCGCCGTACTGCTAAGAACCGCATACGCCGTTTCTTTCGCTGTTTCTTGCAATGATTGCGCAAACAAGCTGTACAAGAGAACGAACACGACGAGATACAGCGCAGCCAAGCTGACGAGGATCACGGCTAAAACGCCAAAGTAAGGTGTAAGCATCATCAAGGAATAGATCAAACCGGCAAAGACTGCGACATACGCAATAACAAGACCTTCTAAGAAGAGACCACGTTTGAGGTTGCTTAAGAATGCTTGCTTGTATCGTTGCCAAATCGGGACATCTCGTTCCTTGTACAATTGATCGATCGTCTGATACAGCGCGATCAATGCTGGCCCTGCGAGAATCAGCGTCATTGCTGGAATCATAAAGAGAAAACTAACAATGATCATATCTGCTAAAAAAGCAAAGACCCGATAGTACCATCCTTCATAAGAAAATAGTCGATTCATTATGATCCTCCAATCAAAACTTGCTGATTTGTGCTGCGGGTGCTGCGTAAACTTGTTTCTTGCCTTCTTGTGATTTTGGGTCGTTTCTCATCGTACCGTTTTCTTGATTGCAGGTCTCACTACGTGAGCCAGTCGCAGTGATTCTTTGTATGGACACTACGCTCCCTGCGGTCGCCTAGTACTTTGAAACATCAGATTTTGCGCAAAGTGCGCGCAAAACCTGTGTTTCTTTGGTTGGTCACTACGCTCCTTACAGTCGCCTAGTACATTTCATCATCTGCTCGTCTCCGCTTTCGCTTCGCCTACAGTTGCACTAAGTAAAACACACTAAGTGCAGCTTGCATGTCTCACTACGCGAGCCAATCGCAGTGCTTCTTTGTATGGACACTACGCTCCCTGCGGTCGCCTAGTACTTTTCATCATCTGCTCTGTCTCACTACGTGAGCCAATCGCAGTGATTCAAAGTAAAGGGAGAGGAAAGGTCTTTTTTTGGCTTCCTTTCCTCTCCTATGGGGGTTATTCTAGTCGTTCGCGGTTTTCGGCCATTTTTTCAGTTTTAATGTCTTTGATTGCGTCCCAGTTGTTTGAATCTAAGAAGCTTTCAAAGTCGGTTAGTGTGCTGTCAAATGTTCCTTCATCTTTTGAACGAATCAATGAGATGATCGTGCTGTTGATTTTGGTTTTGATGGCTGTGTTTGAACGTGCTTCTGCAGTTCCGGCATCTGGATCCGTATTTTCGATCACAAAGTGTGGATACAATTTGCCTTCGCCCCATTCTTGCATTTGAGTCAACGCATTTTCGGTTTTGACTTTCAGTGCATTGACACGGTCGTTGTTAAAGTAGTTGAAACGGCTGATACCATATTTTTTGTTGTAGCCTTCGTTGTCGGTTTGTTCCATTTCTTTGATTTCTGGCAAGTAATCGATTTTGCCTTCATCGTTGTATTCATACGTCACGCCTTCAACACCGAATTTTGTCAAAATTTGTCCTGGTTCATCGATCAAGTACGTGAAGAGTTGAGTTACTTTTGCTGGATCCGCCGCATCTTTTGTGATGTAGTTGATCAACCAGCCAGAGATTCCTGTTTGGTTCAAGGTTGCTTCACGACCAGAAGTGCTGGCAGGTCCGTCGATTGCGATGTAACGCGTGTCAGAGTTTTTCATGAATTCGGTGAAGTTCCCACCTTGTCCGCTCGTTCCTGCTACTAAGATCGTTGCATAGTCCCCTTGTTTTACTTTTTCATCATAGGTTGGACCGTCATCGGTAAAGCTGTCATCACTGATGTTGCCGTCACGATACACTTGATTAAAGGTTTTCAACCATGAGATATATTCTTCATCTAAGTTACGATCGTAGAAAGCACCATCTTCATCTTCTAACGGAACACCTAAGAAGTCTTGCAATTTATCTAAGAATGGTCCTGCTGTTTCGCCGATCGTTGTGAAGCCCATCGGTGTCAAATCAGGGAATTTCTCGCTGATTTCTTTCATGACTTTCACATAGTTTTCTGGAGTCGAAACATCTGGTTTGCCCAATGCTTCATAGACATCTTCACGGATCACAAAGTTGTCGTTGACGGGAATATTGCCGCTTTCGTAGTCCGCTGCTGTGTTGGAATAGTTTGGATAGCCATAAGTTTTGCCATCATCTAAAGCAAACCATTTGAAGGTATCTTCGGTCACGACATTCATCAAATACGGATCGTATTGTTCCGCTAAATCGTTTAATGAGTATGCCCAGCTATCAGCTTTTGTGGCTGCTTGACTGGTTTTATCCATCAACGTCACGATATCAGGCATATCACCACTTGAAATCAAAGCATTTAATTTCGAATCATCACCTGAAATAAATTCAATATCAATGTTCAAATCTTTTTTGATTTGGGCTGTCGTCACATCTTCACCAAATGGCAATGCTGTCCAGTCTGAATTGATGTACCATGTGATCTTGGTTGGTTCTTCTTTGGTATCGAGTTTCCATGCTGGTGTCTTTTCATCTAACTCATACCGATCTTTGATAGAAAAATCCGAACTGCTGGCATTGTCTGAGCTGCCGCCACATGCTGCTAAGCTGAGTAATGCTGATGCTGCCAATAAACCGCCTACTACTTTTTTCATGTCTATCCCTCTTTCTATTCTTTTACTGCACCGGCCATCATACCGCCGATAAAGTGTTTTTGAAGCAATGGATATATAATTAAAATTGGCACTGTCGTGATGACGATCGTAGCCAACTGAACCCCACGGGTCGTTGCTTGGACGATAAAGTCGGTACTACCGCTTTCAGTCATCGTACTCAAGTTGGATTGGACGATGATTTCATAAATCTTCATTTGCAGCGGATAGAGATACTCTTTTGTGATATACAGTTTTGTTGTCATAAAATCGTTCCATTGGCCAACCCCGTTGAACAAGATGATGGTTGCCAATGCCGGTTTCGTTAATGGTAAGAAGATTTTATAAAAGATTTGGAATTCACTTGCACCGTCGATCTTCGCCGATTCTTCGAGTGAAGGCGGAATCTCACGGAAAAAGTTCATTAAAATCACGACATCATAATAGCTGAACAAAGCTGGAATAATGTAGACCCAGAAAGAATCCAGTAATCCTAGCGAGCGAATCAGCAAGTACGTTGGAATCATCCCACCACTGAAGTACATGGTGATGACCCCCATCGTTGTATAAATGTTGCGGCCAACCAAGCGTGATTTACTCAATCCGTAAGCCACAATCGCACAAAACAAGGTATGGGTCGCAGCCCCAAGAACCGTTTTTAACACTGAGATCAAGAAGGCACGGGGGATACTTGCGTCGGAAAAAACTTTCCGATAGTTTTCCCAGGTAAAGCCTTTGGGCCATAACACGAGGCCGTTGCCCGCTAATCCAGAACTAGAAGACACGGAGGAAACCAAGATATTCCAAATCGGTACGATAATCATCAATGAGAATAAAATCAAGATCACGGTATTGAAGAAGTAAAACCACGTGTTTTCTTTTGCTTTTCTTTTGATCATGTTTTTTCCTCCTATAAGATAACTGAATTGCCGTTGTTCAACTTGCGGGTCACTCGATCCGTGATCACCAATAAGATGACGGAAATGACCGCGATCCCCAAGCCGACAGCAGTTGCATAAGAGAAATCACCTTGCGTCAACCCCATTTTATAAACGAAGGAGTTGATGACTTCTGAACGGTTTTGGTTCTGTGAATTCATTAAAACTAATGTTTGATCTAGGTTTGACCCTAAGATACCGCTCACATTCAGAATCAAGTTTAAGGAGATGATCGGTGTCAGTAATGGCAATGTGATCGAACGAATCTGTCTTAGCTTGCTGGCACCATCGATTCGTGCGGCTTCATAAAACGTTGGATCGATCCGCGACATACCTGCCAAGTAAAGAATCGTTCCCCAGCCGACTTCTTTCCATAGATCAGAAAGGACCGCGATCCACCAATATTTGCTTGGATCCAATAGATGATTGACCCCTTTGTCCATCAATCCTACGGACATCAACACTTGGTTGATAAAGCCGTTCGTTGACAGCCAAGAGATCATCATCCCACCTAGCACGATCCATGAAAAAAAATGGGGAATGTATGAAACCGTTTGAATAAATTTCTTCAAGCGGCCATCTTGCATTTCAAAAATCATAATGGCTAACACAATCGGGATCGCAAAACCTAATCCTAATTTCAATAAGCTGATGGCTAACGTATTTCTAACTGCTTCCCAGAAAAAACTGTCATTCATAATGATACGGAAATTCTCTAACCCAACCCATGGTGCTGATGAAATCGTGTCAATCACCGTATAGTTTTTGAAAGCGATTATAATTCCGTAGATCGGAATATAATTAAATACGATCATAAATGCCACGCCGGGAAAAACCATCCAGTGAAGCTGCCGTTGACTATAAAACTTTTGCAGTTTACTCATACACAAAATCTCCTTCTTTCTATCCTCGCAACACTACGTATATCTCCACATTTTGGTGAAACGTTTCTACAAAAAGATTATATCCGCTGCCATTCGAAAATGCAAGCCTTTCCAATTATTTTTTTCAGGTTTTCTTTTTTCACAAATTTCGTTGAGTTCCTCACAAACACAAAAGCTATTATATCAACATTTTCATAAGAAATCATTTTTCCAAACACTTCCGTTTAATCAAATTTCACAAATAATGTATTTTTTCAACATCTATTGATTCTCAGAAATTATTAAAAAATAAAAAGAAACGTTTCACCAAAAGCACAAAAAAGCAGCAATCATCGTTGATTGCTGCTTCGTTCTATTCACTTCTTTGGGGATAGCCAAAATGGTCATACGCTAACGGTGTTGCGATCCGCCCACGCGAGGTGCGTTTCAAAAATCCTTTTTGGATCAAAAACGGTTCGTACATATCTTCCACTGTTTCGGTTTCTTCCCCGATATTGACAGCGATCGTACTTAATCCCACCGGGCCGCCTTGATACAATTCGATCATCGTGCGGATCAATTTCTGATCGATATAATCCAAGCCGGCATGATCGACTGCCAAAAGCGCCAATGCCTGGTCAGCAACGGTGCGATCGATCAATCCATCTGCTTGCACTTGCGCATAATCGCGAACTCGTTTAAGCAAACGGTTGGCGATCCGTGGAGTGCCTCGAGATCGGCGGGCGATTTCGATCGCCCCTTCTTCCACGATATCCGTTTCAAAAATCGACGCAGTCCGCTGCACGATCTCTTTTAAATCATGGTCTTCATAATATTGCATATGAGAAATGATTCCGAAGCGATCCCGTAGTGGCGCCGAGAGCATCCCCGCCCGCGTCGTTGCGCCGACTAAGGTAAATGGCGGAAGCGGAAAATGAACCGGGTGAGCCGTTGTTCCTTGCCCCACCATGATATCCACATAAAAATCTTCCATTGCCGAATAAAGCATTTCTTCGGCGACACGAGGCAAGCGATGGATCTCATCGATAAACAGAACATCCCCCGGCTGCAGCTCATTCAAGATTGCAATCAAGTCCCCCGGTTTTTCGACCGCAGGACCGCTGGTCGTCTTGATTTGCACCTGCATCTCGTTGGCGATCACCATTGCCATCGTCGTTTTCCCTAAGCCTGGCGGACCATATAAGAGGACATGATCCAACGCTTCTTCTCGATTTTTCGCCGCTTGGATATAAATCGAAAGCTCCTGCTTGACTTTGTCTTGTCCGATATATTGGGCAAGGGTTTGCGGACGCAAGGATTTTTCGATGATCTCTTCTTGTTCAGTACTTTCTGGCGAAACAATTCGTTCATCCATCGTCTACTTGCTCCTTACTTTTTCATCATCAATCGGAGAGCTTCCCGCAAGTACTCATCCGTCGATTTTGTCGTATTCGCCGCTAATTGTTTTTCGGCTTTCTTGACTTCTTTTTCGCTATAACCCAATGCTTTCAAGGCTTCCATCGCTTCATCTAAAGCAGTCGTTGCCACGCTTAGAGGAACGATCGCTTCTTCTCCAACCAGTTCAGCCACTTTGCCTTTCAAGTCTAGGATCATTTGCTGCGCCGTCTTTTTACCGACACCTGGGAACTTAGTCAAATAGTTGACGTCCCCATTTTCGACTGCTGTGATCAACCCTGTATGGTCTTCATTGGCCATAATTGCTAACGCACTCTTGGGTCCAATGCCTGAGACACTGATCAATTTTAAAAACAACTGCTTGCCTTCGATCGTGGCAAAGCCGTAGAGACTATGGGCATCTTCACGAATCACTTGGTGCAGATAGATTTTTACTTCTTGGTTTAACTTGCCGCTAAATGAATACGGATTGCCAAAAGCGATCTGATAGCCGATGCCATGGGTCTCAACGACGATATACGCCGGAAAGATATCCGTTACTTTCCCTATGATATATTCGTACATGTGCTTTCCTTTCTGTACATATGTTCCCTTTATTGTAGCACAGACGAGAGGGCAAAAAAAGGACTGTGAACGAAGGAAAAGGCTTAGCAGGAAACAAACGGAGGAAAAACCGTTGTTTCAGTCGCATTTTTTCAAACGAGACATGCTGCTGCATCTTTTTTTTCGCACACAGTTCCTAATACTTACTCAACGAGTGATTTGAATTCGCCATAGCCTTTTTCATCCATTTCTGCTAAAGGGATGAACTTCAATGCTGCCGAGTTGATACAATAGCGCAAACCGCCTTTGTCTTGAGGACCGTCTGAAAAAACATGTCCTAAATGAGAGTCAGCTTCTTTGCTGCGGACTTCTACCCGATGCATACCGTGAGAAAAATCGGCTTTTTCTTGAATATCTTGGCGACTGATCGGCTTCGAAAAGGAAGGCCAGCCACAACCGGCGTCATATTTATCAGTAGAAGCAAACAATGGTTCTCCGTTGACGATATCAACATAGATCCCTTTTTCATAAAAATCATCATACTCGCCAGTAAAGGGGCGTTCAGTTGCATTTTCTTGGGTCACCGCATATTCGATCGGTGACAATTTTTCTTTTAATTCTTTTTTATCTGTCATTTTTTCACCTGCTTTCCCTCTAGACTCATCCTGTATGCTCTATCATGCCTTTTTTCTTAGCGAATGTAAAATGACTTGCTCAAATTATTTAAGGGTTTTGCAGCTTTTCCCAACGAGTCGTTGGTTCCGCAAAATGGTAAAACTGCGGTTGGTCTTTTGTATAGATTTCTTCGGTTAAGACAGCTTCTGGCAAGTTGCCAAATAACCCGGCCGCAAAAAAATAGGTGTGTGCTTCTTTGAGGTAAAAGAACAGACTCGAGCCGCATTGACTGCAAAATCCTCGCTGTGCCCACTTAGAAGAATCATAACGTCGCAGCCACTTCGCTCCTTGAAGAGCCATCTGGTTCTCAGAACATGGCGCAAGAGCAAACATCGGTCCGCCGTGAAATTTCTGGCAGAGACTACAATGACAAACCGTGATTTCTTTCGAAACTCCAGTCAAGTCAATCGTGACTTTGCCGCAAAGACAACTACCAGAAACATCCATCCTTATTCCTCCTCCATAAACTCTTGCAACAACTGATAGACCGTAGTGACAGGAAACCCCACAATTGTATAAAAATCGCCGTTTATCGATGAGACAAATACTTTGGCCGCCCCTTGGATCCCATAGGCGCCCGCTTTGTCTTGGTACTCATCTAAGACAAGATATTGGTCGATCTCTTGATCCGTCAAAGGACGAAACACAACTTCCGCCGAAACCACTGCTTGGCGCTGTTGTTTGCCTTTTTGTAAAACGACGGCGGTATGCACCCAATGGGTCCGTCCGTTCATTTTTCGTAACATCGACCGAGCATCTTCACGGTCGGCTGGCTTTCCTAAGATTTCTTCATCCACCACGACCGTGGTATCGCTCGCGATCACCAGATCTTCAGGATATGCTTGCGTAATAGCCGCCGCTTTTTCTGCTGCCATCCGTTGGACATAAGGGATCGCCGCTTCGTTTGGTCGGACCGACTCGTCGATATCCGCTGGTATGACCGCAAATTCCGGGACTAACTCCGCTAATAATTCTTTGCGTCGCGGCGACTGTGAAGCCAAAATAATCATTCCATGCCACTCCTTGCTCGATGAGGATCTTGAATCCGTTTGAACATCCGCTCCATGTCGCTGTTGGTGAAATGGATCAGCACCGGGCGACCATGGGGACAGTTGAAGGGATTCTCGCATTTCGCTAAATCTTGCAACAAGATCCGGGCTTGTGCTTCATTCAAATAATGATTGGCTTTGATGGATCGTTTGCAGCTCATCATGATCGCGGTTGCTTCACGAAACTTTTTGACACTGACACTTCCTGTGGTCAATAACATATCGATCATTTCGCGGATGATGGCTTCTTCTTCACCGCTAGGATACCACGTCGGGTGCGCCCGGACGATGAAACTATTGGTCCCAAAAGATTCCAGATGGATCCCGACTTCTGCCAGCTTGTCGCTTTGTTCTTGTAATTGCAGTGCATCGCTGTTGGGATAATCCAAAACGATCGGCACTAACAACTCTTGCAGGTCATTGGTCACTTCGCCGATTTTTTCGCGGTAATACTCATATTTGATTCGTTCCTGTGCCGCATGCTGGTCGACGATATAGAGCCCCGCCTCGCTTTGGGCAAACAAATAGGTCCCCTGCATCTGCCCAAAATAATCCAGTTGGGGAAAACGCTCCTTCGCTGGTTCTTCTTCCAGCAACCGTTCGACCGTTTTCAGGTAGTTGCGGTCATCCCCATGCATTTCAGGGTGCAGAGTCGCTTGACTTTGCAGATCTTGCGCCGTAAGCTCTGGTGTCTCATCTGGGAGAAAGGCTGGCGCTTCTGGCAGCGGCGCTTTTGTTTCCGTCTGGTCTTCCACAAATGGTTTTCGGACAGGCTTATTTGGCAGCGTCTCTTCCAAACTGCGAAAGGTTTCCTCGGTTTCTTCCAACAGGTTTTCGCTAGATTCCTGTGGCATTTCTGGAAGTTTTCCACCTTCCTCCACAGGTTTTTCCACAGAGTTATCCACAGTCTGTTGATAAGTACTGCCCTGAACCTCAAATTTCCCGGTTTCGCGATTATAAGACAACCCAGAAGTCGAATTTCCTGCTGACTCCAGTTCCAAGCCAAGCTGCTGGGCTTTTGGCTGATCGGCAACTTTTTTCTTAAACCGCAGATTGTCAGCCGCGTTAGGAATCAAATTGATTTCCCGCAGCGCCTCATTGATGGCTTTACTGATTAGTTTCGTTAGCTCTTCTTCTTTTGACAAACGAACTTCTTGCTTAGTCGGATGGACATTGACATCGACTAATAAGGGGTCCATTTTGACTTCAAGGACAGCTAATGGAAAACGACCGACCATCAATTTTGACCCGTAACCGGCTACGATCGCTTTATTCAAAGCAAAGTTGCGAATATAACGACCATTGATGATCGTGGATAAATAGTTGCGGCTGGCTCGGGTGACTTCTGGCAGTGACACAAAGCCAGTGACTTTAAAGTCGAGGTCCTCAGTATCGATCGCAATCATTTTTTTGGCCGTTTCCACTCCGTAGATCCCGGCGATGGTTTGTTTTAACTGCCCACTTCCAGTGGTGCTCAACATCTTATTGCCTTCATGAACGAGGCGAAAAGCCACTTCTGGATGGCTCAGGGCGATCCGATTGACGATATCGCCGATGTTCGCAAGTTCCGTTTGCAGCGTCTTGACATATTTCAAACGTGCCGGTGTATTGTAAAAGAGGTTTTCGACAGTGATCTTGGTTCCTTGTCGCAAGTTGGCAGGCAGATGCTCCTCAACAGCGCCGCCTTTTAAGCGCACAAAGGAGCCTTGTTGGGCGCCTTTGACTGCCGTTTCAATCGAGAGGATCGAAACCGAAGCGATACTAGGCAAAGCTTCCCCGCGAAACCCGAGGGTACGTATTCGAAACAAGTCATCTCGATTGTGGATTTTACTGGTGGCGTGGCGTTTAAAGGCAGTCAAGACATCCTCTTCTGCAATTCCTTCGCCATTATCGATGACTTGGATTTTACGCAAGCCTGCTTCTTCAATAAAAATATCGATTTGGGTACTGCCGGCATCCACGGCATTTTCAACTAATTCTTTGACGACAGAAGCCGGTCGCTCAACAACTTCTCCTGCCGCGATTTGGTTCGCCAGACGTTCGGATAGCTCTTGGATCTTTCCCATCTGCTGACCTTCTTTCTAAATTCGTTTTTGCAGCTCGTACAATGTATTCAGAGCATCCATCGGGGTCATTTCCAACAGATTCAATTTCTTCAATTGATCGATGACGCCGATTTCTTCCGTAGATACTTCACTAAACAACGACAACTGCTGACTTTCTTCGACGACGGGTTTTGGTTGTACCGTCGGTTCATGTTCTTCCAGCGCTTTTAAGATCGTGGCTGCGCGCTGTAAGAGTGCACTTGGCAGTCCAGCGATTTTGGCTACATGGATCCCATAGCTTTTATCTGCGGGCCCTTCCATCATCTTATGCAAGAAGACGACTTCGCCTTCTTTTTCAACGGCACCGACATGGACATTGCGCAATTGCGCCAATTCCTCATCTAAAACCGTCAGCTCATGATAATGGGTGGAGAAAAGTGTTTTGGCATGAACTTCTTTGTGGATATATTCAATGATGGCTTGTGCCAATGCCATCCCATCATAGGTCGCAGTCCCACGCCCTAACTCATCAAACAAAATCAAGCTGTTAGGCGTTGCATGACGCAGCGCTTGGTTGGCTTCCATCATCTCCACCATAAACGTGCTTTGACCGGCGATCAGGTCATCGCTGGCACCGATACGAGTAAAGATCCGATCAAAAATCGGCATCTCTGCAGATTGTGCGGGTACGAAACAGCCGATCTGCGCCATAATGACTAGCAAGGCAAACTGCCGCATGTACGTACTTTTCCCAGACATATTTGGTCCTGTGATCAACAGGATCTCTGTTTCTTCATCCATCACGATACTATTTGGAATGTACTCTTGGTGACCAAGGACTTTTTCCACTACAGGATGACGGCCATCGATGATCGATACTGCTCGTTTTTTCGCTACTGTCGGCCGCACGTATTGGTAGCGTTCCGAAACCGTGGCGAAACTTTGTAAGACATCGACCGCACTGACGGCTTTGGCTAACTTTTGTAGACGTGTGATACTCTTTTTCACTTCTTCACGAACGTCAAGAAAGAGGCGATATTCCAAATCCACCGATTTTTCTTCGGCTTCTAAAATCAAAGTCTCCAGTTTTTTCAACTCGGGTGAAATAAAGCGTTCCGCATTGGCTAAGGTTTGCTTGCGCTCGTAGCGAGAGGTATCTAAATTCACTAGATTGGCTTTCGTGATCTCAATGTAATAGCCAAAGACGCGGTTGAACCCAACTTTCAGGTTTTTGACCCCCGTCGCTTGACGTTCGTTGGCTTCTAATTCCGCCAACCATTGCTTGCCGTTACGCATCGCCGTACGGTATTCATCTAATTGTTGATGGAACCCGTCTTTGATGATGTTGCCTTCTGTGATCTGCAACGGGGCATCTTCATCGATCGCCGCTTCGATCAGTGCAACCAAATCATCTAAAGGCGTTAATTCCAGCAGCAAGTCATTCCACTCGCCACGGTTGATCCCCTGCAGCAATTGCGCGATCAAAGGCACTTGCTCCAAAGAAGATTTCAACTGCAGCAAATCGCGGCCATTGACATTTCCGAAGGCGACCCGTCCGACTAGGCGTTCCATGTCATAGACTTTCGTCAACGCTTCTTGCAGATCCGCTCGCTCAAAGAAACTGTCCAGTAACGATTGGACCATTTCTTGGCGGGCAGTGATTTTCTTTGGCTGGATCAAGGGACGATCCAACCATTGCTTTAACAAACGTCCCCCCATTGCGGTTTTTGTCTCGTCCAACAACCACAAAAGAGTCCCTTGTTTTTTGCCAGTTCGAATCGACTGCGTCAATTCTAAGTTGAATTTGGAATAATGATCCATTTTCAAGGCATGATCGGGCTGATATTCCACGGCTTGTTGAATATGCGCTAAACTGCGTTTTTGGGTGATCGCCAAATAACTTAGCAATTTCCCTGTGACTACTTTTTCTAACCCTTGGGAGAGAGGTTCCGTTAAAAATTGAAATTCGGCATTTTCTTCCAACGTTTCTTGCTTAGAAAACACGACATTCAAGCGATTGGTCAGTGTTGTTTGCAATGACTCAGGGATCTCGCTGCACAAAACGACTTCTTTCGTTTGCAGAGCGGCGGCCTCATTGACGACGGCTTCTTCATCTTCCAATTGCGCTGCTTTTAATTCACCGGTACTTAGATCGACATAGGCAAAGCCAAAACGCTCCCCTTGCTGCAAAACAGCTGTTAAAAAGTTGTTTTCTTTGGCGGATAGGCCTTTACTGTCCATCACCGTTCCCGGCGTGATCAGTTGAACGACTTCGCGTTTGACCATTCCTTTGGTGGTTTTTGGGTCTTCCACTTGCTCACAAATCGCTACTTTGTAGCCTTGCTCGATCAAGGTGTCGATGTAATTGCTGGCGGCGTGGTAAGGCACCCCACACATAGGGATCGGTTCCTCCGCATTTTTGTTGCGGCTGGTTAACGTCAGTTCTAAAATTTGTGCTGCCTTGACAGCATCCTCATTAAATAATTCATAGAAATCTCCTAAACGATAGAATAAAAAAGCATCTTGGTACTGAGCCTTGATGCTTAAATACTGTTCCATCATCGGGGTATTTTTAGTTTTTTGAGGCATTGGTTTCATCCTCCTCGATGGCTTTATTCATTTTCTTTTGGATCTCCGTCGTGACATATTGCAGCAATTCATCTGCTTGCAGTAACGCTTGGCGATAAGCAACCACTAAGGGGTGCTGCTCGTATTCGTTTGTCAATGACGCATAACGCTGCTCCGCAGCTTTTTTTGCTTCGGGTTTCTCATAATGCTCAAATTGAACGATTTCTTTTTGCGCTTGCTTCAGCGCTTCTTCCAACTCCAGTAGCCCTTGGTTTTGCAAGGCTCGTACTTGAATTTCTTGAAATTCTTGAACGATCGGATGATTAGACAAAAGCTTTTGCAAAGCAGCCAACTCTTGGGCAACGTTTGATTCTTTGGTTAATTGCTCTTCCATGCTTCTCCTATTCTGTAAACGGGCGATCTTCACTGATTTGGATCGGACGGATCGATTTTGCTTTACCAGTGGCTTCATCAATCTCAAGCAAGCAAGCCGACAAAATACTGCGGCCTTTTTCAATCACTTCAAACCGTTGCGGCAACGCCGTCAAAAATTTTTCAATGACTGGTTCGCGTTTCATTCCCAAAATCCCATCATAAGGACCAGTCATGCCGACATCTGACAAATAAGCCGTTCCTTGGGGCAAAATCCGCGCATCGTTGGTCTGGACGTGGGTATGCGTGCCGACGACTGCCGAAACTCGGCCATCCAAATACCAGCCCATCGCTTGTTTTTCGCTAGTAGTCTCCCCATGAAAATCCACAAAGATAAACGGTGTACGTTTGCGGGCAATCGCAACCAATTCATCCATTTTGCGAAACGGATCATCAAGGTCTACCATGAACGAGCGAGCTTGCATGTTGATCACCGCCAACTCAATGGTGTTGACTTTCACAAACACCATGCCGACCCCCGGTGTTCCCTCTGGAAAATTGGCTGGACGAATCATTTTCTTCGCATCGCCAATAAATTCAAAAATGTCACGGTTGTCCCATGTATGATTGCCTAATGTCACGACATCGACACCATCTTGCAAAAATTTCTTATAAATTTTACCAGTGATCCCACGACCCGCCGCCGCATTCTCGCCGTTCGCGATCGTCACCTGTGGTCGATACGCCTTCTTTAATTTGGGAAGGTACTCCGTGATTGTTTCTCTTCCTAATGAACCAACTACATCTCCAATGAATAATACCCGCACACATTTTTCCTCTTCTCTTTTAGCTTCTTTTCTATTATAAGGGTTTTGGTCCAGAAAAAAAAGGTTCTTTCACTTGCTGTTCTTCCTTGCAGCAAAACAAAAAAACACGCTAGACTTTTTCGCTTTAGTCTAGCGTGTTGCCGCGTTCTCTAGGAAACGGTAGTGTCTTCTTTCCCGACATGTTCCACGATCGCCACGATCAAATCACGGGCTTTTTCCATCGCTTCCACGGTAATAAATTCATACTGGCCATGGAAGTTTTCACCGCCAACAAATAAGTTCGGTGTTGGAATGCCTTTATAGGTGATTTTCGAGCCATCGGTCCCGCCACGAAACGGCGCTTCGATCGGTGTCACACCAATCGCTTGCATCCCTGCTCGGGCAGCTTCGATACTGCGGGGATCTTTCTTGATCAAATCCCCCATATTGTAATATTGGTCATACAGCGTATAGGTGATGCGTTCTTGCCCATAGGCTGTGTTCAATTCGTCAATGATCCCCACGATGTTGGCTTTTCGCTGTTCAAAAAGCATATGATCGTGATCACGAATGATATAAGAAACTTCTGCTCGACCAATATGTCCCGTCAAATTGTGCAGTAGGTAAAAACCTTCATACCCGCGGGTGCGTTCAGGAACTTCCTCTGCTGGTAAGGCATCGTCGATTTGATGCGCGATTTTCAAGGCGTTGACCAAACGACCGTAAGCAGTTCCAGGATGCACACTCGTACCATCAATCGTTATATCAATACGAGCAGCATTAAAGGTTTCATATTCCATATGCCCCACACGACCACTGTCCATCGTGTAAGCAAATGCCACTGGAAAATCCGCCGCATCAAAGCGATCAGCGCCAGTCCCGATCTCTTCGTCAGGCCCAAAAGCGACCCAGACATCGCCACGTTTATGCGCATCCATCGTTTGTAAGATTCGCAGCGCGTCAATGATCTCTGCGATACCAGCTTTATCATCTGCACCCAGCAGGGTCGTTCCATCCGTTGTGATCAGCGTTTCGCCGACATAGTCTTTGAGATTAGGAAATTCAGCAGTTGTCATATAAATGGCTTTTTCTTTATTTAAACAAACATCCTTACCATCGTAATTTTCATGGATCTGCGGCTGAATATTTTCAGCTTCGAAATCTGCCGTGTCTACATGGGCAATAAAGCCAATCGCCGTTTTTTCAGGATTACCAGGTAGACGTCCGATCACAAAACTATTCTTTTCATAGTAAGCAACATCCGCTACCCCCATCTCGATCAACTGATCTTTCAATAAAAGAGCCAACTCAACTTGTCCCGGCGTCGTTGGGATGGTCTGACTCGTCGCATCTGAGCGAGTATTCATTTTTGCATAGGTCAAAAAATCCTTTAAGATTGCTTTCAATTCTGCACGTCCTTTTTCTTCAATTCTTCTACTATCTTTATAACGACAAGGGACGATTGTCCGTTTCGTGGATCACTTGTCGAAAATCAGCAAAGCCAGCTGCTAACCCCCGCAACAAGATTTCTGCCGTTCCCATATTGGTAGCTAAAGGAATCTCGTACACGTCTGACAAGCGAATCAATGCCGTTACATCTGGTTCATGGGGTTGCGCGGCTAAAGGATCGCGCAAAAAGATCACCATGTCCAAGTCATCTTGCGAAATCATGGCGCCAATTTGCTGATCTCCTCCCAGCGGCCCTGATTTGTAGCGGTGGACAGGCAACTGGGTTGCTTCTTCGATCCTCTTCCCCGTAGCTCCTGTTGCGAAAAGTTCATGCTGCGCTAAAATTTCTCGATAGGCAGTCACTAATTTTACCATTACATCTTTTTTTCGATCATGAGCAATCAATGCGATTTTCATTTGCTGCATTCCCCCTTTTTTCTATTGTACCAATTTATTTTCTTTGCGACCGAGAAAAAACAAAAAAACATAGCACAGATGCCGTAAACCGACTGTGCTATGTCTAAAGGATTCCTTTTTAAATCAGTTGTAATTCTTTCAAGGCTAACCAGATGCCATCTTCATCATTGCTAGCGGTCACCATATCTGCGACTTGTTGGATCTCAGGGACCGCATTGCCCATTGCCACACCGACACCTGCGGCAGTCAGCATTTCACGATCATTTTGGCCATCACCAAAACAGATCACATCTTCTTGCGCTATCCCTAATTGTTCCGCGACGCACAGGATCGTTGCTGCTTTGGAGCCTTCTTTTGGAACGACATCCACACTGTTTTCATGCCAACGCACAAAACGCAGTTTGCTGTATTTCTCGTCAAAGAAATGCTCATACTCTTTTCCGTAAAAAGCCAATGCTTGATAGACTTCTTTTTCTTCGGGAAAATCCATGTCCAACTCAGGAAGTTGGGCACCAAAAGAATGCATCGCTGCTTCCATTTTAGCAATATCCAAAGAAGACGCTCGTTTCGCTGTATCCATCCCGACAAATGCCGTGTCGATCCCAAGCTCTTGGGCTTCTGCCACGAAAGCAGCCAATTGCGTTTCATCGAGTAAGTTTTTATACACCTGCTGATGCGAAAGAAAAGCAGCTGCGCCATTACATAAAATGTAATTATCAAAGGACAACGAACGAATAATATCTTGAGCGTGGAAACGACTGCGTCCAGTGGCAACGGTCACGAAATGGCCAGCATCTCGTAAAAGATCAAGGGCTTTTAGCGTACTGTCGAGTGGCTGTTTGTTCGAGTCAAGCAAGGTTCCATCAATATCAAAGGCAAAGAATTTCCGATTCATAAAAGGTTAAGGCTCGCTTTCTATTAAGAAGTAACTAAGATTTTGGTCTTGGTTGCGGTCATTTTTACAAAAAACAGCAAGAAAAACCGTACATACTTATTCTTAACATAAATAGGCGCTGATTTCAACGCTCCGTTAAGGGATGATGGCTTCTTCCTGGAGAAATGTTAGAGAAAAGAAAAAAAAGAAGCATCGCTGCTTCTTTTGGTAGGTTCTAATTAGTCGACATAGGTCGATTTTGAGTTGTTCAACCATGCATAGCCCAGCCCCATGACCAAGCCACCGCCGATATAGTTACCGATAAAGGCAAAAACTAAATTATGGATCACACTGCCGACAGTCATACCTGCCAAGTGTCCGCCTGAAGCCCAGAAAGCTAAGGTAAACGCTGGGAAGTTAGCAATAACGTGTTCGAATCCTAAGAAAGCAAAGATGAAGATGATGAAAATGATTGCTGCAACTTTTCCGGCATCGTCTTTCATCCGCATGCTTACTAGCACAGCTGTGTTTACAACGATATTGGCGAACATCGCTTCTACTAAAATTTGGATGGTCGATTTTTCTAATTTCGCAGTGATCGAGGTCAGCATAAAGTTGTCTGCGGTCAGCCCTTGAAAAGGACCTGTCAGTGCAACGATTGAGCCGAAAATCACCCCGCCGATCAAGTTGAACAAGACACACGTAAGCAAAATTTTCAATGCCAAAGGAATACTTAGACGTTTACGATAAACCCCAACAGTCATATACAACATATTTGATGTTCCTAATTCTGCGTTCATATAAAGAATCATGACTAAAGACCAGCTAAACATAAATGCATATAGAATTTTCCCTAACCCGTGAACCATCGATTCACCTTTCATAGCGATCGCAAAAGCAATAGCTGTTCCGAGGGTCAAGAATAAACAAGCCATCATCGCACGTACAGCGTAACGCAAATAACTACTCTTGATCAGATCGATTTTCTTTTCTATGGAAGAATCGATCTTCTCAAATAATGGGGATACTGGATTCATTTTTTCTACTCCTTTTATGAATAATTTCACTTCGTTATCATTTGCACAATACTTTCATATTCTAATGACGAAAAGCTGTTTTGTAAAGAGATATTTGAAAATATAAGTAATTAATGAAAAATTTCAAGATTTGTTTTCATCAAATCCAAAGCCAGCTCCATCTTGACTTTTGCCCCTAGTTTGTCGTATACTATTCCTTGTGTAAAATAATGCAGCAGGAAAATAACAGCTCGTCACCAGTTCGTTGCCCCTCGGGTGCAATTGCGTAACCGCGGCTGCAAAGGTGAAGATTGAAGAACGAACTGCACGAATGTGAGTTTTTCAACGGATTATTTTACTCCAAACTATTTTATTGGAGGAACTAAATTATGTCTCGTTATACAGGACCATCATGGAAAATTTCTCGTCGTTTAGGAATTTCTTTATCAGAAACTGGAAAAGAATTGGCACGTCGCCCTTACGCTCCAGGACAACACGGACCAAACAGCCGTGGCAAAAAATCAGAATACGGCATGCAATTAACTGAAAAACAAAAATTGCGTCATATGTATGGCATGAACGAACGTCAATTCCGTACATTGTTTATCAAAGCAAGCAAAATCAAAGAAGGTAAACACGGTGTTAACTTCATGATCTTGCTAGAACAACGTTTAGATAACGTTGTTTACCGTCTAGGTTTAGCAACTACTCGTCGTCAAGCACGTCAATTAGTAAACCACGGTCACGTTTTAGTTGATGGCAAACGCGTTGATATCCCTTCATACCACGTTGAAGTTGGACAAGTCATCAGCGTTCGTGAAAAATCACAAAACATTTCAACAATCAAAGAAGCAGTTGAAGCAACAGCTGGCCGCGCGTCATTTGTAAGCTTTGATAGCGAAAAATTAGAAGGTTCATTAACTCGTTTACCTGAGCGTGATGAATTGTCTGCAGAAGTTGACGAAGCACTAGTCGTTGAATTCTACAACCAAAAACTTTAAGATTTCAACCGACACGATTCCTTTTTGGAATCGTGTTTTTTTGTGGAATCAACGGATTTACTGATCCTCTTAAGAAGACCCTTGAAAAAATACCAAAAAAACCGACAATGATACATCGCTGTATTCATTTGCCGGTTTTGTTCCTATTATTAGATAAAGTTCGCAACAGATTCGCCTTCTTCTTGCTTTTGGCGATAATTAAACATGAGCAGCTCTGTTTGGCGTCGTTTGAAAATGATCTTTCGTAAGTTTCGTGGCACGAATTTACGAATGTCTTCTTCATTGTACCCCACTTGGAGCTTGTTCTCATCTAAGATAATTGGCCGTTTCAATAAGTTCGGGTATTGTTCGATCAATGAAAGCAGCTCTTCTAGCTTCAACTCTTCTAAATCGATGTCTAACTTTTGGTACACTTTCGAACGAGTAGATATAATGTCTTCCGTTCCATTTTTTGTTAAAGAAAGAATCTCCATTAGTTCATCACTATTTAATGGATCGCTAAAAATGTTTCTCTCTTTAAATGGCAGTTCATTTTCGGTCAACCATGCACGGGCTTTACGACATGACGTACAGCTGGGTGTTGTATATAGTGATATCATTTGTTTATTCTTCCTTTCTCTTTGATGTACTTCGATTTTTTGCGTGGTGCTCAACCTTCGATTTGATCGATCGTTTCCTGTTTGACGATATCGGCGATTCGAATATTGATCTCTTTAACTTTTAAAGAAGTCAAGCGACTGATTTCTTCTAAAACCACTTCTTGGACTTGCGCAAAGAGTTTAGGGATATCTTTGCCGTAAGCCACGATTACTTCCAAATCAACTGCAACCTCTTCTTTGCCAACTTCCACATCGATGCCAGAAGCGACTTGCGGCTGTTCTTCAAGGTTTTCGGTCATATCTGAAAGAAATCTGCCATTTACACTAATCAAGCCATCAATTGACTGCAAAGCGACACCAACAATTGTTTCAATGACTTTTTCTTCAAAGGACAGTGGACTTGCTTGCGCTGCTTCATTAGACAAATTCGTTGTTTGCTGATCGTCAGTCATTTTTCACACTCCTTGGTTAAATAAGAAAGGATACTAGAGACATCGCAAAGTCGCATACACGACCTTGTCTAAAGTGGACATTCCTCTTGGGAGTTTTTTTCCCTACCTTTCTAGCATAAATTCTTTTTGTTTTTTTTACAAAGAAAAACACTTGTTTTCGGAATAAATTTATCGTGCAAGATAAAATGAATGCGCTAAAAAAATCTCGAAGCATAATTTTCTTGAAATGATTCGTTTTTCTTGACAAAAAAAAGAAAGCAGCTACACTGCTCTCTTTTATTCTTTGTTATTTTGACAAGGCATCTAATGGATCAACCAGTTGATGCCGGGCTAAACTAGGTGAAAGACTAACTTCAAAATGCAAGTGAGGACCTGTACTGTTCCCCGTACTTCCCATGGAAGCAATCACTTCGCCTTGTTCGACCGTTTGACCGACTTCCACTAAATTGCGATGATTGTGCGCATACAATGTCGTCAGCCCATCTTTGTGCTCGATAGCAACATAATTCCCCCATGAAGAATGATATTCTGAGCGGATCACCGTTCCTGAAAGACTAGCCATGATCGGCGTTCCTTGCGGGGCGGCGAAGTCCACTCCACGATGAAACCCATTGCCTCGTGGACCAAAGACAGAAGAGACAACTGGATTGCTGACAGGATAGATCATCTGTTCGCTGCCTGTCGGTAATTCTGGTTTCTCTTTGTCATAACTCGTCAGAGCATATGCTTCGATCAGCGCATTTAGCTTCTCATTGTATTGTGTATCTGATGCATAACGCCCGGTCAGATATTCCGTGGCATCTTCATAAGACTCCGTTTCTGATTTCCAAACACCTTTATAAAAATTCGGATTGTGGTCCAATCCTTCTTTCAACAATTTCGCATAATCTTTCAAAGAAGATTCGATACTGTCATATTGGCGAAACGTGGCATGAACTGTGTATAAATTACCGGAACCATCGTCTTCTTGCGTTTGGAAGGAAATCCCATTCCCTTCATAAAGTCCCTTAATACCAAATAGGTTATAAAAAGGCTCCTGGCTCAGACGACTTCTTCCGCTACCAGACTCTAAAATCGCTTGTGCAATCATGACCGATGCGTAAAGATCTTCTTCTTGTCCAACTTTACGAGCATCTTCTCCAATCTCCATAATAAAGTCCCACGTTTCTTTGACTGGCGTGACTTCAAATTTTGCTGGCTCATCTTCTTGCGGCGGCGTTACCGTCAACTCTGGTACGTTCGGTACTTCTTTGATGTCAGGCGAAGGCTGGCTTGGTGTTGATTCTGGCTCTGGATTTGGTGTTGTCTCTGGTTCTGGGTTTGGTGCTGGTTCTTCTGGTTCTGGCGCCGGCTCAGGTGTTGGTTCTGGCTCTGGATTCGGCTCTGGATTCGGCTCTGGATCAGGATTTGGTACCGGTTCTTCTGGTGTTGGTTCTGGCGTCGGGGTTGGTTCCGGTTCTGGCAATGGTTCTGGTGTTGGCTGTTCAGGAACAGGTGTTGACTCTCCTGGAACTACTTCGCCGTTTTCTCCTGGTACCGTTGCGGCATCTTCAGGGACCAAGCCCATTGTTGGCCCGTTCACTCCCGGAACCGTTGACTCAGCTGTATTTTGACCAGCAGTAGACTCGCTCGTTAAAACAGCCGCAGCCGCTGATACTGGCAGCAATGTTGAAAATTGACTGGTAATAATGGCAATTGCCATCCATTTCTTTATTTTCATTCGTGAACTTTCCTCCTTTATTCCTCCCTCTATCATACAAAAAATGCAAGAAACTTTGTAATCAATTTTTGCATTCCTATATGAAAAAGGAGAAATACTTGATTTTTCTAACGAATGAATGATCCAAGCCATTCATTTGCTCTCTAGTAAAAATACGCAAAAACAGCTCAATACCATCTTTTCAAATGTCCAAAACAAAAACAGCAGCGAGCGTCCTCCCTGCTGTTTTGATCTATCTTGACTCTATATCGATATATTCGCGATCATTTGACACTTCTTTATAGGCGGGGCGCATGATTTTTTGTGCGTTGACCAGCTCTTCGATCCGATGGGCGGACCAACCAACGATCCGTGCAATAGCAAACATTGGTGTATACAGTTCTTCTGGTAGATCCAACATGTTATAAACAAACCCGCTGAAAAAGTCGATATTGGCACTGACTCCTTTGTAGATTTTGCGCTTTTCATTGATGACTTGAGGAGCAATGCGTTCGACCATCGTATACAATTGATATTCTTGCCAAGCTTCTGATCCTTTTTCTTGTGCCAGTTTGGCTACATAATTTTTAAAGATCGCCGCACGAGGGTCGTTGTCGCTGTAAACCGCGTGGCCCATGCCATAAATCAATCCTTTACGGTCAAATGCTTCTTTATCTAGGACTGCTTCCAAATAAGTGCGGACGGCCTGTTCATCGGTAATATCAGCAACGTTGCGCTTCAAATCTCCCATCATTTCCGTCACTTTGATATTGGCGCCACCGTGTTTAGGTCCTTTCAAAGAACCTAGCGCTGCAGCAATCGTTGAATAGGTATCCGTCCCACTGGAGGTAACGACTCGTGTCGTAAAGGTCGAATTATTCCCGCCGCCATGTTCCATATGCAAAACAAGTGCCATATCCAATGTTTGGGCTTCTTGGAAGCTATATTCTTTCGTTGGACGCAGCATAGTCAAAATCGTTTCAGCTGTACTCAACTCTTCGGTCGGGCGGTGGATGTACATGCTCTCCCCTTGATTGTAATGATTGTAGGCATGATAGCCGTAGATTGCCAAGAGTGGAAAGACACTGATCAGCATCAGACTTTGTTCCAACACATTTTCAATACTGATGTCATCTGCTTGCGGATCATAACTTGCCAGTGTCAAGATACTGCGAGATAAACTATTCATGATATCAGAAGAAGGTGCTTTCATAATGACGTCACGAACAAAATTGGTCGGCAAAGTACGTTTTTCTGCTAATAGGCAATGAAATGCCGCAAGTTCTGTTTTGTTTGGCAGTTCGCCGAAAAGTAATAAATATGCAATTTCTTCAAAGCCAAAACGTTTCTCATTGACGAACCCTGCTACTAACTCATTGATGTCAATTCCGCGATAACGCAGCTCGCCACAAGCTTCAACTGGCTTGCCAGCAATGATTTTTTCTGGATAAATGGTGGAGATCGTCGTAAGACCTGCTAAGACCCCCGTGCCATTTAAATCCCTCAGTCCACGCTTTACATCATATTCTGAATAAAGATTCATATCTATCAAATTGTATTTCTGACATTGCGATGCAAGATAGGACAATTTCTCTTTCTTTTCTAATCTTTCCACGGTGATGTTACCTCCAATCTTTCTACAAACTATCGACTACAATGTTATTTAACCGTATACAAACATCGTTAAAATAGTCATCATATAAAATCGTTGCTTTTTAACAAACTTTCACACATTATAGCACGATGTTTAGAAAATGAAATATTTTTCATAAATTTAATTGATTTTTTAAATTATCAACGTATAATTATTCCTAATAAGTACGATTATCTTCGTAAAAAGGAGGATTCTTATGAAGTGGCAAACTCAACTCACCGTCAATGACACCCAATACACGTATATTGACTTAGCGAAAATCACCCAAGACTTAGGGGCTGATTTATCTCGCTTGCCCTACTCCATTCGAGTTTTATTGGAAAGTGTTGCTCGTCATCAAGACGAGGAAATTACAGAGGATTATTTACCATTTTTAGCGAATTGGCAGGCAGAAAGCCCTACCGGTGTCGTGCCATTCAAACCAGAGCGGGTCGTCTTGCAAGACTTTACTGGGGTGCCTGCAGTCGTTGATCTGGCTGCCATGCGGGATGCGATGGTCGCTTTAGGCGGTGCCGCAGAAGACATCAATCCTGAGATCCCCGTCACACTCGTCGTCGACCACTCTGTGCAAGTCGATCAAGCCGGTACGCCTGGGGCGATCGCTTTTAATACGGAGCGGGAATTTGAACGCAACGCAGAACGCTATCAATTCTTGAAATGGGCACAAGGTTCTTTCGACAATTTCGAAGTCGTTCCGCCTGAAACAGGGATCATTCATCAAGTCAACATCGAATCATTGTCTGATGTGATCTTGCAAAAAACACACGAAGACCAACGTCTGCTGTTTCCTGATACATTGCAAGGAACCGATTCTCACACCACGATGATCAACGGTTTGGGGGTCCTCGGTTGGGGGGTTGGCGGTATTGAAGCGGAAGCTGCGATTCTTGGCGAACCTTCTTTCTTTCCTACACCTGAAGTCATCGGGGTGAAATTTATCAACGAGATGCCTGCAGGTACCACAGCAACCGATTTAGCACTAAAAGTAACCGAAGTGCTGCGGATCGAAAAAGTGGTTGGAAAATTTGTCGAATACTTTGGCCCAGGCTATGGTCATTTGAGCTTAGCCGATCGGGCGACATTAGCGAACATGGCCCCTGAATATGGTGCCACTTGCGGTTTTTGTCCGATCGATCAAGAGACCTTGAACTACTTGGCAACGACCGGGCGCTCCAGCGAGCTGATCGAACTCGTTACCGCTTACGCCAAAGCCAACCATTTCTTTTATGATGAAACGACCGTGCCGACCTATACTAAGACGATCACCATTGATCTAGCAGAAGTTCAGCCGGCATTAGCGGGCCCCAAACGCCCGCAAGATCGGATTTTGCTTCCAGCAGTCCGTCAGGATTTTGAACAATCAGTCACGGCAGCCGTTGGTCCCAAGGGCTTTGGACTTTCGGAGGATGAATGGCAAAAAGAAACCAGCGTTACTTGGCCAGATGCTGCAGCAGACAAATTAGAGACCGGCGATATCGTTTTGGCGGCGATCACTAGCTGTACGAATACTAGCAATCCTTTCGTCATGCTCTCTGCAGGCTTATTGGCCAAAAAAGCCATTGAAAAAGGTTTGACCGTCCCTCGTACGGTCAAAACCTCCCTTGCACCTGGCTCCCAGATCGTGACCACCTATTTGCAAAACAGTGGTTTGCTGCCGTATTTAGAGCAACTCGGCTTTTATTTAGTGGGCTACGGTTGTACCACCTGTATCGGAAATTCCGGTCCTTTAGAAGCGCCGGTCGCTGAAGCAATTGAGGCGGAAAATCTACTGGTGGCGTCGGTTCTGTCAGGCAATCGGAATTTTGAAGGAAGAATCCATCCACAGATCAAAGCCAATTATTTGGCTTCGCCGCCGTTAGTTGTTGCCTATGCGATCGCTGGCAGCACTCGCAAAGATCTTACAAAAGAACCATTAGCTATCGTCAATGACGAGCCGGTGTATTTGTCTGATATTTGGCCTAGCAATGAAGAAGTCAATACTTACGTTCAAGAATACGTCGGACCAGAAGCATTTCGCGCTGCCTATGAGCATCTTTTTGATGCCAATGAACGCTGGAATGCGATCGAAACCACCACGAGCGAATGTTATGAATGGGAGGAACAATCTACTTACATTGCTCATCCACCCTACTTTGAAACATTGACCAAAGAATTGCCTAAAGCAGATGTCTTAGCCGATCTGAAAGTCTTGGCAAAATTGGGTGATTCCGTCACCACTGACCATATTTCTCCTGCCGGCAGCATCAGTATGGATTCAGCAGCTGGAAAATTTTTACAAGAAAAAGAAGTTCCATATCGTGAATTCAATTCCTTTGGTTCGCGGCGCGGCAATCATCAGATTATGATGCGGGGGACTTTCGGCAACATCCGTCTGCAAAACCAGCTGGTTCCTGGCAGTACTGGCAGTGTCACGCATTATTTTCCAACTGGGGAAACCTTGTCGATATTTGACGCCGCTATGAATTACCAAAAAGCCGGCCAAAGCTGTATCATTTTAGCTGGTAAAGATTATGGCATGGGTTCTTCTCGCGACTGGGCCGCCAAAGGGACACAATTGTTAGGCGTTAAAGTCGTCTTAGCAGAAAGCTTCGAACGGATCCATCGCAGCAACTTGGTCATGATGGGGATCATTCCTCTTGAATATCTGGCTGGTGAAAGTGCCACCTCTTTTTCTTTAGATGGCAGCGAAACATTCTCGATCGCTTTGCCAGAAGAGCCAGCGGTCAAGCAGCTGGTCGAAGTCACTGCGCAACGGACCGACGGAGGGACTGTCTCCTTTATGACCCGTCTACGCTTTGATGCCCCGGCAGATATTCGCTATTGGAAGCATCAAGGAATTTTGCCAATGGTCATTCGAAAAAAAGCGGAATTAGGAGGAGCTGCCCATGTCTAACCAAACAACCCATGAAGCAACGACGATCACCATTCCTTACATTGCAGGAGACGGCATCGGTGCCGAGATTTGGCAGGCTGCGCAACCTGTGATTGATGCAGCTGTGAATAAAGCTTATGACAATCAGCGCCACATCGAGTGGCTGGAAGTTTTCGCTGGAGAAGCCGCCTTTGAACAGACAGGGGAATGGCTGCCGCAAGCAACCATCGATACGATCAAGGCCCAGCAATACGCCTTGAAAGGACCGTTGACTACCCCGATTGGCGAGGGCTTTCGCTCCTTGAATGTCACCTTACGGCAGACGCTGGATCTTTATGCCTGTGTCAGACCTGTTCGCTATTTTACAGGGGTCCCTTCGCCTTTAAAACAGCCAGAAAAAACCGATATGGTGATCTTTCGCGAAAATACTGAAGATGTTTATGCTGGCATCGAATTTGCCAAAGACGACGACGCAACACAGCGTTTGATCCAGACACTGCAAGCAGACTTTGCCGTCAAGGCGATTCGTTTTCCTAAAACTTCCGCTATTGGCATCAAGCCGATCTCTTTAGAAGGCAGTCAGCGCTTGATCGCTGCTGCCATTGAGTATGCGATTACTCAAAAGCGGCCCACGGTGACACTGGTGCATAAAGGCAATATCATGAAATTTACAGAAGGCGGCTTTAAAAACTGGGGCTATCAGCTTGCAGAAACCACGTACGCCGACCAGTGTTTTACAATGAATCAATACAACAAAATCAAAGCAGAAAATGGTTCAAAGGCAGCCGAAGCCGCCCTTGCCTCGGCCAAAGCGGCTGGAAAGATCGTTGTTAACGATGTGATCGCCGACAACTTTTTACAGCAGATCCTTTTGTATCCAGAAAAATTCGATGTCATTGCCACTTGTAATTTGAACGGCGACTACATTTCTGATGCACTCGCTGCACAAGTTGGCGGCATCGGGATCGCCCCCGGCGCCAATATCAACTACGATACTGGGGCAGCCATCTTTGAAGCTACCCACGGAACGGCACCGGATATCGCAGGACTTGGCAAAGCCAATCCCTGTTCACTGCTGCTATCGGCGTGCATGCTATTAGAACATTTGAACTGGCCGGAAGCTGCTGCAATACTGACGCAAGCCATTGAACAAGCCTTGCAAAATCAACACGTCACTGCCGACTTCGCACAGTTGATGCCCGAAGCGGTCTGTTTAACGACACAAGCGTTTGGTGAACACCTCCTTCAGCTGATCCATTCGTAAACTCAAGCTGTGATTGAGTCGGCATTTGCCTGCTCAACCGCAGCTTGATTGCGTTTCCACCTTCTGAGAAACTATACTTAGAGCATGAAAGGGGGAATTCATTTATGAGTGAATTCAACATGAGAAAAATTGGTCAGCAGATCGCTACCAAACGCAAAGAAAAAAATCTGACCCAAAGCAACTTGGCAGACCAATTACTTGTCAGCTATCAGGCGGTCAGTAATTGGGAGCGGGGCAACTCACTGCCGGACATAGAAAAATTGCCGCAGCTAGCGGCGATTTTAGGCCTATCGATCGATGAGCTGTTAGGGAAGCCAGCAGCTGCGATTCAACATTATCAAGCAGGAACCGCGCAGCCAAAAGAAATCGCCGAACTAGCTCCGCTGATCAAACCGCAAGAACTATCGGCACTGATTCAAGAAGAACCGTTTCAAGAATCTTCTTTAGACCTAGACTTATTGCCTAGACTAGCTCCTCATTTGAATAGTGCTGACTTGCAGCACTTGCTTAATGGCGCCGAAAATATCCCAGAAGATGTCATGGAAGAACTCTTGCCGTTTTTGAAAAAGCCCCAAATAGAAGAGCTCCTTAAAGGCAACCACTATTCCATGGCTTTTTGGGAAGAGGCGGCGCCCTTTTTAACCCCCAACTTTTTGGCGGGAGAAATCAAAGGTTGGCTTGAAACCCCTGACTTTCGCTTTTCTGAGATTGAAGAACTGCTTCCCTTTTTACCTGCACCGTATCTGGATGAACTCCTGCAGACGGCCCTGGAACAGCCAAACGTTACCGCATCAGAACGCTTGTCTTATGATGAAATCGAAGAACTGCTGCCGTTTCTGACAGAAGCAACGATCTGCCGTCTCGTTCAAGCACTGCCCTTCTCAACAGATGAATTGGAAGAAATCGCCCCTTTCCTCTCCTCAAAGAACTTACTTGTCCTATTAAAAAAAGGACACTAAAAAAACAAGATTCTTCTTTACTTTTGGTAAACCACCGTTTATAATTTCGTTAACCAAATAAATCTTTTTTAGGTTAACGAAATTATTACTAGAGAGAAGGATTCGATGAAATTATCATTACGTGAACAAATCCATGCCGCATTATTTGCGATCATTATTGCTGTTCTTTCCCAATTGACGATTCCGTTAGGTTTGATCCCATTGACAGGACAAACCTTTGCGATTGGACTGGCGGTGACTTTCCTCGGCACGCGAACAGGAACGATGGCGATCATCATCTACTTGCTGTTAGGATTGATCGGTTTGCCCGTTTTCGCTGGTTTTTCCAGCGGTGTCGGTGTTTTGTTAGGACCAACCGGAGGCTATTTAGTCGGCTTCCTCTTTAACGGATTGCTTACTGGATTGGTCGTAGAAAAAACGGCGTTTCGCTACACAGGAGCAGTGATCGGCAATATTGTCGGTGCGCTGGCAACTTTGTTGTTTGGTACATTATGGCTGAAATGGAGCACTGGCATGGCATGGCCGGCGGCTTTTAACGGTGGTTTTGTTTTGTTTATTATCCCCGGGATCATCAAAGCCGTTGCCGCAGCTTATCTAGGTATCTTTTTAAGAAACCGCTTGGCGCAACCATTGGCTTTACGTTAATAAAAAACACTCGCGTCATATGCAGCGATTCCCATCAGTTAGCTTTTTCGTCTAACTTTTGGAAATCGCCACATCACGCGAGTGTTCTTTTTTAGTTGTCGATCTCTTCAATCAACAACTGCGGCCAAACTTTCTGCCACTGCTTCATCGCTTGGCGTTGTCGGTAAACCGCAAGGTACTGGTCATTTTGGGCGAAATGCGGTGTTGGACGCACCCGAAAACTGCAAACATCCTGCCAACCGAAAGGCGCCATCAATTCAATCTCGCCTTGTTTCATTCGTGCCGCCACCGCTGTACAACGCTCTGGAAACTTCGTTAAAGCATCGAAGGTACTTGTATAAGTGGGTTCCTCGGCAAAGTTGTGCTGGTGCATCAATGCTTGATTTCGAACCTCCCAAGGAAATTCGGGAAACGAACGGCGCAGTTGCGCTTCGATCGCTGCTGTTTCTTCTAAGCTTACAGTCGGATCATAAAACACGACATCAATATCGGTTATCGGCACCTCCGCTATTTTTCCGCTGAGAAAACCCCATAAATAATTCCGCAGGTACCCGGCACACAGCCAGCAATCCGGAAGCTGTAACGCTTCAATGATCGTAAGCAGTTGTCGACATTCACGATTTTTTGCAAACAAGTTCTGGATCGCTTGTTCCTTCATTGGCGTCCTCCTCTAATGGGCTCAGGCTAGTTATTTCAAGGTCCAACCACCGTCGATGGGCACGATCGCCCCCTGCAAGTAACTAGCTTGCGGGCTGGCAAGAAAAAGGGTCAGCGCTGCAACTTCTTCTGGTTGCGCCCAACGCTTGACCGGCGTCTCCTCTGCCACCCATTGCGCCATTTTTCCGTCACCGGCAAAATCAGCCGCATTCATCGGCGTTTGAATCGCACCTGGCGCGATGCCCTTCACCGAGATCCCTTGATCTGCAACATCCAATGCCAACTGTTTGGTAAACCCGACGATCGCGTGTTTTGCGGTTGTATAAGCGATCCCACCTCCACCTGCGACCATTCCAGCGATCGACGCCATATTAATGATCGTTCCGCCACCATTGGCTTGCATCAGCGGCAAAATTTCTTTCGTTAAATAAAACATGCTGGAGACATTGGTTTGAAATATCTCCTCCCACTCCATTGAGGTCGTCTCAGCGATCGTATGATAGCCATCTAGTTTCCCGGCTGTATTCAACAAGATCGTCATGCCACCAAAGTGTGTAACACAAGCTTGGATCGCTGCAAGACAATTTTCTTCCACCGCTAAATCGCAACACGTGCCGAAAAAGCGGGGCTGGGCTAAAAGCGTATCAGGAAACGATTGGCAGTCAACCCCAAATACTTGAGCGCCTTCTGCAAGAAACGCCTCTGCTTGCGCTCTGCCGATGCCTGAAGCAGCTCCTGTGACAAACACAATCGTTTTGTCATCGATCCACGATGCTGTCATTCCACGATTTTCCAATCTTCCGCAAGAATGTCGCAAACAGTCGGTGCGAAACTCGAGAATCCCTCATCTGCTGTTTTGATCAAAAAGTATGGGGTGACTGGGGCATTGTCGTACACTTCCCCTTCAACGAATGTCACATAAAGTTCAAAACCGCCCCAACCTTCACGGATGATTTTTTTGCCGGCTTTTAATTCTGGTAAGATTTCTTCAAATGTCATAATTTTTCTCCTTTGTGTTTTTCTTCTAATGGTTTAAATTGCTTGGAAATTCAATTACGAAAACAAGCAGGACTCGGTTGCTGCGCTAATACGGCAGTAGTGTGATCGCTTGCGCCAATTCTTCTAAAAGATGCGTCGTTTTATAGTCCTCAAATGCCTCATGATGGTTTCGCAGCAGCGTCCGAACTTTCGTTGGCGAATATGCTTCTGCTAAGTGATTTTCCAAAACGAATCGTCGGGTCAACTGCCATTCATAATAGTAGCCGAAGGGGCGGCAATAGTAGCTGGTTCCCGCAAGTTCTTTTTTCTCAAAGCGTCGATGGGTATGCCCAAAGACGACTGCCCGAACATTGGCGTAGCGGTCGATCACTGCGCCAAAATCGGGCGACCCTAAAAACGCATTTAGGTGGTTCCAGCGGGCATACTTGCCGGTCTGACGAACAATAAACGCTTCTTGGGGCACAAAATGGGTAGAAAGAAGAATTTCTTGGTCTTGCGGCAAACGGGCCAATGTTTCCGCTAAACGCTCATTGATGGCTTGGCTGATTTCCTTATCCGATCCCTTTCGCTGAATCATGCGGTCATACCAAAACAAATTTTTCAGCCGCAAGATCTCAGATTCACTGGTCAGATCAGAATATTGGTAGTCATACCAGCCATTGATTCCCAACAGCAGTGTTTTTTCTGATAAGCGATACGTCTGAAAATTAAGAAAGGCGGGATCATCGAAAGCCTCGATCTCTTGTTCCGTCAAGTCCACCATTTCATGATTGCCCCAGTGAAAGGTCGTTGGCACCTGTCGACTTTGAAAAAATGCGACCACGTCTAATAGCCGTTGCTTTTTATTCGCCACATCTCCTGCCAGATGCAGATGGGTCACCTGATTTTGCTGCAAATAATCAGCGATCAGCTTCAGATGGGGGTCGAATAATTGGTTGATATCGACGTGCAAGTCGCTAATAACCGCCAGCGTGCCCATATCAGTGGCCTGCCGTCTGCTTTTCGATCCGTAACAATTGGACATCGTTAGCTAAGATCCCGCTATTTCCAATCAATTGCAACCGTTGATAGGTCGGTTCCACCTGCAACCGGGTCTGTTCTTCTAAATACACCTGTGCCCCTTGCTTCAACCAAATCGTGCCTAATGGTGTCGTTAAAGGGGTGTCATAGATCGCCAATCCTTCTTCTGGATAGCTTTGCGGCACGATAATCAGGCGAAAATGGATGTCCAAACGGCAGGTGATCTCCGTTGCGGGAAACGGACCGACGCCGTCTTCAAAATCCAAATAGAGACGATCGTCTGGCTGCACATAAGGGGTTATTTTTTCAATTGCTGCTGGCTCAATGTTCAGTTCCATGACGAGAGCCCTCCTTTACATAATACGTTTTTTCCATTCCTCAAGGGTGATGCCGCGCGTGACTTCATCGATGATTTCTTCACCCGATTTGCGGGCAGCTGGGATCGTTGCTTCCAATTTCATCCCAATTTTCTCCATAACCCGTCCAGACTTGGGATTTCGGGCATCATGTCGAGCAAAAATCCGAATCAATTCGAGTGTTTCAAAACCAAAATGCAGCAGTGTCATTGCCGCTTCTGGCATGATCCCTTGCCCCCAGTAATCGCGACTTAATGTATAACCAAGCTCAGCGATCTCTTTTTCAGATTCCACCCGTAAATCGATGGTCCCGATCATTTTGCCTGAGTCTTTTTCTTCGATCGCATATTTCCCTAAAGGTGCAGCAACAAAATACTCGGCAATGCGCAGTTTTGTTTCGTCAACCGACCCATGTCTAGCAAAGACGAAGGTCGTCGTTTCTTCATCATTTGCATAGGCAAACATGTCTGCTGCATCTGCCAAGGAAACGGGGCGCAAGAGCAGCCTCGGTGTCTCCAACCGCTGATTTTCTGCTAATAATAGCAAATGTCGTTCTTTTGTTGTCATAGGATCCCTACTTTCTATCAGAACTCTCTCACGATCGCACCCCTCTTTTGCTATTTGTTGGATATGCTATAATAAGCATAAGTAAACGCTTTGAGGAGGATACTTCAATGTCAGACGAATTAGAAAAACGCCTTGATACAGGAATGTATGGGACGCCTCGCGTCAACCCAGATGAACAGCGCAAGTATTTAGGCACGTTTCGTGAACGGTGTTATCTTAGTATGACAGTAACAGAAATGAAGAAGAAGGACAACCAGAAAACGCTCTTAAACGCCTTACCAGATTATCAAGGAGCACTCGTGCTGCTCAACGGAAAATTGCCAGAATCGATCCAGACCGATTACATCACTTTACTGACCAAACAACAGATGGAATTTCGGATCGTCTCCGATGCCCAAGATGCCGATCCAGACAGTATTGGCTTGCTGATTGCCGGGAAAGAAGCCGTCAATCAAGACGTCATCGATATCGAAAAAAAATACCCTGCAGCTGCCGCTCCATCGGATAAAGAGCAGGAACAACCAGAGAAAATGTCATTTTGGAAACGACTTTTCCATTAAAAGGAGGAACTATCATGGAACAATCAACACCGCCCTACCTTTCATTAAAGAAAGAACTGCTTGATGCTTTGGATCTGCATATCGATTTGTTGAAAACGGCCCCTACGATCGAATCCAGCCATCTAGATGGCGTATTGTTCATGATGCGCAGCTTGGGTTTTATGCTGGATCGCGCTCCGAAAGTGCTCCTGCTGGAGGATCAGAATGAAATGAACTTTATGATGTTTCAATATTATAGCCTCCTGTCGGAACTGAAGTACAATCTCGTTTTAAACTTTCCCTATGCCTCGATTCAAGGCGTACCGTTATTGACCTTGATCCAACGTTTTCCTACCACGTATGAAAAAGAAATGAAACAATGGTGGGAAGCCCGAACGGGTCTCAAGGTGGAAGAAACAAAACAAACGATTGAGATCGCTGCTTTTGAATCCTAATAAAAAAGACTGCACACTTTCGAAGGGAATCACCTTCCAGAGTGTGCAGTTCTTTGCTCTCTAAGCTTCCATCAGCTTTCGAAGACTTCAGGGAACAACAGGCGTAAAACAGACATAGTTAAGCGGCGGCCTTTCCCGCTGTATGGATAAACGTGCATATGCATCGCTGGGTTGAAATTGGCTTCAATGATTCCATAAGCCCCCGGTTCATTGGCTGGCTTGGTTTTATCTGGAATAATCAGATCGATTCCACTGATAGACGCTTGTAATGCGGCGACCGCATCGACTGCTACTTGTTTGTAGTCATCGTTGAAGTCATCCGTTACATCGATAGAATCACCGCCAGTACTGATATTCGAGTTTTCTCGCAGATAAACGATCTGCCCTTCTTCCGGCACTGAATCAACTTGATACCCTTGCTCTTTTAACATCAGTTGTTCCAGTTCCCCTAATTGAATCAACTCTAATGGAGTCCGATGATGGGTGCCGCGCAATGGATCGAGATTTTTCTCTGCGACGAGTTCCGTGATCGTACGCTTGCCGTCACCCACGACATTGGCTGGGATACGTAATAAAATCGCATCGACTCGCCCATCGATCACGAAGAACCGATATTCCGTCCCTGATAAAAAGGTCTCAACGAGGATCGAATCATCTTCCGCAAAGGCAATGGCGACCGCCGCTTGATAATCCGCTAAAGAGGCGCCTTCTTTGAAAATCGAGATACCGATCCCATAGTTGGTGGTTTTCGGTTTTACCACAAACCCGCTGTGGGCGATTTGCGGATAAAACGCGATCGCTTCTTCTGTCGAAGCGAATTCAGCACCACCTGGTACATGAAAGCCATTTTCGGCTAAGATTTTTTTGGTGACCGTTTTATTCGCCATGATCAATGGGACGATGTACTGATCCTTACTAGTCATATTGGCATTTTTAACATATTCGATGTGGTCTTTCACGGCTAATTTCAAGAACTGATCCGTTTCATCCAGTACCGTCACTTCGATTCCTTTTTGGATCGCATCGAACAAGAGAATCTGGGTCGACAATTCCATTGCTCGAAAGCCAGCTAATTGATACGGTTTTTCCCAAGCAGCTTGATGATACTTTTGTCCCAGCAATGTTGCTGTCTGCGCTTGGCTGGTTGCTTGACTCGCTGAGAAAAGACGTCCAGCGAAGGTTCTTTCTGGTTCAGCCAGCATCTCAGAAAGCTGATCCAAAAATGGCGGATGCGGCAGCTCAAGGGCTTGGGCAAAGTCCATCATTTCAGCAATCAGCGCTTGCGCTTCTTGCTGATAAGTCAATGGTGCAAGTGGGTGTTCTAATGCGACCTGATCATTTTTCTGATTGCCTTCTTCGATCCACTCATCGGCATCGTTGCCTTCTTCTTTTGTACTTAAAAACAATAAGAAGAAATGCAAGAACGCGACTTGCTCTTTGGAAATCCCATAGCGGGCAAAGGGATCGATGTCAATATTTCTTAACTCAATATAACGGATACCAGCTGAGGCTAGATCTGCGACCCGTTTTCCCCCACGCAAACGCACTGGCGCATAAAATTCTTTTTCTTCTGAAAGCTTTCCCGTCTCCACTAAGTTGGCAATATCTGCAAGATAGGTCTCTAACGAAGCATAAGATACCTTGACGTCTTCGTGATTCGTGTAGCCATAACGGCTATTGCGAATACTGCGGACTGGTTCTTGCGGTCCATTTTCTGTCGTAAAATAATTGGCTTCTGAAGCAGGGGTCGCCCCAAAGAAATACGTCAAAAACCAGCGATAATGCAAATAATTGCGAGTTACTTTCAAATAAAGTGCCGTTTTAAATGTCTGGAAGCTTTCCTTCGTTTCAGACAAAGCATACAGCTGCTGTAAAAAGTCTTCCGCAAATTCGAAATTGAAATGAATCCCACTGACCATTTGCTTGCGGCGACCATAAGTTTTGGCTAAATAGCGGCGGTAGAGCACATCTTCAAATTGGTCTAATTTAGCAATGACGATGTCTTCTTCTTTTTCTGGTAAAGCCGGTGGCATACTCAATGGCCAGAGCATTTCTTCTGCTGACATCGAACGATACGCCACATCATGAATAGCCCCTAAAAAACGGAACAATTCATCCACTGAATCAGCGACCGGCGTGATCAGTTCCAGTTGATTTTCCGCAAAATCTGTTTGGATATACGGATGGAAGCGCCGATTGCCCAGCGCTTTCGGATGATCGGTTCCCGCGAACGTCCCATCGAGCCGCACCCGTTGCGCTTCACGCTCAATCCCATAGCGTCCTTTCAATAAATAGGGAAAAAGCTCTTTATGTGATAACAATGTTTTTATTTTCATTCGACTGCCCTCTATGTTCTTCTACTATTTTTTTCTTATATTCTGTTTCTTTCCATCTATTATAGTGAAAAATGGTGAAAAATGCAGAAATTTGCTCTTCACTTGTAATATCTCTTACTAAAATTACCAAGAATTTATAAAATACTTGAATAAATTTGATATTTACCTTCAAAATAAAGTATACTGCTTATAGAACAGTAAATTATTATGTCCATATTACTCTTTTTGAAAGGAAGAATAGTGAATGAAGCCACTTAATCTTACCAAACGCGAACGTCAAATCATGAATATCTTCTGGAATTCAGACAAACCTCTTTCTGCAAATGACATTGCTGTCCAACAGCAAGATCTAAGCAAGAATACCATTCAAGCAGTCGTACGTAAACTAAAAAACCACGACTTATTGAAAGTAGCAGATATCGGCTACAGCGGTACTGTTTTGACTCGGTTGTATTCTCCGAATGTGACCCAAGAAGACTTCTTAGCAGCAGAATTGTCTGATCAATCTTTATTGAATTTGATTACGAACTTTATCGAAACCAATAAAGATATCGATACGTTGAACAACTTGGAAAAAATGATCACTGAGCGCCAAGGGGAACTTAAGAAATAATCTTTCCCCCTCGTTCAACTCGTTGTATTCTGCCTGATACTTCCCAAAGTTTTTAGACAGCGCAGAAGAAAACGAATCGTTCAAACTGCTTTTCCTGATTTTTGGCAAAGTCGTGCATCGCTGTACCCACATTTGCCACGCCAAGTGTTCTCAGCTTTCCGTCACAAGTCAAGCTCATGGAAAGAGACGACGACCCGTTTTCTCTTCCCTTTGATCTCACAAAAGCAACAATAAAGGAGAGCCATGTGCAGGTATTTGACCTGACACAGGGCTCTTCTTTTTTTATTCTTTGATCAAGCCTTTGAATAAGCCGACGACAAATTCATTTGGATCAAATGGTTCTAAATCGTTGATGCCTTCTCCAAGTCCCACTAATTTGACTGGCAGCCGCAGCTCGTTACGGATCGCCAAGACGATCCCTCCTTTAGCTGTGCCATCAAGTTTGGTTAAGACGAGGCCAGAAACATCCGTCGTCTCTTTAAACTGTTTTGCTTGATTCATGGCATTTTGCCCCGTTGTTGCATCCAACACGAGCAAGACTTCATGAGGGGCCGTTGGGTCCACTCGCTGAATGATCCGTTTGATTTTTTCTAATTCGTTCATCAAATTGACTTTGTTTTGCAAACGACCAGCGGTATCTACTAATAAAACGTCAGCATTTTCTCGTTTTGCGCGCTCCATCGCATCAAACACAACCGCTGCTGGATCGCCTCCTGCATTGCCACGAACGACTTCAACCCCAGCCCGTTCACCCCAGACCACTAATTGATCGATGGCACCGGCACGGAAAGTATCCGCTGCAGCCAATAAGACTTTCTTGCCTTCGGCTTTGAATTGATGGGCTAATTTCCCGATGCTGGTGGTTTTTCCAACACCGTTCACGCCAACAAATAAAATGACGGTCAACCCCGGTTGCATGTTCAACTCGTTGACTTCACCGACACCCGCTTCCCCATATAGGTCAACCAATTTTTCGATGATGACATTTTGGACATCTGCCGTTTTCTTCACATTACGCAATTTGACTTCTTGTCTCAATGCATCCGCGATCTTCATCGCCGCATCAAAGCCGACGTCTGCGCCGATCAGCGTTTCTTCCACTTCTTCGAAGAAGTCTTCGTCCACCGTACGGAAGTTGGCAAACAATTCGTTCATCCGTTGCCCAAAGGTTTTCCGTGATTTCGTCAATCCTTTGGTGTATTTGTCCTGCACACTTTCCGTCTCTGGCGCTGCTTGAAGGATTGGTTCAGAAGCTGGTACTTCCTCTGATGGTGTATCCTTAGCCACTTCTTCTGGAATACTTGGTGCCTCTTCTCCTTTATTCGCTGTCGTTGCTTCTTGCTGCGGGGACACTTCCGCAGTTTCTTGCTCTGCCTCCAAATCACTGGAGTCGGCGGCTTCTGCAGGTGCCACTGGTTCTGAAGCGCCTTGTTCAGCAGGAGTTTGTGCTGGCTGGCTTTCTTCTGAACGCTGTGCCTCTGGTGAGTCAGCATCGACTATCGGTTTGTCGATTTCTTGCTCTGCTTCTTTGGTTTCTCCAATCAGCGCTTTTTTGATTTTGTCAAAAAATCCCATCTTACGCACCTCCTTTTAAGACATATTCTTCAATCACTGCTGCTACACCGTCTTCTTGGTTTGAAAGGGTGACAACGTCAGCCGCTTCTTTAATGATTGGCACGGCATTGGCCATCGCTACGCCAATCCCTGCATAGCGAATCATCGGCAAGTCATTTTCTTCATCACCGATCGCCATCACTTCTTCTTGCTTGATCCCTAAATCTTGCGCCAATAGGCTGATACCATAGGCTTTGGTGATTCCTTTAGGCATAAATTCCAACAGGTTATTCCGGCTTTTGATGATTTCATATTTCTCGCGGATCTCTGAGGAAATCTCAGGGATCTTAGGATCCAAAACTTCCTGATGGTAGGCGATCACCGCTTTATTATAGAGCATCGATTCATCCAGATCAGCTACGGCAAAAGGACGACAATCCAATAAAGGATTCAAGGAGCCATAAATCGATGGATGCGCTGCTGAAGTCGGCAAACTCAAGACGATCTCTTCTGATACCACGTCTAAAGGCAAATTTAAGTCTTCCGCCACTGAAACCAATTCATGGATATCTGCCAGCTGCATCGCTGCTTTTTCAATGATCTCGCCAGTCTCATTTTTTTGAACCAAACCGCCGTTAAAGGTGATGCTATAGTCGCCGGGTTCTTTCAGCGATAATTCTTCTAAATAGGGACGGATCGCCCGTAATGGACGTCCCGTACAAATGACGATTTTTACGCCTTGTGCTTTGGCACGAGCAAGTACCTCTTTGTTGCGAGGAGTCACTTCTTTTTTGTCATTCAATAACGTTCCGTCTAAATCGATCGCAATCAGTTTAATCATACCATTCCTCCTCTATGCTTGATCTGCTGCAAAACTACCGCCTTCACGCACTTCTTCTAAGCGCACGGACACGGTCTTCGACACTCCAGACTCTTGCATGGTCACACCATACAACACATCTGCGGCTTCCATCGTTCCTTTGCGGTGGGTCACGACGATAAACTGCGTATCATTTTGGAAAGCACTCAAGTAATGACCGAAACGAGAGACATTGGCCTCATCCAATGCTGCTTCCACTTCGTCAAGCACACAAAATGGTACTGGACGAACTTGAATAATGGAAAACAATAACGCAATCGCAGTCAGCGCCCGTTCGCCCCCTGATAGCAAGCTGAGGTTTTGCAATTTCTTGCCCGGTGGTTGGGCTTCAATCTCGATCCCAGTGTTCAATAAATCTTTCGGATCTGTTAAGACTAATTCCGCATGACCGCCGCCAAACATATTAGGAAATACTTGTTTGAATTGCAGACGGATCGCATCGAAGACTTCGCCGAAACGGGTTTTGACTTCTTCATCCATTTCAGACATCGTATCAAACAGCTGTGCTTTAGCCGACAGCAGATCATCTCGCTGGCTCGTCAAGAACAAATGCCGTTGATTGACTTGTTCATATTGTTCGATCGCATTTAAATTGACTGGACCAATTTGCTCGATCGCATGTTTTAGTTCCTGAATGTCGATTTTGGCTTGTTCTGCATCCTCGATTTCAAGGAAATCTTGCGCGGCCTTTTCAAAGGTGAGATTGTATTCTTCTTGTAAATACAACAAACGATTGTCCATCACCAATTCTGCGCGATTTTTTTCGATCTCAACTTCAGTTTTTTCTGACAGCTTTTCTTTTTGCGTTAAGTTTTCAGCACTCAGGGCTTCGTCTAATGCGCCGATTTCTTGTTGAACCACTTGCCGTTGTTCACGAATCACCGTCAATTCCGCTGTTACCTGCTGCTTGGTTTTTGTGAATGCTTCAATTCGCTGAAGAATGTTTTCTTCTGAAAACTCATGATCGCTGACGTTACTTGTCAAGGCAGCTAACTGCCGTTCTAAGGAGTGCTGACGCGCTTCGTTTTCTTCCAATGCTTGATTCGTAGCGGCAATTTTTTGCTGCAAATGCGCCACTTGTTCTTTTTGAACGGCGAAAGCTGCCTGCAAGCGCGCACTTTCTTGTGCTAAGGTTTGGCGTTTTTCCTCGATCAAGTCTTCTTCGGCATTCATTTGATGAATATCTTGATCGATTTTCGCCAATTGCGCCGCAATATTCTTTTGCTGTTCTTCCAAACTCGTCTTCTTCTCATCATATTCTTCAAAGAAGGCTTGCACTTCGCGATGTTCAAAATCAAACACTTGCTGCTCTTGCTTCAAGCGGCTCAGGTCATTCTCAAGATTTTGTAAGCGGCTTTGCAGCTCATGCTCCGTCATACGAGCCTGTTCCCCTTGCGTCCGCAATTCTTCTAGTGCTGCTTGTGCTTCTTTGGTCGCTGCTTCAAAATGCTGGACTTGCTTTTCTGTTTTTAAAAGCCGCTCATCCAATTGCGCCGCTTGTGCCGTCAATTGTTGTAGCTCATTGCTTTGGCTAAACAAACTACCGGCATTTTTCTTCGTTGCGCCACCTGTCATGGAACCGCCAGCATTCATGACATCCCCTTCTAAGGAAACGACCCGATAGCTATAGTTCAATGCCCGTGCTAACGCATTGGCACTTTGCAAGTCTTCGGCAATCAAGATACTGCCTAACAAGTTATCCGTAATGGTTTGGACGTGTTCAGGCGACTGGACCAATTCGCTGGCAACACCGATAAAGCCAGACACTTGCTTGGCTTGATTGCGGGCATAATCTGGCAAATGACGGGCTTTGATGGTCGTCAACGGTAAGAAAGTGGCACGACCGCCGCGATTTTCTTTCAAATACGTGATGGCTGCCCGTGCATCTCGTTCATTTTCAACGACGACATGCTGTGCAGCGGCGCCTAGTGCGGTCTCGATCGCCACGGTATAGTCTTGTGGCACATCGATCAACTCCGCTACTGCGCCAACGATGCCGCTGATCTGTTGTTTGTTTTTCAAAATCAAGCGAACGCCTTGATAAAAACCGCTATAATTTTCTTGAATGTCTTGCAGACTGCGCTGTTTCGCACGTACTTGCTGCACTTGACTCATTAACTGATACATTTTCTTTTGTTCTTCATCAAAGCGTTTTTTGTTGGTTTGAGCTTTTTCTTGAAGATGGATATATTGCTTGCGTTGTTCTTCTAAAATCGCCTTAGCCTGCGTTAGCTGTTCTTCCACGATTTGCGCTTCCGTCGTCTTTTCTTTCAACGACGTATTCATTTGCGTCTGCTTGCTCAACGCCGTTTGATTTTTCGCGGCTTCTTGCTGGTATTGACGCTCCAAGTATTTCAATTCGTTTCCGATCGTTGCCTGCTCTTGCATGGCTTCGACATATTGGCTACGCAATTCTTCAATGATTTCTTTTGCTGAACGTTGGTACTTTTCCTGCTCTTGCTGACACGCCAGCATCGCTGCTTCAACTTCCTGCACACTCCGATTCTTTTGTGAAAGCAAGCCAATCAGTTCCGCTTTTTCTTCATTTAAAAGCGTGACCCGTTCCGTAACTTCCTCTAGGGTTTCTTGGTATTCCGCGGAGCTTTTTTGCGTATGTTTTGATCGCTCATCTAAGACTTCTTTTTGCCCTTCGGCTTGCTTCAGTCCTTCGGTGACCTCTAAAAGCTGCTGATTCAAACGCTCCAACGTTTCATCAAAGGCGGTACGTTGTTGCCGCAAAGAATGTAGCGACAGTTCCCCTTGGTTGATCTTTTCGGAAATCTGCGCCAGTTCTTGGTTAAAGGTACTCAGTTGAGCTTTGGCTGTCTCCCACGCTTCTTTTGCTTTCGTGATCTCTAAGACCGCATAGGCCACATCAACCGTCGTCAATTTTTCTTTTAACGCTAAAAAGCGATTGGCTGCGTCACTTTGGGCTGCCAAAGGCACCAACTGATCTTCTAGTTCATAAATGATATCTTGTAGACGGCTTAAATTGTCTTCGGTTTCAAACAACTTTTGCTCGGCTTTCTTTTTCCGCTGTTTGTACTTCAATACCCCCGCCGCTTCTTCAAAAATCCCACGACGGTCTTCTGGTTTGCTGCTGAAAATTGCTTCTACCTTGCCTTGGGAAATGATCGAAAATGATTCTTTCCCCAACCCAGAATCCATGAATAACTCTTGGATGTCCTTTAAGCGACAAGCTTGTTTATTTAAGAAAAAGTCGCTTTCGCCGGTTCTTCTCAAGCGGCGAGTCACGCTGATCTCACTGTAATCCATCGGTAAGTAATGATCGCTATTGTCTAAAACGATCGTCACTTCCGCTATATTTAGCGCTCTGCGGGTGTCAGAACCTGCAAAAATAACATCAGGCATTTTGCCACCACGTAGATTTTTGGCAGATTGTTCTCCTAAAACCCAACGAATCGCTTCGGTAATATTGCTCTTGCCGCTGCCATTTGGTCCGACGACTGCAGTCACACGATGTTCGAAATCAATGACTGTGCGGTCGGCAAAGGATTTAAAGCCGGCAATCTCTATTCGTTTTAAATACACTCCGCCAGTCCTCTCTTACTGTTCAAGATCTGCCAAGGCATTCGCCGCGGCGTCCTGTTCTGATAATTTCTTCGATTTTCCTTGTCCTTTTCCGATCAAGGTATCATCGCAATAGACTTCCGTCCAAAAAATCCGTTCATGGGCGGGGCCTGCTTCTTTGATCAAACGATAGTTGATGGAAACATCGCCGCCACGCTGCAAGACTTCTTGCAAGCGGGTCTTGTGATCCATCTCATGGGAAAAAGCACCTGCTTTTACTTTTGGAAAAACAACTTTCGTCAAAAAGCCGCTGACACTTTCCAGTCCTTGGTCCAAGTATAACGCACCTAAAAAGGCTTCAAATAGATCACAAAGCAAAGAAGGTCGTTTACGACCGCCAGAGTTTTCTTCCCCTTTGCCTAGACGAATGTATTCATCGAATCGGCAATCTTTGGCAAACATGGATAAACTGTCTTCGCGAACGATTGCCGCCCGTAGCTTCGTCAGCTTACCTTCGGGCAGATCTGGCAATTCACGATACAAATACCGTGAAACGATCAACTCTAAGACAGCATCGCCCAAAAACTCTAAACGTTCGTTATCTGACAAGTGCAAGTTGCGGTGCTCATTCACATAAGATGAATGCGTAAACGCTTGTTCAAGCAGATCTACATCATGGAACACAATATCAAACTTTTCTTTTAGTTCTTTCGTTAATTGTGTATTCATTTGTCACATTCCTTCATTAGTTTATCGACACTTCCCTATTATACTGGTTTTTGCCGAATTATGAAATGTTTCCTCCAAATTCTTGGAAAGACCGTAATAAAATTTTATCTACTTATTCTTCTCCTGTATAAAAAAAGCCTGTTTTCCTCAGATACCTGCAAAAAAACAAGAAAAAAGACGTCCCAGAAAGGACGTCTTTTCATCGATCATTGATTAACGAGATTCAGCTGTAACTGAAATTGTTGCCCAAGGATTGTAATTCACATCATAGGCCCATGTGAAGTCTTTGACACGATTTGATACAGGTAACACCGCACTACGGTAAAGTGTTGGGATAACAAATGCTTCATCAGCAGCATATTCTTGCCATGCATCAAACGCTTCTTTACGTTTTGCTTCGTCAAACGAATCTTTTGAATCGATTGCTTCTAGCAATTTCGTATTTTCTTCTGATTCAAAACGAGTGTAGTTGAACGCAGAGTTAGGTCCATACAAGCCCATTGGTGATGGGTCATAGCCAGTATTCCATGCACCTTGGTAAACATCAATCTCAGGATCATCATTTTCCAATTTGTCATAGAATGCTTGGAAGTCGATCAAGCGACCTGTTGTGTATTGTACATCAAGTCCGATTTCATTCCATTGTTGGATGTAGTAATCTGCTAACGGTTGTGCTGTTTCGCCACCGGACATTGAAGCAAAGTTGATGGTCAATTTCTCACCATTTTTGTCTTCACGCATACCGTCGCCATCGACATCTTTGTAGCCAGCATCATCAAGTAATTGATTTGCTTTGTCGATGTTTAAAGTATAACCTTCAACATCTGTATTGTGTAATGAGCCAAATACTGGTGGGATCAATGTCGTTGCATTTGTACGCAAGCCATTGTAGAAACGGCTTCCGACAGCATCATTATCTAATGCATACCCCATTGCTTGACGCAATGATTTGTCAGCCATTTTTGAATCAGGATTATATTCTACTTTTCCTTCATCAGCATTCCATTTACCTAATTTGAAACCTAAATAGGTGTAAGCAGTATCTGTTCGGCCTAAGATTTGATAACCATCAGTATCTTTATAAGTAGGATACGTATCTGTCGGCATTGATAAAGCCATATCATATTGTTTTGCGTTCATCGCTTCAACAATAGATGAAGTTGGAACTGCTTTAAATGATAATTTATCTAGTTTTGGCTTATCTCCATAATAGTATTCGTTTGGAACGTACTCTACGGATTCACCAGCTACGATATTTGACATTACATATGGTCCGAAGACGATTGGATTTTTACGAACTTGATCGCTTGATTCCATATCTTTGACTTCGATTCCTTCAAAGGCGTGTTTTGGTAATGCAGAAGCCCAAATACCACCACCTGCTTGCATCATACCAGGGTGAACTTCTTTGTATTCGATTTTAACGACTTTGTCACTTTCTTTGGTGATACCAGAAATAGTATCAGCTTTGCCATCATGGTAATCTTCCATACCAACAATGTTAGTAAAGTTACTATCATAACGAATACCAGTATAATCTTTGTTACCAATTACTTCGTATGTGAAGATGATATCATCTGCCGTAACATCTTCGCCATCAGACCATTTCAGGTTGTCGCGTAAAGTAATTGTTGCTGTGTTGTTGTCTTCATCTAGCTCAAGATTTGCAGCCCCGCCGTCAACAATTTTGAAATCAGCGTCATTGACGAATAAACTTTCATTACTTGGCAACATAAATTGTGCATCATAGTTATCTTGATAAAATTCTGTTTGGAACAACCCTTGGAATTGCGTATCCATCACTACTGCAACATCCAAAGTACCACCTTCGATTGCCTCTGCATCATTGCTAACTTCGATTGGGAAGTTGCTTACATCTTCCGTATCGTTTGCTGCATTGCCGCCACCAGAAGAATCGGTTCCGCCGCCGTTGCTGCCACAAGCTGCCAATGCTAACACTGACAAAAGAGTGACCATACCAAAAATATTTTTCTTCATCCTGTATCCTCCTTGTTTATCCTAGTCGTTGACGCGCATCCGCTGAACGCTTAAATGCTTGACCAACGTAATTGATACTCAACATCAAGACTAAAATTAGAATTGATGCGGGTAACCAGATCCACTGTCTGTTGACCAGCACATCACCGCTGCTGGCATATCCGATCAGTGTTCCCAAACTTGGAACATTGGTCGGCAGACCAAAACCTAAGAATGTTAGTGTCGTTTCAATACCGATATTCGCTGCAAAGTTCATTGTTAAGTTGGTGATGATCAATGAGCTAAGGTTCGGCATGATTTCGCGGAACATGATGACAAAGTCATTGGTTCCGAGGGTTTTCGATGCACTAACATAGTCGCGACGGCCTTCTGAAAGGGTCTTACTTCGGAAGAGCCTTGCTTTTCCGACCCAGTAAAAGGCACTCATGACCCATATAAAGGTCCAAACGTTATAACGAGGTACGATCGATACGATAACGATAATGATCAACATGATCGGCAAAATCATAACGAAGTCAACGATACGCATCAAAATGTTATCAATGATGCCGCCGTAGTAACCTGAGATGATCCCTAGTCCGACCCCAACGATCGACGTAATGATCGTGATTGAAAAACCAATCAAGATTGAGTTACGCGCACCGATGATCAATTGTCCCCAAACATCACGGCCACCTTCATCCGCCCCTAAAAGGTAGGTGCCGCCGTTTGGCGAAATCGCGCCAGGTACAGCGTATTTATCAAGGATGCTGACACGCATCACTTGTGATTGATCGATAACTGCCGAGCCGATAAACACGAATAATAAAACTGCGACTAACAAAACTAATGAAAAGATCGCCATTTTATCTTTTAAGAATTCGCGAAAAATCATTTTCAATCCCATAGGCGGGATGCTCTCTTGTTTTAGTACTTTTTCTTTCTTTTCAGACACATTTATCCCCTCCTATTACTGGATTCTGATTCTTGGATCGACAATACTCATGATGATATCTGACAGCAGCGTACCGATCAAGGTCGCTAGTCCTAAGATCAATGTCAGTGAAGTGATCACGGCATAGTCCCGTTGGACGATACTATCGATAAACAGTTTTCCGACACCTGGGTAGGCGAAGATTTTCTCAATGACCACAGAACCTGCGATCAATGACGTGATCTCGTAGCCCATTTGTGATGCGATCGGCAACGATGCATTCCGGAAAACGTGACGTGAGAAGACTTTGTTCGTTGGTACCCCTTTTGAACGAGCGGTACGAACGAAATCCAATGATTTCGAATCAATGACTTCACTTCGCAAGTATTGGATCGTCACTGCTGTTCCTAATAATGCAGAAGTGATTGCCGGTAATAGTAGGTGATACAAGCGACTCCAAAACTCAGCCATGCCGCTGACCCCCGGTGCAACGGAACCACCCGTTGGGAACCAAGCCAATCGGTAACCGAAGATGAACAATGCGATCAACGCAAAGATAAACAACGGTACGGCGAAACTGAAGAAGTTGTAAACAACGACGACTTTATCAAGCAATGAATTTTGGTAACGTCCTGCCCACATCCCTAAAGGAATGGCAATCACGTAAGTCAAAATGACCGTCAATAAAGATAACCACAATGTATTGCTGATACGTCCTGCTAATAATGTTGAAACAGGCAATTTAAAGATGAAGCTTTGTCCAAAGTCCCCTTTTAAGGCATTTCCGATCCAACGGAAATACTGGGTATACCATGGGTCATTCAAACCAGCGGCTTCACGCATCCGCTCAATAACAGCTGGATCTTGGTTTGGATTGATCAAACCAGTAAATGGATCCCCAGGCATTGCTTGTGCGATCAAGAAAATCAAGATACTCAAAATAATGACTTGTGGGATCATCAACAACAAACGACGTAGAATTGTTTTCCACATTATTCAGCACCCCCGTTTTTCAATGCGACTTGGTGCGACTCGGTGATTTTACGCAAGTCATACACTCTGCCAGATTCGTCGTAGTAATCTTTTTGATGGGTCACATATTCCAACTCGACCTTGCGGCGGTTTTCTTTGTGAGCATCGCGATTTTTTACGTCGATTTGAGGAATCGCTGATAATAAACGTTTTGTATAGATGTGACGCGGGTCTTGGTAGATATCTTCCCGAGTCCCGATCTCAACGAAGCGGCCTTTGTACATGATGGCGATATTGTCGCACATATGTTTTACGACCCCTAAGTCATGAGAGATAAATAAGAAACTTAAGCCGAATTCTTGCTGGATCCGTTTCATAAAGTTCAGTACCTGTGCTTGCACGGATAAGTCAAGAGCTGAAACCGGCTCATCGGCGACGATCAGTTTTGGATTGGAAGCTACCGCACGGGCAACCCCTAACCGTTGACGTTGTCCGCCAGAGAATTCATGAGGATATTTGTATAGGGCATCTTCTGGCATCCCAACGATATCCAACAAACTTTTCACACGTGTTTTCTCTTCTTGATCGCTTAAGCGTTCAAAGTTGCGCAATGGTTCTGCGATAATGTCCACCACACGTTTTTTAGGATTCAAGCTAGACATTGAATCTTGGAAAATCATTTGGACATCTTTGTTGTAGTTCATTTTCTTGCGGACAGAACGTTTAGTCACGTCTTGCCCATCATAAATGATTTCGCCGCTAGTGATTTTTTCTAACCCAACGATAGCTTTCCCAGTTGTGGATTTACCAGAACCAGACTCACCAACCAATCCGTAGGTTTTTCCTTTTTCAATGACGAAGTCCACACCATCAACGGCGTACACGTGATCCGTGACGCGGTTGAAGAATCCGCTGCGAATAGGATAGTGGACTTTCAGATCTTTGATTGTAATTAATTCTGTCATCTACACTTCTCCTTCTTCGTCTCTAAAATGAAAATGCTTGTAGCATGTGCAACGGACCAAATGATCAGGTGCTACTTCATGCAAGACTGGGTTTGCTTCGTGGTCGCTTTCAGGGATCCAAGGAATCCGTGCAGCAAACCGACAACCAGTCCGAGGCATATTTTTCAAGGAAGGAACCACCCCTTCGATCACATGCAGTTCACTGTCTTGAGAATTTTCTTGAGGGATCGAGTTAAGCAATGAGCGGGTGTATGGATGTTTCGGATTGGCAAACAACTCTTCGGCTGATGCGACTTCCACAAACTGTCCCCCATACATTACGGCTACTCGGTCGGCCATCTCTGCTACGACACCTAAATCGTGGGTGATCAAAATGATCCCCGTTTGCGTTTCTTCTTGCAAATCTTTTAGTAGATCAAGGATCTGTGCTTGGATCGTCACGTCCAACGCTGTCGTTGGCTCATCCGCAATGATGATTGGCGGTTTACAAGCAATCGCGATCGCGATGATGACCCGCTGACGCATCCCACCAGACAATTCATGAGGGTATTGACGTCCTACACGTGGCGGATTTGGAATCCCAACTTGTTCTAATAATTCTAATGCTCGTGCTTGGCGCTGTTCGGCATTCATATCTGTATGATAAGACAAACCTTCTTTGATTTGGTCTTCGATCCGCATCAACGGATTCAGTGCAGACAACGGATCTTGGAAAATCATCCCAATATCATTTCCGCGAATTTTGTTGTATAACGTTTCATTTAAGTTTGACAAGTTTAAATCTTTATATAAGATTTCCCCAGTGATTTTCGTGTTGTTTGGGTCATGTAGCCCCATGATCGTTGTAGCCAACGTACTTTTTCCGCAACCAGATTCTCCTACGATTGCTAAGATCTCATTACGATCCAGTGTAAAAGAAATACCATCTACTGCGTCATAGTAATCGTCTTTGATACGAAAACCTGTGTGAAGGTTTTGAACATCTAGTAATTGATTATCTCTGGACAATCGAATACCCCTCTCTACTTTCTAAGATGTCTTGCGTTTTAATGTAAAAAAGAAGGAACATGCATTTCATTTCCAAAAGCTTTCTTAACATTGTATAATATATTCTTAATAATTATATAGAAATGCTAACAATAATGCAAGTCCCAGAAAACTTAATACACTGAATTTTCAGAAAATTTACATTACGCTTCCAACGCCGTCATGTCAGGTTTAACGATCGTTTTTTTGATTTCGATTCTAATGAAAAGCCGCCCAAATCACAGCGGATCAATTATGAGAAAGAAAGAGCTAAGTCATCTAGGACTTAGCTCTTATGTCTGTCTTAAGCAAGATGGCTTGAAATATAATCAACCGCTCCACCGACTGTTTCGATCTGCTCGGCATCTTCATCAGAAATCTCGGTACCAAATTCATCTTCTAGTTCAAGGACGAATTCCATCACACTGATCGAATCAGCGTTCAAGTCGTCTTTAATGCTCATCGTATCCGTTACGTTCTCTGCGTCAATTTCAAAATGATTGGCGATCACGACCGCAACTTTCTTGAATACTTCATCTCGTGTCAACTGGCTTCACCTCCACGCGTTTGCACAAAACATAGAATGGCTAACAAACATTGTACTGCTTTCTATGCTTTTTGTCTAGATTTTTTTGCAATTTCATTACAATGATTGCATTATGATTGCGTTTCGTCTTTTGCAGCCGGCATTTCTTCAAAGTGGGCGACCAATTGTGCCACGACATCTGTTGCTAGCATCGTATGGATCTGCTTGATGGTGTACGCTACCGCTTCTGGTCCTGTCGCACCATGGGTTTTGATGACTGGTGCTTTCAAACCAAACAATACGGCCCCGCCATGTTTCGCATAATCCATTTCATTTTTCACTTTCCGCAATGCATCTTTCAGTAACAATGCGCCTAATTTTCCTTTGGTACCTGAATCAAGAATCGATTGTTTCAACAACGCCATCAAGTTCAAGGCGGTTCCTTCGATCGATTTCAAAACAGCGTTCCCAGTAAAGCCATCTGTCACGACGACGTCAGCTGCACCATCCAGTAATTCCCGGGCTTCGACATTGCCGATAAAGTGGATCGTAGGATCCGCTGACAGCAGTTCAAAGGCTTTTTTCGTTAATTCACTACCTTTGGTTTCTTCCGTTCCGTTATTTAACAAGCCGACCCGTGGTCGATTGATCCCACGAACTTTTTGGGCGTAAAAGGATCCTAAGACGGCATAGTTTGCCAAATGTTCTGGTTTATTGTCGGCATTGGCACCTAGATCCAGCATATCAAAGCCAGCATCTTTGCCGATCACTGGCATTGTGGACATCAATCCTGGACGATCGATTCCTTTGATCCGACCGACAATAAACAAACCAGCCGCTAACAAGGCACCGGTATTTCCAGCTGAAAAAATCGCATCTGCTTCGCCATTTTTCACTGCTTGTGCCGCTAAGACCATTGAAGCGGTTTTTTTCCGTCTGATTGCTTTGACGGGTTCGTCATCACTATTGATTTTTTCATCTGTGTGGATGATAGTGACATTTTTATCATCCGTCATGTATTTTTTGATTTCATTTTCTTTTCCGTAAAGGAGGAATTCAATCTCTGGAAAGTCTTTTTTCGCCAGCATGACTCCTTCTACGATCGCTTTTGGGGCGTTGTCTCCGCCCATTGCATCAACAGCAATCCGCATCTCGCTGCCACTCCCTTCATTTTCCCAATCAGTATAGCATATTCTTTAATCAAAAAATTGTTTGTCTGCTTTTTTTGCTGCCAAATAGTTCGCCAATGCCGAAAATTCTGGCAACAGCTGCCAGCCGTTTTTTTGCCAAAGCTGGGTAGCTTCGACTTGTGCCACTTCTAGAATATGGGCATCCGCGACCAAATCGGCAGCCGCAAACTCTGGCAAGCCCGATTGTCGATTGCCGAAGACTTCTCCTGGCCCCCGCAACTGCAAGTCTTTTTCGCTGACTACAAAGCCGTTGGTGGTTTCTGTCATGATTTTCATTCGTTCGACCCCCGTCTCATTTTTCGGGTTCGCGATCAAAATACAGTAAGAAGCATCGGCGCCGCGTCCTACCCGTCCACGTAATTGGTGGAGCTGGGCTAATCCGAAACGATCAGCATCGATGATCAGCATCACTGTCGCATTGGGAACATTGACCCCTACTTCGATGACCGTCGTGGAAACCAAGATCTGCAGTTGATTTTCTTTGAATGCTTCCATAATAGTGTCTTTTTCTTGATTCTTCATTTTCCCGTGCAGCATCCCTACTTGATAGGTTGGGGAAAAATAACTTTGTAGCTGCTCATAAATCTCCGTGGCATTCTTGACATCCAGCATTTCGGATTCTTCGATCAAAGGACAGATGACATACATCTGATGCCCTTGGGCCAATTCTTTTTGCGCCCACTCTAAGATCGATTCAAACTGCGGTGGCCGGACCCAGCGCGTCTCTACAGGAATCCGTCCTGCCGGCATCTCATCGATCACCGAAACATCCATTTCGCCATAAGCCGTGATCGCTAGCGTACGTGGGATTGGTGTGGCGGTCATAAAGAGCACATCAGGCAGATAGCCTTTTTCCCTTAAGACTTTTCGCTGATTGACCCCAAAACGGTGTTGTTCATCGGTGATGACTAAGCCAAGATGTGCAAAGTCTACCCCTTCTTGGATCAGCGCATGGGTCCCAACGATGATATCGATCTCCCCGGCTGCTAATTGTTCTAAGATGACCCGCCGTTCTTTTGGTTTGGTCGAGCCTGTCAAAAGAGCGGTGGTCACTTCTAAGGGGTCAAAGAGTTGATTCAAGCTTTCTAGGTGCTGTTGGGCCAAAATTTCAGTCGGCACCATCAGTGCGCCCTGAAAGCCAGCCGTCATCGTAGCATAGAGGGTGATCGCCGCAACGACTGTTTTCCCGCTCCCTACATCTCCTTGCAAGAGCCGCTGCATGTGCTGCGGACTTTTCAGGTCATGGCAGATTTCATTGGTCACGCGCTTTTGCGCATTCGTCAATTCAAAGGGCAGTTTACGAGTAAATTCTTTCAAGCGTTGCACATCATAATCGATCGCCAAGCCGTTTTTCTCGGCTTTTTCGCTTTTCTTCAGTCCTTGGATCTGCATTTGGAACAAAAAGAACTCTTCAAAAATCACCCGACGCTTCGCTTGATGGCTCTCTTGGGGATCTTTGGGAAAATGCATTGCAAACATCGCGGATTTCCGATCCAACAAGCGATATTTTTCGATCAATGACAAAGGCAAGATCTCTGTGATCTGATCACCAAAATCAAGAAATGCCTGTTTGATCAGTTCGATCAACACACTTTGACGCACGACTTTATTGACATGATAAATTGGGGCAAAGTCTTCTGCGCTCTTGCTGCCGAGAATTTTCATCCCCGTCAGTCCTTTGCGTTTGGCGTCCCATTTGCCATAGACGGCGATCTCTTCTGAAACCTCTACTTTATCCTTCAAATAAGGCTGATTGAAAAAGGAGACATTAAAGACATCGTGGTCTTGCATCATGCGAAATTGCAACCGACTTTTCTTATAACCAAAGCGATTGACGACCGGCGGGGAAACGACGATCCCCTTGATCGTTACTTTTTCTTGGTCTTGAATCTCCGCTAATTGCCGTTCTTGAATGTCTTCATAACGAAACGGATAATACTTCAGCAGGTCTTCGATGGTTTCGATCCCTAAACTTGCCAAGTCTTGGGCGCGTTTTTCCCCGACACCCTTTAATACCGTAAGTGGCTGATTTAGCATAGGTACCCTCCTTTTCCAAAGTGATTTTGTTTATTGCAGAGGTTCCTGCATTCATAGAAAAAGACGGAGCCAAAAATCATCTATGATTTTTGCCCCCGCCGCCTAATTTGTTTATTCTGCTGAGAAAAGATATGGATAAACCGGCTGATCTCCTTGATGGATCTCTACTTCGATCTCAGGATGCAGTTCAACGATCGCTTCTTCGATTTTCGCTGCTTCTTTGGCTTTGCCTTCTTCACCGATAATGATGGTGACGATCTCAGTATCTTCTGTGATCATTTTTTCTAAGGTAGTCATAGAAGCAGAGAAACGATCGGGAACAGAAACAACGATTTTGCCGTCCACCATTCCTAAGAAGTCGCCTTCTGTGATTTCGATGCCATCAATTGATGTATTACGGATCGCATGGGTCACTGAGCCACTGACAACACTTGCTAAGACATCAGTCATCGCTTGCTGGTTTTCAGCTAGTGTGGATTGCTCGTGGAAGGCTAGCATCGCCGTCATCCCTTGAGAGATCGTCCGTGTTTCAACAACCGCTACTGGAATCTCGGAAACTTCCGCTGCTTGCTGCGCAGCCATAAAGATATTTTTGTTGTTCGGTAATACGATCACTTGATCAGCATTGACTTCATTGATTGCCACCAAAATGTCTTCTGTACTTGGGTTCATCGTTTGGCCACCACTGATGACATAAGAAGCGCCTAGGCTAGTAAACAATTCTTTCAAGCCTTCGCCAGCCGCGATCGCGATGATCGCAAATGGTGTCCGCGGACGTTTTACTGGTGCAGTTTTTGCTTCTTGCTGATCGTGTTCCAAGATCGTTTCATGCTGAAGACGCATGTTATCGACTTTGATTTTCACCAACGAGCCAAATTTTTGACCATAATTCATAACTTCGCCGGGATGTTCCGTATGGACATGGACTTTGATGATCTCATCGTCATTGACCACTAATAAGGAATCCCCTAACTCGTTTAAGTAATTACGGAATGTTTCATAATCAAATTCACTATCTACAGTCGGACCTTCACCGATCTTCACCATGATTTCTGTACAGTAACCAAAGGTGATGTCTTCTGTCGCTAAGTGCCCTTGAACGCTGCGATGATGTTCGGCATTGACCATTTCGTCCATAGCCGCTGGGGAAGGTTCGAAGATTTCATCGGCTGGGTATTCCCCAGTCAATGCATTTAAGAAGCCTTCATAGATAAACAACAATCCTTGACCGCCGCTATCTACCACGCCGACTTCTTTTAAGACGGGCAATAGATCAGGGGTTTTCGCCAATGAACGTTTTGCGCCGTGAACCACGGCTTTCATCACTTCGATACAATCATCGGTAGTTTGTGCTTTTTTCTCGCCATATTCAGCTGAGATGCGTGCCACAGTCAAGATGGTTCCTTCCACAGGTTTCATGACTGCTTTATAGGCGGTTTCTACTCCATGAGTAAAGGCTTGAGCCAATTCTGGTGCAGTGAGTGTTTCTGCGGTCGGGATAGCTTTAGAAAAACCGCGGAATAATTGAGACAAAATGACGCCGGAATTCCCACGTGCGCCCATCAATAGTCCTTTTGAAAGTGTAGCGGCAAGATCGCCGACGTTTTCTGAAGTCGCATCTGCGACAGCTTTTGCTCCACTGGTCATGGATAGATTCATGTTTGTCCCGGTGTCTCCATCTGGAACAGGAAACACATTCAATGAGTTGACAAACTCTGCATTAACTTGTAGACGAGCCGCGCCTGCCTGCACCATTTCTTGAAACTGACTTGCGCTGATATTCGTTACCTTCACTTAGATAGTCCTCCTTAAAATCATCCGCCATGAACGGATCCCTTGCCTAATCTGGCAGTACACGTACGCCTTGAACAAATACATTTACCGAGTTCGCAGATACACCTAGCATCGTTTCTAAGTTGTATTTCACTTTTTCCTGCACGTTGCGGGAAACTTCGGAAATTTTTGTTCCATAGCTAACAATCGTGTATACATCCACTGCAATGCCGTTTTCTTCTTGGCGGACAACGACACCGCGAGAATAATTTTCTTTTCGTAAAATTTCATTGATGTTATCTTTGATTTGTTTCTTGCTAGCCATACCAACAATGCCGAACACATCTGTTGCTGCGCCTCCGACCACTGTTGCAATGACTTCATTGCTGATTTCAATAATACCTGATGAGGTTTGAATTTTTACAGCCATTTTATAGCCTCCTTCAATGGGCATGACCCATCTTTCTTCTTACATATTTTATCATAGCTGTACCGCAAATAAAAGGATGAGACATATGAAAAGGGGCTTTCTGACCAAACGTCTTGCATTTCGACCTTGTTTAATTTACAATGTTTACTGGGAAAAGTCAATGTTTCTTGAAGATTACTCTTGCTTTTTTCACCTTTCTGTGATAAATTCAGATGGTATGAGCTGAAATAGCGCTCCAACATCAAGGCAAAGGAGGAAATAACCACATGGCTAAAGTTTGTTACTTTACTGGACGTAAAACTGCAAGTGGAAACAATCGTTCTCACGCAATGAATGCGACAAAACGTACTGTGAAACCTAACTTGCAAAAAGTTCGCGTTATGATTGACGGAAAACCTAAAAAAGTTTGGGTGTCAACTCGTGCTTTGAAATCTGGAAAAGTTGAGCGCGTATAATTAGACCTTTTCGGCCGTTCGTTTTGAACGGCTTTTTTTGTACCCTTTTTTCTTTGGTGCGCTTTCACTTAGGTTTTCATTAAAGAAAATAGGTCTTTGTTTTTTTAATCGATTCACCTGTGGTAAACTAAGAAAAAATTGATAAAGAACAGGTGACTTCTTGTGACGAAAATAAAAACATTTGCCAAACAACATTGGCCTTATATGCTTGCTAGTTTCTTCTTGCCGTTTCTTATCATGGCAGTGATCTATTTGACCATCGGTATCTACCCCGGCAGCAGCCGCAGTGTCTTAGCCAGTGATGCCTTTTCGCAATTCTCAAACTTTCATGCCAGCTTTCGCAATATGCTCTTAGGCAAGCAAAGTATCTTTTATACATGGAACGCCTCTTTAGGCTTAAATTATCTGGCATTGATCTCCTATTATTTAGGGGGAATCTTCACTCCCCTCGTCTTATTTTTCCCAAATCAGCTAATGCCAGATGCGCTGTACTTTTTAACCTTGATCAAAATCGGCAGTGCGGGCTTGGCGTTTTGGTTCTATGCCAGCCAAACCTTTAAGATCCAACGTTGGCAGCATGTGACCTTAGCAGTCTGTTATGCCTTGATGTCCTTCATCACCGCCCATTCGGAACTGATCATGTGGCTTGATGCCATGATCTATCTACCGCTAGTGATTTTAGGTATTGACCGGTTAGTGAAAAAGAAAAAAACAGTCGTGTTATTTATCAGTTATCTGCTGTTATTTTTATCCAGTTTTTACATGGGCTTTATGATCGGTCTCTTTTCCGTGATGTATTTCTTGGTTCAATTGGGTCGCAACTGGAAGCAAGCTCGCGGGGCGATCATTCCTTACGGCATCACCTCTTTGTTAGCTGGCGGCGCCTCAATGGTGATCATCTTACCTGCCTTATTAGATTTGCGGTCGAACGGGGAAGAATTGACGACGATTTCTTCCTTTAAAACCGAAGCCACCGATGTCTTTGATCTCGTGATGAAAAACATGATCGGTGTTTACGATACGACAAAATACGGCTCCATTCCCTTCATCTATATCGGCTTATTGCCGTTGCTGTTGTGTATTTTATATTTTGTTTCGAAGAAAATCCGCTTGAAAGATAAATTCTTATACGCTGGCATGTTTGCTGTTTTGATCGCCAGTTTTTATATCGTGCCGATGAATCTTTTTTGGCATGGGATGCATGCCCCAAATATGTTCCTTTTCCGCTATGCCTATTTGTTCTCCTTCTTAGTGATCATGCTGGCGGGATACGGATGGGAGCAACTTCAGCAAAAAGATCGCGGATTGTTTCTCATTATTGGTCTTTCTACGATCGTGGTATTTGCCCTCTCCTACGCATTGAAAGGAGCCGGAACCTATGAATATGTTTCCGCTACTTCCTTTGCGCTAACGATCGTATTCTTTGTTCTTTACTTGTTATGTATTGGGTTCGGGCAATTAGGTCTTTTAACACAAAAACGAGTGACGATCTTGATGCTGATCTTCGTCTGCGGAGAAATGGCCGTCAATACGAGCGGCATGGTTCGCGGAATTTTGAATGATTGGAACTATGCTTCTCGTAGTTTGTATACAGAACCTTATCCGGACATCAAAAAACTAGTCACTCAAGCCAACGAAGACAATGATACCTTTTTCCGATTAGAAAACCTTGATCCTGTTTCTTCCAACGACAGTATCAATTATGGCTACAGCGGGGTCAGCATGTTTTCTTCAATTCGTAACCGCAATTCCTCAAGCTACCTGGATAAGCTGGGCTTTCGGTCTCGCGGCACCAATTTAAATATCCGCTATCCGAATAATACCTTGCTGATGGATGCTTTTACAGGAATCAAATACAATATCTCCAAGCCAAATCTCACCAAATACGGCTTTCAACGAGTCGGAGAATCTGGTGAATACAAGCTCTATGAAAATCAAAATGCGTTACCTCTAGGTTTCTTGGCTGAACCGACCATCGAATCGATTGAACAGCCGCAAAACGACAACTTGACGAGCCAGAAAAATCTTTTCAATGGCTTGGCCGATTTAAATTTAGAGTATTTTGCCTTTCAGCCGATCACGGTGATCCATAGTAAAAATACAGATATCACCAATGACGGCATGTATATGAAATTTACTGAGCAAGAAAGCAATGTCGCAAAAGAAGTGACTTGGCAAGTGGAGGTTCCGGCGAACTCGCAAGCGTACTTGAGTCTCTTCCCTGCCAACTTCGGAGAATTGGAAAGCTCATCTGCCACCGTGACAGTCAACGGTCAGCAGCGAGAAACGCAAATCAGTATCAACGGTCAATACTACGACTTAGGACATTATGAGACCGATACGACGGTTCAATTCACCGTCAGCTTCTACGGAACGCCTGAAATCTCCTTCCAAAACCCGCAAGTCGTGACCTTGAATACCAACGCCTACCAACAAGCAATTGATGCGATCCAAGAACGAGGGGTCGCTATGACTGTCGGCAAACGCAGTGCCAAAGCCGACATCACGACTGAAAAAGAGCAGCAGCTTGTAACAACCATCCCTTATGACAAGGGCTGGACTGCTACGCTTGACGGCAAAGAAGTCCCAATCACGGCCTTTCAAGATGGCTTTATCAGTGTGACGATCCCAAGTGGCACCCATCACTTGGAACTGTCCTTCTTACCGCAAGGCTTTGTTATCGGTGTTTGCTTGTTCTTTGGCTGCATCGCATTGTTTATCTTGTTTGCTTGGTTTTACCAGAAACAAGTAGCCAAAAAGCAAGTCTTGGACAACCAACGCCAACTCATGGATCAACCACCAGAAACCTAATCGAAAAAGAACCAACTCGTCTTTTTGAGGCGATCTCCTTAAGTTAGAGCAAAAGCTGACTTATGGGTGTCGCTCAATGATCGGTGAGTTTGGTTCTTTTTTGTGCTCAGGTTCCGCAGTTGTTCGCTCTAGTGGTCTTAGCATCCATTACCCGCTAGATCCCCTTCGATTCGGGGAGCAATGCCTAGCCCGTTAGCCCTTAGAGCGTTTAGCGAAACATAAGATAACTGTTGGGTTCTTCCGCATTTTTCTTGATGGAGTGCAACGATCGCTCCCATAATTTAACCATTTTGGTTTGTTTTAAGACGCGAAAGATCGAAAGCCCTTGATCGATTTTCAACAGTCCTTTTTCTTGATCGCCATAAATATACCAGTACCATCCTTGATAGCAAAGAAGATGCGTACTGTTTAGCATGTCTCCGCGATCTGCCAATAATTCCTCTGAAATGGTCAACACCTCTTTTGCCCACTCCAGGCGGCGAAAATTGACAAACGTCGTAAAACAACTAAAAATCAAATCCATTTGAATTTCTCGCATCAAGGACAAACCTTGTTCTTTTTTTGTGCGAGAGATAGCGATCTGCAGTAAGTGATAGGAGGTTTCGACAGGAAACAAGAATTGAAAATAACGAAACAGCAAAATCTCATAAACGCCCCAGTTGTCTACTTTCGTAAGGTAGGAAATGACGGGGCGGGTTTTGGTGCGTAGCTTTTCCATATAGTCGCCAGAAGAGTGATCGGGTTTAGGACCTGAGAGATTGATTTCATGTATCTCCTTTGTGATCTCAAGGTACAGAAAAACAAAAGAATGCTGTTTGGAAGCGGCGATCAGTTCGCTACGCATTTCCTCCAGCCCTTCTTTGCTTCTCTGGGCGTGGGCGTTACTCAAATAAGCTTCTTTGTTGATCCCTAAAATTCGATCCAGTAAATCCATAAATTCGCTCGTCATATAGCTGGGAAAGCTCATCAGGTTGTCGTGACCTTTTACGCCCTTTTGTTGCGCACGCAAATAATAAAACTCCTCCACTGTGACATGGATATTTTCTAATAAGCGTTCCAATCGATGAATACTGATACTTGAAGCACCTTGCTCAAATTTACTGATAAACGAGCGACTGTTTTGTTCATCCGCCACTTGAGCGATCGTATAGCCGCGCTCTTTGCGCAATTGTCGGTACAGTTTTCCTTCTTCCATAACCATCCTCCTCACAACGATCGGTCTACAAACACCAAACCAATCCCACTTCACGAATGAAGCTCCGCAATTAAATTTTCCTGTTCTAGATTCAAATTTAGATTCAAACCTATAAAATGTTGAGGAACAAAATCTGCGGCACCTTATTTACATGCCACTCTTTTAGCTGTTAACCACTCGTGACAGTAACCTCTGGTACGCTCCTGGTACATTTAAATTCCACTATAGTGGATTATTTTCTCTTCTTAGTATAAAGCATCCTATACTGATTTTACAACGTAGAACGTGAAAGGATGATTTCGATGAAAGAATATCAACAAAACAACGGCTATCGTGCCTTAGTCAACGCCGCCTTACTCAGCGGCATCGGCATGAGTTTATTTAATATCGTCTTTGTAGTTTATGCCAGTACATTACCCTTTAATGCCCTTGCTGTTTCCTTAGCCTCCATGGCACTGTTAGTCCCTGATCTCTTAAGGATCCTGACCGGCTATCTAGCCGATCGTACCAAAAACAAAGTGCAATGGATGATCAGCAGTCGACTATTACAAGGAGTCCTTTTTGTGGCACTCGCTTTTTTGATCCAACTGCCGCCTAGTTTATGGTCTTTCTTCCTTTTGCTAGGCATCAACATTGTATCTGATTGTTTGGGCGCTTATTGTTCTGGGTTACAGCTGCCCTATGTTCGCCGTCTTGTGCCTGCTGATTCCTTAGACAGTGCCATGGGCTTTCAAATGGCGTGTCAAACCACCGTTCAAATCGTCTTTCAAGGCATCGGTGCTTGGGGGATCATTTTACTGAATAATAACTTTGCGGCTTTTGGTTTGATCAATGCCGTGACGTTTTTCTTAGCCGCGATCGTGATCTTCCTGAACCGCTCGCTCTTCTATGCGGTGCCAGGGAAAATCAATCAAGCAGCAACACCACTCTTTCAGAATTTCTCGGATACTTTTAAATTATTGACTGGTACGGCTTTTCTTAAAAAGATGATCCTCTTTGCCTTACTGATCAATACCTTAGCTGCTAGTACGAGCGGTCTACTAAATCTCCAGCTGTTGGATGACCTTGCGCTTTGGTTTGCCAATTATGGCAACACCGTTGCGATGGCAGGCATCGCTACTTCGATCGGTATGGTCGCTGGCGCCTTGTTTGCTGCCGACTGGTTCAAGAATACCGGTTTGGTTCGCTTGATTGCGTATACCTCTTTCGTTTTATGTCTGTTGACCTTGAATTTTCTCTTCCTGCATAACCGTTGGCTCATGATTGTGCTGCTCTTTGCTGAAGGCTATCTGATTGGAAAAATCAATCCCCGCTTTTCGGCACATCTGATTCGTGAGATCGATGAAGAACATCTCGCCATCAGCAGCGGGATCTTTTCCACCATTGTGATGCTAGGGGGACCCGTCGGTCAAATGGTCTTTTTAGGCATCGGCAATCGCTATCACGTTGCTTGGAGCTGGCTGCTTTACTTGCTTTTTGCATTTTTAGTAGCGATCGCTGCCTTAGTCGCTGCCAGTACCTTAGAAAAAACACCCACCACTGCTGCGCCTAAAAACGCTGCGGAAAGGACTGAAGATTGGCAAGAAACAGCCCCTGTTTTGCCTGAGAAAAAATAAAAACACAAGCTTTCGCTTTCTCTTGTTGGACAAGAGCAGCGAAGCTTGTGTTTTTCCTTATTCATAGGCAACGTGAACCAAATACAATCCTTCTGGATGAGCTGTGGGACCTGCTGCATTTCGGTCTTTTTGCGCAATGATCGCAGGAATACTGTCCGGTGCGAGGCGTCCATTGCCGATTTTCAGCAATGTGCCCACCATGATTCGGATCATCTTGTACAAAAATCCATCGCCGCGAAAGGTGAAAATCAACTCATCTCCAGCGTCATTGACCGCCATGGACGCTTCATGGATCGTCCGCGTTTTGTCATCGACGGAACTGCCCGTCGCGCAAAAACTGGTAAAGTCATGGGTGCCTAAAAAATCTGGCAACGCTCGTTGGATTTTTTCCAAATCTAGCGGATACGGATAATAGCTGGCATAATGGCGGCGGAAAGGACTGCGAGGTTTCCCAATGTCCACTCGAAACTGGTAGGTTTTTTCAACGACTAAGTAGCGGGCATGGAAGGTATCGTCAACGATCTCCACCGATTTTACCGCAACATCTTCTGGCGTTTGGGTATCTAAACCAAAGCGCATTTTTTCCAGTGGGCGCTTTTGAGGGAAATCGAAGTGGATCACTTGCCCTTGCGCATGGACCCCCGCATCGGTGCGGCCAGAGCCATGAATCTGAATCGGCTGCCCATTGTTCATCTTCGTTAATGTCTTCTCAATCTCTTCTTGAACCGTTCGTCCATTGGGTTGACGCTGAAATCCTTGAAAATTCGTGCCATCATAAGCGATCGTCGCTTTATAGCGGACCATTTAATCACCTGTTTCTTTCTATTTTTTCACAAAAAAGCCTATGAGAAAAGTCTGATCGATCGACAGGCCTTTTCGAACCAGCCGCTGGGATCGCCAGCAGCCTCGTTGCTTCGTTAAGAACCTTTCGTGGGTTGACTTCAATCATAGGTCTTCGATTATCCTCTTAAGAACACTAACGCTACTGTAAAGAGCGCAAAAACGATGACAACCAATGTGTCCCGTTGATGCCAGTGCAAAATCCGATACTTCGTACGCCCTTCGCCGCCTTGATAGCCTCTGGCTTCCATAGCGGTGGCTAGATCTTCCGCACGGTTAAAGCTGCTGACAAATAAAGGAATCAACAAAGGAACGATCGCCTTCATCTTCTGCAACAGTCCCCCTTCGCCGAAATCGACCCCGCGGGCACGCTGAGCATTCATGATTTTTTCTGTTTCATCCATCAAGGTTGGCACAAAGCGCAACGCGATCGACAGCATCAGTGAGATTTCATGGACAGGGAAACGGATCGCTTTTAAAGGACGCAAAATGTATTCGATCGCATCTGAAAGCTCTAATGGGGGTGTCGTTAACGTCAACAAGGTCGACATGAAAATGATCAAAACAAAACGACAAAAAATAAAGATCCCGTTTTGGACACCAAATTCTGTGATGTTAAAGATCCACCAAGACCAGTAGACGTCGCCGCCGGTAGTAAATAAAATCTGTAACGCCACGGTAAATAAAATCAGCCAAATCAAAGGTCGCACGCCTCGAATAAAGAAGCCAAAATCGATTTTTGAAAAGGAGATACAAAAGAGCGTAAAAGCACCCGCTAATAAATAGCTTTGCCAATTATTCGCCAAAAAGATAATCGCGATAAAATAAAAACTAGCAATCAATTTGACTCGTGGATCTAAACGGTGGATCAAGGAGTCCCCAGGAATAAAACGACCGAAAATCAGTTTATTCATCATGGGCAGTCGCCCCCTTTGCTACTAAAACATCTGCCAGTTCATCAGCCGTTAGCGGCAACTGCTCAAATGCCAATCCTCTGGCTTGTAGTTGCTCCGCAAATGCGGTTGCTGTCGGTACCCCTAGCTGCTTTTCTTGCAGCCAGGCAGTGTCTTGAAACACAACAGACGGCGTGCCGGCTTTGACGAGACGGCCTTTTTCTAACACATAGACATAATCAGCATAGTTTGCCACATCATCCATCAAGTGGGTCACTAAAATGATCGTCATGTTCTTTTCCCGATGCAGGCGATCAAACATTTCCATCATCTCTTTGCGTCCTTGTGGATCTAAGCCAGCTGTCGGCTCATCTAAGACCAAAACTTCTGGTTCCATAGCCAAGACCCCAGCAATCGCTACACGGCGCATTTGGCCCCCTGAAAGGTCAAATGGTGAACGTTCCAGAAAACTTTCATCTAAACCTACCAATTGAATGTATTCTTGGGCTAAACCTTTGGCTGCTTCTTCGGAGACCCCAAAGTTTTTCGGTCCAAAAGCGATATCTCTCGCAACAGTTTCCTCAAATAATTGGGATTCAGGAAATTGAAAAACGATCCCGACTTTTTTACGTAACGGTTTTAGATTTTTGTTGTCTGTCTCGGGTTTGATGACTCGCTCACCGATCGTGACCGTGCCAGTCGTTGGTTTTAATAATGCATTCAAGTGCTGCAACAACGTAGATTTTCCGCTCCCTGTATGACCGACTAAGGCGGTATAAGAGCCTTCTTTGATCTCTAAATCAATATCGAACAAAACCCGTTGTTCAAACGGAGAATGCGGTTGGTAGGTGAATCCTACTTGTTCAAAACGGATGTCCATAGCCAATCCACCATCCCTTCTTCAGTTAAGTACGCTTGCGGTACCGTGACGCCCCGCTGTTTTAGTGCCGCCTTTAATTTTTCAGGAAATGGCAGATCTAAGCCTAGCTCAATCAGTTCTGGACCTGCAGAAAAAATCTCTGCGGGTGTCCCTTCGCGGACGAGCTCTCCTTGACGCATCACCAGCACCCGATTGGCGTTGGCTGCTTCATCGATATCATGGGTGATCGATAACACGGTCAAATTGTTTTTTTCTTTGATTTTTTTGATCGTTGCGATCACTTCTTCACGACCTTCTGGATCTAGCATACTAGTGGCTTCATCAAGAATGATGATATCTGGGCGCAATGCAACGACGCCAGCAATGGCTACCCGCTGTTTTTGACCACCAGAAAGACGCGCGGGTTCCCGGGTCGCAAACTCGCTCATCCGTACTTGTTCCAGAGCGTCTTTGACACGAACCAGCATTTCTTCTCGCGGGATTCCTTGATTTTCTAAACCGAAAGCCACATCATCTTCCACCGTCGAACCAACGAATTGATTGTCAGGGTTTTGAAAGACCATACCGACCATTTTTCGAATATTCCAGATATTTTCTTCATTCAAAGGCAATTCGCCGACAGAAACACTGCCTTCTTGCGGCAAGATCAAGCCATTGATGGTTTTTGCTAAAGTTGATTTTCCAGAGCCGTTATGGCCGATCAACGCCACCCATTCCCCTTTGTTGATGGAAAAGGATACGTTATTTAACGCGGCACGCTCTTCTTCGCTATAACGCACAGTAATAGCATTCAATTCAATGATTGGCTTCATGATAGACTCCTTCATTTGCGATTAATTCTTTCTAACACTACCAAAAAAGCGCACGTTTTTCAATGATTCGCGCACGATTTGTCTCCAGATCTTTTTTTCACTTGCCATCACCTGTCTTGACAGGTAATCGAAAGTAAAAAAAAAGCACTTTATGATGAGTGCGTACACCTCGAAATACATCGAGGTGTAGGCGCTGAGCTAGACTCGGAAAGTTTCTTCCAACATCATAACACTCTTAGTAAACATCTATAAAGTGATGATAAGTGTGATTTTAAACAAGTTCTAGGATAACCATTGGTGCAGCATCTCCGCGTCTTGGTTCTGTTTTCAAGATACGAGTATATCCACCTTGGCGATCTGTGTAACGAGGAGCGATATCATTGAATAATTTTTGTAATGCTGATTCAATAACTACTTCTTCGTTTTCTTCACGTACACTTGCAACTTCATTACGAACGAATGCTGCTGCTTGACGACGTGCATGCAAATCACCACGTTTACCTAAAGTGATCATTTTTTCTGCAGTTGAACGAACTTCTTTCGCACGAGCTTCAGTCGTAACGATACGTTCGTTAATGAATAAATCAGTTGTCAAATCACGCAACATCGCTTTACGTTGGCTAGATGTGCGTCCTAGTTTACGATAACTCACGTGGTTTCCCTCCTTCACTTTCGAATGTTGTATCGGTCAGACGAACCGAACTAACGTAATCGAAAACGGTTTAATCGTCTTTACGTAGTCCTAAACCTAAATCATGTAATTTCACTTTGACCTCTTCAAGAGATTTACGGCCTAAGTTTCTTACTTTGATCATTTCTGGTTCAGATTTGTTTGTCAATTCTTGTACAGTATTGATTCCTGCACGTTTTAGACAGTTGTATGAACGAACAGATAAGTCTAATTCTTCGATCGTCATTTCCAACATTTTTTCTTTTTGTGTTTCTTCTTTTTCAACCATGATTTCAGCGTTTTTCGCTTCATCAGTTAGGTTAACAAAGATGTCTAAATGTTCAGTCATGATTTTCGCAGACAAACTCATTGCTTCCAATGGTTCGATTGAGCCATCAGTCCATATTTCCATCGTTAATTTGTCGAAATCATCTCGACGACCGACACGTGTGTTTTCTACTTGGTAGTTGACACGACGTACTGGTGTATAGATTGAATCGACTGGAAGAACGCCGATTGGCATGTCTTCTTTTTTGTTTTCGTCCGCTTGAACGTAGCCGCGGCCAGGTTTCACTGTTAAGCGAGCATGGAACGTAGCACCTTCAGAAACGGTACAGATATACATATCTTTGTTAAGGATTTCTACATCACTATCAACGATGATATCGCCAGCAGTTACTGTAGCAGGTCCTGAAATATCAATTTCAAGGGTCTTTTCTTCATCCCCGTACATTTTCAATGCAAGACCTTTAATATTCAAGATGATTTGAGCAACGTCTTCCCGAACACCCTTAACAGTTGAGAATTCGTGTAAAACTCCATCGATTTGAATATTGGTGATTGCCGCACCAGGTAAAGAAGATAATAAAATACGACGTAGGGAATTTCCTAGTGTAGTTCCGTAGCCTCTTTCAAGAGGTTCCACGATGAACTTGCCATAATCTTTGTCTTCATCAATCTTTGCGATTCTTGGTTTTTCGAATTCAATCATTCTTATCTATTACCCCTTTCAAAACGAAAAGTGTCTTGTTCAATGACGTATTTGTTACACTCAAAATGAGCAGCACTCATTAAACACGACGGCGTTTTGGAGGGCGGCATCCATTATGAGGGACTGGAGTCACGTCACGGATCGCACTCACTTCCAAACCTGCTGCTTGTAATGAACGAATTGCTGCTTCACGTCCAGAACCAGGTCCTTTAACTGTTACTTCAACAGTTCTTAATCCGTGTTCCATTGCTGCTTTGGTAGCTGTTTCTGCTGCCATTTGAGCGGCAAAAGGAGTAGATTTTTTGCTTCCTTTGAAACCTAATGAACCAGCTGATGACCATGCTAATGCATTACCATGAGTATCAGTGATCATTACGATTGTATTATTGAATGTTGAGTGAATATGTGCAATACCCGCTTCAATATTCTTTTTCACACGGCGTTTACGACTCACTTTTTTTGCTGCCATGAAGTTTTAACCTCCTTCACTTAGGAATTATTTTTTCTTGCCTGCGACTGTTTTAGACGGGCCTTTACGAGTACGTGCATTGTTTTTCGTGTTTTGTCCACGAACTGGCAATCCACGGCGATGACGGATCCCACGGTAAGAACCGATTTCCATCAATCGTTTGATGTTTAAGTTCACTTCACGACGAAGGTCACCTTCAACTTTTAATTTATCAACTTCTGCACGGATAGCATCTGTTTGTTCATTCGTTAAATCACGAACACGAACTTCTTCAGACACGCCAGCGTCAGCTAAAATTTGTTTTGCAGTCGTGTTACCAATACCATAGATATAAGTAAGTGAAACGACCACACGTTTATCACGAGGAATATCTACTCCTGCAATACGAGCCATATTTGTTACACCTCCGATTATCCTTGACGTTGTTTATGTTTTGGATTTGCTGGGCAAATCACCATAACGCGTCCTTTACGACGAATTACTTTACAATGTTCGCACATTGGTTTTACTGATGGTCTTACTTTCATGATAATACCTCCTGTGGTTTTACGGAGTACAATTATTTAAAGCGATAAGTAATGCGGCCACGGTTCAGATCATACGGGGATAATTCCACCGTTACTTTGTCTCCAGGTAAAATACGAATGTAGTGCATCCGGATCTTACCAGAAACGGTCGCTAGAACTTGGTGTCCGTTTTCCAATTCTACTTTAAACATTGCATTCGGCAAAGTTTCGACGACTGTACCTTCGACTTCAATCATATCTTCTTTTGCCACGCACAGTACCTCCTTGTACTTGTGATTTTCACACGATAAAATGGCGGAAACTCGGTTCCCACCTGATATTCTCAAACTATGCTCCTACTTAATAAAAAGTAGAAGTCGGACTGACATATTCTATCATATCCTGTCAAAGATTTCAAGAGAAAGTTTTAAGCTGCAAGTTGGACTCGGGCAATCTATGATTAGTCAATGATCTTTTGAACATCTTCGAATACAGCGTCGATGTCGCGATCCCCATCAATCGATTGCAATAACCCTTTGTCTTTGTAATAAGTCAAAATTGGTTCACTGCTTTTGATATTGACAGCTAGACGATTTTTGACCGTCTCAGGCTTATCATCTTCACGCTGGTAGAAGTCATGACTTCCACAACGATCACATGTTCCTTCCTCTTTGGGAGGATTGAACAATTTATGATAAGTTGCCCCACAATTGCGGCACATGAAGCGGCCGGCTAAACGTTCTACAAGAACTTCTTCAGGAACATGAATATCAATAACGGCATCAAGTTTTTTGTTAAGGTCAGCAAGCATCTCATCTAACGCTTTTGCTTGATCCAATGTACGAGGAAAACCATCTAATAAGAAACCTTTCTCGGTATCAGGTTCAGCTAAACGTTCTTTAACGATCCCATTTGTAACCTCATCAGGAACTAATGCGCCTTGATCCATGTATGATTTTGCTTTAAGGCCTAGTTCTGTTTCGTTCGCCATCGCAGCCCGAAACATATCGCCTGTTGAAATATGAGGAAGACCGTATTCAGCAACGATACGTTCTGCCTGAGTACCTTTTCCAGCACCAGGTAATCCCATTAAAATGAAGTTCATTCTAATTCCTCCTGTAAGTTTTTGAATAGTGTTGAGGAAATCCTCAACACTTCAATAACTTTAATTGATGAAACCAGTATATTTCCGTTTCAGCATAAGCCCTTCTAACTGCTTGGCAGTATCAAGTGCCACACCGATAATGATCAATAGACTCGTTCCACCTAGTCCGATCGATTGCGGTAAATTCCAAGCCATCTGAGCGATGATTGGAAGTAAAGCAACCAATCCTAAAAAGATCGATCCAACCGTGCTTAATCGCATCAACAAACGCGATACATATTCTTCTGTTCCTTTACCAGGACGCACACTCGGAATGTAACTTCCTTGTTTTTGCAAGTTTTCCGCTAATTTCTCAGGGTTCACTTGAACAAATGCGTAGAAGAAGGTAAACGCAACAATCAAGACAGTGTAGATGATCGCACCCGGTACAGTGTTGTAACTAAAGATCGTTTGCACCACTTCGTACCAAGTTTCTCCTCTATATGAACTACCTAATGCTTGAATGATCGCATTTGGTGTTGTAATAAAAGAACTGGCAAAGATAACTGGGATAACCCCGGCAGCATTTACTTTCAAAGGAAGGTAACTGCTGGTAGGCGCTCCTGCTACCCGTTTTGTATATTGGATCGGAATCTTGCGTTCTGCCTGTTGAACATACGTTACTAAAGTAATGACGATCAACACAGCAATCACAAGCAGCGCCATAAAGATAGCATTTAGCCAGATATCCGATTGATCCACGTTAATGAAGTAATCTTCAATCAATTCTTTGATGCTTGCTGGTAAGCGTGAAATGATCCCCGCAAAGATGATCATTGACACACCGTTTCCGATACCACGCTCGGTGATCTGCTCTCCTAACCAAGTGACTAACATCGTTCCGGCTGTTAAAATCAGTCCGATCACGATATAGGTTGCCATATTAGGATTGTTTACAAACCCGAGTTGAGTGTAATAGTTAAATCCAGCCGTTAATGTCATGGATTGGACAAAGCCTAATACCAACGTCAAGTAACGTGTTGCCTGATTTAATTTCTTACGACCCACTTCACCTTGTTTCGACCATTCAACAAATTTAGGGACGATATCCATCTGCAACAACTGAATGACAATTGAGGCAGTGATGTAAGGCGAAACCCCCATCGAGAAAATCGAAAATTGTTGCATGGCGCCACCACTTACCAAGTTTAACATGTTTAAAAATGGTAGATCCGCGATGGTATTTAGGCGACTTGCGTCTACGCCTGGCACAGTAATATGTGTTCCCAGACGAAAGACAAACAAGATTAAGACGGTGAACAATATTCTGGATCTAATATCCTTAACCTTAAAGGCATCCTTCAATAGTCTGATCATTAGATCACCTCGATTGATCCACCAGCAGCAACGATTGCTTCTTCAGCTGCTTTTGAGAATTTAGCTGCTTTCACAGTCAATTTCTTCGTTAATTCTCCGTTAGCTAATACTTTGATTCCAGCTTTTTCGTCTTTGACGATTCCAGCTTCGTGTAAAGCAACAGGTGTTACTTCAGCACCGTCTTCAAAGCGGTTCAAGACATCAAGATTGATGACTGCATATTCTTTGCGGTTCACATTTGTAAAGCCACGTTTTGGTAAACGACGGAACAATGGTGTTTGTCCACCTTCGAATCCTAGACGTACTCCGCCGCCTGAACGAGCTTTTTGACCTTTTTGTCCACGTCCAGCTGTTTTACCGTTACCAGATGAAGTTCCTCGTCCGACACGGTTACGTACTTGGCGTGAGCCTTCTGATGGTTTTAATTCATGAAGTTTCATAGGTTTGGCACCTCCTTAATCAAACTAGATCTGCTGATCCTTAGACCTCTTCAACGTCCACTAAGTGAGAAACAGTGTTAACCATGCCTTTGATTGCATCATTAGCAGGTTTTACAACTGTTGAATTCAACTTTGTAAGACCTAACGCTTTTACAGTATCACGTTGGTTTTGGGGACGTCCGATAATACTGCGTTTTAAAGTAATTTTCAATTCAGCCATTATAGTGTCCTCCTTAACCGATTAATTCTTCTACTGATTTGCCGCGAAGTGCTGCCACTTCTTCAGCGCGTTTTAATTGTTTTAAACCTTCAACTGTTGCGCGAACAACGTTGATTGGTGTGTTAGAACCTAAAGATTTAGATGTGATATCAGCTACCCCAGCTAATTCCAATACGGCACGAACTGGTCCACCAGCAGCTACCCCAGAACCTTCTACAGCAGGTTTCATAAGGATGCGTCCGCCGCCGAATACACCGATAACTTCGTGAGGGATTGTAGAACCAACCATTGGTACTTCCACCAAGTTTTTCTTCGCGTCTTCGATTGCTTTACGGATTGCTTCTGGTACTTCTTGCGCTTTACCAGTACCGAAACCTACGTGTCCGTTTTTGTCACCGACAACAACTAATGCAGCAAAACGTAGACGACGTCCACCTTTAACAACTTTAGTTACACGGTTGATCGCAACAACGCGGTCTTCTAATTCCAAATGTTTTGGATCAATATAAACCATGAATGGTGTTCCTCCTTCTCTTAAAATTCCAGTCCATTTTCGCGAGCTGCTTCAGCTAAAGCTGCTACACGGCCATGGTAAAGGTATCCACCACGGTCAAAGACTACTACTTTAATACCTTTTGCTGCTGCACGTTCTGCGACTAATTTACCGACAGCTTGTGCTTGTTCAGTTTTTGTTGCACCTGAAACTTCTTTGTCTAAGGCAGAGGCACTTGCTAGCGTCACACCCGCTACGTCATCAATTACTTGTGCGTAGATGTTTTTGTTCGAACGGAACACGTTTAAGCGTGGGCACTCAGCAGTACCAGAGATTTTGTTACGTACACGACGATGTCTTTTCTGACGTGTCTTGTTTTTATCTGGTTTTGTAATCACAATTTGTCACCTCTTTTAATTTTGCTAGCCTAAGCTGCTAGTCGTAAAGAATTACGACTATTTACCAGTTTTACCTTCTTTACGGCGTACAAATTCGCCAACATAACGAATTCCTTTGCCTTTGTAAGGTTCTGGAGGACGAACGCCACGGATATTGGCAGCCAATTCGCCAACGACTTCTTTATCTGATCCTTTAACGATCACAGAAGTGTTTGAAGGAACTTCGATTTCGATTCCAGCTGGCGCTTCGATTTCAACTGGATGAGAGTAACCAACGTTCAATACAAGTTTTTTCCCTTGTAATTGAGCACGGTACCCAACCCCGATTAATTCTAACGCTTTTTGGAAACCTTCAGAAACACCAACAACCATGTTGTTGAAGTTTGCACGGGTAGTTCCGTGGATAGTTTTCATTTCTTTACTATCATTTGGACGAGTGAATGTTACTTCGTTTCCTTCGATATTCATTGTGATATCAGAAGAGAAAGTACGTGTTAATTCACCTTTAGGTCCTTTAACTGTAATGTCGTTTCCGTTTTGCTTGATTTCAACACCAGCAGGAAGAACGACGATCTTATTACCGATACGACTCACTTAGAGGCACCTCCTTGTGGAATATTTTAAATTACCATACATAAGCGACTACTTCGCCGCCAACATTTTTTGCTCTAGCTTCTTTGTCAGTGATTACACCGTCAGAAGTTGAGATAATCGCGATTCCTAGACCATTCAATACTTTTGGTACTTCGTCAGCTTTGACATAAGCACGCAAGCCTGGTTTAGAGATACGTTTTAAGTTTGTGATAACACGTTCACCGTTTTTACCGTATTTAAGAAATACGCGGATCACGCCTTGTTTGTCATCTTCAATGTATTCAACATCGCGGACGAAACCTTCACGTTTCAAGATTTCAGCGATATCACGTTTGATTTTTGAAGCAGGTACTTCTAGGCTTTCGTGTTTAACCATGTTTGCGTTACGCACGCGCGTTAGAAAATCTGCAATTGGATCTGTCATGACCATGGGATAATTTACCTCCTTTATGCGAGTATAGTTTACCAGCTAGCTTTCTTCACGCCGGGAATTTGTCCTTTATAGGCAAGTTCGCGGAAGCAAATACGGCAAAGATGAAATTTACGATAAACTGAATGTGGACGTCCGCAACGTTCACAACGAGTATATTCTTGCGTTGAGAATTTAGCAGGGCGTTTGTTTTTAGCAATCATTGATTTTTTAGCCACGTAGTTCGCCTCCTTTTTTTATTTTTGGAATGGCATGCCTAATTGTGTCAACAATTCACGAGATTCTTCATCTGTGTTTGCTGTTGTTACAATCACGATATCCATACCACGTACTTTGTCGATCAAATCATAATCTACTTCAGGGAAAATCAATTGTTCTTTGATACCTAAAGTGTAGTTTCCGCGTCCGTCGAACGCTTTTTTGCTCACACCGTGGAAGTCACGGACACGTGGCAATGACACACTTACTAGTTTATCTAAGAATTCATACATTCTTTCGCCGCGTAGAGTTACTTTCGCACCGATTGGCATTCCTTCACGTAAACGGAATCCTGCGATAGATTTTTTCGCTTTTGTGATCAATGGTTTTTGACCTGAGATCAATTGTAATTCTTCAACAGCTTTGTCTAAGTTTTTAGCATTAGAAACAGCGTCACCGACACCCATGTTGATAACGATTTTATCAACTTTTGGTGCTTCCATGATTGAGCTGTAGTTAAATTTGTCCATTAATGATGGGACAACTTCTTTTGAATATTTTTCTTTAAGGCGGTTCATCTGTTAGCCCCTCCTTCCTTCATCAGATTATTTATCAAGAACTTCTCCGGTTTTCTTAGAAACGCGGACTTTTTTGCCGTCAACTTCTTTGTAACCGACACGCGTAGCTTCACCGTTCGATGGATCAACCACCATCACGTTAGAAACATGAATTGGTGCTTCCATTTCAACGATTCCGCCTTGAGGAGCAGTTTGAGAAGGTTTTTGGTGTTTTTTGACAACATTGACACCTTCAACAACGACTTTGTCATTTTTAGGAAACGCTGCTAGCACAACGCCTTCTTTGTTTTTGTCTTTACCAGTGATAACTTTAACTTTATCGCCTTTTTTAACAAACATGTTTGTTTCGCACCTCCTTTAGATAAGAATCACTATTACAATACTTCTGGTGCTAGGGAAACGATCTTCATAAAGTTGCCTTCACGCAATTCGCGGGCAACTGGGCCAAAGATACGAGTTCCACGAGGGCTCTTATCGTCACGGATAATAACCGCAGCATTTTCATCGAATTTGATGTATGAACCGTCTGTACGACGAGCTCCTGATTTAGTACGAACGATAACGGCTTTAACGACGTCACCTTTTTTGACAACCCCACCTGGCGTTGCTTGTTTAACCGTAGCAACAATCACGTCACCAATATTGGCAGTTTTACGACCAGATCCGCCAAGGACTTTGATCGTTAGAATTTCACGGGCACCTGAGTTGTCCGCCACTCTTAATCGGCTTTCTGCTTGGATCACGATGTGTATCCTCCTTTCAGATTTTGCAATTCACAATCTATATAGGAAAATCTCGTGTGATTAGATAATCACTGCCTTTTCAACAATCTCTACTAGACGGAAACGTTTCGTAGCTGATAATGGACGAGTTTCCATAATTTTCACGATATCGCCAACTTTTGCTTCGTTGTTTTCATCGTGTGCTTTGTATTTCTTAGAATAGTTCAGACGTTTGCCGTAGATAGGGTGGTTTTTCTTTGTTTCAACGACAACAGAGATAGTTTTATCCATTTTGTCTGATACCACGCGACCTTGGTAAACTTTGCGTTGATTTCTTTCTTCAGTCATACGCTAAATGGCCTCCTTCCACTATTACTTAACTTGTTCACGCAATACTGTTTTAATGCGTGCAATCGATTTACGTACTTCTTTGATACGTGCAGTGTTTTCTAATTGACCTGTTGCTAATTGGAATCTAAGATTGAACAATTCTTCTTTCAATTGTTTTTCTTGATCTAGCATTTCGGCAGTGGTTAATTCTCTGATTTCTTTAACCTTCATTCGATTCACCACCCATTTCCTCACGTTTTACGATCTTCGTTTTCACTGGTAATTTGTGAGAAGCAAGACGTAGCGCTTCGCGCGCAACTTCTTCAGGTACACCGGCAATTTCAAACATGATTTTACCACGTTTAACTGGTGATACCCATCCTTCAGGAGCCCCTTTACCAGAACCCATACGTACCCCGATAGCTTTGGCAGTATAAGATTTGTGAGGGAAAATTTTGATCCATACTTTCCCGCCACGTTTCATATAACGAGTCATTGCGATACGGGCAGCTTCGATTTGACGGTTTGTGATCCAGTGTGATTCAACAGCTTGTAAGCCGTATTCACCGAATGCTACTTCTTTTCCGCCTTTCGCTTCGCCACGCATTTTTCCGCGGAACTCACGACGGTGTTTTACACGTTTAGGTACTAACATGTTTATTTCCCTCCTTTCTCAGTGTTCTTTTTAGTTGGAAGAACTTCTCCACGATAAATCCACACTTTAACTCCTAGTTTTCCGTATGTTGTATCTGCTTCTTCCCATGCGTAATCAATGTCCGCACGTAATGTATGAAGTGGAACTGTTCCTTCTGAGTAACCTTCTGAACGAGCGATATCCGCACCATTTAGACGGCCAGAAACTTGTGTTTTGATTCCTTTAGCGCCAGAACGCATTGTGCGTTGGATCGCTTGTTTTTGAGCACGACGGAAAGCAACACGGTTTTCTAATTGACGTGCGATTCCTTCGCCTACTAATTTAGCATCTAAATCTGGTTTTTTGATTTCAACGATGTTGATGTGAACTCGTTTGCCAGTTAGGCTATTTAATTCTTTTCTTAGGTTTTCGACTTCAGATCCGCCTTTACCGATAACCATACCTGGTTTAGCTGTGTGGATTGAAATATTCACGCGGTTTGCTGCACGCTCGATCTCAACTGTAGACACAGCGGCATCAGCAAGTTTAGATGCGATAAATTTACGGATTTTCAAATCTTCATGTAGAAATTCAGCATACTCTTTTTCAGCATACCATTTAGCATCCCAGTCACGGATGATGCCTACACGCATTCCAATTGGATGTACTTTTTGACCCACTGATTGTCCCTCCTTATTTTTCTGATACGACTACAGTAATATGACTTGTACGTTTGTTGATCGGTGAAGCTGAACCTTTCGCACGTGGACGGAAACGTTTCATCGTTGGTCCTTCGTTTACGAATGCTTCAGAAACAATCAAGTTTTCAACATCTAAGTCAAAATTATTTTCTGCATTGGCAATAGCTGACATCAAGACTTTCTCGATGATTCCAGCTGCTTTATTTGGTGTGAACTTTAAGATCGCGATTGCTTCAGCAACGCTTTTCCCTCTGATTAAGTCAATAACTAGACGAGATTTACGAGGAGAAACGCGGACTGTTTTAGCAGTTGCTTTCGCTGATGTGATTTGTTCTGCCATTTTTGGATATCCTCCCCTCAAAATTAGCGTCTTGTTTTCTTATCATCGGCAGCATGTCCGCGATAAGTTCTTGTTGGTGCAAATTCACCTAATTTGTGTCCTACCATGTCTTCTTGGATGTAAACTGGTACATGTTTCCGTCCATCATACACAGCAATTGTAAATCCGATAAAATTAGGGAAAATTGTAGAACGACGTGACCAAGTTTTGATCACTTTTTTCTTTTCAGCGCCTTCTTGTGCTTCGACCTTTTTCATCAAATGGTCATCGACAAAAGGTCCTTTTTTCAAACTACGACCCATGGTGTACCTCCTCTCAAAATGTGCGACACACGGTCAAGTATATTACTTAGTTTTACGACGACGAACGATAAGTTTGTCTGATTTTGCTTTTTTGTTACGTGTTTTGTAGCCAAGTGCTGGTTGTCCCCAAGGAGAAACTGGTGCTTTACGTCCGATTGGTGCTTTACCTTCACCACCACCGTGTGGGTGATCATTAGGGTTCATTACGCTACCACGTACAGTTGGGCGTTTGCGCATCCAACGAGAACGACCGGCTTTACCGATGTTGATCAATTCGTGTTGTTCATTACCAACAGAACCGATTGTTGCACGACATGATGCTAAGATCATCCGTACTTCACCAGAGTTCAAGCGGATCAATACGTATTTGCCTTCTTTACCAAGTACTTGAGCACTTGTTCCAGCTGAACGAATCAATTGTCCACCTTTACCAGGTTTCATTTCGATGTTGTGGATAACAGTACCGACTGGAATGTTTTCTAGTGGTAATGCATTCCCTACTTTAATATCTGCATCTGGACCAGAAACGACAGTCATGCCAACTTCTAATCCTTTAGGTGCTAAGATGTATGCTTTTACTCCATCCTCGTAATGTACTAACGCAATGTTAGCAGAACGGTTTGGATCATATTCAATCGTTTTAACCGTAGCAACGACGTTGTCTTTGTTACGTTTGAAATCGATCAAACGGTATTGACGTTTGTGACCGCCACCTTGATGACGAACCGTGATACGTCCGTTGTTGTTACGACCAGCATTGTTTTTCAAAGGAGCTAACAATGTTTTTTCTGGTGTTGAAGTTGTGATTTCAGCGAAATCAGAACTTGTCATATTACGACGGCCGTTCGTGGTAGGTTTGTACTTTTTAATCGCCACGTCTTTTTCCCTCCCATGTAAAATTTATGCGTGAGTTGCTTATTCAGCAGCTTCGAAAATTTGGATTTCTTTAGAATCTTCAGTTAAAGTCACAACAGCTTTGCGACGTTTTTTTGTATATCCTGCATATTTACCCATGCGTTTGAATTTAGGACGAACGTTGATGATGTTCACGTTTGCCACTTTCACTCCGTCAAAGGCAGCTTCTACAGCTTGTTTTACTAAAGTTTTGTTAGCTTTTGTGTCCACTTCAAAAGTGTATTTCTTGTCATCCATGGCAAGCATTGATTTTTCAGTGATCACTGGGCGTTTAATAACGTCTAGTAAGTTCATTATGCAAGCACCTCCTCGATCTGAGTAAGAGCAGTTTGTGTCACTAACATTTTGTCGTTAGAAACGATGTCTAGCACACTAATGTTATCAGCAGTAACTACAGAAACTTTTGGCAAGTTGCGCGCAGATAAAGCGGCAAAGTCGTTTTCAGATTCTAAAACTACCAATACTTTAGAGTCAATTGTCAAGTTAGCTAAAACTTGTTTGAATTCTTTTGTTTTTGGAGCATCAAAGCTTAATCCTTCTACTGCTACCAAGTTATTTGAAGCAACTTTTTCTGACAATACAGATTTCATTGCTAAGCGACGAACTTTTTTAGGAAGTTTGTAGCTGTATGAACGTGGTGTTGGTCCGAAGACTACGCCACCTCCACGCCATTGTGGTGAACGGATTGAACCTTGACGGGCACGTCCAGTTCCTTTTTGGCGCCATGGTTTACGGCCACCGCCACGAACGGCACTGCGGTTTTTCACAGCGTGTGTTCCTTGTCTTAATGAAGCGCGTTGCATGATGATTGCATCATAGACAACTGATTCATTTGGTTCGATTCCGAAGATTTCTTCGTTCAATGTAATTTCGCCATTTTGGCTTCCATCTTGTTTGAATAATGCTACATTCGGCATTCCTTAGTTCCTCCTTTCTTCCTATCTACTTATTTAGCTTTCACAGCTGATTTGATTGTAATCAATGATTTTTTCGCGCCAGGTACATTACCTTTGATCAAGATAACGTTGCGTTCTGCGTCTACGCGTACGATTTCCAAGTTTTGGATCGTGATGCGATTTCCGCCCATACGTCCAGCAAGACGTTTGTTTTTAAATACACGGTTAGGTGCAACTGGACCCATTGATCCAGGACGACGGTGGTAACGAGAACCGTGAGCCATTGGTCCGCGGCTTTGTCCGTGACGTTTGATAACGCCTTGGAATCCTTTACCTTTCGAAGTGCCGGTTACATCGATGATGTCTCCTGCTTCAAAAATATCAACTTTGATTTCTGATCCTACTTCTAAGCCCTCTAGCTCTACATTCTTGAATTCGCGAATGAAGCGCTTAGGAGCCGTGTTTGCTTTTGCAACATGACCTTTCGCAGGTTTGTTAGACAAAACTTCACGCATATCTTGGTAGCCGACTTGAATCGCTTCGTAGCCGTCATTTTCGATTGTTTTCACTTGTAGCACTACGTTTGGTGTAGCTTCTACTACAGTTACTGGAATCAATTCGCCAGATTCAGTGAAGATTTGAGTCATTCCCACTTTTTTCCCTAAGATTCCTTTGGTCATGATTACACCTCCATCTTAATTATTATAGTTTGATTTCGATATTAACACCGCTTGGCAAGTCTAGCTTCATTAAAGCATCAACAGTTTTTGGTGTTGGATTCACAATGTCGATTAGACGTTTGTGTGTACGCATTTCGAATTGTTCGCGTGAATCTTTGTATTTGTGCGTCGCACGGATGATCGTGTACAAGCTGCGTTCAGTTGGTAATGGAATTGGACCAGATACGCCAGCTCCAGTTCTCTTTGCAGTTTCTACGATTTTATCCGCTGATTGATCTAAAATACGATGTTCATACGCTTTTAAACGGATACGAATTTTTTGTTTTGCCATTGTTTTCCCTCCTTCGCCTATTTTGAAAAGTAGACATAGCTCCACGAAAATTTTCCGTCACGCTCGTCCATGGCAAAGCGTCCGGGCGTGTCGCAACCTCTCGTTTCGTAGCCGGCAGAAAATTTCTTTGCTGCCAGTGTGACTTACGTATTTACGTAAACAGCACCTTTATGATTATATTACGGATAAACATTGATTGCAAGCTTTTTTTATGGAAAAACCGGGATTCTTTTGCATTTCTTTCAGAAAATTTTCTTTTGTTTTCGAAACACAAAAAAAGAAGCGTTGCCCGCTTCTTTTAAGCGCTTCTTCAATTCCTATTTATATAGAAGCAAACCTGCTATTGCGGCGCTTCCTCATTCATACGTCCTTGGGCGTGGGTATAGGCACCATGCCACACATGGCCCACATAGGGATTGATGACCACGCCTTCTTTGATTGCTGCTGTGACAAAGGCTTTCGCTAAGCGAACACTTTCCACGACGGGTTTGCCTTTTGCAAGACCGGCAGCGATCGCCGCTGAAAAGGTGCAGCCTGCTCCGTGATTGAAATCAGTAGCGATTTTGCCACTTTCTAACAAGAGGAAGGATTCTCCATCATAAACAAGGTCAATGGCTTTTGCTCCTGGCAAGCGATGACCACCTTTGATCACGACGTATTTAGCACCTAATTGATGGATTTTTTCAGCAGCTTGCTTCATGGCTTCCACACTCGTCAAATCCCCCAAACCCGAAAGAATCCCCGCTTCTACTAAATTAGGGGTGACAACATCTGCTAAAGGCAACAAATGCGTGATGATGGCATCGACACTTTTTGGCTGTAAGATTTCTGCGGTCCCTTTGCAAGCAATGACGGGATCGATCACCACATTTTTGACTTGCTGTTGTTGAATCATCTTCGCTGCTTGCACAATATTGTCTTCATTGCCTAACATCCCCGTTTTAAGGGCATCCATCGGATCACCTGCAAAAGCGGAGATCAATTGCTTTTCAACAAGTGCTGGTTCCATTGCTGTTACTTCATGGCTCCAACCCGCTTGTGGATCCATCGTGACGATCGAAGCAATCGTGGCAAAACCAAAGACACCATACTCCTGAAACGTTTTTAAATCTGCTTCGATACCGGCACCTCCGGTTGAATCAGACCCGGCAATTGATATTACTTTTTCCATCTTCCTCATCTCCTTGTGCTTTTTGCTAAGTATAGTCAATCTTCCCCTTGACGAAAAGAGCCATTTGGCTTATTTTTAAACCATCCAATTGAAAAAGGTGGTGCAGGATGGCTTCATCAAGTATCGACAAACAAAAGAAACAACCGATTTACCAGCAGATCGTGACCCATTTTATCGAAGAGATCCAAGCGGGAACCTATGGGCCTGGGGATCGTTTACCACCAGAGCGCAGCCTTGCTCAGACTTTTGACGTCAACCGTTCCACCGTCGTCAAAGCGTTAGATGAATTGAAAAGCTTAGGATGGATCGAACGAAAACAAGGCAGCGGCTCTCGCGTATTGGAAGGTCGTTGGGGGAACCGACAAACACCGCTTTCTTATTTGCGCTCGTCTTTAAGCAGCCCTTACTTGCAGCAAGACCCTTACGTTCAACAGATTCAGCACTTGCGCACCGAGAAGGATGTGCTGGATCTGTACACAGGTGATCTACCTACCGTTCTGATTCCCGACTTCACGTTTCCCGCCTTTACATGGGAAGAGATCCGCAAAGAAAGCACCAAAGTATTACCGACTGGTTATGAGCCTTTGCAAGAAATCTTATTGCAGCACCTTGCTGATTCCTTCAATTTGCCCATCAGCGGTCAAAAACTAGTAATTACTGCCGGTTCGACGCAAGGAATCACCTTGCTGATGCAAGTCTTATTGCATGCGGGGGATTGTATTGCGACAGAGGACCCTTCTTTCTTGTTCTCTCTCCCCTTGTTTTCCACGATGAATGTCCAGCTGATTGGGATCAAGCAGGATAGTGAAGGGATGCGGCCTGCGGCATTGGAAAAAGTGTTGAAGGAAAAGAAGATCAAATTCGTCTATCTGAATCCCACCTTCCAAAACCCAACTGGCCACACCATGAGCGAGCATCGGCGCCAAGCGATCATCCGCCTTTGCCAGACCTACCAAGTACCGATCATAGAAGACGATGTTTTTAGCGAGTTGGCTTTTGATGAAGTACCGCCCAAGCTAAAATCCATAGCTCCCGAAACCGTCATTTATTTAGGCTCGCTTTCAAAATTACTTGGGTCATCAATCAAAATCGGCTGGCTTTTGGTGCCAGAAGCGTTAGCCGACCAATTTGCCCAAGCGAAAAAACGGATGGCGATCGATACCACGATTTTCCCGCAAGTCCTTGCCAACATCGTCTTACGCTCCTCTGATTACCACCAGCAGCAGCGGACACTGCTTACAGAAATGGCCCAGCGCCAGCAAGACCTACTCCAACTCTTGCAGGCATTTCAGGAGGACTGGCAATGGCAGCCGACGAAAGGCGGTCTTTACCTGTGGTTGACTTGGCGTCACCGCACATTGACTCGCAAAGATTGGTCGCGCTTTTTGGCGAACGATTGCTTAGTAGCACCTGCGTTTCTTTTCAGTAACGATACGAATGGCTTGCGTTTGAACTATACCCGCTTAGCCAAAGATGATTTACCACGATTTCAAGAACGATTCACAAAAATCACCAAACAGTTAAAGGAGCAAACCTATGAACGAAACCATTGAGCTTTTGCACAATCATCGCACTTACCGACAATTTGACCCTGACTACCGCTTGAGCCAAGAACAAGTAACCGCGATTTTGACTGCCGCTCGTCAAGCACCAAGCTGGATGAATGGGCAAGCCTATTCGATCCTGGTGATCGACGACCCGCAGATCCGCCAACAAATGGTCGAATGGAATCCCGGCAATCCTCATATCGCAGCAAGTTCGCTCTTTCTGCTGTTTCTCGCAGATTTAAACCGAACCAAAAAAGTTGCTGAGAAAAAACAGACCCCCTATCCAATCGATGAGGGCTATCAGCCATTATTGATCGCCACCACTGATGCCAGCATTGCTTTACAATCTGGTGCGATCGCTGCTGAATCGCTGGGCTTAGGTACCGTCATTTCCGGCAGTGTCCGCAAAGACAGCGCCAAAATCGCTGAATTGTTGCACTTACCGGAATATGTCTACCCTGTGGCTGGCTTGAGCATCGGTAAACCAATCGTAGAAATGAAGGTCAAGCCTCGCTTGCCAGAAGAAGCGGTCATTCATTACAACCATTATCAGGACTATTCTTATGAGGCGATCGAAGCCTACGATCAAACAATGACTGATTTTGGAGAAGCTCGCGAGACCAAACCATGGTCAGAAAAATTTGCTGGGTTTTACAGCAATCGCCCTGACCAAGGATTTGACGCCTTCTTGAAGAAGCAAAAACTAATAAAATAAAAAGCACCGCTCTCTTTAGCTTCGATGAACCGCAGTGGATTCGTCAACGCTAGAGATGGCGGCTCTTTTTTGGTTCTACGAGTCAAAAAAAAAGAGCAAAAGCGCGTACGCTTTTGCTCTTCGATCAATCAAATTAAGCTTGGATTGAAGTTACAACGCCTGAACCAACAGTACGTCCGCCTTCACGAATTGAGAAACGAGTTCCGTCTTCGATAGCGATTGGGTGGATCAATTCAACGTCGATTGTTACGTTATCACCAGGCATAACCATTTCAGTTCCTTCTGGTAATTCAACAACACCAGTTACGTCAGTTGTACGGAAGTAGAACTGAGGACGGTAGTTAGTGAAGAATGGAGTGTGACGTCCACCTTCTTCTTTTGTTAAAACGTAAACTTCAGCTTTAAATTTTGTATGAGGTGTGATTGTACCAGCTTTAGCTAATACTTGTCCACGTTGGATGTCTTCACGAGCAACCCCACGTAGCAATGCACCAATGTTATCCCCTGCTTCAGCATAGTCTAACAATTTACGGAACATTTCAACACCAGTTACAGTTGTTTTAGCAGTTTCTTCAGCAATACCAACGATTTCAACTTCGTCACCAACGCGAACTTGTCCACGTTCAACACGGCCTGTAGCAACAGTACCACGTCCAGTGATTGAGAATACGTCTTCGACTGGCATCATGAATGGTTTGTCAGTGTCACGTTCTGGAGTTGGAACGTATTCGTCAACTGCAGCCATTAATTCCATGATTTTTTCTTCGTATGAAGCATCGCCTTCAAGAGCTTTCAAAGCAGAACCAGCGATTACAGGAACATCGTCGCCTGGGAAGTCATATTCTGACAATAAGTCACGAACTTCCATTTCAACTAATTCTAGTAATTCTTCGTCATCAACCATATCCATTTTGTTTAAGAAAACAACGATGTATGGTACACCAACGTTACGTGATAACAAGATGTGTTCACGTGTTTGAGGCATAGGACCATCAGCAGCAGATACTACTAAGATCGCGCCGTCCATTTGAGCAGCACCAGTGATCATGTTTTTAACGTAGTCCGCGTGTCCTGGGCAGTCAACGTGAGCATAGTGACGTGCTTCAGTTTCGTACTCAACGTGAGCAGTTGAGATTGTGATTCCGCGTTCGCGTTCTTCTGGAGCGCCATCGATTTGGTCGTAAGCTGAAGCTTGAGCCAAACCTTTTTTAGATAATACAGTTGTGATAGCAGCTGTAAGTGTAGTTTTACCATGGTCAACGTGTCCGATCGTACCAATGTTTACGTGGGGTTTAGAACGGTCAAATTTTTCTTTTGCCATTTTAAAATGTTCCTCCTAAAAATGCAGTTTATTTTTTATATTTGATAGGTAGGGAGCCGCAGCTCCCCATCCCTTATCATCGATAATATTGTACACGAAACTCAGAAAAAAATATAGCTTTTTACTTAATTTCCTATACTTCCATCAATTATTCAGCTTTGCCGCCGTTTTTCTTGATGATTTCTTCTTGAACAGATTTAGGTACATCTTCATAGTGATCAAATGTCATCATGAACGTACCGCGACCTTGTGTTGATGAACGAAGTGTTGTTGCGTAACCGAACATTTCAGCTAATGGCACGATTGCGTTCACGATTTGTGAGTTACCGTGTGCTTCCATTCCTTCTACGCGTCCACGACGAGCAGTTACGTGACCCATAACATCACCTAAGTAATCTTCTGGTACAGTGATAACTACTTTCATCATTGGTTCAAGAATTACTGGATTTGCTTTCTTCGCTGCAGCACGTAAAGCCATAGAAGCTGCAACACGGAAGGCAGTTTCACTTGAATCGACATCATGGTATGAACCATCATAAAGTTTTGCTTTGATGTCAACTAATGGGTAACCGGCTAAGACACCGTTCGCCATTGAGTCTTCAAGTCCTTTTTCAACTGCTGGGATGTATTCACGAGGAACCACACCACCGACAATCGCGTTTTCGAATTCGAAGCCTTTACCTTCTTCGTTTGGTGTAAATTCGACCCATACGTGACCGTATTGACCTTTACCACCAGACTGACGTACAAATTTACCTTCCGCTTGTGTTGCTGCACGGAATGTTTCACGATAAGAAACTTGAGGCGCACCTACGTTTGCTTCAACTTTAAATTCGCGACGCATACGGTCAACTAAGACGTCCAAGTGAAGTTCTCCCATACCAGCGATAACAGTTTCGCCTGTTTCAGCGTTTGTTTCCACACGGAATGATGGATCTTCTTCAGCAAGTTTTTGTAAAGCAACCCCCATTTTATCTTGGTCAGCTTTTGATTTAGGCTCAACAGCGACTTCGATAACTGGTTCTGGGAATTCGATTGATTCAAGGATTACTGGTGATTTTTCATCACATAGTGTATCCCCAGTTGTTGTGTCTTTCAAACCAACAGCAGCGGCGATATCGCCTGAGTATACTGTTTGGATTTCAGCACGTGTGTTGGCGTGCATTTGTAGGATACGACCGATACGTTCGCGTTTGCCTTTTGAAGCATTCAATACGTATGATCCAGAGTTCAAGATACCTGAATACACACGGAAGAATGTCAAACGGCCTACGAATGGGTCAGTCATTACTTTAAATGCTAATGAAGCAAATGGTGCTTCATCGTCAGCCGGACGATCAGTTTCTTCGTCTGTTTTAGGATTGATCCCTTTAATCGCAGGAACATCAAGTGGTGAAGGCAAGTAGTCGATGACTGCATCCAACATCAATTGAACCCCTTTGTTTTTAAAGGCAGATCCACAAAGAACAGGGAAAAAGTCAACAGTCAATGTTGCTTGACGAATACCAGCTTTCAATTCTTCTTCAGTGATTTCTTCACCTTCCAAGAATTTCATCATTAGTTCTTCATCAGTATCAGCAACAGCTTCGATTAATTTTTCGCGCCATTCTTCAGCTAATTCTACATATTCTTCAGGAATTTCAGTCTCTTGGATTTCAGTTCCTAAGTCATTTGTGTAGATTTCAGCTTTCATTTTTACTAAGTCGATAATACCAGTAAAGTCATCTTCCGCACCAATTGGTAATTGGATTGGGTGAGCATTTGCTTGTAAACGATCATGTAAAGTTGATACAGAGTATAAGAAGTCTGCACCAATTTTGTCCATTTTGTTACAGAATACAACACGTGGTACGCGGTAATCTGTCGCTTGACGCCAAACTGTTTCTGTTTGAGGTTCTACACCTGATTGTGAGTCCAACACAGTTACAGCACCATCAAGTACACGCAATGAACGTTGCACTTCGATTGTGAAGTCCACGTGTCCTGGTGTGTCGATGATATTTACGCGGTTTTCTTTCCATTGCGCAGTTGTCGCAGCAGAAGTGATTGTGATCCCACGTTCTTGTTCTTGTTCCATCCAGTCCATTTGAGAAGCACCTTCATGTGTTTCACCAATTTTATGGATTTTACCTGTGTAATAAAGGATACGTTCAGTTGTCGTTGTTTTACCAGCGTCAACGTGGGCCATGATCCCGATATTACGAGTTTTTTCTAGCGAAAATTCTCTTGCCATTCTAGGTTGTTCCCCTCTCATTCTTACTTAACTTAAGCTAAGGTTGTCTCAGTACCTTCCAATAAAAAGCAGTGAGGATCTTACCAACGATAGTGAGCAAATGCGCGGTTGGCTTCCGCCATTTTGTGTGTGTCTTCGCGTTTTTTCACAGAAGCACCAGTGTTGTTTGCTGCATCCATGATTTCTTTTGCAAGACGTTCTTCCATTGTGTGTTCGCCACGCAAACGAGCGTAGTTTACCACCCAACGAAGACCTAGAGTTGTACGACGTTCAGGACGTACTTCTACTGGTACTTGGTAGTTAGAACCACCGACACGGCGAGCTTTAACTTCCAATACAGGCATAATGTTTTTCATTGCTTGTTCGAAAACTTCCAATGGATCATTTCCTGTAGATTCTTTGATAATGCCAAAAGCATTGTAGATAATATTTGCAGCAACACCGCGTTTACCATCAACCATTACACGGTTGATCAAACGAGTTACTAATTTTGAGTTATAAATAGGATCTGGTAAAACATCACGTTTTGCAACAGGACCTTTACGAGGCATCCGTAACTCCTCCTTCCGAGATATCAGTTCTGATTTAAATAAGATTCATTTGATCTGTTTGTCTTAAAGATTAAGCTTTAGGACGTTTTGTACCATATTTAGAACGAGATTGTTTACGATCGTTAACACCGGCAGTATCCAATGCACCACGAACGATATGGTAACGTACCCCTGGTAAGTCTTTTACACGTCCACCACGTAACAAGACCACGCTGTGTTCTTGTAAGTTGTGTCCGATACCTGGAATATAAGCTGTCACTTCAATCAAGTTTGACAAACGAACACGCGCATATTTACGTAGAGCTGAGTTCGGTTTTTTCGGTGTCATAGTTCCCACACGAGTAGCTACCCCACGCTTTTGAGGTGAGTTAACATTCGTTTGAGCTTTCTTGAAACTGTTATATCCTTTGTTCAATGCTGGTGAATTTGATTTTTCAACCTTGGATTTACGAGGTTTACGTACTAATTGATTAATTGTAGGCATCCCTAGTTGTCCTCCTTCCTTGATTCGCTTTATAGTCCCACACATCCAGGTGGTTCTTTTTTTGCGATAAAAAATAATGCATTCTCTGCATTCATATCAACTATGCTTTGATAGACAGTCAGCACGTCTCCAACGAGAGACCTGTAGATAAAGCACCTTTGATAGAATATCATGCTTATTCTTACCTGTCAAGTATCCTCCCAAGCTTTTTTCAAAAGAAATCTGTTACGAAAAAATCCGCAAATTTTGCGCTTCTTCCTATATAATAGAGACAAAGCATTTATTTAAAAAAGGCGGGAAGAAAATGAACCTAAAAGAAATGGTCGGCATTGAAGCGGCTAGTTATGTAAAAGATGGCATGGTCGTTGGCTTGGGCACTGGCTCAACAGCCTACTACATGATTGAAGAACTGGGTCGACGTGTAAAAGAAGAAGGTCTATCGATCACTGGTGTCCCAACTTCTTGGGCATCGAAAAAACAAGCAGAAGGATTAGGTATCCCGATTCGCACCATCGATGAAGTGGACGCTGTGGATCTAACGATCGACGGTGCAGATGAGATCAGCAAGGATTATCATGGCATCAAAGGCGGCGGTGCAGCCCTTTTATTCGAAAAAATCGTGGCGTCTAACTCCAAAAAAGTTTTGTGGATCGTTGATGAATCGAAAATGGTCGAAACACTTGGTGCCTTCCCGTTGCCAGTGGAAGTGATCCCTTATGGCAGCCAACAGCTGTTGCGTCTGTTCGAGAAGAAAAACTACCATCCAAAACTGCGTCTGAATGAAGAAGGCGAACCGTTAAAAACCGATTGCAGCAATTACATCATCGATCTTCATCTAGAAATGATCACCGCTCCTACTGAGTTGGCACAGGAATTAGATGCTACAGTGGGCGTGGTTGAACACGGTCTGTTTTTGGATATGGTTCATACGATCATTGTCGGATTGCCTGAAGGACCGAGTACCAAGCACGTTAGATAAAGGAAACAAAAAAGGAGAAGCAAAAATGCTTCTCTTTTTTTCGTTATTTTTCTTCAATCGACTTAATTTTTATTATTTTTTGTGCAAATTACCCTATCATTTAAGAAATAATTATGATACATTCAATAAAAAGGGAAAGGTAGGAGGGTTTATGAAAATCATAGGCTATGCTCGTTCAACGATCACCGACAACTCAACAAGTGAACAATTAAACAAGCTCGAAGAATTTGGGTGTCATGAATTTTTCCATGAGACATTTAGCGTGGAAGAAAGTGAAGAAAATCATTCATTGGAGTCAGTGGTGGCACAAATGCAGCCCGGCGACACCTTAGTCGTTACGGAACTGCATCGTTTAGGGAAAACGACCAGACAGCTGACCGATCTCACTGATCTATTAAAACAGCGAGAGCTTCATCTGGTTTCACTGGCAGAACAAATCGATACCCGCGGTCCGATGGGACAGGTTTACTTCAATTTAATGGAAGGACTTGCGATCATGGAACGCTCACTCATCAAAGAGCGCACGCTGGTCGGCTTAAATAAAGCCCGCAAAAAAGGCAAAATTGGCGGTCGTCCAAAAATCGATCCAAAAACGATTAAAAAAATCCGTCAATTGTACTACGAAAAAAAAGAAACGATTCAATATATTTCTGAAAAATGCGGTGTTTCTGTAGGTACATGCTATAAATACATAAAATTATCCGAAGAAGAATGGAACAAGTTACGTTCATAGTTGTCGACTCCCCCTAGAACAGCATGAAACAAAAGCGGTCCTCTTTTTAATGATCCCCTTTTGTTTTTCCTTAAGAATGGCGTTTTCCCCCAGCTTTTCCTCCAAAACCATGGAAATTCTTTGAGAAAGAGTGTACAATAAATACGGAATTGAAAATTTCAGAAAAATATCGAATATCTAAAGGAGAGTTTTACATGCCAAAATTAGTATTTTCTCGTCATGGACTAAGCGAATGGAACAAATTAAACCAGTTTACCGGTTGGGCTGATGTTGATCTAGCGCCAGAAGGTGTCGAAGAAGCAATCGAAGGCGGACGTAAAATCAAAGAAGCAGGCATCGAATTTGACGTTGCTTACACATCTGTTTTAACTCGTGCCATCAAAACTTGTAATTACATTTTAGAATATTCTGATCAACTTTGGGTACCAACGATCAAATCATGGCGCTTAAACGAACGTCATTACGGTAAATTACAAGGTTTAAATAAAAAAGAAACTGCTGAAAAATACGGTGACGAACAAGTACACATCTGGCGTCGTTCTTACGATGTTTTACCTCCATTGATGGAAGCTTCAGATGAAGGTTCTGCTGCAAACGACCGTCGTTATGCAATGCTTGACCCTCGCGACGTACCTGGTGGAGAAAACTTAAAAGTTACTTTAGAACGTGCATTGCCTTTCTGGCAAGATGAAATCGCCCCAGCATTAAAAGACGACAAAACTGTCTTAGTTGCGGCTCACGGAAACTCTCTACGTGCATTAGCAAAACATATCGAAGGTATTTCTGACGAAGATATCATGGATCTTGAGATCCCAACTGGTCAACCACTTGTTTATGAATTGAACGATGATTTGACTGTTGCGAAAAAATACTACTTATAAGCCTCGCTTATCGCTGCCCTTTTTAACCAAAGGGCAGTTTTTTTATTGGCATTTTCTCCCCCCTCTTTTATAATTGAGGGCATACTCGAAAGGAGCTTATTATGAAACTAGTCAAAAATGATACCGTTTTATTTTTAGGTGACAGCATCACAGATTGCGATCGTGATCGCCAAGACCCCCACGATTTAGGACATGGGTTTGCCCGTCTCGTTGCCGATCAGCTGGCAGAGAAATTCCCCACTGCGGGCTTTACCTTTTATAACCGCGGGATCGGCGGCAATAAAGCTGCCGATGTCTTAGCCCGTCTCCAAGAAGATTGCCTCCAATTAGCGCCTGACGTCTTGGTCTTTATGATTGGGATCAACGACACGTGGCACAATGCCGGTGGTCCCGATTTTGGTTCAGAAGCTGCGGCAACGTCCTTTGAGGCAACCTACCGTCAAATTCTGGAACAAGTGACCCAACAGGGGATCACGCGTATTTTCTTGCTGGAACCTTTTGTATTGCCATATCCTGAAGATCGCCAAACCTGGCGGATCGATCTTGATCCGAAAATCCAAATCGTTCGTCGCTTAGCTGCCGCCTTTCATTGTCAACTGCTGCCGCTGGATGGCTTGTTTGCCGAAGCATCCGTCGCTAGCTCCCCACAGGCACTGACAGGCGATGACGGTGTGCACCCTACTCCTGCAGGACACGCCTTGATTGCGAATCAGCTAATGGCCCGTTTGGCTTTTTCTTCTGAAGGGTAAATAAACAGACCGCTCCGCGACAACCAAGTCGCAGGAACGGTCTGTTTAATGATTAAAGATAGGTTGAAGGAGTCAAGGAATCTTGGTAGATTGCGATCACGTCTTCTTCTTGTAGCGGTACATACGCATTTGTTGCAATAGAGCTGAATTGAACTGCTTGAGCCGCCATTTCAGCAAAATGAGTGTCATCGGCGATTCCCACTTCTGGCAAAGTCATCGGAATATCGCAAGAAGCAAAAAAGTCATACAGTTTTTGAATCCCCATTCGGGCAGCTAATTCTGGCACTGCTTCTTGGACACCAAAGACTTCTCTGGCAAAACGCGCAAATTTCGGCGCCGTTTCTTCATTCAATACATGAAGCATCCAGCGTGGGGTCAGGATCGCTAAGCCGATGCCATGGGTAATGTCATAAAACGCACTCAACTCATGCTCCATCGCATGACAAGACCATGCACCACCCTTGCCGCTTCCAGTCAAACCATTTAAGGCTAAGGTGCTCGCCCACATCAAATTCGCCCGTGCGTCATAGTCCGAGGGATCCTTTAATGCGATGGGCAGATTTTTAATGACTGCTTTTAGCAATCCTTCTGCTACACCGTCTTGGACATCTGTTCCTTCTGTTTTACTGAAATAATTTTCAATCAGATGGCTCATGATATCCGCTGAACCGGCAGCCGTTTGATAACGACTGACACTAAAGGTCGTTGTTGGATCTAAAAAGGATACTTTCGGTAAAAATTCGGGTCCGTGAACGCCAAGTTTTTGTTTCGTTTCTAGATTAGAGATCACTGCGCCGCGATTCATTTCACTGCCGGTAGCCGCAAGGGTCAAGATCGTTACTAATGGAATCGCTGGTCCTTGATAGCTTCTGGAAAGTACTAAGTCCCAAGGCTCTTGCTCACTGCAAGCCGCCCCAGCAATCACTTTGCTGCAATCAATTACAGAACCGCCGCCAACAGCTAAAATGACGTCGATCTTTTCTGAACGACAAAGAGCGGCTCCTTGACGAACGGTTTCGATTCGTGGATTTGGATCGACACCAGTCAATTCAGTGACTTGATTGCCGTTGGCAGTCAATTGCGCCATGACTGCATCGTACAAGCCGTTTTTCTTGATACTGCCGCCACCATAGACTAGCAAGACGTTTTTTCCAAATGTATTCAGTACTTCTGGCAATTCGTTCAGACGGTCTTTCCCAAAACGAATGTCCGTCGTTACATGAAACGTAAAATTATTCATTGTCTCGTCTCCTTTTTACACCTTTTCTTTTCATTAAACCATTTTCTGGCAAAAGTGCAACGCTTCTTCGTGGCTTTTTGCCAACAAAAAAAGATAACACATTCTCGGTTGCATGCAAACCAATACGATTTGGCTGCTTGCTCTCTCAAAAGCAAGCAGCCCTCGCATCGTTCATGCACCGATCCTGTGGTATCTTTTTTACGCAATCGCTGTTTCTAAGCCAACTTTGATCATGTCGTTAAACGTCGTTTGTCTTTCTTCTGGCGTTGTTTCTTCTCCAGTGATGATGTGGTCGCTGACAGTACAGATCGCTAAGGTTTGAACGTGGAATTTCGCCCCTAAATAGTATAAGGCTGCGGCTTCCATCTCAACACCCATCACTCCAAGGTCTGCCAACTGTAACGTTTCCGTCATGTCATCTTTGTAGAAGGTATCTTCAGATAAGATGTTGCCGACGTGGGTCGTAAATCCTGATTCAATCGCTGTATCATAGGCTTTACGCAGCAGTGCAAAGTCAGCGATTGGTGGGAAATGGAAACTTTGGAAGTTTTTTGCCACCATCGATGAACTTGTTGCTGCCGCTTGGGCAATCACAAGATCACGCACGTGGACATCTTTTGAGATGGCACCACACGTACCGACCCGAATCAATTTCTTCACGCCGTAAGAGTTGATCAATTCATGGGCATAGATGCTCGCTGAAGGCATGCCCATGCCGGTTCCTTGTACAGAGACCCGCTCGCCCTTATAAACGCCTGTATAGCCCAACATTCCCCGAACATTGTTGTAACAGATCGGGTCTTCTAAAAATGTTTCAGCAATATATTTCGCCCGCAGTGGATCACCTGGTAACAAGATTTTGTCTGCGATCTCGCCTGCTTTTGCTTCGATATGAACGCTCATTCGTTTTTCTCCTTTGGTCTGCTTTTTATAGTACTGCTAACGTTTCTTTGATCAACGCTTTAAATTCTGCCTTGACCCGTTCCGTCGTTTCCACGACTTCTTCGTGATTCAAGCTCGCTTGCATACCAGCAGCCAAGTTTGTGATGCAAGAAACACCTAAGACTTTCAAGCCACTGTGAACAGCAACGATCACTTCTGGGACAGTCGACATACCGACAGCATCGGCACCGATCGTCCGAGCAAAGCGGATCTCTGCTGGCGTTTCATACGTAGGACCTGAGAAGCCCATATAGACGCCTTCTTTTAAGTGCAATCCTTTTGATGCGCCAACTTTTTGTGCCGCTTCCCGATAAGGCAAATGGTAAGCTTGGCTCATATCTGGGAAACGTGGACCCATTTCTTCTTCGTTTTCACCAATCAGTGGGTTGTCCCCCATAAAGTTGATTTGATCGGTGATCAACATCAAGTCTCCAGGCTGGAAGCTTTCGTTCACACCGCCACAGGCATTGGTCACGACTAAAGAATGAGCTTTCAATGCCGCCATCACACGGACGGGGTAAGTGACCGTCTGCATCGAATGGCCTTCATAATAATGGAATCGTCCTTGCATCGCTAAGACTTTTTTCCCAGCTAATGTTCCATAGACCAATTGTCCAGCATGACCGACCACTGTCGAAACAGGAAAATGCGGGATATCGTTATAAGGCAACACGATTGGGTTTTCGATCTCATCGGCTAATTCCCCTAAGCCAGAACCTAAAATCAAGCCAAATTCCACTTCACCGACGCCGCTTCCTTTGATAAATGCCGTTGTTTCTTGTAATTTCTCATGTAACGTTGTCATTTCATCACCTCTAGTTTAAATGTTTTAAAAAGCTAGTTCCGTTTTCTGTAGCTGAAACACCAAAGTTTTCAGCGATCGTTGCGGAAATATCCGCATAGTAGCCTTGTGGCAATTTTCCTTGGCCTTGGAATTTCTTGCTGTACGCTAGTAATGGCACATATTCTCTCGTGTGATCCGTTCCCGTAAAGGTTGGGTCATTGCCGTGGTCAGCTGTGATCAACAGCAGATCCTCGTCTCCCATTGCTTCTAAGAGTTCTGGAATACGCAAATCAAAATCTTCAATGGCGTGGGCATACCCTACGACATCGCGACGGTGACCATAAAGCGCATCGAAGTCGACTAAGTTCGTAAAGCTTAGACCCGTAAAGTCTTGTTTCATCACCTTCAGTAATTGATCCACACCGTCCATATTGCTCTTCGTCCGTACAGAATCGGTGATTCCTTGCCCGTTGAAGATATCATTGATTTTCCCAACGGCGATCACGTCTTTTCCAGCTTCTTTCAATGAATCTAACACTGTATGGCCAAATGGATCGAGTGCGTAGTCATGACGATTGCTCGTACGAGTAAAGTTTCCAGGCTCACCGACATAAGGACGCGCGATGATGCGGCCGATCATATACGGCTCATCTTTCGTGATATCCCGAACGTACTGACAAATACGATACAATTCTTCTAATGGAATGATTTCCTCATGAGCGGCGATCTGCAACACTGGGTCAGCCGAAGTGTAAACGATCAGATCCCCGGTCTTCATTTGATGTTCGCCAAAGTCATCAATGACTGCTGTCCCAGAATACGGCGCATTGCAGACGATTTTGCGTCCAGAGAACGCTTCGATCTGTTGCAATAATTCATCGGGAAACCCATCTGGAAATACGCGGAAAGGCTTTTGGATATTCAAGCCCATGATCTCCCAGTGACCCGTCATCGTATCTTTCCCAACAGAAACTTCTTCCAATTTGGTTGCATACCCATCATGGTCAGCTACCGCCTTTACGCCTTCTAAAGGACGAATCGTACCTAGGCCTAATTGTTCCAAGTGAGGGATCGTTAAGCCTGCTTCTTTTGCAATATGGCCTAATGTATCTGAACCGACATCACCAAAAGCTGCCGCATCAGGTGCTTCACCAATTCCGACTGAATCCATCACGATCAAGTGTACACGTTTAAACATTCTATTCCCTACTTTCTTTATTTTATGCTTTTACAAGCGGATCTACTACCTCTATCATACTAAACTTAAGCAAAAATTGCGCTGGGTTGCTTTGGAAATTTCCTGACGCTTTCCTTTCACCCAGAGGATAGAAAAAGGGCAGGACACAGCAACACATTCATGTCCCATAGCCCCACCCTTTCATACTGAAAAAATTATTTAGATTTAATGTAGTTCTTCCCGTTAGCTTTCGGACCAGCAGCTTTTCCAAGGAAAAGAACGAGCACGATGATCGTCAAGGCATAAGGCGCAGCTTGTAAGTAAACTGCTGGAATGGAAGAGATGATTGGCAGCTGGCCACCTACGATACTGATGTTTTGCGCGAAACCGAAGAAAATCGCTGCTCCCATCGCACCAAGTGGATTCCATTTACCAAAGATCATCGCAGCCATCGAGATAAACCCTTGACCGGCGATCGTTGTCACAGCAAAGCGACCCGCGATCGATTGAGCAAACAAGGCACCGCCCATCCCACCAAGGAATCCAGAGATCAAGACGCCTGAGTAACGCATCACGTAAACATTGATCCCTAAGGTATCAGCTGCTTGAGGATGCTCACCGACAGAACGAAGACGCAACCCAAAGCGTGTTTTGAAAATCACGAACCACGCGATCACTGAGATCAAAATGGCGAAGTACGCCGGTAAGAACGTTTGATTAAAGAAAATCGGGCCAATGATAGGAATATCTTTAAGAATCGGGAAATTGAAATACCCCAATGTCCGTTGGATGTTATCGGTTTGCCCTTTGTTGTAGATCGCTTTAACTAAGAACACGGCCAAAGCTGGTGCCATCAAGTTCATCACCGTACCACTGATGATGTGGTCTGCACGGAAGTTGATGGTTGCCACCGCATGCAGCAAGGAGAAAACCACACCGACAAGTCCGCCGACGAGCATCCCTAACCACGGTGTCCACGCACCAAATTGTGACGCAAATTCAATATTGAAAACAATCGAGCTAAAAGCACCCATAACCATGATTCCTTCAAGACCCACGTTAACGATCCCGCTTCGCTCTGAGAACACGCCACCTAGCGCCGTCAAAATCAGAGGAGACGCATAAATCAATGTTTGAGTGACGATCGAAGAAATTAAACTAATATCCATTAGATGGTTCCTCCTTCCTGATCTTGATCGTTTGGTTGGGCTTCAATCTCCTGTACGACCAGCGCTTCTTTTTTGCCGTCAAAGATTTTTGCCAACAAGAAACGAATCACAAAACTGATCGCTACGAAGAAAATAATAATTGCGATATTAACATCAACTAATTCAGATGGAATACCTGCAAACTGCATGCCTTGTCCACCTAATTTCAAAATACTGAACAAGAGGGCTGAAAGCAAGATTCCGATCGATGAGCCGCTTCCTAACAAGGATACAGCCATACCGTCAAATCCGATGCTTAATGATGACCCTTGAACGAAGAAGTTTTCAAACGTTCCTAGTCCTTGAACGACTCCACCTAATCCGGCAAGTGTTCCAGAGATGATCATGGAGATAATGATCGTCCGTTTGCTACTCATCCCAGCATATTCAGAAGCGCTTGGGTTCAAGCCCACCGCGCGGATCTCATAACCAAGAGTGGTTTTTTTCATCAAGAACCAAACCAAAACTAAGAAGATCAAGGCCAAGAGGATCCCCAAGTTCAAGCGAGAGTTGCTCGTGATGCTTGCTAGAAACGGGGTCTGCATGGAGGCATTTTCCCCCACCATTTTCGTGACCCCTTTTGTCGTGATCATGGATTCGCTCATCACATTATTGACTAAATGGTTCCCCGTATAAAGCAAGATATAGTTCATCATGATCGTCACGATGACTTCACTCGTACCAAAGAATGCCCGTAGGAACCCAGGAATCGCAGCTGCGATCGCCCCGCATAACGCCCCTACGATCACGGCTAATGGCAAGACCACCAACCGAGGCGCATCCGGCATCGCTAGTGCGACCCAGATACTGGCAACCCAACCTGCTAGCGCTTGACCAGAAAGACCGATATTGAAGAATCCCGCTGAGTTTGCAACGGCAAATCCAAGAGCGGTAAAGATCAATGGTCCTGCTGTAACAAAAATCTCACCAATGTTGCGGGCATTTAATCCACCTGTTTGTCCGTTGATAAAAACGGTCCGGAACATTTGTGTATACCCTGTGATCGGGCTGTAGCCGAAGGCCGCCATGATGATTCCGCCAAGGACGAATCCCAACAAGACAGCGATGATCGGCACTAATATATTGCGGATCTTTTCTTTGCGGTTATTCAACCGAACCACCTACTTCCTCCATTTGCAGCTCTCGTCTTGCTTCCTCCAAGGAGTACCCTGCCATCAACAAGCCAAGCTCTTTCTCTGATGTTTCTTTCGGATCAACGACCCCAACGATCTCACCAGCATGAATAACAGCAATGCGGTCTGATACATTCAAAATTTCATCTAATTCAAAGCTGACTAACAATACCGCTTTGAACTTATCCCGCTGTTCAATCAAGCGTTTGTGGATAAATTCGATCGCTCCGACATCCAACCCACGGGTCGGATTGGCAACGATCAATAGATCAGGATCGCGGCTGATTTCTCGTGCGATAATCGCTTTTTGTTGATTCCCGCCGGACAATGCCCGTGCCGGTACGATCTCATTGACTGTTCGTACATCAAATTCTTGAATCAAGTCACGAGCAAACTCGTTGATCTCTCCATAATCCAAGACACCTGCATTACTCAAAGGTTTTTTGTAGTAGGTTTGCAAGGCGATGTTTTCTGATAACATCATATCCAAGACAAGCCCGTATTTATGGCGGTCTTCTGGCACATGACCAACGCCGGCTTCGGTGACTTTCCGAGGCTTGAAGTTGGTGATGTCATCGCCATTCAGCAAGACCTTGCCGCTTTCGACTTTCCGTAAACCAGTGATGGCTTGTAACAGCTCTGATTGCCCATTGCCATCGATACCAGCAATCCCCAATACTTCACCTGCACGTACTTCTAAGCTTAAGTTTTTGACTGCTTCTAAGCCACGGTTTTCTTTTACAACTAAGTTTTCAACAGAAAGCACGACTTCTTTTGGTGACGCCTCTTTCTTCGGTGTCTTGAAGGACACAGAACGACCAACCATCATATCGGCCAACTGTTGGGAGCTGACGTCTTTGACATTGACAGTGCCGATCCCTTGTCCCCGACGGATAACTGTACAACGGTCTGCCACCGCTTTGATCTCATCCAGTTTGTGGGTGATCAAGATGATCGATTTCCCTTCGCGCACCAATCCGCGCATGATTTCGATCAGCTCTTCGATTTCTTGCGGTGTCAAAACTGCCGTTGGTTCATCAAAAATCAGTACATCTGCGCCGCGGTAAAGAGTCTTCAAGATCTCTACCCGTTGTTCCATCCCGACAGAGATGTCACGCACATAGGCATCTGGATCAACCGATAAACCATATTGTTCAGAAACTTTTTTGATTTCTTTGCGGGCTTTCTTGCGATCTAACACACCGAGATGATGGGGTTCGCTTCCCAAAATGATATTTTCTGTTACAGTAAAGGCGTCTACCAGCATGAAATGCTGATGCACCATACCGATCCCCAATTTGTTTGCTGCGGTCGGACTCGTGATATTCACTTTTTCACCATTCATCCAGATTTCACCAGATGTTGGTTCCAATAATCCTGACAGCATATTCATCAAGGTCGACTTGCCCGCTCCATTTTCACCAAGCAATGCGTGGATTTCTCCCGGCCTTACTTGCAAGTTGACATCGTCATTGGCTTTGAACGTTCCAAACTCTTTGGTGATATGACGCATTTCTACAACATATTTTTCCTCAGCCAAATTACTCACATCCTTACTTTCTAATTCGCTTATACAAACCATTCGTCATGTCAAAAAAATAATTGCTATTGCTTAGGATGATTACTATCCTCATGAAAACCCGTAGCTTTCATCAACATAGTAATCCAACAACGATCATCTTGCCCTAGGCTAGGGCAAGATAACCGAAAAGAACCACTTTATTTTTCAGGTGTTTCTGGTACTTCTACTTTGCCGTCGATCACGTCTTGTTTCGCTGTTTCGATCGCTGCTTTGGCATCATCTGAAAGGAACCCTTCAGTAATGTCTACACCGCCATCTTTCAAGCCGTAAACAATGTGTTCGCCGCCAGGGAAGTTGTCTTCTAACGCACGAGTTGAGATATCTTGTACCGCTGCGCCAACACCTTTCAATGTTGAAGCCAATGTGAAGTTATCTTCTTTGCCGTCAGCAGTTGTAAAATTACCTTCGTCTTGTTGATCGCTATCTACACCGATGACCCAAACTTTTTTGTCTTCTAGGTCTGCTTCGTTCAATTGTTCGTTGATTGCTTTTGCTTCTTGGAAGACACCTGCACCAGTACCGCCAGATGCGTGGAAGATTACGTCAATGCCGCTTTGGTACATTGAAGCTGCCAATGCTTTCCCTTTGGCAGGATCACCAAATGATGCTGCATATTGAGGCTCAACCGTGATTTCTTTGCCTAATTTTTCAGCTGCGTCTTGAACGCCTTTCATGAAACCAGCTTCGAAACGGTCGATAACGACGCCTTCTTCACCACCGATGAAGCCGACTTTGTTTGTTTTGGTTGTATAAGCTGCAGCAAAACCAGCTAAGTAAGCTGCTTCGTTATCTTTAAATGTTGCCGAAACAACGTTGTCTTTGCCTTCGATCACATCATCGATGATCCCGAATTGTGTATCAGGGTTTTGGTCAGCTGCTGCTGCGATTGAATCTTTCAATAAGTAACCCACACCGAAAATCGTTTTGAAACCATTTTGAACGGCACCATTTACGTTGGTTGTGTATTCTGATGCTTCATTTGATTGCACGTAGTCATAACCACCAGCACCGCGAGCGATCCCGTGTTCCTCACCCCATGCTTCTAAGCCTTCCCACGCGGATTGGTTGAATGAACGGTCATCCACCCCACCGATATCGGTAACGATTGCGACACTATGCGCTGCATCAGTCGTACCGTCTGCAGAACCGCCGCCAGTTGAATCAGTTGAACCTGAATTTCCTCCGCCACAAGCACCAAGTAAAGTCAACCCAGCTACTGCAACAATACCTAAACTAAATAATTTTGCTTTTTTCATTGCTGTAAAGCCCCCTAAAAATATAGTTTTTTTCAACAGCCGCATCGACTGAATGAACATGGTTTATAAATCTTTGTTCGTGAAGTAATAAGGCAATAGGCCTTCTACCGTGGTTTCTTTGATGACACCATCATCGCCGACTAAGGTCACCGGCATATCTGGCGCACAAAATTCCACCATGACCTGGCGGCAAGCACCGCAAGGAGAGATCGGTTCTGGCGTATGACCCGCCACAACCAAATGTTGAAACTCTTTTTCGCCTTCAGAAACGGCTTTGAAAAAAGCCGTTCGTTCTGCGCAATTTGTTAAGCCATATGAGGCATTTTCAATGTTGATCCCTTGATATATCGTCCCATTTTTTGCAACGAGACAAGCACCAACCGGAAACTTAGAGTACGGCACATACGCTTTATCTAAGGCGGAAACGGCGGTGTCGATCCACTCTTTTTTCGCTATTGTCATTGTCTTCCCCGCTCTTGTTTTTAATTTTTGCTACTTTACTTAATGCTAGGCTTAATAGCCAGCACCTGTTGAGCCAGTCACGATGGCAACACTTGCGCTTGTTCCTAAGCGGTTTGCCCCCGCTTCGACCATAGCTGCCGCTTCTGCTTCGTTGTGGATACCACCGGAAGCTTTGACACCCATTTCTGGTCCTACAGTTTCACGCATCAAGCGAACATCTTCAATGACTGCCCCACCAGTTGAAAAGCCAGTTGAGGTTTTCACGAAATCTGCACCGGCTGCTTTGGCTAATTCACAGGCTTTGACGATTTCTTCGTTGTCTAATAACGCTGTTTCAATGATTACTTTGACAAGCGCTTTGTCTTTGGCCGCTTCAACGACTGCTTCGATGTCTACTTGAACTTTTTTGTATTGTTTTGATTTCAAGGCACCTACGTTAATTACCATATCGACTTCATCTGCGCCATTTTTGATCGCATCTGTTGTTTCATAAGCTTTGACTTCAGATGTGTTTGCCCCTAAAGGAAAGCCGATCACGGTACAAACAGCCGTTGGTTCGCCTTGTAATTTTTCTGCCGCTAATGAAACCCACGTTGGATTGATGCAGACAGAATAAAAGTGATAGGTTTTTGCCTCTTCGATGATTCGTAAAACATCTTCCTCCGTTGCGTCTGCTTTCAAAATCGTGTGGTCGATCATGCGATTCAATTCCATTTTTATTCGCTCCTTATTCTGTAATAATGTCATGGATCAATGGCGGTTCTGCGCCATCTTCCCCAATTTCAATATTTTGGTCGATCAATGCTTTGACATCCTCGATTGCTTCGGTATTGCTGTAGATCGTCAATAGCGATTCTCCTTCAGTTACTGATTCGCCAACTTTCTTATGCAATTTGATGCCCACTGCATGGTCGATGTCTTCGTCTTTGGTCTTACGACCTGCCCCTAACATCATCGCCGCGATCCCTAGCTCATTGGCAACTAATTTCGTCACCACGCCACTAGTTTTCGCTGGGACTTCCACTTCATATTTCGCTGTCAAAATCTTGCTCGGGTCATCGATCACTGAAGCGTCTCCGCCTTGGTCTGTGATCATCTGTCTGAATTTTTCTAACGCTTTGCCTGAATGCAAGGCTTCTTCCAACAGTTGGCGTGCTTCTTCCAATGAATCAGCTTTTTTCGCTAAAACGACCATTTGGCTGCCCAGTGCATAGCACATTTCTTCCAAGTCTTTCGGTCCTTTTCCTTGCAGTGTCTCAATAGCTTCCACCACTTCCAAACTGTTCCCGATCGCTTCCCCTAGAGGTTGTGACATATCAGAAATGACTGCCATCGTTTGGCGATTTGCCAATTTTCCGATGCGGACCATCGTTTGGGCTAAGCGTTTGGCATCCTCCAAGTTTTTCATAAAGGCGCCATCGCCTGTGGTTACATCTAACACGATCGCATCGGCACCTGCCGCGATTTTTTTACTCATGATCGAGCTGGCGATCAATGGGATCGAACTAACCGTTGCCGTCACATCTCGTAAGGCATACAGTTTTTTGTCCGCAGGAGCTAAATCTCCTGATTGACCGATCACGGCCACTTTACTTTCGTTGACTAATCGGATAAAGTCGGCTTCAGAAAGCTCGATTTTAAATCCAGGGATCGCTTCAAGCTTGTCTAACGTCCCTCCGGTATAGCCTAAGCCGCGGCCAGACATTTTCGCAACCGGTACGCCAACACTAGCCACTAATGGCGCTAGGATCAACGTGGTCGTATCACCAACACCACCAGTCGAATGCTTATCGACTTTGATTCCTTCAATTGAGGATAGGTCGATCACTTCACCAGAATTTGCCATTGCTAGCGTTAAGTTCGTGATCTCTTCATCTGTCATATCTACATAAAAAATAGCCATCAACAAGGCACTCATTTGATAATCTGGAATACTTCCTTCAGTATACGCAGTTACAATGTAGTCAATTTCTTCCTTCGTTAATGACTTGCCGTCACGTTTCTTTTCAATTAAATCCACCATTCGCATCGAAATGACCCTCGCTTCCTTTAACATTATACAATAATTTTTCGTAGGGTAAACCACTTTAGTAAAACAGTTTACTAAATATCGCAAAACTATGAAAACACTTACAAGAAGAAATATACCGCATTATTTCTCGCTTGTCAATGTCTTCACGCTCTCACGAATAATTAATTTTGTATCAAAAATCTTATTTGGAATTCGCCGTGTCGGAAACTCAATGGCGTCCACTAAAAACTTCGCTGCGGTAAAACCGATTTCAAAGGTCGGCTGCATGACCGTGGTAAGCGGTGGTGTGATGTATTCCGATAATTTCAAGGCATCAAAGCCGATCACCGAGTAGTCTTCTGGTACTTTTTTGCCAGCCTCATAAATCGCTTGATAACAGCCGATCGCCATGGCGTCGTTGCCGCAGAAAAACGCTGTGATCTCTTTGTACTTCAATAATTCCTTCGTTGCTTCGTACCCGCCGGTAACCGTTAATTCAGCATTTTCTACATATCGGCCTTTAAAAGGGATCTGATGGTCCTTCAAGGCATGGCGATAGCCATTGAACCGTTCCTCTAATTGATAGTAGCCGGTGATTTCTTTGAGCATCGCAATGTTGCGGTGACCGTTTTTGATCAAATAACTGACGGCTTGGTAGGCACCTTCGTATTCTTTCACGATTAAACGACCATTGTCCCGCTGATTGATCCCGCGATCGACTAAAATAATTGGTCGGTCATCAAAGAACCCGCTCTTCAAGGAATAATCCTCCGGCAGTAAATGCGGCGTCGCTAATAAGATACCATCTACCGAACGATGAGACAGTTCATTCAAATATTGAACCTCTTTTTCTTGGCTGTGGCGCGAATTGCATAACACTAGCATGTAACCTAGTGGATTGAAATAACTTTCCGCCCCTTCAATGACTTTAGAGAAAAAGAAATCCGTCACATCAGGCACGATCATTCCGATCGTTTTTGAATGGCGGTTGATAAGATTCGAAGCAAAAAAATCCGGCTTATAGTGATATTTATTTACGATATCTAAGACCCGCTTCCGGGTTTCTTCACTAAAACGGCTGCCTTTATTGTTTAGGATCTGCGACACGGTCGTGACAGAGACGCCAGCCATTTCAGCAATCTGTTTAATCGTCAATTTCATCTGCTTCTCTCCTCTCTTGCCTAAAGTGTAGCAAATTTTTCTCAAAAAAAATAGCACACTTTCAACAAGTGTGCGACTTTCTTTTTCGTTGATCAAAAATAGCCCGATGATATAGACAGCTGATTAACCAACGCTGCAATTGCCCGAAAGGCTGCTGGCAATAGGCTTTTTGAGAAACCAACTGGTCCAGTTGCTGCTAACCAGCGCTTGCCTTGGCGATGCCTTTGATCTGCTGAGAATCAAAGAGCAGCTACGCTTCTTTTACGCTTTGAATGATGTAATAGCCTTTGTCTTTTTTGATGATTTCGGCATTGCCAAAGGTCTCTTGCATTTTCTTTTGAGCACTCGGCGCCCCTTGTTTCTTTTGGATCACGATCGTTAAAGTCCCCCCTGTTTTTAGTAGCGGAAACGCCCCTGTCAAAATCTCATGGACGACTTCTTTTCCTGCCCGAATCGGTGGATTGCTGAGGATCGCCGCATAAGCAGGTTGATTTAATTGGGCATAGATATTGGATTGATGGATATCTACCTGTTCAATGCCGTTACGCTGGGCATTGCCTTTTGCCAAATCCACTGCCCGCTGATTGATATCGATCATCTCGACAGGTCGCTGACTTGCATAAGCCAACGACAAGCCAACAGGACCATAGCCACACCCAACGTCTAGCAAACTTCCTTCTGGCAGCTCCGCCCACTCAAACGCATCGATCAGCACCCGCGAGCCGTAGTCCACCGTCTCACGGGAAAACACCCCGCTATCTGTCACAAAATGAAAGTTCTTTCCTCTTAATTCAAACGACCACTGTTCAAAATCATGGGCCGTATCAGGATTTTCTGTATAGTAGTGATTACTCATGTTTATGCTCCTTTCTTCTATTCCCTTTTCGCTTGTTTTTTCTAATGGCTTCTACTGGTTTTTTCCTTGTTTCTTCTATTTGAACGAGTGAACATAGTGAAAACACCAGTAAAAAGGCGTGCAAGATTTGTCTGCTGTTTCTTTCTAATCATACCGAAAAACAGCCAGAAGTAAACGCCCAGCAAAAAAAACAACGAAAAAACAGTTTTTTGTTGTTTCTGCAAAGGAAATCATGTCTTTTTTCCAAGTTCTGCGGGTTTCTATGGTAAAATACTTTCGAACAGTGGCCTATCACTTCTAATAGAAACCGATGATGCCGCAAAAAAGGAGCCTACTATGCAAGAAACCATGAATTTTTATCAAATTCCTCGTGAGCAATGGCAAGGGTTTTATACGAACGGCATGATGCCTTTCACTCAAGAAGAATTGGATAATATCAAAAGTTTGAACGACCGGATCTCGGTCCAAGATGTGGAAGATGTTTACGTGCCTTTATGCCATCTGATCCATCTTTATATGAAAGAGTTTGAATCATTGACCCTCAGCAAGGGACTCTTTTTACACCGCTATGTTAAAATGCCGCCTTTTATCATCGGCATCGCCGGAAGCGTCGCCGTCGGCAAAAGCACCACCGCACGGCTCGTCCAAAATTTGTTGGCCCGTTTGTTTCCCCGCAGAACCGTCCAACTGATCACCACTGACGGCTTTTTGTACCCGAACGAAGTCTTGGAAGAACGCGGCAACTTGAATCGCAAAGGATTTCCAGAAAGTTATGACATGGAAGCCTTGATCAACTTTTTGAATGCGGTCAAATCAGGAGAACCAGACATCCAGATCCCCGTCTACTCCCATGAAGTCTACAATATTATTCCTGATACGTATGAAACGATCAGTCAACCAGATATCTTGATCGTGGAAGGCATCAATACCTTGCAATTGCCTGCCAACCAACAAATCTATATCAGTGACTTTTTTGATTTTTCAATTTTCGTGGATGCCCAACCGGCACTGATTGAAAAATGGTATTTGGAACGATTTGAATCATTACTAGACACTGCCTTTCAAGATCCCAGCAATTATTATTACCAATATGCGATCGGGGATCGCAAGGAAGCGATTAAAATGGCAAAAGAAGTATGGAAAAATGTGAATTTAAAGAATTTACACGAGTATATCTTGCCTACACGCAGCAGAGCCGATATAATTCTTCATAAAACAAAGCACCATTTGATCGATGAAGTGTTCTTGCGCAAGTATTGACCGCTTCATTTTTATAATTATGCTGTTGAAAAGGCCCAGCCTTTTTTCAATAAAAACTAAAAGAATTGAGGTAATTTATTGTGACAAACGTTGACACTTTGCCAAACGTCGAAAAAATTATCGTACTTGATTACGGTAGTCAGTATAATCAGCTGATTACACGCCGTATTCGTGAGTTCGGTGTTTTCTCAGAATTATTGAGCCACCGCATTACCGCTGAAGAAGTAAAAGCGATGAATCCCAAAGGGATCATCTTATCTGGCGGACCAAACAGCGTCTACGACGAGAACTCTTTCGGCATCGACGAGAAAATTTTTGATTTAGGCATCCCAGTTTTAGGGATCTGTTACGGCATGCAGTTGATTACTTATAAATTAGGCGGAACAGTTGAACCTGCCAAAAACCGTGAATACGGCAAAGCAGAATTGGAAGTCACTTCTGATGCAGCGGCCCTTTTCCAAAACACGCCCGCAACCCAAACCGTGTGGATGAGCCACGGGGACTTGGTCACTCAAGCACCTGCAGGCTTTGATGTCGTGGCAACGAGCAAAGATTGCCCGATCGCTTCTATCCAAGATGCCGAGCGCAAAATGTACGGTATCCAATTCCACGCAGAAGTTCGCCATTCAGAATACGGCAACGACTTATTGCGTCACTTTGCCATTGACGTTTGTCAATGTACAGGTGATTGGACAATGGACAACTTCATCGATATGGAAATCGCAAAAATCCGCGAACAAGTGGGCGACAAAAAAGTCTTGCTTGGTCTTTCCGGCGGGGTCGATTCTTCTGTCGTTGGTGTTCTTTTACAAAAAGCGATCGGCGATCAACTGACTTGTATTTTTGTTGACCACGGCCTCTTGCGTAAAGGCGAAGCCGAGCAAGTAATGGAAAGCTTAGGCGGCAAATTCGGCTTGAACATCATCAAAGTTGATGCCAAAGAACGTTTCCTATCAAAACTTGCGGGGGTTTCTGATCCTGAAGAAAAACGCAAGATCATCGGAAATGAATTCGTGTACGTCTTCGATGATGAAGCAACCAAACTAGCTGGCGAAGAAGGCGTTTCTTTCCTTGCCCAAGGAACCCTTTATACCGACGTCATCGAATCAGGGACCGAGACTGCTCAAACCATCAAATCACACCACAATGTGGGTGGTTTACCTGAAGACATGCAATTCAAATTGATCGAACCATTGAACACCTTGTTCAAAGACGAAGTCCGTGAATTAGGGACTCAACTTGGCATGCCAGACAGCATCGTATGGCGCCAACCATTCCCTGGACCAGGTCTAGGTATTCGTGTCCTTGGCGAATTGACAGAAGAAAAACTAACGATCGTCCGCGACTCGGACGCAATATTGCGGGAAGAAATCGCAAATGCCGGCTTAGACCGCGACATTTGGCAATACTTCACCGTCTTACCAGGCATCCGCTCCGTCGGTGTCATGGGTGATGGCCGGACCTACGATTATACCGTCGGCATTCGTGCAGTCACTTCAATCGATGGCATGACCGCTGACTTTGCCCGCATCCCATGGGAAGTCCTACAAAAAATCAGCGTCCGCATCGTCAACGAAGTCGCACACGTCAATCGAATCGTGTATGATATTACGAGCAAACCACCTGCTACTGTGGAGTGGGAATAAAGTAGCAACCTCACTTGGTTGCGAAATGTTGATTTAACAGTTTTTAGTTCACTTGGAATGGATAACAATGACCTGTTTTACCTAGGTTCACCACCAAAATCCCGTCAGATTTCTCTGACGGGATTTTTGATTTAGGCTTAATCTGACAACCCTTTCGGGAAAATACGATAAGAAATTGTTGATTCTCGTTAACTATGTTAATCCCAATAGTGGGACTAACGCTCATATTGGAAATCAGATACGATAAAATAAGCTTAAATGCTTTTATTGCCTAAGTTTCTATAGAAGGTTTTTATTAAAAAATAAGAAACACTAAAAAGGGTGGACCTGAACTATGAAGAAGAAAGCTGTCGTTTATTGTGTTACGGGGTCACATATTCAATTAGCTGCAGTATCCATTGCGTCAATAGTAAATACTTATGAAGGGAATGAACCTTTAGATATATTAGTAGTTGTAAATGAACTAGGGAACGAAGAAATACTGAAATTGAAAAGTATTTCTAGATTATATGGAGAAAAAAATGTAATTATTACTATTTGGTATCCACCTAAAATAATAAACGAAATAAAGAATTATAGTAATTCGCGTTTTCCTGAAGTCACTCTGTGGAGATTATTTCTACCTTCATATTTTAGCAATTATGATTACATTCTCTATTTAGATAATGACACTATTGTATACGATGACGTATCCAATTTCTTTGATTTGATCCCTGATCAAAAATCAATTGCTGCAGTTAGAGACTTCTACTTCTCAGTTATAAGTGATACAGAGGACAGCTTTAAATATTTTGGCGTAAAAACTATGAAGAATTACTTCAATTCTGGAGTTATTTTATTTAATGTAGTTGTGTTCAATGAACAGATACGACCAGAAGCCATAGTACGTATGATAAATAAGAATGAATACTTGTATTTAGATCAAACCATTTTAAACATTCTTTGTGAGAGAAGTGTTGAGTTGTTGCCTTATGAATACAATTACCAGAAAGATGATCATTGGTTATTTGATTGGGCAAAAAATGTGAATCCACTCAAATTTTTGAAAATTGAAAAAGCTAGAAAAAATATAAAGATTCGACATTTCGTTGAATTTGAAAAAAATTCGATGCCCTGGGAGCATCTTTCCATACAAGATAAATGGGAAAAAGATTTTTGGAATTATCTGTATGAAATCAAGTCAACAAGTTTAAGGAGTGGAAAACAATGAAAAAAATTTTTTCAAGAATTCGTTCGTTATTTTTAATTGCATTAATTTACTCTATAGGAACAATTTCTGTAGATGCAAAGTCAGCCGACATAGCGAAGACGCCTATTGTTGATTATTACTATCCTGGAATATTGTATGGTACAGCTACTTGTGTTAACGAATACGGTACCATCATTTACGACTCAAACTCACTAGGAGAAGCCTACCAAGAGGCTGTCAATGAAGCTGCGCAATCATGGAATCAGTCGATTGGGAGATCGGTAATTGTCGAAAAATCAAGTGTAAATGCAGCAGATAACCAAGTTGATTTAGTTTTGCAATCAACGGATGGCGATTCCTATGCAGATATGGGGTACTCCGGATTTGGTTGGGGGAATAGTACGAACAGAATATTTTTGAATAAAGCTGCTTTAAATGACGCATCATCTGGAAAAGGAACCTCCGGCTACGTACAGCTGGTTTCAACTATCCGACATGAAATGGGGCATACTTTAGGTCTCCAACATGACAATGGATCAGTGATGGCTGATTTATATGATGCCCAGGTTAGCAACAATCAAGAGATGCTGGATGCAGCGCAAAAAACGGCGGACTCAATTTCTAAGGGGATACTTCCTGCTGTCCCATTATTCAACAAATATGCGATACTAAATATCCTTAATAATAGGGATAAAATCTATTATTTGAATAATCATCGTTCTAATCAAATTGCCTCAATCTTTTTAGATTCTCCTGCTGGAAAAATTTCTGGCGTTACTTTCATCGATCAAACAGTTGAAATAACAGGTAACTATAATTTGTATAAACTGTCTCTGTCCCCAAGAGATCCGTATGTAGGAACAATTTCTAGTAATAATCTTATGAATAGAACTGTTTCAGTTACTGAAGATATTGTTTCTATTTATGGTCAACACTATTATCTTTTTGAAATTGATGGAGAAGAGTATATTGTTAATCGCCGCGCCTTCGGATAAATTCGCTACCAATTCTTACTTGAAAAGTTGCCACTGCAATCTTGGAAAAGTGTGCTTGCAATCTTAGATACATTCTTTAGTGGCAAACATACGCCTTTTAAGTAAGAAGAAAATTAGCAAACGTTTCATGCTAATGCGCAAGTTTTCAGCATTTTCTGTGAGGATTTTTTTGACAAAACCTCGGCCCTTGAAAAGTAGTTAAAGGAATTAATAGTCAAAGAAAAGTCTATGTTTAGCCTTTCATCGTATCATTTTCTAGCTGACAAAAAACAGCTAGAGATTGATCCCTAGCTGCTGATGATGAGACAGATAGCATTGAAACACCTTACTCGACTACAATCACTTTATTTCCACCGTCTTGCTCCGCAAAGTTCACCGTAAATAGATTCGTCGAAGCATCATAACTGATTCCATCGCTTTGAGAAACGATTTTTTGGTAGTCTTTTGGCAATTTTAAGGTCATGGTAGTCGTTGTTTGAGTTGGATCAGAAAAGGCATAGATGGTTTTGCCTTCTCTACTTGTTCTAATCAATGAAAGAGGTTTGTTAGTAGTAATATCGGCGACACTACCTCCATCATTCTGCCAAAAATTGATACCTAAATAGTCAGTTTGATCAAGTTTTACTGCTTGAACTTCCGAGGTATTGGCTAAAATCTCCAGCGGTTCTTCTTGGGCATAGGCAGTCAGTTCTGTTTCATTCATACCTGGCAACATGACATACGCATAATGATCCTCCATGGGATTTTTGCCATGATTGATCAAGAATTTTCGATATTCTCCGGTATAAACCGCATTACTTGGAAAGGCCTCATTGATTTCTGTATAGCTGCCTGTTCGTGTTTCACTTACCACGTTTACTGTCGTTTCTTCTGGAAAATAGTAACCGATATTGGCCTGGGAATGATCGGAGTCTAACAACAACCACTGCTTGCTACTTGTTTCATTTAACTGATCAATACTTCCTTGATCAGAAAGGATTTGATAAGTATACGCATCGTTTAGTAAGCGATTATCCACGACCGTCTCAATAGAAGCTGTCGTATCACCAGTGATTCCCGCACCTAAAGCGACAATCTGCCCATCAATGATAAACCACGATTTTTTTGCCCGCACGTTCATAGGTAAAACATTCCCGTTATTTTTTGTACCCGTTTTGTTTAATGCCATTCCCACCGCAGCTGCACCATCATAAGCCACACCGCCTACCCACTTTTCTGGAGACGTTACCGTTGTAAAAGCTGAATTTTCATCCGCTAATTGTATGGTGTCCACGGTTGTTCCTGGCAAGCGATATGGATCGACGGTCGGCCAATAGCTAGAATTGAATTGAACTTGATCATCATTATAGAGGTAGAGCATCCCGTCTGCTGTATGCCACCCACGCTTGTTTTCCTTGTTGCCAGCTTCAAAGGAAGAAATGCGACTGGAATATAGTCCTAAACCCACCATATAATCAGTTGTTCGTTGAACAAAGCGATCCATTGAAGCGTACAGTTTTGTTCCCGTAAAAGGTAATGCATCCCCTGTAATCGATGGGTCTGCCAAGAGATTCATTGTCATTTGTAAATCATTGAAGTCTCTTGCATTCGTCAAATAATAGTCTGGATTTTCTTTGAGCCAATACTTGGCAGCTTCACGGAATTTTTGCTGGTATTGGGTTGGTGCGAATTGGGATACGATCAACAAATTATAGACTGTTGATGAGCCATAGCCGGCTTTGGTTTTGGCTGGAGCTCTTGAAATCGAACGACCATTGACCAACGGCAGCATTTCTCCTTGATAGATCAACGGCAAGAATGCTTGATCAACATTTTTAACAAACGTTTGTACGAGATCAGCGTCCATCTCAAAACTTGATCCTTGCGTGATAGCTAGAATTTGTCCCACACCCTTGATCAGTACATTTCCATAAGAACCAGTATAAGGGATCGTATTATGCTGAATAAAGGAACCATCTTTATAAAAACCATCGCCTTTTGTGACTAACTGAAATACTTCTTCGATACTTGCTGAAGCTTGCGTGATTTTCCCAGCGTCCCTTTGCAAAATGCCCAAGCCTAATACAGTAAGCGCGAGATCTGTACGATTAGCACCAGAAGTCACAAAATTTGGAATAAAAGCAAGCTCAGTAAAACTGCCTTGTGTCTTCGTATACAATTGCTTGAAGGGATCTGGTACATAACTGCTGATAATGGCAGTGTATTGCTGTAATTTCTCGGACGGTAACTCAGCGCCTAAAATCATTAAAGTACTGATCAGTTTTTGCGGGACACCGATTTGCCAATCCCACCAGTTTCCATGGTACTTTTTCCCATCATACCCTTTTCGAGTGACTATGAAATCTATCCCATCAATAATCGTCGTCGCCACTGCATCATCTTGATACAAAGAACTACCTTTCGTACCATAGGCTAAAGCCATTTTCTGTAATTTTGTAAATTGAGTCGTTACATCCGCTGAAGCAGTATTCCCTTGTTCGAGGGGCCATAGGCTCGTTCGATCAGATGCTTTATTTATGGTTTGATACAACGCCTCAGCTTCTGAGGTGACCATCTGCACGTAATCAACCATAGTCGGATTATTTGGATCATAGCGATCGGAAACCAGTTGATTTTGCCATTTTTCTTGCAGCTGCATAAATTCTGCTGTATGATCTTCCACGGGCAAGCTGCCGATAGGACCGCTGCGCATCGATAATACCTTCAGCTTAGATAAATTGCCAAACAAACGGATACCCACATACCCAGACCAGTCCCCATCAATTGCCGTACCATTGGGATAGTTTACCTTTTGATTCTCATAAAATAGCTGATCATTTAAAAAGGCACGAAAACTCGAGCCCTCATACTGAAGCAAGAGTTCATATTTTTGTCCCGCAATCAAAGTAGGTCCAGAAATAGCTGTCAGCCATTTTCCACCTGGTTGACCAAGTTGCCACTGCCCATCACGATTATAAGCAAACGATTGCCACTGATCTGTCTTTTGTTCATCTGCGCGAAAGACCACCCCAATGTTCGCTTGGTCTTCATATAAGAAAGTAGTTTCAAAATCCCCTGAAGACCGCTTGGGAGCATCTTTGTTGAGCGTTACTGATTCCAGATTGGTGCCTTGCTTCGTATTACTGATCATTAAACCAGTAGCATTTTGTGCTACTTCGGCTTTCCCGACTAAATCTTGCCAAGACCCTTTCTGGTTAGAAAAATCCGAGTGATAGATCGATTCTGCTTCCGGCAATTCGGGTATTTGTTCCTCGGCATTTCCAGAAAGACGAGTGGCGCCAACTACCGAATACAGCAACAAGAAACACCCCATGATCAGCAGATATTTTTTCCCTTTTTCCATCCTTTACTCCTCCTATTTCCCCGCGCAAAAGATAGCGCTATCATTTCGTGGAATGGGAAAAGAGTGAAGAAATTCATTTCCGCACTCTTTTCCATTGATTTCAACTATTCTAAAAAAGAAAACAGGTTGACTACCCTAACTGCTTATACGATTTACAAAACAATCACAGCAGCTGCCCATTTCCTTTTACACCATGATTCTTTCCTAACCCAAAATACCAAACGCACTCAAAACGATCGACAAGATCAAGATGATCCAAATCACTCGAGTGGAATTTAGTTTCTTTTGGCCTAACATCCAGTAGGTCAGCAAGACGAGCAAGATAGGTACAAGGGATGGCAAGATGGCATCCAACGTGTCTTGGATCACTAATTCGACGCCGTCTTTTTTATAGACAAAAGGAACGGTCGCTTTAACGACAGAGGGAATCAAAGCACCAATCACTGTGACCCCTAAAACGGTTGCGGCATTAGTGAAGGCAGATAATTTGTCTTTCAAGGTCGTCACTAATTTGACCCCTTGTTTGTAACCTAAGGGAAGCAACGCTGCCCGACCGAAAAGTAACGCGATGTTGGCGATGATCCAGATGACACAACCAACGACGGAACCATTTTGCGCCAATGTGCCAGCAACAGAGCCAAAGATCGTTCCCCAAATCACGTTGAACAAGGAGTCACCGACACCGGCTAAGGAACCCATCAAGGCCGTTTTCAAGGCGATGATCGTTTCTTTGGCTTTGTGTCCGTCTTGTTCTTCGATAGCGACATCGATCCCCATGATCAAGTTCCCAAAGATCGCATTGGTATTAAAAAATTGATTGTGGGTCCGCAGCATATCTTGCAGCTGGGTTTCATCATGGCCATAGAATTTTTTCAAGACGGGCAGGATGCCGTAAAGGTAGCCCGAACTCATCATTCGCTCATAGTTCCAGTTTAATTGGCTTGCCAAAATATAACGCCAGCTAATGGTATTCAACTCTTTTTTTGTCAGTTTTTGATCACTCATCGCCATCATATCCTCCTTCAAAATCTCCGGCAGCTGCCGTTGCAACCGTGCCTTTTTCGCTATCACGTTTAAAGACTAACATTGCTGCTACAAGTCCGATGATGGAAACGCCGAGCATTGGTACTTGCAGATACGCAGCTAAAAAGAAGCCTAATAACAAATAAGGAATGTAGTGCTTTGTTGGCAAGTAGCGCAATAAGATCGCTACCCCGACGACTGGCAAGACGCCACCAGCGGTTTTTAGTCCGGTCATCAGCCATTCTGGCGTGTTATCGGTAATCGTCGTAACGACTGCATCTCCAGCTAAAAGCATCAATAAAATCGGAATCGCCCGTGACAATCCCCATAAGAAAGAACCCGATAAAACTAACCGTGGGATTCGTTTGACTTGCATGTTGTCGATGGCTCTATCGATCCGGTGTAGTAGAAATACGTTACAAAAACGAGCCACGACATCCAGTTGCAGCATCAGCAAGGACACTGGAACTGCTAAGCCGATGCCATATTCCGCGCCGTTTCCTGAGATCACGGCAAACGCTGTTCCCAGTACTGCGCCGGTAAAATAATCCGGGACGGATGCACCACCAAATGCGGCGATCCCCAAACGCATCAACTGTAAGGTCCCACCGACCATCAAACCGGTCTTTAAGTCCCCCATGATCATTCCAGAAATCATTCCGGCGATCGCTGGTTGGGTCAACGTATTGGAAATAAGTGAATCATTAATAGCAATAAAAGCATAAACAGTAATAAGAATGATTTGATACGCTGCTAAATGCATGAATTTTCCTCCTAATTGTATGAACGAGTCTTAACTGGCTAGTTATCGATCGTTATGTCGCCTCAGATAAATCGTGAAAAACACTCGTTTTTTGACAAATCTTCCGCTACATATTCTCCTCGATTCAATCCCTGCCTGGTTTATCCTCGTAATTTCTTCATAAAGTCGATCGATGGTTCATTGGGTACAAGCTGTGCCGTGACGGTGATGCCTTTTGCGGCGATCGCTTCAAAGATCGGCTCTTCTTCTGGCAGTACTTGAATGCTTTTGGTCACTTCCCGTGCGCCTTCTTTGTAGCTCATGTTGCCGACGTTGATCGCTTTGATCGGTCCATCTGCTTCAATATAACGCAAAACATCTTGGGGATTTTTGAAAAGCAAAAACAACCGTTGTTTTCCATAACGACCGGCGCGAATATTTTTGGCTGCCGTTGCCACCGGAAGGACCGAAAGTCGCATCGAAGTTGGCGCTGCCATTCGTAAAGAAGATTTTTGTAATGGGTCTACGGCGGCTTCATCATTGGCTACGATGATCCGTTGCGTGTTTAAACTGGTGGACCAGATACCGGCGACTTGTCCATGGATCAAGCGCTCATCGATTCGACTATTGACGATATTTTCTTGCCCAGCATACGCACTGTAATCCCCTAATTCCTCTTGCTTTTCTTCTAACATCTCTTGTTCTGCTTGGTTCATCCCTGCTTTGACATCAACGATGTTTTCTTTGGCTAAGCAAAGCAGCTCTTTGATCGTCGCTCGTTGATTGACGACTGCCTCGATCACTACGGACAATGTCATTCCAGCGAAGATCGCCACTTCGTCATCCTCTAAATAATTCTTGACTGCAACGTTGCACGGGGTTCCTCCTAATAAATCCGCAATAATCAATGTTGGACCGTTAAGGGCTTTCATTTTCTCGTTCAATTCTTTCTCAAATTGTAGATTGTCACTATCTGGTCGTAATGAAACGGTGTGAACGTTTGCTTGCTGGCCTACGATCATCTCCAGACTGCTTTTGACCCCTTCTGCCATGCCGCCATGACTGATCAATACAATGTTTTCCACTAATTTCCCTCCTACTCCGCAGGTCGCCCCACTTAACATGTTATGTTCCTTGTAAGCATACTATACCACATGGCAAGCCATTCGTAAACCTAATATCTTAACATATTGAATTTTATTTTTCAGGCCTGTATAGACTGGAAAACAACGAATTTTCTACACTAATTAAGTGGCAGGAAAGGATTTAACATGTTATGCTTGATGTATTCATATGGAATGGAGGGAAACCACTGTGCTGCCAAAGTATGAGCAGATCAAGCAAGATCTTTTACAAGAAATCAAAGACCATAAATTCATTCCCGGCGATAAGTTTTATTCAGAGGCGGATATCAAGCGGATGTATTCTGTTAGTTCGATCACGGCAGTCAAAGCGTTGAATGAATTGACGAGTGCTGGCTATCTGTATCGCATCCAAGGCAAAGGGACCTTTGTTTCAAAAGCAAAAGTATCTCAGAGTGTGAAGTTTTCCGACATTGAGCTGCATTCACTGGACCAAGAAAAGGTCAAGGTCCTTGCGGTGGAAGAAGGAAATGACCCAGAGATTTTGAAAGAATTAGGATTGGCTGCCAGTGCTTCCTACTACCGAATCAAACGAGTCCGCTATTTTGGCGACGTTCCTTTCTTGGTTCACATCACTCATTTGCCGAAGAAGCTGATGAAAGAACCGATCGCCAAAAACCTCAACCAATATGCTAGTGTTTATGAGCGGGTCCGAAAAGACTTTGCGATCGACCTTTTCTCATTGGCTTCTGTTGAAACCAACGAAATCGTCTTTCCTGATGACGCTGAATTGTTGAACTTATTGCAACTGAGCTTCCGAGAGCCTGCGGTCAAACAAGTCAAGCACTCCTATTTGGCAGATGGAAGTGTCGCTGAATACATCGTCAGCTACAAGCATTGGAAATATTTCAAAACAAAAATAGAAGTAGAGCCCGCGTAAATTTGGGTCTCTACTTCTAGTTTTTTATTCTACGACAGGTTGATCACAGAAAACGAGTTCCTTGATCTCAACGCCATCGGTTTCAAATACCACGACTTCGTTGCTGCCTTTTTTCAAAAATTCTTTCGGACAGTATAAGGAATGCACGGGGCCACGTTGCCAATAGCGACCAAGATTGATGCCATTGACGATAACGACGCCTTTCCCATACCCACGGCAATCGATAAACGTATCTCCTACCTCTGTCAGCGTGAAGGTCGTTTGATAAAAGGAGGGGTGTGTCGGATTTTTTCCTGCTTGATAATCGATGGCTTGTAGCTGTTCTGCGGAAAGCGTCAATGGGTAATGACGATAGCCTTGATGGAAATGAATATCTTGCATGATGCCCCCACGGATGCCTTTGGCTTGTGTAGGCCCATTCAATTTAAACCCGTAGTTCACGCGCCCTAAGTTTTCTACTAAGACATCTAGCTCGATGGTTTCTTTATCTGGTGTCCCTTGGATCAACAGCTCCTCACCTAGCGTTTCTTGGTATTGGATCGCCTGTAATTGGCCGTCGGTAAAAATATGCAACCGATCGCTAGCTTCTACCACTTTTAATTTGTTTTCTCGATGATAGTTTTTTAACTGAACCGAATAGAGCAAATAGCCGTAGCCTGTGCTGGCAGCTTCCATTGTTAGAGGATACATGCTTTCTTGTGGTGCCATCAGCTGATCTTTGATAGCCAATAATGAGACACTGTTTTCGATGGGAAAGGTTCCTAATGCCGCTAATTGCTTGGTCCGTGGTTTGGCTTGCCACACTTCGGGACAGGCTTCTTTTATGGCTTTTTGTACATGATAGTATTTGTCGGTAGGTTCTCCTGCTTCTGTCAGTAAAGCATCGTAATCATAGCTGGACACTTGTGGTAGATCCAGCGCTCCCCGAGCGGAACAGCCATTGTAAAAGCCAAAGTTCGTGCCTCCATGGAACATGTAGAGATTCAAGGAGCCGACCGCTAACATCTCTTTGACTTCATTAGCTAAGTCTTGACCGTCTCGCTTGATGATCGGCTCGCCCCAGCGGTTGAACCAGCCATCCCAATATTCCATGCACATGATGGGCCAGTTTTTGCCATGTTTTGCCATAAACTCTTTCATCACAGCCGCATTTTCCTTGGAACGACTGCCGAAATTGCCTGTGACAAAGACGTCGTCTTCAATCAATGTCCCAGCGTCTAAGACTTCTTCCCATGCCCCATCTGAAGTAAACAAGGGTACATCGATGCCGCATTCTTCCATCAACTCTTTGGTCTGGCGCAAATATGCTTTTTCCATTCCATAAGAGCCATACTCATTTTCCACCTGCATCATGATCACTGGTCCCCCATGTGTGATCTGCAACGGCACAAGTTTTGGCAGCAAGACCTGGAAATAGTTACGCACCTTTGCCATGAAGCGTGGGTCGGTTGAGCGCAACCGCATCGGTTCGTTTAACAGCCAAGCTGGCAGCCCGCCAAATTCCCATTCAGCACAAATGTAGACGGAAGGCCGCAAAATGACCATCAAGCCTAGCGCTTGGGCTTGCTTTACAAAAGCACAAATGTCTTTCATTCCTGCAAAGTCGTAGACTCCTTCACGAGGTTCGTGGAGATTCCAAGGAATGTAGGTCTCAACTGTGTTGGCTCCCAGTGCTTTTAGATTGTAGAGGCTATCTGTCCATTGCGCCGGTGTCATACGGAAATAATGGATCGCTCCGCTGATCAATTTGATTGGTTTTCCATCTAACAAAAAATCTTCTTTTATCTCAAACGTTCGCATGTCGTCTTCCCCTTTACCAGTATCTTTGCCAATTAGGCAATGCCAATCGGATCAATCCTTCTAAATAGAAATAGTCTCCCCAAAGATTGGGTTCATCGATGCCTTTGCCTTCCGCATGAGCATACACACCATGTAGCAATAAGCCCTCATTTTCTGGCACTTGGCTCGCTGCATACTGCTCGCCTAATTGGTAAAGCATCCCTTTAGCGATTTTTTGGGCATCAGGATACGCCCCCATTTTCTCTGCTTCCAACAAGCCACAAGCTGCGATCGCTAAAGCTGAGCTGTCTTTTTCAGCAGGATGTTGGTCGTTAAAATCAAAGTCCCAATACGGCACCAAATCTGCTGGCAAATGAGCTAAGAACACCTCCACGATCTGCGAATAATTTTCTGGAAAAGGCTGACTATGCAGGTAGCTTTCATTCAAAGGAAGCCCTAAAATCGCCCAGCTTTGCCCTCGTGCCCAAATCGACTGGTCGCTATTTCCTTGATGCGTCGCACCGTGACTTGGCTGTCCCGTCTCTGGATCGAAATAGTACGTATGAAAGGTGGTGGCGTCATTTTTGATGACAGTCTTTCGCACTGTCTGATAATGCTTACTCGCGGCCTCTGCGTAACGAGTCTCTCCCGATAATTGGGTTGCTGCAAATAAAAGCGGCAAGTTCAGTAGCGAATCAATAATCAAGCGGTATTCTTGTGGGTCGCCATAAGTGCCCCAAGCTTGAATAAATTCCCCCTTTTCTTGAAAACGTGCCAACAAAACATCTGCTGCTTGAATGACTTCTTGCTTGCAGTGTTCATCGCCAGTGATCTTGTAGCCAGCACCGGCGGATAAGCTATATAAAAACCCGATATCATGATGATCTAATACAAAATGGTCGTCTAAGCGCGTTTGAAAACTGTCAATATTCTCCATAGCTCGAGTCAAAAAGTTCTTTTCTTTGGTCCACTCATAGGCGAGCCACAACATCCCCGTCCAAAAGCCATTGGTCCAATCATCGTTGCCTTTCAGCCGATATTTGCCATTGGTGGCACAGGCTGAAGGAAACTGTGTGCCAAAGCGCTGACTATTTTTTTCGATCTGTTGGATGCACGCGGTGATTTTATCCGCTAACCACACATCGGTCACTTTTTCTCCTAACAGGATCAAGCGTTGTTTGTTCTCTTGCAGACGCATGTTTACCCTCCTCTTAACTTGTTAACATATTAACTTAAATCATTATAACGTAAACGCACAAAAAAAGCGACCTTCCTTCCTTGATTCCTAAAAAAAAGAGCATGACAACTGCACACAAATGCAGACCTGTCATACTCTCGTCCTCTTTTTTTAACAGTTCCAACCAAATACTTCGATTTGTGTAAGAGCTGGGAAGGGGGAATCATCCTCTGCTTTTTGCAGCTCTTTATAGGTCAGCTTAGTCGTTTCTTTTTTTGGAAAACGAACTTCTTGAAAAGACGCCGTATTTGTCGTTTCCACCACCAGCTCTTCTCCATCAGCAAAGACCAAGGTCCCTTTGGTCCAATAGCTATCATGGGGATAATCTGCCCGCAATAGGAAGCGAACCCGATCAATCAAGACGGGACGACCAAACTCAATGGTCAATGCAGCATCGGCTTGCTGATTGATGCCCCAAGAAGCAAACGGATACGACCCGTGGGATCGGTTGCCATATTTTCCATCAATCGCATTCTTGGCAAAAAAGACGGAATCATCTCGCGTTTCCACATTCGCTGAAGCATGAGGATACGCCCCTGTCGCTGACTTTTGATCATGGGCATTGAAGGATAAATTTTGATAATTCGTGATCTCAAACGCATGGGCTTTGCGCACCATCAGGTGATGGCGCTGCGAGGTAAAGGCCGTTTCCACCGAGGACTTTCGATGAGATTCCGTCCAAGGGATCTGATATTCCCAAGTGGATTGGGAAAGATAGATCAGTGATGGTGCTAAGGTTTCATCAAGCTGAAGGACATAATACGGATTCTCCCCCGTCACCTCAACGACGATCTTATCCCCTTCCTCATAAGGATAGTTTTTAATGGCTAATACGGCCAAATCATCACCAGAAACTTGAAACGGCGCGGGTTCTTTTTCATGGTCGATGCGACCGACGATCACCTGGTCCTGCTTATTTTTTATTGCTAGCGTAATCATTTGGATCGCTCCTTTCTTTTTCTACGATACCACCGACTAAACAAATCAAACGGTGCTTCCCTGGTGGAATATGTTTTGCTAAGTATGGAAAACTAGTTCTTGGAAAAAAGACGGAGGTATTGGCTTCTGGCTGAACAATACTGGCTTGTTGATAGCCTTCGATGTTGATGATTTGAGAACAAAAGCCTCCTTCACTGACTCGACTCCAGGTCGGTCCTGTTTGGGCCTGAGGCAACCGTCCGATTAGCGGTACACTAAACCCGCCCTCACGGAGGTCCAACGAAATCGTCGTCGTCAACTCGTGCACGCGCACATGCCACTGACCAAAGGGATAAATCTCAGTTTCAATCACTACCTCCTCAAAGGGTGCCCATTGGTAAAAGACCCCTTTTTCCGTCACTCGATAATCCCTGACTGCGCCCTTCGTGCGAAAATAGCTGCCATCTCGAGCAATAGCTAATGTGCTATCGAAGGCGCCTTCGGCATACGTGACGCCAGCTTTCGGCACACTGAAACCAAGTTTGCTCGAATAGACGAATTTGCTGTATTTTGCTTGAGCATGGGCTTGCTGTTCAAGCATCAAGCCTGCAGGATACCCCAACAGATGATGGCTTTTTTCATTGTGCACCAGCAACATATTGCCTTTTTCAATCCGTTTTTGCGGCTCTCTTTTGATCGGCTCAGGTTCAGCCCGCCAAAAAGGATGCGTTTCTGCGACCGCTAAAAGCAAAAAGGTCTTCAGCCCCCAATAAGGCGAGCCTGGTGCATTATACCCTTCTGCCATTACATGATTTTCATAGTGGTACCCGATGGACAAGCGACCATCGAAAGTGAAAATTTCTTGTGCCATCCAATTGCGCAAGTGCTTCGCCAGTAGTCCTCGCACCTGTCCCCATGGGATAGCTTCGACGTCTGCGAAAACCAGTGCCGAGAAAAACGCCCCTTGCGCAAACCGATAAGTCAGGCTGCGGCCATAGGGCAAGGCTTCGCCATCTTCATCAAAATAATAGACGAAGTCTTGCGCAAATAGCGTGGCTCGCTCTTTAAAACGCTGCGCCCATTCTGGATCTTCGTCTTGCATAAATGTAGCGTAAATCAAGCCGTAATAATGAAACGCAAAAGGAATGTAGTAATCTCGCTGCGTCGTTTTCCCGTCTACGTACCAACCATCGCCAACGTACATGGAATCGATCAATGCCAACTCTTGGGACAATGCTTCTTTTGTCAACGGTTCCCCACAGTGAAACAGGGCAACGCGAATCAACACTTTGAAAAATGTCCAGTTGTTCTTAGGAATCTTGCACTCAAGTGCTTGGGATAGCCAAGCCACTAGCTTTCGCTGGTTCTTCTGCGGCAACGCTGTCCAAAAAGCGTCCTTTTGCAATAAAAGAGTCAATGACAATGCGGCTGCTTCCACGATGTATTGATCATAATCCGTGATGCTTCCCCAGTAAAATGCGTGTTCAGGATCTGTCCCCGCGATCACTTTTTCCACATAAGCTGCTCGTAACGGATCATCTGAGCAAATCCTCCAATAAGGCGCCAGCCCCCACAAAGGACGCACAAGCGCTTCCATCTCAGCCCGTGTTCGGTCATACACGGCCCCACTGCTACCTAGATTCAATCCTGGATAGTCATCTGCCAAGATCGCTTCTCGCAAAGGAGCGATCATGTCTTCCACTGCCCGCTGATAATCCAGACGCGTCAAAAACGGATTCTCTTTGATTGCCATTTGCTTCATACGCCATCTCCTTCTGTCAATTTACAGAACAGAATAGCAAGCCACGACTTTTTTATCAAGCGATTTTCTACTGGCAATACTTCTGAAAAATGAGAAAAGCTTTTGAGGGATTTTTGACTTAACCTGTTAACAAATCTTTTGGGATTGATTTTCTTGCCTTCATTTTCTTTTAACTAGCAAAGTTAACTTAGTCTATATGAAAAAATTATGATAAATCATCCGTAGTGCCATGACTTTTTTTCATAATTTTTTTGCTAACCTTTTTTTGTCTAAATGAGGTCAGCATCCGTTATACTATCAACCTTTTTTCACTAGAAAAAGACACCTTAAAGCCTTAAGTCAGAAGCCTGCACTTCTTCTCAAAAGCCCTTAAGATGTCTGATCATTGGCCATTTCTCTTGTCAAACAGCGAAAAAACTATTCTTCGACCGTAACTTTGTCCCACCAAGAAGTAGCGGTCTTTTGGATCACTTCATTCAAGTCTTCGATGTGCTGTTTTCCGGTACTTGCTAGCCATTCTTTGGCTGCTTCTGTCCCTTGTTTTACAAAGGGATCAACACCGTCTTTCCACGTTGCCCGGCCGCACAAGACGCCATTGAAGGTTGAACCGGCTTCTTTGGCAAAAACCAGTGTTTCTTGGAATAAGCTGGCTGATACACCTGCACTGAGAAAAATAAACGGCAGATGCGTCGCATCGCTTTGCGCTTTGAAATACGCTGCGGCTTCTTCCTTGGTATGCACGGCTTCTTCCTTGGCAAAATCTGCCACATAATTCATGTTGACTGGTACTTCCACCTTTAACACATCGACTTTGTACTGTGGTTTTGAAAATTCCTTCATCAATCCGATGACTTTTTCTGGTTTGCGTTGCGCATATGCTTTTGAGTCGACTTCAGGCAACTTAGCATCATAGGAAAGAACTTCTAAAAAGAAGGGCAGATCAGCGGCTTGGCATTCGCTGCCGAGTCGTTCCACAAAGACGTGTTTCAACTGATTGATCTGGGCATCTTCATCTACATCATAATAAAGCAAAAATTTGATGGCATCGGCGCCTGCTGCTTTTAATCGCTCAACTGACCATTCCCCTAATAAATCAGGCAAACGTCCCGGCGTAGTCGCATCATAGCCGGTTTTTTCATACGCCAGCAAAAGCCCCGCCTCTGGATCACGGCTTTGCGCAGCTGCTAACCCATATTCTGGATCTAATAAAATAGAAGATGCGTAAGGGGTCAATTCTTGTGAGACTAGCTTTTTAAACTGGCTGATTTTTTCTGCGTCAGCCTCCACGCCAAGTGCTGCCATCATTTTTTTCAAGGCACCACGTTGGTCGATTGCTAAAGCCGCGATTACTCCTTCTTTCGTTGACAGGCGATCCATTGCCGCTTTTTTGGCTTTCGTTATGGTTGCTTTCATTAAAATTCCTCCTTTTTTGTCCATGCCAAAGAATCAACCGCTCTCACTTTTTTCAGTGTTGGCGAAACGGTTGTCAGCACGTATAAAAATGTCTATTGATGAAGTCGTTCGACTGATTGACCACCGCACGTATCGACTTCGTACACGAAAAGATACGTGCTCGTGGTGGTCTTTCTCAGTCATCGTTAGTTGTTATACGGATGAATCGTCACGCCTTTGACCACCCGATTGACGGTACGCGTTGGCGAAGGGGTATCCGGTGTATTACCGACTTTGATCGATGCCAACAGTGCGATCGTTTGCGCAAAAACAATGTCTGCTAAGGCAAGATAGCCATCTGGCAGTGAAGTGTCATCTGGAAAGAAAAAGTTTGTTCCTGAAAAATTCACAGCTGCCGGCTGTCCGATGGCGGTCACTGCGACGGCGATGCCGTCACTCTTTAATTCTTCCAACATATCAAGATCATATTGCCGCGTGTAGGGCGTATTGCTGACAAAGACAAAGACGAGGGTTTGATCATCTACGAATGATTTCGGTCCATGACGGAAGCCCATCGAAGAATCGAACACGGTGGCGATTTTTCCCGCAGTCAGTTCCAATACTTTTAGCTGCGCTTCCCTGGCCAACCCCGACAACGTGCCTGAACCAAGGTAAACGATTCGCTTAAAGGAACGGTCCGTCAGTACTTGGAGATCTGTTTCTCTGTCGATCACTTCTTGCCCCAACCGGCTAAGGGTTTCAACATAATGCCCTTTTTCCGCCAGAGGCGTCTGGTCAAAAATCAGCAGTGCCGAAAGGGCCATGCAAGAAAAGCTTCCCGTCATCGCAAATCCAGCATCATTTGACCTCTCAGGCATCAATAACAGATAACTCGCTTCATCAGCGGCAGCTTGTTGTGCCAAAGATCCGTCGGCTGCACAAGTGATCGTCAAATGATAGCTGTCCGCAACGAATTGATCGACGATTTTGACCGCTGCTAAACTTTCTGGTGAATTGCCACTTCTAGCAAAAGAAACGAGCAGTGTTGGCTCATCCGCAAATAAAACTTGTTCTGGAGCAGCGACAATATCCGTCGTAGCAATACTTTCAAAAAGATAATCCACCGTTGCGCCGTTCTTATTCAAGTAAGGAACGATCGTATCTCCAACATATTGCGATGTCCCCGCTCCCGTGAAGACCACGCGGATTCGCTTGTCCGTCTTTTGCTTGATAGTACGTAAGAAAGCCGCGATCGCCTCTTGCTTTTCTTGATAGATCGTCAAGGTTTCTTGCCACAGTTCTGGCTGTTGTTTGATTTCTCTTGTTGTAATCTCCGCACCTAATTCTGCTAATTCCTTTGTTGACAGTTGAAACATCTTTCTTCCTCCTAGCTGCTGGTTTTCCAGTATGTATTCCCATTGACGGTACGAGGAGCGTTGTCTTGGATGAATACTTAGCGATCACCCAAAGGGCAAACTTCCTCGACCTCACTGGTTTTGAATACACACCTTTTCTTTGCTCGAGCGGATCATTTCAGACTGTCTAGGAAATGCGCTACTCGTCGTTACGCAAGTGGCGGACTTTGTATCTAAATTGGTCTGCTCGAGCAACACTCAAGGTGTATTCGATCACTTCATTTTCAATATTGAACGTGCTGCGTACCAGGTTCAACACCGGCGCACCTTCGTGGATTTTTAGCAATGCCGCATCTTTCGCACTGGCAATGCTGGCAAAAAATTCTTCGTCCGCTAGGCGGATCACTTGATGAAAATCTTCATGGAAGATATCGTACAATGGTTTTTGCTCGATCATCTCACTCGTTAAATTCATGAAGCGCTTGACGGGCAGATAAGAACGCTCGATCATCATCGGTTGGCCATCAGCAAGACGCAATCGTTTTAACTTGTAGATCGGCTCGCCAATGGAAACTTGCAACTGAGTGGCAAAATATTTTGTCGCTTCCATTTTTTTGAATGCCAATACTCTAGTTTCCGGTTGTTTCCCCAGTGCTTTCATCTGTTCGGTAAAACTATAGGAACCCGATAAATTGGTTGCCTGCTTGCGGATCTCCGAGACAAAGGTTCCTTTACCATGTTGGCGATAAATATAGCCTAATTTTTCTAACTCCTGTAGTGCCAAGCGAACGGTGGTCCGACTTAACCCGTAGCGCTTTGACAGTTCTCTTTCTGAGGGAAGCATCGTGTCTGCTTCCATTTCATTTTCGATTTTTTCAATCAGTAAATTTAACAATTGATCGTATAATGGTTGTCGATTTTTATTGATATTCATAAGCCCCTCCAAACTGGTTACTACCACATAACGAGTGTACTATTTCCCGATAGGCGTGTCAAACAATCGTCTACAGGGGCTCTGTTTCCTGAACTTGCATCTCTTCACGCAGGAAAATGAACCAATTGCCAGCACGAGCTAAGCTGAAAAGTCAGCTTTTGCTTGCTTAGCAAAACTCCTCCTACGTGTTGCGCCGTTTCTTCTGCTAGCTTGCTTATTGCGGCCAAATGGATGGATACAGACCAAAGCCAGAACCGATCAAGCCGATCACTAGCAGCAAAGCGATACATTTCAACGGCGTCCAGCCGCGTTTTGATAAGAAGAAATACAGCATGAGTGTGATGGTCAATGGAATCACTTGCGGTAAGATCCCATCGAGGATTTTTTGAATATCGATCGTCACGGGCACTTCGTTGACTTTGTTAAACGTCAATTCATATTTGCCGTTAGCCAATTCGTTGACCGCCGCATTTTCTTGCAGTGTGTCGGTCAATTGTCCATTCTCATCCGTGGTATACAGCATGTCTTCGTAAGCGGCAATGGCTGCTTGATCGTCCACGATCGTCGTCGCTTGTGTCACTTCATTGGTAGTACCGTTAGGGATCTGAATATCCAAAGACGTCGCCCCATACACGCAGGTCAAGGAACCGACAACAAAAATCCCTAAAATACTCGCTGCTCGGGTGAACTCTTTGGCATTTTCCGTTAAGATCCCAATCGCATCTGTCCCTAAACGATAGGACCAATGCATCAAGAAGAACCGTAAACCAAATTGGGCCGCATTGAATACCAGTAAGAAAATAAACGGTGCAGCGATGTTGCCGTTGATCGCCATATTGGCTGTGATACCAGCTGTTATCGGTACCAGAGTGAACCAGAATAACGCGTCACCGATCCCGCCTAGCGGTCCCATCGCGGCGACTCGCACTGCCCGAATCATGGGAATATCGGCTTTGTTTTGTTCCATCGATAGAATGATCCCCATCACAAAGTTCACGAGGAATGGATGAGTATTGAAAAACTCTAGGTTATGGCTCATTGAAGCAGCCAAGTCCTTTTCATTTTTGTGGATCTTTTTCAATCCCGGTAAAATACTGAATAACCAGCCTCCTGCTTGCATTCGCTCATAGTTGAAAGAGGCTTGTAGAAATAAGGAACGCCAGACCATATTGTTCAAGGTCTTTTTATCCAGTTGTTCTGCGGGCGCTTGTTCGCTATAAGAATCGGGAATATTATATGCCATCTTCATCGCCTCCGAAATCATAGGTATTGGCTGTTGCTACTTTAAATTTGGACTGGATTTGATAATCCCAAAAGGCTAATGCAAAACCGATAAAGGCTAGAATGATCAAGGCTGGTCCTTGCAAGGAAGGTGCCGCCATTACGATCGTGGCTAAACCAAACCCCATAAAGAAGAAGCCCCACATTTCTTTGGAAACCATCACTTTTAGTAAAATCGCAAAACCGACATACCGCATCATGCCCCCAGCTGCGCCGAGCCCACCCATCAACCATTGAGGGATCGCTGCGACCGCCTGATTCCCGAAGGCAGCACCGCCGATAAAGAATAAGACCACAATCAAGCCGAAGATCGTTCCAAGACCCACCATCGCTAAATAATTGATCCGGTCAATGCCCTTCGTATTGGCATCATGGGCGTAGCTGTCAGCTTTTGACATCACTGGCGACATTAGTGAGAAGATAATCGTCACCCCATATTGCCCAAGCAAAGAAAACGGAATCGCCGTAGCGACGGCCACTGTCGGTTCCAGCTGCAGCGTGATCGCTAAGATTGCTGCCATAATTCCGCCAATCACCGCATTTGGCGGTTGCGCGCCGCCCACCGGCATATTGCCGATCGTCATTAACTGATAGGTTCCGCCAACGATCAAGCCGGTTTGAAGATCTCCAAGAATAAGTCCGATAACCATCCCAGTAACAATGGGCTGGTACAATGATTCTAAAAAACTAAATTGATCGATTGCGGCAATGAATGTAACTATGAAGACTAAAATGATTTGAAAAATCGTGTAATCCATTTTCTTTCTCCTTCCTTACCTCTGCATCACTGAAATAATTTCTTTTCATCTTCAACAGGTGTCGTTGGAACCCGCTGAATCACTAATTGCACCCCCATTTCCTTCAGTTTTTTAAAGGCATCGACATCTGCTTCATCGACGGCAACTGTCGTAGCAACCTGTCTTTTCCCTTCTGACATATGCATATTCCCAATGTTGAGTTTCTTGATTGGCACCCCACCTTCAGCTAATTTCAACGCATCTTGAGGATTTTCAACCACCATGAAAATCTTTTGTTTTGGCGATGCTTTATGAATGATCTCGATGGTTTTTTGAATCGAGAAATACCTCGTTTGGACGCCAGCTGGCGCCGCCATATCCATCAACCCTTGTCTGACTTTGTCTTTGGCGACCTTATCATTTGCCACTAAAATTAGATTTGCCCCCAACGTACCGTTCCATTGGGTGGCAACTTGCCCATGAATCAACCGATTGTCGATTCGCGTCAACAAAATATTTGGTTCTCCCATAAATATGTCCTCCTTCTATTTACTGCATGATTTCTGCAACCGCACTGCGTTCTACTTCGATCACCGTTCCCGATTTCACCCTTAGATCGACCGTCTCTTTCCCAAGTGCTTGAATCTCCCCAATAATGCCGCCGTATAATTTAATTTTCTGCCCCTTTTTCAAGGACTGCTGCAATTCAGCGAAATAGCCTTTTTGCTTTTTCAGATGTTTCCCATTCAAGAAAGATGAGACCGCCAAAAAGAGAAAGAGAAAAACAAGCACCACGATTGAGGCTGCTAAGATCATTTCCCACATCGTTAAATCCCTTCTTCCTCATTGGTTTCCTCATGGCCTTTGATCTTTCCGTGAAAAATACCGCTCTTGCCAATCTCTGCCAGTTCTTGACAAAAACGCTCTGGATCAGTTGCCGTATATCTAGTCAACGAACCTTCCACTAGCAGCAGTAGATTGATGCCGCCGATGACCTCGACTTGCGGGTCCTCATTGGCAGCGGTCATCGCAACATTAAAAGGGGTCCCGCCTACAAGGTCTGCACAAATCACGACCCCATCACAGGTTTCCTTTAATTGATCGATTGCTCCTTGCAACTCTTTTTCAAAGTCAGCTAACGGATTTTCCTCTAAAAACGACACTGCTAGAAACTGTTCTTGCGGCCCTGCAATCATCGCAAGCGCATTTTCCATCCCTTGCGCAAATCCTCCATGACCTGTTAAAACCAAACCAAGCATCTTATGTCCTCCCCTTACTCTCAACTGGTAGTAACCACATACCCAATATAAACGCTTTCATTTTGTCTGTCAACAATTTTTTGTTTTTATATAAAAATGTCTTTGTTATCTTTAAATACGAAAAATGGCGCCAAAACAATGATTATCAATTAATAACCCAATTGATAAAGGTATTGAAATCCATCAAGGGAACGACCTTAATGTTATTTTTAACAAGTACGTTCACTGGTTTTTGAGTCTTGGTATCTAAAGAACCACAAGTCACTCCGCCATTCATCGATACAACAATCAACGTTGTTAAATAAAGGAACTTTCAACAAATCTGCTTCCATAATAAAAAAACCAGCTAGGTATAATCCCTAACTGGTTTTGATCATCACCAAACTCATTTTCCATTATGTGTTTTATTAAATTGTATTACCATTTTTTTTAGGAATAATTCATGTTATTAACTTAAACAGGTTAGAGATAACAAGCTACCTTATAATCTAGAAGCTTTAAGAATATAAAAACCACCCATACTAACAGAACTAATGTAAAGCATATCTTGGTGGAGCTGATCTACTCTCTGTTCAATGTTTTCACGTGAAACAAAAAAACCTAACCAACCAGCAGGATCGCTGTTTGATTAGGAAATGGGCACTGCTTTATTGTTTGGTCAACCACGTGCGCGAGTGTTCAACTTCTTCATACGTTAACTGATGACTCGGGGTCCAAACGGTTGAAAGGACTGCGCCCCGCGAGGTAAAGATCTCTTGGACGTAAGCACTGTCAGCTAGGGAAACGATCGGATCGTTTCTGCCAAAACTCATAAACACATGAGTGTCAGGCAAGGAATTCGTCGGTACATTCTCGACTGGATACATGGCGTGGTAGAGGATCGCTTTTTTGAAGTGGTCACTATCATTTAGTAATAAGCGAATGGCAATGTTGGCGCCATTGGAATAACCCACCAGTACCACTTGCGCTAACGAAAAGTTGTATTCTTTGGCGGCTTGCCGAATAAAATCGGCTAATTCGTCGCCGCGAAGTGCTAAGTCGGCTTCATCATACACCCCTTCAGCTAGGCGTTTGAAGTAACGGGGCATGCCGTTTTCTAAAACGTTCCCGCGAATACCTAATAGTGATGCTTGGGGATCAAGGGCTTTGCCTACTTCTAGCAGCGACTGTTCGTCGCCACCGGTGCCGTGGAGCAGCACCAAAACTGGTGCGTCAGCTGCTCCTTGTTGATAGATTGCTTTCATCGAAGTTCCTCCTTTAACTTGGTCGTTTGATATCGAAAATCTCCCCAATCGTTGCGTAAGAATTTCCCGCTAGCCGGCTGACTGCTTGTAAGGCACGGGGATCGATCTTGCCATCTTGATAGACATCCTCTGCAATCTGGTAGCCGACGACTTCCAACAATAAGAGATCGGCAGTGGTCTGCTGGTCTTTTTTGATGGGTACGTGTTGATGCAGAATCGTTTCTAAGCGTACATTGGCTTCTTTCAAGCCAGGAACGACAATTGTTTTCGATGTCGTTGTGGTAAATCCAGAAACCGTCAACTCGCTTTGGTCTGCGGGCAATAATGCCGCGGTTTTATTGGCCTCTTGGACATTTGTTTGATCCAAAATATGCACGACGGCTTCTTTTGTCGCCAACAGATTGCGGGCGGTGTCTTTCAGTTCCCCCTCTTTACGCTGGATAGCCAACGAGAGGATCACGGGTTCTGAGCTGACGATGTTAAAAAAACTGAATGGGGCGATGTTGACGATACCATCGGCTGATTGCGTACTGACCACTGCCACTGGCCGTGGAATGATGGAGCCGATCAGTAGTTTATAATTTTCTCGTTGGGTCAAATTCTTGGGATCTAAATAGTGCATACAGCGTCTCCTTTTTTCTAAACCGATAAGTCTGGCAAGCGATCCTCGATCTCTGCACGACGGCTTTCAAATTGGGCTGGCAACATCAACTGCTGTCCTAACGTTTCCAACGGTTCATCAACGAAAAAGCCCGGGGTTTCTGTTGCGATCTCAAAGACGATGTTGCCCCTTTCTTGGAAATAGACGGCTTTGAAATAGTTGCGGTCTTTGATTTCAGTGACTCCGTATCTTTGATCGTACAAGTATTCTTGCCACTCTTTTTGCACTGCTTCCGTTGGCACGGACCACGCGATGTGATGGACGGTGCCGACACCCCAGCGCCCTGCTGGCATTGCTGCATGGGGCACGACGATCTCATGAGCGAGGGTGCCTGCGGTATGAAGATGGGTGCTTTTCTCTGTTTTGTTAAAAATGTTCAGACCTAGATCATCTGCCAGCGTTTGAATGGTCGCTTCTGGTTGTGCCGAAAGCAAGACGGCCCCATGAAAGCCTACAATCGCTGGTGTTTCCGCCGATTCTTCGGCTTCGACTAACGCCAAAGACAGGTCATGCTGATCATGAAGTTCTAACGTTGGCCGATCAAACAATGTACTTTCTTGGACAGTTACTTGATGTTTCACCAAATGTTCTTGCCAATAGGCACTGCTGCCTTTAGGAATACGAAAGGCGATCGTGCCGACTTGTCCGCTTCCTACTCGTCCAGGATGGGCATTTGCCCAAGGGAAGAAAGTGATGATGGTCCCATTTTCTAACGCTTGATTGCTGTAATAAAGATGATACGTGTAGGGATCATCAAAATTGACGGTTTGTTTGACGAGGCGCAACCCCAACACGTCGCGGTAAAAGGCAACGTTCGTTTGCGGATCGCCTACGATGGCTGAAATATGGTGGATCTGTTGAATGGGTTGCATACTGTGTGCCTCCTTAGGCGCGTTTTGTATTGAAGGGTTTGATGACTCCTTCGATGTATTCACGGCGATTTTCTAAAAATGGTGCCAATGATAAGGACTCACCCAATGTTTCGTATGGCTCATCCCCCATGAACCCTGGTTCATCTGTTGCTAGTTCAAAAAGAATATGGCCGATGCGCACATACAAGGATTCAAAATAGTAGCGATCCACATAGCCGGAGTTGGCCAATCCCAAGTTATCAAAGATTTCTTGCCAAACTGCTAATGAGTCGTGGTGAGCTAAGCGAAAAGCGACATGATGCACTTCGCCATCGCCTTGTTGCGCTTGCGGGCTCGTGGTATCTTCCACTAAAACGACTTGAGCGCCATTGCCGCCTTCACCGACTTCTAGCAAATAGCGATTATCTACTTGATCAATGGTTTTGAAATCAAAAACGGATTCCAGCAGCCCTTTGAAATCTGCCAAGTAAGAAACAGACATTTCGACAGGACCTAAGCCATAAATCGCAAATTCAGTAGGAACCGGTCCTTTTTTCCAAGGAGTACCAGCTTTCACGCCAGTATTGTGTTCGTCAGAGATCAATTGATAAGCTTGCGTATCAAAATCCCAAAAACGCATCACTTTTTTCCCAAATTCGGTGGTGATTGCTTCGTGTTTTACCTCAAATTCATCAAAGCGTGCGGCATAATAATCAAGGGCAGCATCACTGGGTACTCGGAAACTAGTGCGGGTGATCGAGTTGGTTCCTTTGCTGCCGCGAGCGGTATTGGGAAAATCAAAGAACGTCATGGTCGTTCCCGGTGACCCTAAATCATCCGCAAAGTAGGTATGGTACGTATAAATGTCATCTTGATTGACGGTTTTTTTCACTAAACGCATCCCTAACACATCTGTAAAGAAATGGTAATTCCGTTCCACATCACTTGTCATGGCCGTCACATGGTGTACCCCTAATAATTGATCTTGTTTTCTCATTTTCTTTTCCTCATTTCTGATCGTAAGTTATTTTTCGTAAAATTGTTTTTAATTGTTGCAATTCTTCACTGCTGAGTTCGGAAAAACTCGCCGCAATCTTTTGTGCATGACTGGGAAAAATTTTCTCCATCAATGCCCTGCCTGCTTCCGTAATCCTGACGTAAGTTACCCGTTGATCTTCTTGGCTAGGTTCCCGGCGCACGCAGCCTTTTTTGACTAATTGATCGACTACATAGGTTGTCGAGCTGCTGGCGATCAAAATTTTTTCCTTGATGGCTTGCGTCGTATGGGTGCCTTTATGGTAAAGCAATTCCAGTACAGAAAACTCTGTGATATTTAAGCCATAACAACGAACATCTTTTTTTGCCACTTGTTCCAAACGACTCGCCGTACGCAGCAAACCAATGTACGCTTTGAGCGCTTCTTCTTGATGCGCCATTTTCCTCACCTCTTTATTTCGAATTCGAGATAATCATAACTTACTTTTTGTAAGTTGTAAAAAGATATGCTTTGGTTGTTTAAGAAAATCATTCAATGCTTATTTTTATAGAGGTTAAGAACGGTTAGACACTAACGAAGGTCCCACCTTTTCTCTATGTCTCCTTCAAATCTAATAAAAAACGGAACTCATGAAAGGTTCCATGAGTTCCGCTAAATATATATTTTACTGAAGAGGATTCGATCCATTCCATGTACTGATCGATGAAGCGCTGATTCCCACGCATAGTTATCTCTTTTTCAAATCTTTACAGTCGGCTGGACCTGCTTTTCCAAAGCCAGCAACCACTTTTTGCGTTCGACACCGCCGCCATAGCCGCCGATACTACCATCACTATTGATGACACGGTGACATGGAACGATCAACGCCAATTGATTTTTTCCGTTGGCGTTGGCAACAGCTCGGGTGGCTTTTTCATTGCCGATTCGCTGTGCCAATTGTTTGTAGGAGTATGTTTCTCCAATCTTCATCGCCAACAGCTGCTGCCAGACGGCTTTCTGAAAATCGGAGCCGATCAATGCAATTGGAATCGTGAAAACAGTTCGATTTCCTGCAAAATATTCCGTCAGTTCTTGCTTGAGTTGCTGAATGATTGCTGTTTGCTGCGGAATGATCACTGCATTCAAGCGGCTTCTCAAAACAGCAATCTCCGTTTCTAGCCCTCTGCGATCCACGAATTCTAACAAGTAAAGCTGCTGCTGGTCGCTGATTGCCAGCATCGATCCCAGCTTGGTCTCAAGCCAAGCAGAAGAAAGAATCGTTTTTTCACGGCTGTTGGAAGGCAATTCCCCCATAATCCGGGAAAACGCATCTCGAAAGCCGTTGCCAGAATCGAAGCCGGCTTCTAATTGTGCTTGGATCAGCGGTTCTCCTTCACGAATCTGCTTGAACGCTAACCCTAAACGGCGTGCACGGGAATATTCGATAAAGGTCATGCCAAAATATTTTTTAAATTGTCGACGTGCAGTATTGGGATGGATCGCTAGCACTTCAAAATCTTTGTCGGTCCACTTTTTCTCCGGGTTCCTCTCCACCGCTTCCACAAGGCTTTTCACGTCAGGGGATAAGTGGCTAGGTGAGCTGAGCGGGCGACATCGTTTGCAGGGACGATACGCCGCCAGCAACGCTTCTTGTGCCGTCTGAAAAAACTCGCAGTTTTTCTTGAGCGGTTTTTTCGCTGGACAGGTAGGACGGCAAAAGACGCCGGTGGTTTTTACTCCAACGTAAAAAATCCCTTCATATTGGGAATTTTTTTCAATCAGCATGTCGTAATAGTGGTCCCGTTGACGGCTATCTTCAATCATCTTGCGCATCCCTCCTTCTTTTCTATACTTACAAAAATACTTTGTGCTTGTCCAAACACACGACCAACCAATGCAGCAGCCTGCAAAGGCAGGTCGAAAATTTGCCCACATCCTTCTGATGACATACGATCACCCTTTCCTCTGAATGACCTTAGTGTACAAAGAATGGTCTTGACGCATCCCATAAAAATTAACACCAATTTTTTAAAAAGGATCGAAGGCAGTTATCCTCCGATCCTTTTGATTTCCCGTTTGCCTATTTTTCGGCGAATCTTAAAAGCAACGCCTACATGAACCTAGACCGTCGCCTTCTGCTTGACTTGCAGGGCACTTTTTTTCAGCAAGACTCGCTCCAAACGGGGGCGATTATAGCGTTGGATCATGATGAATGGGCAGTTTGCCAATAACGCATAGGCGATCATCACCCAGCCCGCCCACGTAGGATTCCAGAGGAAAAAGAACGGTGCTGGAACAATCAGCAGCCAATGGGTCAGCTCTGCTCGGCGTGTTTCGATGACGAATTTTTCCAGATAGTCCTTTTGTTGCTGAGCCAAGCGAGATTTGTCAAAGCCTTTTTTGGCAATCACAGTGCCGTCGGGCAATTTGTCTTTCCACTGACGAATACGAAATACCTCCGCCCAGATTCTGCCGCCTTTTTCAAAGGCAAAAGAACGGAACCAGTTGGCATGACGTTCAAAAAAAGCATCACTGACTTTGCGCAAGCCAAACGAGATGCCTAGATGAAACAGCAGCCAAGCCAAGCTGTCTGTAATGAGCAAGAGCAGTGGAGATAAGGTGATCAGCGGCATGTGCATCGCCTCCTATAAATTGATTTTTCGTCCTTTCCAGGTCACGGATTTCAACAAATGGGTTTGGATCCATGACCAACCAAATAAGCCTAGGAAAAAAAGAAAGTACCATGGGAAAAAAAGCAGCAAGACTCGGTTGAAGTTGCCGACACGGCGGGCAAAGCACAGAGTTTGTCCAAAATAAGCAGCATAAAAAAGCAGTCCTAGCCAAAGCGGTTCCATCAGAAACGGTGCCGCCAGTACCCCAATGCCGCCGCTGATCCACAAGATGACACCCGCCATGATCAAAGGGTGAGTGAATTGCGAAGCAGTGGCAAAGTCCTTCGTCCAGCCTTGAACAAGTTGACGAACACCAGCTGGATACATCCGAAAGGCCAACAGGTCTTTTCCACCATACAAGGTGATCGGCAAGCGTTTTTTCTTAAAGCGTCTCGCTAATGCTAGATCATCTAAGATTCCTTGTGGCATGTCCTGATGCCCATTGGCTTGAAGGTACGCTGTTTTGCTGCACAAGATACACGGACCAAAGGCGCCGCCGGCTGAGAGTTTTTCGCCTACGATAGAAAAGCGGTTCAACCCGACAGGTAAGATGACATTAAAGACGGCAGATAATTGTTCATACAGGCGCTTCGTTTGATGATAGGGCTGCACCGAGAGCAGGCCTTGTCCCGATCGCTCCTCATACGCAGCGAAAAGGCGCTCTAAGCCATCTTCTGCTAGAAAGAAGGTATCGGCATCCAAAAATAATAGATACTTGCCCACCGCTTGTGAGGCGCCTAACCAGCAAGCCGCCGCTTTCCCAGCAGAATCGGCAGCGGTTTGCAAGACCGTCGCACCGAAGCGCTTGGCACAGGCGATCGTCTCGTCTTCCGATCCGTCATCAACCACCAAAATCTCCACAGGATAAAGGGTTTGCTGCTGCAAGGATGCCAACAATTGCGGCAAATTTTCTGCTTCATTGCGGGTGGGGATGATGATCGACAATTCTGCCCTCTCCTTCAAGTCTTTGGATGCGGCTGTCTCCTTGCGGGTGGGTATCGTCGGCAGGCGGAAAAAAATCAGCCAGCCTGCCAGCCAAGCAGCGCAAATACCAGCGAGCAGCAGGTACACAGTCATCATCCTTTCTTATCTTAGTGTTCTCTTTTGGTGATCATCTCACTGACTTGCTGGCCACTAAGGGTCACCATCGGCATGCCGGCACCGGGATTGACCGTACCGCCAACGAAGTATAGATTGTCGTAGCGTTCGCTGTGTTTCGGGTGTTTAAAGCCATGATTTTTCTTGCGATTAGAGACCGTGCCGTAGATGGCGCCGCGATGTGACAAATAATTCTTTTGGATGTCTTCGGGTGTCCAACGGTCTTCATACACGATGTGCTTGCGTAGATCCGTTAAGCCCATGTTTTCCAGCTTGATCAAGATCCGTTCACGAAAGGCATCGTATTCCGCTTCCGTAAAGGGTTTATCCTGCAAATAAGGGATATGAGGCAAGATTTTGATGTTCTCATGCCCTGCCACTGTTTGCGACGGATCGGTTTTGTTGGCATTGACCAAATAGATCGTTGGGTCTTCCGGCAGCTGATGCTGATGGAAATTTTGATCAAAGTTTTCTTTTGAGGCATTGGAAAAGAAAAAGTTGTGGTGCGCCAGTTGCGGATAGGAGGTTTTGACCCCTAAGTGCAAGACAAAGCCAGAACTTGCTGGTTCAAATTTTTCTTCCAGTTTTCGAGTAAAGGTCGGCGCTTCTTCTAACAGCTCTTCATAAGCCGGGATCACTTCCATGTTGGAAACAAAATAGTCGGCTTCGATCAACGTGCCATCATCCAAACGAGCGGCACGGATTTGTTCCTGTTCAACGATCAATTTTTCCACTTTGTGTCCCGTGTGGAAGGTCACACCAATCTCTTTTGCTAAGCGAACGATGCCTTCGGCTAACCGATGCATCCCGCCTGGCACGTACCAGACACCTTGGGCATGCTGCATGTAGATCATCATGTTCAAGACGGCTGGGGCGTCATAAGGAGACGAGCCGACATACTTGATAAAATAGCTCAGCATGTCTTGCAGCTGCGGATTGCTGACACGTTTTTGAATGGCATCATGCATGGAAGAGAAATAATCAAAGCCTTTCAGCGCTTTGATCACGCCGTGATACTTCAAGATTTCTTTCGTGGTATCTAAGCCTTTCTCGAAATAGCCTTTTTCCGTGATATCATAAATCTTTTGCGCATAGTCCAAAAAGTCTTGGTACTCTGCCATGTCTTTTTCCGACAAGTGGGGGTTTTCCTTTGCCATGCGGGCAAGATCGCCATAGAGATCAATCTTGGTGCCGTCGGGGAAAAAGGAGCGCCATTCCAATGGCAATCGGCGAATCGCAACATAATCCGCCATATCGCGATTGCTGCCAGTAAATAATTTTTCAAAAATCTGCGGCATCGTCAAAATCGAAGGACCTAAGTCAAAGCCGAAGCCGTTTGTTTCCAGTCGGTTCAATTTGCCACCTAAATGGTGATTTTTTTCATATAATGATACATCAAAGCCATTTTGGGCTAATGAGACCGCCGCTGATAGACCACCAAGTCCGCCGCCGATCACTACAACTGTTTTTTTCTCATTCATTGAATTGCTCCTCGTTTGCTTTAATAAACGTCCCTATTTAGCCAATTCTTTTCACCGAAACAGACGGTTGCGTCTCACTGCAACTGCGTGTCTTCGCACTATTTTGGCATTGGCAACTTGAATCAAAGGATCGTTTTTCTAGATAATTCTATAGTATCACACCTTTGAAAAAATGACGGGGATGAGCCTACCGGTCAACTGATGCTGTTTTTTCTCAACCATGATTTCAGCGAATGAAAAAACAACCTGCTGGAAAAGAAAGGAAACCCAGTCATTTCGCTCATTCCGAAAATATTCTTTTTATAACAACAATTATCAGAATAGTTGAACATTTTTGACGTTAATACCAGCGAAAACAAATCTTCGTATGGTTACGAAAAAACGCGTTTGAGCCAATTTGGAATATCCTGTACATTGAATGTAGCGAAAGTCCTTCCCCCAATCATTAAAAAAAACAAAAGGGCCTTCTCAGTAAGACATTGCTTAACAGTGACTCTTTTTGATAATGACACGTATTGTCACTTTTTCCTAACACTTATAAGGAGTATTGATATGAACTTAAAAACGATCCAATCAGCCGAAGAATATGTAAACTTTTTTGACGTAGAATTTATCCACTCGCCCTGTTCTTATACACACCCAAAAATCTTTAATTTTTATCTCTCTTTGCGCCAACGATTCTTGGCGATCTATGAACAAGATGAGGGTACTTTTTTCGAAAAAATGTCGTTGCTCTTAGATATCGACGCACAGCTGCAAATACTAAAAGAACTTTATGTTTTAAAAATTTCTTCTCTAAACGAGTATACGGAAGAAGAGATCATTCAGCTGACGGTCAAAGACAAAACCTGTTTCTATCGGGAATTGACCGGTCTTCAGCTAAACCAAAAGGCGCCTTGGAGTTTGATTTACTTAAGTGAAGCCCAATGATTTCGCCCACATTGATCGATTGAATTGAAAACCGCTGGTTCCAAAGGCTTGCATCCGTACCTGATGCATTCCCCACTTCCCCTTCCCACACTCCTGCACAGCTGCGGAGAGTCAAGCCATTAAAAAAGAAAGCATCTTTCCTTCTCACTGTCTAAGCAGTGAAGGAAAAATGCTTTCTTTTCATGTAAAAGGCCCTTTCTAGCAACTCTTTAGGTCAAAACAGAATGGGGAACTAGAAGAGGTCTTTTAGGGCAAATTGGCGGGTGACGTTAGGATTGATCCGTTCAAGCAGCCGATTCCAGTCAGAAGAAGAAGGGATCGTTTTGAAGACGATACATTCAACGATATCTCGAAATTCGGTCGCATGCTCGGCATAGTTCGTCACTAGCAGATCAATGGTATTTTGTTCTAAATATTGAGCATTGACTTCCCCTGAGTCAGGATAAAAGACTTGATGGGATCGGCTAAAATAGCGGTTGGACCAGCCCTCAATGTACTGAACGATATTGTTATTTCCTTCGAAGATAAAGGCGATATTTTTTCGGGGAAACCAATGACGTTCTCGAACAGATTCAATAAAAATCACTAAGTTTGCACAAAAATCCGTCAGATACTCCACAGAATAAAGGGTGTGGTACTCGCAACTACTTTCTAAAAACTCTCGGTAAGCAGCAAACTCCTTAGAAAAAGTTTTCTTAATAAACGCATTCACATCATAAATATTACGATTGGCCGAAGTGGATAAGCACTCCTTCAATTTGGCAGAAGTAAAAAAGGATTCGATCAGAATCTGATCTTCTTTAGGCTTTTTCGACGATACATTCAACATCTGATAAAACTCGTTGGTCAACGTGCGAATCTCGGTCCAATGATTATAAGAAAGACAAAACTTTTGTTCGACGATCACATTTTGCAGTTTTTTCTTTGTGATAATACTAACAAACAAAAAGATAAGTTCATCGTTCGTCAATCGACATTGAAAGTACTTTTCAATAATGCCATTGATTCGCTGAAAGTGCATCAGCTGAATACTGTGTCGCAAGGCGTGGTACAATTCGTCGTTGATTTGCACAGTTTTGCCTTGCATAAATCGCTCAAGCGAAATATAAAGTAGATACGTATATTGTGAAAACGAAACGGTGTGATAACTATTTTTGTCAAACATCCTGCCGATTTCCGTTACTGCCTGTTGGACCGCAGCTGGCGGAAAGACAGTATGGGGTGTGCTATCTGTTTCATAGAAAAAGGTACAGAAGAAATTGCGGATATCTGCTTCTTGTCCAACGATATTCAGGGGATCTAGTGCTAGTTGGAGATCAAAACGTGCCAGTTGTTCATGAATGCGCTGCAAGTATTTTGATAAGGTACTCTTGGATAAAAACAAGCAGTCCGCCCACTCATCGATCGTCTTTAACTCTCCAATAAAAATATTTTCCAATAAAATAAAGAGCGGTTCATTCGCTAAAAGCGAGGCTTTTTTCTTTTCATACTGTGAATAATCAAATAGTTCAAACGAATAGCCTTGATTGGTGGAAGTGATCAGGATCAACCCACAGAAATAATCATTAATCTGACTGATGTCTTTGCCAATCGTCCTTGTAGTACTACTTGTTACTTCAGCCAAATGGCTGGCACTACAAATTTCATTTTTTTCAAATTCACTTAGAATCTGCAGCCATCGGACGGTCGATTTGCTTGTGACAAAACTCAATTGAAAATTTTTCAAACATAAGCTCCTTACTAAGAATTTCTTTTTTGCGGCTAATTTACGCATGAAAGGCGCCTAAGCAGTCTCATTATATCGGTTTTCATCCTACATAAAAAATCGGTTTTTTCATAGACTGATGAAAAAAAGCGTTGTGTCCAGACTACTGTCTTATAACAATTATTTTATCGGCTATTAAAAATAGTGCAAGGATTTCGCTTTTGCTTTCATCAGATTCTGCTTAAGAAATAAGAAAATTCTTTGTATCATTTGCTTCATTTTGAAAAAAAGCTGCTATGTTGAAAATCACCTATGTTTTCTTTATTTGTCTAAATGTGTCTGTCATGATGTTTAAAAGCTGTTCATATTGCGTTTCTTGACTTACTTTTTTCATCTGCACGTTAAAGTCCTGTTCAATAAATTGTTTGGGTATCAACTGATCCATTTCTATTTTTGAAAGCCTCTCGGTACATTCCGCTAACAGTTGGTAATCCTTTACGAGTGTTTGCGGCAGCTTGTATGTTTGTGTAAAAAAGGAATAGCTCGCATTCTTTTGAATCGTTAGTGCCACCTGCTTTTGAATCAAATAGTGTAATTTTTCTAATTGCTTATCTGTGACGGATCGTTCACCGTTTTGTTCAAATAATTGACAGTAATAGTCTAAAAATTCGCTATTGGCCATCACTGCCTCAAAATCCGTTTTATTTATTCTCATAAAATGTTCCCCTCTTTTTTATTTTATGCATCACTGTGTAAAACATTCTTTTCGTTTAACAGAAAAAAAGAGCAGCTCATTTATCTCTTCTACTTTTTTATGGTTAATCATTTCTTGTTAGTTCTTTTCAACGATCAATACTGATTAGAAAAAAAGGAATAGACTTATAATTGATGCACTTCCTGATTATTCGCTCCCCTACTTCGTTAGCAATTTTTTATTCGTAGGGGTAACAACTGTAACGATTTTGCTTCTCCGCTCATCATCAATAGCATTCGAACCTACCATTTGTGCTGCTGGTTGACCGATCTGCTCACGCCAGTTTATGGATTAGCAACTGTTACGGTTATGTGAAAATTATAAAGAATCTATGCACGATTTTTTTAAACATTTTTTCGGTTTTCATGAAAAAAAAATTAAAATTGTTGCTCCCAAAAAATTGCTGGAAAAAGACAAAAAAAGAAAGTATCCACGATACTCTCTTTTCGGCAATCCTTATTTTGTTAAAAAAGCGATTGGATCGACCAATTTCGCTTGGCTCAAACTAGGCGATGCACTGACTTCAAAGTGCAGGTGTGCGCCTGTGCTATTGCCCGTACTACCCATGAGCGCAATCGTTTCTCCTTGTTCCACTTGTTGACCAACCTTCACAAGGTTCTGTTGATTGTGAGCATAGAGTGTCGTCATCCCGTCCTCATGGAGAATCGCTACATAATTCCCCCAAGAAGGATGAACCTCTGAACGGATGACCGTTCCAGATTGACTCGCCATGATGGGTGTCCCAAACGCTGCGGCAAAGTCAACACCTCGATGAAAACTTCCCCAACGTGGACCAAAGGTAGAAGTGACAACGGCTTTTTCAACAGGAAAAAGATACGTCTCACTTGCGGTCACATCAGGTTTTTTCTGATCATAACGAGTCAACGCATAGGCTTCGATCAAAGCTGTCAGCTTTTGATCATACGTCGTATCTGTGGCATACCGACCAGTCAAATAACGGGCAGCCTCTTGATAAGAAGTCGCTTCTGATTTCCATACGCCTTTATAAAAATCAGACTGCTGCCCGACCCCTTCTTTCAACAAACGAGCATAGTCCATCAATGACTCTTTGTAGCCAGTATATTGGCGGAACGTTGCCGTGATTGTGTAGTGATTTCCCGAACCATCATCTTCTTGTGTCCGAAAGGCAACACCCTGTCCGTGATAGGTTCCTTTGATACCAAAGAGATTGAAATACGGCGCCTGACTCAGTCTGCTTTGCCCGCCACCTGATTCTAAAATAGCCTGTGCAATCATGACAGAAGCGTACAAATCATTTTTCAAGCCAATTTCCCGAGCATCTTCGCCGATTTCTTGGATAAAATCCCACACTTCTTTTACTGGTGTGACCGTCAAGCTCGTTTCGCTACCTTGCTGCGTTATAGGATCGGATTGACTTGGCCCGCTTGGTGCTTGGGTACTTGGTGGTATGATCGGAGACACAGCCGCCGGTGTTTCTTGACTTGCTCCCCTATTTTCTTCTGGTGTCGGTTGCGTTTCTACAGGTTTTGACGGTTGGGGCTTCTCTGGCTGCGTCTCAGGTTTGGGCGCTTCAGGCTGTGTTGGTTTTTCTGGTTTCGGTGCTGGGGTTGGTTCTTCTGGCTGAGAAGGCTCTGGCTTACTCGGTAGCTCTGGCTCTGGGTTCGGTTCTGGCGTCGGTTGAGGATCTGGGTTTGGTTCTTCGGTTTGCTCTGTTCCCTCCGGCGCTGTCTCAGATCCTTCTGGTACACTTTCTACAGGTGCCGATCCTTGCTCCGAATCGGACACTTGTCCTTCCCCTGCTGGAGCAGTTTCTTCAACCGTCCCTGCTGTGCTGCTACTGTCACTTTCTTGTGCAGCTGTTTCTGATGTTTGGGCAACGATCGTACCTTCCGATGCAACAACCGCAGCTGAAACTGGCACACCAGCTAAAAGTTGTCCGCAAACCAAAAGAAGCGCTACCCCTTTTTGCGAATGCTTCATAGGCGATTTCCTTTCTCTCCTTTTTTCACTTAACAACCTCTATCAAAAAAACATGTTGTCATCCAAATAGTAAATAAATATCAATTCTCTTTTATTATACTACGCTTCGTTTTTTCGACTCAAGCAAATGACTCCCGTGCTTGTCAAAGAAAACGAGTTGTTGGAAGAATGGGTCTACTGGTAAAGGATCACGTTTTGCATCCAATTCGTTATCGAGTCTGGGTTGCAGCTTTTACTTTCTGTTGCCTAAGATCCTCTGGCGTCATCAGAAAAAAACACAGTTGTTCAAATGGGCAACTGCCAGTTGAACAACTGTGTTTTTATCGTCTTTTCTTACTTCATTAGCTTTTTATCTAGCGTTTGGAGCCTTTCTATTAGCGTTTCGTTTTCTCAAGTTTATGTATGATTTTTGGCAATTGGTTTCTCAGGTCCTTGCTATACTTACCGTGAACGATTGATATTCCCGGAAATGTTCTGCTGGTAGTCAGAGCCTTCAAGGCACTGTGGCAAGAACGCCTAACAGTTGAACGTTTCATTCTCTGTGTAAATGATTATGCTATAATTATTTAAACTTATTTTTCGGAGGCTGACATGAAAACATTTCAATTAAAATTCATGCGAAATCGCACGTTGATTCGCTGGCTGCAATTGTTGAATGAATTTGAGAAAAGTCCCTCCCGTACACTGGGAGAACTCGCTGAAGTGACCGAGAGCAGTACGCGTACGTTGATTACTGACATTGCTAGCTTGCGAGAGTATTTTAAAGGGGCTATGGCGATCCATACAGCAAAAATCGGGTATCTTTTTGAAGAAATCGATCATGATAGGTATCGAAAGCAAAAGCAAGAACTGATAAAAGATGAACCGATTTTCCAGATTTTAGAAAGTATTTTTTATGATGAGCAGCAAACCCTCTTTGATTGGAGCTTAACGCTTAATATTTCTGAACAAGCGCTGATCAGCTACTTCCGGAAAATACAGCCATTTTTATCCCCTTTCGGTTTAAAAATAAAAACGGATCCCGTCTCTTTGGCAGGTTCGGAGATCGATATACGAAAATTTTTCTGTCTTTTTTACTACGAGTCTGACATTAATGTCCACACGTTATTTCCCTCGATCCATGTACAAGATGCGGTGATGGAAATCACTGACCTTTTGGAAACGAAGGCCTTACAGAGCTCTTCGTTTTCTTATTTTGCTTATATCCTTTATATTAGCGTGGAGCGCAGCAAACGCGGTTTACTTGCTGCCCCCTCTCCAGAACTAAGCGAGTTAGTTAAAAAAAATGGTTTACTTTCAAATTATGAGGACCTTAAAAAGATTATCCAGCGTTATTTTACCTTTGAGTTTCCTCAAGAAGAAGCAATCTATCTTCTGACTTGCATCATTTGTCGTCGCAAACTCAACACCGATCTAGAAACAAGCAAAGCGTTTTGTCTTAACTATAACCACTGGCCCGCGATCAAACAAATCACTGCTGATTTCTATGCCCAAAATCGCGGCAACAGCTTTGATGAACAAAAAGATTTGCTTTGGTTAGAGTCATTCTTTACTATTTTCAAGCTTCGTGAGTTGTTATCGCCAACGATGAACGTCAACATCGATGATTTGAATGCTTTCGTCAAAGAGAAATTTGCGGCTGAATATAAAAAAAATCGCCAGTTTTTGCTCTCACATCCTCTTGTGAAAACACTCTATTCTTTCGACCAATTGGATGATTTTTGTGCAAGTCTCACCTTCCACATGGAAGCCATCATTGAAGAGAATTGGGGCACACGGAGAACTATAGCTGTTATTTTTGAAGGTAACGAGTATGTTTGTGAGTACGCCGAAAGTATTATCCGAAAATATCTTGGCGTTTATCATGAAATGTACTACCCTGATTCAAACGAACTCTCCCACGAGTATTTAAAAGAAAAAAACATTAATTTTCTCATTACTAACTACTCCGAATACGCCACTGAATACTTACTGGATGTTGAAAGTGTCTTATTAAAATCAATACCCGACGCTGCCGATTGGAATTATCTTTTGAATCGAATCAATCCGAGAATTTTGCGGTTGGTCGTTCTTGATAATACGTAGTAATTCCAATCATTCACGCCGCTTCTCCAAAGAAAGAGAATTGATATTTCCTTGTCGCCTTTAAACGAACGCCTGACTAATCCTCCCATATAAAGCTGTTCTTTTTTAGTGGAAGCAGCTTTATATGGGACTTTTCCAATGAATCAAGTACGCTTTTTCCTTCTACGCTGCTACTATCAGCAATCATTGCTCTTTGGATTGATCTGCACTTAAAAATGTCCGTTTCGTAAAAGCCAGTGCGCCTACGAGGGTCATGAGTACGATGATTGGATGAGAAGATGCAGACAAGATCCCCAAAATCGCCGTCAACAGCGTGCCCGTATAACTCAAACCGACTGCCCATTGCTGAAGCCTTGAAAGCTCTCGCAGCTGCCCTTTAAAGGCCACCCCCAGCATCATTGCTCCGACAAAAGATAAAAGACCAAAAACTACATGTAAAAGTAACATTCTTTTTCCTCCTTTCTTAAATGTTCACATCGATCGCTTCAGCGATTCGTCTGCCGTATTCTGGGTCCGCACGGTAAAAATGCATGACCTGCCGTTCTTTGATCTGTTGATTTTGAACCTGTCCCAAACTTCCCGCAATCGTTTGAATTAAACGTGTTCGTTCTTCTTCTGAGAGCAAACGATAAAAATCACCTGCTTGGCTATAATAGTCTTCATCGTAATCAAAGGAACCGATCTCTCCTTCTAACGAATAGTGGATGCCCTTGGCATGCGGGTTTTCTTTGATGCCATCGAAACTGTTCGGTTCATAATTGATCCCTGAAGAATTCGTTTTGGTATTCATGAAACCGTCCTGTTGGTGATTATGGACAGGCGCTTTTGGCGCATTGATCGGCAACTGGCTGCTGTTGGGTCCAACTCGATAACGATGCGCATCACCGTAAGCAAACAGCCGACCTTGCAATAGTTTGTCCGGAGAAAAATCAATCCCTGGAACGATATTGCCCGGTGAAAAAGTGACTTGCTCGACTTCGTTGAAATAGTTCTCTGGATTGCGATTCAAAGTCATTCGTCCCACTTCAATGAGCGGATAGTCTTTTTGTGAGACTGTTTTGGTCACATCAAAAAGATTGACGGCAGCTGACCAACCTTCTTCAAAGGGAATGATTTGAACATAGAGTGTCCAAGAAGGATACTCCTTTGCCTCAATCGCTTTATATAGATCTTCAATATGATAATCAGGATTGCTTCCCGCAAGTTCTGCTGCGAGTGCCGCACTCATGTTCATAATGCCTTGATCCGTCCGAAAATGATATTTCACCCAAAAGCGTTCTCCCTCTGCGTTGAGCCAAGCGAATGTATGGCTCCCATACCCATGCATATGACGAAAGGTTGCCGGTAAGCCCCGATCCCCCATCAACAGGCTGACTTGATGGAGGGATTCCGGTGAATGGGACCAAAAATCCCATACCGCCTCTGGATTTTTCAAGTGCGTTCGCGGGTCTCTTTTTTGGGTATGGATAAAATCAGGAAACTTCAACGGATCACGAATAAAGAAAATCGGGGTATTATTGCCCACGAGATCATAATTCCCCGCTTCCGTGTAAAATTTAACCGCAAACCCCCGAGGATCGCGCAACGTATCCGCAGACCCTAGTTCTCCGGCAACCGTTGAAAAGCGAATAAACATCTCCGTTTCTTTCCCGATGGCTGAAAGAAACGCCGCTTTCGTGTACATCGTTACGTCGTTTGTTACTCGGAAGACCCCATGAGCCCCCGCACCTTTCGCATGAACGACCCGTTCGGGAATCCGCTCACGATTAAAATGTGCCAGTTTTTCTAGCAAATGGACATCTTGAATCAACACTGGGCCACGGCGCCCCGCTGTCAAAGAATTCTGGTTATCCGCTACACTGGCTCCTTGCGCAGTCGTCAACTTTTTTTTCATATCTTTCCTCTTTTCTCTATAAAATCAGTCAAGTGCAATTACTCTCAACAAAATACTTCTAATTAGTACAAAAATTATCATTATTCTTAAAATATATCAATTTATTTGCTTATAAGTAGGAATTATTTCAGATTTTTGACTATTTTCCAGCTTTTCTATCGAAGCATCCAGGTTTTGCAGCAATCCGCATGAATAGAAGAAAGCACAAAAAAGCAGCGAAGCGTTGGCTTCACTGCTTTTTTGCGTTCCATTCGATCCGAGACCACTCTACTGGCGATCAATTATTTTTGCTGCCTGCTGCTTATTCGGCAGCTTCAATATCTTTGGCGATTTTTGCGACATCGATCTCCCGCTGCAAGTAGTCTTGGTTGTCGATAGGAAAATGCTGACGAAATTCGGCTAGTTCCATCAATTCGACTTCACCAGCTGCCACTTCAAAGTCTAAGACATGTCCAGCAAATGTCCGATCATCACTAATAAAATGCAGATGGAAACCAGCAGCCGCAGCACCGTGGAACAACAACGGGGTAAAGAACCCAACGATCGTGCCGCTGATATCTTCTGCTTGAAATTCCGGCTGATGCTGGATGATCTCAATGAATTTTGGGTACGGTTTTTCTTGCTTTGGGGCAACGCGGACGTGCATCTTGGTAAATACCCCATGAATCTTGACAGCGGAAAACAAATTCGGGCTGACTTCTGTCAGGACGTGGTTTTTCACTTCTTCATCGGTCATTTCTTGGCTGACCTGCAGGTGCTTCGCCGCAGAAAAATCAACGACTGCCGCATAGGGGGTTCCTTCATTTCCTTGGAGCACTTGTACCTTGCCCGACTCGTCTACATGGTAGATTTCACCATCTAAAATAATCACTTCACCATTGGAACCAGCCAACGTACCGATCCCAAAATTGCCATATTCAAGCATTTTGCCGATTTGCTCCGTGCCATCCATTAAATCCTGCATCAACCCACCTAGGGTGCCATGCTGATATAAATAACTTTTGTTTTTCACTTTCATCTTGCTGCTCCTTTGGTCTTAATAAAATTGATCAGGTAGGATCGTTTTGCCCAGATCGGCATTGTCTGAATAATCCACAGGGATATCAATGATCACTGGACCATCCGTTGCAAAGCCTTCTTCGATGGCTGCCATCAATTCTTGTTTAGTGGTTGCCCGTAGGCCTTTGGCACCAAACGCTTCGGCATATTTTACGAAATCAACGGGTCCAAAATCAACCCCAGAAGCACGATCATATTTCATTTCTTCTTGGAATTTCACCATATTGTAGGTACCGTCATTCCAAATCAAGTGAATGATGTTTTGTTTCAAACGGACAGCTGTTTCTAACTCTTGGGCAGAAAACAAGAAGCCGCCATCGCCAGATACAGAGATCACTTGAGTATTTGGTCGCACGAGCGCTGCAGCGATCGCCCATGGCAAAGCGACTCCTAAGGTCTGCATGCCATTACTAAAGAGCAGATGCCGTGGCTCATAACTACGGAAATGACGGGCCATCCAAATGTAATGGCTGCCGACATCCACCGTTACCGTCATATCGTCGGTCACTTCTTGTTGCAAAGCATCGATGATTTCCAAGGGATGCAAGGTATTGTTACTGCCTTCGACATCCGCTGGTTTTTCATTGAGTTTGGTTTGCAGCGTCGTTAAATAGTTTTGGGCGTCTTCGCTCAAGTGATACTGATCGATGGCTTTTGATAGTTGTTCAATAATTTTCGCGATACTGCCCATCAGTTCAACTTCTGGCTGCATAAATGGATCGATCTCCATCGGTACTTCATCGATAACGATCACGCGGGCATCTTTTTCCGCATTCCAGTTGCGGGCTTCGTATTCGATCGGGTCGTACCCTACAGCAATCACTAAGTCGCTGCGTTTCAACAACATATCACCAGGCTGATTGCGGAATAAGCCGACGCGGCCAAAGAAATGCTCTTCTAATTCACGAGAAATGATTCCAGCACCTTGGAAGGTCTCTACGACAGGCAACCCAGTTTTTGCAACTAACTGACGAATCGCTTGTGTTTCTTTCACGCCTGAAGCCCGCATCCCTAAGAGTAAGACAGGCAGTTTGGCTTCTTTGATCCGATCGACGAGTGCCTGGATATCTTCTGCATCGGCACTGCCTAATTTAGGCGAAGATAGAGGTTTGATCGCTGCCCCTTGAACGGTTCCGTCTGTCACATCTTGAGGAATGGATAAAAAGCTCGCCCCTTTTTTCGCTGTTTTTGCGATGCGAAAGGCGTTGGCAATACTTTCAGAAAGGGTTTCAGGATCTTGGACTTCACTGCTGAATTTCGTGATCGGCGCAAACAACGCCGCATTATTCATGCTTTGGTGGGTCAATTTTGAAAGGTCAGAACGCTTCACTTGGCCTGCTAGTGCCAAGACGGGATCACCTTCGGCAGTTGCCGTGACCAACCCAGTCGCTAAATTACTGGCTCCTGGTCCACTTGTTGCAATGACGACTCCTGGCTCTCCTGTCAGGCGACCGATTGCTTGTGCCATAAAGGCCGCGTTTTGTTCATGTCGTGCCAAGATCAACTCTGGTCCCCGATCACTCAACACGTCAAACACGCCATCGATTTTTGCACCGGGAATCCCAAAGATATAAGGCACCCGATGATTTTCTAAACTTTCAACAATGATTTCTGATCCTCTTGCACTCACTGTATTACCTCTTTTCAAAAACTGTATTAATCACAATACATATAATAGCACTTTTTATTTATTTATCAACGAAAAACACTTATTAAAATCTGTATTATAAAAGCGTGATTTTTTAGAGAGCGTTTGCATCTGCTTCAGACTGCAGGTGTACGTCTTTCAATTTTTCCGACAAAAAAAGGAGTGGATCGCTCCACTCCATACATCCTTGTCTGTATCAGAACACCGCAAAAAAAGAAGCTGCTTTCGTCGGTTTCTTATTCTGCGGGGACATTTTTTTCCGTCAGCCATCCGACAGCCAGTGTCATGGCCGCTCGTGCGGCTTGGGTCTGATCCATCGCATTGACCATCACAAAATCATGGATGATCCCTTGCATCCGTGCTTGGGTGACTTCCACGCCAGCTGCTCGTAAATGCTGCGCATAGGCTTCCCCTTCATCCCGCAAGACATCTGCTTCGCCTGTAATGATCAACGCTGGCGGCAGATCGGCTAACTCCTCTTTGGTCGCGCGTAGTGGAGAAGCGGTCATTTGATCCCGCTGTGTTTCATCCGTCGTGTATTGATCCCAGAACCATTGCATCCCTTCTTTGGTCAGAAAATAATTTTCACCGAATGCTTCATACGAAGGCGTATCAAAGCGGGCATCTGTCACAGGATAGAACAATAATTGCTGTGCGATCGGAATGCCGCCACGGGCTTTCGTCAACAAGGTCATAACGGTCGCCATGTTCCCACCTACGGAATCACCAGCCACGGTCAAACGGCTAAGGTCTAAGCCTTTGACATCGACAAATCCCGGTAATTGCTGCAAGACCGCATAATTTTGTTCGATCGCCGTTGGGTATTTTGCTTCTGGTGAACGACTATATTCAGGAAAAATGACGATCGAGTTGGTTCGTACCGCCAATTCACGGATCAATTTATCATGAGTCGCGGCACTGCCGAAGACCCAGCCCGCGCCATGGAGATAATAAATGACAGGGAGAATCGCATGATTTCCTTCAGGACGAACAAAACGAACATTGATGGTCCCCCATTCGCCTGTATCTACGGTCTGATCTTCTATCTCAACCGCCAATTTATTGACGGGTGACTCTTGGACTTGTTCCAATAGTGCGCGCCCTTCTTCTGGCGGTAATTCATAGATCCGTGGGTGCGGTGCATTTGCCTCACTAAATTCAACGGCTGCTTTTTCCAACGAAATTCTATCTGTCATACGATTCTCTCCTTTTGTTTGAAATCGTTCGTGTTGATCTTAAGGGTACCACCAAGTCATTCTGATGCAAAGAATCTTGCTTTCTTCTGTTTCCAAGCATTTTGTTCGACAAAAAAGGTGGTTTTTGCACTCTTAACTGCCTTGCCTTCATGACCGATAACTGTAAGACACTCGCTGTGTAAACTTCCCAAAAAACTGAAAGGCGTAGGTAAGTACGTATGAAATTCACATTAGATGAAACACAAAATAACCGTCTGCTCGCTGCTATTTTTCAAGAACTCGCTGTCATAGTCTTTGATCCGCAAAAAGAAGTTGTTTTCGCCAATGCCAACATGACTGATATCCTAGGGTACAGCCAAGAAGAAATCATTGGCTTGCCGCATCGGACCTTTTGTTTTGACCATTATGCTGCCAGTACGGATTACCAAGCTTTTTGGAATCAACTGCTGTACTCAAAGCAACGGTTTCAAGACAAAATCATCCGAAAAAACAAACAAGGAGAAAAACTGATTTTAGAAGGGATCTACTTCCCCGTCCTCGATGAGCAGCAAGAAGTCGTCAACGTCGTCAAAATCGCTTTTGACATTACCCAAAGAGAACAAGCCTTAGCGGTCACTATCAAAAAAGTGCAAGAAAGTGCTGCTTCCCTGACACGACTTTCTGCCAACGGGCATCAGCAAGTCGATCATTTGTCAGAAAACTTGGCGCAAGTCAAACGGCTGTCTGATCAAAATCAAGCAACGACCCATGCCTTAGAAATGGATAGCCAACAGGTGACAGCGGTGCTGCATGACATCGACCGCATTGCACAACAAACCAAACTGCTATCCTTCAACGCTTCCATCGAAACAGCACGGATCGGCGAACAAGCAGCTGGCTTTCGGGTAGTTGCCGATGAAATGCAAAAATTAGCCGAACAGACCAAGCAGTTGACCCAAACCATTGCCGCAACCATGCAAGCCATCAACCAACAAGCCTTAGTCGTGTTAGATAGTACCGAGTCGACGACTATGAAAATCAGTGATTCGCAAAAAAGTCTCGCTGCCGTTTTGCATTCTTACGACACGCTGCGAACGACGGCCAGTCTTTTAAACGATGAAGCCGAGTATTTAACAGGGACCAACGATGCTGAGTTGGAAACCACATGAAGTGAAAGAGAGCGCCGCTGTTTGCGACGCTCTCTTTGTTTTTTTGACCAATAAATTGATTCCCTATTTGATTTCATCGATACTCAGCACTAGCCAGTCTCCCACTCTTGCAACAACTGCTGTAATTCTTGCAAAAATGATTGGGTCGCAAAGCCCAATGCTTGAAGAGGAACACGATATTCCTGTTGAATCACCAAAAAGCTACTAAACATTTTATGCTGGACCTCAAAACCGAGGTTTTTCCAAACAATCCAGGAAAAACTGACTATTCGTTTTTCTTTCTTTTCGTACGTGCACAAATACACTCGTTCAACGCCAAAAAGCAGTCCCGCATTCGCTTTCTTGCCAGTCATCTTTGACGTTAGCAACGCAAGAGGGGTCTCCGTTTCAGGCACTTGAAAACTAGCGAGGACTTGTCTTTGCCATTGCCTTGGTAGCACTTGTCTTTCTCCAGAAAAATAGAACAAAAAATTTTGTTTTTGAAAAAAGGCAGTCAAACGATTTTGTCGCTGGTTGCGCTGATGGATGGGCGCCCTTTGAATCGGAGACACCTGGTTTCTTGACGTTGGTTTTGGCTGCTCTTGTCCAACGAAAACGCCGGCTGATGGTGCGTCTTCCCTAAGAGCAGCAGACGACAAACTGATTTTCTTCAAGAGAGCCGTCAGCTGGGTCAGCGCAAGCTGTTTGTCCGTCAGGGGACTGGACTGGGCAATTTTGGCGTGGTCAAAGGGCAATTTGATGACCATTTTGCCGCGGCAATACAGACAGACTGCCGTGCCGACACCCCAGTTTACTTCTAGTTCCCCTAAACAATGGGGACATTGAATGGGAATGATATCCACGAGATCATCCTTTCGTTTTGATGCATCGATCAGAGCTATTCGTTGTAAAAATACGGATCGTATTCCAGCTGACAAACGCCAGCAGCACTAGAAGAGATAAGCCATAAAAATCGAAATACCAAACCAATATTGCTAAGAAGAGAATCAAGGCAAATTCATACGCCATGTTTTCCAGACTGCTGTAAAATACTGTTTTTCGGACGAGTTTCTTTCTTCGGGCTTCAAATGTCTGCAAAATAGCTATTTGATCTGCCTGTGGCTGACTGAGTGCTTGATTCAGATCCTTTTTAAACTTTTTATGTTCTGTAAAGAAGTTGATTTTTTGTGTAATCAAAAAAAATGAAACTACTAGCCAAATGACAAAAAGCACGATCGATGTGCCAATCAAACTAAAGGAAACGGCAGGCATTAAAAATCCACCAAAAATAAAATTTAAAAGGGTCCCGGAAATTATTCCGAATGAAAAGAAGGTATAGCAGAATTGCCAAAGGACACTACTGGTCTTCGAAAAACTTTTCTTCACTTGCACCAGCTGTTCACATTCAGGAAGCTGGGTTGGAAAGAGACGTTCAGCATCGGTGCCATCAGCCACGAAAGAATAGGTTTGGTTTCCGTATTTGAATTCGCCAATGTAATAAGGAAAATACAGTTTTTCCGTATCACATTGTTTCGGAAAAAGAGTCAGTTGAACCTCATTGGCAACATCTGCTCCCACCAAATGGTCTTTGGCTTTTGCTTCAAAGACTTCCATTAGATGGGTATCAGAGAGTGCCGCTTCTCTGGAAATATCAAAGGGCAGCACCTGAGCGCCTTGGCTAAGTGCCGAAAACTGCTGCATATCCGTGCAATAGGCGGCTCCTTTTTGAAGATGCAGCGGCAGCTTACCATTGATACTGTAATCCGCTTCTTTTTGGGTATCCGTAGGGAAATATTCATTGAAAATTGTTGTGTTCCCGCTGTTATGTAAAGAAATATCGGCAGTAATGCGCCCACTCCCCCTCTGCTGTTCCTCGTGGACATAGCTCCCTCTCACTTGAGCATCATAAGCAATTTGAAAGTAATACATCGGGATAAATACACGTTTTAGATGAACCATCTCTAGCTCAAAAAAGATACTTTCCGAGATGGTCTCTTGCCATGCTAGTTTATTTTTTAACGCCGCTTCACATGCCTTTTCATCATAGGCAAACGGATAAAACCCTTCTTTGACAGTCCCTTGAATGTGTGGCAACTCTTTAAGCGAGACGACTTGTTTTGTTTGTTCCTGGTTTTTTTGTTCCGGTTTGATCAACAGCTCATTTAAACAATACTGACAGACTGCTTTCCCTGAGTCCCAATCAACTTCTAGACGTCCCAGACAGCTGGGACATTGGATTTGGGTGATTTTCATTTTTTCTCCTTTTTTATGAATCGTTTTTTCTTTTCAACAAGATGGTTTATCAAAGAAACCGAAGAATGTTCCAAATAAGGATAACGACCACGACCACATAAGCGAGCGTATCGAGCCATTCATAAAATTTCCTCATTCTTGCAAGATGCTTTCCACGCTTCTCGTAGTTTGCTAAAAAAGCTGTCCCAGTTTTCTTACCTAATAATTCTCTTTGGAGCTCATCTCTAAATTTTTGGACTGTTTTGAGGTACTGTTCTTTTAGAAAGTGCAACACTATCCCCGATACTACCCAATAAACTGCAGTTGGCAGGGAACTCATGACAATCCCCCCTATGACAGCCCTAAATACTCTTCCTAGAGGAAGCCATTCAGAAATGAATAGCGCCAAGATCATCAGGATCACACCTAACGTAAAAAAGAGTACGGAGGACCAGCCAAAAACCTTACGAGCTTTTGAAAAATTCGCAACCGTTTGATAGGTAGCTTGGCACTGTGGGATAATCGGCAGCTTCATTCGGTCAGGATCTTTGCCGTCGATCGCAAATTCAAAGGATTGCTCTTGGTACTTGAAGGTGCCCATATACAGGGGAAAGTAGAGCTCTTCTGTAGCACAGCTGATCAGGGAAAGATTTAGGTGCAGCTCTTTTAGATGATCGGCAGATTCTTTCTTCTGGATCACCGCATTCGCATGAGCTCTCAATTCCGCTTGTTTTTCAGAACCAAAGAGCGCCTGCTCTTGCTCAATATCAAAGGGAAAAACATGAATAGCATGTGCTGAGACTAGCTGTTGAAATTCCTTTTGATCGGTATTAAAGTGCGGTTTTCTTTTCATTTCATCATTGACCTCAAAGCTCTGAGGAATTTCTTGTTCGATCACCTCCGAACTGCCGCATTGATAAAATATAACCGTCTCACCTGAATGGTCGCCTCGCTTCTTTTCCCACGTGGTCGTATGCGAGCCTGCCCATGCAATGGAATGGGTATCGTAGCCAAAGGCCCCCTCCCAGTGCATCGTATAGGTCACCTGAAATTCATAAATCGGAATAAAATATCGTTTTACCTCGCTGACTTCAAGATGAACGATAATGTCCTCAGGAACTGATTCCTGTTGGATCAGCCATTTTTTCAAGGCATTTGCTACCTCGTCTTCATTAAAGGCAAACGAATAAAACCCTTCTTTGACTTTTTGAAAAACTACGGGAGCCTGTTCATTCGAAGCTTCTTGCGTTTGTTTTGGCGGCGACTGTAGGACTGACTTAGTTAAGCAATACTGGCAGACTGCTTTTCCTGTCTCCCAGTCAACGGTTAACTGACCCAAGCAGCTGGGACATTGGATTTGTGTGATTTTCATTGCTACTCCTTTTGCACATACTGATTTTCTTATCAATGAAGTGGCTTAGTTGCACATGAGGGGGAATGTCTTTTTTATGGTGTTATTTGGGGAAAGCCGCTTGTTTGCAGGTATTTGCTCGATTTCATCCGTTTGTTCAAAGCGTCTTTTTTAGTAATGAAGTAAATACGTGTATTAGGACCAAGAGCTGTTTAGCAAAAAAAGCAAATACAAACGAAAAACAACTCTTTCTACATCATTTTATAATAAAAATTTCCGTAAATCTATTTATTATTGATAAAAATCTATTGGTTTGCTAGTTGAACTCCCTCCATACGTTCAGCAACCCTTGCTAGCCGGTTATTAATGGCGGATAAGTTAGGAAAAATGTTATAATTAAATTATTCACAAGAAAGGAAATGGAAAAAAAGTATGGGGATATTTATTTTTGTTGTTGGTTTTTTGACAATGGTTGTAAGCGGAATCTTTTTTGTTCTTAGTTTGATCAAGAAAAAGTCGCTTCGCAACAAAATCGTTATTTTTATGGGTGGTTTTCTCTTATTGATTGGCGGAGCACTAATGACTCCAGCAGCAACACCGGAGCTTCACGTAGATGAAGCAGAACTGGTTACCAACGAACAAGGCGAAGCGGCGATTACGGGTCAAACCAACCCAGAAGCGCAACTGACGATCAACGGGGTGGAGGTTTCGCTGGCGGACGAAACATTTTCTTACACCGTGCAACTTGAAGATGAAGAGGAACAGGAATTTACTCTCCAAGCCTCAATGGGTGGAAGCGCCAAAGAAGAAGTCGTCACCGTCAAACCTTCTCGCGCATTTCTAGCGAATTTACAAGCTGAAAGACAAGAACAAGCAGCACTGGAAAAAGCTGAGACGGCACTGGCGCTTGCCGAAACCCAGCCAAACCAAAAGAATTATGACGAAGCCGTGACGCTGATTCATGCTTTAAGTAAAACCTACGAAAATTTTGCTACCCGGCTAGCTGTAGTTGAAGAACACCTTGCCATCGGCAAAGCCCTTGATACCGCTGAAGCTTCTCTTGAGCGCAAGGATTTCGATCAGGCAAAAGAATTGGTCGCACAAGCAGTGTTGAACAAGGAAACGTTTGAAAGTCGGTTATCCACTGTAGAAACTAAGATTTCTGAGAAAGAAGCAGAAGCACTCGTTGCAGAAGCTGTCCAAGCGGTGGAAGCGGCAGAGGCGGAGCCGACAAAAGATACCCTTGCTCGTGCAGAAGATGCTGTCGCTCGTCTCAAGACCCCCGATGAGGAATTAGCTACTCGAACAAAAACAGTGGCGCAAACGATCGCTGCCAACGAACAAGCAGCCGCTCAAGCCAAGGCGGAGGAAGAACGGCAGGCAGCCGCCGCTGTGCCAGAACAAAGTCAGCCAGTCGCTGCTAGCAATCAAGCCCAAACGTCGGTCCTCGTTACACCAACAGGTTCGAAATATCATACGAGAAAATGCGGCAACGGTACCTACACGCCTGCCACTTTAGCAGAAGCGCAAAGTCGCGGACTTACTCCTTGCGCAAAATGTTTTCCGTAATAGTCACTAATATTTTGCAACGAAAAAAAATAAACCTCATTTTTGTCTAAGGTTTGTCTGCAGTCTAAAGTGGTTGTCTCGTCGGAGGCAGCTGCTTTTTTATCACTTGCTATTTCTCATCGTAAGAAAACTCGTACTCGTTTTGTTCATCATCGATCAGACGCTTGTCATTGTTGTCCACCATTTTGAATACTTTCTCAAAATCATCGCCAGTCATGCGCACTTCCTTTTTCTCTTGATCAATGATCACTTGGGCATTTGTCACTTCAAAGGTGTGCATAGTGCCGATGTCTGCCGCAGTCAGTGCTTTGCTTTTGGGAAACTCTGCTTGCAGTGTTTCGTTGATCTGCACTAATTGCGCCTCTTGTTCTTCTACCAAGTCCGCAGGTTCCTGATTCGGATCGACCAAAAAACTCAGCGTTTTATTGACAGTGATCCTTCCATCTTCAAATAGATACAAAGCATATTGTTGATGACTGTTGCTATTGGTCAATACTTGATTTGCAGCTGCAGAGTCAACCCCTGCGCGGCTGCAGCTTGCCAAAAAAAATAGCACCGCCAAACAAACGGTAGCAAACATTCTTCTACCTAACTTGCTTTTCGTTTTCATTTTTCCCCTCCTCGTTTTCCCTAAGTTTCCTTCTTTCATGATTTTTCGCAAACCCGTGGGTTTGTGTTTCCTGTCAAATTTAGTTATTTTCAGTATAGCATAAAAAATTTGCTTTTATAGCTTTTTTTTATAGTGAGATTAATTTCACGCGCAAAAAAACCAACCTTGTCGAGACAAGATCGGCTTTCTTTAGGATTGATTCGTTGAGATCTTTGAACGTTCTCGCTGGGATATGATCGCTGCCTATTGTCCAATTAGTCCGACAACAAGCCCTAAAACGATCACTCCTAGAAACCCATTCACAAGGTGCAGCCCAACTAATTTACGGGACTGTCCCGAGTAAACAGCCATCACGAAGGTGGCGACCCCATACACCCCTAGCCACAATAAGCAAGCGACTTGCAAGGAGGTCATCAGCCAACCATCATGATCGAATGTGGCAAACCAATAGACGACTTGATAGGTCGCTGCCGATAAGAGAATCCCACCAACAATCGTGCCGCCAAAGGTAAAGAGCATGTCACCGGTCGTCATCTGCTGACCGTCCATCTTCTCTACCATTCCTGATTCTTTCGCCCAAAACTTGCCCCACTTATGCATCGGATTGTAAAGCAGACTTTCCACCACAACCCAGCTGAGGGTGCCGAAAATCAATGTCCAAAAATTAACCATTTTCGTATTCTCCTTTACTTTATTTTTAGCCATGTTCCTGAGAAGCGAAAAAATAGCCAAGCGGGCTGTTCCTTCTCCATCAGTTTATGCCTTAAGGGAGGGTTCTTCAACTTTTTCCACTGGTGTCCCCTATTTTTCGATGGTTCCAATAAAAACTAAGAAAAATGATCGTATACAGCAATGCGGTGAAACCTGTAACCGCTAATGGGTTAGTGATCAAGATTCCGGCAAACAGCAAAAGCAACGCAAGGATCGCCCCACCCAAAAAAATCGTATAGCCCATTTTCTTCTGCTTGCGTACCAAAACAAACGCCGCCACACTGATCAACAACCAAATCAGTAATACAGTATACGACAGGGAGCCTGCCAGATAATTGAAGAGTTTGTCGCCTAAAAAGTAAGAAAGAACGACTCCAAGATATAAAGTACCGCTGCAAAACATGATCGCTCGTTGGGGCACGCTGTTTTTATTCAGCATCGTGAAGCGGCTTTTTTTCTGGCCATTGTTGCTTAACCGGAAAAACAACGTTCTTGAAGAAGCATAGACCCCAGAATTGATGGAGGAAAACAAGGCCAAAATGATCACTAAATTAACGATGTCGGAAGCAAAAGGCACATGGATTTTTTGAAACACCATTACAAAGGGACTGACATTTGGATCTGCTAATTGATTCCACGGATAAATGATCAGTAAAAGAAACATGGGAATGATGTAAAAAGCGGCAATCCGAGTCATTACTCCTTTGATTGCTTGAGGGATCGCTTTTTTTGGATTTTCTGCTTCACTAATCGTGATGGCTACTAACTCAGAACCGCCATAAGAATAGATTACGACCAATAAAGAATTGATAAATCCTTTGAGACCGTGAGGGGCAAAACCACCATAGTCTGTCATTTGTCTCATCGTCGGTAAAAAGCCCAGATCAAAGACTTGCGTGGCAACCAGATAGAGACCCACCAAGATCAGCACAATCACCACACTGATTTTGGCCCACGAAAGCCAGTATTCCGTTTCTGCAAACAAGCGGACCGAAAACAAATTGATGATGGTCGTGAGTAGTGCCAAAATCAAAACAAAGATCCAAGCTGGAATATTGGGAAACCACAGCTGCAAAAAGCTTGCGGCAGCAACTGCTTCGGCGATGATGTTGATCATCCACATTGACCAGTAGATCCAATCAATGAAATCAGCTGTATGCAAGCCAAGATACGGCTGGACTAAGCCCGAAAGGCCATGTTGTTTTTGGTCAGATAAAACCAACTGTCCCAGTCCTGTCATGACGACAAATAAGATCAGCCCACAAAAAATAAACGCTAGCAAGACCGCAGGCCCCGCTAACTGGATCGCTTCCCCACTGCCTTTGAATAGGCCGGCACCGATTGCGCCACCTAGTGCCAACATAGTGATGTGCCTGGTTTTCATCTGTTTTTTTAATTGATTTTTTTCTGTCATACGTTCCTCCTCGAAAACCGTTGATCCTTCATACACAGTGATTCTCTCACTGTTGCTATTTTTAATTATATGAATGATTTTTTTTAACTACCTCATAGAGAATACCAGACGTTTCTGCTATTGCAACTAAGAATTGAAAAAATTATCTATTTTTTCTGAAAATTCTATCATCCTCTAATCTTTTTCACCCAAATCAAATCTTGGCGAACTTTTCTTTAGGTGAAGGTACTAAAAAAAGCCATCTCCCAACATGTGGGAAATGACTTTCTGTCCGTTTCTTCAAGCAGGCTCGATGATCAATGGGTCGTAACCAACTCGTCTTTGATAGCGTCAGGGAGATCTTGCTCGGTCACCTCTTGATACGACTCCACATGTTTGCCCTTTGCATCAAGCTCTAGGTAGGCATTTTCTTTTAATTTTTGTGGTGCCCAAAACGTGATTTTTATTTTTTGTCCATCTTCATTGATTCCTTCTTGCGTATATTCATAGGCATCATGTTCTTGCGGCACGCCATACTCATTGGATGTTTTGACATAAACCTTTTTCTCCGGTACGAAAGGATTGAAACGATCCACCAGCTGAACCAGTTCGCTGGAATCATCTTTCGTAAAATAAGACCATGTAACCAATGTGACGGTCCCGATCGTTAACACGAGCAGGATCATACTAATTGCTTTTTTCAAGTGATTGTCCTCCGTTTTTTCTATCTACCTTCAGTATAAAAAAACAAGCGATAAATATAATCAAACTTAAGACGTATTTTTCCGTCGGTCATTGTGACTAAGGTATCAATAGAATATTTTCTGCTTTTTCCACCTAAATGTATAGACAAACAACTAAGTTACTCCTACAAAAACGTCCCTTCTCACAGGAAGACCAGACTGTTTAATAAGTATCGTGATTTTTCATTCTTTGTAGTAAACTAAACTGCAACAACTTACTTTTAAATACTCATGATTGAAAACTATAGAAAACCGAGGTGTCCCATGCTAGAAATCAAACTGATCGATCAAGAACACCAAGCTGATATCCGCTTGAAAAACGAACCCTTCTCCTTATGGGGGAAAATGCTGCCGTCTTATAATGAGGGCAACTGGCAGTACACGATCTGTAAATTTGCACCTGAAGACATTCAGACGATGCGTTTCCCAGATGAAAATTATTGCTATGATGAAATGAGCCGAAACAGTCTGTTTATCGGTGCTTATGATGATGGAAAATGCATCGGCTTAGCGATCGTTCAAGACGCTTTTTTCAAGTATCTGTACCTCTATGACTTAAAGGTCAACACAGACTACCGCAAGCAAGGAATCGGTCAACTGTTGATCCAACAGGCACTGAAAGCGGCCCTTGCCAAAGACTATCGCGGCATCTATACACAAGCGCAGGACAATAATCCTTCTGCCTGTCTGTTTTACTTGCGAGCAGGCTTTCGTATCGGAGGCCTGGATACGGAGGTGTACAAAGGAACCAATCAGGAAGGCAAAAGTGACATTTTGTTTTATTTGGATGCAGCGGAAACGGCTGTCAAAAAATAGCTGAAAAAAGAAAAAAATTCCTCCTGCCAGATGGTACACTTAAGGCAACAATGTTTTGAAAGGTGAGGAAGAAGAATGTACGTAGGATTTGATATTGGCGGAACAAGTATTAAATATGGGGTTTTAGATGAAACCGGAGTGATCCTTGAAAAATCAGCGATCCCCACTAGCTATGAGCCAGCCCAGTTTTATCAGGATCTACTCACGATCATCGAAGATGCCCAGAGCCGCCACACGATTGATGGCATTGGGATCAGTGCCCCAGGGATCGTTCAAAAAGACGGGTTTATGTTAACGGCTGGCGCTATCAAATCGTTATATGGTGAAAATTTTAAAGCAGTCTTGGAAGCGCGTACAGGATTGCCTGTGGCGGTGGAAAATGATGCCAATGCAGCAGCGATTGCTGAAAAATGGATCGGGAATGCGCAAGAGGTAGCCAACTATTTGTGTCTTGTCCTAGGCACTGGTGTAGGCGGTGGGATTGTAATCAATAATCAAGTCTACCGAGGTGCTCATGGCATGGCTGGTGAATTTGGTTGGATGGTGATCGATCAGCTGCCAGAAGAAGGCAATATCGAGGAAAGTTCCATCAATAAAAAAACTGCCGTCGTGGGCGGCTTGATTCGCCTCTACAATTTATCTGGCGCAGCAGTTCCTGGCTTTGAACCCACCCAAGACGCCAAAGAGATTTTTGACCGCGCGCAGCAAGGCGAAGCATTGGCGTTGAAGCTGACGGACCAATTTCTAACGGATTTGTCTGTAGGGTTGATCAATTTGATTAGCTGTTTTGACCCAGAATTGGTATTGATCGGCGGCGGCATCAGTGCCAATCCTTATTTCTGGGAACGCCTGCAGGCTCGCTTGACGATCACGGAAACACGGCATGAAGCGATCAATTATTTGCGCGGACAAACCATCGCGCCTGTTCGTCCAGCGAAGCTAAAAAACGATGCCGGCTTGATCGGCGCAGTCTATCAGATCCACCAACAGCTGCACCGTTAAAAGTTCGGATATGCTATACTGGTGTAAATTGATTATCTAGGACAGCGAGGAACCAGCATGGCGCTTTTTGAACAATTAAACTTGAACAAGCTCTCTGCGGTAGAACAAGAAATCTACCGTTTTATCGTCAATCACTTAGAAAAGATCCCGTATATGCGTGTGCGCGACATTGCCGATGATGCTCATGTCTCTTCGACTTCGGTCTTTCGTTTTATTCAAAAAGTCGGCTTTCAGTCGTTTCCAGAATTTCGCTTCTATATCAAAAATCATTTAGAAAAAGCCCATTTTGACGCGCATCCTGAACACTTAGGTTTAGAAGCGCGCATCAAAGGCTTGAATATGCAGATCTTCCACCCTGATGCGGAATACCAAATACGAAAACTTGCCGAAGCGATGCGGGATGCCGATTTGATCTTATTTATGGGGATGGGGGCATCCGGTGCGATCGCGCAATACGTTGCCCGCAAGCTAGCCAGTCTCGGTTACTTTAGTATCAGCATTGATGAGCTGACCTACCCAATCAAAAGCTTTTTGCGAAAAGATCAAAAAAATGTTTTGGTTTTTCTGAGTGTCTCTGGTGAAACCAAAGAACTGATCGAAGTCATTACCGGTTTAGACAATCAAGCGATCGTGCAAAAATATTGCATTACCCCCAATCGGGAAAGTACGTTGGCACGCCTGTGCGATTATTCGATCGAGTATGCGATCAAAGAGGAACGCAAAGACATCTTTCTTGATTTGACTAGTCAATTGCCTTCAGTAGCGATTTTAGAAACACTGATCGGCTATTTACAAGATTATCGTTCCAACCCTTGATGGTTCAGTTTACTGAACCATCTTTTTTTGTAACACTGTGTTCCGGATGCGGAATTTTTTTCATTTCTTGAGAGATATGTACGGAATCCGTATCCGCTTACTTTTAGCCGCTCTCATTCGCTATAATGATGGCATCAATTAAGGAAAGGTGTTATTATTATGCAAAAATTCAATGACCTGTTAGACCGCTCGTTGGTACCAATCGCAACAAAGTTGAACAATCAACGCCACGTAGCAGCGATCCGGGATGCATTCATGCTGATTTTCCCACTGACCATCGCTTCTTCTCTCGTTATTTTGGTCAACAATATTTTATTTTCCAATGAAAGTTTCATCGTGCAATTATTTCAACTGAATCGGCTTTTTCCTAATCTGGAAAGCGCCCAGCAAGTTCTAGCTTCCGTGGCGAACGGGACCATCAACATCATGAGTTTATTCATTGCGTTTCTTGTTGCCCAACTTTTAGCCAAGCATTTCCAAGCAGATGCTACGTTAGTTGGTTTGACAAGTGTCGCTGCCTTTATGATCTTGTACCCGACCTCGTTTGCAGTAGATGATGTCAATGTGATCTCTACACAATATTTAGGCGCCCAAGGGTTGTTCGTAGCTATGATCGTGGCTTGTTTGGTCGGTGAATTCTTACCCAAGCTTTTCAAGGTCAAACGATTGCAGATCAAAATGCCTGAAATGGTACCACCAGCTGTTTCCCGTTCCTTTTCTGGCATGATTCCGATCGTGATCATCGTGGCAGTCACTGCTTTGATCAATTTCTTAGTTTTAATGATTGCACCGGAAGGCATCAATGAACTGATTTACAACGGGATCCAAAGTCCATTGCGGGATCTGGGGGGCAATGTCGTCGGTGTCTTGATCTTGGCATTCTTGCAAACCACGTTGTTTGCGATCGGGATCCATGGACCAAACACATTGAATGCGGTTCGTTCAGCGATTTTTACCGAACAAGATCTAGCTAACCTAGACTTTATCAACCAGGGCGGCTCCTTGTGGGACGTTCCTTACAAAGAAACCTGGGGCGTTTTAAATGATATGTTCGCAAATATGGGCGGAACTGGTATGACATTGGGCTTGATCATTGCGATCTTCATCGCTTCAAAACGTCCAGAACAACGTGAGATCGCTAAGATGTCCTTAGTTCCAGGAATTTTCCAAATCAATGAACCGATGATCTTCGGTCTACCGATCGTCTTGAATCCAATCATGATCATTCCGTTTATTTTGACACCAATGGTCAATATTTTGGTGGGTTATTTTGTCACTGTTGTCTGGCCGATCATGCCGACCCCAGCGATTGGGGTACCATGGACGACCCCAGGAATCATTAATCTCTTTTTAGGAACTGGAGGAAATGCGATCGCTGCGGTTGTCGGTGTCGTTTGTCTTGCGATTTCGGTCTTGATCTATTTGCCTTTCGTGATCGCCTCTAACCGTTCCCAGAAAGTAGAATTATAAGCAAACGAATGAGTCGAGGAGGAATGAAATTTATGTCCGCAAAAATGCCGAAAGATTTTTTATGGGGCGGCGCGATCGCTGCCCATCAAGCGGAAGGCGCTTGGAATGTTGCTGGCCGTGGAATGAGTACCGCCGATGTCATGACGGCCGGTGGCAACGGTATTCCCCGTAAAATCACCAAAGGAGTCATTGAAGGGGAATATTACCCGAACCATGAAGCCATTGACTTTTATCACCGTTACAAAGAAGATATCCAGTTATTCAAAGAACTGGGCTTGAAATGTCTACGGACATCGATTTCTTGGAGCCGGATCTATCCAACTGGAACAGAAGAAGAACCAAATGAAGCCGGTCTCCAATACTACGATGATCTTTTCGACGAATTGCAGGCAAATGGCATCGAACCCGTCATCACTTTGTCTCACTTTGAAATGCCTTATGCCCTCTATGAAGAATTTGGTGGGTTTGCTAACAAAGAAGTGATTCCCCTCTTTGTCAAATTCGCTAAGACTGTTTTTCAACGGTATCATGACAAAGTGACGTATTGGATGACTTTCAATGAGATCAATAATCAAGCAGATGGGCAAGAGCCGCTGCACGTTTGGACCAATTCTGCCATGATCATCGAGGATGACAGTCAAAAAGAAGCACTCGTCTTTCAAGCGGGCGTCAATGAGTTGATTGCCAGCGCGGCAGCCGTGATCGAAGGCAAAAAAATCAATCCAGAGTTTCAGATTGGTTGTATGATGGCCTATGTCCCGGTCTACCCCTACTCTTGTGCGCCAGCTGATTTGATGGCATCCGTCAAAGCCAATGAACGGCGCTATTTTTACAGCGACGTCCACGTACGAGGCAAGATCCCAACCTATGTGCAAAAATATTGGGCAAAAAAAGGCATCACGATTGAGATCACGCCCGAGGAACAAGCGCTATTAAAAGCAGGAACCGTTGATTATATTGGGTTCAGCTATTACATGTCAGGAACGATCTCAACCCTTGATGAAGTGGCTGGCACACCAACTGAGGATATCCCGGGAGCAAAAATCGTGAGTAATCCTTATATCAGTGCTTCTGATTGGGGCTGGCCTATCGATCCAGTCGGGTTGCGCTATGTGTTAAATACGATCTATCAACGCTATGACTTGCCGCTATTTATCGTAGAAAATGGCTTTGGTGCTTACGATCAATTAACCAATGAACAGCAAGTCCATGATGACTACCGCATCACTTACCTGAAAGAGCATATCGAACAGATGGAAAAAGCGGTGGTTGAAGATGGTGTACCGCTATTAGGTTATACGCCTTGGGGGATCATTGATATCGTCAGCTTCGGCAGCGGCGAAATGGAGAAACGCTATGGCATGATCTATGTCGACAAAGACAATACCGGCAAAGGAACCTTGAATCGTTTGAAAAAAGATTCCTTTGCGTGGTACCAGCAAGTAATCGCCTCTAATGGTGAAACGCTCTAATTACTGCTTCCATGACTAACACAAAAACCGCCCCCTCGTTTCGCCATCCTCCTTTTTACATTAGGAGCCTGGCAACGAGGGGCGTTTTTTTATTAAAGAGGTGCGCCATTGCGAGGATGGCTTTTCTTATCATCACTAAACACTACCTCGATGCTTGTGGTACACTATAGCTATTCATTTACTTTTACGTTAAGGAGGAACTGCATGAAGCCGATATTTCGTCCGATCCAATCTCAAGATGATGCGCCATTAGCTGCTATCATTCGCAAAAGCTTGACCGACCACCAGTTGGCGGTTCCAGGAACTGCCTATTTTGATCCCGAGTTAGACCACTTAAGTGAATTTTATGCAGCAGATCCTGCTAGCCGCCATTATTTTGTCGTCACCGATGAATCGGGTATCCTTTTAGGCGGCGGTGGTCTTGCCGCTTATGATTCAGAAGGGAAAATCGCCGAGCTGCAAAAATTTTATCTCAGTGATGCTGCCAAAGGGCAGCGCCTCAGCTATCCCTTGCTGGCGAAGATCGAGGCCAAAGCTGATGAACTAGGTTATCGGCAACTCTATTTAGAATCCCATCATTCTCTAGAAGCAGCCTTGCATGTCTATCAAAAAGCCGGCTATCGCGCATTGTGCCAGCCACTATTGGCAGCACAGCATACCACGATGGATCGCTTTTATGTGAAAACACTCGCTGAAGAAAACGAATAGAAAAGCAGCCGTTCCTTGATCGCTAGGAATGGCTGCTTTTCCGTTATCCTTGTCCATAATAAGCATGTTCGCCATGCTTGCGGAAATAATGTTTATCCAGCAAATAATCAGCGATCGGTGTTCGATCCAAGGTCAAAGCTTCGGTACCTAATGCCATTTCTGCGACCTCTTCTAAAACAATACTATTGCTGACCGCTTGTTCCGCAGATTGCCCCCAAGTAAAGGGACCGTGTCCCGCTGTGAGGACAGCTGGGCATGCAAGTGGATCTAATCCCCGCTTTTCAAACGTCTCGACAATGACTTTGCCAGTTTCTTTTTCATAGTCTGCCGTTACCTCAGAGGCCCGTAACGGTCGTGTGCAAGGGACACTACCATAAAAAGTATCCGCATGCGTCGTTCCATATGCAGGAATGTCTCGCTGTGCTTGCGCCCATTTTACCGCATTTGTCGAATGCGTATGGACGATCGCCTTGACGCCTTCGAAGTGCTTATACAATAGCGCATGGGTTTTGATATCCGAGGAAGGCTTCAACGCCTTCGCCTCTTTCGGCGTTCCCGCTAAGTCGCAAACTACCATTGAATCAACCGTCATCGTCTGATAATCAACACCGCTGGGTTTAATGACGATGATCCCTAAATCTCGATCGATCTCACTGACATTTCCCCAAGTTAGCTTTACTAGTCCTTCCTCAGGCAGTCTCTTATTGGCTTGATAGACTCGCTCTTTCATCAATTGAAGCTGATTGATCAAGGTAACCGACCTCCTTTAGTTTTGGTAATAAAAATGCTTTGGCTTGTTCGATTTCCGCAATCGGGTCAGCGCTCGTCTCACTCCACATCTCGATGACAAAAGAACCGTTATAATTCAACCGCTTCAGCGTGCGTAAGCAGCCATCAAAATCAACACACCCAGTGCCAAACGGTACTTCTTTAAACTTTCCTCGAAACTTATCTGAAACCGCCAATGTATCTTTCAAATGAATCTGGGTTATCTCGCAAATGCCTTTTTCTAATTCATAACCGACATCATTTTCTGGCCAGGCCGATAGGTTCCCGACATCTGGATAGACTTGTAGATAGGGCGAAGGGATCTGCTCCTTGATCCGTAAATACTTTGAGATAGAATTTAGAAACGGATCATCCATGATCTCTAGTGACAAAACGACACCCTTTTCAGACGCCCTAGCGACCGCTTCTTTTAGATTGGCAATGAACCATTCTCGGCTACAAAGACTTTTTTCCTCATAGTACACGTCGTATCCGGCTAATTGGATGCAGCGAATACCCAAATCTGAAGCCAGGTCAATGGCTTTTTCCATCAGATGCATCGCGTGCTTGCGCTTTTTTTCATCGATCGAACCAAAGGGAAACCGCCGATGTCCACTGAGACATAAAGACAAGATTTTGATCCCCGAGGCATAGATTGCCTCGACGATCTCTTTGCGTTGCTCTTGGTCCCACTCTAAGCGTGCCAAGCGTTCATCGGTTTCATCAATGGACATTTCAATGAAATCGAAGCCTCGGTCTTTGACAAACTGCAATCGTTCCGACCAAGAGAGGGTTTTGGGTGTTGCTTTTTCATATAGACCGATCAAACTCATGGAAAACTACCCCCAAATCCGTAAAATCTCTTGCTTGAAATCAACTGCTGCTTGTTGCGGATCGTCAGCTGCAGTGATGCCTCGTCCTGTGATAAAGGTATACACATCAATGCCAGCAAACAGAGCCAACGTCTCGACGCTCAATCCTCCCGTGACTGACACTCGAAACCCCATATCGATCAATTTACGGACTTTCGTTAAATCTTTTTCTCCCCATGTTTCACCAGCTAACAGTGCGTCACGACTTTGATGATAGATAGCTTGTGAGATGCCGGCATCTAGCCACTGCTGTGCTTGCTGGTAGGTCCAGTCACCATATAATTCTACTTGGATCTCAGCAATTTCTTTTGCCGCTGCCTTCATTGTTGGGATCGTTGCTGCACAAATCACGGTCATATAATCCGCGCCAGCTTGCTGGCAGTTTTTGGCGACCGTCCCACCGGCATCGGCACATTTTGTGTCTGCTACGATCAACTTCTCCGGATACATTGCTCGGAAACAGCGTAATACCTGTTCTCCTTCTTGCAACAATAAAATAGTCCCTGCTTCAATAATATCAACCACATCGCCGACTTTTTTGATATCTGCCAGTGCACTAGCTAAATCGGAGTGATCGCAAGCAATCTGTAGTTTTGGTCTGCTCATGAAATTCCCCTCTCTTTTGTTTGACCAACCTTTTTGTTTTGCCACATCCTGTTACGCTGACTACTCCTTTGAAAGACCCGCTTCTCTGACCCGCTCAATGATTTCTTTTGGAGACATCACATTTCTGACCCCGATCACTGTTACGCCCTTTTCTTTTGCTTTATCGAACATATTGACAAAGTTCATTGGCGTAAAGACCACATCGTAATTCTTGGCGGTGCTTTTGCCTTCAGAAATCGCGCAGTGGTGGATAGAGGTGATCGTGATCCCTTCAGACTTCAAAGCTTTTTCAACACTCCGCATCATCATCAAACTTGTTCCTGATCCATTTGCACAAGATACTAATACTCTCATCTTTTTTCCTCCTAAGAATTCATTATTTTTGTTTTTCTACATACGCATCGTAATCATCTACGATCAAGAAATACCCTTCTGGATCTCTGCGGTACTGCAATTGTGGAATCACTAATAAGATCACCACCACAAGAACCACACCAATGATGCCTAAGAATTTCATCAATACTGTAAAGAATGGCCAGACGGTCGCCCAGTCGAACATACCAAGATAGCCGCCATATTGGGACAATCCTACCCAAGTAGCGATCAAGGCCGAACCACCGATCTGAATGATGCCTGATAAGAATGGGAAAAGACAAGCCGCCTTGATACCTCCACGGTTGTTGGCAAAAACGGCAATCGCTGCATTATCAAAGAACAGTGGGATAAACCCGGCAATCACGATCGTTGGTGACCGGAACAAAATCAGTAAAGCAATCATTAAAAATTGTCCTAATGCACCGAATAAAAAGCCCACCGTCACAGCATTTGGTGAACCAAAGGCAAAGGTTGCGGCGATATCGATCCCCGGAACAGCACCTGGTAAAATCGTATTTGAGATTCCTTGAAATGACTCGGTCAATTCGGAAACGAAGGTGCGCACACCTAATTGAAGAATTGCTAAGTAGACGGCAAACATCAGTGATGTTTGTAAAATATAAAATAAGAAACTTTGTCCTTCTGCCATAAATCCTGCTGTTATTAAATAATCTTGTCCAAGTGTCACTAAAATGATACCGAAGAAAAAGAGCATCAGGATCGAAGTCGATACCATATTTTCATTGAAGACCGATAAAAAACCCGGTAGTTCGACATCTTCTAATTTCCGGTTGGATTTGTTCTTTTTGAACCGTTCCGCAAGTCTCGCAAAGAAATAAACACCAAACATCTGTTGATGGGCAATCGCAAAACCAGCACCTTCCGTCAAATCTTGACAGATGCCCACGGTCAAATTGGAACCAACCGCCCAATAGCAGCCTAAGATCAAGCCCATGACAAGTAAGACTTCGATCCGACCCAAGTCTGGAAAACAAAATAGCAGCAACCAAAAGGCCGTTGCGGCTTGCTGTACTTGCACATTTCCAGTAGTGAAGACGGCCCGCAGCTTCGTATATTTTTTAAAGCGAACGAGTAAGATATTAAAAACAAAGGCAATCAATAATAAGAGCATCGTGTCACCAAAGGTGCGTCCGAATCGTTCTTCAATGCCGGCGGTGATCGCATTTTGACCAAAATACGGGTCAGTGACCATCGCATCTAATTCAAAACGCTCCTTAAGCCCCACCAAGATCGGACGGAAATTATTGACCAATCCACCAGAGCCAATCGTCAAAATCAAGTAACCAACGGTGGCTTTTAAGAAACCTGCGACACATTCAACAAACGGCCGTTTCAATAGTAAGTAACCGATCAGTACAATAAAACCGATCAAAAAAGCTGGCTGCATCAAAATATTCTGAGCAAAGTAATCCCAGCATCTCAATAAGAAATCTCCTACCACTTCCATCTAATCCCTGCTTTCTTTTTGGTCATATTTCTCCATCACCATTTCAAAATCTGCCATCGTTTTTACACCTAATAGATCTTCTACCAGCCCCTCTTCCATCAACATCTCTGATAAACCAGCGATATTGTTCATATGTGCTTCAGCGTTTTTGGCAGCGAGCATAAAGAACAACTGCGCCTCTTTGTCGGGGTCATCATCTTGAAATGAAACGGGGGCTGGAAAAATCGTCAATCCGATCCCTGTTCCTAAGACGCCTTTGCTTTCTGCTGAAGAATGGGGCATGGCTACTTTGGGAATGATCACAATATAAGGACCGTATTGATGGACATCCCGAATGACATCTTCAATGTACTGATCCGTAATCAACGCCTTTTGCTTTAATCCTTCGCCACTCGCCCAGATAGCAGCTTCCCAGTCTTCGGGCTGTTCATGGTTGATTGCAACCAACTCATTTTCATAAAAATAACGCAGCATTACCTTTGCTCCTTTCAAATTTGGCTTTTGCAGCATCCCCCTTCTTTTATAAGAAAGAAGGGAATGGCGTATCATTATCGACCGAAAACACATCTTTGAAGCCACGATAGAAATTAAATTCAAGATCATCTTTATTCGTTGGGTAGGTGAATTTGCCGCCAACTTGCCAAATATACGGTTTAAACTCATAGTTCAAACGATCTTTTTTAAACTTCCAAATCTCGGTGATCTCTTTTGGATCAGCCATAAAATTGGACCAGATATCATAATGTACGGGAATCACCACTTTGGCATTGAGGGATTCGGCCATCCGCAACATATCGACTGAAGTAACTTTGTCGGTGATGCCCCGCGGGTTTTCGCCATATGCACCTAAGCAAACATCGATCTTGTACTGATTCCCATGTTTAGCAAATACATTCGAATAATGAGAATCTCCTGCATGATAAATCGCCCCACCGGAAGTCTCAAACAAGTAATTGACTGCGATACGATCCATGTCCTGTGGCATTTTTCCTTTCAAGCTGGTATCCGGGTCTTCACAAGTAATCAGAGCGGTTCGATCGAATGCTTCTAAAGCGACGATTTTCACCTGCCCAATGGTCACTTCATCCCCCGGTTTGACCACGATGGTTTTTTCTTCTGGTATTCCCCATTTCAACCAAGTTGCAACGACTTCATGGGGACCGACGAATTTTGCTTCTGGACAATTTTGATGAACTGCGGCTGCGGTATTGATGTCTAAATGATCGGAATGGATGTGGGTCACCACTAATGCATCCACTCCTTTGATTGCAAATGGATCGATCACAAAGGGCTGCGTCCGTAGGTTAGGCTGCATTTCTTGTACACCACTCATTCGCATCATTTGATGGCCTTTTTTCATTTGCCCATTCCCATGACTGCGCTTGCCAGTGCCACACCAAAGGTCGCATAAAATATTGGTTCCTTCCGCACTCTTCAGCCAAATACCCGTACAGCCTAGCCACCACATGGAAACTGTGCCTTCTTTCACAAGCTCATTTTCAATCTCTTCGTTCAAATAGGTCCCCCATTCTGGAAACGTATTTAAAAGCCAACTCTCTTTCGAAACATCATTTACATGTGCCATTCTTATTCCTCCCTTGCTTATTTACACTTTGATTCTAACATATAGAAAAACGCTTTCAATCTAATTTTATGTTAATTTAGCTTATTATATGTTAATTAACCCATAAATAAATGTGATTATTTAATATATATGGTAATGTATAGGGGATATGTTAAAATGAGTTCGAAAGAAGAAACAACAAACACATCGTTGCTTCTCAACAAGTGGTGTGGGATCATCACTTGAACTTGCGAGAAGGAGGCGAGAAGGTTTTTGCTATGCAAAGGCAATCGCAATCTGGATAAACGATGAAAGACAAGAATAGAATAAAGCGCATGTAAGGAGGAAGTATCGTGAAACGTTCCAATGAAGAAGTGAGGCAAAGGAGAAAACAATTGATCGATCTGATAAAAACATCTGGTTTTTCTGATGTGAAGACCCTCAGTCATCAGTTGGGAGTATCAGAGATGACGATCCGCAGAGACTGTACCGTACTGAGTGAGATGGGTCAGATCAAACAAACCCACGGAAAAATCGAATACTGTGAAGCTTATGAAGATGAAGCGCATCCCACCGACTCGATCGAGTACATCAAAGATCGACTGGCCAAAGAAGCGGCTCGCCAAGTAAAAGATGGCGATACCCTTTTCGTCAATACGAGTACTAGCGCCGCTCAAACGTTGCGCCATCTCACAGACAAACGAATCAGTTTGTTGACGAACAATACAAGTGTGATCCAAATGGAACACCATCCAAAATCAACGATCGTTTTAAGTGGCGGCGAAATACGCTATCCTAAAGCGGCCTTGTCAGGGGATATCGCCGTGGAGTCGTTTTCTCATGTTCGTTCTGATGTTACGATCATTGGTTGTAGTGGGTTAGATTTACAGACCGGCATTTCCACTTCAGTGATCCACGAAGCCAAAGTCAATGCGAAAATCATCGAAAATTCTGGCAAGTTGATCGTTATCGCGGATTATCGCAAAATCGGTAAGCAATCCAATTTTACGATTGGCGCAATTGCGGCTATCGATCTGCTGATTACCGACCATTATTCTGATCCCAAAGTCATCGACTTGATTGAGCAACAAGGTGTTCAAGTCATCCAAGTCCCCGTCTAACCATCTTTGTCGCTAAAAAAAGCCCGACAGTTGATCTGAAAAGCCACGCCTTGCTGCCTCTTCCAACAGAAACAGCAAAGCGTGCCCTTCGATCAACCGTCGTGGCTTTTTTCGTTAAACAATCGTACGCTTCAAACGTGCTTTATGGGATGTGCCTCGTGTGAATCAGAGCCGCAGCAACCAAATCAACGCAACAGCACCCACGGTTTGGACGGCTCCAACGGAAAGACCATAGAATAAAAAGCGCGGTCCTTCTTTTAAAAACTTGCGGAAATCCAGGCGCAAACCGATGGCTGCCAACGCCGTTGTTTCAAACCACGTACTGATAAAATGAGCCCCCTCATTCAACCAGCTAGGCAGCGGCAAGAAGCTGTTCAAGATACAGATGGTCAAGAAGCCCAACACATACCAAGGGATTGGCAGCCGTAGCTTACCTTTGCCTTTGGTTTTGGTGGGGGTCTTTGTCGTCATTCGTTCAAAAACAATGACGACGACTGCCAACATGATGATGCGCGCGATTTTAAAGAGCATCGCGTATTTGACGGTGTCGGCATCAATCAAACTAGCCCCCGCCACGACTTGCCCGACGGATTGCAGTGTGCCGCCAAGTAAGGCACTTTTTTGCAATAGATCATCGCCGTATAAGGCCAAGCCTAAAAACGGCAGCGTCAGCATCATCACCGTTCCTAAAAGATTGACCAAGGTGATGATCTGCCCTTTTTCTTCATCATCGGCATCAATGGCTGGTGCGATCGCCGCAATCGCAGAGGACCCACAGACAGCATTGCCGCCTGCCATCATCAGGCTCATCTTTTGATTAAAGCCCATTTTTTTCCCTATCAAATAAGCAGCGGTAATGACCAAGCTCATCATCAGCAAAATAAAGAGAAAGCCCCGAAGACCCATTTCACTGATAGTCTGGAAAGTGACGGTAAAGCCCAGCAAAACTACCGAATATTCTAGGAGACGACTTTCCGCAACCTTCGTCCCGACTTGATAGCGTTCTTGCTTGAACAGTGTATTTCCTAAAATGATTCCTAATAAAATAGCAAGGGTTGCTCCCCCTAATTTTGGCACAGCCAAAGCCATGATTCGGGCGATGACGGCTACCGAAAAGGACAGGAACAAACCGGGAAGTATCAAAGCTGTTTGTCGTTGCTTCATTGCTTTCATCCTTTCATATAACATCCATTATACACAGATTGACCGATCAGTAGGATTTATTGGTATAATAGTTATGATTGAATTTTCTAATGGAAGGGATTGCAATGTTAAAATTATTGGAGACTTTTAAGATGGTCTATGAAACGAAAAATTTTTCGAAAGCTGCCGAATTGCTATTTATTTCGCAGCCCACGGTTTCTGCTCAAATCAAGCAGTTGGAACAAGACCTGGATACACCGCTCTTTTTACGCAATGGTCGCAAAAACGTGATCGCCACACCCCAAGCAGAGTACCTTTACGAAAAGGCACTGAATTTATTGGATGAGTGGTCGACGATCACCAGCGAGATCCATACCAACACGCAGCACCAAAGCCACTGTGCCCTAGGCATCTCTCATACCTATGCGATGGCCTTGATGCCTAACTTGATGATTGCTTTATACAACGCCTTTCCCACGGTGCGTTTTCGGGTATCGATGATGAACTCCGCTGAAGTCTTAACAGCGCTTGAACAACATCAACTGGATTTAGGGATCATTGAAAAACCCTTATCCGCACCGAGTATTTTGCGTTTTCCGATTTTGAAAGATCAGCTCGTCTTAGCTGGCGATCCCCAAACCGGTCCTTGGCTCGTCCGAGAAGCGAGTTCTGGTGTCTACTATTACACTAAGCGCTATCTGGAGGAACAGAACATTCAAGGACCGATCATCGAGATCGCCAGCAATGAATTGATTGTCGCTTTGCTGAAACAAGGCTTCGGCTGTTCGATCCTTTCCAAGCGAGCCGCCCACGGCATTGGCTATCAACTGCTGGATAAAAACTTTGAGCGCCAATTTTACTTAATCCAGCGCAAAGTAGTCACAGAACCAGCCATCGAGGGATTGCGGACCTTCATTCAGGAGTGGTCGCAAAACGATCCCTCACAGGTGGCAAGCGTATAATAACAAACTGATTTTTTTGGGGGAACCACCGCCTCGTGGGATTTCTTAACCTTTTCTTACGATTACGCTTCCTCACTGCCGATCTGGTCCGATTGATTGTTTCTTAAGAAATTTGTGCTAAAATGAGGAGTACTGGCTATGGGCTCTAACGTTCCCCTTTTTGAGGGAAACTTAGACCGCCCTTTGACTACTTATGCAGTTCGTGAAGCAAACCAGTAAGAAAGGATCTTGAAATGAACGAACAAATCAAGAACAAATTAGCGCTGCTTCCTGATCAACCTGGTTGTTATTTAATGAAAGATAAAAATAACAAAATCATCTATGTTGGGAAAGCCAAAATTTTAAAAAATCGTGTCCGTTCGTATTTTACCGGCAGCCACGATACGAAAACCGAACGGCTCGTTCAAGAAATCAATGATTTTGAGTACGTCGTTACCGAATCAAATACGGAAGCTTTATTGCTGGAAATCAATTTGATTCAAAAAAACAAACCAAAATACAATATCATGTTAAAGGACGACAAGTCGTATCCTTTTATTAAAGTGACCAAAGAGCGCTATCCGCGTTTGATCATCACTCGTAAAGTTTTAAAAGACGGGGCTTTATATTTTGGCCCTTATCCTGATGCACGAGCAGCCAATGAAACCAAACGGGTGCTAGATCGCCTCTTTCCTTTACGAAAATGCGGTCCTTCTCAAAAGCGGCCTTGTCTTTATTATCATTTGGGTCAATGCGTCTGTCCTTATGTCAATAATGTAGACCCCAAGGATTATCAAAAGATCGTGGATCAAGTCAAACACTTTTTCCACGGCGGTCACGTCGATATTTTGAAAGATCTGAAAGAGAAGATGGGCGAAGCCATTGAAACATTAGAGTTTGAGCGAGCGGCTGAGCTGCGGGATCAGATCCAAGCGATCGATACCGTCATGACGCGACAAAAAATGACCCTGACCGACCTGATGGACCGTGATGTCTTTGGCTACAGTGTCGACAAAGGCTGGATGTGTGTCCAAGTATTCTTTATCCGTCAAGGAAAGCTGATCGAACGAGAAGTCTCTTTGTTTCCTTTCTACAATGAAGCGGATGAAGATTTCTTGACCTTCGTCGGCCAGTTTTACCAAAAGAATGAACACTTCATTCCCAAAGAAGTCTTTGTTCCGCAAAATGTCGATGCTGCCCCATTAGAAGCGCTGTTGGAAACCAAAGTCCTGCAGCCCCAACGAGGCGACAAAAAGAAATTGGTCGATTTGGCCAATAAAAATGCCCGCATTGCCTTGGCCCAAAAATTTGCGTTGATCGAGCGTACTGAAGAACGGACGATCGGTGCTGTGGATCGTCTAGGCGATGCCATGGGGATCCCGACACCTTATCGGATTGAAGCCTTCGATAACTCCCACATCATGGGAACCGATCCGGTTTCTGCAATGGTGGTTTTTGTCGACGGGAAGCCGTTTAAAGATGATTATCGGAAATATAAGATTCGTACCGCACAAGGCGGCGATGATTATGGCTCTATGCAAGAAGTCATCTACCGCCGATACTCTCGTGTCCTAAAAGAAAACCTGCCTTTTCCTGATCTGATCATCATCGATGGCGGGAAAGCCCAAGTCGGTGCTGCCCAAGAAGTGCTGCATAACCAGCTAGGTTTAGATATTCCGGTTGCAGGTTTAGTGAAGAACAACAAACACAAAACCAGCGAGTTGATTTTCGGGGAATTTTTAGATCCGATCCAACTGGAACGCAATTCTGTGGAATTCTTTTTGCTGCAACGAATCCAAGATGAGGTCCATCGTTTTGCGATCACCTTCCATCGCCAACTGCGCAGTAAAAACAGCTTTTCTTCCAAGCTGGATGAAATTCCTGGCTTAGGACCAAAACGCAAGCAACAGCTGATGAAAACCTTCAAGTCGTTAAAGAACATTCAAGCAGCTTCGGTGGAAGAGATCCAGCAAGCTGGTATTCCCAAAGCCGTTGCGGAAACTATCTTAGCCAAACTAGGCGATCAAAATCAACCCACTTCTTAAATCAAAACAAAAACGCTTCATAGCCAACAGTAGCTATGAAGCGTTTTTTCATTGAAGAAGCATTTTGTAAGCCGTTACTTTTTGCGGTGCTGTAACAGATCAGGCTTCATGTCTAACATGGAATAGCCACGAACATCATACCGATTGCGGCTGCAGGAATAGTCCACTGGACGTCCCGATTCTAAATAGATGATCTGTTCTAATTCCAATACCGGATCATCTACTTGGCACGCTAAATAGGTTTGATCGTATTCATCACTTTTGGCAGCCTGAAAAGTCCGATAAGCACCAGCAAATTTGTAGCCTAAATCTTGCAACAGATAGTCATAGACGGATTCTTCCAAGATCTCTTTCGTCAAACCGCTGACCAGATCCAACGGCATATAGGAATGCTCGAGTATGTATGGATTGCCTTCTAAGATCCGCAAACGGATCACATGGTAGATTGGTTGTTCGGCAGTGATCTGAAGCATCTCTTGAATTCTTGTTGTAGGAAAACAGACTTCAAAGGTGATGACTTGGCTAGTCAACGTCCGTTTTTCTTGTTTCATCTGATAGCTCAGGCCTTTGTATTCTGTCACCGATGAGGTATCTTTGCCCCAAAAGGAATGATTCAAAACTTTGGTCCCTAAGCCGCGCTTTGTCAGCAGCAAGCCTTCCATAATCAGGATATTCACCGCATTTTTAATCGTCATTCGGCTGACGCCAAACTCTTCCACTAACTCTGTTTGATAAGGTAAAAGACTGTCTTTCGGATAAGTTCCGTCCTTGATTCTTTTACGCAGAACATCTGCGATCTCCATATATTTGGGCATTTTGCCACCTCCAAAACGTGTGTTGTATTGATTGAAAAACGAGAAAAGAACCGGCCAAACGAAAAGAGTGTCATCACACCACTGCACCTTCCAATGAAGCAGTGTGATAAGGGGTATTGCACTCTGATCGCGGCCGGATAAGGTCTATTACGTTTGGCGCTTGTTTCTAATCGACTCGATCAGACATTACGCATTTTTTAAACGGCGTGTTTCTTGAATTTGCGCCATTTTCACGAACGGCAAGTAGATAACGATCGACAAGATCAAGTTAACAGCTGCCAAGATTCCGCCAGCAATACTTTGTGTCGACAAAATACCGCCGATGATTGGTGGCGTCGTCCATGGTGCGATGACGGTACTTGCAGGAACTAAGCCAGTTGCAGTTGCAAAATAAGCAGTCGTGACTAAAACAAGTGGTGTCAACACATATGGGATGAACAAGATTGGGTTCAAGACAACGGGTAACCCAAACATCACTGGTTCATTGATCATGAACACACCTGGTGCAACGGATAGTTTTGCGACAGTCATATACGCTTTATGATGACGAGCAACTAAAAAGATCGCAATCAGAAGACCTAGTGTCGCGCCTGTTCCGCCAATGTTCACGAAAGAATCAAAGAATGGTTTGTTGACGATATAAGGCAAATCTGTTCCTGCTTCTAATGCTCGTGCGTTTGCTTCGATCGCTGGCACATTGATCGTTTGCATGAACGGGTCGATGATGTTGGCACCATGCAAACCAAAGAACCATAAGAATGCAGAGATAAAACCTAATAGCAAAGCAGCTGGGTAAGAGTTTGCCAAGCCCATGAATGGTTGTTGCACCAATTCATAGAAGGACAATACGATACTTGTCACACCAAATGCTTGGAAAATTGCTGTAAACAAAGCAAAGATCGATACGGTGATCATTGCTGGGAATAACGCAGCAAATGAACGTGATACTGCTGGTGGTACGCCATCAGGCATGTTGATGACTAAGCGTGGGTTGCCAGCTAGACGACGGAAGATCTCAGTAGAAATGATCGATACGATTAATGCTAAAAATAATCCTTGAGAACCAAGTCCGGCAGCTGTTAACAAACCATCTGGGCCTGTCGCCATTGCACCTAATGCGAAGAAACTTGCAACTGAGATCGCCCCAGCACCTAATGCGTCTTGATTGTAGCTTTTAGCTAAATTATACGCTACTGTGAAAGCGATTAACAGACCAAGTATTGAAAAAGTACCTGCTGACAAGTTGTTCCCAAAGGCTTGCCATGTCCCTTCACCAAAAATGCCATTCATAAAATCAATATAGGCAGGAATTGGTAAGTTGTTGATCAATACCCCAAAAGAGCCTAAGATCATCAACGGCATCGTTACGATAAATCCGTCACGAATGGCCACTAGATGTCTTTGAGAGCCTATTTTAGAAGCGATCGGAATAAAGTGCTTCTCCATAAATCCAATAAATTTATCCATTGTTTTTTCTCCTTTCAAACCCTAAACAAAATAATGAAACCGATTTCTACTAAAGAATACCACGAGAACGTTTCCATGTCTAGTCTTTTCTTTATCAAAACTGTGCTTTTGTTTAACCCAGCTTATCATTTGCAAAAACAGGTGGTTTTTTAATAGAGAATTCCCTTCGGAACAAGACAGAAAAATCCGCGATTTTACACAAAAAAAGCAATGCTGATCCCTACAGCATTGCTTTTTTCATTGTTATTAAAAGCCGTTATTATCTGAAACTTCTTTAAACCAACGACCTGATTTTTTCACTGTTCGTTTAGCATCATTTGCTAAGTCAACGGAGATAAATCCGTAACGGTTCTTGTAAGCATTGGTCCATGACCAGTTGTCCATGCAGGTCCACATATGGTAGCCGACACAATTGGTTCCTTCTTGGATCGCTTGGTGGACGTACTTCAAGTGGTCAGAGACAAACTCGATGCGGTAATCATCTTCGATCACGCCATCAGCATTGACGAAACGTTCTTCTCCTTCGACACCCATGCCATTTTCAGAAATGTAGCACTTGATATTGCCATAGTTTTCTCGCGTGTTTGTCAAAATATCATAGATCCCTTTTTCATAGATTTCCCATCCACGATACGGGTTCATTTTCTTGTTCGGCATATCATAGTTATCAAAGTAATCATCTGGCATTGGACTTTTCGCTTGATTGATCGGTGATTCTTTCTTCATGATACGACGAGGTTGGTAATAATTGATCCCCAACAAGTCGATCGTATTTTCGCGAATCGTTTGTAAATCATCAGCTTCCATCGCTGGTACCATATCTAATTCCTTGACGATGGTCACTAATTCTTCTGGGAACGTGCCTTTGACCGCAGGGTCTAAGAAAGAGCGATTAAAGAAGGCATCTGCGATTTGCGCTGCTTTGACATCCTCTGGATCGTTCTCATCTCTTGGATAGCTTGGCGTCAAATTCAAAATAATGCCGATCTCCCCACCAAGGTTCATCTCATGGTAGACTTTGATGGCTTTAGCACTCGCCAACGTTTCGTGGAACCCAACTTGGACTGCATGTTTCATGTTGATCTCATTCGGATAATGGAATTGGTAAAGATAGCCGCCTTCAACAGGGACGATCGGTTCATTATGAGTGAACCATTTCTTGACACGATCACCAAATAACGTAAAGCAGGTTTGCGCAAACGCGACATAGGCATCCACGGTCTCTCGGTTCAACCAGCCGCCTTTTTCTTGCAGCGCCATTGGCATATCGAAGTGGTATAAATTCATGAAAGGTTCGATCCCGTTGGCGATCAATTCATCAATGTAGGCATTGTAAAAATCAACGGCTTTTTGATTGACTTCTCCTTTGCCTTGCGGGAAAAGACGACTCCATTGGATCGACGTCCGAAACGTCGTATGGCCGGTTTCTTTCATGAGTTGAATATCTTCTTGATAGCGTGTGTAGACTTGCGAGGTTTTTTCAGGACCTACCCCATTGAAAAATTTCTCTGGTTCTTGCTGATACCAGTAATCCCAGATGCTTGCCCCTTTGCCATCACCTTCAAATACACCTTCTGTTTGTGGGCCACTAGCGGCTGACCCCCACCAAAAGCCTGCTGGAAATTGATAATCCATCTTCATTCACTCCTCGTTTTTTCTTTGCTGCCCTAATCATAAAGGAAGCAGTTACAAAAATCAATCTTTTTTAAAATAAATGTATAGACATTTAAAATAAAACATGATACATTATCAATGTAATCGATTGCAAAAAGAAATTTAAGGAGTGAACTAATAATGAATGGTTTTATGGACAAGTTATCTGAAAAGATTTTGCCCTTGGCGAATGCCTTAGGACAAAATCGCTATCTGACCGTCTTGCGGGACGCATTTATGCTTTCGTTCCCAATCACTATGTTTGGATCGATCGTGGTCGTTTTAAACAACCTGCCCTTCTTCAGTGATGCCACTAAAGGAACATTAGGAACGCTGTTTGGCAATGGGCAAAATGCAACAATGAGTATCATGACTGTTTTCGTTACTTTCGGTATCGGCTATTATTTATCAAAATCATATGATGTGGAAGGGATTTTTGGCGGCGCCGTTTCTTTTGCCAGCTTTTTGATCTTAACTCCTTTCTTTATGACTACTGAATCTGGCGAAACGATCTCCGGCGTGCTGTCTCTTGATCGTCTTGGCGCAAAAGGGATGTTTATCGGGATGATCGCAGCATTTTTAGCAGCTGAAATCTATTGCCGCATCACAAAACGCGGCTGGCAGATCAAAATGCCTGATGGGGTGCCACCAGCAGTTTCTAAATCTTTTGCCGCTTTGATTCCAGCAATTATCACCTTAACGGTATTTTTAGTGATCAATGCCATCATGACGGGTGTCTTCAATGCCAACTTGCATGACTTGGTTTATGAATTGATCCAAAAACCATTGACTGGACTAGGCAGCAGCTTGCCAGCAACTCTATTGGCTTTGTTCTTTGTCCAATTCCTTTGGTTCTTCGGTCTACATGGTCAAATCATCGTCAACTCTGTGATGGACCCGATTTGGAATACATTAATGTTAGACAACTTAGAAGCGTATCAAAATGGGGATGCACTGCCGCATATCGTCACAAAACCATTTATGGAAACCTTCACCGTTGGATTAGGCGGTTCTGGTATGACGTTAGCCGTTGTTATCTTGATGGCTTTTGTATTGAAGAAAAAACAATACCGCGATGTTGGTCGTTTGGCTTTAGCACCAGGGATCTTTAACGTCAACGAACCAGCAATCTTCGGTATGCCGATCGTCTTGAATGCGACAATCCTGATTCCTTGGGTCGTGGCACCTCTTGTGGTAACGACCTTCAACTACTTAGTGATGGCGGCTGGACTTGTTCCTGCACCAACTGGTGTTTCTGTTCCTTGGACCGTTCCAGTGGTCTTCAGTGGTGTCTTAGCAACCAACTCTTGGTTAGGTGGTTTGCTGCAAGTCATTGACGTGGTGATCGTCGGCTTAATCTGGTATCCATTCTTACGTGTTTTAGATCGTCAAGCAGAACCATCGATCGATTAAGCGCAACGGCTGGCTGAATTTTTTCAGTCAGCCGTTCTTTTTATAAAAAAACCAAGGTTTGATTGTCGAAACCGCTTTTTTCAGCTATACTTCTTGCGAGGTGATCAGATGCCAAAATACCAAGAAATTGCCAATATTTTACGCACACGTATCAAAAACAAAACGTATCCGCCTGACAGCTTACTGCCGAATCAAACTGATTTAGTCGAAGAATTCGGAGTCAGCCGGATGACCGTCAAAAAAGCCATCGGTATTTTAGCCATGGAAGGACTGGTTTATTCTCAGCGGGGCGCTGGAACAAAAATATTGAACCATCCATTCTTAAAAAAAGACACCACTGCTTTAACGGTCTATGAAGGCTTGTCAACAGAAATGGGCAAAGCTGGCCGCAAGCTAGTCAGTCAGGTCATCGATTTTCAAGTCGAATTTCCTGACCAAACGATCCAAGAAAAGTTGATGTTGACGGAAGAACAGCCAATCTATAGTATTGTCCGCTTGCGGATTCTTGAAGACCAGCCGTTTATTTTAGAATATACCTATATGCCGGTCCATTTGGTGCCCAATTTAACTCGTGGCCATTTAGAAAGTTCTATCTACCGCTATGTTAAAGAGGAACTAGGGGTCCAGTTTGCCGGCGCTTACCGCACCATTGCCGCTGATAAAAGCACCGCGTACGATCAACGGTATTTGGACTGTAAAGCCGATGATCCGGTTTTAGAGATCGAACAGATCGTCTATCAGAAAAATGGCTCACCTATCGAATTTTCCCGTAGTCGCAACCGTTATGACGTGCGGGCCTACTCTTATTTAGATGTCCAGCACTAAAAAGACCTATCCACGGTTTTCTTCCATCAGAAACCGTGGGCAGGTCTTTTTGTTGTTGCATTCGTTGCTTCGTTTATTTTTTTGCTGAGGGTTGGAATCGTTTCAGCCGCAAGGCATTTAATAAAACGGATACCGAGCTGAAGCTCATGGCCGCCCCGGCGATCATTGGATTGAGCAAGGGGCCGCCGAAAAGATGCAACACACCCATTGCGACAGGAATGCCTAAGACGTTATAAGCAAAAGCCCAGAAAAGATTTTCTTTGATGTTTTTGATGGTTGCCCGACTTAACTCGATCGCTGATGGGACGTCCATCAGATCGCTGCGCATCAGTACGATGTCTGCCGATTCGATGGCGACATCGGTACCAGAGCCAATCGCGATCCCTACATCGGCTTGGGCTAACGCCGGCGCATCATTGATCCCGTCACCTACCATCGCAACCTTTTGGCCTTTGGCTTGCAGGCCGGCTACTTTGGCGGCTTTATCTTCTGGCAAGACGTCACTGATTACTTCATCGATACCGACTTGTTTGGCGATGGCTTGTGCCGTTCGGGCATTGTCGCCCGTGATCATTGCTACGTACAAGCCCATTTGATGCAACCGTTCAATAGCTTTTCGACTGCTTTCTTTGATAGTATCTGCCACAGCGATGATCCCGATCGCTTCGCCGTCTTTGGCAACATACATCGGTGTTTTCCCTTCGTGAGCCAATTGTTGGGCTTGCTCGATCAGGCCATCGATGGCAACGTTTTGTTTTTCCAGCCATTTCTGGTTGCCTAATAGGACTGGACTGCCAGCAATCGTGCCTTGAATCCCATGCCCCGGAATCGCTTCAAACCCGTCAACTTCTTGCAGGGCGAGGGCTTGCGTGCGGGCTTCGATCACAATGGCTTCGCCTAATGGATGTTCTGAGCCTTTTTCAACAGAAGCCGCCAGCTGCAGCAATTCCGTCGGCGTGTGGTTGCCGGCAGGCAGGAGATCGGTTACGACTGGTTTGCCTTCTGTGATCGTACCGGTTTTATCAAAGACGATCGTCGTCACGTTTCTAGCTGTTTCTAACGCATCGCCGCTTTTGATCAAGACGCCATTTTCTGCCCCTTTGCCCGCACCCACCATGATGGCGGTCGGTGTCGCTAATCCTAAGGCACACGGACAAGCAATCACTAATACAGAAATCGTAATGGTCAATGAGAAGATCCAGGTTTCTTGTCCTAAGAAAAACCAGGCAAGTCCTGCAAAAACCGCCAAGACCATGACAATCGGGACAAACACACCCGAAACTTTATCTGCCATGCGGGCAATCGGCGCTTTGGAGCCTTGGGCATTTTCTACTAACTGAATGATTTGCGCTAACGTTGAATCTTCTCCCACATTGGTGGCTTCGTATTGAAACGAGCCATTTTTGTTGATACTAGCGCCGATCACCCGATCACCGACTTGTTTTTCGATAGGTAAGCTTTCTCCGGTGATCATTGATTCATCGATGGCAGAGCGTCCTTGGGTAACGATCCCATCCACAGGAATCTTTTCACCAGGTCGTACGACTAAGATATCGCCGGCTGCGACTTCTTCAATACCCACTTCGACTTCTTCGGCTTGATGCCCGCTGCCGCGAAGCACGCGGGCTTTTTTCGGTGCGAGATCCAACAACTTCTTGATGGCTTCGGAGGTTTTGCCCTTCGAGACCGACTCAAGGTATTTTCCTAAGGTAACTAATGCCAAAATAACGGCGGCCGTTTCATAGTACAAGTGCATCGCATAGTGGGTCGTGCCCAGGTAGACCATCACGGTCCCATAAATACTATAAAAGAAGGCAGCACTGGTTCCCAATGCGACGAGGGAATCCATGTTAGGATGGCCTTTCCAAAGCGCTTTGAAACCAGCAATGTAAAAGGCGCGACCGAGGACCATCACCGGTAAGACTAAAATCAATTGAGTGGTAACGAAATTGACTGGATAGGCCATTGGATCTAAAAAACCAGGGATCGGCAAACCGATCATTTCCCCCATCGTCAAATAGAACAAGGGGATCGTAAAGAGCGCCGAAAGCCAAAACCGTTGCCATAAAGCACGAATCTCTGCCTGTTTTGAATCCGCCTTGTCGGCAGAAGCAGTCGGCAGCTGTGCGTCATAGCCCGCCTCTTTCACGGTAGCTGCGATCTTCGCGGCGGAAACTTGGTCTTGTTGATAGCTGACCGTCAGTTTTTCTGTCGCCAGATTGACGGAGGCTTGCTCCACACCCGCTAATTTTTGGACAGCTTTTTCTACTGTTTGGGCACAAGACGCACAGGTCATGCCCGAGATGGCAAAGGTCTCTTGTCTTTGAGAGCCGATCAGTTGATAGCCCGCTGCTTTGATGGCCGCAGCGAGTGTTTCTTCGGTGAGCTGCTGCTCATCATAACGAATATGTAATTTTTCAGTAGCCAAATTGACAGCTGCTTGGTCGACCCCCGCCAGCTTGCTGACTGTTTTTTCGACTGTCTGGGAACAAGACGCACAGGTCATCCCTTTTACCCCATAATTCTTTTCGATCATTGTTTCCTTCCTCCTTGCTTGCTATGCAAACCCATTCACCTTTTATGTTTACAGTTGTAATCTTCTTCTACTTTACAATTATCGTTTACACTTGTCAACGATAATACTCAAAAAAAGGACGTTCTCCTTTGAAGCGGCCCAAAAAGCGAGACTTTTGGTCTACCTTTGGGCGGTCGCTACAGGTGGAACGTACTTTTTTCTAAGAAACGATCACTGCCGTTGCAGGGGTCGTTTCGCTTATTCAGGTATTGGCTTTAGGAGGCTAGCACTCTCGCCCGTTGGTTTTGATCAGCTCTTGATACCAGTAGAAGCTGTCTTTCTTGTAGCGTGCCAGTGACCCTTCTTGGGTTTCATCTTGGTCGACATAGACAAAGCCATAGCGTTTTTGGTAGCCGTTCAACCAGCTTAGCAAATCAGTGAAGGACCAGGTGCAATAGCCAAGAACTTCCGCGCCGTCGCTGATCGCTTCTTTGATGGCATGGACATGCCCTGCTAAATAATCGATGCGGTATTGGTCATGGATTTGGTGATCGTCTGTTAGTTTATCGTATTCACCAAGTCCGTTTTCCGTAATGATCACAGGCACCCGATAACGGCTAGTGATTCGGCGTAAAGCGATCCGCAGCCCTTGAGGATCGATCTCCCAATCCCAATTCGTCCGTTCCACAAATGGATTTTCAGCTTTTTTGAACATTCCTGGTGTCCCGGTTTCTTCGGAGCTACCTTTTTTCCCAGTGGTGTTCATTTTACCGGCACCGACACCATCTAATGGATTGTAGGCATTCGTTGCTGTTTGGTAATAGTTGATCCCTAAGAAATCTGGTTTTGCTGAACGCAGCAAGTCCATATCTCCTGGTTCAATCGTTGGTGCGATCCCTTGCTCTTTCAAGTAATTCATTGCGGCAATCGGGTATTCGCCCCATAGATAGACGTCTAACCAATAATGCGCCATCAAGTCTTCGGCATTTTCAGCTGCCAAAATATTTTTCGGGTCGCTGTTGATTGGGTAGTTTGGTGAGTAGGCGAAACTTGGTCCGATTTTCCCTGGGATTTTCATCTCATGAAACTTGTTGATCACCGACGCATTTGCCAAGTTAGCGATATGATTGACTTCATACATCCGTTTAGGATCGGTCACTCCTGGTGGATGGGCAGCTAAAAGATAGCCTAAAGAAGTAAAGATATTTTGTTCATTCAAGCTGACCCAATAGTGAACTTTGCCGCGAAAGGCTTCAAATAATACGGCCGCATAGTTGGTGAAATCTTCAATGATTTTGCGAGATTCCCAGCCGCCATATTCTTCTTGCAACGTACGTGGCAGATCCCAATGGTACAAGGTCACCATTGGTTCGATCCCTGCTTTAATCAGCTCATCGATCAATGCTAAATAAAAGTCTAACCCTGCTTGATTGACTTCTCCTCGTCCTTCTGGAAAAATCCGTGTCCATGCAATGGAAAAACGATAGGTTTTCAATCCTTGTTCTTTCATCAAGGCAACATCTTCTTTGAAGCGGTGGTAATGGTCGACCGCGACATCTCCGTTAGTTGCTTTAAAGGTTTTGCCTGGAATGCGGACAAAATCGTCCCAAACTGAAGCGCCTTTGCCGTCTTCTTGCCATGCGCCCTCTACTTGATAGGCTGCTGATGCTGAACCCCATAAGAAATCGTTGGGGAATTCTTTTAGTTGTTTATGATCCAATTGTTTCCCTTCTTTCTGTTTGATGATACCCCTTTCTTAAGTATACCGATAATTGCCTGATTTGTCATAAGAAGATTTTTTACCTGTGCCAAGAAAGCCGATGGCACGCAAAAAACATCCGTGCAAGCAGTGGGTTACTCCTTGTACGGATGCGGACTAGCTATGGATCATGCGTCAAATTGTGCCTGATAGAGTGAGGCATAACGCCCCTCTTTGGCTACTAACTCTTCGTGGGTCCCTTGCTCTACGATATTGCCCTGTTCCACCACGAGGATCGTGTCGGCATGTCGAATCGTGGACAAGCGATGGGCGATCACAAAGGAGGTTTTGCCTTTCATCAATTTGGTCATCGCTGCTTGGATCAGCAGCTCCGTTTGCGTGTCGACATTTGATGTGGCTTCATCAAGAATCAGCAGATCGGCATCTAACAGCATTGCTCGCGCAATCGTCAATAGTTGTTTTTGCCCTTGTGAAATACCGGTCCCGTCTTCAGAAATCAAAGTATCATAGCCTTTTGGCAGGCTCATAATAAAGTCATGGATATGGGCGGCTTGTGCAGCAGCTTGGACTTCTGCCATCGTCGCATTCGCCTTGCCGTAGGCCAAATTTTCAAAAATCGTTCCCGTGAACAGCCACGTGTCTTGCAGCACCATCGCATAGCTTTGCCGTAAGCTGCGGCGTGTCGCTTGGCGGATATTTTTGCCGTCTAACCGAATCGCTCCTTGGTCAGGGTCATAAAACCGCATCAAGAGGTTCACGATGGTGGTTTTCCCGGCTCCGGTTGGTCCGACGATCGCGACCAAGCTGCCAGCTGGTACTTGCAGCGAAAGGTCTTTGATGATGGGCTGCTGTGCTTGATAGCCGAAGGTCACATGGTCAAAGGCGACCTCACCAGACACCTCGTGGTATTCGTAGGCTCCAGGAACATCAGAAACTTCCGGTTCTTCATCCAGCAAACGGAAGATCCGTTCTGCCGCCGCCAATGCCGATTGCAAATCACTGAAGATGTTGGCTAACTCATTGATTGGTCCTGAGAATTTTCTGGAGTAAAGAACAAAGGAAGAAACATTCCCTAATGTCAGATGACCGAACAAAAACAGCAAGGCGCCAAACATACTGATCAAGGACAACGACAGATTGTTGATAAAGTTGATGGAAGGACCAGTCATACTACCGTAGTACTCGGCATTGTAATAGGCATCCACCGCTTCTTGGTTTTTTTCGTCAAAACGGCTGATGATCGCTTCTTCTTGGTTATACAGCTTGATCGTTTGCTGACCAGAAATAATCTCTTCCACAAAGCCGTTCAGCTCACCTAATTTGCGGGAACGACGGCGAAACAATGGTTGAAATTTGCTCATCAAAAAGCGGGTCAAAAAGATCGAAGCAGGGACCGTTACGACAAAAATCAGCACTAGCAATGGCGAAATCAAAACCATCATCACAAACGAACCAATGATCGTCACAAGACTGCTGAGGACTTGAATGGCATCGCTGGCCAATGACGTATTGATGGTATCGACGTCATAACTGATGCGGCTGATGATATCCCCAGTGGCGACCCGGTCAAAATACCCCACTGGCAATTCGGTGATTTTATCAAAAATCGCCTTGCGCATCGCTGCCACCACCCGCTGACTCAAGCGAATCATCATGAGCGAAATCAGATAACTAAGAAGGGAAGAAGCAAGATAAAACAGGAGCATCAGCCCACAATAAAAGAAGACTCGTTCAAAAATGACCTTGCCGGGACCCGGTTGAATAGCATCAATGGCGTACCCGGAAAGCAACGGGCCCACCAAGGCGAAGATGTTGCTGACCATCATTAAAATAGCGGCTGCCAACAGGAGTCCTTTGTACTCGTAGAGATAGCCCCACAAACGGCGGAGTGTTTTCTTGCTATCCTTTGGTTTTTCCGTTTTTTTCTTCGGCATCTTCGGCATCATCGGCACCTCCTGTCTGCCCTTGATAAATGGCTTGGTAGATCACATTATCTGCTAGTAATTCTTGGTGACTGCCAAAACCGTTCATTTGACCATTTTCCAGTACCAAAATTTTGTCGGCATGCTGGATCGAACTGATCCGCTGCGCGATCAAGATCGTCGTCGTCTGTTGAAACTGCTGTTTCAGGACCTTGCGCAACTGAGCGTCGGTCCGATAATCTAGCGCACTGGCGGAGTCATCCAAAATCAAAATTTCCGGATTCCCCGCCAATGCCCGCGATAACAAGACCCGCTGCTTTTGACCGCCGCTTAAATTGCTGCCTTTGGCATGCAGTGGATGAGCTAAGCGCTTGGGTAGTTGATTGATAAACTCCTTGGCTTGGGCGCGAGCCGCCGCTTCTTCGATCTGCTCTTTGGAAAACCGCCGGCCAAAGGCGATATTTTCTTCAATCGTTTCCGCAAAAAGCACGTCTTTTTGTAAGACGACACCGAATAACTGATGCAACTCCGTCGGATCGATGGAGCGAATGTCGCGACCAGCGATGCGGATCATACCCTTCGTTGGGTCATAGAGCCGCAGCAGTAATTTGACGATCGTTGATTTTCCGCTACCAGTCGCACCGATGATCCCTAAGGTTTCTCCCGGCTGCAAGGAGAAATCGATGTCTTTCAGCACCCGGGTACCGTTAGGATAAGTGAAGGAAACTTTTTCAAAAACGATATGCGCCGACTCTTCTTTGACAGGTGCCTCAATGACTTGCATATTTTGCGGGAGGCGCAAGACGGATTGGATCCGATCGGCAGAAGCGAGCCCCTTCGACACGATTACAAAGATGCGAGTGATACTGAGCATGGCATTCAAAATGATCGTAAAATAGGTCAAAAAGGCAATGATGACCCCTGGTTGGGTCAACCCTTGATTGACGCGAAAGGCACTGACGACGATCACCAATGTCAACCCGATATTCAAAAAGAGGTCCATCAGAGGTGGTGTCGCAGCCATGGTTCGATTAGCAGTGGTTTCCGCAGCTACTACGTCTTGATTGACGTGATCAAAGCGCTTTTTCTCGTAATCTGCTTTAGACAAGGCCTTGATCACCCGAGCCCCAGTTACATTTTCTCGGACAGTCCGCACCAACACATCCACTTGCTTTTGCAATGAGGCAAACAAGGGGATCCCCCGTTTTGAGATCGTGACTGCCGCCACTAAAGTGAAGGGCAAGACGCCTACTAAGACCAGTGTCAAAACGGGATCTAATGTAGCAGTGATCATGATTCCCCCTAATAACAGAATCGGGGCACGAATCCCCATCCGCTGGATCATCCCTACCGTTTGATGGATGTTGTAAGTGTCTGTCGTCAAGCGAGACACCAAGGAAGGAATCCCGACTTCTTCGACTTGCGGAATCGACAGATAGGAAACTTTTTCAAATAAATCATGGCGAATACTACCGGTGGTATCGCGAGCAACACTAGAGGCCATCCGATTGGCGATGATATTGGCGACAACTGCGATGATGGAGCAGACCACCATCGCCCCGCCCCAAGCAAAAATCGCTGATACTTGCTTCGTGGGAATCACAGAATCAATGATATACGCCAAAATCCAAGGCAATAGCAAGTCCATCAATGACCCGAAGAATTTGATGCTGACGCCAAGGGAAATGCGGCCGATATAGGGTTTTAAATATTGAGTCAAAAGATTCATTCCATCGCCTCAACTTTCGCTAAAAGCCGTTGGGAATTTTCTTTGACGATTTCCAGATCAGCGATCAACTGCTGCTGTTGGGCAGCAGAAAAACCTGCTACGACTTGTTCATTCCAGCTTTGAAGCAGCTGTTGGATCTTTGGTTGGACAACAAGTGCTTTTTCGGTTGGATAAACCAGTAATTGTCGTTTGTCGGTGGGACTGCTGGTTCTAGTGACAAATCCTCGTTCTTCTAAGATCGCTAGTTGACGGGCAACATTGCTTTTATTAACAAAAATCTTCTTGGCTAAGGCTTCTTGACTGATCCCCGGTTGACGGCAAATGTTTAAGATATAGGTATGATGCATCCCACCTAAACCAAATTTTTTCAGTTCTTTTTCCCGATAAAGGGTGGCGAGACGGGCAATATGATTGATTGAGCGGATAATGGCTTCCATGAGCACTCCTGCCTTTCTTGGTTCTTCAAAGTGTCTTATCTATTATAAGGAATAATCGTTGCGCACGCAACGATTATTGTTTCTCTCGGAAAAAAATAGGTACACTGTTGCTGATCAACAAAAAAAGAACTTCAGCCCTCTCGCTGAAGTTCTTTTCTGATTCATTTTATTCAGATTCTTTCAATAAAGCTTGTACGACCTTACGACGACGATACAGCTGTCTTGTTTTCCAGCTGATAAAGCCGATGAGTAAAGCGAGCCAAGAAATGATCGTCAGCCATAAAGCTCCGTCGAAAAACCAAGGTGCGTCATAGTCAACGACTAAGACATTCTCCCCTGCTTGCTGTTGGACAGAAACGGCACCAATGGCACTCAAAGAGACATCTTTCTCAGTTAGTGGCTGCTGATTGAGGGTCAATTCAGTATAGCGGTAATTGATGATCGGTAACGCCTTCCACGCCTCTTGATCACCTTGCCAACGTAAAGTAAGTTTCCCGTTTTCTACGGTTTTTGCCACGGTATCATTTTTTTCAATGATTTCTTCCCCGTACAAATTGTACTTGTTCTTCTTGGTCTCTTGATAGAGGGGCAGATAATCTGGGGTAGAACGTTGATACAGCGCTAATGCTAAGGACTTGTCTTTACTAAAATAGGCTTCCTTCAATTGCGCTTCAGATTCCGCCGAGAGATAGGTGTGGTTTCGCAGTGAAACTGCCGCTTCATCGGAGTGCCAGTCCTGCATTTTGACCGTGTTTTGGATCAGGATTTGACCAACACTCAAAACTAAAACGAGGACGAACCAACGCGGATTTGCCAATGGCTTGCCCCGATAATAAGGAACCAGCAGGCACAAACCGACTAAGATCAAAATCGTGGCAGGAACAAAGAACCGAAAAGGGAATTGTAGTAAATTGATCACACCATTGTCCAGACTGCCTAGCCATTGCCAAGGAATAGCGTTCGATGATAAAACGAAAAAGACCGCTGCAGCTGCTGTCATTAATTTGAAGCCGCCGGATAGACGAGGCCATACACGAATCGCACCGCAAAAGAACAAGGCACATAAGATTGGCAGCAGGTACGGAGTCGTCCACCAATAGCTGCTGGTTCCAGTAATGGTATTGTTCTGCATGTTGCGATTCACAAAAGGCGCGATCAACGTGTTACTCGTATAGAGATCCAACATCCCTAACCAAATATTGGCGGTCAGCAGCAAGAAAATCCCGATCGCTCCTGCTAAGCGCAGCACCAATTGTCGTTTTTCTTCGCCGGAAGTTCCAACAAAAAAGGCGCGTAAGAAAAAGGGCACATATAAGAGCACTAACAAGATGCTTGAAAACACATGGATTTGAAATAAGACCGCCACGGAAACCCCTACCGCAAAAGGCCGCAACCGTTTATGTTCCCCTAGTGCGATCAGTGGAATCAGACACAGCGGTAACACGGCTGCTCCCCAAGCAGAAAAGCCCTGCCGCTCAATCCAATACTGGACAGAATAGGTCGCCATAAACAGGATGCTCATCCCCACTGACAGCCAGCCATTGACTCGTAGTTTCTTTAATAAGCCAAACATCGAAAACCCTGCTAGCAGATAGAGCAGCCCATTGGCGAGCAGTTGGTAGGAAAACCACGAAGGACTCAGCAAGACCAGCAGACCTTGGAAATAGGCAAAAAAGGGACCGTATAATGCATTGACGATACGAGCAGATTGCTGAAACCCGTAGATAGAAAGAAAATATTGAAAATTGCCCTCTTTGATCTGCTGGCTGGTCTCATAAAAACGATTGAAGTGAAAGACCACATCAGAGCCCAAAATCATGCCTTGGCCTAAGATCTGCGGTAATAAAAAAACACCACTCATTGCAATCAGAATCACCACTTGCCAGAAAAGCGGCTTTTGTACTATTTTTTGTTTCAAAAAAAAACCTCCTTGCACCTTTTCGGTACGCTCATAAAAAGAGTACCAGATAGGGACGAGGAGGGGAAAAAGAAAGCTTAGTGAAAAGGGATACATGGTAAAAATTTAACCAATTACTAAACTTTTCTAGGTTTTAGGTGGTCGTTTCTTTGCTTTTTCTCAAATTTATTGGGTGATCGTTTGCCAGCTTTCCAGTAGTTCGCTTAAAAGTGGGACGACCGTTTCTGCAGGGGCTGCCTCTTTTTGGACATTGGCACTGACCAGCTGATCGTACATATAGCCATACAGCTGATCGAGATCTTCAGCAATAGCGCCGCCTTGCTCACGGTCTAAAGAGACCCGTAATTCCAATAAAATATTCTGCGCCTTGACAAATTGCTGATGGGCTTGGCTCAACTCTTCTTTTTCCAATGCGATCACTGCTAATTTGATGTTTTTGATGGCTGCTTGCAACAGCATTTCAATCAGTTTGTTGGGGGAGGCACTCATTACTTGGTTCTGCAGATAGTTGTTTTGCATTTTTTGATAATTCATCTTTTTTTCCTCACTATAAATCAAATTCGACGAAGGCGGCACTGTCTTCTTGCTGCAAATACGTTTTGACAAGATTGTTTTTGCGGTTCAAACGCCCCAATTCTTGTTTGATCTCTTGCTGCTGGGCTTTGACCTGCTCTAGGAACGCTTGATACGCTTGGATCACTTGTTGCGCCAATGCACTGGTTTGTGGACTATGGCTCTGTTCTTCTGCTTGCATGGCTGCTATGACCGCTGCATTGGCTGCCATCAAACGACCGGCTTCTTCGCTGTCGCCGCGCCATTTTGCAAACCCAGTTAAAATCTGATTCAAACGTTCATCTAATGATACGTGTGGCTCCATAGGTTGTTTCCTTTCTTGTTGACGAGGGTTTCTTATGCGAATGAAAAAATGACTGCTTTAATCGGCTATCCTGCCTAGTTTGACGTATTGGCAAACTGATTGCTTAGGTAACTCAGCTGATTTTCAGCCTCCATCATCACGGAGTCTAATTTGGTAAACATTGTGATGTAACGCTCTTTTTTCATTGCTAAAATAGCATCAAACCGTGTAATCTGTTTGTTCAAATCCTTGATGGTACTGTCATAGGTCGCAGATTTGGTGGCAATGATCCCTTTATTGGCTGAAGTATTGACGACATAGCTGTTGGCTAATTCTTTTAGCGCTAATGTATAGCCGGTCTCTTTCGTACTCGCAGTGCCATCGGCTTCTTTGGTTTTCGTACTTGCATAAAAGAAGGACTTCACAGCAGCGGGATCTTCCGCTAGGGCTTCTTTTAACTTGGTCGTATCCAGTCCCAATGTACCATCATTATCGACGGTGGAGATGCCTAGCTTATTAGCAGTCAGCTTTGAGCCGCTGACGGCTGGAATGGTGATCAAATTTCGCAATTGAGTCTGTAGACGGGTCAACGCACTGTCTCCCACCAAGGTCCCCGTCTTGTTGTTTTCACTACTAGGATCTCCCACGGTCAAATTATCGCCGATAAAACTCATCAAGCTATTGTATTGATCCACTAATCCTTGTACTGCATCAACGACTTTCGAAGTATCATTGGCTAAAGAAAGCGTCACATGCTCCTCGCTTTTTTTCGCTAACGTCAGAGTGACACCATCGATAACATCCGTCACACTATTGCTGTCGCGGGTGATCTCCATGCCGTCTAGTTCAAAAATAGCCGGTTGGCCTTGCGTCGTAGCCGCAGTTGAACCGATCCCTAATCCTTCGGCGGCATTGCCGTCGATCAAGAAGTTTTTGTCGCCCATTTTCGTATTCGTTAAAATCAAACGGTTATCCACGATGCTCGCTGCAACGAAGGTCGTCTTGCTTTGGCCATTGATCTTAGCTGCCACATCTTTTAAGCTGTCTTCGGCCGTGATCTCGATCGAAGCGGTGATCGGTTTGCCATCTTCATCGACTTCCGAACTGGTCAATGAGAGCTGACCACTGACATTTAGGGCCGTTTTGCTGCTTTGAGCTACTTGACTCCCCGTCACCTTCGTGGCTGTTGCTAGTTGGTTGACTTTTAGATCATAGGTGCCTTCTGGGGCTTCCGTTGTTCCTGCAATTGAAGCGATACTACTATTGGTGGTCGTCGCTTTTTTTGTTTGATAAGCATCATCTTTTTGTAACGCATCGACTTTTGACAAAAAGTTAGTCAAGCGAGTGCTGATATCACTCCATGCCGTTTTTTGTGCTTTAAGCGACGTGATTTTATTCTCAGCACGGGTCTTATTGATCGCATCTGCCGCCAATAATTTTTCAATATCTTCTGAAGTCACGCCAGAATAACTCCCTAGCGTTGTACTGATTCCTGAACTGCTGGTTACACTTGCCATAGTTTCATCCCTTTCGATCGACCGCAATGCCCATGTCATCCCATATTTTTCCAATCACATCTAGCATGTTGGCTGGTGGGATCTCTTTGATCACTTCGTTGGTCTGCATATCCACTAAACGCACCATCGTACGCCCTGTGCGCTCATGTACTTCATAAGCCAATTTCATATCTTTGCCAAGTAGTCGCTGATTCACTTCCTCCACGGAGGCTGCGATCTTGTGCTGATCGGCTACTGAAAAATAGTGGATCGGCGGTTCAGTGACCACTGTCCGTTCCTTTTTCTCCGCCATTTTCCCCTCTTGGTGTTGCGGCTGAAGGTTGGCGGTCTCTGGATCTAGGGATTCGATCGGACGTGCTTTAGCGACCGACGCAACGGCTTCGATCGGGTGTATTCCTGACATTGGCTGAATATCCATCAGAGCTTCCTCATTTCTAAGCGTTTTTGTGCTGCTATGTAAAACACAAGAACTGCGCTTCCCCTAGGCAGTCCTTGTGTCAGTGGTTCACTTGATCAAAAATTATCCTTGTAACAAGCTCAATACGCTGTTAGGCATTGAGTTTGCTTGTGCCAACATTGAAGTTGCTGCTTGAGAAAGGATGTTGCTCTTCGTAAAGCTCATCATTTCTTGGGCCATATCAACGTCACGGATACGTGAGTTTGCTTCAGATAGGTTTTCTTGTGTTGTACCTAAGTTGTTGATTGTGTGTTCTAGACGGTTTTGCGCCGCACCAAGATCCGCACGTTGTGCAGAAACTGCTTTGATCGCTTCATCGATTTTCGTGATTGGGTTGTTTTCAACGCTGACAGTTGCCGCTGCTGCTTTGCCTTCATCAGAAGCGGTAAATGTTGCTAAAGCATCATCGTATGTTTTTTGAGCTGTTGCTTTTGCTGTATCATCCGCAGCTGTATCGATGGCTGTTTGTAATTCAGCAACTGTTTTACCAGCTGCCGCATCAACTGTGCCGTCCGCTGCATATTTTGTTGTAGCATCTGCTTTGAAGGCAGTCGCTACTGCTTTATCTTTTGCTGCAGCAACAGCTTTGGCATCGCTTGTGTCAATGGCTTGTGTTAAATCTAAGCCTTTTACTTTCAAGGCAGATGAGCTCATGTTGTTGATTGAAACGCTCATTGTTTGGTTTGCGTTGGCACCGATTTGGAAAGTGAATGATTTCGCATCATCGCCTTCACCAGTTAACAAGCTTTTTGTATTGAATTCAGTGGTATTGCTGATACGGTCGATTTCATCAGACAATGCAGTGTATTCTTTGTTGATCGCACTGCGGTCATCATCACTTAACGTACCGTTTGAACTTTGAACCGCAAGGTCACGCATACGGCCTAAGATGCTGTGGGTTTCATTTAATGCACCTTCTGCTGTTTGGATCAATGAGATACCATCTTGTGCATTGCTTTTTGCTTGTGACAAACCGCCGATTTGGCCTTTCATTTTTTCAGAAATTGCTAAGCCAGCTGCGTCGTCCCCAGCTTTGTTGATGCGTAAGCCTGAAGATAATTTAGACAAAGAATTGCTTTTAGAAGCATTTGCTGCCGTTAGGCGTGAGTAAGTATTCAATGCTGAAACGTTTGTATTGATTCTCATGTGTAGTTCCTCCTAATTTTTATTCGCTAAGGTTTCCCTCTGCTACTATTTATCGGAAGAAACCGTTCAGGGTTAAGCCTTTTTTCTAAAAAAAATAAAAAACTTTTGCTCCCGTCAAAGAACAAAAGTTTTTTGGGTTAATTTAAATAATCTAGAATGGACATCTGCATGATCTTTGTTCCCATTGCTAATGTTGAGCGGTAGGCAGTCATTTGATTTTGATATTCCATATACTTTTCCGCAATATCGACGTCTTGTTTGTTGGACAGTGTTTCGGTCAAGTTCAGCTTTTCCGTCTCATTTCGATCAGCTGCCGCCTCCAAGCGATTGTAGAGGGTGCCGATCTGCGCCCGTACATTCACTACATTGGTGGCATGCTGGTCATGAGCGGTTAAAAGCTCGCCCCCTAAGGCATCTTTATCATCACTGCGCAACGCAGACAATAAATCATTGAAGTAGGTGCTTAAATTTTGGGGATCCGTAGCGGTGCCCGTCTCGTTCATCAGTCGATCACCGCTGGCTAACAGATCCACCGAGACCCCGTTTGCGATTTCTCGGGGCAAGTCTTCACTGGTGCCATTGTATTTGATACCGACGATGGCGTCATTTTCTTTGACGATCTCAAAAGGCGCCGTCGTTGTATTCGTTCCGCTAAATAGATAGCGGCCATCAAAGTTGGTATTTAATGATTCAACGATGCCTTCGATCTCTTGCTCAATCTCTGAACGATTTGCGCCTAATTCCTCACTGCCGGCCGTCGCATTGGCAGAAGATTGAACCAATGAGCGAATCCGTAGCATCGAGGTACTGACGCTTTCTAAAGCAGAATCTTGGGCTTTTGTCCAAGAAATACTGTCTTTAATCGTATTATTGTAAGTTTTGTTTTGATTTAACGACACATTGAGATCCATGATTTTTGAAACCAGCAGTGGATTATCCGAGGACTTGCTGACTTCTTTCAAGCTCGATAGCTGATTCAACGTGGATTGGACTTTGGAGGCGTTGGTTCCTAGATTTCGTAAAAAATCATTGTAGGTGATTGAATTGGAAATACGCATGGTCTACACTCCTGTTCGATTGATCAATGTGTCTAACATTTCAGAAACGACCGATAATATGCGGGCATTGGCCTGAAATCCTTGTTGGAAACGAATCACATCTGACATTTCTTCATTTAATGAAACACCGGACACCGATTGATTTTTGTATTCTAGTTGATTCAGCAGCGACAATTGGGCACTGACCGTATTGTCGGCTTGCTGTTTTGAGATCCCGTTTTTGGTGACGATGCTGTTAAAATAGCTGCTGACACTCATGCCGGATGCTGCATTGGCAAACGTCAATGTTTCAGAATCAAAAGAAGCGATCGTCTTTTCTGACAACGGGAAATCCAATTTGGCACTGCTGAGTTTTGCCATTGCAGCAGCTCTTGAACCATCTCCTGCTGCATTGCTCGTTCCGCCGGTCACCAGACTTGGGTTATCTAACAGTGCTTGGCTGACCCGAATCGTCGTCGCTGTGCCGGTATCATCTTGGCCGATCTCAAATAGTCCGCTTGTACGAGAAGCGCCGCCGGTAAAGACCATGTTCATGGCTTGCGCGATCGTCGTCGTAAAGTTGTTCAATTCCGTCAAGCGGCTGCCGATTTCACTAGATGATGCTTGCAGGCCACCGATCGCCCCTTCTTTGATCGGCAATTCTGTATAGGCGGTGTCGCCATTGTCGGTGGTTTTCGTCAACAAGACGGTTCCAGCTGGATAAGACCCCGTGATGGTTTCGGCAGGATTCAAGGCGTTGCCGTCTTTGGAAACCAAGGCGCCTGTGTCGCTTTGTCCCACCACCACACTAAGGGTATTGCGTTCCTCCGCACTTAAAATCGTCTGTCCGCTCATGGATACAAACCCACGGCCATATTGATCGGTCTTGGTTTCGATCCCTGCTAGACCCGAGAGATCTTTCAACAGACTGTCTCGACGATCTAAGAGATCATTGGGTGTTTCACCACTTGTCGTCAACCCATAGATTTGTTCATTCAAGGATTGCAGCTGCTTGACCTTCTCATTGAAGTCCAGCGCGGATTTTTCGATGGTATCCAGCGTATCGCTTTGCAACTGCGTCATTTGTTTGCCCATTTGGTTGATGGTATCGGCAAATGTACTGCTGTTTTCCAGCACAAGGGTCTTAGACGTATCCAGTTCAGGATTGTTGGCTAATGCGGTCCAAGAATCAAACATCGTTGCCAGCTGTTTGGACAGTCCATTGTCGGAAGGCTCATTCATTAAACTTTCCAGCTGTCCTAATATGTCTGCTTTTTGTTCATAATATGTATAGGTAGAATTGGCATTGCGTACTTGTCCAATGACAAAATCATCGACGATCCGTTCGACACTGCCGACTTTCACACCCATACCGATGCTGCCAACACCCGCTAAATGATAAGACGCTTCGGCTTGCAAGTTGACTCGTTGTCTTGAGTAGCCGTCTGTATTGGTATTTGCAATGTTGTGGCTGCTGGTTTGCAACGCTGCTTGATTGGCGGTCATGCCCCGGGTTGCGGTGCCTAATGAACCAAATAGTCCTGTCATAGAAGTACTCCTTACATTTTTTGATCGATGATCGCTGTTGAGACAGCTTGTTTTTCTTGGTATTTCGAATACGTATTTGCCGGTGTCTTGATATTTTCTTTGACTGCATCCATCAAAACGGTTTGGAAACTAATGGCTTGCTCCGTCAGCAGGAGATTTTCGGCTTGCTGCACTTGGATCTGGCGGATGAGTTCTTTGATCGTCACTGAAAGAGTTCCTTCATACGTGGAAAAAACGGGTACGAAGGCGGTTTTTTTCTCGACGAGTTCTGGTAATTTTTCTGCTTGATTTTTGATCAAGCAGGTCTTTTCTTTTTGCAGCAACCGCAAGAACTGCTGAAGCTGACGCTCAAATTCCCGTTCTGTCATCTAGTCGACCTGCTTTTCATCTTGTTGCAGCATTTTATCTGCGATCGTTTCGACAGATACTTGGTAGGTGCCTTCTTTGATCGCTCGTTTCAATTCAGCCACTCGCTCACTGCGACTGGCTGTTTGATTGGCACTCTTTTGAATGGCTTGAGCTGTTTCGGACAATTGAACATCGACGGTTTTTTCTGTCTGAGCAGCAGTTGGCTTTTCTTGTTTGACCGCTTCACGTTTGATGGCCTTGTCGCTGTATTCTGCGTAACCTCTTTCGATTTTCATAGGTTCTCCTCCGTTCTCATTCTTCTACCCTCTACTATCGGTCAAATCACAAAAAAGTTAAACCCATATGTTTAACTTTTTGCGATTTCTTCAAATTAATGCAAATTGTGGATGCGTTGTTTTTGCGAAAGAATGTTGGTGATCCGCACACCGAAGTTTTCATTGATGACCACGACTTCCCCAGTGGCGATCAGCTTGCCGTTCAACAAAATCTCTAGCGGTTCATCCGTCAGTTTTTCCAACTCGATGACGGACCCCGTATTGAAAGATAAAATGTCCTTAATGGTTTTTTTGCTGCGGCCTAACACGACACTTAGATCCAATGGCACATCAAGAATCAAGTCCAAATTGTCCCCATCGCTCACTCCGCTGGAGGCCAATGTTTGAAACGCCGGTTTGCTGACTTCAACGGGTTTTGATGTAGCCGCCGGTTCAGGGGTAGGCGCAGTAACGGGTGCCGTTGGCTGCGGTGTTGGTGTTTCTCGAGTAACGACAGTCGCTTCATCGGACAGCATCGCACTGGCGATATCGTTAACCACCGGATCCGTAAAGATCTGCATGATTTTGCTTTCGATCAGACCTTCGACGCGCAAAGAAAATGAGATACAATAAATCTCTTCCTCTGCCTCGATCCCGCTATACTCAATGTTTTCTGGTGTCTCCCATAGTTTGACGATCGGCGGTAAGATATCCACTTTACGGCTGATCATCGTCGCCATCGAAGTCGAGGCAGTCCCAATCATTTGGTTCATGGCTTCTGCCACAGCACTTAGCTCTAATTCCGTGAATTGGGTGTTGCTGGTTTCACCGGTTCCCCCCATCATCAAATCAGCGATCACGATGGCATCTTTGACTTCTAACAGCATCAAATTACTGCCTAAAAGGCCTTCTTTAAATTCAACTGTCGTTGCTACTTTTGGTGCAACGAGGTCGTTTAAGATCTCACCAAATTTGATTTTAGACACCCGGGGAGTCGTGATGCTGACCCGACGATCAAGAATGGAAGACAACGTCGTCGCCGCTTGCGACATGGAGATATTGCCAACTTCGCCGATAATGTCGACTTTGACTTGCTCTTCTAATCCTTGCGGCTGGGTTGGGGCACTTTGATTCAACAATGCATCGATTTCTGCTTGGGATAAACGTTCACTCATAGTTCTTGCTCCTCTTCTAACTTGTCTAATAATTCAATGGCTAAATGGTCCTCTTGCTTCCCAGGTTTTGCTCGGAAGTAAGGTTTTCCATCGATGAAGGTCTCTAATGGTTCAGTAATTTTTTTGTCTAGTTTGATGACATCGCCTTCTTCTAAGTGGAGAAACTCAGAAAGACTCATTTGAGCATGGCCCAGCAGAACTTCTAGATTCAATCCGACCCCATTCAAACTTTTTTGCAACTCGCGGCTATCGTCTTGGTTGACTGGCTGATTGCTATCAAACCAATTGCGGAAACTTAATTTATCAATGATCCCTTCAAAGAAGACATAGGGGATACATAGATTGATAAAATGTTTCACTTCAAAAATTTTGATAGTAAAGGTCACTAACACGACGGGTTCGTTGGGCGACATGTTTTGCATCAATTGCGGATTCGTATCGATTCCATCCAAAACCGAATCCAAGGCAACGATGTCCTTCCAAACATTTTGGTAGACCCGTACAAATTGTGCTACTACTTCTTCCAAGATCGCTGTTTCAATATCAGTAAAACTTTTTTTCTCGCTAAAATCCATTTCGATCGGCTTGTTTTGATAAACATCCAATCCGCCGCACAACAACTCCACCAACATCATACACAGTTGTGGGTTCATCTCGATCATTTGGATCCCGCTCAAAGGCTGCGAATGAAAGAGCCCCAACAAAGTAAATTTTGGTATCGAATGGATAAATTCGTCATAACTGACTTGTTCGATAGCTGCCAACTGCAAAGAAACATTGGTCCGCAGTTGGGTAGAAAGCATGCTGCTGCTCATCTTCGAGAAATCCTCGAAGATCATGTGCAGGGTATTGACGTATTCTTTCGACAGCTTTGTTGGTCGGCGAAAATCGTAGGCTTTCACTTTGGCTTGTTTGTCTTCTATCTCAATAATTTCTTGATCGATCTCTCCGCTGCTCATCGCATTCAACAATAAATCAATCTCTTGCTGCGTCAATACCTGATCCACACTAATCCCCCATTTTTTTAAAAAATCATGTGATCGATTTGAATCACACTGGCTACTTTTTCACCGATCGTCACGACCCCAACGGCATGTTCTGTCTCTTGATTGCTTAGTTGGATATCGTCTTCGGTGATATCAAGAACTTCAATTACTTCTTCTACAAGGACCCCTTTGGTCTCCTCTTGCTTCTTTATGATCAATATGTTTTTTTCGTAGGCTGGTTCCATGATGGGAATCAATTTTGCCAAACGAATCACCGTTACGACAGACCCCCGCAGATTGATCAACCCTTCCACCCACTCTGGTGCTAAGGGCACCTTCGTAAAGGAAGGGGCATCAATGACCTCGTCCACCGAGTCCGCCGAGATCAAATAGTACTGCTGAGCCATTTTGAAAAGAATCATCTGCATGTCGCTATCCTCCTAGGCATTAGGCAAAGGCTTTGTCGATGGCAGTGATTACGCGGTCCGTGTCAAAGGGCTTCACGATAAAGTCCACCGCACCGGCGCGAATCGCATCCATCACCATTCCTTGTTGTCCCATGGCACTGCACATTACGACTTTGGCCTGCGCATCAAACGTGCGGATCATTTTTAATGCCTCTAAGCCATCCACTTCTGGCATCGTGATATCCATAGTCACTAAGTCTGGTGTCGTTGCTTGGTATTTTTCAAAAGCCTCTTGGCCATTTTGGGCTTCCCCCACGACTTCATAGCCGTTTTTTTCTAAAATATCCTTTAATTTCATGCGCATAAATACCGCATCATCCACAATCAATACTTTTTTTGACATTGTATTTGCCCCTTTCAAATTCCTAATGAATCAAATATGTTTTCTAGTACACCGATTTCTGGAATCAAAAATAACGATGCCTCTAATGTTTCTTTGGCGTAGACGAACTCATTACGGATCACCATCACCTGCTCATCATACTGGGCCATCGCCAAATAGATGGAGCTGATCGCTGCGCCAAAGAAATCATAGCTGGCGCTTGGTAAAGACGCACTCAGCTGAGTTTCCAATAGTTGGCCGATCGCGATCAAAAAAGAATTGGTAAGAATGTTAGTCAACTCGTTGATGACCGATTGCTTCAATTCTTCAGACGGATCGATTTCTTGGATCATCAACTGACGCAATTTTGCGGCGGATTCATCCGTTAAGACAAACAAGAAGATCCCTCGAAACGCCCCTTCGATCTGGCTCATCACCACATGAACTTCTTTGTCTTCCGCCATGATCTGCTGATACAGGTCCTCATAAGCTAGAATCTCGACTTCCGGTACCCGCATATCGATCGGTTGTTGGACGAGCTTTGATAAACTCGTCGCAGCGTGACCACCGCCGATATTGATCAGTTCTTTTAGGCCATCGATCTGCAGCGCTGTATAACTCATAAGCGGTCATCCTTTTTTTCCTGACAGATGGCATGAATGTCTAAGATCAGTGCAATCGAGCCGTTACCCATAATCGTTGCTCCTTGATAGCGATTCAGCTTTTGCAGCAGCGGATCGATTTTCTTGATGACGATTTCTTGCTGGCCGATCAGTTCATCTGCCAAAATGCCGTGAAATTGCTGGTCATTGTTGACGATGATGGCGAATTTTTTCTCAGATGGATCGCCTTCGATCGCTAAGAGTTGATCGGTCCGAACCAAGGGAATCAACTCCTCTTGAAAACGATAGACCTCATCCGAGACCGTCTGGATGATCTCTTCTTCTTTGACCATCACCACGCGTTCGACGAGATTTAATGGGATCGCAAAGGTTTCTGCTCCGACACGAACCATCAACGCTTGAATGATCGACAGGGTCAATGGCAATTTGATCACAAACTGCGTGCCTTTATTCGGCTGACTCTTCATTTCGATCGTGCCCCCTAATTGGGTGATCTTCGATTGCACAGCATCCATCCCGACACCGCGCCCAGAAATATTGGTCACTTCTTGCGCCGTTGAAAAACCAGGATGGAAAATCAGCTGCTGCAACGCTTCATCGGAAAGGCCTTCCGTTGCTAAGCCTTTCTTTTCAGCACTTGCTTTGATTACTTGCGGATCAAGGCCTTTGCCATCATCCTCTAAAGTAATGATCACGCGATTGCCTTCTTGGTAGGCCGCCAAACGAATCGTACCCTTGCGCGGTTTGCCCAATTTTTCTCGAACATCGGGTGCTTCGATGCCGTGATCGACAGAATTACGCAATAGATGGACCAGAGGTTCACTCAACTCAGAAACCACTGTTTTATCCAATTCCGTTTCTTCCCCAAAAATGACAAGTTCCATTTCTTTTTGCAGTTCATTGGATAAGTCCCGAACCATTCGCGGAAAGCGACTAAAGACGACATTGACTTGCTGCATGCGGATCCGCAAGACCAAATCTTGCAGCTCAGAGGTCAATCGTGAAACTTGCTCTAAGGGGTCTTTGACTGCTTCGATATTTTCCCGCTCACTGACATCCTCTAATTGATTGCGATAGACCACCAATTCGGACACGAGATCCAAGAATGAATCTAAGCGATTCAAGTCGACTCGGATCGATTGATTTTGGGCGGACGCATGATGCGCGGGCGCCGACGATTTTTCTTTCGTTTCTGTTGTCGCTTGCTGAAGGGCAGGAGTCTCTGACTCTTGGGTCGGCGCTGGTTGAAGTAACTCTTCTGCCTCCTCCAACACAGCGGCTGATGGATCAAAAGGTGCCACCACGAAGGCTTCGATCTCACTATTGCTGGCGATGTTTTGCTCGACATCAGCCAGTGTTTGCTGCGTCAAATACAGCAGTGAAAAATCTGATTCAAAGGTGCCTTCTTCGAGTGTTTGGGCATCTGGTTCTGTATAGAGAACATCCCCTGCTTGGCCCAGCTTTTCCATGATCAAGAAGGCACGAGCGCCTTTTAACATGGATTGGGCATCTAAGCGAACAGCAATTTGGACCGCTTGATAGCCATCTCCAGCCGCTTGCTCGATCACATACAGATCAGAAGGATCGATCTGTTGAAGCTGTGGGGTTAATGCGCCCACTGCGGTGGGTTTTTGACTTGCTTCTGTCTCGGTTGGTAGGCCGCCAGAATGTTCTGTTTGGTCAAGTTCGGCCAATAAATCGGCAATTTGAGCTGGCTGCAGGTCACGTTCTTCCCGCAGATCCTCCACAAGTTCTGACAGACGATCTAGACATTTGAAAATCAATGAGATCGATTGCTGGGTCACTTGCAAGGTCCCTGTTTTAAATAACTCAAAAATATTTTCCATTTTATGGGTCAGCTGCGTCATGACGTCATAGCCCATCGTTGCCGCCATCCCTTTAAGGGTATGGGCAGAACGGAAAATATCATTCAGCAAGGCGCTATCTTTTGGATCGTTTTCCAATTGCAAGACATGATCATTCAACTGCGCTAAATGATCGTCTGTTTCTTCAAAGAAAAGGGTACGATAGACACTATTGTCATCCAAATGGGTCCCTCCTTTACAAAATTATACTTTTTGATAGATAAACGAATCGATTTTCTTGAGACCGAATTGTTCCGCAAAATTGATCGTTTCTGTCGCTCCCGTAAACAAAATGCCCCCTGGCACCAATGCATCGCTGAATTTTTGATAGACGGCATCCCGAGCATCACTTTTGAAATAAATCGTCACATTACGGCAAACGATCACATCAAAAGGCCCATTGTACGGGTCTTTCAAAAGATCGTGTTGCTTAAAATGAACCCGCCGTTTGATTTCTGGTTTGATCTGAAACTGGTTCTTTTCTTTTGCATCAAAAAAACGGGTACGTTCTGCCGCTGAGACATTCCGCAATTCGTGGTCTCGATAGAGTCCTTGCTTGGCTTTTGCCAAAATTTGCGTATCGATATCGGTAGCCAAGACATTGGCTGCGGCAATTTGGTTTTTTTCTAGCAGCATCGCGATCGTATAGGGCTCTGCCCCAATCGAACATGCGGCACTCCAAATTTTGGGCAGAGTGGTTTTCGGGAGAACAATGGTTTTCAAGACGCGTTCAAAGGCGTCAAACAGTTCTTTGTTGCGATAAAATTCCGTTACGTTAATGGTGATATGGGCTAAAAAAGCCGCCCGCACCCCTTCATCGCCTTCGATCAATTGCTGGTATTCCCTCAACGTTTTTGCCCCGCTGTTTTCCATGATCGTAAGGATGCGGCGCTGCATTTGATTTTCTTTGTATGCGGCTAATGGAATCCCTAATCGGCGATCCACCCACGCATTAAATAAGGCAAATTCTTCTTCCATCTTCTTCACCTGACCATCTGTGCAATTTTTGCTTCAATGCCCTGCAACGGCAGGACTTCATCCACGACTCCTTGTTCAATGGCATACCGCGGCATTCCAAAGACTGTACACGTTTCTTTGTCTTGAACGATCGTATAGCCCCCAGCCGCTTGGATCTGTCGTAAGCCAGCGGTGCCGTCTTTTCCCATCCCCGTCAAAACCACTGCCGCTAGTTGCGGGCCATAGTAGTCAGCAGCTGAGGAAAAAAGATAATCGACGGTTGGCCGCGTCCCATGACGTTTTTCTCGTTGGTCCAGCTGCAAGTGCCCTTGTTTGACCGTCATGTGGTAATCCCCTGGACAAAGATACACTTGATTTTCGATCCGCATGCCATCGACTGCTTCTTGTACTCGGACGGTTGTCTCTGTGTCTAAGCGCTTTGCAAAGGAAGCCGTAAATCCCGCAGGCATATGCTGAACAATCAAAATGGGACAACGCAAACGCGCAGGCAAACGGCGGATTATCCCCAGCAAGGCACGCGGTCCGCCTGTTGAAGCACCAATGACTAGCGCATCAAGTGATACCGGCAAGCTGTTTTGCGTCAGCTTAGTGGGCTGGGCAATCGTTGGCATCAGGGTTTGAACCGTGCCGGCTTCATGATCCATCGCCAAAATTTTTTGATGAAATTCAGCGATCCATTCTTTTTCAATCATCGATAGACTGACCGGTTTTTCGACAAAATCTCGGGCGCCTAGCGCCAATGCCTCAATCGTGGTTTCTTGATTGGTTAATGAACTAAGCATGATGACGGGAATGGCTGATTGCTGTTTCATCCTCCGCAAGGTCTCTAATCCGTTCATCACAGGCATCTCCACATCCATTACTACCAAATCGATCGCTTCTTTGGTCAGATAGTCCAATGCTTGTTTGCCATTGCGGGCAGCGACGGTCACTTCGATATCAGGCAGCTGATTCAATAAATCTGTCACTACTTTCCGCATGAATGCCGAATCATCGACGATCATTACTTTTTTCATATCCCTGTACTCCTTTTACAAATAAACGATTTCTTGTTTGACTTGCCGAACCATGGTCTTGAAATCCTGAAGATCTACGATCATCGTTCGACCAGCGCTGCCGCCAACATGTTTGGCTACGATCGGAATGTTTAACCGAGCCAAGACTTCCTCGACGGCTTCAATATTGCGCTGGCCAATATTGCTGGCAGCGTTAAGCGTCTGGAACTGAAACATATTGGCGCCGCCAACGATTTTCGCTTGAAAGCGAGGCCGACGGATCTTTTGTTCCAGCTCAGCCACCATCGCTGGCAATGCCAAATCCGCAAACTTCTCGGGCTTGATTTCCCGCTTGTGCAAAAAAGGCTGACTATCTGGCAGCATAATATGACTCAAGCCGCCGATATGACTGGCTTCATCGTAAATGATCGTGCCGATGCAAGAACCTAAACCCACCGTGATCAAACGCGTTGGCGCTTGGGCGATCTTATACTCCGAGATCCCCACATGCAGTTCCTCATTCACGGTCATCATTGTCATGGTCATTGGCGGCTGCCAATTCCTCTGTCTGATAGGCGTCTAACTCCGCCGTCATCTCAGCGGCTTGTTCATAGCTGAAGAGAAACGGCAGCTCCAATGCCAGCACAAGTTCATCGTCTTTTTTCAGAAAGGCTTCGATATAGTTTTGCTTGAGTCCTGATGTATTTAGTTCCGCATTGCTAGGACTTTCAACTAACGGTAAAATGCCGACGATCTCTTCCACGTAAAGGCCGATCGCCTGCTCTTGCCAGTGACACAACAAGACCACATTTTGCCCAGTTTCCGGTGTAAATTCATCAAACAGCTTTTTGCGGATGTCAATGATCGGCACCATCGCCTCTTCAAAAGGCTGGATCCCCAGCACGAAATCCGCCACTTCTGGCAGCTGGGTAAAAGAAGCAGCCTCAATGACCCGTACCACATAGTCGATACGCAAGGCAAAGAGTTGTTGATGACTTTTAAATACAACGTATTGTTCCATTGGCGTCACTGCTCCTTTTTAGAATTTGAAACTATCCACTTGGAATTTAAGGATAGTGGCGATCGTTTCGATCTCTTGCACATTCCGTTCAAAGTCTTCGATGACTAAGTAGAAGTCTTCTAAGTTTGCCGTTACTTCTTGGGTGCCGGCAGAGGTTTCCGAAACAGCAGCCGAAATGTTGCTGACGGAAACTTGAACCATGTCTTTTTTCTCAACGATCCCGGTAATATGGGCTTCCACGGCTTGAATACTTGAAACCAATTTTTCAACAATATCAGAGATCTCATTGGCTGATTCGATCGCTTTGTTGATATTGTTGGTTTGTTTTTCGCCGCTTTCAAAGGAATCCGTCACTGCAGAGACCACTTTTTCCGATTTTTTGCGGATCGTTTCAATGATCGAACGAATGCTTTTCGTTGATTGACTGCTTTGTTCCGCCAAGCTGCGGACTTCTTCCGCAACGATGGCAAACCCTCGGCCCGCTTCTCCAGCTCGAGCTGCTTCGATGGATGCATTCAATGCCAGTAAGTTGGTCTGATCAGAAATGTCATTGATCAGCTGAACGATCTTACCGATGCTTTGGACATCTTCGTTCATGTCGTTCATGCTTTCTACTAATTCCGCTTGGTTTTGCCGTTCGATCTCCCAGCTTTCAAATACATGGAACATCATTTCTGAATTGTGGACATTGCTGCTTTGGGATTGACCGACATAGCCGTTCATCAATTCGATCTCTTTGTGGATCTCTTCGATACTTAAGGCTAGCTCGTCCATATCAAAGGAGGTTTGTTCCGCTTCGGAGGCTTGTGAACTAGTGGCATCTGCGATGGCATTCATCGTCTGACGCACATTTTCAATTGAATTTTTGGCATTTTTTGAGGTTGTCGTTAGGCCGCCTACCATTTTTTCCATCCGGCTGCTTTCTTCGTGCATGCCAACGATCACCGCTTTGAAGGTGTTTAAAACCCCTTGAAAACGATTTTGAACTTGCCCAAAAAGGGAAGTTTGGTCGCTGCTGCCGATCTCATCGATATGCGACAGATCACCAGAACCAACTGCTTCTAGTTCTGTCAACAACGTATCCATGCCCGAGTGGGTCTCTTTTTTTACCAAATAGGTCATTCCTACTAACACTGCGATTTCTAGCAGCAATACGATCACTGAAAAAATAAAGAAACTTTTTGCTGCTTGTCCGTCTCCGTGGGTGCGGATCACGAAGAAATAGCATCCTAATAATACGATCAGGGTAAAACCTAGCGGAATCAACGCCGCCAAGCGGATTTTTTTGATGATAGCTTGTACCTTCTTCTTCATAACAGTATCCTTTCCTATGCAAAATGATCAGTCGTGCTGTTTATCAAGATTCGCTCTTCACTTGATAATCGTTGGGTCACTCCTTCTTTATCCGATTATGAAAACAATCTTCTAGTTCTTTAATCGGATCTTTTGCTAGAAAAGTTAAGCATCTTCACCAGACATATGTATCTTTTGGATCAGCAAAGCGCGTATAGCCGCCTTGGTATTCATCACGAACCAAGCGACCGTTTTGCAGCTCGACCACCCGATTACGGACCGTATTGACCATCGTACTGTCGTGGGTCGCCAAGAGGATCGTGGCACCGACTTGATTGATCCGCAAGAGTAGTTTCATGACTTCAACGGCTGATTTCGCATCCAGATTGGCGGTGGGCTCATCGGCGATCAAGACTGCTGGCTCTGTGACGATCGCCCGCGCGATCGCTACTTTTTTGCGCTGTCCCACGGAAAGCTCTTCAGGATAGTGATCCTTTTGAGGAAACATACCCACCAGTTGCAGTGCTTTGGCGGTTTTTTCCTGACGCAGCTTACGGGGAGTGCCTAGTACTTGCAGCGCATAGTCAACGTTTTTGGCAACCGTCAGATAAGGAAGCAAAAGGTCTTCTTGTCCGACGATACCGACTTGTCGTCGAATCATATAGAGATGACGGTCTTTGAGTTGTTCCAACAAGACATTGCCGACTTGGATAGAACCGGCCGAAAGCTCTTCTTCTTTCAAGAGCAATTTGAATAATGTCGATTTGCCGGCACCACTGGGACCCACCACATAGATAAATTCTCCTTGAGGGATCGCAACAGAAATATCGGCCAATGCCAACGTACCATTGCTGAATTTTTTACTGACCTTGGTTAAGCGAATCATGTTCTTTCTCCTCTAATCTGTAAAACGATTGATCACGGACCACATCTCATCAGCTGTCTGCATGGCTTTCGTATTCAATCCATACGCACGCTGGGTCGTTAACAAGTCTGTCATGGAAGTCGCTAGATCCACCGTCGACTGTTCTAACTGTCCTTGCAACACGCTGCCAAAGGCTGCCGGATTGGTTTGCGAAGTAAGCAACGCTTGATCACCGGCACTGTACAGTTGGTTGCCCACTGACGTGATGTTTTCTGTATTCGTCGGCTGATAAAGGGCCAGCTGTCCCAACACGCGAGTCTGACCATTTTCTTCCGTCGTCAACTGACCGCTGGCATCTATTGCGATTTGCTGCGCATCTGGCCACTGCGCGGTCGGTACGTTTGTGGTCATTGCCACAGGGTACCCTTCACTATTGACTAATTGCTTGTTCTCACTTAAATGAAAATTGCCTGCTCGACTTAGCAGCAATTGACCGGTTTGGTCCCGAACCCCGAAAAAGCCATTGCCTTGGATCGCGAGATCTAATGGCTGAGCAGTGCCCGCCAGATTGCCTTGGGCAAAACTGGTGGTCGTGGTTGCCTTCGCCCCCATTGACGCACCATATTGGGCGGCGTTGCCATTAAACAGCGTTTCTTCTGCACCGATGGCATTTTCCATCAATGCTTGAAAGTGCGTCGTTTGTGCTTGGTAGCCATTGGTATTGACGTTGGCAATATTGTTGGCTGTCGTGTCTAAGTTTGTCTGCAAATGATTCATCCCAGAACGGCTGATTCCTAATAATCCACTGATATTCATTGACTCATCCTCAAATCTTTCCTAATTCGTTGACCGCTTTTTGCAATGTCTGATTCGTTGAACTCAAGACTTTCTGATTGGCTTCAAATTCCCGAGAAGTCTGGATCATCGCCACCATTTCATCGGCAACCGCTACATTGGCTTGTTCTAAGGCACCTTGTTGGATCACTGGTGCATTCACCGTGGTTCCTGCTGCGTTGCTAGTCACGTAGTTTTGACCATCTGTAGTCAATGCTTCTTGGGGGAATGTTTGGATCTGAAAGTTCGCTGGTCCTAAGGCGCTGACTGCTTGTCCATTGGCACCCAAGACAAGATAGCCTTCTTGTGTCACGTATTGATTCTGCTGATTGACAGTAAAGTCGCCATTTCTCGTATACAACCGCTGACCCGCATTGTTTTGAACGACAAAGTAGCCTTCGGAAAGCAGTGCAAAATCACTGGCTTGTCCCGTCTGTTTGACAGCACCTTGGTCTTGACTGATCGTACTGCCTGCTAATTGCGTCCCTAAAGACAATCCACCGATGTCACGGCGGGTATCCGCATTGGGCCCGCTTTGGTAATTATGCAATGCCACTTCGTCTAGCGTCGACTGGAATAAGGTTTTTGCTTGATACCCTGTTGTATTGACATTGGCAATATTGCCGCTCGTCGTCTCTTGTCGCTTTTGTAATAATGAAATGTTCCGTGATAAGACATCCAGTCCTCGAATCATGCCAGTTCCTCCTCAATCAATGTGCGCAATTTGGCAATCGTTTTGCCATGAATTTGTGAAACTCGCGGAATCGAGACTTCTAAGATTTCAGCGATTTCTTTTAACGTCAGTTCTTCGGTATAGTACAAACTTAAAATCAATTGTTCCCGTTCCCCTAATTTTTTGATGCACGCAACCAAAGCGGTGCGTTTTTCTTCGGCGACCAAGGTCTCTTCGACATTCTCGGCAGGATCTCGAACCATATCTTTTAAGGTCATGCCTTCTTCTTGGTAAGCAAACAAGGTATCTTCCAAAGAGACGCTGGCTAAGTAGTGCAGACTCTCATAAATATCCGCTAGTTGACTTTGGTTGATTCCCAACTGTTTGCAGATCTCGGTGTCGGTCGCTTCTCTTTTGAGGCTTTGCTCCAACTCTTGCCGCGCTTGATAAAACTGATTGACTGCCGCCATTTTGTAACGGGAGATTTTGGCGTGCTTGCGTACTTCATCAATGATAGCCCCTTTGATGCGAATCGCTGCATAGCTTTCAAAAGGAACTTTTTTTGAGGGATCGAATTTCCGCAAGGCATCCATCAGCCCAATCACCCCAATATTGTAGAGATCGCCTGATTCATAATCGGCGGTTTTGATAGACAGGCGCTGAACCACCCGTTCCACTAGCGGCAGATACTTGATGATCTCCGCTTCTCGATCGACTTCATACATCGGCGATGCCCCTTCCTAAGAAAATTCTGCTTAAATGTCAATACTGCCCACCGTTTCGATCGCAATTTCATTGGGAATCTCATTCAGAGAAAGAACGGCGATATCTGGAAAATTAAAAACGATCATTTTTTTGAATGCTAACCGGATCTTAGGCGATGCCAGAATCACGAAATTGATATTTTGAGCGATCGCCGCATGTTGGATCCCACTGATGGAATCCAACAGCTTGGTCACGGTATCTGGTTTTAAGACCGGGTACGAGCCAGTTGCGGTTTTTTGGATACTTTGAGCGATGATTTCTTCTAGTTTCGGCTGGATCACCGCCACTTGCAGCTCGTGGTTCTCATTGGCATACTTGGCAGCGATCGTCCGTTTCAGTGCTTGGCGAACATATTCTGTCAAAACTTCTACGTCTTTCGTGACAACGCCGTAATCGGCTAAGGTTTCTAAGATCGTTGCTAAGTCATTGATGGGAATTTGTTCATCCAATAAATTTTGTAAAACTTTTTGGACCTCGCCGAGCCGCAAAATATCGGGGATCAATTCATCGATCACGACATTGTACTGCTCTTTGATGCCCTCCAATAATTTCTTGACTTCTTGGCGACCTAACAGCTCTGGTGCATGGGCATAGATGATTTCTTTTAAGTGTGTTGCGATCACGGTCAACGGCTCGATAATCGTAAACCCTTGCAGATCCGCCATCTCCTTATCGGATTCATCGATCCACATAGCATCCAGATGAAAGGCTGGTTCTTTTGTTGTGATTCCTTGAAAAGGAAATGGCTCTTCATTCGGGCTGATCACCATGACTTTGTTCGGGTAAATATCGCCGCGGCCGACTTCGTTGCCGCGGATCTTGATCACGTAATCATTGGCATCCAAATAGAGATTGTCGCGAATACGAACGGGACTGACTAAGATCCCTAATTCTCTGGCACTCTGTTTACGGATCGCCACGATGCGGTTCATCAAGCTGTTGTCGATCGAACTATCCACGATAGGGATCAAACCATAACCGATTTCCACTGAGATTGGTTCCACTTGGAAGGAAGCCACGGAATCGTCTTCTTCCTGTGCTTCTTTTTTGCGTTCCAGTGCCAGTTTTTGTTCCCATTGTTTTTGTTCCACTCGCTGCTTTTCTTCTTTTTGCGTCACCAGAAAGCTGGCTGCGAAAAGGCCTAAGCCAATCAACACAAAAGGCACAAAAGGAAACCCGGGAACTAAGGCTAAAACGAAGAGAATCGCCCCCACGATCCGAAACAGTTGGGGATTACGCATCACATCTGCCGCAATATCCAAACCAAAGGAACTATCGTTATCGGAACGAGTCACGATCACCCCAGAAGCAATCGAAATCAGTAAAGAGGGAATCGAGCTGACCAAGCCATCCCCGATCGCCAGTTTCCCGAATTGGGCGAAGGCTTCCATGACGGTCATTTGTCCGCCCATGGAGAAAATGATCGCCCCACCAACTAAATTGATGACAGTAATCAAGATCCCTGCGATCGCATCTCCTTTGACAAACTTGCTGGCACCATCCATCGAACCAAAGAAATCAGCTTCTCGCTGCAGATCTTTTCGTCGTTTGCGGGCATCCGCTTCTGTGATCAAACCGGCATTTAGGTCGGAATCGATCGCCATTTGCTTGCCGGGCATCGCATCCAATGTGAATCGAGCAGTCACCTCTGAGACACGCCCTGCACCATTGGTCACGACGACTAGCTGAACGACCATGATGATCACGAACAAAATGATCCCCACGATATAATTGCTGCCGGCAACGACATTGGCAAAGGCATCGATCACGTGTCCGCCATTTCCTTGGGTCAAGATCAAACGAGTGGAAGATAGGTTCAAACCTAAACGAAACATCGTTGTGATCAGCAGCAAGGTTGGAAACGTAGTGAATTCCAACACTGATTTGGTAAACAGGGTGATCAGTAAAATGTTGATCGCAATCGTCAAATTGATAATGATCAAAATATCTAATAATGCACTCGGTAATGGAATAATAATCAAACCAATAATAGCTAGGACGATCACCGAGATTAAGATATCCGCCAGACCAATGCCTTTTTTCGGTTTTGAGGCAGCCTCATTCATTTTTGTTCCTCCTGTTTCCTTAAATCTTGCCGCGTTGGCTTTCTTCTAACTGATAGACCAAAGCGATGATTTCGGCAATGGCTTCATACATTTCAACAGGGATCAGATCCCCGGGTTCTACTTGACGATAAAGGGCCCGTGCCACTTCACGGTTTTCGATCTGTGGGATATTTTCTTTCAGGGCTTCTGCTTTCATCCGCTGCGCCAGCTGATCTGCCCCTTTGGCCAAGACCCGAGGCACCCCTTCACTGCTGGCATCGTAACGAATCGCAATGGCGAAGTGGGTCGGATTGGTGATCAAAACCGTCGCTTCTTTGACGTTGGCGATGGCATTTTGGGTCATCGCACGGTACTTCGCTTTGCGCTGTGCTTTGACTTGCGGATCACCTTCCATTTGCTTGAACTCTTCTTTGACTTCCTGCTTGCTCATCATCAAGTTCTTACGATGGCTATAGCGCTGGTAGCCGTAGTCGACTACGGCTAAAATGATCAAGAAAATCGAAATCTGTAAAAACAATTCTTTGGCCCGCAGCAGCATGAACAGGATCGTTTTTTCCAACCCCACTTCACTCAAACCCAGTAAAACAGGGACGGCGGCTAAAAATTGTTGATAGCACAAGTAGACGATCACGCCGAATTTCGCCAATGTTTTGCCTAAATTCATCAACGAGCGCAAACTGAATTGCTGCTTGATCCCGCTGATGGGGTTCAGCTTTTTAAAATCTGGTTTGATGGCCTTGCCGGAAAACAACAGACCGACTTGGGCATAATTCGTGATAAGCCCGACTCCGAGCGCAACCAGAAAGACGGGCGCACACAACAAAAGCAGCAGCAAGATACTCTGCACCCCCAGTTTTGGCAGATCCGCCAAACTGGTTTGATAATCAGCCAGCTGCGCCAAACTTTGGGAAAAATAAGGCAAAAAAGAAGCGGCGAAAAACTGCCATAAAGACAGGATCAAAAATGAGAAGACCAGCAGCGAAACAGCAGCTGCTAATTCCTGGGTCTTAGGTACCTCCCCGCGTTTGCGGGCATCCCGCAGCCGCTTGGCACTGGGTAGCTCGGTTTTGCCATCTTTTTCTGCCATCTTCTCACCTCCTGCTGGCTGCCTGTTACTTTATTGAAAGGACTCGATAAACTCCTGCAAGTAGCGGACCGTATCTGGCAAGTGTTTGCCTAAGTACGAAAGGACATTGGGTAATAGCAAGAGAAACACCACAAAACTGATGGCAGTTTTCATCGAGAGACTCATCATCAAAATATTGATCTGGGGGATCGAACGAGAGATCACACCTAGCACGAGGTCCACCAACAGCAGCGCAATGATCATTGGTGCCGCAAGATTGACTGCCATCACCATCATTTGGCTGAAAAGTTTGACGATGCCTTCAACCGTCGTGCCTTGGATCACCACAGAGCCTAAGGGCACGATCCGAAAAGACAACAGCAGTGCTGTGATCAGTCGATGATGCAGATCAAGACCAAAAAACACAGCGATCGTCAGCCAATAGTACGTTTTGCCATACTGGGAAGAGGCGATTTGCAACGTCGGATCATAGGCTTGCGCCATCGAAAAGCCTACTTGAAAGTCGATCAATTGGCCCGCAATTTCCACACCGGTAAAGACCAGCTGGCTCAAATAGCCCATCGCCATCCCAAACAGTACTTCTTTGATGACGAAAACCGTCAGCATAAAGAGGGAAAGCTCGGGAATCGCAGGTGCCGTCGGCAGACATAGGACCGTCAACGCCATGCCAATCACGATTTTTGCCAGTGACGGAAAATTTTGCTGTGAGAAGATCGGACAAAGGACGACAAACGCCAATATTCGACAAAAAATCAACACCGTCGCTTGAATCGTCGCCATCAGGTTTCCTCCTTACATTGCCGCAATCATTTTGAAGATCATTTCGGTAAAATTCAACAAGAGATTCAGCATAAAATTTCCCGCTAAGATCAAAGTCAAAAAAATCGCTAATAGTTTCGGCACAAAGCTCAACGTTTGTTCTTGGATTTGGGTAGTGGCTTGAAAAATACTGATCACCAATCCAACGAGCATGCCGACCAATAAGGCGGGGCCAGATATCGCTAGAATTCGAAGAAAGGCTTCCCTTAGCACATCAAGTACCATTTCTACTGTCATTTCCTCTTGGCTCCTTTCTTAGCGGCTATTGAAAGCTCTTGATCAGCGACTCCACGATCAGATACCAGCCATCCACTAAAACAAAAAGTAAGATCTTGAAGGGCAGTGAGATCATGATCGGCGACAGCATCATCATCCCCATCGACATCAAGATACTAGAGACGACCAGATCAATGATCAAAAAGGGGATAAAAATCAAAAAGCCGATACTGAAAGCCGTTCGTAACTCACTGATAATAAACGCCGGTACCATAACGGTCAGAGGAACATCGTCAGAAGAATGATACTTTTCGGTCTCCCCATCAGCTTCCGCAAACAAGGCAATGTCTTTTTCCCGTGTCTGTACCATCATAAAGGCCTTGATCCGTTTTTCTGAGCGGTCAAAGGCTTCGGCTTGGCTGATCTCTTGTCGATCAAACGGTTCAATCGCTTGCTGGTAGACGTCGGTATACACAGGTTTCATAATAAAAAATGTCAAGAATAAGGCCAACCCGATCAACACTTGATTGGGCGGGTTTTGCTGTGTACCTAACGAACTGCGCACAAAGGACAAAACCATGATGATACGAGTAAAAGAAGTCATCATGATCAGCAAGACTGGTAAAAGGGAAAGCAGCGTCAGCAACAAGAAAGTATTGATCGTATCACTTGAGCCATTCCCATTCGACAATAAATTGTTGATGGTGGAACTGACGTCTTCCGTGTCTAGCGCAAATGCCGTCTGCGGAAGCATCAGACTGCTGAAAAGGACCGCAGCCATGATCTTGATATCTCTGCCTTTGATCTTCATTTTTGCTTGCCTCGTTTTCCAGCAATTTCCGCCTTGGCTTTGTTTAGCCATTCAGAAAAATCTTTGCCAGCTTGCACTTGGGTGCTTTCTAGGCTTTGCTGTAAAAAAGCGGCCGTTTCTTCTTGCGTCAACTCTTTGATGATCTGATTTTGCTGTTCAGAAAAGCTCATGACGTAACATTTGTCCATGATTTGGACGATCCCGATCGAAGACGACTTGCTGACGGCGATTTTTTGCAAAATACGCAACTGATGATTGTGCTGGTTCGTGTAACGATTCAAATATTTCAAACTAATGTTGATCAAATAAAGAATAAGCAGCAAAAACCCAATCATTTTGACCAGCGATAAAAATGTTTCCATCAACATGCCTCTTTCTATTGGATCACTAAATCCGTCACATAAACATCCTTGGCGATTTCTGATCCGTATTCCTGATTAATTGTTTCTTTCAATGCTTTTTTTAAATTCGGTACACTTTCGGCGGAGCTCAAAATACCGCTGGCCTTTTGTTGGCGCAATAAGTTTACGACGCTGTCACGAATGACAGCCACATTTTTCGTGGCTTCCGCGCTTTTTTCCTCATCCGCCACTAAAATCGATAAATTGACCTTCATGTATTGCTGCTCTTGGTTGTCTTCTTTTGCCAGATTGACTAAAAATTCATCCAATGCCACGATCGCTTCGTCTGAGGAGATTTTGCTGCTGTCTTTTGCTGTTTCAGCAGCTGCTGTTTTTTCCCCCGTCAAAAAGTGATTCGTCACTAAGGTTCCGCCGATACTGCCGCCGACTACCACGATCAAGAGGATCGGCAGTAAAACAACCATGTTCAAGCCTTTTTTCTCTTTTTCTGCTTTTGGTACTTTTTCTTCTTTTGCCATCTTTCCCACCCTTACGTTTTCACTTGGTTCGAATGGATCACCGTATGATACTCGATCACCCGCTGCGCAACTTCTTGCGCAGCTTCCGTCACCACTAAGGTTTTGCCGTCTGTCAGTGTGATCAATGTATCCGGCATTTCTTCGATCCGATAAATCAATGTTGGATTTAAATAGAATGGCTTGCCATTCAATGCGGTCACTAGAATCATGGTCAAACTCCTCTCAACGATGAAGCGTCACGTTCTTAACGTTTTAGATTCAATAATTCTTGCAGCATTTCATCAGAAGTCGTAATACTTCTTGAATTTGCTTGATAGGCACGGCTCGCAATGATCATTTCGGTAAATTCTGTCGAAAGATCGACATTCGACATTTCCAAGGCACCTGCTTGCAGCGTTCCCGCTCCATTATTGCCGGGGCCTGCAACGATCGCATTTCCTGAGTTGCTGGTTTGGATATAGTTGTTGCCGCCGACTTTTTCTAAGCCTTCTGGGTTATTGAAGGTTGCGACACCGACTTTTCCCATCACAAAGGTTTGATTGCCGTATTTTGCCAACACTAAGCCATTGGCATCGATTGCCATGGAGTTATAGGTCAAGGTTTCCCCATTGACGGTCAGTGTGCTTGGGATCGACAAGGGAGATACCGCACCTTGTCCGCTCAATGCCGTGTTTTCATCAAAGTTGTCATCATAGACAACTGGTTGACCGCCATTGACTGAACGACCTAAGACTTGCATCCCATCACTATTGGTCAAGGTTCCGTTGCTGTCGCGAACAAATGCGCCATCTCGTGTGTAATAGGTTTCGCCATTTGCTCCTGGTCCTTGTACCATAAAGTAGCCTTGTCCGCTGATATAAAAATCCATGCTGCGACCAGTCGATTGCGGGGCACCGACTGTATTGATGGTATCGATGGAGCCCGTCTGAACCCCTAAACCGATCTGCGTTGCATTGATCCCGCCTAAGCCGTTGCCTGGTGCAGTTGCGTTAGACATCGTTTGGCTCATCATGTCTTGGAAAAGGACTCTACTTGATTTGAACCCGACCGTATTGACGTTGGCGATATTATTTGAAACCACGTCCATTTTCGTTTGAAGATTTTTCATTCCACTGACACCTGAATATAATGATCGTAACATGCTTATTTTCCTCCTTATGGTTGGCGTATTTCCCTCTGTCATTCAGAAAATACTTGCAGCCCCTTTTCAGTCCAGCTGCTATTTGATAAATGTGGCGCTGTCAATATTGGTGACGGTGTGAAGCTCATTCATCCCCATCGCCGTAATGATGGTTCGTGAATGGACATCGGCGATCAAGCCCATATCTTTGTAAACAAGCAGTGATTCTTTGCTGCCTTTTTCCGCTAGCTCGCTAAGCGCCGTTGAAAGGGATTGGTAATCATCGTCTTGTAAGGTCAATTCCCTTGCGGTCAAACGCTTTTGCGCATGGTGCGAGACTTTGATGTCGTTTTGTTTTTGTTCAAGCATTGAAGAGAAGGCTTGTTTGTCCACGGCTTTGCGGGGATTTTGATAAGGCTCCCCGGCAACTTTTTGCAGCCCCTGTTGAATCGTCAAACTCATTTTGCTTCGCCGCCAATCTCTTGGATCGCACTCATACTGTATTCTTTGCCATTTACGACGATCGTGGCGTAGCCATTGGCAAAGCGGACCTTTTCGATGGTTCCTGACAATGTTTCTGTGCCGTCCATCAGAGTGACTTGTTTATTGATCAAGCTAAAAGCTTGCTGCTGTTGCTGTAAAATCACCGAGGTCGTCAACGTTTCGCTCAATTCATTCAAGCTCTCTAAGGTCGTAAATTGAACCAGTTGCGAGATATAGTCGGTGCTACCACCACCAGAAGAATCGCTGCCTCCCATCGATGGGTTGCTCATAGATGCTGCTAAGATCTTCAAAAAATCATCCATGGAGATATCTGAAGATTTTTTTGTTTGCGTTAATGCCGATATATTGGCAATACCGGCCGCAGCTGCTGTAATTTCATCTGCCATAGGTCTCCTCCTTTACACTAAAATACTGATCGCATGATCGATCGGTGCTAATTGCTGCTCTTCTTCAACCGTATTGCTTTGATGAAATGGCTTTTTGCTTTGTCCTTTTTGAGCCTGTAAAAAACGCTGTTGGTTTAACTGACTGTCACTTGCCATCATACTGCCGGCAAAGGATTGATTTGACAGCGGACCAGCCTGCTGGACAGAAGCTAACGTAGGTTCTTTGATTGCTAGGATCGGCTGCTCTTGCTTTTGCAAAACTTGCTCTAGCTCATGCTTGATGGACAGCAATAATTCTTTGGCTTGCGGCTGCTGAACGGTCAGTTCTAAGCGGCTGCCTTGGGCATTCGTTTCTAGAGAAAGCTGGATCGTGCCTAATTTCTCGGGAACGAATTGCAACGTGATTTTTTTCTCGCTTGACGTGCTGCTCGTTTGGACGAGTTGGGCAGTCGCTTTTGCTAAGGGCAGAGCCGCTTGCTCCATACTCGCTTTTGTTGGCGCTAGTCCTTGCTTGCTCAAAAGGGGAGAAACATCAAGCAGTTGCAGTGCTGGTGTCGCCATTTCATTGTCGGTTACTCCCGAAAAAGCAATGGCTTGTGCAGAAACAGCTTCCGTATTTTTGGCGACTGTTTCCTTCGTGCTTTGCAAGGTGCTAGTCGTATCCGTCGCTTGGTGGGTCACTGGCGACACTTGATCCAATGGTCCCGTTTGGCCCAATTGAGCGGTCCCTTCGGTGGACTGTTTCAGCTGTGCTTCTGTCGTCTGCGCAATCGCGGCTTTTGTTACTGAATCGATTTCCTTGAAAGTCGCGATCCCTTTTGCCGTGGACTGCTCTTCGCCTACTAAGTCTTCTGGCAAAGGCGTTTCAAGCGTTGGTGCTGCGGCTTCACTTCTGTCATTTGTCATCAAATCCAGACCTTCAAGCGTAGACTCGGAGGGGTCGATGACTGTGGTGGCTACGTCTATTGGTGCTAAAGCTGCTGTGGCGCTTGTTTGGTTCTGCTCCGTCGTTACCATTGATGCCTGTGCCGCTTCCTGAACCAAGCCTGCAAAAGGTGTCTGGCTGATCTGGCTCATTTCTGGCGCTTGCGTCGTTGCAGATTGTTCAGCTGCTGAAGTGATTTCTGACTCCTGCGGCAGATGTTCCATACTGCTGGCCGTACCCATTTCTGGTGCGGCAGCGATTTGCTCCGTCATCCCTGATGTTTCGATAGGGGCTGGCAGGTTGCTGCCTGCTTGAACTGTCAGCTGTCGCATCATCAAACTGAAGACCTCTGGTGACGCCTCCATCTTTTTTGATTTGCTACCGACAGGTACAGCGGTTGCGGCACTTGTTGTGATCTCTTTCATTGTTCACCTCCTCTCAGCTGATGCTTTAAAACCAAGGTCATCTCATCACTAAAACATTAGTTCTTTAAGAAAATAAGGCGCGATTGCCGAACTCATCCAATTGTTTTTGCTCTTCCAATTGCTGTTCATAGGTGTATTCAGCAAATTGTTTTTCTCGCAGTTTTTCCACGATCTTGCGTTCCTGCTGCGCTTCTACCACTACCGATAAAGACTCTGCCAATTCTTGCTTCACGTGAAACATTTTGTTCTGAACCTCATCGATGGTGGCATTCAAAGCAAGCAAATAGCGTTGCTGCACTTGCATCCGCCCAATGGTCATTTCATTGACATCAAAAAGCTGGGCTTTTTCCTGTGCCAGCGTGTTCAGGTGCTGTTCTTGCTGAATCAACAATTGCTGTTTTTGGGCGTACGCTCGTTTGGCTTCTTGCTCAATGGTTTTTCGGTGATCCAATACTTTTTCTAAGGAAAAGTGAAATGCTTGCATGTTTGCTCCTTTATCATCTGTTTTACATGGTCGAACGCTGGCGCTCGATCAGCGCTTCTTCACTGAACAAATGCGCCAATTCAAAAATCGTTTGTTCAAATGGGATCCGCTCATCCACTTTTTGCTGTAAAAACCTTAGGATAGGGTGATGCAACGCGATCGCTTGGTCGGTCAACGCATTACTGCCGCTTTTGTAAGCACCGATATCGATCATATCCTTGGCCTCTGCATAAACGGCCATGTTTTCTTTTAGTTCCCCCGCATGTTCATGCTGTTCCTCAGAAACGAGGGTCTTCATCAAACGGCTGAGGCTGTTTTGAATATCGATGGCAGGATAATGGTTTTGAGCGGCGATTTTCCGTGACAACAGAATATGACCGTCAAGAATTCCACGCACCGCATCAGCGATCGGTTCATTCATGTCATCACCTTCTACCAAGACGGTATAAAAGGCAGTGATCGAGCCTTTGTCAGACATCCCACTGCGCTCTAACAACTTCGGTAAAGCTGTAAACACAGAAGGGGTATAGCCTTTGGTCGTCGGTGGTTCACCTGTTGATAAACCGATCTCCCGCTGCGCCATCGCAAAACGGGTCACCGAATCCATCATCAATACGACTTTCTTGCCTTGATCGCGGTAATACTCAGCGATCGCCGTTGCCACATGAGCCCCTTTTAGTCGTACAAGCGGTGGCATATCGGAGGTAGCACAGACAACGACCGACTTGCGGTAGCCTTCTGGGCCTAGATCATTTTCAATAAATTCTTTGACTTCTCGTCCTCGCTCGCCGATCAAGCCGATCACGATGACATCTGCTTCGCAATAACGAGCCAGCATCCCCAATAAGGTACTCTTACCGACCCCGCTGCCAGCAAAAATGCCGATCCGTTGGCCAAGGCCGACGGTCAAAAGACCATCGATCGCCCGGACACCTGTCGGCATGATCTCAGCGATTTTTTGACGACGAAAGGGGTCAGGAGAATCTTGACTAACTGGATATTCTGACGCAGTTTCCAGATCCAGCGCCATATCTAACGGTCGCCCTAGTCCATCTAAGGTGTGCCCTAGCAGCGTATCATCGATTTTTACCGTCAACGATTTGCCAGTTGGCCGCACTAAACAGCCCGGTCCGATGCCTTCTAGCTGATCAAGGGGCATCAGGAGCACGGTTTTTTTCACAAAGCCCACGACTTCGGCTAAAGCTGTATGTGTCTTGTTTTGCAGTGCGACTTCACAGATTTCTCCTATGAAAACCGCCAACCCTTCGACTTTGATCAGCAGACCTACGACTTCGCTGACTTTGCCGTAAGTGGTAAAGAACGGCTGTGCTTGCGCTGTTTTGCGCAGCGCTGTGATCGGTAATTCAAACGTCATTCCTTCACACTGCTTTCTAAAAATTGGCTCAAAAAGCGAGCGATTTCTTCCCTCAGTTCAAAAACCACCAAGGCATTTTCAGATTCGATACAAAAATCGTGTTCCGCCAAGCCGTCATCTGCCATGAGTAAATAGCGAAACCCGCTGATCGTCTGTTTTTTGGTTTCCAAAAATTCTCGCAACCCTGCAAGGTGCTGCTCTTGGCTGCGAATAGTCACAAATTGATCGGGTTGTTCAAATTGCCATAGCACAGACTCCACAAAAGGCAGGAAGCCTGCTTGCTCGTCTGTAAAACGTTGATTGATCAAGGCTTCGGCGATTGCCGTGCCGTAAGCGATCATTTCTTGCTTTTTCTCTGAGCGAAAGGTGTTGATTTCAGAAACGGCTTCAGCGACATTGGCTTGGGCTTGTGTCATCAATGCTTGCGCGGCTTCTTTGCTGGCATTGAGTCCTTCTTGATAGCCTTGTTGAAAGCCGTCTGCTTGTCCTGCTTGAAAGCCTTCCGTTCTCGCTTCTGCTAGAATTTGCGCCGCTTGCGCTTGTGCATCGGTCAAGATTTGCTGTTTCAAGGCTTCCATTTGCTGCAGATGCCGTTCCTGCTCCAACTGGCGTGCACGTCTAGCCGCTTGCAGTTCTGGGTCTAAGCTCGGTTTCTCAATCGGCGCTTTGATGGTCGTATCCGTCAAAATACTGCGAGCAGCTTCAGTCGTTTTGACCGCCTGCTGCTTCAATAAACTGCTATTTGACCACTGCATCTTGGTCGCCCCTTCCGATGTAGATCTCACCGGTTTCATCTAGCCGTCGAATCACAGCCACCACACTTTGTTGGGCTTCTTCTACAGCAGACAAGCGGGTAGGACCCATAAATTGAATTTCTTCTTGCAGATTTTCCACCGCCCGTGATGAGAGGTTGGAGAAAATAAAGTTCTTGATGTCGTCGGTCGTGCCTTTAAGCGCTAAGACTAAGACATCGTTTTGAACATCTCGCAAGACTTTTTGAACATCCAAGCGATCGAGGGTCACGATATCCTCGAAAGTAAACAAGCTTGATTTCACTTCGTTGGATAGTTCCGGTTGCCGCTTTTCCAAGTCGTTCAAAATGTTCTTTTCAGTACTGCGGCTGACTGAGTTCAAGATTTCTACCAGTGTATGCACACCACCGACATTTTCCGTATCGTTCTCAATGTAATTCGAGAATTTGTTCTCGATCACTTTTTCAATCCGTTCGATCACCAAAGGCGACGTACTGGAGATCGTCCCGATCCGTTCAGCGATCTCCACTTGCAAATGATCGGGAAACTGTGACAAGACGCTGGCCGCTTTGTCCGGCTGCATGTAGCACAAAATCAACGCTACCGTTTGTGGATGTTCGCCGATCAACAGATTGGTCAACTGTTGAACATCGGCTTTGCGAGCGATATTAAAGGGCCGTTCCCGCAGCTGAATCTGAGTCAATACGTCAATGACTTCTTTGGCTTTTTGAGGGCCTAATGCTTGGTTCAGCAAATTTTTGGCATAATCGATCCCGCCGTCTAAGACATATTTGCGGGCCGTTGCGGTATGAGAAAATTCCTCCAACACTTGATCCCGCTCTTCGGGACTGACAAAGTCGATGTTGGCGATCTCATAGCTCACTTTTTGTATAAATGATTCTGGCAGCAGCTTCATGATCTTTGCAGAGGTATCTGATCCTAGAGAAATCAGAAGAATCGCTGCTTTTTTTACCCCGTCTATTGTATCCATGGCTGCCCCCTTATTTTTCTTTCATCCAAGCTTTGATCAATTCCGCCGCTACTTCAGGATTGCTTTCGGCATAATTTCTAGCCGTTTGATCCAATGTTGGTTCTCCTGTATGTTCTGCTGTGGCTTCTTGTGTGGATGCTTCTGGCACCGCTGGTTTCGTTTCAGCAGACCGGTTACCGACACCGCCAAAAACGACTTCTTGTGCAACCGGGTTACTCGCTCCGATGCTAGCAGCGGATGGTTGTGCAAAAGTGACCATTTCATCCGTCACATCCACTTCCAACTCGTCTTCTTTGCGTCGGCGTCGGATCACGCCAACGATCATTAAGATCACCAAGAACAAGGTCAACACGATACCGCCGATGATGGCATACTTGACATAACCTTTGGCAGCTGCAATCTGTTCATTCCCTTGAGGATCAGCGGCTGGATCAACCTCTGCTTGGGCAAAGTCAAACCCTTGGATCGCAATTTGATCGCCACGATCATTGTCATAGCCGACGGCGCTAGCAATCAACTGCTGCAATTCTGCTTGATCCGCTTGCGAAAGGTTCGCATTGATCACGATTGAGCTGGTCATTCGTTCGATCATGCCAGGAGCCGTAATGGTCGTAGTGGTCTCGGTATCCAATTCATTTTCAACGGAGCGACTGTAGGAATTGTTCCCCTCTCCGTCCGTGCCCGTCACATTGGAGACATTGTCATCCACAGTCCCTGTTTGGGCTTCTTGGACGGTCCCTTGCGAACCAGCAGCCTGCACTGTTTCACTCTTGATCTCTGGGTCATCATAAGTGACTTTCTTCCGCTCGATCGAATCAAAATTCAAGTCTAAATTGATCGACACTTGGAATTTGTCTGCACCATAGATCGGTGTCAGCAACTTCGCTACTTTTTCTTCTAGCGTTTTTTCATAGGAATCTTTGATGGCAATGTATTTATTGTTTAAGCCACTTAATTGACTGGCTTCATCTTCGGTTCTAGTCAACGTATTGCCCGCGCTATCAACGACTTTTACATTTTCAGGCTTCAGCTTTTCCACTGCGCCGGAAGTCAAGGTAACGATCCCTTGCACGGACTCGTCTGAGATTTGCTGATTTTTCAAGGACAACACGATAGAGGCCGTCGGCGCACTTTCCTCCGAAGAAAAGACACTTTCTTCTGGCATCACGAGTAAAACTTTGGCGGATTTGACCGCATCGATCGACTCGATTGCTCGCTGTAGTTCGCCCGTTACTGCCCGCTGATACATGATTTTGCGGTCTTCATCCGTTGTCATCATGTTGGCATCATCAAATAATTCAAAGCCTGTACTGGTATTTGGTAACTTATTGTCCACGGCAAGATTGATGCGGTATTCATCGACTTGGTCCTTATCGATCAAAATAGTCGTCCCATTGTCGGCTAATTTGTAGGCGATCTGCTGTTCATCCAAATCCTTGCTGATCGTTCCCGCATCGGCATCGCTTAGATCCGTAAACAAGATACCGTATTCAATTCGCGTATTTAAATAATAAACAGCTGCTGTGATTCCGAGAACGCTGATAACGGAAAGAACAACGATCATTTTCTTTAAAGAGCTTTGCATTTGCCAACGGTCTTTGAGTTGTTCTGTCCATTCTTTCACTTTATCCATCATTTATTCTTATTCCCTCACCCACTGCTAAAACTGCATATTTTTCACGTCATTGTAAGCTTCTAAACACTTGTTTCGTACTTGAACGGCTGTTTGTAGCGCCAATTGCGCCTCCGTCATGCGAATCATCACATTGCCTAGATCGCTTTCATCGCCGGTGATCAAATTAACAGTATCTTGATCCATGACCGCCGTTTTTTGATTCAACTGATCGACCGCATTGGTCAAGTAGGAAGAAAACTGGTTTTCCTTGGTGCCCACAACACTAGTCTCTTTTGAAGCAGCCCCCGTGCCTAGTGTCCGCAAAACGTTTTGGTAGTCTGTTAATCCTGTCGTTAAAAGTCCATCCATTTTCTCGTTACCCCTTTGATATTTCTAATGCTTTTTTCAAGATTGTTTTATTCATTTCTGAAGCAGAAACATTGGCTTCGTACGTTCGAACCGCTTGCAACATTGCCACCATTTCATCGGCAATATCCACATTTGATTGACCGACATATCCCTCAGCGTTGGCAGCGGAATTGCTAGGATCATAGGTCAGTTTTTCCGTCTCATCGGCAGCGATCCCCGTCACTTTGACACCGTATGTAGCCGGTGTTCCTTCACGACTATTTTTTAAATTTTCTGAAAAAAGAATACTCTTTTTTTGATAAGCCGCGGTTGTTTGTGTTTGATTTGTATTTACATTTGCGATATTGCTGGAGATCGTATCTAGTTTTAACCGTTCCAATGCTAGACCGCTCGCGTTGATCGTTAGTCCGTTAAATATACCCATTTGTTTTTCCTGCGCTTTCTATCAATTACTCAAGACAAGATTCATCATTTGCAAGCGACCATTGACTTGTGCGGTCAATGCACTGTAATACAACCCATTGGCTGCTTGATCCAACATCTCTACCTCAAGATCCACGTTATTGCCGTTGTCTTTGATACTGGTAGTTGCATTTTCAGTGATTTTCGGTTTTACTTGAGAAACTGACGCTTCTGTTACAGCGTCGGTCCCTGACGAAGCGAGTGCCTGCTTTAATTCGCTTTCAAACACGATGCGTTTTGCTTTGTACCCATCCGTGTTGACATTAGCGATATTAGACGAAATCAATTCTGCGCGTTGTGCAGAAACGTTCATAGCTGTTTTTAATAAATCATAGGTATCCAACAATAATTGCTCCTTCCACCTTCTGTACCAAACGTTTTTTTCATCGATGGAACAGAAACAAATATATTTATTTATTTTTTTGTTATAGATTAAAAAAACAAGAAGACGTGATGTCATTATAGTAGAATTATTTTTATTTTACAATTTGATTTTTGCAACTTTACGGATATGACATTTAAGTTACAGACGTGTTATGTTATTTGTTAAACACTGTTTCATCGCAATTTCGTCCCCAGTTATAAAAAGCAAACGATCGATATAAAGCGTTTTACAAGCATATCTATGCCTTTTGATCAAAATCAGTTTTTTGATAAAAAAACAAGCATTATTCGAAAAATTGATTAAAATATTTTCATTTGTGCCTGATGACATGACAAACCCTGAGAAGCGCTTCACGAAAAAAAACGGTACCATCTATAAATATTCACAAAAATTGCAAGCTGTACCATTTCAACAATTTGACGAAACTTGTCAAAAAAAGAACAAAAAAAGGAGAAACAGAAAATTTATTTTAGTTATTTTTTGGATTATTTTTTTTTGCTATTAAGAATGATTTTAATTCACCGATAAAATAAATGAGGGTTTAAAACCTGGAAATAGAATTTAGGAGGACGCAACAAATGGATTTTTTCTTGCTGATCGGTATTATTTTAGGATTGATATCTGTGGTGGTTGGGATGATTGTAAAAGGTGCCAATGTGGCCGTTTTGATCAATCCGGCAGCCGCGATTATCATTTTCGTCGGTGTGATCGCAGCCGTTATCAATTCATTTCCCAGCAGTGATATCAAAAAAATCCCGAAGATCTTCGGCGTTCTGCTGAAAAATAAAGAATACGACTTAAAAACAACCATCAATACCATCGTTGAATTAGCTAACCAAGCTCGGCGCGATGGCCTACTATCTCTTGAAGGTGCTATCCAAAACTTAGAAGATCCTTTTTTAAAAAAGGGCTTGGAAATGGTGGTGGATGGCATCGCTGCCGAACAGATCCAAGAAATCATGGAAAATGAGATCTATGGGATCGAAGAACGGCATCGCATCGGCTCGGCTATTTTTAAAACCGCCGGCACGAGTTCCCCGACCTTAGGGGTGTTAGGAGCCGTGATCGGGCTGATAGGGGCGCTAGGCAATTTAGAGGATGTAGAAGCACTGGGTCATATGATCTCGGCGGCTTTTGTGGCGACCCTTTATGGTATTTTCTTCGGTTATGTGCTGTTCATTCCTTTTAGCTCACGATTAACTTTGAAATCGGAGCAAGAAGTCCAAATGATGTCGATCATCGTTGAAGGGGTCTTAGCGATCCAAGCCGGACAATCGCCGAAAAGTATTGAGAAAAAATTATACAGCTTGATCGATCCGAAAAAACGGCAAGAACAATTATAAAGGGTGAAGCGACATGAAGCGAAAAAAGAAACATGAAGAACATGTAGACGAAGCGTGGCTTTTGCCTTACTCGGATATGTTGACCTTGCTGCTGGCCTTATTCATCGTCATGTTTGCCATGGCGAAAGTCGATGATGAGAAGTTTCAAGAAATCCGAAGCGAATTCGGCACCATCCTTTCCAGCCACCACAGCAACGCCTCCGTCATCGGGTCAGTGATCGATATGGGCGAGACCACGCCGCGAAAAAAAGCCGCCACTTCTGCCGAAGCACAAGCGCAAGAAGCAGCGGTCCGGACCCAACTGGAAAATCAGCAGCTAGAAAAAATCAGCGACCAGCTGTCACAAGAACTCGCCGCTTCTGGCTTAAAAGACCAGACAGAAGTCCGCTTGGAATCCGATGGCTTGCATATCACGCTAGCCAGCAGCATCTTGTTTGCCTCTGGTAGCGCCGAGATCACGGACACCACTCGTCAGTCACTGGATCTACTATCGGACTCACTGAAAAAACTAAAAGCCAACAAAATCGTGATCGCCGGGCATACCGATAACGTACCGGAAAAAGGCAATGGCCGCTACCAATCTAACTGGGATCTTAGTTCCGCTCGTGCGATTACCGTTATGGAATACTTCATCAGCAAAGGCGCCGTTTTAGAAAAAAATGCTGCCATCCAAGCCTTTGCCGATACCGAACCGAAAGCCGATAACAACACCCCACAAGGCCGCTCGGAAAACCGCCGCGTGGAGATGATCATCCAGCGGACCGAAACGACACAATAGCCCGTAATAAGGTTTTATAAATATCATTATGAAAAGCCAAGATGAGCAACATTCGTCTTGGCTTTTTTGTAGTCTCCTCCTCAACAAACAAAAATCACTCATCAGCCATTCTTGCGAATAGCTGATGAGTGATTTTTTTGCTTGATTTATTTCTCCACTTCAAAACGATTGGTCAATCGCTTCAACTCTTCTGCAATGTCTCTGAGGTCTGCCACATGGTTGGTAAATTCATCCATGGTTGCCAAGACTTCTTCTGCATTTGCGGAAACTTCTTGTGTGCCAGCGGCATTTTCTTCCGTTGATGCGGAAATGTTTTCTAAGTTTTCCAGTACACTGTTTTGAATATTTTCGATACGGGCACTGGCTGCTTCAATATGATGGATGCCTTCAATCATATAGCTGCTGCGTTGGAAAACTTCTTTTGAAGATGAGATCGCTTCTTTGATCAAGTTGGTTTGGCGAACGCCGCCTTTGACAGACGCCGACGTTTGTTTGACCATTTGACTAGACTGCTCACGAATTTCTTCAATGATCGCTTCGATTTCTTTGGTAGAAGCTTTGCTTTGTTCCGCCAATTTACGGATCTCAGCAGCCACGACGGCAAAGCCTTTGCCAGACTCGCCAGCACTTGCGGCTTCGATCGATGCATTCAAGGCTAGCAAGTTGGTTTGGTAAGAAATATCGTTGATGACCCCAATGATCGAGTTGATATTTTGGATACTATCATTCATTCCCGTCATGTTCGACATCAAGCGCTCCATCTGTGCCAACTCTTGTCGCCAGCTGTCATCGACTTGATCCATGATCGTTAAGTTTTCTTGATTGATCTTCGTAGATTCTTGCGACTTGCTGCTCATGCCGCCAACATTTTCTCGTAATTCTTTCACGACCTGCGAGAGGTTTTGCATTTGTGACACGCTGTATTCTGTTTCTTGGGCTTGAGCACCGGTCACTTCAGCTATCCCCGTAATGGTTTGAGAGACTTCTTCTGTCGCAATATTGGTTTGTTTTGACAATTCTAATAAAGAATCCGACATTCCTGCGACACTGTTGCTTTCTTTTTGTACTTTTTGGATCAATGCACCCGTGCCTTCGATCATCACATTGTAATTGTCCGCCATTTGCTGGATCTCATTGCCTGCTTTGTCTGGATATACAACTCGGCGTGCCAGTTGATCCCATGTCCATTTTTCGCCTTTGGCTCGTTTGGTTTTGCTCATCTTCTCTAGTTTGCCTTCACCGACTTTTCTAAAGTAGCGATTGAAGCAATCGATGATCGCTGCGACTACTTTGATCGCGGCATAAGAAACCAGTCCTACAAAGAGCAGCATCAAGATCGTAACGATAATCGTGGTACGGACCAACGCTCCTAACTCTTTGTCTAGATCACTAGCTTTGACTTCGGAGTACGCCCAAACATTGGAATCAGCAGACTTGTCATACAACACATCATTGACTTTATTCGAGTCGCCTAAACCAACCATGCCTGTCGGATCTTTGGCTTCTTTGATTTTTTGGAACACTTCTTCTTCTTTGATATTCTTACCGATTTGCTTGGTATTTTTTGAGGTCACGATGACCCCAGATTCTGAAACTAAGGTGACATTCCCAGTCCGCCCCACGGTAAAGGAAGACAAGATGTTTTGAATGCTTTCATAGGAAACATCGACGCTTAAAACCCCCACTTGATTATGGGAATTTTTGACCCGGATCGAAGCCGACGTCACAAATTGATTCGACACCGTATCTAAATAAGGTGCTGTCCAATACACTTCTCCTTCGGCTTTTACAGCCCCTTTGTACCACGGCCGAATTGTGGGTTTATAGTCATCCGGTAAGGGATTGAAGGTCACATACTCATCATCTTCTGTCCCAAAAGTTACTGCTAAGAAGCTGTTGCTCCCAGCAATCGCTAAAGAAAGATCTGAACGGATACGTCCCATGCTGAATTCTGTTTTCATCGCTGGCAGTTCAGCCATTGATTTCAATTTGCTTTCCGTCGATCGGCGCAAACTCTTTTCTTCCGCCAAGATCAAATTGACGGCACTTTCTTTGTTCAAATCATTTCGTTCAATCAATAAGTTCTTGGTGGTTAAATAGGAACTTGTCAGCATGACAATGATCGGGATCCCCGCAACCAGCATCAAGGTGATCATCACATAAATTCCTATCGTCTTTTTTCTTTTTTTCACAACTGTGCCACTCCTTCATTTCCAATTTCACACGATCCACTGAAGACTCGTCCGTAGACGACCCTTAGTAAGGATAATCGGTCATTTCTTTGAATATTTAAGAGGATTCATTGTCAGAAACGGCTGCAAGCGCATTTTCTTTTTTGCTAAGGCTTACGGTGGCTGTTGTAACGAATAGAAAAGCTCCTCAGTCATCAAGGAGCGTTACGACTGCATAAAAATAGCCAGCACGGAAGTTTCCGCACTGGCTGTAGGGTCCCTTTAATAGGACCGCTTCTATTGCCTATAATTCTTTGATGACGGCTTTTTCTTCCGCCGTCAAAGCGAAATCAAAGAGCGCTAAATTTTCGGCTTGATGTTTTTCTGAATGGGATTTCGGAATCACGATCACCCCACGCTCGATTTGGTAACGCAAGACCACTTGGCTCCAGGTTTTTTGATGCGCTTCCCCGATTTGGGTCAAGGTTTCCCGTGCCGCTTCCGAAATCCGGGAAAGCGGACCCCAGGCTTCTGGAACTACCTGATTGTCTAAGGAATACGAGATGATCGCATCATTCCACTTGCCTGGATGCGATTCGATCTGATTGACCGCTGGTTTGATCCGACTGTTTGCCAATAAATAGCTGAGTTCTTCTTCTTGGAAATTGGACACCCCGATCGCTTTTAAGACTCCTTTATCGACATAAGCCTCAAGAACCGCCCAGACAGCGGCGATCTCTGCCAAGTTGTCCCACGGATGATGGATCAAATAAAGATCGATCGATTCCGTCTGCAAGGCTGCTAAACTCGCTTCGACAGACGCTTTCACGGCAGCTGCATCTTGCGTATGCTCTGGTTTGCCAGGAATCTTAGAAGTCAGGAAAAATTCGCTGCGGTCAATCCCGCTTTCCTTGATGGCTTTGCCAACCACGGCTTCGTTGCGGTAAGAAATCGCCGTATCAAAATGCCGATACCCAAGCTTGATGGCAGTCAATAGCTCTGTCGTATCATCATTGATCGCACCTTGGTATTCTCGGTTTTCTTTCCCAAATGTATTCGTCCCGCTGCCGATCACTGGAATCTGAATGCCGGTATTCAATTCAATCGTTTCCATGCTGCTTCCCCCTTTGTGTTGTTTCTAGTCTATCAAAAAAGCAGGAGTAAGGGGAAGAAAAACTCTTATTGCCGCTAAAAAACGGGGAAAAGCACAAAACGCATGTTCAAGCAGCCCCTCCTCCGTTATACTGAGGGTAAGACACGAAACACCCAAATAAGGAGGGTTACTTTTGAAAAAAACACTATTTTTTCTTTGTGGATCACTGACATTCGGTTTAGGCACTTTAGGAATCTTCTTGCCTTTCTTACCTACAACCGTCTTTTACTTGCTGACGGCTTATTTCTGGCTGCGGAGTTCCGATACCTATTATCAACGCTTGGTTCAATCAGAAAATTATCAAAAATACATTGAAAAACCACTCGTACAAAAACAGCTGAGCACCAAAGGAATGCTCCGGATGTTTGCCATGATGCTGATAGTCTTTGCAATTCCTGCACTATTGATCTCCAATCTGCTGGTACGTTTCGTCCTCGCTGCCATCTACCTCGCCCATGTCATTGGGATCACTTGGTATTTAAAAGGACGCAAACCTGCGATCCAAAAAACGGATCAGCCCCTGTAAGTACGACGCTAAACGAACACGCCGTAATCCACCAAGCAAGCGAACCTTGCTAGTGGACTGCGGTGTATTTTTTTCTCCTATTTTAGCGGGTGCTCACTGACGCCTCTTCGATGATGGGGGCTGATTGGGCGATCGCTAACCAAGCAGCAGGGATCCGGTATGGGGAACAAGAAACATAGTCGATGCCGATCTCTCGCAAAAATGCAATAGAATAGGGATCGCTGCCGACTTCGCCACAAACACCGATCGAGTGCTCTGGCTGACGATCTCTTACGCCGGCGATCGCTTGACGCATCAACGCGCCAACACCTACCTGATCTAAGTGCTGGTAAGGATCTTCTTGTAAGATCCCCGACTGCAAATAGGCTTGAATAAAGCTGCCGGCATCATCCCGCGAAAAGCCAAAGGTCATTTGGGTCAAGTCATTGGTACCAAAACTAAAGAACGCCGCCTCTTCAGCACACTCCCCAGCAATCAAGCACGCTCTAGGCGTCTCGATCATCATCCCGATCTCGATGTGCAACGGTTGCTGAAGGGTTGCTTCTGCTTGGGCGATCACCTGTGTCAAAGTCTCTTTCAACACCTGCAGCTCTGCGGGCAAACTGATCAGGGGCAATAAGATCGCCGCCTCTACCTCGACTCCTTGCTGCCGCAACTCCACAGCCGCTTCACAAATCGCCGCTGTTTGCATTTCATAAATTTCTGGATAGCTGAGTCCTAAACGGCTGCCGCGATGCCCCATCATAGGATTGACCTCTTGCAGTTCGTCAATTCGCCGCTCGATCACTGCCAATGATTTTTTACTGCGGCGGGCCATCTCAAGGCGTTCATGCTCATGGGGCAAGAATTCATGGAGTGGTGGATCTAATAACCGAATCGTGCATTTCTTTCCTTGCGCGGCCTGCAGCATTTCTTGGAAATCGGCTTTTTGATAAGCCTTGATCTCAGCCAAAGCCGCCAATCGTTCCGCCTTCGTTTCTGCCAAGATGACTTCCCGCATTTTCCACAAACGCGCTTCCCCAAAAAACATATGCTCCGTCCGTGCCAGACCGATGCCCGCTGCCCCAAAGGCCAGCGCAGCCTCAATGTCATTTTTCGTTTCCGCATTTGCGTAAACCTTTAGATCTGCCTGGGCTTGTGCCCACGTCAAAAGCTGATCCAGCAAAACCCGCTCCTGTACACTGGTCATAGGCAGCTGCCCTTGATACAGTTTACCAGTGCTGCCGTCTACGGAAAGTACGTCACCTTCTTCAATCAGCAGCTCGCCGCAGCGGGCCTGTTTCAAAAATGCATCGACACTTAATGCATCGCACCCTACCACACAGCAGACCCCCAGACCACGGGCGACCACCGCCGCATGAGAAGTCATCCCCCCACGAGCGGTAATGATCGCTTCACTCACCACCATGCCTTCAATGTCTTCAGGTGAGGTTTCCTGCCGCAGCAGCAGGACTTTTTCTCCTGTGCGGCTGGCTTTTTCCGCCGCCTCTGCAGTGAAATAGACATGTCCTGAAGCTGCCCCTGGACTAGCCGGCAAGCCCTGCGCAAAAGCTTCGGCTTGCTGCAAGGCTTCGGGGGCAAATAACGGGTGCAACAATTGATCGATCATTTCTGGTGTGATTCGGTCTAAGGCTTGCCTGATGGTGATCCGACCTTCTGCGACCATATCCGTTGCAATTTGCGCTGCCGCAGCGGCGGTTCGTTTGCCGTTTCTTGTTTGCAAGACAAACAACTGGCCGTCATCGATGGTAAATTCAATGTCTTGCATGTCTTGATAGTGATCCTCCAACCCCTCAGCCAGTTGCTTTAGTTCCTGATAAATCACAGGATGTTGTTGCGCCAACGCTTGGATCGGTTGTGGTGTACGAATGCCAGCAACCACATCTTCCCCTTGAGCACACACTAGAAATTCGCCGAAAAGTCCCGGTTCCCCGGTTGCTGGATTGCGGGTGAAGGCGACACCCGTCCCACTATTAATCCCGCTGTTGCCAAAAACCATTTCTTGAATCGTTACGGCAGTCCCTAGATCGTCAGGGATCCGATGGAGGGAACGGTAGGTCTTAGCCCGTGGGTTGTTCCATGAGCGAAAAACTGCCGTGATGGCTGCCAATAATTGCTGAAACGGGTCTTGGGGAAACGCTTCTTGGGTATGTTCCATATAAATACTTTGAAACACGCGGCAGATCATTTGCCAGTCATTGCCGGTCATCATTTGGTCTGACACATAATTCTGCCGTTTCTTATAATCTGTCAAATAGGCTTCAAAGTGTTCTTTTGCTACACCTTTCACCACATCCCCATACATCTGGATCAAACGGCGGTAACAATCATAAGCAAAGACGGGGTCCCCCGTCTGCTGAGCCAACCCTTGGACGGTTTCATCATTCAACCCAAGGTTTAAGATCGTATCCATCATCCCTGGCATGGAAAACTTGGCACCACTGCGGACAGAAACCAATAACGGCGAGTGCAGTCCGCCAAATGTTTTGTTCCTGCGGACTGCCAATTCTTCGATGGCAGCTTTGACTTGCTTGATGATCGCCTCAGGAAGAACCTGTTCTTCTAAATAGGTCAGGCAAATGGTGGCCGGGACGATAAATCCCTGAGGAACAGGCAAACCTAAATTGGTCATCTCCGCAAGATTTGCCCCTTTCCCGCCTAATAATGCTTTTTGCTCTTTCGTGCCTTCTGAAAACCATACGACTGCTTTTTCCATCATGTTCCTCCTTTTAAATGTTATATACTATTTCGATTAATTAGCAGTATATAGTATGACACATTTAATCGTCAAGCCAAAAAAAGAAAACTTTTAAGGGATTTATCCTTTTTAAAAGAGAAGGATTGCCTTTTCATTCGGAAAATCATATAATCAATAGCATAGCACATAAAATAAAGAAGGTGACACATTGGAATTAAGCCAAAGACAAATGAAAATCATTGAGATCGTCAAAGAGCATCAGCCGATCAGTGGGGAGACCATTGCGAAGCAGTTGGGTTTGAGCCGCGCAACCTTGCGGAATGACTTATCGATTTTGACCATGACCGGTTTATTAGACGCCCGACCGAAAGTCGGCTATTTCTATACAGGACAAACCGTTGAGCCTTTGCTTTTCGAAAAACTCTACCATACCAAAGTTGCAGAAGTCATGATCCCACCGTTGCTGATCTCACAAACGGTCTCCGTTTATGAAGCAGTCACGACTTTGTTTATGTACGATGTCGGTTCCCTCTATGTCAAAAATGACCAAGACGAACTGATTGGGGTACTCTCCCGCAAAGATCTGCTGCGCTTTGCGATCAGCAATGCCGCACCGGAAAAAACACCCGTAGCGATGATCATGACTCGCATGCCAAACATCGTGACCATCACACCGGAAGAAACGATCTTGACGGCTGGTACGTTGTTAGGACGACATGAAGTCGATACCTTGCCAGTGGTCAATCCACAGGAACCAAAAAAAGTCATCGGCAAAATCACGAAGACGCGGCTGATGAATTACTTTATTCAAGCAGGCAATGACAGTGACAACACACACTTTTAGGGGGCAAAAACAATGAAGAACGTTCGAATATATTTGATTTCAGATTCCGTAGGCGAAACGGCACAAAAGCTGATCGCCGCCGTTTCCGCGCAGTTTCCCACGATCGACCTTTCAGATATCCAGCTCTTTCCCTTTACTAATGATGAAGAGAGCTTAGGCGAGATCCTCAAAGATGCCTTGCTAGACAAATCGATCGTCGTTACCACCTTAGTCAATAAAGAATTAGTCGCTTTTGTTGATGCCTTTGCCAAACGGACTGGCTTGCAGCATGTCGACTTTATGTCGCCCTTGACCACGATGCTGGAAAAAACATTCGGTGTAGAAGCCGTCCAAGAGCCTGGTGCCTTGCATCGCTTGAACCAAGCATATTTCAGCCGGGTGGCCGCGATGGAATTTGCGGTGAAATACGACGACGGCAAAGACCCACGGGGATTTCTCGATGCTGACTTTGTCCTATTAGGGGTTTCGCGAACCTCAAAGACCCCATTGAGCCTATACATGGCAAATCGCGGCTACAAAGTGGCGAATCTGCCTTTGATTCCTGAAGTCGCTTTGCCAGCCGAAGTGCACCAAGTCGACCCACGGAAAATGGTCGGTTTGACTACGAATCCAGAATCCCTTACGGAAATCCGGCGGTCCCGGATGCATTCATTGGGCTTGAAAGAAGAAACCCATTACACCAATTGTGAACGAATCGAAGCAGAATTAGCCTACGCGAATGAATGGTTCAAAAAGCTGAACATTCCGGTGATCGATGTCAGCAAACGCTCCATTGAAGAAAGCGCGATGCTGATTGAAGAACAAGCCAAAGAACAGGCCCATGTTCAATAAAGACACCTTGGCAAACCTGACCGAGATCATCAACTTGGAAGCCATCCAGCAGCTGCCGAAAGCTACCGAGCATTTTGTCAGCGATCTGCATGGCGAATACGATGCCTTTGACCATATTTTGCGGAATGGTTCTGGCAGTATTCGAGAAAAAGTCGAGACTTTGTTTACCGGTGTCTTGACGAAAGAAGAACAGACCGAACTCTGTTTTGTCATTTATTATCCAGAGGAGCTATTACAAGAACAGGCCTGGACCCCTGCCGATTGGCGCTTGAAGATGGCACAGCTAGTGAAAGTTGCCCGCTTTACTTCCAGTAAATACACACGCTCCAAGGTACGCAAAGCATTGCCGACTTCTTTTGCTTACATCTTAGAAGAACTGTTGTACCAATATGATGCCGACTTCAATAAAGAAGCTTACTATCAGGCGATTTTTGATAAGATCATTGAATTAGAGGCAGCCCCGCTTTTTTGCCAAGAACTGGCGTACTTGATTCAGCGTTTCGTAGTGGACCATCTCCATGTCTTAGGCGATATCTATGATCGAGGACCGGCGCCAGACAAAATCGTCGATCGCTTGATGACTTTGCCTTCACTGGATATTCAGCTAGGCAACCATGATATCTTGTGGATCGGTAGCTTTTGCGGCTCGCTGCCCTGTTTGGCCAATACGATCCGCATCGCTGCTCGCTACGGCAATTTGGCATTATTACAAGATGGTTATGGGATCGATCTATCAAAAGCACTGGCTTTTAGCCAAAAATATTACACAGAAAATGCCGGCTTTTATCCGCAAAAAACAGTGGACCCTTTATCAAGCCAGCAAAAAAAAGCCGCCATGCTTTTGCAGCAGGCATTTGCCATCATCCAATTCAAAGTCGAAGCAGCCGTGATCCAGCGGCGACCGGCATTTGCGATGGCAGAGCGCTGCTTATTGCATCGCTTGTCTCAAGATCGACAACAAATCCAGCTAGACCAGACCTATCCTTTGATCAACGGCTGTTTTCAACTAGTAGATCCCGATGATCCTTACCGTTTGACAGCCGAAGAACATGAAGTATTGCAAGATTTGCTGAGCCAATTTCAACGCTCGCCCCGCTTAGCTGCGCATATGCGCTTTTTGGTCGAGCATGGCACATTGTACCAGCGCTTCAACGACAACCTACTGTATCACGGCTGCCTGCCTTGTCGGGAAAACGGCGATTTCCTGGCCTTTACTTTCCAGCAGCAGCCCTTAGCAGGCAAAGCGTTGATGGACTTTTTTCAGCAATGTTTGCAGGAAAGTTTTGCCCAACCAGAAAACCAAACAGACCTTGCCACCGATATGATCTGGTATCTTTGGTGTGGCGAAGGCTCTTCCCTCTTCGGCAAAAAAGCCATGAAAACCTTTGAGCGCTACTTTATAGCAGATCGCAACACTCATACGGAACAAAAAAATGCCTATTATTCTTTAAGGGAAAACGAAGACTTCTGCTGCCGTGTCCTAGCTGCCTTCGGTCTGCCGCCGACAGGCCACATCATCAATGGCCACACCCCTGTCAAAGTGCGTAAAGGAGAGACGCCCATTAAGGCAAATGGTCGTTTATTGGTGATCGATGGCGGACTCTCTCGCTCCTACCAATCCGTCACAGGCATTGCTGGTTACACGCTGTTGTCAAATTCCTTCGGCATGACCTTAGCAGCCCATCAACCCTTTACAGATCGCCAGCAAGCCATCCAGCAGCGACGTGACATCGTCACTCAGAAAAAAATCGTCGTGCGGCAAACGGAAAGAACAACGGTAGGGCAAACAGATATCGGCAAGCGGCTGCAGCAAGAAAGCCGAGTGCTTTTTGAAGAATTAAAAAATCATCCGATCCCTTGACGAGTCATTCGTCAACCAATCGGATGATTTTTTTTACAGTCCTTTGGAACTATGAAAGGCTTTGAGTTTTTCCAACGCCTGCAGCACAATGATCAAGACCAAGATCGCTAACGCCAAAAAGAGCGTTTCTAACCCTTTTCCTTGCGCTAAAAGCAGCTCTCTTAAAATTGCTGTGATACTGATCAAAATCAAGTAACGCACCGGAATATGGTGACCTTCTTTTACGTAACGCAATAACATCAAAATAATTTCCAGTAAAATAAACAATGTCGCGATCTCTTCGATCAATAAAGAAAGATCGCTAACTTCATGCAGTGGGATCACATGGACAACGATTTTGTAGATCGCTTCCGCCATCACCACCAAAACCAACAGAACCAACAGTCCTAACATGATATCAACCACAACACTAATCAATTTTTCGAAGTGCTTAAAATATTTTCCCATAACACCCCTCCTCGCACTTATTATAGCGAAACTACTCAGAATCACTTTATGATATGCTTGCAAGTGCAGCTTTTTTTATGGAGGCAGTGAATAAAAACGTAAGACAGCTCTTTTCTGTTCCAGCAATCCTCCAAAAAACCTTCCTCTTTGTTACTTTTTGAAGTCTCAGAGTGAGGAATCGCGCATCCTTCGTGCGCTTGGTGTGTTCGTGGCTCTGAACATAAGCAAATAAAAAAGCTAGGCACAAGGCCTAGCTGAAATGGTCCCTTTAGATGAGACTGATTTTTACAGTCAGGCTCAGTGAGCCCCTTCGACTGTTAGATCAACATTTTCACTCGTATCTTCCGCGGCTTCGTCGTCGCTATTGGAGGTTTCTGAAGACGGCTCAGTCGTTTCACTGCTGGAGCTGCTTGTTGTAGTACTGGTCGAACTCGTACTGGAAGAGCTTGAAGAACTGCTGCTAGCGCTACTGCTAGACGTATCGCTGGTGGTGGTTGATCCGCCACTCGGCGCGGTACTCGAACTGCTTTCGCTACTTGCAGAAGTGCTGACGCTAGGCTCTGTCTCTGCTTCACTTACGGAAACAGACGTGCCTTCATTTGTCGACGCTTCGATCGAGCGACTAGTCGTTGAAGGCGATGTGTAAGAACTAACACTGGCTTCATAAAAAATCTGACTGGAATCAGAGGTTTCTTCGATACTGCTGCTTGCTGTCTGGTAAGGTGGCTCGGAGGAACTACTGGAAGAATCTCGTACAAAGGGCGCGGCAACAAAGGCATTGGCATCTTGATTGATCGCCACACTCAAAAAAACCGCAACAAAACAACTGACTAATGCCGACTGCATATTGAACTTGAATTTCATCGCACTCCCCATCCTTTCCCAAAAATATGGTTGGACCTTCCGTCAATGATCTATCTCATTCTTATATTATACAAAAAAAAGCAATCGTCAACAAATTAAGTTTTATTTTCAAAGATGACAAAGACATAATTGTCCGTTGCGCAACAAAAAAAGCCCGAGGGCGACGGTCGATCACCTGCGGGCCCATCCCTTCACTAAGGGTTGGCAGGTGCGACGGATGCTTGTTCCTCTGGCTTTAATGATTCCTTTATTGTTTAACCCCTTCTATTTATAAGTTACGCAGATGGTTGGGGTCATGGATCGGTGCTTCAATATCGCTGTCTCCCATGCGGGGCGTTGGATGGACGGACTCATCTGGCATTGCTGTTTCACCTGGTAACGGTTGATCGATGATCGGACCAGTATCTGCATCACGATCGGTTATTTTGTCCATCGGCTGATAATCGTAGACACCGACAACGAGTTTGTCTTGTTCAAGGTCATCACGATAACCATATAACGGATCATGCTCATCACGCCTATGATCGGAATCGCCGAAAGAAAAAGCATCTTTGATTTTTTCCCAAAGCGAACGATCTTCATCCTCACTAGCTGCCTGCTCCACTTCCACATCGTCGATGGATTCTAACCCAAATTGATCGATGACTGTTTGATTCGCAAACAGCACGATATCCTCTTTGCCATAGCCTTCGTTTGTCAATTGCTCAATAACCGGTAATACTTCTGTTCGAGTGTCGTAACTGCCAATAATCGTTAGGTTTCTGTTGTGCATGTGAAATCCTCCTTATTTTGTGTACGCTTCGATCGTTCTGGTTCTGAAGCAATTCCTTTAAAACTAGCAATTTCTATTGCTTCTTTCATTCTAACGCAGGGTCCTATGATTGACCAAATAGTTTGATTGCGCTTACGAAAAAACAAGCGGTTTCTTGAAAAAAAAACTAGCTGCTCCGGAAGAAGCGGATCCATCATAAAAAAACCGCGTGAGCCAATGGCTTGCACGCGGTTTTTTTGCTTGTTACTTGGAAACGATCAGTTTTTGACCGACAAAGATCGTATAGCTGCTGTTGATGTTGTTCCATGATGCGAGTTGGCTGATGCTGGTGTTATATTTTTGTGCCAGTGACCATAAGCTGTCCCCTGATTTCACCGTGTGCGTCTTCGTTGAACTGCTGCTGGTATTCGTATTAGAAGACCCACTGCTAGCAGACGTCAAGTAGGCACCACTGACCCAGCCTTTGCCAGAAACATAATACCATTTGTTCGTGCCATTGACGGTCGTCCCGGTTTTTGTTGCGGTAACCGTGACGGTTGCTCCTTTACTTAAAGAACCAGTAATACTACTGCTGGTAGAAGCATCGGAACGAACATTTAAAATCTCGGTGGTTTTCATTTGCTGATTTGTGGTTGTTGAACCGTTATTATTGGAAGAGCTGCTGGTTGTTGTCAAGTAGGCACCACTGACCCAACCTTTGCCAGAAACGTAGTACCACGTTTTATTGCCTTCCACTGAAGTGCCGTTCTTTTTCGCTGTCACGGTAACGGTCACCCCTTGACCAAGCGTTGTCACGACACGGCTGCTGGTAGAAGCATCGGAGCGGACATTCAATGCGGCCGTCGTTTTCATTTGTTGATTGATACTTGAACCATTGTCTTCTTTTTCCGCTTCAGAAGAATTATTGTTGGTCACTTCAGTAAGGTAGGCACCGCTGACCCAACCTTTGCCAGAGACATAATACCAATTTTTGTTGCCATTGACTGATGTGCCGGTTTTCATGGAAGTGGCAGTAAAGGTCGTGCCTTTGCTAAGTGACCCTACCACTGATCCGCTAGTGGACGCGCTAGAACGAATATTCATCGCTTCCGTCGTCTTCATTTGCTTGTTGATCGTCGTACCGGAATTGCCATTGTCAGAACCGGTGTTGCCTGATCCGCTATTGTTGTTTGAAGAGTCGGTCGAAACCTTCGTCAAATACGCGCCGCTGACCCAACCTTTGCCAGAAATTTTATACCACGTGGTGTTGCCATTGACGCTGGTGCCGGTTTTGGTCGCCGTTGCCGTAAACGTCGTATTAGCTGCTAACGAACCAGTAATAGAGGCACTGGTGGAAGCATCGGAACGAATATTCATAGATGACGTGGTTTTCATCTGCTGATTGATCGCTGTTTCATCACTGACGATCGTTTCATTGCTATTGCCGCCACCTGTGTTTGAGCTGCCAGTATCATATTGCGTTAAATTATACGTACTGATCAAATTGTTTAATTTGCTGGCATAAGAAGTATCGGTTGCATACCGCCCTTGTAGCCAAGCGGTTGCTTGCGTGTAAGAGGTCGTATTGCTTTTCCATGCACCGCTGTAATAGTAGTTGCCGCTAGAAAAACTCGTGTTGCGCAACACATATGCATTGTCTTCAAAAGACTCTTTTAATGATGGGTATTTCCGAAACTTAGCGCTGATCAAATAATAATTGCCAGAACCATCATCTTCATAGGTATCCATCGTCACGTATTGGCCGTTGTAGCTGCCTTTGATCCCAAACATATTGTTGGCCGTGGTCGTCAAAGTCGAGGCGCCCCAACCAGATTCCAAAATCGCTTGTGCCATCATAACAGAGGCATACAGATCGTTTGCTGCCGCCACTTCCGTTGCATAGCCGCAAATCTGACTGATAAAGGCAGCCGGATCGATCGTTGCCCGTGAAAATAATGCCCGACTAGTCAAATCAGAAAGGGCTGATGGTACTTCATCTGCTTCTAAGACTTCATCACTAGCGACTGTTGTGCTTTCTGTCGTCGCTGTTTCTGATCCCTCAGTAACTGCTTCAGCTCCTGACTCCTCCGTTATTTCCGAAGTTCCTTCGGTCGCAACAGGTGCTGTCGTCGATTCTGTCGTTTCCTCAACCGGCGTGCTGTCGGTTTCTGGTGTAGTGTTTGTTGTTTGTTCAACGACCTTAAGGTCATTGCTGGTTGCTGTCGTTGCCGTTTCAGCCGCATGCCCTAAGGTCGGGATAAACGTTGATCCCGCTACTAAAGTAGTAGCCATCGTAATACTTTTTTGGGTATATTGCGTGCGCTTCAAGCGCTTTTCTAAGCGGCGTCGTTCTTTACGAATTGTCATTTAATCCCTCCGTCGTATTAGCCTTTTATTATTGTAACACGATTTATTAAAAAATGGGGGGTTAAGATGAAAAAACAGTGAAATCAACGAGATAAATTCTTGCTATGAAACAGTTTTCTCTTTTGCTTCATCCGCCAATACTCTGTTCTAAAAAAAGAAAAAAGAGTTGTTTTAGCACCAAAAAAGCAGCCTTTATCAAAAAGACTACTTTTGGTGAATTGTTATTTAATAACAGGTGCGGGCTTTTTGGCTTTTTTTAGCATCGCATAGCCTATGTTGAGAACAAGCCCAAAAACTGCTAAGAAAATTGCCGTATAGAAGGCTTTTGTATAATCTCCTTGGTTACTTTCTGCGATTGCTGCTGCCACTCTGGGGCCAAAGAATGCCGCCGTAGAATAACCAATAAAGACGATTCCATAGTTGACCCCTTGATTGATCGGTCCGTAATTTTCCATAACGATCGATGGGAATACCCCCATCACGCCACCGAAGCACAGTCCTAAACCGATGATCCCGACAGTGAAGATCACAGTTGTTTGACCAAGCGTCAATAAGAATAAGGACAATGCCACCACACCATAGATGATCATCAACGTATTCGTCCGACCAATTTTATCAGAAACGGTGCCCCAAAGGACACGACCAAAACAGTTGCTCAATGAGTACAAGCTGACATAAAAGGCAGCGGCCGCTGCCGTCAAACCAAACATACTTTGCCCAATCACTGAGGCGTTGGAAGCAATCATCAAACCTGAGAAAGCCCCTACCCCTAACATAACGATAATCAAGTAAAAAGTTGGTGTCTTCAGCATGTCCAACCAATTTAGATTGATTTGAGGACCATTTTTTCCTTGATCCGCTGGTTGCCAACCTGCTGGACAGTAATTTTCTGGTGCTTTACGAATAAATAGACTAGCCACCAAGACGATCACGATATAGGCAATTCCTAAAATCCGAAACGCCGCTAAGACATCTTGTGATTCGATCAAACGATTCGCAATCGGTGCGGCAATAATCGCTGCCCCACCCATACCTGCTGTGATCAAGCCCGAAGCCAGTCCCCGTTTATCCGGGAATAACCGAATCGTATTGCTTAAACAAGCCGAATAGGCAAAGCCTTGCCCTAAACCAGCAAAGACTCCATAAGTCAGGTACAGCATAGCGGGTGAGTTGACCAAACCCGTCAGGAAGAAACCCGCTCCGAACAACACGCCTCCACCAGCGATGACCCATCTAGCGGCTCCTCGGTCTGTCAGCAAACCACCCAAAATCATGGTAATCGGGCCAACTGCGGCATTGATGGTAAAGGCTAGCATGATCTCTTCCATGGACCAACCTTTTAATTGACTAAGAGGTCCTGCAAAGACACTAAAGGCATATACAGCGCCCGTACACAGCAACACTGCGGTCGAAGCGATCAGAATCAGCCAGCGATTGATTTTTGTTTCCATTTTTTCTCTCCTTTGTTTTAAGCATGTTACTTTATTCACATGTTTTTTCAAAAGCTAGCGCGCGTGACGAGTCACAACGCGCAAGGCTTTTTATTCGAGATGTTCTGCGACTGCTGTCTTTCCAGCAATCCGGCCAAAAGTAAAGATGTCTGTCAACGAATTGCCGCCTAAGCGATTGCCGGCATGGATCCCCCCAGCAACTTCTCCTGCTGCATATAGTCCTTCAATGATTTGATCTTCCTTCGTCAACACATGGGTTTGCGGATCGATCTTCAATCCTCCCATCGTGTGGTGAACCGCTGGTTTTCTTGGTGTGGCATAGAAAGGCGCTTTTTCCACTTTCAAGTCGAAAACATCTTTGCCAAACTCTGGGTCTTTCCCAGCATCCACATAGCTGTTGTATTTCGCAACGGTCGCCTCTAAGACGGCTGGATCAACATTGATCTGCTCTGCCAGGCCAGCCAAGGTCTCACTGCGGAACAGCGTACCAGCAGCTACTTGCTTATCGATTTTTTCTTGGCTCGTGTTATAAGCGGTTTTCTTGATCTCTTCATCCGCGATCAAATAGAACAATCCGCCATTATCGATCGCCGCTTGGGTCAATACATCGCGGCTTTCGTACTCATTGACAAAGCGCTCCCCCTTTTGATTGACCATCACAAAGTTAGCTGGCGGCACTTGCAGCCCACTGAATAAAGCCCCTGTGTTCGGATCAGATACGGGCATCATTTGTGAAAAGCCCATGCCAACAAGTTCCGCGCCAGCACTTTCCCCTAGTTTGATCCCGTCACCAGTGATCGCTGGTGAATTTGACGTTTTGATATCGTCTTCGATCTCTGTCCAATAGGTATTGTATTGTTTCAACATTTTGGTGTTCGCTCCGAACCCGCCGGAAGCCAAAATCACTGCTTTGGCATGGATTGTGATTTTTTGACCGTTACGGCCTTCCCCGATGATTCCAGTAACCTTACCATCTTCGATCAATAATTCTTTGACAGGCGTATCGGTTAAGATCGTTCCGCCATGTTCTTTCACGAATTGATGCAAAGCCGATACAAAGGCATACCCTTCGTTTTTGACTGGTTTATGCCCACGGCGCCATTTCGCTCCTACTGGCATATCGACATTGTTCATATCAAATTCTACGCCGATTTCTTCTAACCATTTCACTGAGGCCAATGCTTGATCCGTCAAGATTTTCACTAGCTCGTACTTCCCATAGATCGGTTGCCCATGCAAATCTTTGCGTTTTCCGCCTAGATAAGTTTGGATTCGATGCCACAAAGCAGAATCAAACAAGTATTCTTTTTCTGGCGTCGTTTCTGAAAGATACGCAGTGATTTGTGCCTTCAAAGCTTTGAAGTCTGGCAAGTATTCTGCATCGATGTCTTGTTCATCGATCGTCAGCACTTCTTCTAAAGCACTGCGTTCGCCAGGCAATGCGGAGAAGCCGTTTTGCCATTTTGGATCCGCAGCATTCATCGGTCCGCCAGTACGTACGGTATTGCCGCCGATCGCTGGGAATTTTTCTACTAAGATCACGTCTTTATTGGCTTGCAGCACACTGGCAGCTGCACTCAGACCTGCGCCGCCGCCACCTACGACAACGACATCGGTAGTATACGTTTCATCTTCTGTTTGTAAAGCACTGGCGGCTTTTGGACGTTTGCGCAAGACATCTGGGTTCGCACCAGCCATTTTCACGGCTTTTGCTACCCCATCGACGACACCGTTACTAGTAACCGAAGCACCAGAGATCGCATCGACATTTAAGGTTTGCCCTTCAATGATCTCTTGAGGGATCCGTACGAAAACGACATCAGCGATCCCTTCTGATTCACCAGACGTATCGATATCGATGGCTTCGATCCGTTCTTCGCTTAATTTGACGACCATTGGTAGATCCCCGTTATGTCCTGGTGCTGTGACGGTGTATTCACCAGGCTCATAAACGACTTCTTCTGGTACGTTCAACAAATTAGCGACTTCCGTAAACCGAACGAACTTGCGGAAACAGCTTTCCAAAAAGTCGATCGTTCGTTGATCTTTTAAATTGCCTTGTTCATCAAAGGCTTGATGCGCACGCCCCAGCAAGAACTCATTTCCTGGCATGACTGTCGCATTGACACCTGGAGCGTCAAGGATTTGGCGCAAATGAAGCTGTGCTCGGGAGGAGCCTTGCACATCGTAGGATGCGCCGACGATCATCACTGGTTTGCCATCAAAGGGATGGAGATTGAAGGAGAGCCATTCCAAGACGCTTTTCAATGCGGAAGGAATCGAATGGTTATGCTCTGGTGTTGCGATAATCACTCCATCGGCTGCTAAAATCTTGCTATTTAACCGTTGGATCACTTCGCTATTGGTTTGATCTTGTGTTTCATTGAACATTGGAACATCCTTGATTTCCAGCAGTTCAATTTCTGCTAGGGCAGCAAATTCTCGCTGCATAAACGCTACTAATTGGCGATTGGTCGATTTTTTGGCGTTCGTTCCGATTAGGCCGACAAATTTCATGACTAGTTCCTCTCTTTCTTATGCTTGTTCCCACGAAAATTTCTTTGCTCGTTCTTTAGCCGTTGAATATTCACTGACCAGACGGTTCGTGATTTCGACGAACAAGACAAATTCATTGAAACAGTCTTCTAGTTCGGCAACTTTTTCGTTATCGATCAAGTTTCCTTGTTCATCGAAGGCTTGCATGGAATGCCCTAACAAAAATTCCGCACTCGGCATGATTCGGGCTTTTACTTCAGGCGCATCTAAGATCTGACGCAAGTGGGCTTGGGCTCTCGATGAACCTAATGCACCAAGAGAAGCACCCGTGATCATCACTGGTTTATCGATCAAAGGCCGCGTCGTATAAGAAAGCCATTCGATCATGCTTTTTAACACCGCTGGGATCGAGTGGTCGTATTCTGGTGTACTGATGATTACCCCATCTGCTGCTTCGATCTTCTCTGACAAGGCTTGGACTGCCGCTGGTGCCGTCCGATCTTCTGGTTCATTAAATGCCGGCAGATCACTGATTTCGCAAAGTTCGATCTCCGCTTGGTCACTAAAATGGCTTTGAATAAATTGCAGTAAGCGACGGTTGGTCGAACGCGTCGAGTTGGTTCCTACGATTCCAATCAATTTCATTATCATCTCTCCTAATTGTGAATAATTTAACATTTAACAAAAAATAAAAAGTTTTTGACCATTGGCTTTGATTTCTTTTTTCAATCGTTTCTCAAGTTGTTTTTTACGACCTACTGAGATGAAAGGCTTCTTCCTAAACAAAAAAATCTTCCCCAAGTACCCATTAAGTGTACGGCTGAATTTTTTATTTGTGAAATATTTATTTAATTATCCATCGATAACAAATTTGTTATAATGAGAAAAATGACTAGGAGGACAACGCGATGGCACTTAAAGATTCCCATCTGATGCTGCAATACCTCGATACCTTGTTAAAGCATAGCAACTACACCAAAGCCGCCAAAGATCTCTACATTTCACAGCCTTACTTGACGCAAACCGTGAAACGAGCCGAGCAAGAGCTAGGGACCCCCATCATCAATCGGCAGCCGGGACATTTTCAACTGACGGAAGCTGGTAAAATCTATTATCAATATCTAGAAACCTTGGAAACAGAATCTGCCAAATTGAAAAGTCGGCTGTCTTGGTATACCGCGACCGAGAAGCGTTCTTTGCGCTTAGGCATCTTGCCAAGCCTTGGTTCTTACCTGCTGCCGCTCTTTTTGCCTGCGTATTATGAACACTATCCCAACGTGCACTTTTTCTTGCGGGAAGACCTGCCGAAGCACAATGAAAAACGCCTGCTGAATGGGCAGCTGGACTTTTTTATCGGACAAAATCCTGAGACGATCGCACCGAATCTAACGGTCCACAGTACCAATCAAGAACGGTATCTAGCGATCATTCCGCCTTGTTCTTCCCTGTATCAACCAGAGAAGCGGTATTTAGCGCCTGATTCATTGGCCGTCAAAGACTTGCTGCAAAGTCCATTGATTTTGACCGCCAGCGGCTCGGCGATTCGGCGCCAAATCGATCAATTGCTGCAAAAATACAAAGTAGAGGCGACGGTTCTCATAGAAAGCAGCAATATTTATACAGCAGCGGCATTGGCAGAAAACAACCTTGGGATTGCGATCGTACCAGAAAGCGTGCTACAAGCAGCGACCGCGACCCCTTTTAATCTTTATCCAATGCCAGAGGAACTCTTGTCCCTCACCTATTTTATTGCCCACCAAGCCGAACGGGCATTGTCAAACAGCGAAGCCGCCTTGATCGAGACCTTTTTGCACCACGTCTAACTTTCTTTTTTTACAAAAAAAACAAGCAGCGATCACCTATATTCCTAGGTAGTCGCTGCTTGTTTTCATTCTGCTGTTGGCGTTTCGATCAAACGTGCTAATTCTTGCGGATAGATCAATTCACCTTGTTTGGTAATGACTAATCCAGTGATCCCTTCTAACGGCGCCAGCTCCTGCAAGATGGCTGGCGGCTCTTTGCCGAATAAGCGGGTCGTCCAAATCTCTCCATCAACCGATTTGTCGGATAGAATCGTGACACTGGCAATGGCTGACTCTAACGGATAGCCCGTTTCTCGATCAAAGATATGATGATAGGTCTTGCCCGCTACCTGATAGGTTCGTTCATAGATCCCTGATGTAACGACTGACTGATTGTGTACCTTCAACGCGGCGACAAAATTCCCTCTTGGCAAGAAAGGATTTTGGATCCCGATCCGCCAATAGCCATCAGCATGGCTCGGGGCATCGCCGTAAGTCACCACATTGCCCCCAAGATCGATCAAAGCGGCTGTGACACCGACCTGCTTGAAATACGCCATCAACAAATCAGCAAAATACCCTTTCGCAACGGCCCCTAGATCAAGCTTCATGCCGGCAGCTAACCCAACGGTCTGCAGCGTTTCATCCAAAACGATCTTGGCGGGATCAGTCTTTGGCAGCAGTTCAGCAATTTTCTCAGGCGTTGGTAGATGGGCATCTTGAAACCCGATTCGCCATTCCTGCACTAAAGGACCGATGGCAATATTTAAGTAGCTATCTTTTGGCAAGCTATGGGTTTTCCCTAGTGCGATCAATTCAACCAATTCCGGTGTGGCGGCGATCGCTCCTTGTCCTGCCTGCTGATTGATCTGCATCAACTCAGACGTCGGGTCATTGGCACTAAAACGCTGTTCAAAGGCCACGGCTCTTTTCGCTGCTTCCTCTAAGATCACTTCTGGGGTTTCATGCTGCACCCAAATCGTGATCACCGTTCCCATTCCCTGTAACACTCGTTGACCTTCTGCCATTGTCCTTGCTCCTTTGTCCTCTTCTTTTGGCTATCATAGCAGTTTCTGGGAGAAAAAAGTAGTCTGCGGGATGCCGCCACTGCTTTTTTTGAAAAAAAAACTGCGAGGTCACCCTCGCAGTCTGCTGTCTCTATTGCTCAATGATAAAAGTCGAAGCGGCCTTTCGCCAATACTTCTTTGACCCCACCGGTTTGGTACAAGGAACGGTCCATAATGGCTTTTTTCACCACGGAAGCGGGATAGCCTTTGATGCCCATTTTCCCTACTAAGCCAAAGGCATGGGTATTGCCGATAGACGCCACTGAACCTAATGATTCAAAGTGGAAATCTGTTGGTTTTTCCCCGTTCATTTGACGTAAGATATTTTTACCCGCATGCTGCCCCATCTTCAAAGCGATTTGAGCCGTTGTTGGATACGGGCGATTGGTCGCTGGGTCCATGACTGCTGAAACATCACCGACAACATAGACGTTACTATGATCAGGGTCTGTTAGGTCTTGATTGACCATCACGCGACCACGACGAGCAGAAAAGTCTGATTCAGCCATCACATGGCTGCCGCTGACGCCTGTGGTCCAAACGATGGTTTTGGCTGATAATTCAGCTGTTGCTCCTGTATCGGCATCATCTTGATAGACAACGACACCCGGTTTGATTGATTTGATGGGTTTACCAGTCAGGAAGTTCACGCCCCATTTAACGAGATTTTTGATCCCATAATCCGATAGTTTTTCATCAAACATCGGTAATAAACGAGTCACTGCTTCGACACAATACAGTTTGATGTCTTCTGGCTTGACGCCTGCTGCTTTCGCAAAGGTTTTACGGTTTTCCACCAATGAACCCAGCAATTCGATTCCGGTAAAACCAGCACCGCAGACAACGATTTTTAGGTAGTCAGGATTTTGTGTTTCTTTGTATGCCTTCATTTGTTTCAACAAATGATGATAGATGTTTTCTGCGGAGTCGACATCCACCATTTCCAACGCATGCTCCTCGACACCAGGGATCCCAAATGATTCTGATTCAAAGCCTAACGCCACGATCAAATAATCATACGTGCACGTGGATTGATCTTTAAAAACGATCACTTGCTGGTTACGATCGATCGACGCAACTTCCTTTTGAACAAAGCTCGTCTTTTGGGGACGAACGACATCATTGATGGGATAGCAAATGCGGTCTCTTGGTTGCGTACCAGCCGCAACTTCATGAAGATCGGTTGCCTCATAATGATAATCGTTTTTGTCGATCAATGTGATGTGAAACGCTTCTTTTGCTCCTTGCAGTACGTGCAATGCTCGCAATCCAGCATACCCTGCTCCTAAAATGACAACTTCCTTCATGTTTCCTTACTTCCTTTCTTTGCTGTAAAAATTATAAAATCAAACCAATCGCAAAACACAGCACTTGTACGCATGCTCCGACCGCAAGGATCCGAACGGCACAAATGAAGGTCTCTCTTTTGATTTGTTTTTGCATAAATCGTTTTGTCTGTTGCCAGACAAAGGGCGCCGCGAAAAAGGTCAGAACCAGTGACCAAGGCGCAATGTTGAGAGCAACTGAGGCAATGATCGCAACAAACGCCAAGACGTTCATCACGATAAATAATTTCAACGCACGGGCTTTACCAAGGTAATGCACCAGCGTATAGCGCTCATTTTTTTCATCCTCTTCCAGATCACAAATGTTGTTTGCCAGCATCAAGTTGGCGATCCATAATGTGTTGGGTAATGAGATCAAGAAAATACTGCCAATCGTGGCAATGTTCCATTCAAAGGTTTGATAGGCATTGAGATAGACACAGATCAATGAGATCATAAAGCCCATCGTAAAGCCGGAAAAGAACTCGCCTAAAGGCAAACTAGAAAGCGGCCGTGGACCAGAGGAATAAAAGATCCCGACTAGGTAACAATACAGCCCCATCCAAAAGAGCGGCCAGCCAACCACCATTGCCAAGGCGATCCCCATGGCAGCGGAAAGGATGATCATGGAGACCATCAACCAAAAAACCAATTTGACAGACAATTGTTCCCGACCAATGATATTGGTTTTTTCTTTGTAATCATGCCCTTCTGTGGCATGATGGTAATCGTTGTAGTTATCTAAAATATCCACCGCCATATTGAAGATCAGCATGGCAATGAAATACAACAAGACATAGCCAAGATGAATCGTTTGATAATTGTACCAGCTGTAGCAGACACCAATAAAAAATGGCAAAATACTGGCGGTTTTTGCTTTAAATTCGACAAGTTCTAAAAATACAGGTAGCGTCACAACTTCACCTCCTTTAGTGAGTGCATTAAACTAGTCAATCACGCCCCTTTACGCTAGAATAAGGGCTGAATGACTGTTAGAAAGGGTTATACTATGTTTGACTTTTGGATCGATTATCCGACGATCGAACAACGATTGAAAACCGTATGTTCCATCATTGAAGAACACGTTACTGTTCGTAACAAAGAGATACAAGATGTTTTGATCGACTTTACTTATTCAGGTGGAAAAATGCTGCGGCCAGCGCTCTTTTTTTTATTTGCTGACTTAGGCGATCCCCATTATAAAAAAACCGACCAATTAACAAAAATTGCTGCTTCTCTAGAAATTTTACACATGGCCACTTTGATCCATGACGACATTATTGACGATTCGCCGCTGCGGCGCAGTCAAGTCACTGTTCAAGCCAAATATGGCAAGGATATCGCGGTCTACACGGGTGATCTTCTGTTCACCCAATTTTTTGAGCTTTTGATCGAAAGTATGAATGGCTCCCCGTTTTTAAAAACCAACGCACAAGCCATGAAACGACTCCTTTTAGGCGAACTTGATCAAATGCACACTCGCTACAACATCCATGAATCGATTGACGACTATCTGCAAAGCATCAACGGCAAAACCGCTGAACTGTTTTGGCTCGCTTGTCTCGAAGGCGCTCATTTTGGCGGCCTCGACACAGAAAACCAAGAACGAGCTGGTGAGATCGGGCGCAACATCGGGATCGCCTTTCAAGTATTCGACGATATTCTCGACTACACCTCTGATAGCGGCACCTTGAAAAAACCGATTCTAGAAGATTTGGCGCAAGGGGTCTATACCTTGCCGCTGCTATTTGCCAAAGAACAGGCACCTGCAGCATTCGCTCCTTATTTGAATAAAAAAGCAGCACTCTCCTTGGCAGAAGCCCAAGAAGTTGCGGATCTTGTCGTCCGTTACGGCGGTGTCGAAAAAGCGCGCGCTTTCGCGGTCACCTACACGCAAAAAGCCTTAGACGACATCGATCTGCTGCCAGAAGCACCTAGCAAGGCCAAAATTCGTTCATTAACTGAACTGCTCTTGCAGCGCAATTACTGAGCCATAGCGCAATGATAAGAAAAGCGTCCATCACTGATTGATGGACGCTCTTTTTTATCGTCGTCCTTGGTCAATGGCCAATAAGTGTTGAAAATGTTTATTTTCTGCGGCCAATTCGGCAGGTGTTCCGCTCATGGTCAACTGACCATCTTCAATAAAAAGCACACGATCCATCATCGAAATTCCTTGCAAGTGGTGGGTGATCCAAATGATCGTTTTGTTCTCCAGCACTTGGAAAAAGGTTTCAAGTACGCCTTGCTCCGTGATTGGGTCTAAGCCGACGGTTGGCTCATCCAATAAGATGATTGGGGTGTCTTTTAGCAAGATTCGCGCCAATGCCAAACGATGCCGTTCTCCACCAGAAAAACGCAAGCCGGCTTCATCCACCATCGTCGCCAAACCATTAGGCAAAGCTGCCACCATTTCTTTCAACCCGACTTGCTCCAGTACGCGCCAGACTTCTTCTTCCGAAGCCGACTCATTGCCTAGCCGAATATTATTCAAGACGGTCGTATGGAAAAGATAGGGACTTTGATTGATGACACCGATCAAGTCACTGATTGACTCACTCAATGCCGTCACTGGCACGTCATTTAAGGTGATCGCCCCTTGCGTCGGTTGCAGATCGCCTCGCAACAAGGAGGCAAATGTACTTTTCCCAGAACCGCTGCGGCCAAGGATCGCTAGTTTTTGATGTGCAGGAATCGTTAGATCCAGCCCATGAAGCACTTCTTTGCCTTCAGGATACTGAAAATGCAAGTCCTTGACTGTGATCGACACGAGGCCCGTCACTTCAGGTATTGACGGTTGCTCCATGGAGACCTCTTGGCTATTTTCTTCTGGTAATGCATTGAAGCGATCGATGGAGTCTTTGTAGCGATTGGTTTCTTGAGCAGCTGACGGTAATGGCGCAAATGCATCAACTAAAGGAAAGACGCACAGGACAAAGGCAGCGATCCAGTTGGCTGCTCCTCCGTGGTTACCTGGAAAGCGAATGCTGGTCCAAAGTAGCAATGCGACAGCGATCACCCCAAAGATGCTTTGTAAAAGAAAATCACGCCGGCGATCAAAGGACAGCATCTGTTCATCCACCGCCCGCAACTGCGTTTCCAGTTCCTTATGGGCAGCCACGTACTCGCTCCCTCTTTGAGAGAAGACCCAATCAGAAACCCCTAATACATTATCCGTCAGTGTCGTATACAAGTTGTTTTTCATGTGTTTTTGCTTTTCTTGCCGCGCGCCGTTGATGATCACCGACCAAAGCGGCAAGACAAAGACGATGATCCCTAATAGCAGCAGCATCACCAAAGCAAACCACCAAGAAAAATAGCCTAGTCCAATGATCAAGAACGCATACAAGATCCAAGCGATCACAGTAGGAAAGATCGTCCGCAAATACAGGTTTTGAATATGGTTGATATCTTCTGCCAATAAGCCCAAGATATCCCCTGTGCGATGCGCTTGCTTAAAGAAGATCGCATCTTTTTCTACTACGTTATACAATTTCAAACGTAAATTAGAGGTCATGCGCAAGACCCAGCTATGACTGGTCAACCGTTCCAAGTAGCGAAAGACTGGACGGCCGATCCCAAACGCTCGGGTCAGTACGATCGGGATGTAAACCAATAGAATGTTTTCTGGGATCGATGCCGAGCGGCTGATCAGGTACCCCGAATTAAACATCAGTGCCCCACCACAGAAAAAGGTCAAGAAGCCTAGGAATAAGGCCAGCGCCAAAACGTTTTTGTATTTTGACAAGAAAGGCTTGACCCAGGTATCGGTTTTCAATGAGCGCAATAAGCCGATTTTATTCAAGCTGTTCCCTCCTCATTCCATTGACTAGTTCTGTAAAAGCACCTTGCTTTTGCTGCAGTTGTGTCAAGGTGCCTTGTTCCACGATTCTTCCTTGATCCATCACGATGATTTCATCCATTTCTTCCATCCAGTGCAAGCGATGGGTTGCAAAAAAGACTAACCGGTTTTCCATCAGCGGCAGCATCCGTTCCTTTAAGGCAACTTCAGTTTCAATATCCAAATGTGCCGTTGGTTCATCAAACAAAAGAATCTTTCGTTGCTGATCTAAGAAGGCACGGGCTAAAGCGATCCGTTGGGCTTGTCCACCACTTAGATGCCGTTCCCCTTCTCCTAACATCGTGTCCAACCCTTGCGGCAGCTCTGCCAAAAGCTCAGTCAAGCCTGCCACTTCAATGGCTTTCAGTACGGCTTCTTTGGTAGCTGTCGGCTGATAAAACGCGACATTTTCCTGCAAGGTCAACCGATAGATATAAGGATTTTGCGGAATATAGATCAGCTGTTCTTGCCAGCTTGCTTGGCGAAAGGCCGTGGTTTGGGCTCCTCCAAGAGTGATCTCGCCACTGTCTGGCACGAGAAAGCCACTCAAAGTATTGATCAAGGTAGACTTGCCAGAACCGCTCAGACCGATGATCCCGATCTTTTTGAAGCCAGTCACGTTCAAGTTGATATCCCTCAAAGCTGCTTTTTCCTCGTAGGAAAAAGCCAGCTGATCAATCGTTAACTGGGCGTCTTCCTGCCAACGAGGCACCGTTACTGCCGGTACTTGGGCTTCCGGCTGATGCAAGATCTCCGTCACCGCAGTCATCGCATTTTTCCCGTCTAAGGTTGCATGATAATCACTGGAAAAGTCGCGGATTGGCAAGAAATATTCTGGTGCTAAAATCAAGATAGTTAACGCCGGAAACAGCAAGATCCCTTCATTGATCAGCCGCAAGCCTAGCAAGACTGCCACGACGGCAATCGATAAGGTCGTGAAAAAGTCTAAGGCGAAGGTCGATAAAATACCGACTTTTAATGAAGCCATCGTCGCTTTCCGAAACCGTTCGCTGGAAGCAAAGATACTTTTGCCATATTTTTTACTGACCCCAAACAATTTCAGCGTGTCGATCCCTCGCAAAGAATCGATGAAATGATTGGACAATAATTGAAACGTCCGGTATTGTTTTTCCGCTTTGCTTTGGGCGGCATAGCCCAAGATGATCATAAAAATGATGATCAAGGGGAACACCAACAGCAAGACCAAGCCGGATTCCCAATCCAGATAAAAAACGAGTGCCAAAATGACCCAAGGAATGATCGACATATTCATGATTTTGGCAAGAATCAATTTCAAGTAGTTTTCGACTTGGTTGATCCCTTCCAAGACCATCGTTGTTACATTTCCCGTCCCTTGCTGTTGTGCGATCTGAGGACCGACACGAAACAATTTCTCCAATAATTGATCCCGCAGATCGGCAGCTTGCTGGTAACTGTAATCATCGAGTCTTTTGGAACGGAAATAGATAACGGCTTGCCGGGCGATAAACGAACAAAAGAACAGCAGAATCCAGCCCCACTGTTCCTCTAATGGTCGTCCTTCCCATAAGCCAGTGATGGCACGTGCCAATCCATACGCCTGCCCAATAATGAAGAGCGCCTGCAGGAACGAAAGTCCCGCAAGCAGCCCTAAAAGTTGTTTCATTCCTGGGAGCTTCATGATTTGTTTATCAATCATTTATACCCCTCCAACGCCTCCGTATGACTGATCCGCTTACGGAAGATATAGTAACTCCAAGCCGTATAGGCCAAGACGAAAGGCAAGATCGTCAGTGAAAGATAACTCATGATCTTCAATGTGTAGCGGCTTGAAGACGCATCAGCGATCAACAGGTCATAGCTTGAATCGATCGAACTGATCAAGACTCTTGGGAATAACCCTGTGAAGATCAATGCCACCAAAGCGATCAACGTCAAGCCGCTCGCAATGAAAGCCATCATTTCTTTGCCTTTAAAGACGCCGATATTTGCAATCAGTGTCAGTACAACGATCACAAGCAACAAACCAAGCGTTGTCGCAAAATGATTCTCAAAGAAATCCGTTTGGAAGTAAAGCATCACAGCAAAGACGATTAAGCCTGCATATAGGATGCCATAAAAAATACTTGCATAGTTGCGTGCCCGTGCCCGAATCGGACCTTCCGTTTTCAAAGCGATATAGTTTAATCCGTGCAAGTAGCACAACAAGGTCAACGCGATCCCGCCAACGATTGAAAAGGGATTGACGTAATCCGTAAAGGTTGCGGTCATGTTGCCATCTTCACCCAAAGGCATTCCTTGGATCATGCTGACAAACATCAGACCGAAGAAAAACGGTACGATCGTACTGCCGATCGTCAACGTCCAGTTCCAAATGTTTTTGTGCTCTTTCGGGAAGTTCGCTCGAAACTCAAAGGAGACACCACGAATGATCAACCCAACTAAGATCAACAGCAAAATCAAATAAAACCCGCTGAACAAAGAAGCATACCAGTATGGAAATGAGGCGAACATCGCTCCGCCGGCGGTCAATAGCCACACTTCATTGCCATCCCAGACAGGCCCGATCGTTTTAACGATCTGGTCTTTTTCCTCTTCATTGTGAGCCAATGTCTGCACAGACATCCCCACACCAAAGTCAAACCCTTCTAAGAAGAAGAATCCGGAAAATAAAAGCCCAATCAACGTGAACCATAGTAATTGCAGACCGGTCATCCTTCAAACGCCTCCTTATCAAATGGGTCTTCGTACCCATCTTGGTTGTCTCCTTGGCTGATTTCACCAAAGGCTTCTTTTTCAGGTCCATGATCCATTTCCCGTTTCACAAGATAGACCATTGTTCCGCCTAAGCCAGAGAATAAGAGGAAGTAAACGATATTTGAGATCAAGAGAGAGGTCACGGAAACGTTTGGTGACACACTATCTTCGATCGTAAACAAGCCGTAAACCGTCCATGGGTAACGCCCTAACTCCGTGATCAGCCAACCAGCTGTATTGGCAATAAATGGGGTGAACAAAGTGATTGCCACTACCCAAAGTAACCAGCGTTTTTCAAAGAGCCACGGTTTCTTCTTACGCGTAAAATACAACCCCAGACCAGAAACCAACAGCATCAAGGCACCAAAACCAGCCATGATCCGAAAGCTCCAAAAGAGTGTGTTGACCGGCGGGTAGTAATTACGGTCGCCGTAGGTTTCAATCAATTGCTGATTGACCGTATCCATCCCATCGATTGAGCCGAAGGGTTCATTGAAGGCTAAGATACTCAACATATATGGAATCGAAATACCGAAAACTTGGTGATGTTCCGCTTCATTCGCCCAAGCAACGACAGTCCAAGCCGCAGGACTCCCGGTATCTTCATAAGTTCCTTCCATTGCGGCAAATTTCATTGGTTGTTCTTCAACCAAGTATTTCATTTGTTCATCCCCGGCTAGCAAGACGGTGAATGAACCGAACAATGCCACCGCAAAACCGATCCGCATTGATTTTTTGAAAAAATCGCGGTCAATGTCTTTGTCTTTCTTCAATAGACGAAAGGCTGATAAACCAGCAACAATGATCCCACCCATCGTGATGGCTGCGGTGATCACGTGTAAAAACTCATACCACACTTGTGGATTTGCCAATAATGCACCGAAGTCAGTCATTTCTGCCCGGCCATTGTTCAAGGTATACCCCACTGGATGCTGCATAAAACTATTGGCAGCTAAGATCCAAAACGCCGATAGCATCGAACCAAGCGTCACCAACCAGAAAAAGGTGGCGTGCAGCTTGGGACTGACCCGATCCCATGTAAAGATCCACAGTCCTAAGAACGTCGATTCTAAGAAGAACGCCAACAAAGCCTCCAAAGCCAAGGGCGCACCAAAAATATCCCCGACAAAACGAGAATAGTCTGACCAGTTCATCCCAAATTGAAATTCTTGAATGATCCCTGTCACGACCCCGACAGCAAAACTTAATAGAAAAATATTTCCCCAAAACTTCGTCATCCGGCGATATTTTTCATCTTTTTTGATCACATAAAGTGTCTCCATAATTGCAACGACGACACCAGTTCCGATCGAAAACGGTACAAAGAAAAAGTGAAAAATCGTCGTCATCGCAAACTGGATTCGCGCTAGTGTCACAATATCCATCCTACATCCTCCTATTTCATAAAAAAGTGCATTAAAATAATTCTAAAGAAAGAAAAATTCCAACTTCGAATATACTCCTCTAATCAGTAAAAAAGAAGCAAATTGCTTGCATTTACTGATTTTTAATCACTTCCTCTCCGATTCTTAAACATAAGGCGCTTTCATCAGCGGAATATAGCTTTTTAGGGCTCTTCCCACCCGTAACGAGTTCCCTCAGAAAGCAAAGGATCACTCAATAAAATTCCCGGGAAATCCTCCTTTAAAACAAATGTGCTTAATGACTGATACATGGAAAACGTGGTCTTCATCCCTAATCTTTCCAATTGATCTAACGTTTGTTGCATTAAGTCCGCCGCTTTTGGCTTGTTTTGTTTTAATAGACATGTCCAGCCTTCAAAAAACGGCATAAAGATCGCTTGCTCAATGTGTTCTTTTTCATAAACATGATCTCGCCATATATGAAAGGTCTTTTCCGCATAATCCACCTCATCAAAAACAGCAAAGACGGAAAACACCGTCTCAAACGTGTTGTATAGAATATCTTTGTTGCCGGGGATTTTTGCAAAGCGCTGACTCTTTTTGATGGCGATCGTCAAACAGCGCCAAAGCAAAGCTGGCTCCATCGAAACTGCTACGCGGGCAAATAGCCGCAGCTCATAAACACCCCATGTATCGGTATTCAGCAAGTAATGTTTCGCAGAGTCCAAACAATAATTGTGTTTCGGGTACGCCTCCTGGATGGGCACCCCTTTAAAAAGCTCCTCTTTCATCAAGTAGTCAAAACGGATCAGTTGTAAGAAGTGGTCCAGCTCCAAGGAGTAATGTCGTTGAAAGTAGGCGGTCAGCTTTTGATATTTCTTTTTTAGTTTAGGTACTTCATCAATAGATTCGATCCCCATCGAACGGACATAGTCGACCATTAGCTTTTGAGCCTCCGAATGATGCTCCCCCGTATGCAGCAGTTGAAATTCGGCAAAACTCACTTCTAGTTTATCTAGCAAACGATGAAATCGTTCGCAGGAAATCGTCGTTTTGCCATTTTCAAATTGCGATAACAAAGACATCGACAATTGTTCGTCCACTAATTCCTTCAATAGTAAGCCTTTGCTTTTGCGAAGCTCTTTCACTGTCGCACCATAATTGTTCATTTTTTCACCTTCTTTTTCAATATATTGAAATAAGCAGTTGCTTTTCCCGAAGAGCCTTTATAGTTGAATTATCTTATAGAAACGAGGGAAAAGCTATGGATACCCATGTAAAAAAGAAACTGCTTCACGTGAAACATTTACAAAAAAGTTTCAAAGACAAAACCGTTTTGAAAGAGGTCACTTTTGACGTCACTCCTGGCGAAGTATTTGTCTTACTAGGATCAAACGGCGCTGGAAAAACCACTCTAGTCAAAATTTTGTCTACCATCCTGCCTTTTGACCAAGGAACCGCGCTGATCGATGGGATCGACTTGACCAAAGATCCAGCAGCGATTCGCGAGAAAATCAGTCTGACGGGGCAATTTTCCGCCGTCGATCAAGAACTAACCGGACGAGAAAACTTGCTGATGATTGCTGCCTTGCGCCATGTCAAAAACAAACAATTGATCGTCCAACAGTTGTTAGAGCGTTTTGATTTGGTGGATGCCAGCAACAGACTAGTCAAAAACTATTCTGGTGGCATGCGACGGCGCTTAGACATCGCCATGAGTTTTATCGGCGAACCTGACCTGCTCTTTTTAGATGAACCGACGACCGGGTTAGACCCGCAAAACCGCTTAGCCACATGGCACATGATCAAAGAGATCGCCGCTCAAGGACGAACGATTTTCCTGACGACCCAATACCTAGAAGAAGCTGAATTTTTAGCAGACCAAGTCGCCATTTTGCATGAAGGGAAAATCATCTTGCAAGGAACACCAACGGAAGTCAAAGCACTGCACCCTTCGCAAACGATGGAAATCAGCGTATTGACAAAAGAACACTTGCAAACCGTGCGTCAGCATCTGTCTGATTTTCCGCTGCAAGTCAATGAGTCCAGTCTCTCTCTGGCATTTCCCGTCAGTCAAGACTTCCAGCATTCCTTCACGCTGTTGCAGGAACTCAATCAACTACCGATCACCATCACCAGTTTTAATCAAAAGAATGCTTCTTTAGAGGATATTTTTCTAACACTTGTCCAAGGAGGAAACCAATGAAAGCAATTATAGAAACCAACACCTTATTCAAGCGCAATCTCTTGCTATCGATTCGCAGTATGGAGACTCTGCTAAGTGGAATTTTGACCCCAGCGATTTTAATGATCCTCTTCGTCTATGTTTTTGGTGGAGCTATGAACGTCGGCGATACTTCTTATGTCGATTTTGTCGTTCCCGGTGTCCTCGTCCAATGTATCGCCCAAAGTGCTTCCTCCGTTGGGGTAACGGTGACGGAAGATTTGAAATCCGGCATGGTGGAACGGCTGATGACCTTGAATATTTCTAACTCAGCCTTTTTAAACGGCCATGTCTTCGCCGCGACCCTTCGGAGCTTGATCAGTACCTTGGTCGTATTGATCGTTGCCATGGTCATCGGTTTTCGCCCTCAAGCCACAGTTGCTGGCTGGGGGCTCGCCTTCCTATTGATCTTTTGCTTCACCTTCGCTTTTACTTGGGTCTCAGTTCTGGTTGGTCTCATCGCCAAAAGCCCCGAGACAGCTACCTTGTTTACTGTCTTGATCACCCTGTTGCCCTACTTAAGCTCTGGTTTCGTCCCTACGGAAACCATGCCGCGCCCGTTAGCCATTTTTGCTGAATACCAACCAATGTCGCCGATCATCCATTCTTTGCGAGGGCTTTTGTTAAACTTGAAAGATACCACCTTGATCAGTGCCTTTAGCTGGTGCGGCGGTATCGTAGTCGTGAGCTGGTTCTTGGCACGAATGCTTTATCAGAAACGGATACGCTAATGACGCCGGCTCCCTTTTCTGACTCTCTTATAAAAAAAGCGGCAACGATCAAGCTTCTGCTTCGTCGTTGCCGCTTTTTTTTTAATCGAGGATTTCTCCGTTAGAAGCCGTCACTTTCTTATACCAGTCAAAGCTGGCTTTTTTGTACCGTTTTCCTGAACCATTGCCCCAATCATCTAGATCCACGTAAATGAACCCATACCGCTTGCTCATTTCTGATGAGGAGCAGCTAACAAGATCGATCGGTCCCCAAGGATAGTAGCCGATCAGTTCTACGCCATCATAGATTGCTTCTTTCATTTGTTCAATGTGCTGTTTCAGAAAATCAATGCGATACGTATCATCGATCGTTCCTTCTTCATTCAATGTCTCATAAAAACCCATACCATTTTCTGTGATCATGATCGGCAATTGGTACCGATCATAATACTCATTCAAAGCAATCCGTAACCCAATTGGATCAATCGCCCAGCCCCAGTCATTGGCTTCTAAATAAGGGTTAGGCGAAGCTGCGTCTTCTTTCCCGTAGTTTTCACTATGAATGATTCGCGTGTAGTAATAGGAGAAAGAAACAAAATCGACCGTATGCTTGAAGTCCGCTTCATCGTTTTCCCCAAATTGAATCTCGATGCCGTTTTCTTCAAAAAAGCGATAGGCATAATTCGGATAAGTTCCCCGCGCAAGTACATCTGAATAATAATATTCCATTTGATTATTTTTGAGAGCACTCAGAACATCCAACGGTTTACAAGTAGCTGGATAAACATTGCCATAATAAGACATCATCCCAATTTGAAAAGAAGGATCAATTTCTTTCCCTACTTTGATCGCTCTCGCACATGCTACCAATTCATTGTGAACCCCTTGGTACTTAGCTTGCTTCAGATTGTCGACTCGGTCAGCGGGAATACCAAGGTGGTTAAATGATTCATGGGTAATTAAGTTCATTTGATTGACTAAGATCCAATATTTGACTTTTCCTTGGTATCGCTTGAATACGACTTGCGCAAAATGAACAAAGAAATCAATCAGTTTACGATTTGACCAGCCATCATAAGCCATCGCTAAATGGATCGGCATTTCATAATGAGACAAGGTGATCAAGGGTTCCATACCGTTTTCAAGGATACAATCGATCAATTCGTCATAAAAGCGCAACCCTTCTTCGTTGGGCGTTTGTTCGTCTCCCTTTGGAAAAATTCTCGCCCAGCTAATAGATGTTCGAAACGAATTCATGCCTGTTTCTGCCAAGAGTGCCAGATCCTCACGAAATGTATGGTAAAAATCGATCCCATCCCGTTTCGGGTAACGCCCTTCTTGATCATTTAAAGCAAATTCAACGTCTGCCGTCGTTATTTCTTTGTTGCTTTTCTTTTTTATATCGATATCATTACGAAAGCGATTGATGTCTGCCACGCTCCAGCCTTTTCCCCCTTCAAGATAGGCCCCTTCTAATTGATTTGCGGCAACTGCACCTCCCCAATAAAAATCGGCAGGAAATTGCTTCTTATTTTTCTTCATGTCATTGCTCCTCTTCTCAAAATTTGATTGCTCATCTCATAGACTTATGCTTCGGTTTGACCTTCTTCATGCACTAATTTGCGCTCGTAGGCCTTGAAGAAAGGATAATAAATACCCAAATAAATCAAGAAATTCACCACTACTAAGACAGCACCGCGAATGCTGGCTGTTGCGATTACTGCTGAAAAAATACTCGGAACCGTCCACACAGCCGCTAATGGATACGCCATTCCGGGAACAAGATTGGACACAAACGCGAAATAGGTCACGAAAGTGGTCACGATTGGTGCCACGACAAAGGGAATCGCCAGTGCTGGATTCAAAACGATCGGCAACCCAAACAACAGTGGCTCATTGATGTTGAAGACCCCAGGAATAAAGCTGAGACGACCAAGTTGTTTTAAAAATTTTGATTTGGAGAAACACATCATTGCGCAAAGTGCTAAGGTTCCTCCGCCACCGCCGATCCATAAGAAAGTAAAGATAAACGGCTGTACCCCCAGATTAGGAATCGCTTGTCCGGCTTGTGCTGCTGCCATATTTGCTTCAGAATTGACTAGCCAGATCGGCAACATCACCGTCGCTAATATTTGCGGATGAATCCCAAATAGCCACATGATACAAGTCAATCCTACATAGACCAAGGGTGCTGCTAACGAGTTGGAAGAAACACTTAATAAGGGTGTGATCAAACTTGCAATCAGGGCATTGATGTCAAAGCCGATCAAGTGAACAATGATCCAAACGATCGTCATTGAAAAAAACACGGGAATAATCACTTCAAAACTGCTGCTGACATTCGTAGGGACTTGCTCTGGCAGTTTAAACCCAATATTGTATTTTTTACAAAGGCGCATGCACTCGACTGCTAATATAGCTGTCAAAATACTAGCAAACATGCCTTCTCCTCCAAGATATTGCGTAGAGATAAACGTTCCTTCATCTAAAGAAGTGAAGGTCAATGTAGTAAAAAAGGTAAAAATTGCAGAAACGCCCCCTGCCAAACTATCCAGTTGGTAGCTTTGCGCTAATCGTGCGCCAATGCCAAAAGCTGCATAGATCGAAAGCAGTCCCATGCTCATATTGAAGGGAATGATCAGTTTTGCCACTAAGTCGGGATGATTGCCCATAAATGATACATACGATTGAGGCCATGGAATATACGGAATCAATAAAAAGATCGATCCGATCACTGTGATTGGAATCGTTGCGATCAACCCATCGCGAACAGCACTCAAGTGACGTTGATTAGAAAGTTTCATCATCGGCGGCATCACTTTGGTTTCAATAAATTGCATTAATTTATCCATCAGTAAATCCTCCTAAATTTTTTAAGATATATCTTAACTTGAATATAAGCGCTTTCTCATTAGGAAACAATAAAAGCTATTTTCCAAAAATGGAAAATAGCTTTTTACGTTTACTCTTTTCTCATATTCATAATCATAAAAATCATCCATAGATGAAGCACTTTTTGCGAGTAATAATTCGACGACATCAATGGAACGACCTCTTTAAACAAGACACGCTCTTCAAAGAGACTGCTTTGAGCGGCTTGCTCGCTGAACGTCAATAAAACTTTCTGACAGGCAGTTTTTTCAAGCAAGTAGGCCTTTTTGTCGATCCAGCTACCTGTTAGATTGATCACAAAACAGATATCTGTTTCCCGCAATACTTGATCAATCAGCTGGTCTTCCGCATTACGGTTCACTTCAAAAACGATATAGCCCATTTGACTAAGCAGTTCCCGCAGGAGATTAACAACCGAAAAAGAATAGCTGTTACCCAAGATCGCCACTCGTTTTTTTCGTTTCATTTCTTCTGCAATCCGTGTGCATTGGTGTTGATCAAATTGGTCAAAAATCTGTTTTTGGACCATGTACTCTCGGGCTAAAAATTGGTCAACCATTTCAGATACTTCACTCTTTGTATCGAGATTCGCTAGCATCCCTTCAAACATCGTATTCGCTAAATGGTACTCTTGTTCAAAATAAATCGTGAGGTCATTACGCATTTCTTTAAAACTAGCATAACCAAGTTTCTTACAAAATTTAGTGATACTGGCAGGGGTCGTCTGTGCAGCATAGGCGATTTCTTCAATATAGATCGCAGGAAATTCATCGATTCGCTCAATTAAAAGTTTTGTTATCAAAAAATTCAAATCGTATTTTTTGCATTTAAATAGATGTTCATTTAAACGAATGTATACTTGACTTGTCGTTTTCATAGCGACCACCTCACTTGCTTATTTACGCTGCTGGTTTCTTCTATCTTAGCATAGGCATCCATTTCTTAGAACCTTTCACTTATCGTACTTTTAATAGAAAGCAAAAAAAGAGTCCGCCTACGCGCAACTCTTCGATTCAGGTCCCCAGTTATTTCATTAACTGCTTTAACTGTCCATAAAAATTCTCATGGGTGCCACATAACAAGTCTGGAATCACTTAGTCATCGATCACATCATAAGCAATACGATAGGTTGTCCCTGCATACTTAAAACCCTTTGACCAGATTTCAGCTAAAGCGCCAGTTTTTTGATCGCCGCTATACGGTTCGACAGCTATTTCATCATAAATGACATGAAGAAACTTTTGTTTCAGCGGTTTCTCCTTCAACTTTTTTAAATAATTCACTACTTGTCTAGATGGAATCACCTCATAAGCCAGTTTCAGTTGCCAACTCCTCTTTGGTCATTGCTTTCCCGTCGGTAGCAGTCTCCTTTGCAATTGTCTTAAATGAAGAAATCAGCTTACTCTTACGCGCTTTAAATTCGGATAAAATATCTTCGTGTTCGTATCCCTCATTAATAATATCAGTCAAGATATCTTCACTGAAATCATCGAATGGCTTTACCGGTTCAATAAATTCATACAAGATTCCATTTTCTACTAGCTTTGCTTCTACTTCCACACCATTGGGAATACCAAAGTCTTTGGGCACCGTCAACATAATGGAATTCCCTTGTTTTCTTGTTTTCGTAATCATCGTTACACTCCTCTCTCTGTTTTTGTAATTACTCTGTAAGAACATTATATCGTAATCGAATGTAATGACAAGTAATGCCGAAAGCTGAGTGTCAAATTGAGAAAATAAACCGCCTGCTACTTCGCCTTATTTATTACTATCGATGCAGCAGGTGATACGGCTCATTAAACCAAAGAGCCCAATCTCCTTTTCCAGCGAAATATTGGCAAAAATACAGTATACTGGAGTTGAATGAATAAAAAGGCAGGGATACCCATGGATCTTAAAAACCGGCTGATCGCATTCGCTCAGACCTTCAATGATGTTCAGATCGACCATCCATTTGCAAAGTTTCCCGAGTACCAAGTCTTGCGGCACCGTAAAAGCGGCAAATGGTTTGGCTTGCTGATGACTGTAGAAAAGCAAAAATTAGGCTTGGAAGGAACGGAAATGATCGAAATTTTAGATATCAAAGCAGCGCCCGAAATGGTTTCGATCATCAATCAAAGTCGCGGCTATTTACCCGCTTATCACATGAATAAAAACCATTGGCTCACCGCATTACTAGATGGCTCTGTATCAGAAAAACAACTCCAATCTTTGTTACGAGACAGCTATGAACATACCCGTTAAACCCAAATATCACAAAAAACCGATCAACGATGCGCCAGTATAGGAGCACCGTTGATCGGTTTTCTTTTATAACGGATCCTGCGTCATCCGTGAGTCTAACGAAACACTTAGGCCAACTCTTCTCCGTTTGTTGCAATAACTTGTTTGTACCAATCGAAGGATTTTTTCTTGGAACGATCCATCGTGCCGTTGCCTTCGTCATCAAAGTCAACATAAATAAAGCCATAGCGTTTGCTCATTTCGCCTGTTGAAGCACTGACAAGATCGATACAGCCCCATGGCGTGTAACCGATCAAATCTACGCCATCAGCAATCGCTTCCCCCATTGCTTCAATGTGGCGGCGCAAGTAATCGATACGATAATCATCTTCGATCTTACCTTCTTCGTTAAAGGTATCAATGGCTCCTAAGCCGTTTTCCACGATAAACAACGGTTTTTGGTAACGATCATACAGTTCATTCAACGCGATGCGCAGCCCTTCTGGGTCGATTTGCCAGCCCCATTCACTTGCTTCTAAGAATGGATTGCGGACGCCGCCTAACAAGTTTCCTTGCACTTCATCGGCTTCTTCTGTGGTGATATCCACGGCAGAAGACATGTAGTAGCTGAAGCCAACATAGTCAACAGTATGTTCAGCAATCAAGGCTAAGTCTTCTTCGGTAATCTCAAGATCCTCTTTATTGACGCCGTGTTCTTTGTACAAACGATCCGTAAAGGATGGGTATTTTCCACGTACCTGCACGTCGGCACAGTAGTAGTTGAAGGCTTGATTATGGATCATCGTCGCCACTTGGTTGACTGGGTTCGCATCAATGCTGTAAGTCGTTGCATAAATGATCATACAACCGATCTGTAACTCTGGGTTTAATTCATGGCCGATTTTGACTGCTTTACTGCTGGCAACAAATTGGTTGTGCCACGCTTGGATCACGTTTGTAAAGTCGCTGGCACCCGTGCTGTTGACCATTCCTTGACTCAATGCAGAGAAATGGAAAGCAGAGTTGATCTCATTGAAGGTCATCCAGTATTTGACTTTGCTGTGGAACCGTTCCAAGACGACTTTTGCAAAACGCTCATAGAAATCGATCAATGCTCGATTTTTCCAGCCACCGTATTCTTTGGCTAAATGCAAAGGCATTTCATAGTGGGAGATCGTAACCACTGGCTCGATCCCGTATTTCAAACATTCATCGATCAGCGCATCGTAAAATGCTAGCCCAGCTTCGTTTGGTGTCGTTTCATCGCCTTTTGGAAAGATACGTGTCCAAGCGATAGAAAAACGATAGCTCTTGAAGCCCATCTCTGCAAACAACGCAATGTCTTCTTTGAAACGGTCATAATGGTCGATCCCGCGATGATTTGGATAAGTGTATTTGTCCTCATCGATCGTCCAATCAAACGTATCACTACCTAAAATCGCTAAACGCTGTTTGCCGCCAGGCATTGCATCCGCCACTGACAATCCTTTGCCATCGCGATCGAACGCCCCTTCTAATTGATTCGCTGCGGTCGCGCCGCCCCATAAGAAATTTTCTGGAAATTTTGCCATTTGCTCGTTCTCCTTTTGTTTTCTTTTGATAAACCTACCTAGCTGGTTACTGAAAAATCTCCGATAAAAAACAAAAAACCTAAATAAGAGCCGCTGCTAAAACGAGAATAGCGCTTTCTTATTTAGGTCTTGCCTGATCGAGTCAGTAACAATCCACGTGGGTTTTCTTTCTTTAACTATAGCACTAACTCGTTGGCTTGTCATCATAAAATCGGTTTCTTTTAAACCGTTTCCCCCGTTGCATCGATACTTTCAGTTTGTGGGTGACCCTCCGCTTGCGCTGCTTCTGCTTCGGTTTTTAATTTTCCTTTATCTAAGACTTTAACAAAAGGAATGTACAGCAAGCAGCCTGCCAAAACGCAAACGACTTGTAGAACTGCGACCTGCCAGCCTCCAGCTAGAAACCCATTTAGAAAAATCGGTGTGCCAAAGGGAACTTGTACGCCACTAAGTCGTGGAACGATCCCACTCCAGATCGCTAGGTACGCCACAAGCACTTGAACCAATGGTGTTAATATGAACGGAATCGCCATGATTGGATTCAAAATCAGCGGTAAGCCAAAAATCACCGGCTCATTAATGGTGAACAATCCAGGAACGGCACTTAGGTTAGCGACTGTCCGTGATTGTTTTGATTTCGCCAACAGCAAAATAACGATAATCAATGACAATGTTCCCCCAGCCCCACCAATACCAGCAAACAAATCATAAAACGACTTGCTCAAAATATTTGGCAGCTCGGAACGAGCAACACCGCTAGCTAAAGCATCCATATTTTCTACATCCATTGGTAAGTACAAAGCGGTGACAAAGCTACCCACCACCAACGAACCATGGATACCGAAGAACCATAGCACCATTTGGATCAGTACAATAAATAACAACGAACCGACACTAGAAGACAAGCTTTGCAGCGGCATTGCCAAGATTTGATAGATGAAATCTGAAAATGAGCCATAAGAAGTAAAACTGAATGCCCAGCTAATGACGATCGCGGTAAACCCAGAAATAATTGCTGGAATCAAACCGGCGAAGGTATCCGTCACAAATTGCGGCACGCCTGCTGGCATTTTGATGGCGATTTTTTTTTCTAAAATAAAGCAGTACAAACGAGCAAAAACTAAGCCGCAGATCATAGCGGTAAACAAGCCTTGAGCGCCGAGTTTGCTCATGTCGAGGGTCGTTGTTTCCTCCAAGGTGACCATTGGCGTCATCATCAAAAAGGCAAACAACGAAACGATGCCGGCAGGGACTGCCGACTGCTTAAATTCTGTCGCTAAACGGTGACCGACAAGAAAGGAAGCGTACACTGAGATAACCCCAACGGTCATACTGTAACCGACGGAAAAATAACCGCCAATATTGATCGAGTTGATAAAATCTGTCCACCCTTGAATCGGCAAAACTGCTAACAACAAGGCGATCGAGCCAATAATGTTGATCGGCAGCGTCGCCATCAACCCGTTTGAAATTGCCTTTAAATACCGATTGTTGGAGATTTTATCTGCAAATACTAATACCTTATCCATATATTTATCCATTTTCTTTTCACTCCTTTATTTGGATGACGAACAATACATCTTCGTGACAATTGTGGGGATGGAAAACAGTGATACCATCAGTAACTGTCAGTTTTGGTTTCAAGAAACGATTGGTGTTCAAATCGATCAATGTGACGGTCGCTGTAGAAAGATCTCCTTGCAGGCGAACTGTTGTATTGCTTGGCAAGTAAAGCAAGGCATCCTTCCTTCCTGCGATAGCTGCCATACGAATCTGTTCATCTGCATCGATCAAGCGCTCTTGGCAAGGCACAAGCTCCTGAATATTTAATAATTCAAATAATTGCTTGATAAAGCCATAATCATCTGCCCCAGGAAAAGACAAAGCTTCTGGCCAAATCATCGGACGATCAAACGCTTCCCCGATTTCTTCCGCAAAGGTTGCCGTCGGGGTTTGCCAACTCCAGATGCCGTGGGCACCGTACGTGATCCCAGCCGAGCCGCCGGCTAACAATGATTGCCATGCTGCTTTGCGGACATCTTTTTGACCAAATCGACCGTATACGTGACGGGCATAGCCCATTTGTTCATAGCAAGGTTCTGAGTTGATGATCGGCAGTTGCGGTTCTCGTTGATAAAAACGCTCTGCCAAATAATAAGGCATATTCAAAAAGGCGCTGTTATGACCTGATTGGTATAAAAATAAGTCCAAATGTTCGACGATAGGTTCAGGGATTTCTTCAAAACGTCCCTTGATATGAATCGTTTTCAAGGTATTGGGCGAATGCTTTTCAAAGAAAACAAAGGCTTCTAGATACGTATCGATGGTTGGCTGTGTTGGGAAGTCCGTATCGCCACCAATAAAGTAGATCGGATGGAAGGCATCAAACGTCTTAATCACTTTTTGATAGTAGGCCTGGCGGCAATCCTCCGGCAACACGTTGCGTTCTTTGTCCAACTGGCTAGCCCAAGTGCCAGCGACATAGTTTGACCACAAGACAACCAATGCTAAAGTAAAGCCTTTCTCATCGGCAATTTTACAAAGACGCTGAGCCCGTTCGAAATAGGCATCCTCCCAAACCGTAAAATCAAAGACACCCGCATCAAGGGGAAACGGCAAGCAGTCAAATTGACCACGGCTGCGATCCCATTGCGGTAACACATTGATTTGAAGGGTGTTGAATCCCTGCTCTTTGCGTTTGTCTAAGTAGGTGATCCAGTCATTTTCTTGAATACTAGTAAAAGCACTCCAGCAAGTATCGGCTAAATAAAAGAAATGCTGTCCGTCTCGCAATAAGGTGCGTTTGTTTTGGTTTACGGTGATTTTCACGGTGGAGCTCTCCTTTCATCGGCACAAGTTGTGCACTGGCGGTTATTAATCAATATAACTACTGAGCCAGCCTTCGCACAGCTCAAACCATTTGGCGACATGGGCATTGAGGTGACTTGACTTGCGTGCCGTTGTTCGATCCGCTAATGCCAGTCCGTGTTCGCCTTTTTCAAAAATATGCAGTTCGAATGGAATTTCTGCTTCTCTTAATTTGACCGCCAACTTCAACGAGTGCGCCACATCGACTAAGACGTCTTCCGTCGTATGCCAGAGAAACATCGGAGGTGTCCACTGATCGACATGATGCAAAATGCTCATGGATTGAATGGCTTCTTCCGTCGGTTGTTTACTCCCAAAAAAGCGCTCGTTGGCAGTTAAAGGTGTTTCGATTAGACGAGCGGCAAAGCCTAGCTCATCGATTGGGAAAGCATGCTCTTGATAAACCAATGGGTAGCCAGCGATCGCCAAATTCACTTTCAGTAAGTCACTGCTGACGCCCAACACTTCTGCCAGCTCAGCATCGTGCCAGCGCGTCGCTAGCTGCAACGCTAGATGTCCGCCTGCTGAAAAACCGCAAACGATGATTTGCTCCTCATCCACCAACCATTCTTGAGCATGCGCACGAATGATTTTGACGGTTTGGGCAGCTTCCATCAAGGCATTGTGGGGAACGTTTTTCACCTGATCACCGGTGGTGTACCATAAAACAACGCTATTTAGCCCGATACTATTGAATTTCAAGGCAATGACTTCCGCCTCTCGATCACTGGTAAAGGCGTAGCCGCCGCCTGGACAGACGATCACTAGCGGTCGTTTCTTGCCGACATTGTACTCTTTGGATTGGTGCAATAAATAGGTATCCACGTAAGCCGTTTGATTCAGTTGAATTCGTTTGGTCTCCATATAGTTCCTCCTTAAGCATCTTAAATTCCCAATCAATTTAAATCGTTTTCATTTTTTGCATTTTTCAAAGTGCATTAGTTGAATACCTGGACAAAGCAATCGATCGTTCTTCTAAACACGCAATACCGACTGCTCTGTCATACTCTTTTTCTAAGTGAAACTACTTCAGCTGCTCACTCTTCCTGTTTTAGAAATAGCGTGATCGCACCTAGAAGATTCGCTTCACTTTGAAATTTACATCCTTGGATCTTTAATGGAGCTAACATCAAATCGATCAAGGCCACTCGGTCACGCAACTCCTGATACTTCAATTGAACTTGATCAATCAAAATACTTTGTCGACTGATCCCTCCCCCAATCACAACGATTTCCATATCGATGACTGCTTGCAGATTGATGATCAGCGTCGCGATACGTTCACAATAGTTTTCAAAAAGCTGCGTTAATTCAAGACTAGCTTCCTGTTGGATTGCCTCAAAAACAGCGAGTCCATCATGTTCATCTTCAAGCCCTAACAGTGCGGCACCTTGCTTCACAAATTCAACCGCCGAATGCGTAAAACCAGTCACATCTGAGACATTCTTCAATGAAGGAGCCTGAGTCATGAAGCTTAATTCACCGGCTTGAAAATGGCTACCTTCGAATAGTGTATGATTTAGAATCAAACCACCGCCAACCCCAGTCCCTAAAATGATCGCTGCGCCGTTTTTTACACCTTGTAAATTCCCTAACCACTGTTCAGCAAGGGCGGCGGCTTTGCCATCATTTATTAACTCACACTGAATGCCACAAGCTTCTTCGATCAGTGCTTTCACCGGAACCTCATGGAGATAGCCCAAAGAGCCCCCAAAATAAACGATTCCCCCTTCGGTATCTACTTTTCCTGGTAGACTAAGACCTACACCTGCAATTTCAGTTTTGAATCGCTGAACAATCGCTCGGACTACTTCGAGAAAATCCGCCAAGTTTTGAGGCGTTTTTTGTTTTTCACAAGCCGTTAAACGTCCGGAAACATCTACAACACCATATTTAACAAATGTGCCCCCCACATCTATACTTAGATACTTCATCTCATTCCTCTAATCTCTATTTTTGATTACCCTTATTAATCCAATGTTAACCGTTTGCCAATCAGCAAATAGATCACAGCAAAAATCAACATGACAGTTCCAGCAAAGATAAAAGCAAAAGCAGCACGCTGATTGCCAAACATGATCGCCGGTAACGAACCGAAGTATGGGGCTAGAAAAGAACCCAGGTTTGTGCCGACCATTGCAATCGAGATCGCCAAATTAATTGATCCTTTTGGTGCTTTACTCATGATCAATCCCCATGAATAAGGCAACAGCAATGATCCACCAAATCCTAAGAAAATAACGATCACGGTAAATGTAACAAAGTTAGTGGTCTGACTAAGAAAAATAAACCCCAATCCCAGAAATAGATAGCTAATTGGTAAAGAAAAATGTTTTGTATGTTTGACGAGTTTACTGTAAAACAGATTGGCAATGATCGAAACAAACGTGTAGATCGACATGACGATACCAATGAACGAGGGATTGGCGAAGTTTTCTTCTGCGACGAAGATACTTGATTTTAGGAAAAAGACCATCAAAAATGCAAAACTGATCAGTAAAGCGATCGCTTGTAAAATGACTGGTAAATTGATCGACTGCTTTGTTTTAGTTCCAATTTCCTCCTCTGACGCGACGATATCAGTAAGTTTTGGTTCATCATCTCGAGGTCCCCAGATAAAATAAAGCACTAAAGGAATGATTCCGACAAAATTGGCAGCAAAGGCAATTTGCCAACCGCTAAACATCAGGATACCGATCAAAAAGGTAACTGCTGTTTGCCCAGCACTCTGAACGGCACTTTGTAAACCGATCAGTCGTGCTTTTTCTTCGCCTTCATAATATTCACCAATCAAGCTAACGGCTAAGGAATTGAACAAACCAAAACCCGCACCTAGAACTAATCGTGAAAAATAAATCAGGGAATAACTACTGGAAAACACGGGAAAAATCCCAGCGAGAAAAGATAAAATCAAACCCAATAACACTGTTTTTCGTGTACCGATTGCCCGAACAAAAAAGGAACTAAGCAACACAAAAATCATTACTGTGAAGTTGGAGGCGGTAACTAATGCCTCAACCGCCGTTGCACTTTGATCAACAAACGATTCTTGCATTAAGCTCACAGTTGCTGCAATCGCGCCACTCGTTGTCAGCATCAAAGATAAGGAAAGAAGGGCCACTTTGAACATGAAGTGTTCAGATTTTCTATTTGTTTGCATAATTATCACTCCATTTTTTATTTGGCGATTAAAATAACTCGCTGATACGTTGTCAAAGTGCCATTCGTTACCTCTAAAATCAAATGAATCGTTTGACCAGATTGGATATCTTCTGGAATTTTCACTTCGACGGTTTCTGTGTTTTCTCGAACAAGCTTAACTGGATCGACGGGTTGTTTAGCAAGCTTTTCCGATACCTTACCAAATAATAAGCCCATCGATTCAAACTCATTGCCAGTTGGAACAGGTGTCGTTTGATAAGTTGATGCCTCAAAATAATGCCACCATTTAAACGCCAAATCTCGCTGATTTGGATCAGTCGCTTTCGCATGGATTGTCAGGATTTCTCCAGGAGAAACTTCTTGATCATTCCCCTTTTCGATAGAGACGATCGGATAGTGAGCCGCCTCATCATAGGTTTTGGCAATACACCAAGCTGCCCGTCCTTTAAAGTCATCTTGAATGTCATCGAACCATCTCGTTAGAGTATATTGCGCTTCATAACGTTGGTTATAAGGATTATAGTCCATAGCACTATTGATATACTTCCGGGCAGCGTCAACCTTTTCAAAACGCCCACCCCAACCACCATAGCTAGGATCATCACTATTTCGTAGCCCATTGTTTAAGAAATAGAAGTAAGAAGGGGAATCTCCTTCTGAGATAAAATCAAAGCGCGCATAGTCAGGATTTTTCTCTAAATATTGATCAATCCCCCGCTGTTCTTCTTCAAGTTCGCCTTCTAAAACATTGCCATCACCAATCAATGCATATTTTTTTAATAAGGGACCGTGATTGTCTCTTAAATTTAACTGCCATTTGGGCTGTAATCGTGTAGCTAGCTGAGACTCAACCATTTTCCAGGCATAGGCAAAATACCAGAAATTGAAACGATCGTTGATCACTTCAATCGACCAATTTTTCTCAATATATTCGCTATAAGTAACATCTTGGTCAAGAATGATATAAATAATCACCTTTTTTTCAATTCGTTCTTTGATTGCCGACCAATTTGGCTGATGAGCATACTTTTCCTCAATCGATTTCAATGCCCGTGCCGTTGTGTTCGTTCCTCCCCATGTTTGAATGTATAGTTTTCGTGGATCTGTATCATTGATCAAGTAGTCCTCAAGGAATTTGGAACCCTCGGTTTCTTTGGTCATTTCTCCCGGAGAATCAATGTTGCCAATATAGTAAATACTTTTCAAGTATTCGGGAGAAGGATAGTCTTCAGCGTGTATTTTCAAGTTCGGATATACCTGAGCATAAAGATCGATAAAGTCATTGATCCACTCAGATCCTGTCCAACGATACGGTTCAATGCCTTTATCTGGATCCCCAGCATAATGATAAACTGAACTTGTCAAGACAATCCCCTCGGTATCAAAACAGTCGCTATAAAGTAAATAGCGTAAAAATGAATTCATATCATCGACTTCACCATCGGTCGTTATAATTGTTCTGGCTTTATTATTCATTGTTATCATCTCCTTTTCTTACAAAAATAGCGTCTTGCTTTATTAAAAATTCAGCCATCCTGTACATTTCGAAAAAGCAAAACGAGGCATCCTGTTCCTATGATCTTCTTCTATCCTTCACTAAAAGCAGCTGACTTCTCAATGAACCGTTTCCATTTTTCATATTTCAAACGGATCACGGCCTGTTCGGCTTGCGGAACGATCGTGGTTTGCTGAATAGCTGGTTCATTCATGGTTGGTTTGGCAACAAGCATTGTGCCGATGGCTGAAAATTCTTCGACTTCGCTGACGATGACGGGTTTATTGATCAAAGTCGCCAATAAGCTCATCAAGGCGCGGTTTTTCGAAACACCGCCATCGATCATTACCTGATTGATCAGTCGTTCAGCGACTTCTTCCATCACATCGATCACTGCTTTGATTTGAAAAATGATGCTTTCTAAAACGGCTTTCAACAGCTCATGAGTCGTCGTTGTGCGTTTCATGCCGACAAAGCTGGCAGTCATCGTATTATCCCAAAAAGGGGCACCCATTCCTTGCAATGCTGGGATAAAATAGATGTCTTCTTGACTGTCACTGGTCAGCACTTCTTGACAGATCTCAGCTACATCTGGCAGCGGAGCCACTTGCTCACTGAACCAGTTGATGGCGTCACCACAGGAACGGATGATGCCTTCTAGCGCAAACGCTGTTTCCTGGCTAGTTTGCCAGCCGACCGTCGTCAAAATGCGGCGATCCCGCAACGTCTGCTCCTGCTGCACTTGCATCATGATCGAACAACCGGTGCCCATCGTGATTTTTACATCCCCAAGGCTTTGACAACCTTCACCGAATAATGCCGCTTGTGAATCGGCTAAGATCCCTTTGATAGGGATTCCGTGATAGCTACCGAAAACCGTATCAGCAGGTTGGATCGCTGGCAAGTCTGCTAAATGGATGCCAAAAAGTTTGACGAGCTCTGCATCCCAACGGCCCTCTTCAATATTATAAAACAATGTTCGGCAAGCGTTGCTGGCTTCTGTCGCAAATACTGTCCCTTGCGTTAAATTCCACAACAGCCAGCTGTCCATCGTACCGATCGCCAATTCGCCAGTCCCCGACTTTTCTTTGATGGCTGATAATTCTTGGGCCAACCATTTCACTTTGGTGCCGGAAAAATACGGGTCTAAGCGTAAACCGGTCTTTTGATTGATCGTCCTTTCCCAGCCTTGTGCCGTCAATTCTTCACAAATCGCGGCGCTGCGGTTGCATTGCCACACGATCGCATTGTACAGGGGATTGCCAGTCAATCGGTCCCATGCAACGATCGTTTCCCGCTGATTGGTCAATGACAAGGAAACGATTTGATCTGCAGTGATCGCTTGTTCTTGCAACACTTGTGCCAGCAATTCTTGGACATTTTGCCAAATCTCAAGGGGATCATGTTCGACCCACCCGACTTTTGGATAAATTTGGCGATGTTTTTTATCGTAACGCTGCAGGATTTTCCCTTCTTGAAACAGTAAGAGCTTGGTACCGGATGTACTCTGATCTAAAACAAGCTGATAGGTCTTGTCCATCTTAAGCTCCTAGAAACGCAACCGCTGTTTTCGCTATGGAGGCACCGTCTAAGCCATAATGGGCAAACAGTTCTGACGAAGAACCAGTAATCAAGGCTTCATCCGGAAAAGCAATGATTTTTTGTCGAATGCCCGTTTCTTCTGCCAGCGTTTCCGCCACGGCAGCTCCTAAGCCGTTGTATCGGCTGTGTTCTTCCACAGTGATCACGGTGCCTGTTTCTTTCGCCACTCGTTTGACCGTTTCTGAATCAAAGGGCTTCAAGGAATGAACATTTAAAACGGTAGCAGTGATACCTTGTCTTTCCAATAGCTCAGCAGCATCCAACGCTTGGCGCACGGTTTCGCCAGTGGCGAGCAATGCGACATCTTGACCGCTTCTCAGCTCAATGGCTTTGCCGATCTCAAAAGGATAATCTGCAGAATCATAACAATCTTCAACAGGATTGCGACCGAGACGGATATAGGCTGGTTCATTTGATGCCGCTAAGGCTTTAAACATTTGGATCGTTTCAAAGCGATCTGCTGGCAACAGCACTTGCAAATTAGGGATCGCTCGTGCCACTGCGATGTCTTGCAAGGAATGATGACTCATGCCTAATGCCCCATAGCTGACACCGCCGCTGATGCCTACGAGTTTGACATTTTTATTCGAATACGCGACATCGACTTTGATCTGCTCGATACTGCGCATGCTGAGAAAACAAGCAGGGGATGCAACGAAAGGGCGTTTGCCCATATGGGCTAAGCCGGCCGCAATACTGACGATGTTTTGCTCTGCGATCCCTACTTCCACCAATTGTGTCGGTAATTCCTTGGCAAAAGGTGCTAACGAAGCGGAACCACGAGAATCACTGGTCAACACCGTGATCGCAGGATTCTTTTTTCCTTCTTCAATCAATACGTCGCACATCGCTTGGCGATTGGCAATATTATTTTTTCCCATGAGTCAAAACCTCCATTTGCTGATCAAGTTCGGCAATAGCTTGTGCAAGCTCTTCTGCCGTTGGCACTTTATGATGCCATTGCGCTTGATTTTCGGCTGCAGAATAGCCTTTGCCTTTGATGGTTTTAGCAATGACCAGCTTCGGTTGATTGGGCTGATGCGGTTTTTCTAATGCAGCCACCAAGGCAGCCATATCATTGCCATCAACGATATGCACATCCCAACCAAAGGCACGCCATTTTTCATCTAGCGGCTCCACGGCCATCACATCTTCCGAGGCTCCAGTGATCTGCAAGCCGTTGCGATCAATGATGGCGGTCAAATTGTCCAGCTGGTAGTTGGCAGCCGCCATGGCTCCTTCCCATACCGAGCCTTCTGCTAATTCGCCATCTCCCAACAACGTATAGGTTTGATACGTGCGGTGATCCAGTTTGCCTGCCAAGGCGATCCCTACTGCGACGGGTAAGCCGTGACCTAGCGAACCAGTATTCATCTCAACCCCAGCTACTTTATTGTTTGGATGACCGATCAGTCGTGAACCAAATTGCGAAAAGGTGGCTAATTCTTCTTTCGGCAAAAAACCTTTGTCCGCTAAAACGGCCCATAGTACTTCTGCAGCATGTCCTTTACTTTGGATATACTGGTCACGATCTTGCTTTTGGGGATCTTTCGCATCCACATTCATTATCTGATAATACAGGGCCACTAAAATATCGGTACAAGAAAGATCCGAACCAGTATGACCCGTTTTTGCTTGATAGATCAGCTCTAACACGGATTTTCGAATCGTTAAAGCCTTCATTTCCAGCTCGTTTATTTCCATGATTGATCCCCTCTCAAGTATGCTTTGACGTCTTCTTCGATCGGATCATAAAAATCTGGCTGCACGCCGATATATTTGCACGCTTCGTACAAGATCGGCACCACATTTTTTCTGACCGCCGCAACATGATGAATATAAGGGCCCTCAACGAGTTTGAATTCCAAGCGATTCAAATTCGCAAATTCTAGATAGAGATAGGTTCCTTGATTGTATGGTCCATCGATCCCTCTGCCGGTGCCCATCAGCAACGAATACTCGCCGTTGTCTCCATCAAAGCGACACAACGTATACTCGTCTTTGATTGCCCGAAAAGCGACTGATCCCGGATAGTCAAAAACAAAATGCCGTTGCGGCAAAATGGGTTTGGTCTCCGCGGTGGAATAAGCAAAAACCCCTAAGTGCTGCAGCAATTCGCCATTCTCGTTTTCTGGATGGCGGCAGTTGACATCCGCAAAGATCGCACGGTGTTCCCCCAACGAAGCGGCTTCGACCAACAGTTCCGAGATCGCCCCATGAACATCCGTCTCACAGACAAAAGGCAGACCTTCTTCTTGTAAAAGCGACAGGGAGGCATACGGTAAAATACCGATTTCGTCTTGTAAAGCCGTCCAACACTGGATGACCCCTGCATTGCAGCCGTAGCTTTCACATAAGTTTTGCAAGGCCACTTTAAGGGCTGCCACCATCTCCAAATCTTTCGCCGAAATTTGGACTTCCGTATTGGTTTCGAAATAATCAATGACTGCTTGCAATTTATCTGGCTGCTGTTCTTTGACTTTCTTGATTTCTTGCACCACTTCTTGGATCGGTACTGGTGATAGCGAGATATTGAAACGCTCCAATAGTTCGCCTTCGTTGCAGATCACGGTCCAAAAATCAAAGGGGCGTGGGCCAACTTGCAAGATTCGTGTTTGTTTGAAGGTCTTGACGACATTGCAGACTTTGATAAAGTCTTGCAAGCCGCGGGCAAATTCCGGTGAATCAATATCAGAATTTTTGACATAGGTGAAAGGTACCTTGAAACGGCGCAAGACTTTTCCGATAGCGAAAAGACCGCATTGCGTATCCCGCAAACGTGAACCATCGGCGGCTGGTGTCTCGTCTTTGGGTCCCCATAGTAAGACGGGGACATCTAGTTTTTTGGCTAGACGAGCACAGGCATATTCCGTACCAAAGTTTTCATTGGCTAGAAAAAGACCGTCGATTTTTGCTGCTTTGAATTTTTCGGCGATTTTTTCAACCCCTTCATCATCGTATAGCAAGCCATCTTCGTTGATATCTAAAATATCTACATAATCAATGGCCAGTTCGTCCATTTTTTGTCGTGTCAGATTAGCGTACTCAATGGCTGCTTCTGCACTAAATAAATTTCTTCTAGTCGGGGCGAACCCGATTGTTACTTTATCCATAAAACCACCCTTTGCGTTTTAGTATATTTAGCTAAATTTTTATTTCTTCGACGATTCGTGCTACATTTCTGCTCAGAAATTCCTTATCCGTCAGTAAAACGATTTTTTTATTAGGAAAGGCTGTTGCGACTTTCGCTTGATTGAAGCGGGTTTGAGGAGCTAAAATCAAAAAATCATAGTCATTTCCCACCATAAATATTTCTGAAAAAGGCGCGGAATTCACTTGGTAATGCTGATCATCCGCTAGTTGTTCTTTGAGCGCTTTGACGAGCAGTGCGCTGGAGAGCCCAGTTGCACAAAAGAGACCGATCTGTGTCATCTATTCACTTCCTCAAAATGTAATCCCTTACTTTTTACACCTTAAATATAGCATAAGCTAAATATTTTGCAATAGTTTTAGATAAATATTTTTGTTTAATAACTAAAAAAAGACAAAACGCTTGCTAAACGTTTTGTCTTCTTCTTATTTTTTTCTTATTTGATGCTTTCGCGTTCGACGATCGTCGTGGCGACCAGCATTTTCAGATGGTTTTCATCTTCACTGGTGATTTTCTCGATCAAGCGTCGCACGGCTTGGCGACCAAGGTACACTTTATCTACTTTGACGGTGGTCAGCGGTGGGTTGCAAAATTCCGCCAAAGGAATATCATCGAACCCAACGATGGCCAACGGATGATCGGGGAACACTTCGCGAATGGCTTTCATTGCACCGATGGCGATGTTGTCATTGACCGCAAAAAAGGCGCTTGGTAACGGCCGCTGATCGGCACGCAAGGATTCCAAATAGACCTTCATGTCTTGATATGAGCCCTCCAAGGTGGGTTCTACTAAGGCTTCCGTCTCTTCATAATGGATCAGATCATGCTCTTGGATCGCTTGAATAAACCCTTGCTTGCGTTCACGGAAATTGTTGATTTGAAAGGTTGAGTTGATGATGCCAATGTCTCGGTGGCCTTTTTCGATCATCTTTTCAACGATCTCATAGGCGCTGTCACGATTATTGATGGCGACAAAATCAAAGTCCTGCGAATTAAAAATCGTATCTAAAATCACTAAGGGTACTTCCAAATGACGGAAGACTGCTAAATCTTGTTTTTCCAATTCCGTTCCTAACAATAGCAAACCATCTACTAATTCTGGGCGGATCTTTTCGATCGGGTCTTCCTCTGGCGCCAATGTGATATGGGAAATGACCAATTCATAGCCTAACGCGCTGCATTCCATTTCGATCCCCCGGATCAATTCAGAAAAGAAAGGCGTATCCCCTACGACATTTCCTTGTTTGTTCATTACAACAAATTTGATCTTTTGGCTTTCCGTTTTTTTAATTTCTCGCTGATCAAAATACCCCATCTCACGAGCGATCTTCAAGATCGCTTGCCGTTTTTGTTCACTGATCCCCTTACGATTGTTGATTGCATTAGAGACAGTTCCGCTGGAAACGCCAGCTTTTCGGGCAATATCAGAGATCACAACTTTCATTTGCTCACCGCTTTCTGCTTCTCATTCTGTTAAAAGTATAGCAAAAGAATTGTTTTTTTACTACTAAAAAAGCTAAAACAAACTAAAATTTTTAGTTTGTTTTAGCTTCTACTTTGATTAGTTACTTTGTTCCGCCAAAATGCAGAAGGATAAGGGGTCGATGGTTATTCTTGGCGCTGCTACGCCGCGAGAAGTGATCCCAGCTCCTTTGGGGTCAGCAATGATGTGCCAAGAAGCATTTTCTGTTGCCGTCGGTAAGCCAAAGGACCAGCTTTCTTCCGTGCTGTTGAGTAAAACGAACAAGGAACGCCATGGATGCTGTTTGTCACGATTGGGTACTTGATACGCCAAGCGATTTTCATTCTTTGTCTCATAAAAGACCATGCTTTCAGCCGTTTGGGTCGTGGCATCTCTCAATGGTGCATAGGACTGCCGCAATGCCCACAAGCCCCGATACAGCTCGCGCAACTCTTTGAAGGTTTTGGCACGTGACCAATCCAGCTGATTGACTGCCAGTGGCGAACGGAAGGAATTTTCATCTCCTTCTTTGGTACGGCCAAATTCTTCCCCAGCTTGAGTCAGCACTGCTCCTTGGCTAGTAAACAAAATGGCTGCTGCTAGTTTATTGCGGGCTAAAAGCTCAGGATCAAACTCATAATTTCTTTCCTTCACTGAAGCCTGCATGGTTGCCACCAGCTTGTCCCATAAGGTCAAATTATCATGGACTGAAGCATAGGCGATCACTTGGCGGGGCGATTTTGCCCAGCGCTCGGCGCCTTCTTGTGCGGCAACTTTCGTATTTCCTTGAATCGCCGTTGCCAAATTTGCTGCATAAAAGGTTTGCTTGACTTGCGGTTGACCATTCATTCCTTGAATAAACGCGCCGTCTGTTTCTTCAAAGACATCGCCTTTGATACTGTCTCTTAAATCATTGCTAAAAACAGCAACACCTTCTGACAGTGCCCAAACATTACTTTTATTTGCTGGGATATTCGGCTGAATAATTTGATTGCTGCCGGCATCCCATGGCTCGCCGTATAAAATCACATGGCTGAAGCCGGCATCATCTAGGCGTTGCCGCAATTGGTTCATGGTTTCCACATCGATCAAGCCCATCAAATCAAAACGAAAGCCGTCGATTTTGTATTCTTGCGCCCAATATAAAACTGAATCAATGATAAATTTACGCATCATTTTCCGTTCAGAAGCCACTTCATTGCCGCAAGCAGAACCGTCCGCAAAATTCCCTGCATCATCTTGACGGTAGTAATAATCAGGCACCGTCAAATTAAACCATGATTCTTCCGTGATCGCAGTGTGATTAAAGACCACATCCATCACAACGCCGATGGCTTCTTCGTGCAGCGATTGGATCATTTGCTTGCATTCACGAATCCGCGCCTTGGGATCACTAGGATCAGAAGCGTATCGTCCTTCAGGTACATTGTAATTTTTCGGATCATAGCCCCAATTGTAGGCAGACGAAGTTTCATCATTGTCAAAATCGAAGATCGGCAGCAGATGAACATAATTGATCCCCAGCTCTTTTAAATAGGCCATGCCAGTTGGTTGACTTTCATCTCCCACCAGATGGGTCTTTTTTTCAGTGAAGGCTAAATATTTTCCGCGATTTTCTGGTGAAATACCGCTGTTTTCGGCACCACTGAAATCTTCGACATGCAATTCCCAAATATAGGCATCTGTGATCGACTGCTGACCGACGCCGTGACTTTCCTGCCAACCTTCAGGATCTGTTTCCTTTAAATCAATGATCGCACCGCGGTTTCCGTTGATCCCTACTGCCTTGGCATAAAGATCCATCGCTTCTATTTTCTGCCCATCTCGTTGAAACTCAAAGGTATAAAACAGCTCCTTGACGTTTTCTTCCGTCGTGACTTGCCAACAGTTGTCTTCTTGAACCATTGGCAGCGTCAGCAGACGATCGTCAGTCCCAGCAACACCGCTTTGATAAAGCAATACTGAAACGGCCTCTGCCTCTGGTGACCAGCATTTGAACGTGGTTTGCTGTCCTTGAAAAGTCACACCAAGATCATTCCCGTGATACGTATGTTCTTCTAAAAAACCGATCCTGCGATCGATCGCAATCTTTTTTTCTCCATACTGCGTGTTTTGTCCCATCAAAATTCCTCCATTCAACGTTTCTAACTATAAAAGCCAGTTACTTTTCTGCTATTTCTACCTTCTCATATTTCTTGAAAATTGCCAACAATAACTGACAGCGTGCATACAAAAAACAGCTAAGACCAAAAAAGCAGGCAATGTACATGCTGAAAACCAGCGCATAGGGTGAAAGAAGCATGATGACAATAGGGGCTGCAGTCAGAATATGAAGACTAAGTATTTTAAAAGGGTGCTTTGCGGCGACTTTTATGCTGTTCAAAAGGATCGTTTTGATTCCGCTATCGTAACGTGCGAGTAAGAAAAACGAAACTTGGAAAAATTGAAGCCACATGAACGTACAAATTACTAAGCCTACGGTAAAAAGATCAGGCGTCCCTTTTAGTTGGAAATAATACAACCAATCAGCAGTCAAAAGCCACAAAGAAAAAAGTAGACTGATCCAGATAAGAGTGCTCTTTCGAAAGCTTTGGCAAAAGACCGACCAAAACTGCTGAACAACAGCCGGTGCTTTTCCTTCTATCAGATCAGTCGCCACTTTAGAACCCGCAGTAATGGCTGCACCGATCGTGAAGAGCGGCAAACTAAAAAACAAGAGTAGTACATTTAATAGGAGCAACTGGCTGAATTTCCAAGCGATTCGTGCGAAGAAGTTTTCTGAATGAAAAAAGTGTATCATGTGGGTTTACTCCTTTACTGATCCGACAACGATTCCTTGAACGAAATATTTTTGTAGAAGCGGATAAATAATCAATAACGGCACCACTGCCACCACGATCTTCGCTGCATTCAAGTTTCGATCAGAGACCGCTAGCAGACTTTGTAGCTGCTCGGAAGTCAAATTCCCAGCTTGTTGCATTGTTTCAGCAATGTTGACTGATAGTGTTTGGATATAGGTCATTAAAGGATAGTTTTCAGTCTTGGTCATATAGATCAGTCCACTGAAAAAATCATTCCAACTACCGACAATACTGAATAGAGAAACGGTTGCCAAACACGGCAAAGACATTGGAATATAGATTCGTCCCAAAATCTGCAGTGGGTTGGCCCCATCGATCCGAGCAGATTCTTCCAATGATTTGGGAATTCCCCGAAAGAAATTCATCACCAAGATCACACTGCCGATAGGGACTGCACTAGGTAAAATCAGGGACCAAATCGTATTCAATAATCCTAGATTGCGAACGACCAAATACGTTGGGATCATGCCGCCACTGAAGAGCATAGCGAAAACCATCACACTCATGAATAATTTTCTCGTTCGAAATACTTTTTTTGATTTAGATAGCGGATAAGCCATCGTTACGATCATCACCAAATTCAGCAATAAAGAGATCACCACACGAATGACTGAAATACCAAAAGAACGCCAAAACTGCTGATCGCTCATGATGCGCTCATAAGCCGCTAAGGTCAGATCTACTGGCCATAGCCCCACAGCATTTGCCGCGACGGCACTGCTGCTACTTAAAGAAAGTGCCACGACATTCAACATCGGTACTAAACAAGAAAGAGCCAAAACAATGACGATCAAATAAATTACTGCATGCCGTATACTAAATTTTTCTTTCATCTCTTTTTTCCTTTCCTTAAAACATCACTCTGTCAGTCTTCTTCTCCGCAATTTTGTTGGAAGACCAAATCAAGAATAGACCGATCACCGATTTGACCAGACCAACGGCAGTCCCTAAGCTGTAGTCTCTACCGATCAGACCGATTCGGTAGACATAGGTATCGATAATATCGCCGCTTTGATACACAACCGGAGAATACAGGTTATAAATTTGGTCGAAGCCGGCATTCAAGATATTAGGCAGCGACAAAATCGTCATCAGCAAAATAAAAGGCATCATCCCCGGCAGGGTTACGTGCCAGACTTTTTTTGACCAAGAAGCACCATCCATCGTTGCTGCTTCATATAATCCCGGATCGATCGAGGTAATGGCAGCAAGGTACACGATTGAACTGTAACCAAAACTTTTCCAAACATCGGTCCCGATCAGCAAACGAGGAAACAACTGATTACTACCCAAAAAGTTTAATGGTTCTACACCAAAGTTTTGTAAAATCTGATTCACCGTTCCATCAAGACTGAATAAATTGACCACTACTGAAGCCAATATGACCCATGAAAGAAAATGGGGCAAATATACGATGGTCTGAATGGAGCGTTTCATCCACTTTACACGCACTTCATTTAATAGAATCGCAAAAAGAATCGGTACGATCGTATTAAAGATAATTTTCCAAAAAGCGATAAAAATCGTGTTTTTAGTTACTAAGAAAATATCCGGTAAACTGAACAGGTAGCGAAAGTGCTCGAATCCTACAAATTCAGAACCCAATACACCTTTCGCTGGCACATAATCTTGAAATGCCATCAATAACCCAAACATAGGACCATAAGAAAAAATCAAAATAAAAATGATGCCTGGTAAAATCATCCCTAGAAAGAAAAGCTGATCTCGAGAAAACCACTTTTTCTTTTCTTTTTTGCTTTCTTTTTCAACAGAAAGTTCCATTTACTTACTCCTCCATAAATTTTTTGCCTCACCAGCCGCTTGATGAAAAAATTCGAACAAAGAAAAGGCACCTGCAGTCGGTTTTCCTGCATACAACCTTGCTTTTCTTTGTTCGAAAGACGAGTGTCAGAACCGCTGGAGTGGCCGCTTAATTATCTGCTCGCTGATCTACTACTTCTTGCATTTCTTCAAGTATGGCTGTCCCACCTTGGCTATTCCAGGTTTCAACATAGTTGTCGAAGTTTTCCAGGGGTTCTTCTCCAGTGATAAACTTAATGAAGGTCTCTTCCTCCAGTTTCCCTACTTGTGCGCCGTTTCGTTCATTGGCTTTGATCGAATCAAAACGCGGTGGTTTCACTTCATTCAAGCGTCCTTGCTCTCTGATACCGCCCATCACATTATTGACGGCTAAATAGCGGGAGGCATAGCGGGTCCAGTCCACCGGATCAGTTTCTTCAGGGCTATCCAGATATTGCTTGATTTTTTCGGCGTTTTCTTTGATGAAGAAGTTGGAGATATCCTCGATAGATGTTTCGCCAACCGCCGCCTTGGAAGCTTCTACTGCATCATCAATCTCACTATAGGCTTTTAAGAAAACAACATTCCATGGACGAACCGTCCCATCGACATCCACTTTCGCATAGTCATAAATTTCCGGAAACTCGGCTTCAATATCTTCCGAGTTGGCAACTTCACCATAAATCAGATTGATCATCTCCATGATTTTTTCCGGCTCAGAAAAACCTTTGCGCACCACGATGTATTGCCCAGTGCCGCGGTTAGCCACGGCATTGACCCCTCCATCGCCGTTAGCATTTTCAAGGGCATAAGGAACAAATTCAGCATTTGGATCATTTTGTTTGGCTTGTACTAAGCCCCAGTCAGGCATGTGCCAAGGACCAAAAGCGATGCCCGTTTCTCCATTAACCATCATGGCATGGATATCGTCATACGTGCGGGTACCAAATTGCGGATCCATGAACCCTTCATCTTGCCAGTCCTTCAGTAGCGTTAGTGCTTCTTTCATTTCTGGCGTATTGGATCCATAAAACATCTGCCCATTCTCATCTTGGAGATACGATTTTGGGTAGGCTCCAAACGCATTCATGATGGCTGTTCCGGTATATGCCGTGCCGCCATGATTTGGCGAAGACAACCAGAAGGCCAATGGCAAACCAACTGCTTTTCCGGTATTGGCTAAATCATTTTCTTGAAAAGCAATCGCTGTTTCCTTCAACTCATCCAATGTAATTGAGCGATTGCCATCTTTATCCAGTTCAATACCTAGCTCATCTAGCCAGTCCTGGCGCAACCAGACAAGATTGGGCCCGAAGTCATCGCTAGTAGATGGGATCGCCATCAAGCGATCATCAAACGTGGCTGCTTCTAACTGAATCCCATCAAACGAATCATAGATGTCTTTTAGAAAATCGTCGGCATGCTCCTCAAATACTTCGGTCAAGTCTTCCACTAAATCATTGTTAACTAATTCTTCCAATTCATCTCTTGAACCGACAATCATCGTATCCGGTAGTTCCCCTGAAGCGATCGCTAGCGATACTTGACGATCATAGTCTTCCCCATGGGCTTCAAAGGCACTCTCCAGCTCGATGCCCAAGCGTTCTTGAATCAATCGAGTATATGCGTTATTGCTGTAAGAATCCCCCTCAGGCAGTTTCGAGTTCGGTGCGGTCTGGCGTCCGATCGTAATCACGGTATCCCCATTTTCATTGGTCTTTGCTTCTTCTGAACTGCATCCTGTCATAATAAGTGCTGAAGCAACTGCTGTTAACATTGCTGTCCCCCGCCTAAATTTCATTGTTTTCCTCCTCAAACTTTTTTGATATCCTTATTATACGCAATCGCTTCCACAGAAAATATAGCACTTTTTTCAGATTCATAGCACGATTTCCAGAAAAATAAAACGTTTACAAATTCGCTCTGTTGCTTTTTTTGTTTATCGCTTACTATAGAAAGAAGAAGCGACTGCGTAATTTTCTCTATACGAAAGGACGGCGAAAACCATGTACCGACTGCTGCTTGCTGATGACAGCTACGATCAAAGAGAAGTGATCAAATACTTCTTGAGTCAGCATGAAAAAGAATGGCTGATCGAAGAAGCCAAAAATGGCCGCGAAGCCTGGCAGCTTTTTCAGAAACAGCCCTTTGACTTGATAATTACCGACGTAAAGATGCCCTTTATGGATGGACATGCCCTAGTAGCGAGAATCAAAGAAGCAGTTCCTGAAATTCCTGTGATGTTTATCAGCGGCTTTGAAGATTTTCATTATGTAAAAAAAGCCATACAGTTACAAGCGGTTGACTACCTCTTAAAACCAATCGACCCTGATGATTTTTATGAACAAATAAATAAAATCATTCTTTTTATTGATCAACAAAAGCAGCGCGCTTACACAAAAACAATCGCACAAACCCATTACTTGAAAGAGATTTTGAGTAAACTTTTTTATGGCTATCCTTGGCATTCACTGCCGAAGGAAGAGCAATCGATTGCACAAGATTTTTTTAAGACTCATCCCTCTTTTTTTCTCGTTACTTGGCCGCTGGATTCTTGGAATGCGCCGGATTTTGTCCCTTCGCTATCTGCTGCATTTCCTGAAATGTTCAGTTTGTTTTTAGCTCCAGCACAACTGCTCTTTTTTAACGAACCTTTGCCAAAAAGGGAAATCGAAGAGCGAAAAAACAACTTAACTACCTATTTTTCCAAACAGTTTCAGCAAAAAATAACACTTTTTGACAGCGGACCAGTTCCCCACCATTCAGGGGTGTATGGCACCTATCATGACTTACTGAGAACCAGTCAGCGGTCTTTTTATCAGCAAAACAAAGGGAAAATCTGCCAGCTGCTTCCGGGAGATCACTACATCGTCAAGAAAGCGCTTTTCGAAAAAACCGTTTCGTATGTGAATCAATACGAAAGTAAAAAAGCCCACGCGCTTGTGAAAACAGTTTTCGACTGCTTTGAAACAAATGGACGTGAGGAACCAACCAATGCCAAGTTTTATTTTGCGACCTTTTATCAAACAATCCTCGATCAGTGCACGATCACTTTTGATGCGGAGTGTGGCGCTAATCAGATTGGAAAAATACTGGAAGCGCCAAGTCTGCAACTAATTGCGGATATTTTTGATGCCCTCTTCCATTATATCCATGATGCATTGCTTCAAATCAACGGGAGCCAGTCAAATGACTATGTGCGCCAAGTAAAATCCTATATATTCGCTCATTTTCACCAAGAGTTGAGCTTGGATCGGTTAGCAAAGGAAGTCAATATCAATCCTAACTACCTAAGCGAATTATTCAGTACTTCTGAAGGCATGGGTATCACCAAATACATCAAGTCTTACCGTATCAAACAGGCTCAGAAGCGTTTAAAGAACTCGAACTGCAGCATTCGAACTATCTCCAAACAAGTTGGCTTTAATCATTATTCCTATTTTTGCAAAACGTTCCGAGAAATTGTCGGAATGACGCCGGATGCGTATAGAAAGAGAGGTCCCTTTTGTTAAGAAAAGTCCACGATTGTGTTAAAAATTTTCGTTTTCAAAAAAAGATCGCCCTTATTTCAATTCTTTCAAGCATTGTTCCTCTGATCGTTTTGACCTTTGTCGGGGTATCTATCATCCGAGCCTTTATCCAACAGCAGGAAAAAAGTGCTTACTCCGATAATCTCAAAAGTATCAGCTATCAGTTAGAAAGCAAGATCCACACCTATCGGGACAGCCTGCTCTTTTTAGCCAACAATACCGCCTTGACGCAAGAGCTTTCTAGTCAACGCTTCTCAAACTTTGATCAATACAATCTCTTTCAAAATACGATCGTGCCTTTGTTTCACAGTGTTCGTTTTCCGCAAGCAGATATTAAAGGCATCACGCTATACACCACGATCGATCTTTATGATCATGGGCAATACGTCAAAAAAATCACGGCTGATACAGCACTGCCTTTTCTAAAAGAAAAACCTTCGACCGAGATTCGAACGTATTTTGACAAAGAACGGGAGGAACTTTCTTTTTATACCAACCTTTTTTTAAAAGGCCATACCGCAGATTCCTTAAACTACATCGTTTTAACCATCGATCGAGCAGCATTGTTCACGAATCTTGATGCAGTCACTGAGGAGCCTTATGATTTGACGATTCAGTCAGAGACCGGGCAGACGCTTTACCGCATTGATTATTTGACGAAGCAGCAACGTACTCAAAAACAGTGGCTGGTTGGAAACGCAGTTATTGAAGAGGCACCTGTACTGCTGGATAATCATTGGCAAATCGTTTTTGTTAAAACCGCACAGTCATTTTTCAGCAGTTTACTGTATCTAGTTGGTGCGGCACTTATTATCTTTGGTTTTGTATTAATGATATTGGTTTTATCCAGCTGGTGGTTGGCTAAAACCGTGGTACAGCCGATCAACTCTTTGACCCAGCAAATGGCCTCTTTATCAATGGATCAATTCAAAATCCAGCACACATATTCTTCAAAAGATGAAGTCGGACAGTTATACACCAATTTTCAAAAAATGCTAGATAAAATCGCTGAGCTGATCAATGAAGTATATGAAGCCGAATTGAAACAAAAAGAATACGAATTGCGGGCTCTGCAAGCCCAGATCAATCCGCATTTCTTTTATAATTCCTTAGCACTGATCAGCAATACTGCCACACTAAACGGCAATCACGAGATCCGTGAGATGGCTCAGCTGCTGTCTCGATTCTACCGTCTCAGCCTAAACCAAGGATCCAACCGGCTATCCATCACCAAAGAACTCGATCTAACAATCACCTATGCTAAAATCCAGCAAAAAATGCATCACCATTCCTTTGATTTAGTCCTCGAAATTGACTCAGATATCGATGAGTATCCGATGATCCATCTGCTCTTGCAGCCGTTTGTCGAAAATGCCGTCTTTCATGGGCTTGATCATATTGAAGATGACCGCAGAGGGGTATTGACGATCCGCTGCCTCAAAGAAGGACAATGGCTACGGTTTGAGATTCAAGACAATGGTCCCGGGATTGATCCTGAACAGCTAAAACAACTGGAGGAACCTTCTGATCAACATTATGGTATCAACAATGTACGCCAGCGGCTAGCATTGTACTATGGCACGCAAGCTTCCTTATCGATTCAATCAGTAAAAGGTGAAAACACCACAATTGTTCTACTCATACCGCAAGACTTACCTCCTCAAAAAAACCGTCAGTGAAGAATGTTTAATCACTAACGGTTTTTTGGTGTCAAAATATTCAGATATTTATTTTAATGCTTGATTTCAAGTACCTATTCCTCTACAGCAAACGCACCAACCTCTAATAATCCTTGCCGACCCTGGTCTCGCGTCACGCCTTTTGCTTTCTTTAACATTCGTTCCCAATACTCCATGGTATCTTTTATAAAATCCTTGTTGCCGTCAGTACACCCTTCACGAATAAACAGCAATACCAAACCGCTAAAAAAAATCAAGGCTTCTTCATGGTATTTCCTCAGATCGTTTTCTTGCTCACATTGAAAAACAGCTGATTCAGCGATTGCTTCTTGAAAATATGCAAAAGAACACTCTTTTATGTAGGGACCACAACCAATATCATTTAAAAATAATGCAAAAAAGAGGGCTCGATTGCGACTGGCGAACACGTAATAGTCATGCCAAAAACAGTATAGAGGATCCAGTGTCATCACCGTCTCTTTTTTTGCTTCATGAATGTCATGGAAGACATCATCGACCATTGCCTGTTTATAATTTTGCATGTTTGAAAAATTCAAATAGATTGGTTGGGTCGATGTTCGTGCATATTTAGCAATGTCGCGGACAGTGATTGGCCGATAAAGATATTCCACCAGATATTTTTTTAAACAGTTGATCAAATATTTTTTCGTAATCGTTGCTTTTCTCATAATACCCCTTCCTTTCTTGAGGCGATCAGCTCTCGCTAACGCTCCTCTACTCTCACTTGCTTTCTTCCAGTGAAACACCACCAACACCCAATTTTCTTACTGAAAGTAATCTGCATACTTCTACTTTAACAAAAAAGAGAACGTTAACATATACTTTCTGCCGAATTTCTTAATTTTGTTTTATATTTTTGACCATTTTTCTAAAAACCTTCCTGTTTTCCTCGGCTAAGTCTTAAGACTGATTTTTTTGATACTACTTGTGAAATGATACTATGTAATGTATAGTATGGATATGAACAGGAGGAGAGCCTTTGGATGCCCAATTAAAAAAAGGATTATTGGAAATTTGTGTTTTAGCCTATTTGCAGCACGGGGACTCTTATGGCTATGAATTAGTCAAAAATATTTCTCCTTTACTACCAATCTCAGAATCCACCCTCTACCCTATCTTGAAGCGCTTAGAAGCCAGCCGAGCGGTTGAGACTTACAACAAGAGTCATCAAGGACGGACCCGAAAATATTACCGCTTGACCAAACTTGGCAAACAGCGGATCGACGATTTTTTAACCAACGACTGGCCCCAATTGACATTGATCCAGCGATTTATTAAAGGAGGAACACTAGATGAACAGAGTTGATTTTATCAAGGCATTGGCTGCAGAATTATCTGAAAAAGTCAGACCTAGCGAGATTCATCAGCTGATCAACTATTATGACGAGATGATCGAAGATTTGATGGAAGAAGGATACACTGAAGAAGAAGCCGTGGCACGCCTTGGCTCCCCAAAAGAACTGATCCAAACAGTCACAGAAACAGAAGAGGTCGTGGTAGAGATTCCTCGCCGCTTTCATCCCTTTTTGCTCTTGATCTTAGTGCTAGGCTTTCCATTGTGGGGCAGCTTATTGTTAAGTGCCGCTTTGCTGATCCTAAGCTTTTTAATAATCATCTGGTGTGTGCCTTTCACCACTGGCATGATTGGTGTCACTACGTTTATCGGTGGGATTGCTAGCGTTGTCTTAAGTCCCATGCTGATGGCGGATGGTTTCTATCTCTTTTTAAGTCAGTTAGGCGTGGGGATTTTCTTATTTGGTTTAGGGCTTCTTTGTCTGATCGCCACTTATAGTATGAGCCGACCTTTTTCACGTCTTACCCACTCCCTTGTCGTTTGGCCAAAATCATTTGTTCAAAACTATCGAAAGAAGGCAGTCCTATGATCAAAATCAATAAGCGCTTTTTCGTTTTTCTCAGTCTGTTGTTTATTATTCTCGGACTGGTCATCACCTTTATCGGTTTTTCAATGTCAGGGTACTCACCTGATGCCTACCATATTGAGCATCGTCGTTGGTATCAACTGATTGGTTTCTACACAGACTAATCGGCAAAAACAATTATAAGTTGCTTTTTTCGTCAGAAAAACAAGTGATTTGCATTAATTTCATGTATTGATGAAAAAATTGAACTTTCCTTTTTGACCTCACCATATTACTATATAGGTACATCCTGTATCCTATTTCATAGGGTAACCAGAAAAACCCATACCATCCTATGGGTTTTTTTGTTGTTTATAAAAGCAAAAAAACGTGCCGCAAGTCCAGTTATCGCCAAGCCAGCTATTTTTAGCTAACCTTGGTAGAGCCTGTCTGCAGTACGTTTTTTCTAATGCTCGATTATTCCCCTAGTACTGGCTGTTCTTGCACAGTGCCAATAGGAAACAAGGCGCGAAACACCCGGCGAACGATTGGGCCTGCAATGAACAATTGCAACGGCAATGCGACAATCACATTTTTCCCAATGTTGCTTAGCCAATTGACGAACACCGAGTGATCAGGGTTTGGATGCATCAACGCACCAAAGAGTGACATACAGATCACCATGCCGGCGATCATCAATGAAGAAATCAAACCGATTTTTTTCCAAGTAGCTGATTGATGGTCCAAAAATCGAAATGCCAAACCTTTTGCTGGACCCGAAACAATGAACCAATCCAAAATAAAGGCGACACAAAGGGCTAATGGCAATTCATTCCACGCCAATTGGAATGCCAATGCAGAAACACCGACTTGGAACATGAGGTTGTAAACACTCATAAAATACACCATGAAAATACACATAAGTGTCGTATAGATCAAACTTTCTTTTTTGTTGATGGGCATGTTACAACTTCCTTTCTCTTTTTCGTACTCGACTATTCTAGCAGAAGAAAATTTTTCGTGTAAGTAAAAGTTTGAAAACTTTCAAAAAAGTTTTTTGCTATTTTTTTATCCACTTCTCTTGACACTTTCTTATGAAGTCAGTAGAATAGCGATAGATTAAATCGTACAGATAACAAGCGGGTTCGCTTGTCGAGAGAGAGGCGGTTTCTATGAGAATAGAAACGGTCTCTTTTTTTGCGAATTTTTAGAGGTGAGAATATGGAAAACAACAAAAAACTCGTGGGGGCGATCCTCGCAACCGGATTGATGTCATTTGCAGGCGTGCTGATTGAAACAGCCATGAATGTAACGTTTCCGACATTGATCGATCAATTTACGCTTTCAACATCCGATGTCCAATGGGTGACGACCATCTACTTACTGGTCATCTCCATCATTGTCCCAATATCGACCTACCTTTTGAAACGCTTCTCATTGAGAACCTTGTTTCTAGCTGCCAACGCCTTCTTCCTTGTTGGCTTGGTGATCGACTTTTTATCGCCGACGTTTGCCATTTTGCTGATTGGCCGCTTTTTCCAAGGTGCCAGCACAGGGATCGCACTGCCTTTGATGTTCCACATCATTTTGACTTACTCCCCCTTTGAAAAACGGGGAGCGGCAATCGGCTTAGGGAATTTGACCACTTCCATCGCTCCAGCGATCGGACCGACATATGGGGGCTTATTGACCGCCCATTGGTCTTGGAATGCGATCTTTCTTTTCTTGATCCCAGTCTTGCTGATCTCCCTAGTACTCGGCCTTTACTCGATCCCTAAAACGGCTGGGGCAAAAGACACTTCCCTGGATTTACTGAGTGTATTAGGAATCGTCTTGATGTTCAGCGGCTTCTTATTGTTCTTGAATCAAGTAGGCACCTTAGCGAGTCTACTGCCGCTGCTTTTCGGTTTCATTGGTGCTGGCTTGTTTTATCAACGTTCAAAAGGTCCAAACCCTTTGATTCGTTTGGCTGTTTTGAAAAACCGCAGTTTCAGTTTGTTTCTTTTCGGCTTTCTCGTTTGTCAGTTCCTTTTACTGGGCATTTCCTTTGTCTTGCCGAACTTTGTCCAACTCGTCTTGGGAAAAGATGCCTTTACTGCAGGATTAGTTATGCTTCCTGGGGCGGCCATCGGGGCGGTCCTTGCGCCGATCTCTGGTCGGTTGCTGGATAAAGTTGGACCGAAAAAACCGATCCTGTCTGGTTTGACTTTGATTGCCATTGGTTGGCTTGCCTTAGCCCTTGTTTTGCGTTCGCCTTTCATTTGGAGCCTAGTTGCCGGACATGTCTTTTACATGATCGGGATCGGCTTAGCCTACAGCAATATGATGACCACCGGCTTAAACAAGCTGACTCCTGCGTTGTACGCGGACGGTAATGCGATCTTTAATACGCTGCAGCAATTTTCTGGTGCAGTGGCGACGGCTGTGGTGGCGACCATTATCAATTTGGCACAAAATGCGACGACCGATTACACCCAAGGGACGGTCATCGGCTCTCAAATCGCCTTATTCTTTTTGTGGGCCCTAGTCTTACTGACTTTCCTATTAACGATCAACTACTTCCGCAAAAACACCGACAAAAAAGCTGTCAGCTAACTGCGGCTTTTCCCATTGAAAAACAACGAAAAAAAGCCGCCCTCCCTTGAGGACGGCCCATAAAAAAATCCGCTTCCGATCCCCCTTCTTAGTCAAAGGGCGCTCTCGGAAACGGATTATTTTTTTTAGTTTAATTCAGCTGAACCAACCGCTGTTTTGGCTGTCACTGTGCCTGTAGTCGTCAATGAAAGCTGACGCACTTTTTCGGCATTCGTGATGACCGTCAAAACATCTGTCTGTTTGCCAGCTGCGATAACGGCATCTAGATCCATCACTGCAAGCTTCGTTTCTGGTGTGACCGTATCACCTTCAGAAACAAGAACCTCAAATGGCGCACCTTTTAGTTCTACAGTATCCAAGCCCATGTGGACGAGAACTTCCGCGCCACCAGGCGTTAAAATCCCGATTGCATGTTTCGTTTCAAAAATGCTAGAGATCGTACCTGCAACAGGAGCATAAATCGTTCCGTTCGTTGGCTGAACAGCAAAGCCGTCACCCATCATTTTTTGAGAAAAGACAGGATCAGAAACTTCAGTGATGGCAACTACTTTCCCATCAGCTGGGGCATAAAGGGTTTCTTCTGTCGCTGTTGCAGTAGTTCCAGTGGAAGTCATTGGTTCAACCGATGCAGCAGTTCCATTAGCTCCAGCACCAGCTGTTGCTAACCCAGTGGCATACCCAGCGTCCGTTGCTGGTGTTGCTGGATCAATCTTATTAAAGATCCCTTGACGGCGGAATACGATCGTCAAGATGAAAGGAACCACGATCGCAATCAGCATCGCGATACCAAAGGCTAACCAACCGCCGCCTTCTGTTCCGTTGATCGCTAAAATCCCTGGCAGACCACCCACACCAATGGCATTGGCACGTACGCCCATCAAATTATTGAACATGCCTGCAAGACCTGAACCCACCATTGCCGCTACAAATGGATAGACATATTTCAAGTTGATCCCGAACATAGCAGGTTCTGTAACCCCTAAGTAACAAGAGATCGTTGCTGGGATAGAAACTTGCTCTTCTTTTTCGTTCCCACGGTGCAAGAAGATCACAGCTAAAACAGCTGAACCTTGCGCGATGTTTGATAGAGCGATCATCGGCCATAGATTGGTCGTACCGAAAGAAGAAATCAACTGCATATCGATCGCATTGGTCATATGATGCAAGCCGGTGATTACTAATGGTGCATAAAAGGCCCCGAAGAGGAGACTGAATAACCAGCTAACAGAAGAGGTCAATCCTGTATTTACAAAGTTTGAAATAATATCCCCTAACCACCAACCGATCGGCCCTAAAATCACGTGGGCTGCAAAAATCGTTGGCAACAGTGAGAATAGCGGCACAAAAATCATTGACACAGCTTCTGGAATATATTTTCTAAAGAAGATCTCCAGATACGCCAACATAAATCCGGCTAACATGGCAGGAATGACTTGCGCTTGGTAACCGATCTTATCGATTTGGGCAAACCCGAAATCCCAGAATGGAATATCGCCAGGTGCCGTCGTTGCAACCGCATAGGCATTCAGCAGCTGAGGAGAAACCAATGTGATCCCTAAAATGATCCCTAAGATTTGCGTCGTTCCCATCTTACGCGTGATACTCCAGGTGATTCCCACTGGTAGGAAGTGGAAAATCGCTTCTCCCGGCAACCATAAGAAATCGTTGACGCCATTCCAAAAAACAGAATTTGAAACGATCGTCCCATTACCAAAATCAATTTCACCTAATACATTTCGGAACCCTAAAATAAGTCCCCCTACAATAATTGCTGGAATAATCGGTGTGAAGATCTCGGCCAAAACAGCGATCGCCCGTTGGAGCGGATTCTGGTTTTTCTTCGCTATCGCTTTTCCTTCATCCTTCGAAACGCCTTCAATTCCTGAGACTGCGCTGAAGTCATTGTAAAACGTTGAGACATCATTGCCAATAATGACTTGGAATTGTCCCGCATTCGTAAACATCCCTTTGACACTTGGAATCTCTTCGATTGCCTTCTCATCTGCCCTTGACTGATCGTTCAAAACAAAACGCATCCGTGTCGCACAATGTGTTACTGCAGCGATATTTTCTTTGCCGCCGACGTACTCCAGCAGCTTCTCAGCATCATCACGATACTTCCCCATAATTGATAAACCCCTTTCATATACACTTGTATATATATGTTTTAATTACGCACTAATCATAACTGGATACATTTAAGAATGCAAGCGTTTCAAACCAACTTTTTCAACTTTTTCCATAAACAATACAAGTGAATAAAAAAGGGACCGTATTAAAACCTTGATAAATAAACGATTTTTAAAATTACTCATTGCTATAAAATAATATCGGTAACAACTTTATTTACTGTCCCCTCGACAAAAAAGAATAAAAAAACAGGTGAGATAAATTGAAATAGCTTACAACTTACGTTATAATCATTTTGCATGTATAGACAAGTTTAAAGGAGGACAACTATTGTGAATACGATTATATTGTCTAAGGAAGAATGGCTGTTAACGGATCAAACCGGTACGACCTATCCGTTTTCTGGGACAGACAGTGAACGAGTTGCTGCACTGACCGCGCAGCTGCAGAAAATGGAAGGTGGCGGGATCGTCTCTGAATCGCTGGTGTTTACGAATGAAGAAGGGACTTTTTCACTGGACCAATGGTTGACAGAAAAATTGAATCGTCCCTTTGTTTGCACCACGAAAGAACAGTATGAAGAAAAAAGTGCTGAAATTCCTTGGAACCTCGAATACTATGGCTACACCCCTGGTAAAGATGAATACTCGGTGGAGTCACTTTTAACCGTCGGCAACGGCTATCTAGGGCTGCGAGGCACGACGCCTGAGATGACCATTTGTGAAGCGAACTATCCAGGGCTGTATTTAGCAAGTCTTTACAATACGGTAGAATCGGATGTTTCTGGTCATACCATCAGCAATGAAGACTTCGTCAATGCACCGAATCTGCAAAAAATGTACGTGAAGATCGATGATGAAGTGATCGACATTGCCAACAATCAGCTTCTTTCCTTTAAACGGACATTAGATCTGAAGACCGGCTTGTTCCAATCAGTGGCAGAAATTGAAACAAAAAAACAAAAGCGTCTGCGAATCGAAACGAAGAAAATCGCCAATATGCAAGACGTTCACCAATATAGCTTGGTCTATCAGTTTACCCCGCTGAACTTTTCCGGTCCCGTTACCTTCGTCAGTGAAGCCGACGGATCGGTTTATAACTATAACGTCGCTCGTTACCGTAGCTTAACCAACCAGCATTTGACCGTGAAAGAGACAGCAGCTGAACAAAACAAAGCGCATTTAGTGGTCACCACTAACCAATCACAGATTACCGTTGTCCAATCCTCTGAACTGTTTTCACAGGACCTGCCATTGGCTGAGCTGCACGCTGAAACAAACGACCAGCTCGTCCGTCAGCAAGTAGCTCTTGAGGTGACGGAGGGACAAACTTATCGGGTCGAAAAATCAGTCACTGCTACCGCTTATCGCCAAGAGGATCCGCAACCGGCATTTACGTTTTCTTCCTTAGCATTACCTGATTTTGCGACGATGTATACCGCCTCAAAACAAGCCTGGGCTGAATTATGGGCGAAAGCGGCCATCGAAGTCACTGGTGACTTGATGTCACAAAAAATGCTGAATCTGCATACGTATCATCTGCTGGTCTCCGCAGCACCGAATGCTTATCAGGAGTCCTTAGATGCCAGTATCACTGCCCGTGGCCTACATGGTGAAGCCTATCGCGGTCATATTTTCTGGGATGAACTGTTTATCTTACCCTTTTACATTCTACATTTTCCTGACACCGCCAAAGAAATTTTGCTGTATCGCTACCGCCGCTTAGCTGCTGCCAAAAAAGACGCCCAAAAAGCCGGTTACCAAGGCGCCATGTTCCCATGGCAATCAGGCTTGGATGGCAGTGAGCAATCCCAAGAACTGCATTTGAATCCTATCAGCGGCGAATGGAAAGAAGACCACAGTCGCTTGCAGCGCCACGTCTCCTTAGCGATCGCTTATAACATTTGGCAATATTGGCACAACACACAAGACCGTCCCTTTATGGAACAATATGGATTAGAATTGATGTTAGAAGTCGCCCATTTCTGGCAAAGTGCTGCCACCTGGGATGATACTGCTCAACGTTACTTTATCGATAAAGTCATGGGACCAGATGAATTTCATGAAAGCTACCCAAATAGTGAACAAGGCGGCTTGAAAAACAACGCCTATACCAATATGATGGTAGTATGGTTGTTTGAAGAGATCGAGAACCTCCAACAACAACTATCAGCAGAGAGCTTCCAAGCAGTATTGGAGAAAACGGCTTTAACCCCAGCGGATATTGCTGCTATGGCAGATATTCGTACCAAATTAGGCTTAGAGATCGATCACGAAGGCATCATCGCACAGTTTGAAGGGTACTTCCAGTTGGAAGATCTGGATTGGGCTCACTACAAAGAGAAATATGGCAACATTTATCGGATGGATCGCATCCTAAACGCTGAAGGCAAGAGTGCTGACAGCTACAAAGTCGCGAAACAAGCCGATAGTTTGATGATTTTCTATAATTTCTCAAAAGAGCAAGTCAATCAAATTTTGGCGGATCTTTCTTACCAACTGCCAACAGACTATATTGAAAAAAATCTCCATTATTATTTGGCTCGCACCTCCCACGGCTCGACTTTGTCGCGGATCGTTCACGCTCAGTTAGCGGCAATGGTGGATGATCAGGAATTGGCTTGGTCGTTATACCAAGAAGCCCTCTCTTCTGATTATCGTGATATCCAAGGCGGGACCACGGCAGAAGGCATTCACGCCGGTGTCATGGCCGCTACGTTGTTTATTCCGTTAACCACTTTTGCTGGGATTGATATTCGAGAAGAGCAACTGCAGATCACACCAAACTTACCAAAAGCTTGGGACAGCTTAGCCTTTCAGCTAGAAGTTCGCGGCACCCGCTTTGCATTGAATGTTACACATGAAACATTGACGATCACCGCTGATCAGCCAGTCACGATCTTAGTGAATGGGCAGCAAGTTTCTCTAGAAGCAAAGAAAGAAGCAACGATTACTTACTAAAAGGAGTGTTACACATGAAAAAAGGATTTGTTTTTGATTTAGACGGCGTTATCACGGATACAGCTAAATACCACTACATCGCATGGAAAGAATTAGCTGCGGAGATTGGGATCGAGATCGATTTGAAATTCAATGAGCAGTTAAAAGGCATTAGCCGCATGGATTCTTTAGAGCGAATCTTAACACTAGGCAACAAAAATGATGCCTACACAGAAGTCGAAAAAGAAGCCTTAGCGACGAAGAAAAATACCCACTATGTACAATTATTACAAAGCTTGACTCCTGATGATCTATTGCCGGGGGTAAAGACGTTCCTTGATGAAGCCAAAGCAAAAAATATTCCTTGTGCCATCGCTTCGGCATCCAAGAATGCGCCGTTTATTTTGGACAAACTAGGTGTCATGCAAGACTTTGATACGATCGTTGACCCAGCAACCTTGAAAAAAGGCAAACCAGATCCAGAAATCTTTATCCAAGCAGCGCTAGCACTAGGCATTGAACCGGCAGAAGCAGTTGGGTTTGAAGATGCTCAAGCAGGGATCGACGGCATCAAAGCTGCTGGTATGTACGCGGTAGGCGTTTATTCAGGAGAAGAACTACACGGTGCCGATGTGATCGTTGAAAAATTGACGGATCTAAACATTGACGAACTTTTGGCGAAATAGTCGATTGCATTTCCAAATTGGCCTCGCTATAATAGCCAAAGAGGGGGCAATCCGATGAACAAGTTCAAAGAGATATTTTTAGATTTAGAACAAAAAATTCTAGCAAACGAATACCCTCCGCATTCTTTGCTGCCTAGCGAAAACCAATTGATCAAAACTTATGGTGTCTCCCGCGAGACTGTCCGTAAGGCATTGAATTTATTGCGGGATGCTGGTTATATCCAAAAGAAACAAGGGAAAGGTTCAATCGTCCTAGACTTGAATCGCTTTGATTTCCCGATTTCCGGCTTGACGAGTTTTCGTGAGCTGCAAGATACCCAACGCATTCCTAGTGAAACAAAGGTTGTCGAGATCCGTAAGATCGCCGTTTCGCCAAAGCTGCACGAGACCACTGGTTGGCCTGTCGCTTCTGAGGCATGGAAACTGATCCGTCAGCGGAGAATCGATGGAGAAGTGGTGATTTTGGATAAAGATTACCTTGATGCTTCTATCATCGAAGAGTTGCCAGAAAACCGAGCGAAAGTATCGATTTTTGATTACTTTGAAAATGATCTTGGCCTTGAGATCGCTTATGCACAAAAAGAAATCACTGTTGACCCCGTCAACAAAGAATTGCGGGATCTAATGGATCTGCGTCCTGAAGATCAGCATGTCGTTACGGTTCGCAGCCTCGTGTATCTAGAAGACACGCGCTGTTTTGAATACACCGAATCGATCCACCGACTGGATAAATTCCGCTTTGTGGACTTTGCCCGTCGACGCAAGATTTGATGGACGTATAGACGTGAAAAAGACAAAACAGACCTAGACTTCACCGAGAAGTCTGGGTCTTTTTTATGTTTCAATCCCCCCCTCTCGAGATGATGCTGGATCGATCCTTCCTCTTTTCGCCTCTGTCGCTAACGATTCATCCTTTTGCTTTCCCGGCGTTTGGCTGCCGACGAACAAAAAAGGCTCAATCATTTATGGGACTGATGAAAAGCACAGTTGATTTTGAACAACTCAGTCGTCCTTATTAACAGTCAGCCACACAAAAAAAGCAGTACCCTCTGAGAGGATACTGCTTTTGCTTGCTATTTGGCGTAATCCGTTGCGCGGGTCTCGCGAATAACGGTTACTTTGATATGACCTGGGTAATCCAAATCGTCTTCGATCTTCTTGCGGATGTCGCGAACCAATCGTACAGCATCCAAATCAGAAATCTCTTCTGGTTTGACCATTACACGGACTTCACGTCCGGCTTGGACGGCAAAACTGGAATCGACACCTTTGAAGCCGTTGGCGATATTTTCTAGGTTTTGCAAGCGGCGAATATAATTTTCCAATGATTCGCTGCGGGCACCTGGACGGGCTGCTGACAAGGCATCTGCGGCTGCAACTAAAACAGAGATAACCGATGTTGCTTCAACATCTCCATGGTGAGAAGCGATCGCATTGATCACCACACCATTTTCTTTGTATTTGGCAGCTAACTCAGCCCCGATCTCAACGTGAGAGCCTTCGATTTCATGGTCAAGGGCTTTCCCAATATCATGCAAGAGTCCGGCACGTTTGGCTAACTGGATATCTTCACCTAATTCTGCGGCAAGAACACCGGTTAGTTTTGCGACTTCGATCGAGTGGTTCAAGACGTTTTGTCCGTAGCTGGTACGGAAACGCAAACGACCTAAAATCTTGATCAAGTCTGGATGAAGGGTGTGAGCACCGACTTCAAAGGCTGCTTGTTCCCCATATTCACGAATATGCTCATCCATTTCTTTCCGAGATTTTTCGACCATTTCTTCAATTCGAGCTGGATGGATCCGGCCGTCTTGAATCAGTTTTTCAAGGGTCATACGAGCAATTTCACGGCGAATCGGATCAAATCCTGATAAGACGACTGCTTCTGGCGTGTCATCGATGATCAAATCGATCCCTGTCAATGTTTCAAGGGTCCGAATGTTCCGACCTTCTCTTCCGATGATTCGACCTTTCATCTCATCATTTGGTAATGATACGACCGATACCGTGGTTTCAGACACTTGGTCTGCGGCACAACGTTGGATTGCTAGGGACAAGAGATTTTTTGCTTTTCGATCTGCTTCTTCCTTCGCACGCTGTTCAGATTCTTTGACCATGATCGTTAATTCATGGTTCAATTCCTCTTCCGTTGATTTCATGATCAACTCTTTTGCTTCATCTCTAGACAGCGCGGCGATGCGCTCTAATTCTTTCTGTTGTCCATCGATTAAGTTTTCTACTTCTTTTTCTCGCTCGTCAATTAATTGTTGTTTCTCACTAAGTCTGCCTTCTTTATCTTCAAGTGAGCGTTCTCGTTTTTCCAAAGAATCGTCCTTACGATCAAGTACTTGTTCTCTTTGGAGTAAACGATTTTCTTGTGATTTTAAATCAAGTTTGCTTTCTTTCAACTCACTTTCAATCTCTGACCGATACTTCTGATTTTCTTCCTTAGCTTCTAACAATGCTTCTTTTTTAAGAGTTTCTGCTTCTTTCTTAGCGCTTTCGATAATTCCAGCTGCAGAATTTTGGGCGCCGTTGATTTCTTTCTCATGACGAGATTTCGTCACATAAACTCCTAATCCAAGACCGACAATTAAACCGATGATAGCGAGGAGAATGTAAAGTAGTTCCAATGAATCCACCTCCATACTATCTTTTTAAATATTTTGTAATTTTGATTAACAAAGGATAACAAAATTATCAATTCGCTACTTCTTATGTGGAAATCCACATACGTTTATTCTAATGTTTGAACACAAGAGTGTCAACTTTAAATAATAAAGTAAACTTTCGCAACCCTTCCTTTTTACGGATGTTTTTTCAACAATAGATGAATCTAGCAAAAAGCCACAAAAAAGCCAAACAACCTCGTTGTTTGGCTTTTCAAGACTTATTCGTCTAATGGTAATTCTTCTTGCGCTTCCTCGAGGGTTACGGTCTCTCCTGTTCCAATCCCGTAAGCATCGCGGACGCGAGCAGAAACTTCTAGCATCATTTCTTGGTGTTCACGCATATAGTTTTTGGCGTTTTCACGACCTTGACCGATGCGATCCCCTTTATAGGCATACCACGCACCGCTTTTATCAACGATGTCTTGTTCCACGGCCATATCCAATAATTCACCTTCTTGTGAAATACCTAGACCATACATCATGTCGACTTCCGCTACTTTAAATGGTGGCGCTACTTTGTTTTTGACTACTTTGATCTTCGTGCGGTTCCCTATGATATCTGTACCGGATTTCAATTGCTCAGCACGACGTACTTCCAAACGGATGGTTGAATAGAATTTCAACGCACGTCCACCAGGTGTCGTTTCTGGATTCCCAAACATGATCCCAACTTTTTCGCGAATTTGGTTGATAAAGATCGCGATCGTTTTCGTTTTGTTGATGGAACCAGAAAGTTTCCGTAATGCTTGTGACATCAAACGAGCTTGCAAACCAACGTGGGTATCACCCATTTCACCATCGATCTCCGCCCGTGGGACTAAAGCTGCTACCGAGTCAATAACTACGATATCAACCGCACCACTTGAAACTAAGGCGTCAGCGATCTCTAATCCTTGTTCCCCTGTATCTGGTTGTGATAACAAAAGATCATCGATATTTACACCTAATTTTTGCGCATACTGAGGATCTAACGCATGTTCGGCATCGATAAATGCTGCTGTTCCGCCATTTTTTTGGACTTCCGCAATGGCATGTAAAGCAACTGTCGTTTTACCAGAACTTTCTGGGCCGTAAACTTCTACGATCCGTCCTCGTGGGTAACCACCTACACCTAATGCAACATCCAAGGCCAATGAACCACTTGGGATCGTTGAAATTTGTTGATCAACTTTTTCGCCAAGCTTCATGATGGCACCTTTACCATAGTTCTTTTCAATCTTCTTTAGTGCAGCATCTAAGGCTGCTTTACGATCATCTGCCAAACGGATAATCCTCCTTATATTCATCACTTTCGTGTGTCGTTCATAAGATAATAATAGTCCTTCTGAAGGGAAATTGCAAGAAAAAACGAACAAACATTCGCATTAATTTAATAATTCCTTACGTATTTGATTTAAGCCTGCCATGACAGCACTATGCCGAATATAGGCGCGGTCGCGGTTGAAGTGATACAGCTGGCTTGAGACGCCTTTGTCAGAAGCTAAGGCGATCCAAACAGTGCCTTTGGGCTGGCCTTCTAGTTCGTCTGGACCAGCAACACCGGTGAAGGCCACCGCATAATCGGTCTCTGCTTGTTTGCGGGCATAGACGGCCATTGCTTCCGCACACTCCTGACTAACAGTCCCATAGCTTTCTAAAAGCGCTGAATCGATGCCTAAGAGCTTGCTTTTTGTTCCAGCAGAATATGTCACGAACCCACCGGGAAACACCTCAGAGACGCCAGGAATCCCTCCTAAGGTCGCTTGAAACAAACCAGCGGTCAAACTTTCCGCTGCGGTGACGGTTTTCTTTTTCTCGATTAGTAGATCGACGACTGTTTCTGCCAGCGAATTTTGTTCCCCATATCCATAGAAATACGCACCGACCCGTGCTTGGACGGTTTCTTCTAATGCATCCAATTGTTTGATTCCTTGCGCCTCATCTGCGGTTTTGACCGTCAGACGCAATGTGACCTCATTGGGTTTGGCATAAGGGGCGATGGTGGGATTGACTTGGTTCTCGATCAAATCGGCCAATTCTGTGACCAACGCCGATTCCCCGATCCCGTAATAGCGCAAAACGCGAGAAAGCAAGACTTCTTCTTGGGGAAACTGCTCTAACAGAAGTGGTTTTGCGTGGGTAAGAAACATCGCCTGCAGTTCACTTGGCGGTCCTGGCAGCAGCAAATAACTGGTAGCGGCTGTCTGATAAAAAATCCCGATCGCTAGTCCATTGGGATTTGGCAAAGACACACCGTCTTTGAAGACTAAGGTCTGCCGCAAATTGTTTTCCGTCATCCTCCGTTGACTGTTTTCAAAGAAGGCTTTCAATTGGTGATAACCTGGTTCATCTCGCACTAATTCCTGTCCCACATGGCGGGCAGTGACTTGTTTCGTCAAGTCATCGTCGGTGGGCCCTAAGCCGCCGCACAGCACGATCAAGTCGCTGCGTTTGTCGGCGATCGTCAGCAATTCCTCTAAGCGATTGGGGTTGTCCCCGACAACACTATGATAAAAAACATCGATCCCTAGACTTGCCAGTTCTTCTGACAAGAAGGTCGCGTTCGTATTCACCACCTGTCCTAAAAGTAATTCGGTCCCGACTGCAATAATTTCTGCTTTCATTCTTTTACTCCTTCATTTATCAGATACGTAAAAGTCTTTCATATTGACAAAAAAAGTCCAGAAAACTTCTGAACTTTCGTGACTTGTATCCTTGTTTTTATCGCTTCTTTATCTAGATCTAGAACTTTTACATAGAATCTTTAAAAACATTCGTATTTTTTATGAAATAATCGACCCCGGAATAGATCGTGAAGATCAGGCATAGATACAACATGATTTGATCGACAGGTAAACCGATCATTGAAAAGGGAATGTTGTTCAAGAACAAGAAAATGATCGCAACCATTTGTGTCGCGGTTTTGATTTTCCCCGGCCACGCAGCAGCCATGACTTCGCCACTTTGTTCCACTAACAACAAGCGTAAACCTGTCACTGCCAACTCACGGCAAACGATGATCGAAACTACCCAGCCTGGGGCTTTGTCTAATTCGACCAGCATGATAAAAGCCGTCATGACGAGCATTTTATCTGCTAACGGGTCAGCAAACTTCCCGAAGTTGGTAACAAGGCCTCTGGAACGAGCGATCTTGCCATCTAGCCAGTCCGTAATGCTGGCTGCCGCAAAAAGGATCGCTGCAATAAGGTGCGTGTTTTCTAATTGTGTCGTACCAACGGTCATCGTGCCAAGATCGATCGGCAAAACCAAGACCAAAATAAAGATGGGGATCATAATGATCCGTAATACAGTTAATTGATTGGGTAAATTCACGAAATAGACTCCTCTCTGCCGACTATTGTACGAAATAACGGCAAATCATGCCACTACTTCTGCTTTTCACCAGTCGGGTGCAACAGATAACTTTTTAGCTAATGATACCTCAATAAGGCGCATTTGTCAGATTTATGCCGCATCGTCTTGGTATTCAATCACGAGACGGACCGTCTTTTGTAACAATTCAAATTGTGGATCAGAAAAGTCCACTTCCTGTCCATTGGCCTTGATGGAGATATTTTGGCTTGCTCCCAGGGTCAAAGTTGCATTCGTGGCGCCTTCTGGCAGCGTCATCGATTGCGTTTCCCCCGCTTGTAGAGTGTATTGGTACACATAAGCGTTGTCAACTTGTACACCGACCCAACAAGAAGCATCTAGCCCAGTAAATGCTAATTCAATAGGGTTTTCCGCATCTTTCATCGTGATCGTGATCGACGATTGCGTCGAATCACTGGCAGTCATCGTCATTTTCGCTTCGCTGGATTCCGTCGTACTTGATGACTCCGTCGCTTCACTCGAAGTACTGGTTTCTTCCGTACTTGTCGTGGTGGAAGCTGTAGACGCCGAATTTTCTACCACGAGAGAAGAACTCCCTTGGATCATTGGTGTTGTATTACGGTCTTGCCAAGCCATGTAGCCCACGATACTCACGATCGTAATGGCAACCAGGCCTAATAGAATCATCGGCAAATAGCGGACGACAAATGAGCCGCTTTTTTCTTCTACGTGCTGTGCTTTTCGTGAGCCGCTGACGGTTTCAGGCTGCGGTCTTTTTGGTAAGGGGGCGTCTAACGTATCTTTGCCATCAAAAACGGCCACCAATTTGTCGCCGTCTTCTCCAACCGCTGCTGCATATTGGCGAATAAACGCGCGGACATAAAAAGTGCCTGGCAATTGATCAAAACGCTCCGCTTCAATTGCTTCTAAATAGCGTTTTTGGATCTTTGTCATTTGTTGTAATTCAATCAATGAAATGTTCTTATCTAAACGGGCTTGCCGTAATTTTGCTCCAATCGTTGTTTCGTTGGCCACTCGATCATCTACTCCAGTCTTTTATTCATCTTTAAAAAAAGCCCTAAAATCGCTTCGCTGCTTGTCGTAAGGTCAGCAAAGCTGCTCTATCATTTTAAAACAGGGGTTCCCTGTATCAGTCAATAAAAAAAACTCCGTCACGCCGATTTCCATCTGGGCGCGCCGTCTACTAAATATAACATTTTTTCCGTGATTTTTTGCAAAAAAACAAAAAAAGATTTTGCTTCAATAATTAAAGAATACCATAAAAGAAAAAGTCTGAGGATAGCCTAACCACAACTCGCAAACAAATTTTAATACTTTTCGCCAAATTGGCATCAAAATGCAAGAAAAAACCACCCTTTGACGCAAAAAGAAAACACTGAATGATCTAGGAGGTGGGCAGCCCTTGAGCTGTTGGGCCTTCCTCCTTGAATCATTCAGTGTCGCTTAAATGACAGCTGTTTGACAAAACCAGCCTTCGCTTAGGCTTTTTCCGTTGGATACATGTAAAAACGGCTAAACGCTTTAGGATCGATAAAGGAACGAGCCGCTTGCTGGACATCTTCCAAAGTGATCGATTGGATCACCTCTGGCAGATCAAAGAGCGTCGTTTCACCGAATAAGCTTTGGGTAAACTGGTTTGCAATAAACTCCAATGAGTTCAGTGATTGGAAATATTTCCCTAGCATTTTCTTCTTCAATAACGTCAAGTTTTCTTCATTAATCTCTGGGTCGTGCTGGAAATTCATTAAGATCGCTTCGATCTCTGCCAACATTTCTTTTGGCTCTTCAGAATCCCCCGAGAAATCGGCAAAGTAAAAGCCGCGATCCAAGTTCACTTCAAATCCAAACGTGTCATCGATGATGCCTTGATCATACAGACGCAAATAATTGGCGGAAGTATTGCCCAAAACCAATTGGCAGAAAAGGTTCAACGCATTTTTGAAGCGTAAGAGCTCTCTTCCTGATTCCGGCAGTTTGTTCAAGTCCCCTTTGATCCCTAACACGCCTTTAGCACGTGTCACTGGCATGGTAAGACTTGATTCTGCTTGAATATCGGCAAAGGTTTCTTCAGGAAACTGGCGAATGATCGCTTGCGTTTCTGGAAAGGTCTTGGCCGCTTGATTGGTCCGAATCCACGCCATCGTTTCTTCCGGATCGATGTTGCCTACCACAAAAAGTGTCATGTTGCTTGGGTGATAGAAGGTATTGTAGCAAAGATACAAGTCTTCTGCGGTGATCTGCGCAATGCTTTCCACCGTACCAGCGATATCGATATGCAGGGGGTGCTTCGGATACAAATTTTTGATGATGCCGAAAAACTGCTGCCAGTTCGGATCGTCATCATACATTTGGATTTCTTGGCCAATGATCCCTTTTTCTTTTTCGACGGTTTCTTCTGTGAAATACGGGGCTTGAACGAAATCGATCAACGTTTCAAGGTTCAGCTTGATTTGATCGGTTGCCGAAAAAAGGTAGCTGGTTTTCGTGAAACTGGTAAAGGCATTGGCAGAAGCCCCCTGCTGACCAAAGGTTTGAAAGACATCGCCGTCTTCTTTTTCAAACAGTTTGTGCTCTAGAAAATGGGCAATGCCATCTGGAACTTGATGCAATGCTTCGGGTGAAAACCCGAAATGATTGTCGACAGAGCCATAGTTCGTACTGAAAAGTCCGTAAGTTTTATGGAAATCGGCTTTTGGCAGCAAATAAACTTTCAAGCCGTTTGGCAATACTTCTTCATAAAGGGTCTCATTGATTTGCTGATAGACTTTTTTATTCATGGGTCGTCTCCTTATCCAGGAAGAATACAGCTTGCAAGGACACGTTTTTGGCCAATGCTTGGACATCTGCTACGGTCACTTGAGCCAATTTCTGCATAAATTCATCTTCCGTCATTTTCGTATTCGGTACCCACTGATTCAGATAGGCTGTTTCGATCAGTGCTTGTGGGTTATCCAACGAAAGCAAGTACTGGTTTTTCAACATCGCTTTTGTTTGTGCCAGTTCTTCCGCTGTGACTTCGCCACGCTGCAAGCTTTGCAGCTGTTGTTCGATCAATTTGAAGACCTTGTTGCGGTTTTTGCCGTCGATTCCTGTTTGGACCGACAAGTACCCGCGAAACGTATCGATACTGCTGGAAGCATAATAAGCCAAACTTTCTTTCTCTCGGACATTCATAAACAGTTTTGAATGAGGGAATCCGCCAAACAACCCGTTGAAGACCATAAAGGCGATCCGCTCGGCTTGGTCATAATACACGCCAGTATGATAGCCTAAGTTCAATTTGGCTTGAATGATTGGTTCCCGCAAGATTTTCTCGCGAATGATATTTTCCGCCGCTTGCTGATAAAAGACCGGTATTGCTTGGTCTGGCCGATCGGTAAAGGCCATGTTCTGGAAAATCTCCGCGACTTCTGCTTCAACCACATCGCCGATCACAAAAAGATCGATTTGGTCATTGTCCATCATTGAGCGATAGGTTTGGTAAAGCTCTTTTGCGGTCACAGCTTCTAAGTCTTGGGGACGGCCAAAGCTCGGATACTTCTGATTCTGATCGTTTTCGAAATACAACTCTTGCAGCCCTAAAGAAGCCAATGCTTGCTTATCTTCTGCCACGCTGTTCATATAGGCGATCAAGTTGTGCTTTTCGATGGTAAAGTTCTTTTCCTCAAATTGCTCCTCGTGGGCATTCGGATGGAACAAAACTTCTGCTAAAAAAGCGGCTGCTTGCGGCAAGACTGCTTCATCTGACACATACTTCCCGTTGACAAAGGACATCGCTGCATTGATTTGATGCAGATTGCCCCGTTTGTTGACATTCATTCCGAAGCTGGCACCGTAAAGCTCCGCCAGTTGACTGCTAAATGCGGTCTGCGTCGGATAAGCCAAACTAGTCGTTTCTAATAAACTAGTCAATAAAGTCCGTTTGGCGGTCATTTCGGCCTGCAATGGTGCAGTGAACCGAACGAAAAAACGGATCGTTTTATACTTTTTGGTCGGCAGCACCGTTAACCGAACACCTTTTTTTAATTCAATAGACATGTGACACCCCTTCTAGAAGCAAAATTATCTCTTCAATTATAGCATAGCTGACAAACTTTCTCCTTGGCTCATTGATCAAACCTGCTGCAGCGAGCGTTTTTTTTTATAAATCTTGCATTTTTCGCTATACTGTCAGTAAGATTTAGAAGGGAGGATACAGGATGATTAAAGAATTTAAAGAATTTATTTTACGAGGAAACGTCATTGACTTGGCGATCGGGGTCGTAATCGGGAGTGCCTTCACCGCAATCGTCACTAGTTTAGTTGAAGGATTGCTGACACCATTGGTTTCATGGATCTTATCACTCTTCGGTAACGCCGATGCCTTTTCTGGCTTGGTCTTTGAACCCGCCAAAAATGTAGTCTTTGATTTTGGCCGCGTCATCACTGCCATTATTACGTTCTTGATTACCGCATTTGTCTTGTTCTTGATTGTCAAAGCAGTGAACAAATTACGCAATCTGAAACAACAACCTGAGGAAGACGAAGTACCAGAAATCACTGCAGAGGATTATTTAGAAGAGATTCGTGATCTTTTAAAAGCGCAAACGCCTACTGCCAACACCGTTGATCCACGTCCAACATCATTGGACGATACGATCAGATAAGAAACCGGCTCTTTGTCATTAAGGACAAAAGAAGCAATTCGGATTCATCCGATCCATCAATCATAGCACTAAAAGAAGCAAGCACGGCGAACCTCTCTAGAGAGTCGCTGTGCTTGCTTCTTTTTTCATCCCGACATGCAGGATCCCGTCTTCATAAAAAGGCGGTGTAATGGTTTTAAAGCCATACTGGCCGTAGAATTTTTCTAAGTGGGCTTGTGCTTCGATCTCAATAGGCAAAGCCGGATAACACTGCTCAATGCGATGCAAAACTTCTTTGATCAGACGATGGCCTTCTTTTTGCCCCCGGTATGCCGGTGCCACAATGATCCGACCAAAATGCACCGTTTGTTCCTGCTGGAAAATACGGGCATACGAAACGACCTGCCCGTCCTCATCAAGGGCCCATAAATGTTTGGCCTGTGCATCGATCGCATCGATCTCCTGATACGCACACGCTTGTTCCACCACAAAAACTGCTGTGCGCAAACGGGCAAGTTGATAAAACTCCACCCCAGTCATTTCCCCTAACTCTTTTAGAAAAAACGCCATCCCATCACTCCTTATCTTGTTGAACCAAAAAAGAGTCAACAAAGTGTCAACTCTTCTTGTTTCAAACAGCTTCCGATAAAAATTCAATCTCAACAGTTCTGGTTAAAATATCTGAATAACTATAAGAAACCCGCTCGAATGAATTCTCGTTTGGATCCAAATCTACAACAAAAACTGAAGGATAAGTTTCTGTCAAAACGCCGCGACGTTCAGTTTGACGCTTACGTCCAGTCTGAGCAACTAGCATAATCTCACTACCGATACGGCCTTCTAAATCTTTCTTGATTGTAGCTAAAGTTGTTGGCATCGCATTCACCTCGAGCATCATTATACCACGAAATGCAGAAAATTTCAAGTTTACCATAAAATAATTCTACTTTCAATAAGATTTTTGTTAAACACCCTTGATAAGCGCTATCAACTTTGTCCGTCCGCGACTGAAAGCGCTTTTTATTTTTTCGTAAGACAGCTTTTCTTGAGCCGCAATCTGATCAAGTTCTAATCCTTTTAAATAATTCATTATAACCATTCTTTCTAAAGACGATAAACTTTTCGGATACTCTACCAACGATTCATTAACAAACAAATAGGTCTCTGCAGTTTCCGCGCAGCGATTATGATCGGTCAAAAACCGATTGCCTTCCTGTGAAAGCTTTTCTTCCAGCGAGCAGGCATCGACTTGGGCTTTGCGTTTTTGGGCATGCTGCGCCCGCAACAAGCTGCAGATACGGTTTTCAAAGGATCGCTTAAACAAGATACCCAGCGTCGTTCCTTTGTCCTGATCGTAAGTCTTTAGACACTTATTAAAAACGATCCGACCTTCTTGCAGCCAATCATCTAAGTCATAATCCCGCAGATAATATTTTTTATGCAAAATCTCAACGATCGGTCGATATTTTCTGAACAACTCTTCAAATCTATCAGAAGGGTGTGATACTTGTCCTTCTTCCCTGCGCATCGATATCACTCCTTTTGTTTTTGCTTCATTTGCTACAAAAGGAGCGTATCATAAATGGCTGGGACATCTTCTAATTTACCAGACCAACTTTGTCCCTAACTAAGGTCGCGCAATTTCTTTTCAAGTTCAGCTAATTGTTCCGGTGACCAAGGGGAATTGCGCCGGAAATTTTCAAACCGCAAATCGGTTTGATGCTCGTGGATGTCTTTTTCCGTTTTTTCCACGCTTTTGTACAATTCCCGTGCCGAAGTTCGTAAGGCACCTTGAGAGAAGATCACCCACTGTTCGGCTAAATCGCTGGTAGCGACGGTGACTTGCGTCAATCGATTGTTTAACTCACCAGCGATTCGTTCAATGTAGCTGTCGGCGGTCTCTCCTTCTTCGGTAAAAATAACTTCCAGCTGATATTTGGTGTAACTTTGTGTCACACCAGGCACCAGTTGGGCATCAAAAACAACGATGATTCTCAAGCCTTCATATTTTGCATAATTCGATAGCCGGTTCAGCAAAGCTTCTCTCGCATCTTCTAAACGGTCCTGATTTTTCAAAAGAACCAGCTCCGGCCAAGCGCCAATCATATTGTAGCCATCCACGATCAGCAAAGGGGTTTTCATTGGGATGCCCCATTTCGGCTAGTAAAGGCCTGATACATCAACAAGCCTGCCGCCACACTGGCGTTCAAGCTCTGCACGTGCCCGGTCATTGGGATCGTCAGCATTTGATCCACTTCTTTTTTCAAACCTTCCCCCATGCCGCGACCTTCGTTACCGATGATCAAACCGACCGCCCCTTGGGCATTCCATGTGCGGTAATCACTGCCACTCATATCAGTACCGAAGATCCAAAAACCAGCTTTTTTCAGCTGCTGGACTGCTTGGGTCAAGTTGGTCACTCGAGCCACAGGGATATGTTCCACTGCGCCGGTCGATGTTTTCACCACGATCGGCGTGATCCCCACCGCACGGTGTTTCGGAATGATGATCCCGTCTACGCCGCTGGCATCAGCGGTTCGCATGATGGAGCCGAAATTATGGGGATCTTCTAGATTATCTAAAATCAGATACAGCGGCTGTTCTTTCGTTTGGGCCAACAATTCATCCAAGGTCAAATACTGGTAAGGGGTGATCGCCAAGATCATGCCTTGATGGACCCCTTGGTCACTCATCGTATCCAGCTTTTGTTTTGGCACCCATTTGACAGGAACTGCCTGTTCCCGTGCCATTTCTTTCAGACGATCGATCTTTTCTCCCCTTGCCTCTTCAGAAAGAAACAGCTTGTTGCCTCGCCCTTCTTTCAAGGCTTCAGCAACCGCATGATAGCCAAAGACAAAATTATCTTCGATGGCTTCTCCCTCGGCTTCTTTGCGGCGATCCGGTCTATTTTCTTTTCTAGCTTCTGATTGGCCAGCTGTTTTTTTATTTGGACGCTTTCTTTGCGGTTTTTCTCGCATCTTCTTCTCCTACTTTCTTTATACACCAGTCTACCAGCTCGTCTAAGCGTTCTTTTTGCTGCGTGAGGTGCAAATACCCGATCAGCGATTCAAAGCCAGTAGCGATGCGATACGTCGTGACATCGGCATTTTTGGCACCCGTATGACTTTTACTATTACGGCCGCGACGATAAAAATCATGTTCTTCTTCGGTCAAGATCTCTTCATCCAACATCTTTTGGATCAACGCTGCTTGGGCCTTGGCAGATACATAGTGGGTCGCCATATGGTGCAGTTGGTTTGGTCGGGTTTGGCCTTTGGCGACTAAATAATCGCGAATATAGACTTCATAGACCGCATCCCCCACATAGGCCAATGCCAAACCATTCAATTGTTTATAATCTCTCATACTTCTCGTCTCCATCGGGTTCCTTGCGGGGTATCTTCTAAGATGATCCCTTGTTCTTTCAACTCATCACGGATTTGGTCGCTGCGGGCAAAATCTTTGGCTTTGCGGGCGGCGATTCGTTCATTGATCAGCTGTTCGATTTCTTCATCTAGCAATTCTTCTGATACAAAATAAATCCCGAAAATCGTCAGCCATTCGCTGAACTTGGCTAATCCAGCGGTTAATAAAGCCAAGTCTGTTTCTGGGTCTTCGCTAGCTAAGTTCAGCCACTTCGCCAATTCATAGACCACTGTGATCCCATTAGCCGCGTTGAAATCATCGTCCATTTCTTTGATGAAACGTTCTTCAAATTCTTCCAGAACCGGTGCATTGACTTCCTCATCGCTGGCTTGATAGTGACTGCTATTCAAGCGGAATTTGGCATTTTCATAGGTCGTACGCAATTTTTGCAGATTGGTTTGTGCTTCATGCAAGGTAGTCTCGCTGTATTTGATTGGTCGGCGGTACTGAGTCGTTGCCAAAAAGAAACGCAGCACCTGTGGATCAACTTTTTTGACCATCTCATGCACCGTGACGAAGTTGCCCAGCGACTTACTCATTTTTTCTTCGTCTTCACCGATCGTCACATAGCCATTATGCATCCAATAGTTGGCAAAGGTCTTGCCGGTTTTTGCCTCGCTTTGGGCGATCTCATTTTCATGATGAGGGAAGGTCAAGTCTTGTCCGCCTCCATGAATATCGATGGTCTCGCCTAGGTGTTTGGTCGCCATCACCGAGCATTCGATATGCCAGCCGGGACGGCCGGCTCCCCAAGGAGATTCCCAAGCGATCTCATCGCCTTTTGCCGCTTTCCACAAAGCAAAATCCAACGGATCTTCCTTGATTTTTTGTTCTTCACCGGTTCGCTGGCTTGCGCCGACTTCCAGCTCGTCGATGGATTGGTCGCTTAATTGCCCATAGTGAGCAAATTTACGGGTACGGTAATAAACATCGCCATTGACTGGATAGGCATAGCCTTTTTCTACAAGAGCAGCAATAAAGGCAATGATGTCTTCAATATGATCCATCACACGAGGATTCATCGTAGCAGGTTTGACATTCAGCGCTGCAGTATCTTCATTGAAGGCGTTGATAAAACGCTCTGCCACTTCTGGGGCCGTCGTACCTAATTCTTTTGCTGCACGAATGATTTTATCATCGACATCGGTAAAATTCATCAAATAGTCCACTGTATAGCCGCGGTATTCGAAATAACGACGTACGGTATCAAATGAAACAGTACTGCGGCCATTCCCGATATGGATATAGTTATAGACGGTGGGTCCGCAAACATACATTTTTACTTTCTTTTCTTCCAATGGCTGAAACACTTCTTTTTCTCGTGTCAGCGTATTATAGATTTTAATCATCGTGGGTAACCTTCTTTCCTTTGATTCGAACGATCTTTGCCGGGATGCCGACAGCAGTTGCTTCTGCGGGGATATCCTTCAAAACCACTGCATTGGCGCCGATCTTTGCATATTCACCGATCGTGACAGGACCTAAGATCTGCGCATGGGCTGAGAGAAACGCACCGGTTTTAACCGTGGGATGACGCTTGCCCCGCTCTTTGCCGGTTCCCCCCAGGGTGACTCCGTGAAACAAGACGACATCATCTTCAATGATCGCCGTTTCCCCAATCACGACCCCCATCCCATGATCGATAAAGACCCCTTGGCCGATCTGGGCACCAGGATGAATCTCGATCCCGGTCAAGAAACGCCAAAACTGGGCCGTCAGTTTTGCCAAAAAATACCAGCGATGCTGAAACAAAAAGTGCGCCCAACGATGCCAAAATAAGGCATGGAATCCCGGATACGTGATGATGATCTCCAACGTTGATCGCACCGACGGATCGTGTTTTTTTGTTGCCGCAATTGCTTTTTTGAACCAAGTCATCTTCTCACCTGCTTTATCCAAACTTCTTGATACGAAAAAAGCGTCTTTCAAATAAGTTTCCTTATTCAAAAGACGCTTTTTTGCGTGGTCCCACTTTTGTTCGCAGTTCGGCACTGCCTTCAAGCGGGTAACGTCCGCTGCTTCGTCTTTGACTTGCGCCAAAGCCACTCCTAGGTGCATTTCCTAGCCTTTTTTGACCACTCTCACCTTCCGTGGCCTCTCTGAAAAAAATCGGCTAGTACTTCGTCTATTCGCTGTGTTTATAACACGTTATTCAAATGATCAAGGGCTTTTTCTTTCCCTAATAATTCAACGGTATCCGGTAGTTCTGGTCCATGGGTTTGGCCTGAGACCGCCACGCGGATCGGCATGAATAAATTCTTGCCTTTGATGCCTGTTTCTTTTTGGATCTCCTTGATAGCTGCTTTGACTGCTGCAGCTTCAACAACTGGCATCGCCAGCAATTTTTCTTTAAAGGCTGTTAAAACCGTCGGTACGGTTTCCCCTGCCAAGACTTCTTTGGCTGCATCATCTAATTCAGGATGTTCTTCGAAGAACAATTCCGAAAGATCGACGATTTGAGCCGCAAAACTCATTTGTGGTTGATACAAGGAAACGATTTTTTTCAACCAAGCAGCTTTTTCTTCGGTCAATGTTTCTTCGATGCGGCCAGCTTTTACCAAGTAAGGAACGCACATTGCCGTCAATTCATCCAAATCCATTTGTTTCATGTACTGGTTATTGACCCATTCCAATTTCTTGGCATCGAAGGCAGCTGGTGATTTGCTCAACCGTTCAGGATCAAAGATTTTGATCAATTCTTCTTGAGAGAAAATTTCTTCCTCCCCAACTGGTGACCAGCCTAAAAGTGCAATAAAATTGAACATAGCATCTGGCAAATAGCCCAATTCACGGTATTGCTCGATGAATTGCAGAATCGATTCGTCCCGTTTGCTTAATTTTTTCCCAGTTTCGCTATTGATGATCAATGTCATGTGACCGAATTCCGGTGCTTGCCAGCCAAATGCTTCATAGATCATCAACTGTTTTGGTGTGTTGGCGATGTGGTCATCTCCACGCAACACATGGGTGATTTTCATATGATGGTCATCCACTGCTACTGCAAAGTTGTAGGTCGGCATGCCATCACGTTTTTGGATGACAAAATCGCCACCGACATTATCTGATTCAAAAACGATCTCGCCTTTGACCATGTCATGGAATTTGTATTCAGTATTGCGAGAGACACGGAAACGAATCACTGGTTTCAAGCCTTGTGCTTCTTTTTCGGCTTGCTCTTCCGGTGTTAAGTTGGCACATTTCCCTGCATAATGAGGCATTTCGCCACGCGTTCTTTGGCCTTCGCGTTCGGCTTCCAACTCTTCTTCCGTACAATAACACTTATACGCACGATTGCTTGCGAGCAATTGATCGATCAGTGGTTGGTAGATATCGCCGCGTTCTGATTGACGATACGGCCCATATTCCCCTGGATTTTCAGGTGATTCGTCCCAATCCATCCCTAACCATTGCAAGTTTTCAAGCTGGCTTTTTTCACCATCTTCAATGTTTCTTTTTTGATCGGTGTCTTCGATTCGGATAATAAATTCACCGTCATTGTGACGAGCAAACAAATAATTGAATAAAGCCGTCCGAGCATTCCCGATGTGTAAATGTCCTGTTGGACTTGGCGCGTAACGTACACGTACTTTTGTCATTGTTTTCCTCTTCCTTCATCTGATTTCCAAGCCAGCCAAGCTGCTTGGGGCTTATTGTTCAGTTTAGTGGGAAAGACCCGCGTAAAAAACAGAACCCTCAAGTTGAATTGTACAATCAATAACCCAATTAGTAAAGGCAGCTGGCATATTTTACGCCAGCTGCCGAGGATTATTTCTCTGATTTTGATCCTTCTTTGTTGTCGATGCCGCGACCAGAATGGGCTGGTTTGGCAAAAATCATCCGCCCAGCTGCCGTTTGCAAGGCGCTGGTTACGATCACTTCGATGTGTTCGTTCATGTAATGCTGGCCATCTTCCACCACAACCATCGTCCCGTCATCTAGATAAGCGACCCCTTGCTGCCGCTCCGTGCCAGCTTTCACTACTAAGACGTGCATGCTTTCTCCTGGAATCACCACTGGTTTGACCGCATTGGCCAACGCATTGATATTCAAGACCGGCACATTTTGAAATTCAGAAACTTTGTTTAAATTGTAGTCATTAGTCACAACGACACCATCCAGCAATTTCGCTAACTTGATCAGCTTGCTGTCGACTTCGGAAATGTCTTCAAAATCGCCTTCGTACATCTCAACTGCGATGCCTTCTTCTTTTTGCAAAGCATTCAAAATATCCAAGCCGCGACGGCCTCGGACCCGTTTCAAACTATCGCCAGAATCTGCGATGTATTGCAATTCATACAAAACGAAATTCGGGATCAGCAGGACGCCTTCTAAAAAGCCAGTTTTGGCAATATCATAGATCCGGCCATCAATGATCACGCTGGTATCCAAAATTTTGTATTTGTGGAAATGGTCCGCGATTTTTCTTTCTAGCATCTGCTGTTCATCTTGCTCTTGCGGCTCTGCCTTTTTGTTTTTCGGGGCAAAGACTTTTTTCCATTCATCGATCCGTGTCGTCCCGATCTGAAAACCGAGATACCCTAACAGGACCATCACTAAGATTGGGGCGATCCCGTTGATAAAAGGAATATCCCAATTGTAAAAAGGAATCGACACAATCACACCGATCATCAGACCGATGATCGAACCAATTGCGCCAAACAAGAGATAGGTTAAGCTCAATTCACTTAGTTTTTCTTCAATTTTGCGAATACCGGCTGCAATATATTTCGCTAATAGTAAAGATAATAAAAAGAAAATAAGGGCTCCAAGCAAACTATTAGTGATGTTATTATTCAGCCATTCATTTTGGGTTTGCCCAATGGCTTGCCATGCGATGGGCATCAGTGAGATCCCTAGACTTGCTCCGGCAAGTACCATTAGTGCGGTAATGACTCGTTTCTGCATACATGTTCCTCCATACTCCAGTAGGTTTCTTTTGTTCAAAAATCCGTGCTGCCAAACTGACTCCTTCCACCAGTCAGCGGCTGTCGGTTGGTTCAATGAATGAACCAGCAGCGTCAGGGCAAGAGGAAGGGAGATTGCCCCTTGCTCTTGCAGTGACTCCACTTTAACGGAAGACTTTCCGTAAGGTTTCGGCTAAGGTAGACACGCCTTCGACTTCGATGCCTTTTGGCGGCTGCCAACCAGTCAGATTGTTTTTAGGCAAATAAACTTTTGTAAAGCCCAGTTTCTGCACCTCTTTGACCCGTTGTTCGATCGCATTGACTCGGCGAATCTCACCCGTCAAGCCAATTTCACCGATAAAACACTCCGTCGGGCTGGTGCCTTTTTCTTTATAGCTGGAGGCGATACTAACAGCGATCGCTAGATCGATCGCGGGTTCATTTAATTTGACCCCGCCGGCTGCTTTTAAGTAGGCATCTTGATTTTGCAGCAGCAAACCTGCCCGTTTTTCTAAAACCGCCATGATCAGCGAGACCCGGTTGAAGTCTAGCCCCGTCGTCGTGCGTTTGGCATTGCCGAACATCGTTGGCGTGACCAATGCTTGGATCTCCACCAAGATTGGCCGACTGCCTTCCATTGCCACTACGATCGCCGATCCAGTTGCGCCTTCTAAGCGTTCTTCCAAAAAGACTTGTGACGGATTGGCGACTTCTTTCAACCCGCCTTCTTCCATTTCAAAAATCCCGATCTCATTGGTGGACCCAAAGCGGTTTTTGACGGCCCGCAAAATCCGAAAGCTGTGGTGCTTTTCGCCTTCGAAATACAAGACGGTATCCACCATGTGCTCCAGCATCCGCGGTCCTGCGATCGAGCCTTCCTTCGTCACGTGGCCAACGATAAAGATGGCGATGCCATTGGTTTTAGCGATTTTCAGCAATTCTGCGGTCGTTTCTCGCACTTGGCTGACACTGCCTGCCACACTGGTGATATCCGGTTGGGTCATGGTTTGGATCGAATCGATGATCACATAATCTGGGCGGATGTTTTCGATCGCTTTACTGATCTCTGACATGTCCGTTTCCCCATAGAGATAAAATTCCGTGTCGATGGCGCCTAAGCGCTGCGCCCGCATTTTGATCTGCTCGGCACTTTCTTCTCCTGACACATACAAGACCGTTCCGCCGATCGCTGCTAATTGCTGGGAAACTTGCAAGAGCAGCGTCGATTTTCCGATCCCGGGATCCCCACCGATCAAAATTAAGGAACCTGGGACCACGCCGCCGCCTAAGACGCGATTCAACTCAGCGAGTTTCGTTTGGACCCGCGGTTCTTTTTTCGGTACGACATCGGCAATTTTCGTCGGCTGCATCTTTTGCCCCGTCAATGTCGTACGTACACGACGATCAGCGGTTTCTTGGATCACTTCTTCTACCATTGAATTCCAGCTGCCGCAATTGGGGCATTTTCCTAAATATTTAGGGGAACTATACCCGCAATTTTGACAGACAAATTGACTTTTTGCTTTTTTTGCCATTGATCTCCTCCACTACTTCTATCAAACAGACCCCCAGGCAGGATTTACTGATTCGAGGAGCCAAAGCCGCCGGTTCGGCTGGCAGTGGTTGTATCTTGATCAGCTTTTAAGAACGGCAAGAAAATTCCTTGGCCGATCCGCTCGCCTTTTTTAATGACGACATCTGTGGGGCCGAAATTAGTAAACTGGAACATAATATGCCCTTCATTATCTGGATTGTCATAGTAATCGCTGTCGATGACGCCGACACCATTCGTCAAGACTAAGAAACGTTTCAAAGGATTGCTGGAACGATTTGTCAGCTGCAAATACTCGTCTTCCCCCATATAGGCTTTGATCCCAGTGGGAATCAAGGTTGGCTTCAACTGTTTTGCGGTCTCTTTCGCAAAAAGCGCTTTGACCCCATCGATCACGCCCGCTTTCCAAATGCTTGGCACCACGATTTCTTCCGCGGCTTCAAAGTCATAACCAGCCGCATGATGGGTGGCACGTTGAGGCAAGGTGATGCTTTTTTCTTTATATGATGTAATAATTTCAAATCCTCGTAATTTCATGGGTTCCTCCAATAATAAAACATATAGCTATTTTAGCATAGGAAGAACTATTTTCTTCATGGAAAACACAATTATCGAAAAGTCTTTACAATTTCTTCGTTTAAAATAGCTCAAAAAGAAAAAAGAGCATGACGAAACGCCCGTTTGCGAGTACAATAGAAAAAATATCAAAAAATAGGCGGTGGCATATGCGCGCAGATCTTTCAAACAAAAACCGAATCGTTGTAAAAATCGGCACCAGCTCGTTGATTTATCCCAATGGTGCCATCAATCTAGCTGGCATCGATGAATTAGCCTTTGTCTTAGCAGCTTTGCAAAACCAAGGCAAAGAAATCATCTTAGTTTCTTCCGGGGCGATCGGTGTTGGCATGAACAAGTTAAATTTGAAAGAACGACCCGTGGAGATCCCACAGCAGCAAGCCGTGGCAGCCGTTGGCCAATCGGAACTGATGACGATCTACAACCAGCGTTTTCAAAGCTATAGCCAGCAGACTGCACAAATCCTGCTGACCAGAGACATCATCGAATTTCCCCAAAGCCGTCAAAACGTTAGCAACACCTTAGAGCAACTACTTACGATGGGGATCATCCCGATCATTAATGAAAACGACACGGTGGCAGTAGATGAATTGGACCATCTCACCAAATTTGGCGACAATGATCAGTTGTCAGCGATCGTCGCTCAGTTGACGAAAGCCGAGCTTTTGATCATGCTTTCTGATATCGACGGCTTTTATTCCGCCAATCCGCTAAATGATCCTGAGGCTGTTTTGTATTCCGAGATCAATGAAATCACCCCGGAACTTTTAGAACAAGCTACGGGAAAAGGCAGTCCTTATGGAACCGGCGGTATGACCAGCAAATTAAAAGCCGCTCAACGTATCTTAGACGTGAACAGTCACATGCTGCTGGCTAACGGCAAGCAGCCGAAAATTATTTTTGACTTGCTCGCAGGGGAACCTGTCGGCACCCACTTTTATCAACGAACGGAGGATGAGCAATGAGCAACTTGCAAACGATCGGTCAACAAGCTCAAGCAAGCGCCCAGACATTAAGCTTACTGAGTGCCAGTGAAAAAAATCACCTACTGGTAGCGATGGCCGATGCTTTAGAAAAAGCTACTGAGATGATTTTAGCTGCTAATCAACAAGACCTAGCTGCCGCAAAAGCCAAAGGAACCAGCCAAACGATGCTGGATCGACTGTTGCTGTCAGAACAACGGATCACAGAGATGGCTAACGGCATCCGAGAAGTCGCCCAATTGCCCGATCCAATCGGTGCCGTGGATAAAATGTGGCGCAATGCTGACGATCTTTTGATTGGTCAACAGCGGGTGCCCTTAGGGGTCATCGGCATCATCTACGAAGCTCGTCCTAATGTCACCACTGACGCCGCTAGTCTGTGTTTCAAATCAGGAAATGCCGTGATTTTGCGTGGTGGAAAAGAAGCCTTCCACTCCAATCAAGTCCTCGTGACTATTTTACAAGAGGCATTAGCTGCCAATGGACACTCCCGCCATGCGATCCAGTTTATCGAAGACACGAGCCACGAAACAGCGGCTGAACTAATGCGTCTGACGGATTACTTGGATGTTTTGATCCCCCGTGGGGGCGCCGGCTTGATTCGTCGCGTCAAAGAGACCGCCACAGTACCAGTGATCGAAACCGGCACTGGCAACAATCATATCTACATCGATCAAGCCGCCCAGCTGCCGATGGCACTGGCGATCGTCACGAATGCAAAAACGCAACGCCCTTCTGTCTGCAATGCCATCGAAACGATCCTCGTCCATGAAGCAGTGGCAGCGGAATTTTTGCCAATGGTAGAACAGCAATTTGCCAATCAAGTCGAATTGCGAGGAGATGAAAAAGCGTTGGCGTTTTTAAACAATGCACAGCTTGCCACTGAAGAAGACTGGGCAACCGAGTTTTTAGACTATATCTTAGCGATCAAAGTGGTGGCTTCGTTAGAAGAAGCCATTGCTCACATCAATCGCTACAATACGAAGCACTCTGAAGCGATCATCACCGATGATTATTTCGCTTCCCAACGCTTCTTGAAAGAAGTTGATGCGGCGGCGGTTTACGTCAATGCCTCGACCCGTTTCACCGATGGCTTTATGTTTGGCTTTGGTGCCGAGATCGGCATCTCGACGCAAAAACTACATGCCCGTGGGCCAATGGGGTTAGAAGCACTGACTTCCACCAAATACATTATTTATGGCGAAGGACAGATCCGTAAGTAACGATATGCAAAAACAGCCCCCTGCTGTAGTGTCCCCCAAAAAGTTCGATCAAAAGCGAACTTTTGGAGGTCGGTACACCCGTGCAAGGGGTTGTTTTTGTGTCTTCTTATGCTTGTGCAGCCCGCAAAACGAAGGAAAGCGGGTCGATGCCAAACAATTCTGTCAGCACCCGATTGGTTGTGGCAAAAACGTCTGCTTCACAACTCTTTTTCGGACAAGCAATCGTCTGTCCTTTGCTGGAAAACGTATCCTGGCGGCTGCCTTCTACGAAAATCACTTCTTGTGTTCCCTTGCGATAGATCAGCCCTTCGTCTTCTTCCAATAATAAGCGAGTTTGCCACTGATTGATTTGGGCGATGGGCATCACCAAGGAAGCAACATCCAAGTTTTCTAACGAAAAACAACGACCATCTGGCAGCTGCAGCATGAAGGTATTGAGTTCATAAGGCAAACAAGCATTACACCCTCCTTCTGTGATGACTTGGCTCGTGAGGATTTCTACGTTCATTCGTTTCGTCTCCTTTCATGAATGCTTCATGTTTAGTTTATCACAAAACCTATGGCCCACGGCGGAGCAATTATTCCGCCTTAAGTTGGATGTTTTTCTTCTTCCTTCTTGCTATGCTAAGGATAAGAAAAAAAGTCTAGGAGGAGTCGCTATGAATACAGAAAGTTTATTAGGAAGAATCGTTACTGTCGTGGCAGTTTTAATCGCAGCATCTCTTGTTTTATCTGTCGTATTAGGCATTGTTGGTGGGTTGATCGGATTGATCTTCCGTTTCGGGATTCCTTTACTGCTGGCCGTTTTGATCGTTCGCTGGTTAACCTCGATTCGCCAAAAACCAAGAAAATATTATCGTTAATTGCAGGAAAACCAAAACCACCTGACTTTCCAACAGTCAGGTGGTTTTTTCTATCCATCAGCCTAATGCGACATCTAGAACCATCATTAAGATAAAGCCTAACATGACGCCAAAAACCGCAAAATGGCGGCGACTCGTCAAGGTTTGCTGCGCTTCTGGAATCAATTCTTCCACCACCACATAAATCATAGCACCCGCTGCAAAAGCCAACGCATACGGCAAGACAGCGGACATACTCGTTACCAACAAAGCCCCGATCACACCCGCGATCGGTTCAACGATCCCAGATGCTTGCCCATACATAAAGGCTTTGGTTCGGCTTAACCCTTCTTGGCGCAAGGGGATCGAAACGGCTGCGCCTTCTGGAAAATTCTGGATCCCGATCCCGATCGCTACCGAAAGTGCTGCTAAGATCGCAGCTCGCGGATCATCAGCACTAGCCGCCGCCCCAAACGCTACCCCTACCGCCAAGCCTTCCGGGATATTATGTAGTGTGATGGAAAAAACCAGCAAGATCGTTCGCTTCAAATGACTAGGCAATCCTTCTGTTTCATGATTCGGACCAAAATGCATATGTGGGAGTGTCTTATCTGCTGCATAAAGAAACAAACCGCCCAAACCAAACCCGATACTGACCACCAGCCACGGAATGTCGCCATTTTCTTCGGCTCGTGCGATCGCAGGATCTAATAACGACCAGAAACTAGCGGCGATCATCACTCCAGAGGCAAACCCCAGCATTGTATTCAGGACATTTTTATTGATTTCTTTGAAGAAAAAGACTAGCGCTGCCCCAAGCGCCGTCATACCATACGTAAAGATCGTCCCCGCCAGCGCTTGCTGCCATGGCGACAATCCAACCAACCAATCCACCATTCGTCTGCTCCTTTGTCTGACTATTCTACCAATACTCTAGCATAGGAAGCCGTCAGGTTCTACTAGGAAGGCAGCAGCAGCCAAAATTTTTCTTTCACCAGCCCTAAGCCTTTCCCGATGAAATCCTCGGCTTTACTTGAAAGTTTCAACATTCATCGCTATAATGCTAGGAGACTCCATGTCAATTTATATAAAGTGAGGAAAAGAATTGATTACAGTAAGTGATGTAAGTTTGCATTTTTCAGACCGCAAACTGTTTGATGATGTTAATATTAAGTTTACGCCTGGTAATTGTTATGGTTTGATTGGTGCAAATGGTGCTGGTAAATCAACTTTTTTAAAAATTTTATCTGGTGAGATCCAACCTTCGACCGGGAACGTTTCTTTAGGTCCTGATGAACGGATGGCTGTCTTGAAACAGAACCACTATGATTACGAAGAGTTTCCAGTGATCGAAACGGTCATCATGGGCCATAAACGTCTCTACGAAGTGATGAAAGAAAAAGACGCGATCTACATGAAGGAAGACTTTTCTGATGAAGATGGGATTCGTGCCGCCGAACTAGAAGGCGAATTTGCGGAACTTGATGGTTGGGAAGCAGAGCCAGAAGCAGCCGTTCTTTTGCAAGGCCTGAACATTCCCGATGAATTGCATCATGTCTTGATGAAAGATCTAACTGCTGGTCAACGGGTAAAAGTCTTACTCGCACAAGCCCTTTTCGGTAAGCCAGACGTCTTGCTCCTAGATGAGCCTACCAACGGATTGGATATCCAATCTATCAACTGGTTAGAAGAATTTCTAATCAACTTTGACAACACTGTCATCGTTGTTTCCCATGACCGCCACTTCTTAAATAAAGTTTGTACCCATATGGCCGATCTAGACTTCGGCAAAATCAAATTGTTTGTCGGCAACTATGATTTCTGGTTGGAATCAAGCCAATTAGCGGCGAAATTACAATCCCAATCAAATGCCAAAAAAGAAGAGCAGATCAAAGAACTGCAAGACTTTATCGCACGCTTTAGTGCCAATGCATCAAAATCCAAACAAGCAACGTCTCGGAAAAAAATGTTGGATAAAATCACCCTTGATGATATTCAACCTTCGTCCCGCCGTTATCCGTTTGTTGGTTTTAAACCAGAACGTGAAATCGGGAATGACTTGCTGCAAGTCGACAATGTCAGTGTGACGATCGACGGCAAAAAGATTTTAGACAATATCTCTTTCACCTTGAATAAAGACGACAAAGTCGCTTTTGTTGCCAATAGCGATATCACCACCACGACGCTATTCAAAGTCATCATGGGGGAAATCACTCCTGATACAGGTAGTGTTCGTTGGGGCGTCACCACGCAGCATGCCTACTTGCCAAAAGATACGACCAGCGAATTCGATACGGATACCCCGATCGTTGATTGGCTGCGTCAATACGCAAGCAAAGAAGAAGACGACAATACCTTCTTGCGCAGCTTCCTAGGTCGCATGTTATTCTCTGGTGATGAAGTATTAAAACCCGTCAACGTTCTTTCCGGGGGCGAAAAAGTTCGCTGTATGTTGTCGAAAATGATGCTTTCAAAAGCCAACGTATTGGTGTTGGATGATCCAACCAATCACTTGGACTTAGAATCGATCACCGCATTAAACGATGGTTTGATGGCCTTCACCGGCTCATTGTTGTTTGCTTCTCATGACCACCAATTTATTCAAACCCTTGCGAACCGTATCATTGCGGTCTCTAGCAAAGGCGTGGTGGATCGTGCCGAAACGACCTACGATGAATTCTTAGAAAACAAAGATGTCCAAAAACGCGTAGCAGAAATGAATCAATAAGCTGCTTCTACAAAAAAGAACGCTCCAGTTGCAGCCTTGGTGGCAGGCAACTGGAGCGTTCTTTTTATTTTGTCTAATACTTCGGGCATGTTGGGCAGGTTACGCTTGTTCTAAACGGGCTTTGCCGAATGAAAACAGCGCCAAGCAGCCGTAGCCGGTATGACTGGAGATCGTTGGACCTAATGGATAATGATGAATAATAATGTCAGGAACTTTTTCGGTCAAACGCTTGATGACTTTCTCCGCTGCTTCGGCATCGCCAGCATTGGCAAAATAAACCGTATTGGTTTTTGATTCGTGAAGATTGGCGATGGTTTGATCCACGATTTTTTGGATCGCTTTGTTGCGTCCCCGCACTCGATCAACACTGCGTAATTTTCCCGCGGTATCTACGGTAATGATTGGTTTCACATTCAACAATCCACCGATCGCTGCGGCTGTTTTAGAGATTCTGCCGCCGCGTTCCAATTGTTTTAAATCATCGACGGTGACCCATGAATCTAAACGCAGTTTATTTTCTTCTACCCATTGGCTGACTTCCAGCAACGAACGCCCTTGGGCTTTTTGTTGAGCTGCTTCAGCCACTAAGAAGCCTTCGCCTAAACTAGCAGAGCGCGTATCGATCAAGGTGATCGCGACTTCTTTGTATTCTTCTTTTAGTAAGGCTACGGCTTGGACGGCACTTTGGAATGAGCCGCTCATTCCTGAAGAAAAACCTAAATAAAGGATCGGTGTGCCCGCTTCGACATATGGCCGAAAATATTCCATATAACGTCCGACATTGATTTGAGAAGTCGTCGGTTGCGCATGCTCTTTTAGTTTTCCTAAAAACCATTCCGTATCAAATTCTTTGCCCATATCATCGATATATTCTTTGCCATCTAATTCAATCAGCATTGGAATATAGGCGACATCTAGCTCCGCTAATCTTGCTGCTGGTAAATCACAGCAGGAATCTGTCATGATTTGAAACATGGTTTCACCCCTCTCGTTACCCCCTATTATAGCAAAAAAAGAACAAGACAGAAGAAATTCTCATCAAAAGCAGCCAAACTTATCGTTGACCGCTTCTGACACAGAAGTTCTTTGTCTTGTTCTGATGCTTTCGCGTCAGGTTAAATTTGCGCCCAAACACTTTCTAAGATGTTGGTTTGGCTGCGGTCTGGCCCTACCGAGAAGGTCGAAATGCGGACACCGACTAATTCAGAGATGCGGTGAACGTAATTGCGTGCATTTTCTGGCAGATCTGCCAATGTTTTGCAGCCAGTAATGTCTTCAGACCAGCCAGGAAGTTCTTCGTAGACTGGTTTGCAGCGGTTCAACTCTTTCAAGCTTGCTGGATAATGATAGATCAATTCGCCGTCTAGTTCATAAGCGGTACAGATTTTCACGGTTTCTAAACCGCTCAAGACATCGATCGAGTTAAGGGATAGGTTCGTGATCCCTGAGACCCGTTTTGAATGGCGCATCACGACGGTATCAAACCAGCCCACACGACGAGGTCGTCCTGTCGTTGTCCCGTATTCACGACCGATCTTACGAATTTGTTCACCTGTTTCATCAAACAGTTCCGTTGGGAATGGACCATCTCCTACCCGAGAGGTGTAGGCTTTGCAGACACCAACGACTTTGTTGATTTTTGAAGGGCCCACACCACTACCGATGGTGACACCTCCAGCAACGGGGTTGGATGACGTTACGAAAGGATAGGTTCCTTGGTCGATATCCAGCATCACGCCTTGTGCCCCTTCAAATAAAACTCGTTTGCCTTCATCTAAGGCATCGTTAAGGATCACCGAAGTATCCGTCACATATTTTTTGATTTGTTGGCCATATTCGTAATACTCTTCAAAAATATCTTCAAAGGCGATTGGCTCTGCATCAAACATTTTCACGAATTGACGATTTTTTTCTTCTAAGTTGATACGCAGACGTTCTTCAAAAATTTCTTTGTCTAAAAGATCAGCGATCCGAATGCCGACTCTGGCCGCTTTATCCATATAGGCTGGTCCGATCCCTTTGATTGTCGTACCGATCTTGTTGTCACCTTTGGCATCTTCTTGCAGCTGATCCAAATGGATATGGTAAGGTAAAATAACATGTGCACGATCAGAGATCTTTAAGTTTTCTGTTATTATATTGTTTTCTTTCAAGTATGCTAATTCTTTAACTAATGATTTCGGGTTCACAACGACCCCGTTTCCAATGACACTGATTTTATCTGCATAAAAGATCCCTGAAGGAATCAAATGCAGTTTATAGGTCACACCGTCAAATTTAATCGTATGGCCGGCATTGTCTCCACCTTGATAACGTGCAATGACTTCCGCGTTTTCACTCAAAAAGTCCGTAATCTTTCCTTTACCTTCATCGCCCCATTGTGTACCTACTACTACTACAGATGACATATAATGACCTCTTTCTTTAATTAGTGCATTCCTTAAGTATTGTAACAAGATTCGCAAGCTCTTTCAATCTAAAATCGAATAATCGTTTTAAATTCTCATTTTTCAGGGGTAAAAAACGAACTATTTTCTTTGGAATAATTATTTATACACGTAAAAACGAATAAAGTCGGCACATAAAAAAAGCCCTACTACCATCAGCGCGATGCAGACGGCAGCAGGAGCCTTTGTTTCTCAAATCATTGGTGCCTTACCCGAACTCTTCTCGTGGCGAGACCGAGGAGAACTTATTGTATTCTTTGATGAATAGAAGTTCGACGGTCCCTCGGGCACCACTCCGGTTTTTCTCAATAATGACTTCGATCACATTGTTGTTTTGTTGTTCTTCTGGTTCATCGTCATCGTCGCCTTCACTGCGGTAGTAGTCATCTCGGTACAAGAAAGCAACGATATCGGCATCCTGCTCGATCGACCCTGATTCCCGGATATCACTTAAAACAGGACGTTTGTCTTGTCGCTGTTCCACACCCCGAGAAAGCTGAGACAGTGCAATCACCGGCACTTTCAATTCCTTCGCCAGTTTCTTTAATTGGCGAGAGATCTCAGAGACTTCTTGTTGGCGGTTTTCGCGACCCGTTCCTTCAATCAACTGCAAATAGTCGATCAAAATCAAGCCGAGATTGCCTTTTTCTTGCGCGAGTTTCCGACAACGTGCCCGGATCTCAGAGATCTTGATCCCGGGGGTATCATCGATATAGATATTGGCGTTAGAAAGACTGCCCATGGCAACGATCAAATTCCGCCACTCTTCTTCTGAGAGCTGCCCCGTCCGCAAGTGACTGGCCTCAATCGAGCCTTCCGCACAAAGCATCCGGTTGACCAATGATTCAGCCCCCATTTCCAGACTAAAGATCGCCACGGAACGATCGGTTTTCGTTCCGACATTTTGCGCGATATTCAAGGCAAATGCGGTTTTCCCTACCGCGGGACGGGCAGCCAGAATAATCAGCTCTTCTTTTTGCAGCCCCGCCGTCATTTTGTCTAAAGCCGCATAACCCGTAGGTAATCCGGTGATTTCTTCATTGTTTTGCGCCAATTGATCGATCGTTTCGATCGTCCGATTCAAGACTTCCGCTATCGATTGGAAGCCATTACTGTTGCGCTTTTCGGATACTTCTAAAATACTTTTTTCTGCTTGATCAATGATCGACTGCACATCTTCATCTTGTTCAAAGCCTTTGGTTACGATACGACTCGCTGTTTGGATTAGATTGCGCAGCGTGGCTTTGTCGTCAACGATCTTCGCATAATAAGCAATACTTGCTGCTGATGGTGAAGCTTGACTCAATTCAGTCAGATACGTCAGACCGCCAACATCTTCAAGACTATTGCTTTTTTCAATTTCTGCTTTCAACGTGATCAAGTCGATCGATTCACTACGGTCGTTCAACTGGATCATTGCTTGAAAAATTATTTGATGGCTGCGGCGATAAAAATCTTCTGGGGCGATTACTTCCATTGCATCGATGATCGCATCGGCATCTAAAAAGACTGCCCCTAGGACCGCTTGTTCCGCTTCAATATCTTGTGGGGGAACTTGATTTTGCCAAACTTCATTCATGCCATTCGCTCCTTCGTCCATTCATTCTACAAGATTCCCATTCAAAGTACAAGATTGCTTGGACGTTTGCCGAAAAAAACCCCAACATGTGACTGTTGGGAGTAATGCTTATTCTTGAATGGTATGAACATTGATCGTTGCTGTTACTTGTGGGTGCAATTTTACAGGTACTTGCGTAAACCCTAATGCACGAATCGGCTGATCCAATTCGATTTTGCGTTTATCGATTTTGATTTTGTATTGCTTGTTCAAAGCATCGGCAATTTGTTTTGATGGGATCGAACCGAACAAGCGGCCATCTTCCCCTGCTTTGGCATTGATCTTCACGACGGTTTCTTCTTTTTCAAGAAGTGCTTTTAACTCTTTCGCTTCTGCTAAGACTTCCGCATCTTGTTTTTCTTTGGCTTTTTGTTTGCCTTTTAATTCTGCCATGCTTTCATTGTTGGCAGGTTTGGCTAAGTTGTTTTTGATCAGAAAGTTTTGTGCGTAGCCATTAGGGACTTCCTTGATATCGCCTTTTTTGCCTTTGCCTTTGACATCTTGTAAGAAAATAACTTTCATCTTGGTCACTCCTTGTTATTGTTCATTTTTCGTTAATTCCGCTCGCAGCTGGTTTTCTACATCACCAATGCTGCTGTTCTTTATTTGCGTGGCTGCGTTGGTAAAATGTCCGCCGCCGCCTAATGCCTCCATCAAGGTTTGTACATTGACTTTACCAGTGCTTCTAGCACTGATACCGATCAAATCTCCTGGTTGTTTCGTAATGACAAATGCGGCATGGATCCCATTGATCGATAGCAGAGTATCGGCCGCTTTTGCAACGGTGACACTATCGTACACCCGATCTTCATCCGCTGCAGCAATCACGATATCTTCGCGGAAATGCTGGCTGCGAGAAACCAGTTCACTGATCATCAAATAGGAATCGAGATCCGTACTCAACATGTATTGAACCAATGACGTATCTGCGCCTTGGTTTTTCAAATAGCCAGCAATATCAAAGGTCCGACCAGTGGTTCGCACCGTGAAGTTCTTCGTATCCACGTAGATTCCCGCTAATAAAGAAGTCGTAATAAATTTAGGGACTTGCGATCTGCGAGAAGCGCGATACTGGATCAATTCTGCTACCAGTTCCGATGCTGAAGACGCGGAAGATTCAATATACGTCAATAATGGCTTATCGGGAAACTCATCCCCGCGACGATGGTGATCGATCACTGCGATTTTGTCAAATTCATCATAGACCGCTTGCGAGATCGACATCGACGGCTTATGGTAATCTACCATCACTAAAACACTTTCTTCATTTGATAAATTGACTGCTTCTTCCCCAGTGATCACAAATCGTTCCAGCTCGGGGTATTTTTTCAATTCTTCCAATGCCCGCTGAATGTCGGCGGTGATCTCTTTCGGATTTAAAATGATGTAGCATTCTTTGTCGCTCATCATCGCCATGTAAGCCACCCCAAAAGCCGAACCTAAAGCATCCATGTCCGGGTAACGATGTCCCATGATAAAGATCCGCTGGTTTTCAGCAAAAATCTTTCTCAACGCCGTACTCATGGCACGAGAACGAACACGCGTTCTCTTCGGCGTACCATCCGTATTACCGCCAAAGAATTGCGGTTTTGCTTCTTCTTTGGCTTCTTTTAAAACGACTTGATCGCCGCCACGAACTAACGCAATGTCGAGATTGTTTTGTGCCACTTCACCAATCTCTTCAAAAGACTCTTCCCCATAGGAAATTCCCATACTGATCGTTAATGCCAGATCATTTTTTTCCGCAACTTGCCGTACTCTAGTCAAAAATTGGAATTTTTCTTCCTTCATCCGCTCAATATCTGAATACTTCGCGACGAAAAGAAACCGCTCGGAATTGATTCGTTTGTAAAAAACATGATTCTCACTTGCCCAATCAGAAATCAGTGTCGTGATCAGCGAGTTCAAATAAGAAACTTGTTTGTCGTCTTTTTTCTCAATCAAATCATCGTAATTATCAATTGAAATCAACCCAATTGCTGCCATCTTTTTTACCCCTCAATGTATCATCCCATTTTTTTGAAGCTTTGTTCCTTATTTTACCACAAAACAATCAAATAGGCGATTGATGCAAAAAGTTCCACGTGAAACTTTTTTGGTGAGATAATCATGGGAAAATTTCTGTCACTCGTTATTTTATCTGTATATAAAATAACAAGTGTTTCTTCAGTAGATAAAAAAATTGACAAGCTTCAAAAGAAACTTGTCAATGAAAATCATTCGATTTATTCTTCGCCTACGAATGGAAGTAATCCCATAATACGCGCACGTTTGATTGCAATGGTAAGTTTGCGTTGGTTTTTCGCACCAGTACCAGTTACACGACGTGGTAAAATTTTACCGCGTTCTGAAATGAAACGTTTTAGTAATTCAATATCTTTATAATCGATATGTTCAATATGGTTTGCAGCAATGTAGTCTACTTTACGACGTTTGCGTCCGCCTCTTCTTTGTTGTGCCATCCTATTTCCCTCCTATCAATTTCTTAGAATGGTAAATCATCGTCTGAAATGTCGATTGATGAGTTTCCGAATGGATCGGAGTTGTCTCGATCAAAATTAGGCATTCCTGATGGTTGAGAGGATTGAGTTTGATTTGAGTTATTGTTACCAAATCCAGAAGAACTATTTGAGTTATACGTATTGCTGCTGCCAGATCCGCTATCAGTTGTGCGTCTTTGCTCGGAAGCATTTCGCGATTCTAATAATTGGAAGTTGTCAGCAACGACTTCTGTTACATAAACACGTTGGCCTTGTTGGTTGTCGTATGAACGGGTTTGAATACGTCCAGTAACCCCTAATAAAGTTCCTTTGCGTGCATAGTTTGCTAATGTTTCCGCTGGTTTTCTCCAAATAACACAGTTGATGAAATCAGCTTCGCGCTCTCCACTTTGGTTGGTAAAATTGCGATTTACCGCCAAGGTAAAGGTTGCGACACCAGTGCCATTAGAAGTGTAACGTAAATCAGGATCTTTGGTTAGTCTTCCTACTAGTACAACATTATTAATCAAAGTTCATCATCTCCTCATCGCTTTTGTTTCATGTGAAACAATATTATGCTTCTTCTTTGACAATCATGTGACGGATAATGTCATCATTGATTTTCGCAAGACGGTCAAACTCGTTGATTGCACTTGCAGTTGTTGAAGAAGAAACTTTAACGATGTGATAGATACCCTCACGGAATCCATCCATTTCATACGCTAGACGGCGTTTTTGCCAATCTTTTGATTCGATAACTTCAGCGCCGTTATCAGTTAAGATTGAGTCAAAACGAGCGATCAATGCGGCTTTTGCTTCTTCATCAATGTTTGGACGAATGATATATAAGATCTCATATTTCGTGTTTTCCATTGATTTTTCACCTCCCTGTGGACTTTGGCCCCTAGTTTTCTAGGAGCAGAGAGAGTGGTCTAATTAGACTACTCACAAATAATTATTATACACTTTTTTCGTCCCTACTGCAAGCTATTTTTTTGCGTCCCTGCATCTACCCATCACTGCAAACAATCGCTTACACTGATAAATACGTCAGCTGCTGCCGATTTTTTGAAAAAGAGTAAAAAGACAGCAAGCTGCAGGTTCGCAGGTTGCTGTCTTCCTAGAAAATGTATTGCTTATTCTTGTGTATCCGTGGTGTCTTCCGTTGTTTCTTCCACAACTGGCACGTCTTGTCCCGCTGTTTCTTCGGCAGTCGTTAGTTCTTCTTCGACTTCCGGTTCAACCGTTGCCATCGTCACTACTTTGGCATTGTTTTCCATCTTCATCAAACGAACCCCTAAGGTTGCCCGACCAGTTTGGGAAACAGTCGCTACATTGAAACGAATCAAGACGCCTTTATTGGTGATCACCATGATGTCTTCCTCACCGCTGACCGTCGTCAAGCCGGCTAATGGACCGTTTTTCACCGTAATGTTGGCTGTTTTGATCCCTTTTCCGCCACGACCTTTGATTGGGTATTCAGAGCCTTTGGTGCGTTTGCCATAGCCATTCTCAGTGATGACCAAGACTTCACTGTCTTCTGTGATCACAGCGGCACCTACGACGTAGTCTCCATCTCTTAGACGAATGCCTCGCACACCAGCAGCTGTTCGGCCCATATCCCGAACAAGGGCTTCTTTGAAAGTCACAGAGTAGCCATCGTGGGTGCCGATGATCACGACATCTTCGCCATGGGTTTCGATCACGTTAACCAACTCATCATTTTCCCGAAGACCGATCGCAATCAGACCATTGGCACGGATATTTGAAAAGGCCGTCACTGAGGTCCGTTTGACCACACCTAGACGCGTCGTGAAGAACAAGTAGCGTCCTTCTTGAGGCCCACCAGAAGCCGAAATGATCGCTTCGATCCGTTCGCTAGAATCGATCCCTAGCAGATTGATCACAGGGATACCTTTGGCTGCCCGACCATACTCAGGAATTTCATAGCCTTTGGCTTTGTAAACTTTCCCTTTATTGGTGAAGAACAGTAATGTGTCGTGAGTCGAACAAGAAATCAACGTCTTCACGAAGTCTTCATCGTGGATCCCCATTCCTTGAACGCCACGTCCGCCGCGACGTTGTGCACGGAATTCAGACTTAGCTACTCGTTTGATGTATCCATTGTTCGTCAAAGTAATGACGATTTCTTCTTCTTCGATCAAGTCTTCATCTTCAAGACTTAAGACTTCCCCAACCAATAATTCAGTCCGGCGATCATCGCCAAAGCGTTGGCCTAATTCTTGCAATTCCGTTTGGATGATCTCTAGGACTCGTTGTGGATTTGCTAAAATGTCTGTCAAATCAGCGATAAATTCTAACAAACCTTGGTACTCGTTTTCGATCTTGTCGCGTTCCAAACCGGTCAAGCGACGCAAACGCATATCTAAAATTGCTTGCGCTTGGCGATCGGACAATTTGAAGCGCTCCATCATGCTATTTTTTGCTTCATCATCAGAATTTGATGCCCGGATCAAAGCAATGATCTCATCGATATGATCCAATGCGATCCGTAACCCTTCTAAGATGTGGGCACGGGCTTCTGCTTTGTTTTTATCAAACTGTGTCCGACGAGTTACCACTTCTTGTTGATGCTCGATGTAATTTTCTAAAATTCGTTTCAAACTCAAAATCTTCGGCACGCCTTTTTCAATGGCTAACATATTAAAGCCAAAAGAAGATTGCAGTGCAGTCATTTTGTAGAGATTGTTTAAGATCACCGACGCACTGACGTCGCGACGAACGTCGATCACGATCCGCATGCCTTCACGAGACGATTCATCCCGCAGATCGGTGATTCCTTCGATCCGTTTGTCACGGTGCAGCTCAGAGATCCGCTCGATCAACTTCGCTTTATTGACCATATACGGCAATTCAGTCACTAAGATCCGTTCTTTACCGTTGGGCATTTCAGTCACTTCGACTTTTCCGCGAACAGTGATCGAACCTTTCCCTGTTTCATAGGCACGGCGAATACCGGATTTTCCCATGACGATCCCGCCGGTTGGGAAATCTGGTCCCGGCAGGACTTCCATCAATTCACTTGTCGTGACTTCTGGATTTTCCATCAATAGATCGATGGCTGCAATAACTTCATTCAAGTTATGAGGCGGGATATTGGTCGCCATCCCAACAGCGATCCCCGTCGTCCCGTTGACCAAAAGGTTCGGGAAGCGTGCTGGTAATACCGCTGGTTCTCGTTCTGTATCATCATAATTGCTTTGGAAATCAACAGTATCTTTGTTGATGTCCCGCAGCATCTCCATCGCCAGTTTGCTCATGCGGGCTTCGGTATACCGCATCGCAGCGGCACCGTCACCATCGACTGAACCAAAGTTTCCGTGGCCATCGACTAACATGTAGCGATAGCTGAAGGGCTGTGCCATCCGCACCATTGATTCATAGATCGCACTGTCACCATGGGGATGGTATTTCCCCATGACATCGCCGACGATCCGGGCTGATTTTTTATGGGGCTTGTCTGGTGTGACCCCTAATTCATTCATTCCATATAAAATTCGGCGGTGAACCGGCTTTAAGCCATCCCGCACATCTGGTAAAGCCCTAGCAACAATTACACTCATTGCATAATCGATAAAGGACTCGCGCATTTCACTGGTCAGATTGACGTCATGAATATTTTGTTTTGCTTCTTCACTCAAGCTGTTTCCTCCTCTACGATTGGCTAGATGTCAAGATTTTTCACGTAGTGCGCGTTTTCTTCGATAAAGGCCCGTCTTGGTTCGACGCGATCCCCCATCAGCATTTCAAAAATTTGATCGGCTTCAATGGCATCATCTACGCTGACCCGCAGCATCATCCGATTGTCAGGATCCATCGTGGTTTCCCATAACTGGTGGTCATCCATTTCCCCTAGACCTTTGTATCGTTGAACTGTTGGTTTTGGTGTCGCAGGTAGTGATTCAATCGTATTTTTCAAATCTTGTTCGGCATTCTTGCCGGGTTGGATATAATGGATATTTTTCCCTTGTTTGACACCGTACAATGGCGGTTGTGCGATATAGACATAACCGGCTTCAACGATGGGACGCATATAACGATAGAACAGCGTCAAGAGTAGGGTCCGGATATGGGCACCATCGACATCGGCATCGGTCATGATGACTAGCTTGTGGTAACGGGCTTTTGCTACATCAAAATCAGCACCAAACCCGGTACCCATTGCTGTAAACAGCGAACGGATTTCTTCGTTTGCTAAGATTTTGTCCATGCTGGCTTTTTCGACATTCAAGATCTTTCCACGGATCGGTAAGATCGCTTGGAATTCCCGACTGCGGCCTTGTTTTGCTGAACCGCCGGCAGAATCTCCTTCGACGATAAACAATTCGCATTTTTCTGGATCATTACTGGAACAGTCGGCTAATTTCCCAGGTAAGTTACTGATTTCTAATGCACCTTTTCTGCGAGTCATTTCCCGGGCACGTTTGGCTGCTTGACGGGCTTTTGATGCCAAAAGTCCTTTTTCCACGACTTGACGACCCACATTCGGGTTTTCCATCAAGAATTTCGTGAAATGTTCGGAAAAGAGACGATCAGTGACTGTCCGCACTTCGGAATTTCCTAATTTGGTTTTCGTTTGTCCCTCAAACTGAGGATCTGGATGCTTGATGGAGATAACCGCCGTCAATCCTTCCCGAACATCTTCTCCGGTCAGGTTTTCGTCGTTTTCTTTCATCAATTTTGACTTGCGGGCGTAATCATTGATCACCCGGGTCAAGGCAGTCTTAAACCCGAATTCATGGGTTCCGCCTTCATAGGTATGGATGTTGTTGGCAAAACTTAGCAGGTTGCTATGGTAGCTATCGGTATATTGCATGGAGACTTCAACCGTGATTCCTTGTTGTTCTCCTTCTAAATAGATCGGATCTGGGAAAATCACTGTTTTACTCGCATTCAAATGCTCCACATAGCTCTTGATCCCGCCGTCGTAATGATATTCTTTCAAAACGGGTTTTTCTTCCCGTTTGTCTTCGATCGAGATTTTTAAACCACGGTTCAAGAAGGCTAATTCCCGAACCCGCGTCGCTAATTTATCAAAATTGAATTCCGTTGTTTCCGTAAAGATCTCTGGATCTGGAACAAAGTGGACGGTCGTTCCGTGGCGGTCGGTTTCATCGATCACTTTTAAGTCATCAACGACTGCTCCACGATGGTATTCTTGATAATACACTTTGCCTTCTTTATAGACTTTTACGTCTAAAGTCGTGGACAACGCATTAACGACGGAGGAACCTACCCCATGAAGTCCGCCGGAAACCTTGTAGCCGCCGCCGCCAAATTTCCCGCCGGCATGCAGGATCGTAAAGACGGTTTCTACCGCTGGACGGCCTGTCTTGGCTTGGATATCAACGGGGATCCCCCGACCGTCATCGACGACCGTAATACTATTATCTGGTTCAATGATCACTTGAATACTTGAGGCAAAGCCTGCTAGTGCTTCATCGATCGAGTTATCGACGATTTCCCATACTAAGTGGTGCAAACCTTCTGAACTGGTAGAACCAATGTACATCCCAGGTCGTTTGCGGACGGCTTCTAGCCCTTCCAGCACTTGGATCTGACTGGCATCATAGGCTTTCGCACGTTCAACTAAGCTTTTTTCTTCTTCTGTCATTCAGTCTATTCTCCTTTAATATGTCCTTGCTCTACATAAAAAATCTCTGCTTCCACAGACATTTTGTCTTTCACATGTTCTAATGTCGTCGTTGTCAGAAAGGTCTGAACTTTTCCTTCAATGGTCTCCAATAAATGCAGTTGTCGGGAATCATCCAGCTCACTCATGACGTCATCTAATAAAAGGACGGGATATTCTCCCGTTTCTTCTTTCATCAAATCGATTTCTGCCAATTTAACACTTAAGGCCGTCGTTCGCTGCTGTCCTTGCGAACCAAAGGTCTGAACATTTTTCTCATTGATCAAAAAATCCAGATCGTCTCGATGGGGGCCTGCCAGCGTGACTTGCCGAAATCGTTCACGGTCTTTGACTTGTGCCAAGGCTTTGACAAATTGCTGTTGGATCTCCTCCAGCGTATTCGCCTCACCGGGCACATTCGATAAGTAGTCGATCTGCAAGGTTTCTTTTCCTTGGCTGATCTTTTGGTGCAGCTGATTTGCCCAATACGCCAAGCGCTGAACAAACCGTTGTCTGGCTAAAATGATTTTACTGCCGAAAGCCACCAGCTGTTCCGTCAAAACATCTAAATAGATCTCATCGGTCTGTTTTTTTTCATTCAGCTGTTTTAAGTATTGATTGCGCTGTTTCAAAACGGATTGGTATTGAACGAGATCATAGAGATAGATTGGATCGATCTGCCCAATTTCCATATCGAGAAATTTGCGGCGGACTTGGGGACTTCCTTTTACAAGGGAGAGGTCTTCTGGAGCAAATAAAATGACATTCAACTGCCCTATGTAACTACTGAGCTTTTTTTGCTCAATGTGGTTTACTTTCGTTTTTCGTCCTTTTTTTGACAAAAACAGTTCTAACGGGATCGTTGAGCGTCCCCGACTGACACTGCCAGAGATCCGCGCACCTTCTGTGTCCCAGCGGATAAGTTCTTGCTCGCTGGAGGTGCGGTGGCTTTTGGTCATCGCCAATACATAGATACTTTCTAAAATATTGGTTTTTCCTTGCGCGTTTTCGCCTAAAAAAATGACCAGACCTTTCTCAAAAGTCAGTGTCAGCGAATCATAGTTCCGATAATTGCTTAAATGCAACTCATTCAGCCGCATCGGCGTCTTCCTTCTTCACCATAAAAAAAGTACCTTCATCAGGTAGCTCAACACGCATTCCCGCATACAATTTGCGCCCTCGTCGATTTTCTGGCTCGCCGTCGACAAAAACGGTGTGCTCTGCAAGGTACCATTTCGCTTGGCCGCCGCTGCTGATCACACTGACTTCTTTGAGCATTTGTCCAAGTGTCATATATTCCGTTTCTAACGGTATTTGCATTTTCATAATTCCCCTCAATTCTATCAAAGAGCGTTTAGCTCTATTATACTCTTTTTTTGCCAAGAAAACAAATTCATCGGCATATTTTTCATTCTCAGAAGACTTACTGCTTTTAGACAAAAAAGAAGCCAAAATAGAAAAAAGGGCTTAAAAACGATTTTAAGCCCTTTTAACTCATTTATTCATTTTCAGATGATTGTTTCAACTTTTTTCAAAAGACATGAAAAACTAGTTGGTGCGCACCGGTGTGATCAGCTGGATAAAGCTGCCTTTGCTCTCTGTTGGCTCCAACGTAAAGGGACGGATCGCTGAGATAAAGCGGATCACGATGCTGGTGTCACCAAATGCTCGTAGTGCAGCTTTCATATAATCAGGATTGAAAGAGATCTCTAATGGGTCGCCGGTCACTTTTTCAAAAGAAAGGTCTTCTTCCACTTTCCCGATTTCTGGTGAGTTTCCATATAAGACAACAGCTTCCTCGGAGATTGCCAAACGAACGATGTTGTTACGGCCTTCATGGGAAAGCAATGACGCCCGTTCGATAGCCTGTAACAATTCTGGCACAGAAAATTCAATTTCAGTATTGAAGCTTGAAGGGATCAGACGGTTGGTATCTGGGTAAGTTCCTTCCAATAAACGAGAATAGAATTTCATAGTTTTCGTTTGGAACAATACTTGGTTATCCATAATGCTGATTTGGATCGCTTCTTCTTCATCTGTTAAGGAACGAGAAAGTTCCGTTAGGCTTTTGCCGGGAATCACGATATTGAAGGCTGTTTCCCCGCTTTCCAAGGGAATCACCCGTTGACTCAAACGGTGTGAGTCCGTCGCAACAGCTAATAATTTTTGATTTTCTAAGACAAAGTGGACCCCAGTTAAGATTGGACGGCTTTCGTGTTGCGAAACCGCAAAGACCGTTTCACTAACAACCTTATTCAACACGTGCGCTGGAATCTCGATCGAATCTTGACTTTCGACAACTGGTAAATGTGGATAACTATCGGCATCCAAGCCGTTGACGGTAAAGTTAGCTTTTCCAGAAGTGATCGCTACTTGATTATTGTCTAAAACTTCTAACGTTAAGGTACTTTCAGGCAAACGACGAACGATTTCGCTGAAGAAACGTGCTTGTAAAACGATTGCTCCTGTTTTTTCGATTTGCATTTGCGCTTTTTCGTTTTCCACACTTAAAAAAGTTTCAATGGAAATATCGGCATTGCTCCCAGTCATGGTCAATCCTTTTTCTGAAAGGGACAATTTTACTCCGGTTAAGATCGGGATGGTGGTTTTGGTTGAAATCGCCCGTTGGACAGTTTGTAATTCTTGCATGAACTCTGTTCGGTTTAAAGTTAGCTTCATAGCGATACTCCTTTAATTTATAGTTATTAAATAAAAGTAATAGTAGTAATAGGCTTGTTAGTAATGTGGATAACTCGAGAAAAGAGTGATTAGACTAACGAAAATGCCTGTGAATAACTTGTGGACAACTTTTTTGGTTCTTCTTTTCTTATCCACAGATCAGCTGAAGAGGATTTGTTTGATTTCAGCGATCTCATTTTTGATCGTGGGATCTGTTTCGACTAAATGCTGAATTTTTTCATGGGCATGAATGACCGTTGTATGGTCTTTGCCGCCAAATTCGCCGCCGATTTTTGGTAAAGAACTATCGGTCAATTCTCGAGAGAGATACATCGCGATCTGGCGTGGGACAACGATGCCTTTGACCCGTTTTTTCCCTTTTAGATCATTGACATGAATGTGATAGTATTTTGCGACTTCTTCTTGGATCTGCAAAATCGAAACTTGGGTCGAGCCATGGCTTGATTTCAAGGCTTTGATGGCTTCAGCTGCCAAGCTCGTTGTAATGTCTGAGTTTTGCATCGTAGCAAAAGCTTGCACCCGCACGAGTGCTCCTTCAAGTTCTCGGATATTCGAATCGATCTGCCCAGCGATATAACTTAAGGTATCGTCGGGGATCTCCAAGCGTTCGGCTTCGGCTTTTTTCCGCAAAATCGCAGTCCGCGTCTCTAGATCCGGCGGGGTGATATCAACGGATAAGCCCCAAGCAAAACGGGAAACCAAACGTTCCGGCAAAGTCGGGATCTCATTTGGCAAACGATCACTTGTCAGGACGATCTGTTTATTATTGCGATACAGTTCTTCGAAGGTATTAAAGAATTCTTCTTGGGTTCCTTCTTTATTGACTAAGAATTGAATATCATCCACCAGCAAAAGATCAACATTGCGGTATTCGTTTCGAAAATCTTCCATTTTGTTCTTTTGAATAGAAGTAATGAAATCATTGGTGAAATTTTCACTACTAACATACTTGATTTTGGCATTGGGACGTTTCAGCAACATTTGATGACCGATCGCGTGCATCAAGTGAGTTTTCCCTAAACCAACGCCACCATAGAAGAACAGCGGATTATAAATAGACCCAGGATCTTCTGCAACAACTAAAGCAGCAGCGTGGGCCATCTGATTGCCTTTCCCGATGACAAAGGTATCAAATGTGTATTTTTCATTTAAGATCGATTTCGGCGGCCGCTCGTTTTCTTCTGCAGCTGTTTGAATAGTAGAAGGGGCTGTTTTTAAAGCTTCTGCTTCTTCGACAGTCACAAAACTAGGAATCAATTCTTCACCAGTTTTCATAAATCCCATTTCAACAATTTTGGCAGCTAGATTTTTTTCCCAATAAGATTTATGAAGATCGCTGGGTACTTCGATCAGCAGCTGATTTTTTTCAAACGACAAGACATTGGCAGTCTCGATCCAAGCACTATAACTGGCCGGATTCAGCTCTTCTTTAAAGGAACGTTGAAGATCTTGCCAAATAGAATCAGCAGATGGCAT